>OZ245765.1:0-1200000 GCA_965227655.1 Rhodoglobus sp. | reverse complement strand
TTGAGATCGGGTCGCCGGGGGAGCAGCTGCTTGAGGTATCCGAGCAGGAAGTCGACGGTGAGGCTGCGCTCGTGCGCCTCGTCGATGATGATGGCGTCGTACTTCTTGAGTTCGCGGTCGCGATGGATCTCGTTGAGGAGGATGCCATCCGTCATGAGCTTGATCTTGGTGTCTTTGCCGACCCGGTCGGTGAACCGTACCTGGTAGCCGACGAGCTGTCCGACCTCCTGGCCGAGCTCCTCGGAGATGCGCTCGGCGATGGTGCGCGCGGCGATCCGTCGCGGCTGCGTGTGCCCGATCGACTCGTACCCGAGTTCGAGCAGCATTTTCGGCAGCTGAGTGGTCTTGCCGGATCCTGTCGCCCCCGCGACGATGACCACCTGGTTGTCGCGGATGGCGTCGCGGATGTCATCGCGCCGCTGCGATACCGGGAGCGACTCCGGGTAGGTGATGGCGACGTCAGGCATAGCCTTCCATTGTAAATCGCCCACCGGAGCGCACGGAGCCAAGTGCACCCGCTCCCGAGCCTGAGCGCGCTGCTGTATACAAATGGGGCCGGATGCTCGCAGAATAGCCCGCGCGAGTGCAAGTATGTATACATGAGAGCGAGCGACAGGGCATACAGCACCCTGCGCGACGAGATCCTCGAGTGGCAGCTCGCCCCCGGAACCGTGCTCGCCGAGGTCGAGCAGGCAACACGGCTCGGTGTCTCGCGCACTCCACTGCGTGAGGCGCTCGCGCGCCTGAGCGCCGACGGGCTCGTCGAGAGCCAGGCCGGTCGCGGTCTCGTCGTCACGGATGCCTCGATCGAGAGCGTCGTCGAACTGTTCGAGGTGCGCGAGGCACTCGAGGTGAAAGCCGCGGCGCTCGCCGCCGAGCGCAGGAACCCCGAGGTGTTCTTGGCGCTGCGCGAGGAGTTCCGGGCATCCGGCGCCCTGCTCTCCGAACCCAGCCGGCACGCGTACTACGACCTCGTGCGCAGGCTCGATGAGGCGATGGATGTCGCCGTCGGCAACGCCCACCTCGTGTCGACGCTCACGGGGTTGCGCACGCATATCGCTCGGATCCGCCGGCTCTCGCACGACAACACCGAACGGCTCGTCGCCGCGGCTTCCGAGCACCTGCTCATCGTCGACGCGATCATCGCCGGCGATCCCGACCTCGCGCGCAGCGCGACGACAGTCCACCTCCATCGGGCGCTCGCGAACATCGTCGAGACCGCCGCAGAATCACAAGAAACAGTCAGGACAGCATGAAACTGCACCCCGTACGCGTCTACAAGAGCGAAGAGACCCTCGAGCGCCCCGACCAGCTCGCGTGGAAGATCGCCGAGGTAGCCGCCGACCCCGTCGCCGTGACCGATGAGGTGACGGAGATGGTGATCAACCGCATCATCGACAACGCGGCAGTCGCCGCGGCGAGCATCACGCGCGGGCCCGGCATTGCCGCTCGCAGTCAGGCCGAGGCCCATCCCGCGACTCCCGGCAGCACGGTGTTCGGCATTACGGAGCACGTGAGCCCCGAGTGGGCGGCCTGGGCGAACGGCGTGGCCGTGCGCGAGCTCGACTTCCACGACACGTTCCTCGCCGCGGAGTACTCGCACCCGGGCGACAACATCCCGCCGATCCTCGCCGTCGCGCAGCACGCGGGTAAGAGCGGAGCTGACCTGATTCGCGGCATCGCCACCGGCTACGAGATCCAGGTCGACCTCGTGAAGGCGATAAGCCTGCACAAGCACAAGATCGACCACGTGGCCCACCTCGGCCCGTCGGCGGCCGCGGGCATCGGCACCCTCTTGGGTCTGCCGGTGGAGACCATCTTCCAGGCCGTCAACCAGGCCCTCCACACCACCACCGCCACGCGCCAGTCGCGCAAGGGTCAGATCTCCACGTGGAAGGCCCACGCCCCGGCCTTCGCGGGCAAGATGGCTGTCGAGGCCATCGATCGGGCGATGCGCGGCCAGACCAGCCCCGAGCCGATCTACGAGGGCGAGGACGGCGTCATCGCGTGGCTGCTCGACGGCCCGGATGCCCACTACGAGGTTCCCCTGCCCGAGAAGGGTGAGGCCAAGCGCGCGATCCTCGACACGTACACGAAGGAGCACTCGGCGGAGTACCAGGCGCAGGCGTGGATCGACCTCGCCCGCAAGCTGCACAACGAGTATCCGGACCTCACTGCCGACCGCATCGAGCGCGTGATCATCCGCACCTCGCACCACACGCACTACGTGATCGGCTCGGGCGCGAACGACCCGCAGAAGTACGACCCGACGGCCAGCCGGGAGACCCTCGACCACTCGATCCCCTACATCTTCACCGTCGCCCTGCAGGACGGCGAGTGGGACCACGAGAAGTCGTACTCACCGTCGCGGGCCCAGCGCGCCGACACCGTCGCGCTGTGGCGCAAGGTCGTCACCGAGGAGGACGCGGAATGGACCCGTCGCTATCACTCGAACGACCCGGCGGAGAAGGCGTTCGGAGGCAGTGTCGCCATCACGCTCACCGACGGCTCGACGATCACCGACGAGATCGCGGTCGCCGACGCGCACCCGCTGGGCGCGCGTCCGTTCGCCCGCGCCGACTACATCGCGAAGTTCCGCAAACTCGCCTCCCCGGTGCTCGACGAGGCGGAGATCGCGCGCTTCTTGGATACCGTGCAGCGCCTGCCCGAACTCACCGATCTCGACGGGCTCAACTTCGTTGCCAAGCCCGGCATCCTCGGTGCCGGCCCGAAGGGACTGTTCTGATGCTGTACTCGACCAAGACCCCCGCGCAGAAGCGCGCCGACCTGCGCGCGGCCCTCGCCACGGGCACGCTCCTGCAGTTTCCCGGAGCATTCAACCCGCTGAGCTCCCGCCTCATTCAGGAGAAGGGTTTCGACGGGGTCTACATCTCGGGTGCGGTCATCGCCGCGGACCTCGGCCTGCCCGACATCGGCCTGACGACGCTCAGCGAGGTCGCCAACCGCGGCCAGCAGATCAGCCGGATGACCGACCTCCCCACCCTCATCGACGCCGACACGGGTTTCGGCGAGCCGATGAACGTGGCACGAACCGTGCAGTCCCTCGAGGATGCCGGCGTCTCGGGACTGCACATCGAGGACCAGGTCAACCCCAAGCGCTGCGGCCACCTGGACGGCAAGGCCGTGGTCGACCTCGACACCTCGACCAAGCGCATCCGGGCAGCAGTCGATGCCCGTCGCGACCCGAACCTGCTCATCATGGCCCGTACCGACATCCGGGCGATCGACGGGCTGCAGGCGGCGATCGACCGCGCGAAAGCCCTCGTGGATGCGGGTGCCGACGCGATCTTCCCGGAGGCCATGGCCGACCTCGGCGAGTTCGAGGCGATGCGTAAAGCCATCGACGTGCCGTTGCTCGCGAACATGACCGAGTTCGGCAAAAGCGAGCTCTTCACGGCGCAGCAGCTTGCCGACGTCGGCATGAACATCGTCATCTACCCCGTGTCGCTGCTGCGCATTGCCATGGGCGCAGCGGAACGTGGTCTCGACGACCTGCTGGCAGAGGGTTCCCTCGCGACGCAGGTGCAGGGGATGCAGACAAGGGCGAGACTGTACGAGCTGCTCGACTACGAGGCGTACAACGCCTTCGACACGTCGGTGTTCAACTTCCAGGTACCAGAAGGGCGCTAAGCATGGACGACATCAAGAAGGGGCTCGCGGGCGTCGTCGTCGACACCACGTCGATCTCGAAGGTCAACCCCGACACCAACTCGCTGCTCTACCGCGGCTACCCCGTGCAGGAGCTCGCGGCGAACTCGACGTTCGAGGAGGTCGCGTACCTGCTGTGGAACGGCGAGCTCCCCGACGAGAAGCAGCTCGCCGAGTTCGAGACGCTCGAGCGGTCGCTGCGCCACCTCGATGAGCGCGTCAAGCGCGTCATCGACGACCTGCCCGTGTCGGCGCATCCCATGGACGTCGTCCGCACCGCGGTGAGCGTCATCGGTGCGAGCGACCCGGATGCGGCAGACTCCAGCCCCGCGTCGAACCTCGAGAAGAGCATCCGGCTGTTCGCGCAACTGCCGGCGATCGTCGCCTACGACCAGCGTCGCCGCCGCGGCCAGCACCTCGTCGAGCCGCGCGACGACCTCGGGTACTCCGCGAACTTCCTCTTCATGACCTTCGACGAGCTCCCCGACGAGGTTGTCGTCGACGCGTTCGACGTGTCGATGATCCTGTACGCCGAGCACTCGTTCAACGCAAGCACGTTCACCGCCCGCGTCATCACCAGTACCCTCGCCGACCTGTACTCGGCGGTCGTGGGCGCGATCGGCGCGCTCAAGGGCCCGCTGCACGGCGGCGCCAACGAGGCGGTCATGCATGTGTTCGACGAGATCGGTACTGCCGACAAGGCCGTCGAGTGGCTCGACACGGCGCTCGCCGAGAAGCGCAAGATCATGGGGTTCGGCCACCGCGTCTACAAGAACGGCGACTCGCGCGTGCCGACCATGAAGGCCGCGCTCGACACCCTCATCGCCGAGTACGACCGCCCCGACCTCGCCGAGCTCTATGACACCCTCGAGACCGCGATGAACGAGCGGAAGAACATCAAGCCCAACCTCGACTACCCGTCGGGCCCGGCGTACCACCTCATCGGGTTCGACACCGAGATCTTCACGCCGCTCTTCGTCGCCGCCCGCATCACCGGCTGGACCGCTCACATCATGGAGCAGTTGCAGGCCAATGCGCTCATCCGCCCGCTCTCGCTCTACGTGGGAGCGGACGAGCGCCACATCGGGTGATCGCCCTCGACCCCGGCCAGCTCGCCGCGCACGAGGCGGGCGAGCTGCCGGGCATCGTCGCGCTGGGCGAGGGGCTCTGGTCGCTCGCCCTCCCGCTGCCCGTCGGCCCGCCGGCCTACACGCTCGTCTACGCGATGACGGATGCCTCAGCCCACGTCCACCTCGTCGACACGGGCTGGGACCTCCCCGGAAGCCTCGAACTACTGTCCGCGGGGCTGCAGTCGCTCGGCCTCGAGCTCGACAGCGTGGAATCGGTGACCGCCACCCACCTGCACTCCGACCACCTGGGGCTCGCGGAGAAGATCCGCGAGGCATCCGGAGCACGGGTTCAGGTGCACGCCGCCGAGCAGCGTGGTCTCGACGAGTTCGCGGAGCGTGGCGTCACCGTGCCGGACCTCGGCGCATGGGGCGTACCCGCGGAGCTGCACGAGGGCATCGCGACGATCGTGGGCCACACGCGGCCCGCCTCCCTCGTGGCGGACGTGCTGCTGCACGACGACCAGCTGCTCGACATCTCCGGCCGCGAGGTGCGCGTGCTGCACACGCCGGGCCACACGGCCGGGAGCCTCTCGCTGCTCACGGAGGACATCCTCTTCACGGGCGACCTCGTGCTGCCGACGATCTTCCCCGGTGTGGGGCTCGGCGGCGAGTCGTCCGATCCGCTCGCCGACTACCTGAGCTCGCTCGACCGCGTCGAGGCACTCGGCGACCCGCTCGTGGCGCCGGGCCACGGCTATGTCTTCCGAGGGCTCGCGGAGCGCACGCGGGCATCCCGCGCCCATCAGGTGGGCCGCACTGACGAGGTGCGCGCGATTCTTCGGGCGCGACCGGATGCGACGGTCTGGGAGGTCGCGAGCCACGTCACGTGGACCGGCGGATGGGCGGCCCTGCGCGGCTTCCACCAGGCCTCAGCGCTCTCGCAGACCGCCATGCGCATGCGCCACCTCGGTGATGACAGACTGGAAGCATGACTGTTCCCACCCTTGCCCTCAACGACGGCACCACCATCCCCCAGCTCGGTTTCGGCGTTTTCAAGGTCGACCCGGATGAGACCGAGCGCATCGTCTCGGACGCGCTCGAGGTCGGCTACCGCCACATCGACACCGCGGCGGTCTACGGCAACGAGGTCGGCGTGGGCCGCGCGATCGCCGCATCCGGGATCCCCCGCGACGAGCTCTACATCACCACCAAACTGTGGAACAGTGATCAGGGCACCCAGACGGCGTTCGACGCCATCGACCTCTCGCTCGAGAAGCTCGGCCTCGAGAGTGTGAACCTCTACCTGATCCACTGGCCGCGCCCCGACCTCGGCAAGTACCTCGAGACGTGGCACGCTCTCGAACAGATCAAGGCCGACGGCAAGACCGCGTCGATCGGTGTCTCGAACTTCCACGTGAACCGTCTCGAAGACATCATCGCCGGCAGCGACACCGTTCCTGCCGTCGACCAGATCGAGCTGCACCCGGCGTTCGCTCAGCGCGAGATCCGCGAGTTCGCGGCCTCGAAGGGCATCCGCGTCGAGTCGTGGGGCCCGCTCGGCCAGGGCAAGTACGACCTCTTCGGCATGGAGCCCGTCACGGCGGCCGCTGCAGCACACGGGGTGTCGCCCGCGCAGGTCGTCATCCGCTGGCACCTGCAGAACGGCCTCATCGTGTTCCCGAAATCGAACTCGCGCGAGCGCATGGCGGAGAACTTCGACGTGTTCGGCTTCGAGCTGAGCGCGGACGAGATCGCCGCCCTCGACAGCCTCGACCAGGGCAAGCGCGTGGGCGCAGACCCGGAGTCGGCTACGTTCTAAAGTTCGACAGTCTCGCCGCGCGGGGTCGACACGAGTCGACCCTGCTCGGCGAAGGCCGCCTCGAGCTGCTCTCGCGTCTCGGAGAAGTGCTCCCAGTCTTCGGTGTGCACCCCGACGACCGTGCGGGCTCCGAGCATGATCGCGGCGCGCGCGGCATCCGGCGAGGTGAGCGTCAGGTTCGCGTCGATGCCCGGTACCCGAGCGGCACCCGCGAAGAGCACGGCGATATCGATCAGGGGGAAGCGCCCGGCGATCTGTTCCACGAGCGGGATCGACGCGTTGTCGCCGCTCACGTACACGGTCGGCTCGCCCTCGGCCTCCAGCACGAAACCGGTGACCTCGCCGACGAGCCGCTCGCTTCCGGGCGGGCCGTGCAGGGCGGGCACCGAGGTGATGGTCACGCCATCCAGCTCGTAGGTCTCCCACGAGTCGAGACCGATGACGGATCCGCCGAACAGGTCGCTCGCGGCATCCCGCGTGCTGAGGGTCGGGATGCCCGTGGCGATCAGTTCGAGGCCCTCGTAGTCGAGGTTGTCTTTGTGGGCGTGGTGGCTGAGGAGTACGGCATCGATGGGGCCGACATTCTCGCGGCTGATCGCGGGTCCCGCGGTCTTCACGAGCGTCGTTTCGCCGGGATCGGAGTACGAGCCGGGCGCATCGAATGTCGGGTCCGTGATGAACCGCTTGCCTGCGTACTCGAGAACGGCGGTGGGGCCACCGATGTAGGTGAAGGTCGTCGTCGACATAGGACGACACTAGCTGTGCCGGGCTGCGGTTGAGCTGCGATCTTCTCCTCCCTCCTGTGCTGCTCCTCCCGCAGCGCACAGCCGCCCGCCGCGAGCGCCGCAATGTCGGTGGCACGGTGTCTCATACTGGTATGGACTCACTGCTCGACCCGCGGCTCGCCGAGACGCGCGTGCTCTTCGCCCTCGCGGCGGCGGAGTTCGAGCAGCGCGCACAGTGGCGCGCCTCGGCGGCGACGTTCCGGGCCATCGACGAGGTTCTCCGTGAGGCGCAACAGCATCCCGAGGTCTTCCTCGATGAGCAGATGATCCGCGGAGACGCCGTCGAGCTGTCCGTTCGGGCCGCGGTGGCCGACCTCGCCGTCCGCCTGAACCTCTCCGAGGTTACTGTCCGCAACCACGGCCACGTGGCGGGTACGCTGCGGGAGCGCATGCCCTCCGTGTGGGCCTGGTTCTGCGAGGGCGAGATCTCCACCCAGAATGCACGGGAGGCGTCATCTGTCGTACTCGAGCTCCCCGCGCAGGCGTGGTCCGAGTTCGATGCGCGGCTCCTCGAGGCGGCCCGCACGCTGGCACCGGCGCGGTTCCGCGCGAAGGCGCGGGCCGTGCGCGAGCAAGTGGAGCCCACATCCCTGCCCGAACGGAGAAGGGCGGCGCGCGAGCGGCGTCTGGTCTACAGCGAACTGGACCGGGATGGCATGAGCTGGCTGCACGCCTACCTCCCCACGGAGCAGGCGGCGCTCGCGACCGCGCATGTCGACGGGCTGGCGTTCGAGTTGTTCCGTGAGGCCGACGAGACGCGCACGCTGAACCAGCTGCGGGCGGATGTTCTCGCCGACCTTCTCGCTGGCGCGAGCAGCTCGTCGAAGGCCACGTTCACTGTCGCGCTCACGATCCCGGCGCTCTCGCTGCTCCGTCACTCCACCGAGTCGGCCCTCCTCGAGGGCGTCGGGCCCATCGACATCGACACCGCCCGACAGCTCGCCGGGGAGGTCCCCTCCTTCACGCGACTGCTGACCGAACCGTTCAGCAAGCGCGTGCTGCAACTCGACACTCGGCAGCGTCGCCCATCAGCGGCTCTCACGAGGTGGCTGCGGCAGCAGCACGCCACGTGTGACTTTCCCGGATGCGGCCGTCGGGCGGTCGACTGCGATCTCGACCACACCGATGACTGGGCAACCGGTGGCCCCACGAGCGCCGAGAACCTGACGCCGAGGTGCCGCAAGCACCACACGATGAAGCACCAAACGATGTGGAAGGTCGAACAACCACCGGGCGCCGACCGAGCGGTATGGACAAGTCCCACGGGCTTCGTGCGTGAAGCGGATCCGCCGCTGTTCTAGCCGTGCTGTGCGCCCGTCCCCTCCTCCGCAGTGCGGGCGCGACCGGATTGTCCACCGACGCCCGGCTCGCGCCTTCGCGCCCGTGCGAGCGCCGCCAGAGTTCTGGCATGACAGTGAACCTGAACGCCCAGACATCCGCCCCGCACGTCAACAACCTCGCCATCGCGAGTCTCGTGTCCTCCCCGTTCGTGCCGGGGCTCAGCATCGCCCTAGCCATGCGTTCCCTCTCCGAGATCTCCCACAGCGGGGAGCGCGGCCGCGGCCTCGCCCTGGGTGGCCTGGTCGTCGGCAGTGTCGTCACCTTCGCGTGGCTTCTCGTGGCGGCCGCCGTCGTCGTCCTCCCGACCTACGCCTGGATGGCGCTCTTCACCGACTACCTGTGACTCTGGCGGCGCCCAGTCCGGGGTTAGTGTCGAGGCATGCCCAACCGCCTCGCCGATGCCGCGAGTCCCTACCTGCGCTCGCACGCCGACAACCCCGTCGATTGGTGGCAGTGGGGTCCGGATGCGTTCGCCGAAGCCGCGGCGCGCGACGTGCCCGTGCTCGTCTCCATCGGGTATTCCACGTGTCACTGGTGTCACGTCATGGCGCGCGAGAGCTTCAGCGATCCGACGATCGCCGAGCTCATGAACGACAACCTCGTCGCCATCAAGGTCGATCGCGAGGAGCACGCCGAAGTCGACTCCACGTACATGGCCGCCGCCGCCGCGTTCACGGGCAACCTCGGGTGGCCGCTCAACGTGTTCGTCACCCCGCAGGGGCGCGCGTTCTTCGCCGGAACGTATTTTCCGCCGGAACCCGTGCAGGGGCATCCGGCGTTCCGTGAGGTGCTCGCCGCCGTGCTCGACGCGTGGCGCGAGCGCCGCACCGAGGTCGAGCGGAACGGGGCCGCGATCGTCGAGGCGCTGGGGCACGGGCATCCGGTCGCGGGCGACCTGCCCAGCGACTTCGGGGCCGCGTTTTTCGGCCCGGTGCTCGCCCAGCTCGAGAGCCTCGAGGATTCCACGTTCGGCGGTTTCGGCGGTGCGCCGAAGTTTCCCGTGAGCCCCGTGCTGAGGTTTCTCGTCGAGCGCGGCTCAGCGCCCGGAGCCCGCGCACTCGCCACTCGAACGCTCGACGCCATGGCGGCCTCGCCCCTGCGCGACCCCGTCGACGGCGGCTTCTTCCGGTACTCCACCAAGCGGGACTGGCATGATCCGCACTACGAGCGGATGCTCTACGACAACGCGCAGCTCGTCGTGGTCTACGCACTCGCGGGCCGGCGCGACATCGCCGAGGGTGTCGCACACTGGCTCGGCACGATGCAGCTGCCGTCCGGAGGATTCGCCTCAGCACAGGACAGCGAGAGCACGGTCGACGGCCGCCGTGTCGAGGGCTTCTATTACTCGCTCGATGCGGCTAGCCGCGGGCGGGTGGAGAAGCCTCCCGTCGACGAGAAGATCCTCACGGGGTGGAACGGCCTGGCCATCGAGGGGCTGTCGATCGCCGGGTCCGTGCTCGGCCGCCCGGACTGGGTCGAGACGGCGCGCCGGGCCGCAGACTTTCTGCTCGCCAACCACGTGGGGGAGCGCCTCATCCGGGCCTCCATCGGCGGCACCGTGTCGACGGCACGCGCCACGCTCGAGGACTTCGGGATGCTCGCCTCCGGGCTTCTCCAGCTAGCACTCGCGACGGGAGAGGTGCGCTACGCCGTCGCGGCGCGCACTCTCGTCGACCGCTCCATGGCCGCGGGGGAGCCCTTCGGTGTTCCGGGCGGGGCGGACCCAGTGCTCGCGTCGCAGGGGCTCGCCGTCGAGGCCGACCCGAGCGACGGCGCCCACCCGAGCGGCCTCAGCGCCATGGCCTCGGCCGCGCACACGCTTTTCCTGCTCACGGCTCAGGAGCGGTACCGGGCGGCGGCGCGCACCGTGACGTCACGCGTGGCCGAGGCGGCCCAGCGGCAGCCCGTGTCGCTCGGCGCTGCCCTCACGGTGATGGCGGCGCTCGCCGAGCCCGTGCGGCAGCTCGTCGTCGTGGGGGAGGGTGCTCTCGCCGACCTTGCGCGCGCCCACCGCGGCATCGTCGTCTCCGACCCCGGCGCGTGGTCGGAAGCGGGCTTCGAGCTGTTCGAAGGGCGCATCCGGCAGGGCGGACAGCCGACCGCCTACCTGTGCGAGGACTTCGTGTGCCAGCTCCCGGTGACGACCGTCAGCGAGCTTGCTGCACTGTTGTCGCGAGCGGAGCCGATGGGTCAGACGCCCACTCGTTGAGCGATCCGTCGTACACGGCGACATCCTCGTGGCCCAGCAAGGTCAGGGCGAGGGCATCCGACGCCGCGACGATGCCGCCGTTGCAGTAGGTGACCGCGCGGCCGCCGAGCACGTCCGCGAACGTCGCGCGCAGGGCGTCGAGTCCGAGGTAGGTGTTCGTCTCGCGGTCGATCAGGCGCGTGACGGGCACGCTCACGCTGCCGGGGATGTGCCCGCGGCCGGTCTCGCCCGTGAAGTCCTTCGCGGGGGTGCCGCTTACGAGCGCGCCGGATGCCTCGCCGCGCACGATCGCCTCGACCTCGGCCCGCTCCACCCACGCCTCCGGGCGCTCGCGCGCCACGAACACCGCGGAAGAGGGTTCGACGTGCCCCACGTCGGTCTCGCGCTCCTCGCGAACCCAGGCCGGTAGCCCGCCGTCGAGCACCGCCACCGAGTCGTATCCGAACGCGCGGAACAGCCACCACACGCGTGCCGCCCATTGACCTGCGACGGCGTCGTAGACGACGACCGTCGTCGTGTTGTCGATCCCGAGTGCGCCCGCGGCCGCGGCGAACTGCTCGGCTGAGGGCCTCGTGAACGGGAAAGGTGCCGACGTGTCGGACAGCTCCTCGATGAGGTCGGCGAACACCGCACCGGGCAGGTGCCCATTGATGACGTAGCTCTCGTGGCCGCTCAGGTATCCGGGCCTGCCGCTCGGCTGCGTGTACGGGAGCACTGTCGCGTCCAGTACGACGAGGTCGTCGGCGCCGAGGTGGTCGGCGAGCCACTGGGTGGAGACGACGGGGGATGCGGGTAGCGCGGTCATTCCCTCACCGTACGCACAGGCATCCGTCGTGCCCAGTGCCGGTGACACGCGGAGTAATACTCCGCTACGCCAGTAGCCGCCAGCGCAAGGCGGTCGGGGGACTACCTGACCGTCTTGCGCGACGTGATGACGCCCGTGTCGAAGCCCAGCAGGTGCAGGCCGCCGTGGAAGCGCGCGTGCTCGACCTTGAGGCAGCGGTCCATGACCACGGTGAGACCCTTTGACTCGCCGTAGATGGCGGCCTCCTGGTTCCAGATGCCGAGCTGCACCCACACAGTCTTGGCGCCGACCGCGAGAACCTCGTCGATGACCTGCGGGATGTCGCTTCCCTTGCGGAACACGTCGACGATGTCGGGCACCTCGGGCAGGTCGGCGAGCGACTTGTACGACTTCTGGCCGAGGATCTCGTCGACCATGGGGTTCACGAAGTACACGCGGTAGTCGCTCGACTGCAGCAGGTAGGTGGCGACGAAGTAGCTCGAACGGGTGGAATTGGGCGAGGCGCCGACGATCGCGATCGACTTCGCCTTGCGCAGGATCGCGAGTCGCTCACGGGCGTCGGGGCCGACCCACGTGCGCTGCGACTTGAGGAGCTTGGCAAGCGGTGAGCTCGCGGGGATCTCGCACGTGAGCCCGTTGGCGAGCTGCGTGGTCTGAAGTTCTGCAGTGGTCATTTCGTTGCCTCCGCGAGTGCCTGGTCAAGATCGTCAACGATGTCTTCCGGGTCTTCTATTCCCACACTGATGCGCACGACGCCGGGCAGCACACCCGCGTCGAGCAGCTGCTGCTCGGTGAGCTGCGCGTGCGTGGTCGATGCGGGGTGGATCACGAGGGTCTTCGCGTCGCCGATGTTGGCGAGGTGGCTCGCGAGGTTCACGCTCTCGATGAATTTCTGGCCGACCTCGCGACCACCCTTGACGACGAACGAGAACACGGAGCCCGGACCCTTCGGCAGGTACTTCTTCGCGCGCTCGAAGTGCGGGTGCTCGGGGAGCCCTGCCCAGAACACGGTCTCGATGCGGGAGTCGGCGGCGAGCCACTCCGCGACGATGCGCGCGTTGTCGACGTGGGCCTGCATGCGGAACGGCAGCGTCTCCACGCCCGTGGCGAGCAGCCAAGCCGAGTGGGGTGCGAGCGAGGGGCCGATGTCGCGCAGTTGCTCGGCGCGCAGACGCGTGAGGAAGGCGTACTCGCCGAAGTTGCCGTGCCAGTTGAGGCCGCCGTAGGAGGGCACGGGCTGGTCGAACAGCGGGAAATGCTCGTTCGCCCAGTGGAAGCGGCCCGACTCGACGACGACGCCGCCGAGGGTCGTGCCCGCGCCGCCGAGGAACTTCGTGGCCGAGTGGGTGACCACATCGGCACCCCACTCGATCGGGCGGTTCAGGTACGGCGTCGCTACCGTCGAGTCGATGATGAGCGGGAGATGGTGCGCGTGCGCCACATCGGCGAGGCCCTCGATGTCGGCGATCTCGCCGGAGGGGTTCGCGATGGTCTCCGCGAAGATGAACTTCGTCTTCTCGGTGATGGCCGCGGCGTAGTCGGCGGGGTCGGAGGAGCGCACGAACGTCGTGTCGATGCCGAAGCGGCGCAGGGTGACGTCCAGCTGGGTGATCGACCCGCCGTACAGGTTGGCCGAGGCCACGACGTGGTCGCCCGCGCCCGCCAGCGAGGCGAACGTGATGAACTGCGCCCCGAGTCCGCTCGAGGTAGCCACGGCACCGAGGCCGCCCTCGAGGGAGGCAACGCGCTCCTCGAAGCTCGCGACAGTGGGGTTGGCGAGGCGCGAGTAGATGTTGCCGTACTTCTGCAGCGCGAAGCGGGCCGCTGCATCAGCGGTGTCGTCGAAGACGAAAGCGCTGGTCTGGTAGATCGGCAGGGCACGCGATCCCGTCACTGCGTCGGGGATGTTGCCTGCGTGGATCGCGCGCGTGCGGAATCCGTACTCTCTATCTGCCATGCGATCACGCTACCCGAGTGGGCGCATCCGGTTTCGCCGCATTACGTGGTCTCGACGAGCTCCTTGTCGGAGTCGGTACCCTCCGCTCCTTCCTCCGCCTCCTCGAGCGGGGGAGCCCAGAAGCGGAAGTAGAGGTAGATGCCCACGGCGACGAGCGAGAAGCCGACGACTATCGAGACCCATACCGCCACCGAACCCGTGAGCTCGCCCCACGCGGCGGGGATGAGGATAGCCACGAACGCAAACGCCGAGACCAGGAACGCCGCGACCCAGAGCTTCTTCGAGTAGTCGAAGACTGCAGGGCCGTCGAGGAACTTGAAGGGGAGCATCCCCACGAAGACCGCCGTGAGGCCCTCGGTGGTGAGGGCGACGAGCGTGTCGAAGAGCAGGGCGGTACCGAAGTTGTCCGGGTCCATGCTGCCGCTGAGCACGCTGTAGAGCAGCCACCCCAGGATCGACAGGCCGAACACCACGCCTGCCTGCACGAGCGTGCTCTTGGCGCGGTCGGCGGCGGTGGTCTTGCCCACGAGCGAGAGCCCCAGGATGAGCCCCAGCAGGAAGCCCGGCGAGAAGTCGAGAAGCCGAGAGAGCACGACACCGACCACCGTGAGGATGAGTCCGAGCGGCTTGAGCTCTATCGTCGTAGCGAGCTTCCAGCGGCCACCGAGGATGCGACCGGAGATGGCGCTCGCGACGAAGCCGACGAAGAACAGGGCTATCGCGCACGACAGCACCACCCGGAACGAGGTGATGTCGAAACCGAATCCCGGATCTGCGAAGCCGAAGATCACGGCGGCGACGAGGGTTATCGCGATCCCGCCGAGCAGGGGCATGCTGTCGAGCCATCCCGTGAGCCTGCGTAGCCATGGGGTCCGGGGTAGGCGACGCGAGAACCGCGAGTACTGCTCCGAGATCGTGGAGTTGAGGAGTTCGGCCGGGAAGGCGACGAGGAGGAACAGGGCGAGGGCGGCGAGGGCCGCGAAGCACAGCACCACGGGGTTGGTGATGAGGAACCCGACGCCGTGGATCGCGTGGGTGAGTCCGCTCGGGGCGCCCGGATCCGTGCGGTCGACACCGATGCCGTCGCGCGCGATGCTCTCGGGGTGGCCCCCGGCGACCGCCGCGAGTGTCTTGGCGATCGGGACGACGGTGATGGGCTGCTCGACGATGACCGCCTCGCCGGTCGGGGTCCACACCGTGACGACGAAGTGGTGAAGGCCCGCCGTGGCCTCCTCGGGCACGATCACGGGCAGGGAGAAGGTGCCGTCGGCGCGCACGGCGGTCGAGCCGAGGGCGACGACCGTGGAGTGGAACTCCGCATCCACGGTGAGGCCCGGCGGCAGGTCGTTCGCCGAGAGCACGACCTGGTCGCCCGGATGCACCGAACTCGACTCGGGGGCGTTGAGCTTCCAGGTGAACGGCACGGGTGTGGGCGTCGGGGTGGGGGTGGGAGTGGAACTCGGGATCACGGCCTCGGGCCCCACGATGACCAACGAGACAGCGGCGCTCAGGATTGACACGTTGGTCGCCCGGTCCGTCTGTCGGGCGCTGATCGAGTAGCTGTCGACGTCGAGGGAGCTCGCGAGGGTGCACGACCACGCGCCGTCCCCGGCGACGACGGGCGCGCCGCCGACGCACGCGGCGGGGCTGCCGTTTACGTACACGGTCACGAGTGCCTTGGGCTCGCCCGATCCGGTGATGGTCGGGGTGCGATCCGTCGTCGTCACGGGCGCGGCGACCGCCGGCGCGCCGGGGGCGACGGTGTCGATCGTGACCGTGAAGGGGTCGCCGGAGAAATCGCGGCCGTTATAGGTCGTGTAGAGCCGGAAGGTGTACGAGCCGTCCCCCGGAGGCGCGACGAAGGGGTTGCACGACCACGTGCCCCCTGCGACCTCGTTGCTGCAGTAGGTGGTCGTGCCGTTGCTGTTGCGCACCTGGGCGAACTGGCCCTCCCATCCGGATGTGCCGCTGAAGACTGGGCTGCTCGCGTTGGTGAATTCGCCGGGGCTCGTGAGCTCGGTGGGGGAGACGAGGGTGACGGTGGCCGTTCCGGTGCCCGCCTCGATGTCGTCGCCCGTGTACCCGATGACGCGCATGTTGTTCGCACCGAGCGAGAGCAGGTTGTCCGGCTCGGAGCAGGCCCAGGTCGACGTGCTGGCGGGCAGTCCGGATGCCGCGCAGTACGAGACCCAGCTGCCGTCGCCGGTCTCGAGCTCGACGACGACGCGCGCCACGCCCGGATCCCGGCTTCCCTGCATATCCTCCGAGCGCGAGCTCGTGAGCCAGATCGGAGTGGGGGGAGTGAACGTCGGGGCGCCGGGCACGATGCGCGAGACGGTGACGTAGCCGGGGCCACCGTCGAGGGTGAAGCCGCCGGCCTCGTTGTAGGAGGTGGTCCGCAGGAAGTTGTTACCGACGCCCAGTGCTCCTGTCGGTGTCGGGCAGGTCCACGTGGTGTCGAACAGCGAGAGGTTCGTGAGGTCGCAGTAGACGGCCCACGGGCCGGAGACGGTGGGGGATGCCTCGACGACGAGTCGCTGCGTGTTGGTGTCTTTGGCGCCGGCGAGCCCTTCCTTGTAGTTCGTCGTCGCCGACTCAGGGGTGACCGAGGCGAGGTACGGCTCCCGCAGCGTGAACGAGACGCCCCCCGACCCTGCGACGGGCGTGCCGACGTAGTTCTCCGCCGACACCGAGACGGTGTAGAGCGTGTTCGTGGGGGTGATTCCCCACGTGCAGCCCCACGTGCCGTCGCTGGCCACAGCGACGTTGTCGCAATCACCGTTGTCCGGATTCGCCGGGCTCGCGCCCACGTGCACCGTGCCCATGGCGGGACCGGTTCCGACAAGGGTAGGAGTGACGTCGCTGTCGCCCGTGGGCGCGGGCGAGCCCGTGATCGCGGGGAAGCCGTTGCCGTACGAGACGAAGTGCACGCCCGCGCTGAAGGCACTCCAGTCGCCGGGCACGCTCGTGAGAGCCCCGCGAGCCTGCGCCGTGTAGCCGCCGGCGGAGACGGCGACGCCCGTGCAGGTCGCCACATCGTTGGACGGGCCGGTGTTCGCTGAACAGTAGAGGGCCGCGGTGCCGCCATCCGGTGTCAGCCAGACCTCGACGTCCTGGTCGAGACCTGACGCGTCGACGGTGAAGCTCGCCGGTCCGCTGTCGGGGATGCCGTCGCCGTCCGCCGGTGACGTGATGGCGGGAGGAGTGGGCGCGGCGCTCGCGGAGAGCATGGCGCCACCGAAGACGGCTATCGAAACGAGCCCGAGGGCGGCGAGCGCTGCGGGAAGGCGTGTGAGGCGGGGAGTCATGAGGTCCTCGTCGGGTTGAGGAAAACTACTGATATACCGCGATTAACCTACTAGTCCTGACGTTTCCGTGGGATTAAATCATCGCCACGTGGGCAGCCACCAGTGCGAGGCGATGAACCAGTAGTCGGCGGCCGTTCCCGTCCACAGCGGCCAGAAGTACGCGCTCACGATGAGGGCGATGGCGAGGAAGATCCCGACGATCCTCAGCCCGCTCACGCGCCGCCACGACGGGTCACCGGGCCCGCCGAGAATGATGCCCATGACCGTCACGAGCGCGAGGATCAGGTACGGCTCGAAGGCGATCGTGTAGAACTGGAACACCGTGCGGTTCAGGTAGAGCAGCCACGGCAGGTAGCCGATCGCGAGGCCCGCCAGCACGAGGCCCACGCGCCACTCCCGGTACCGGATGAGCCGGTACACGAGGTACACGGCGGCCGCCGTCGCCGCCCACCAGATGATGGGGTTCGCGATGCCCGTGATCGATTCGGCCTGCCCGTTCGGCAGCGACTGGTAGAACATGCTCGTCGGGCGGATGAGCAGCAGCCACGTGAGGGGATTGGCCTGATATCCGTGCGGCCGGTTCTCGCCCACGTGGTAGGCGTACACCGACGATTCGAAGTGCCACAGGCTCTGCAGCGAGTGGGGCATCCAGGCGAGCGCGCCCGTCCACGCGTGGCCCTCGCCGTCGGCCCACAGCCGGTCGTAGCCGTTGTCGCTCAGGAACCAGCCGGTCCAGCTGGCGAGGTAGACCACGAGCGCGAGAGGAACCGTGAGCACGAACGTCGCGGGCGCCTGCTTGAACACCGTGCCCGTGAACCAGAACGGGAGGCCAGCGCGGCGGCGGGCGAGCGCATCCACCAGCAGCGTGTAGATGGCGAAGCCGGCAAGGAAGTAGAGGCCGTTCCACTTGACCGCGGCGGTGGCCCCGAAGGCGATACCGGCGGCCATGAGCCACGGCCGCCACAGCAGCATCGGCCCCCAGTCGGTGATGCGGCCGAGCTTCTCCTTGCGGGCTATCCACTCAGCCAGCCGCACGGCGCTGAACTGTCTGTCGAGCAGGATGAAGAGGAAGCCGAGCAGCGCGAAGAACATCACGTAGTTGTCGAGCAGGGCCACGCGGCTCATCACTATCGCGTTGCCGTCGATCGCGAACAGCAGGCCAGCAAGGGTTGCGAGCGCCATCGAGTTGAACAGCACGCGCGCCACGATCATGAGCAGCACGACCGCGATGATGCCCGTGAGCGCCGTCGCGATGCGCCAGCCGACGGGGTTGTCGGAGCCGAGCACGCTCATGCCAAGGCCGATGATCCACTTGCCGAGCGGGGGGTGCACGACGAACGACGGTGCGGTCGTGTAGATGTCGGTGTTGCCGGCGTTGAACGACGCGTCGGCCTCGGCGGGCCACGACGCCTCATAGCCGAGGTTGGTGAGCGTCCACGCATCCTTCACGTAGAAGGTCTCGTCGAAGACGAGGGAGTCCGGATGCCCGAGCCCCCACAACCGCGTCACCGCAGCGACTCCCACCACGGCTGCTGGCGCACCCCACCGCATCGCGCGCTGCGCGCCCGCCGAGCGGGACTGCCACCACCTGTCGAGACGCGAGCCGATCGGCTCGGGCTCCTCAGACCGACGGTCGAGGATCGCGTCGAAGTCGGGGCGGGTCACGTCTGTAATGCTAGCTACCGTGATCATCCTCGCGGCGACGCCCATCGGCAATCTCGGCGATGCCTCACGGCGCCTCATCGAGGCCCTCGAGAACGCCGAAGTGATCGCGAGCGAGGACACGCGCACGACCATCCACCTCATGCGCGCGCTCGGCGTCGAGAACCGACCCCGCCTCATCGCGCTGCACGAGCACAACGAGACCGAGAAGGCCGGGGAGATCGTCGAGCTGGCGCGCGTGGGCGATGTGCTCGTGCTGACGGACGCGGGGATGCCCGCGATCAGCGACCCCGGATTCCCTCTCGTCGCGGCAGCCGCAGCGGCAGGTGTGACGGTCACGGCGATCCCCGGACCCAGCGCCGTGCTCACGGCGCTCGCCGTCTCGGGCCTGCCCACCGACCGCTTCACGTTCGAGGGGTTCCTGCCCCGCAAGGGACGCGTCGCGTATTTCACGTCCCTCGCGCGCGAGCAGCGCACGATGGTGTTCTTCGAATCGCCACACCGCCTCGCCGACTCGCTGCGCGACCTCGCGGCCGTGATGCCCGAGCGCCGCGTCGCCGTGTGCCGCGAGCTCACGAAGCTGCACGAGGAGGTCGCGCGCGGCACGGCGGCGGAGCTGGCCGAGTACTTCGCGGAGGGCGCGCGTGGGGAGATCTGCGTGGTCGTCGAGGGCGCGGTGCCCGCGACAGCCGACCTGCAGTCGGGCATCGCGCAGGTGCGGGCACTCGTCGACGGGGGTTTCCGGCTGAAGGAGGCCTCGGCCGAGGTCGCTGAGGCGACGGGCCTATCGAAGCGCGACCTGTACGAGGGTGCGCTCGCGGCGAAGTAACACCACGCCGCGCATCCGTAGACTGGACGGATGGCCGCCGGCGACTCCTTCTACATCACGACGCCCATCTTCTACGTCAACGATGTGCCCCACATCGGGCACGCGTACACGGAGGTGGCGACAGACGTGCTCGCACGCTGGCACCGCCAGCGCGGCGACGACACCTGGCTACTCACGGGCACCGACGAGCACGGCCAGAAGATCCTGCGCACCGCCGTCGCGAACGACACGTCGCCCCAGGCCTGGGCCGACAACCTCGTCGAGAGCGCGTGGAAGCCGCTGCTGAAGACGATAGACATCCGCAACGACGACTTCATCCGCACCACGGATGAGCGCCACGAGACCGCCGTCGCGAAGTTCCTGCAGAAGCTGTACGACGACGGCCACATCTACTCGGGCGAGTACGAGGGCTACTACTGCGTGGGCTGTGAGGAGTACAAGCAGCTCGACGATCTGGTGGAGACCGCTGACGGCGACTACGCGGGTCAGCTCGTGTGCAAGATCCACAGCCGCCCGGTGGAGATTCTCAAGGAGAAGAACTACTTCTTCCGGATGAGCGCCTTCGAGCAGCAGCTCCTCGACCTCTACGAGAACACCCCCGGCTTCGTGCAGCCCGCGAGCGTGCGCAACGAGATCGTGCAGTTCGTCAAGCAGGGCCTCGCCGACCTGTCGATCTCGCGGTCGAGCTTCGACTGGGGAATCAAGGTCCCGTGGGACCACTCGCATGTCGTCTACGTGTGGTTCGACGCGCTCCTCAACTACGTCACTGCCGTCGGCTACGGCGTCGACGACGAGCAGTTCCGGCGCCGCTGGCCGGCAGTGCACATCGTCGGTAAGGACATCGCGCGCTTCCACGCGGTCATCTGGCCGGCCATGCTGCTGGCCGCCGGGCTCGAGGTTCCCAAGGCGGTGTTCGGCCACGGCTGGCTGCTCGTGGGTGGCGAGAAGATGAGCAAGTCCAAGCTCACCGGTATCGCGCCCAACGAGATCACCGACACGTTCGGCTCCGACGCGTTCCGCTACTACTTCCTCTCGGCCATCACGTTCGGCCAGGACGGCTCGTTCAGTTGGGAAGACCTGAGCGCCCGCTACCAGGCCGAGCTCGCCAACGGCTTCGGCAACCTCGCCTCGCGCGTCATCGCCATGGTCACCAAGTACTTCGACGGCGCGGTTCCTGCGGCGGCCAGCGACGAGGCGGTCCTCGCCGTCGAGAAGCGCGTGACGGATGCCGCGGGCACGGCCATCGACGCGTTCGCCATCGACAAGGCACTCGCCACCATCTGGGAGCTCGTCGACGCCCTCAACCTGTACATCACGGAGCAGCAGCCGTGGGTGCTCGCCAAGGATCCCGCCGATCGTGAGCGCCTCGGGCAGGTCCTCGCCACCGCGGTGCACGGCCTCGGCACGCTCGCGATCCTCCTCGCCCCCGTGCTCCCGCAGGCGACCGCCAAGCTGTGGAATGCGCTCGGCGGCTCGGGCGAGGTCGACGCGCAGAACATCGACAGCGCCTGGGAGTGGGCGGGCACGACGGCAGTCACGCCGCTCGAGACCTCCCTGTTCCCGAGGATCGAAGAGACTCCGGCGTGACCGACGGAGCGCACATCCGGCACCGCGAGACCGAGGGCACCGAGCGTGACCTCGAGTACCCGCCCCTGCCGGAGGCGCTCACCGTCGGCGTGTACGACAACCACACGCACCTCGAGATCAGCGACGGACTGCCGGGCGGGCAGCTCGACTATCGGGAGCATCTCGACCGTGCGTCGAGCGTGGGCGTGCGCGGTGTCGTGCAGGTCGGGGGAGACCTCGAGACGTCGCGGTGGTCCGCCGAGATCGCTGCACGCGAGCCCCGCGTGCTCGCGGCCGTGGCACTGCACCCCAACGAGGCGCCTCGGTACGCCGCATCCGGAACCCTCTCCGACGCCCTCGCCGAGATCGACGAGCTCGCCTCGCGACCGCGCGTGCGCGCCGTGGGCGAGACGGGGCTCGACTTCTTCCGCACCGAGGGTGATGCGTCGATAGCCGCTCAGTACGAGTCGTTCGAGGCGCACATCGAGATCGCCAAGAAGCACGGGCTCGCGCTGCAGATCCACGACCGGGATGCCCACGCCGAGGCCATCGCGACCCTCCTGCGCGTCGGCGCCCCCGAGCGAACGGTGTTCCACTGCTTCTCGGGCGACGCGGAGATGGCGCGTGTGTGCGCGGACCACGGCTGGTACCTGTCGTTCGCGGGCACGGTCACCTTCAAGAACGCGGGCAACCTGCGCGAAGCGCTCGAGGTCATCCCGCGCGGCCGCATCCTCATCGAGACGGATGCCCCCTACCTGACGCCGCATCCGCTGCGCGGCCGCCCCAACTCGCCGTACCTCATCCCGGTCACGCTGCGGGCGATGGCCGCCCACCTCGGCACCGACGTCTCGATGCTCGCTGCACAGATCACCTCGACCACCGAAGAGGTCTACGGCACGTGGGATTCAGAGCCCGTGGTCATCGATGACTAGCGTGCAGCTGCTGGGCCCGGCGGAGATCCGCGACCTCGCCGACCTGCTCGGCATCCAGCCCACGAAGAAGCTCGGACAGAATTTCGTCATCGACGCCAACACCGTCCGGCGCATCGTGAAGTCGGCGGGGGTCACGGCAGGCGAGACCGTGGTCGAGGTGGGGCCGGGGCTCGGATCCCTGACCCTCGGGCTGCTGGAGGCCGGGGCATCCGTCGTCGCCGTCGAGATCGACAAGCGGCTCGCCGGCCAACTGCCCGTCACGGTGTCGCAGCTCGCTCCGAACGCGCACCTCACCGTCATCACCGAGGACGCGCTGAAGGTGCGCGAGCTACCGGATGACCCCACGGTCTTCGTTGCGAACCTCCCGTACAATGTCTCCGTGCCCGTGCTGCTGCACTTCCTCGAGCACTTCGGATCCATCGACCGCGGTCTCGTCATGGTGCAGGCCGAGGTGGGGGAGCGTGTCGCCGCGGGCCCCGGCTCGAAGGTCTACGGTGCGCCCTCCGTGAAGTCGGCCTGGTACGGCGCGTTCTCCACGGCGGGCAAGGTCTCGCGGCAGGTGTTCTGGCCCGTGCCCAACGTCGATTCGATCCTCGTGCGCTTCGAGCGCCACGAGCAGCCCGGCACCGAGGCCGAACGACTCGCGACGTTCGCCCTCGTCGATGCCGCGTTCCAGCAGCGCCGCAAGATGCTGCGTCAGGCGCTCGCGCCCGTGCTCGGCGACTCGGCTGCCGCCTCGGCTCGCCTCGAGGCTGCAGGGGTCGCGCCGACCGCGCGCGGCGAAGAGCTGACCGTCACGGACTTCCTGGCGATAGCCCGCAGCGCGGTGGCCCCCTCCAGGCAACGATAGGTTGGTTCCATGACAGTGGAGCCGGGCACGACCATGGTGCATGCGCGGGCCCCCGGCAAGATCAACGTCTTCCTCAAGGTCGGGTCGCTCCTCGACGACGGGTACCACGACGTCGCCATCGCCTACCAGGCCGTCTCCCTCTACGAAGATGTTCGTGCCTACCCCGCCGACGACTTCTCCGTCGAGGTGAACGGCACCGTCGAGCTCAGCCGCGTTCCGACCGACGGCTCCAACATCGCCATCAAGGCCGCGCGGCTGCTGGCCCGCAAGACCGGCTACCGCGGTGGCGTGCGTCTTCAGATCGACAAGCACGTGCCGGTCACGGGCGGCATGGGCGGTGGATCGGCGGATGCCGCGGCCACCCTCCTCGCCTGCGACGCACTGTGGGGCACCGGGCTTCCGCGCGAGGACATGCTCGACCTCGCGGCACAGCTCGGCGCCGACGTCCCGTTCGCCTTCACGGGCGGAACGGCCATCGGCACCGGCCGTGGCGACCAGCTGAGCCCCGCCCTCGCGAAGGGCACCTTCCAGTGGGTGCTCGCGCTCGCCGACTTCGGCCTCTCCACCCCGCAGGTGTACAAGGAGCTCGACGAGCACCGTGACCGCCACGCGCAAGACATCTTCCCGGCCCAGACCGCGCCCTCGGTCGACGCCAACGTGCTGCAGGCACTGCGGGCCGGCGACCCCGACATGCTCGCCGAATGCCTCTACAACGACCTGCAGGCGCCGGCCCTGCACCTCGAGCCGTCGCTCGCCGACGTGCTCGAACTCGGCGAGCAGAACGGCGCGCTCGCCGGCATCGTCTCCGGCTCGGGCCCGACCGTGGCATTCCTCGCGGCAGACCTCGATTCCGCCCTCGAACTCCAGATCGCCCTGAGTGCTGCGCGCCTCACCGTCGTGCGCGCGACCGGGCCCGTGCACGGCGCCCGCATCGTCGGCGACTAGCCTTCCCGGCGACTAGATTTAGTACCCATGGCCGTCCGCTTCTCGCTTCCCCTCATCGATGCCGATGTCATCGCGGAAGTCAACGACACCCTCACCAACACGGGCTGGCTGACCACCGGGCCCAAGGTCAGGCTCCTCGAGGAGGAGATCGCGAAGCTCACCGGCACCCCCGTGCTGTGCGTCAACTCGTGGACCTCCGGCGCCATGCTCATGCTGCGCTGGCTGGGGATCGGTCCCGGCGACGAGGTGATCATCCCGGCCTACACCTACAGCGCCACGGCCCTGTGCGCCATGAACCTCGGCGCGACGGTCATCATGGTCGACGTCGACCAGGACTTCACCATCAACCCGGCGAACATCAGGGCTGCGGTCACCGAAAACACGAAGGCGGTCATCCCCGTCGACATGGGCGGATGGCCCGCCGACTACGACGCGATCAACGCCGTGCTCGCCGAGCCGGAGGTGCGGGCCAAGTTCCGCGCCTCGACGCCGCGGCAGGAGAAGCTCGGCCGCATCCTCGTCGTCACCGACGCCGCGCACTCGATCGGCGCCACCTACAAGGGCCGGCCGGATGGCCAGCTCGCCGACGCGGCAGTGTTCTCGTTGCACTCCGTGAAGAACATCACCACGGGTGAGGGCGGCGCGATCGCCCTCAACCTTCCCGCTCCGTTCGACAACGAGGAGGAGTACATCTTCCTCCGTGCGCTCGCCCTCAACGGCCAGACCAAGAGCGCCTACGAGAAGAACCAGCCCGGCGCTTGGCGGTACGACATCATCGATCAGGGCCTCAAGGTGAACCTGCCCGACATCGGCGCCGCCATCGGCTTGGCTCAGATCCGCAAGTACGAGTCGACACTTCTGCCCGACCGCAAGCGCATGTTCGCCCGCTACCAGGAGGGCTTCGCCGGCTACGACTGGGCTATTCGCCCCGTCGACAAGAACGGCGAGCGCGAGAGCTCGTGCCACCTCTACCTGTTGCGCATCGACGGGGCCGACGAGGGCCGCCGCGACCGCATCATTGAGTCCATCGCCCAGCGCGGCGTCGGGGTGAACGTGCACTACATCCCCATGCCGATGCTCACGCTCTTCAAGAACCGCGGCTACCGCATCGAGGACTACCCGGTCACGTACGCGCTCTACGCCAACGAGATAACCCTGCCGCTCTACAACGGCCTGTCAGATGAGCACATCGACGAGGTCATCCGGGCGGTCATCGACTCCGTGGAGGAAAACGCATGACATTCTCTCTCGAAGACTTCATCGCCGATCACGTGATCGGCCGCCGGGAGAGCCTGTTCGCCGAGGACCTCGCGGCGCACGACTCCGAGCTGCGCGAGGCGATCGAGGGCCGGTCCGTCCTCGTCATCGGCGGAGCCGGCACGATCGGCTCGTCGTTCATCCGCGCCCTGCTGCCGTACCGGCCATCCCGGCTGTTCGTCGTCGACCTCAACGAGAACGGGCTCACCGAGCTCACGCGCGACCTGCGCAGCACCCAGGGCCAGTACCTGCCCGACGACTACAAGACCTACCCGATCAACTTCGGTGGCCCCATCTTCGCCCGGATGCTGCGCAGCGAGGGCCCGTTCGACATCGTCGCCCACTTCGCCGCTCACAAGCATGTGCGCAGCGAAAAGGATCGCTACTCGATCGAGGCGATGCTCGAGAACAACGTCGTGAACTCCGTGGCTCTCCTCGACCTCATGACCGAGCTGCCCCCTCGGCACTTCTTCTGCGTCTCCACCGACAAGGCCGCGAACCCGGCCAACGTCATGGGGGCGAGCAAGAAGCTCATGGAGAACGCCGTGCTCGCCTACGCGGAGGGCCTTCCCGCCGTCACCGCGCGGTTCGCCAATGTCGCGTTCTCGAACGGCAGTCTTCCGGCCGGGTTCCTCGAGCGCATAGCCAAGAACCAGCCACTCGCCGCACCGCTGGATGTGCGCCGGTACTTCGTCGCGCCGATCGAGAGCGGCCAGCTGTGCCTGCTCGCGTGCGTGCTCGGCAAGCCCGCCGACATCTTCTTCCCGCGTCTCGGCGAACCGAAGATGCTGACCTTCGCGACGATAGCGGATGCCCTCCTGCGCGAACTCGGCTACGAGCCCGACCGCTGCGCGTCCGAAGAGGAGGCCAAGGCGAAGGCCGCCGCCCGCTCCGCGGACGACCCCACGTGGCCCGTGTTCTACTTCGAGTCGGACACCGCGGGCGAGAAGTCGTTCGAGGAGTTCTACACCGACGACGAGGTCATCGACCTCGACAGGTTCGCCGCGCTCGGCGTGGTGCGCGGCCGCGCGGTCAACGACGTGGCGGGCATCCGGTCGACTCTTGCCGACCTGCGCGCCCTCTTCGACCGGGCCGACCTGCCCAAGGAGGCCATCGTCGATGTTCTCGCGACCCTCGTCCCGACGTTCCACCACGTGGAGACGGGCAAGAGCCTCGACCAGAAGATGTGATGATGTACCTCTTCTTCAAGCGCTTCTGGGATGTCGTGATCTCGGGCATTGCCGTCATCATCCTCACTCCGCTGCTCTCGCCCGTCATGCTCGCCCTGCGTCTCACGGGCGAGGGCGAGGTGTTCTACAAGCAGAAGCGCATCGGATACCGCAACACCACGTTCGGTATCTGGAAGTTCGCAACGATGCTCAAAGACAGCCCCAACCTCGGCACGGGCTCGCTGACCGTGCGCGGCGACCCGCGCGTGACGCCCGTGGGCCGCTCCCTGCGCGCGACGAAGGTGAATGAGCTGCCGCAGCTCCTCAACGTGCTCACGGGAGACATGAGCTTCGTGGGGCCCCGCCCGCAGGTGCAGGTCGACTTCGACGGCTACCCGCCGCACGTGCGCGAGCACATCTACGACGTGCGGCCGGGCGTGACGGGCATCGGGTCGATAGTGTTCCGCGACGAGGAGCGCCTGCTCTCCAAGCCCGGCGTCGAGCCGCGCGCCTTCTACCGCGATGAGATCGCCCCATTCAAGGGCGCACTCGAGATGTGGTACCTGGAGCACAAATCCCTGTGGCTGGATGCCCGCCTCATGCTCCTTACGGTGTGGGTGGTGCTCCGACCGCACTCCGACATCGTGTATCGCACGTTCACGGACCTGCCGGAACGCCCGGCCTGGCTTACCGACTGAGCCTCCGCTCCGAACTACTTCCATGGTTCGAGGTCTAACATGTCCGGCATGACCCCTCGGCGGCTTCTGGTGTGGTCGTCCCTCGTGGGCGTCGTCGCGGGTGCCGTCACCCTCGCGATAGCTGAGGCTGTCGCCGCGTTCATGCGAACGCCGTCCGGCAGCCCGCTGTTCGGGGTCGGGTCCCTGGTGATCGACCTCGTTCCGGGCTGGTTCAAGACCCTCGTCATCGACCTGTTCGGCACGGGCGACAAGATCGCGCTGTTCGTGGCGCTGGGCATCCTCGTGCTCCTGCTCGCCGTGGGCATCGGCATCCTGCAGTATCGCCGCCCGCCGTGGGGGATTCTCGCCCTCATCGCCGTGGGCATCGTGGCACTCCTCGCCGTCGTGTCGCGCGCGGAGGCCTCATCCCTCTCGGCCGTGCCCACGCTGCTGGGTGTTCTCGGCGGCGTCATCGTGCTCCGGATGGGCGCCGACCGGCTCCATCGCTGGACCGACGCCGCCCAATCCCGACCGACGCGGGAAGCAGTCACGCGTCGCGGGTTCCTCGTGGTGATGGGCTCGACGGCGGCCGGAGCGCTCGTCATCGGCCTCGGCGCCCGCGCCATCAACGCCGGCACCGCCGCCGTCAACACCGTGCGCGAGGCGCTCAAGCTTCCCGCTCCGGCAACCCCGGAGGCGCCGATCCCGGCGGGCGCATCGCTCGACATCGAGGGGATCTCGCCCCTCATCTCCTCCAACGACACGTTCTACCGCATCGACACCGCGCTGCAGGTTCCCGTCATCGACGCCTCCACCTGGAAGCTGAAGATCACCGGCATGGTGGAGCGCGAGGTCGAGATCACCTTCGACGAGTTGCTCGCCCTGCCGCTCACCGAACACACCGTCACCCTCATGTGCGTCTCCAACGAGGTCGGTGGCGACCTGGTCGGCAACGCGACGTGGCTGGGGTACCCCATCCGCGAACTCCTCACGAAGGCCGGCCCGCTCGCCGGCGCCGACATGGTGCTCTCGACGAGCATCGACGGATTCACCGCCGGATCCCCCCTCTCGGTGCTGCTCGAAGAAGACCGCGACTCCCTGCTCGCCGTCGGCATGAACGGAGAACCACTGCCCATCGAACACGGATTCCCCGTGCGCATGGTCGTGCCGGGGCTGTACGGGTACGTGTCCGCGACGAAGTGGGTGGTGGAGCTCAAGGTCACGACGTTCGCGCAGGATCAGGGCTACTGGACCCCGCGCGGCTGGTCGGCGCTCGGGCCCGTGAAGACCGCATCCCGCATCGATGTTCCCCGCAGCGGAAGCTCCGTCGCCCCCGGACGCGTCGCCGTCGCCGGGGTCGCGTGGGCGCAGCATCGCGGCATCGAGGGCGTGGAAGTGCGGGTGGATGACGGACCGTGGGCCTCGGCCACACTCGCCGACGCCATCTCGGTGGACACCTGGCGGCAGTGGGTCTACGAGTGGGACGCGACATCCGGCAACCACACGGTCGCCGTGCGCGCGACGGGCGCCGTGAACGACACCCAGCGCGAGACGCGCGTGCCCGTGGCCCCGAACGGCTCGGAGGGCTACCACACCGTCTCGGTGAACGTCGGCTAGGGCGCCGCCGCGCCCGCCGCGCCCCGGCCTTCCCGGGTCGCCCCCTCGGTCGTCGAGTGCTCGCGTTCTGCGCGACCACTCCTCTACACGCGCCGAACGAGAGCACTCGACACCTGAAACGACGGGAGTGACCGTCACCCAAGCCGCTTGCGGCACGCTCAAGCCATGAAGCCGCTTCCGTCGCTGCCCACCGCGTTCACCGTCGCACAGGCTCAGGCAGCCGGCGTGTCCCTCGCTCGCCTGCGAGCGGCAGACCTGGATCGCCTCTTCTGGGGATCGCGTTCGAGAGTCCCGCGGGCGGACACTCACCTCGCTGCACTCATCCGCCTCTGTGCCGCGTACCGAACTGTGGCGCCCAGTGGTTTTCGATTCAGCCACGCGACCGCGGCCCAACTCCTACTGATGCCCCTTCCCACCCGTCTTCAACGAGCTGAGGTCGTGCACGTCGCAGTGGATCGGGGAAAGCCGGTTCCTCGCGGGTTGGCCGTGAGGGGGCACCGCCTCCTTGACTTGGGCAGCCAGCAGGCTCTGGGCTTCCCGGTCGTTTCTCCGGAACGCGCGTGGCTGCAACTCGCCGAGACCCTGGCGCTTGATGAGCTCATCGCTGCGGGCGACCACTTGGTGAAGCGGGAGGCTCCGCAATCGACGATAGAGCGCCTCGTGTCGAGCGTGAAGAGCTGGCACGGCCGGGGAGCTCTCCACGCTCGCGCGGCACTGGTGGACGTGCGGTGCGGCACGGATTCGCCGCGCGAGACCTGGATGCGCTTGGTGATGGTGCGGGCGGGCTTGCCCGAGCCCGTGATCGGCTACCGCGCGCACGACACGCTCGGCAGGTACCTGGGACGTCCGGACCTGGCCTATGTGGAGTGCAAGATCTCGATCGAGTACGAGGGTGACGGGCACCGCTCCGATCCGAAGATCTTCCAGCAGGACATCGCGCGGCGGGAGCGGTTCGAGGATGCGGGGTGGCGAGTCATCCGGGTCACTGGTCACGACTTTCAGCATCCCGATGCGTTCGTGGCCCGCGTCCGCCGCATTCTGGCATCCCGGAGCTAGTCGAGTGCTCGGGATCTGTGCGATCCGGGGCGTACATGCGCAGATCGCGAGCACTCGACAGGCCCTGTGGTGCGCGCGGCCGGGGCCACGGACCCGCGCGGCCGCTCAGAACAGCGGCAGGAAGGCGGGGGCGCGCAGCGTCCGCGCCGCCGTGGGGCCGAGGGCGAGGGTGCCGGAGGTGAGGGGTTCGCAGCGCATGCCGCCCCGGCCGCGCAGGGCTCGGAACGCGCCGGGGGCCAGCGCGACATCCATCCAGGCGCACGGATTCGCCGGCCGATGTGCGCGAAAGACGATGCCGCCCAGCTCGAACTCCTCCCCGCGCATGTCGTCGATGTCGAGGCCGCGCGTGATGATGTTGCGGCGGGTGTCTGCCGGATCCAATCCGGGACCCACTCGCTCGATCGACTCGACCGCCATGATTGTCACCGACGCCGTGCGGTGGGCGCGCTGGCCGAAGTAGCGGTCGCCCACGATTCCGAGGCCCGCGCGCACCTCGACGGTGGCGGGCAGCTCGGGGCCGCGCGCATCCTGCGGTCCGTCGGAGGGCCGGCCCGAGTACCGGTGCAGGGGCGACGCCAGGAGCAGCTCCACGGTCACGTCACGGACGAACATGGATCCAAGCTACCTTTAGGCAGTGGCACATCTCCTGGGCGCTGAGGCGCTGCACCTCGAATATCCGACGCGCGTCATCTTCGACAAGCTCACCATCGGCCTCGACGAGGGCGATCGCATCGGCATCGTCGGTCGCAACGGCGACGGCAAGTCGACTCTGCTCCGGATGCTCGCCGGCAGGCTCGAGCCCGATTCCGGACGGGTCACCCGCCGAGGCGGGGTGACCCTCGCGATGCTCGACCAGGCGGACGAGCTCGACGGCACCCGCACCGTGCACCAGACCGTCATCGGTGATATCGACGAGCACGTGTGGGCGGGCGACCCGAACGTGCGCGACGTGATCGCGGGCCTCATCGCCGACCTCCCGTGGGAGGCGCTCGTGAGCGATCTCTCGGGTGGCCAGCGCCGACGCGTGGCGCTCGCGGCCCTGCTCATCGGCGACCACGACATCATCTTCCTCGACGAACCCACCAACCACCTCGATGTCGAGGGCATCACGTGGCTCGCCGGGCACCTCAAGCGCCGCTGGTCCGCGAACGCCGGTGGGCTCGTGGTCGTGACCCACGACCGGTGGTTCCTCGACGAGATCTGCACGGCTACGTGGGAGGTGCACGACCGCCTCATCGAGCCGTTCGAGGGCGGCTATGCCGCGTACATCCTGCAGCGCGTGGAGCGCGACCAGATGGCAGCGACCATGGAGTCGAAGCGTCAGAACCTCATGAAGAAGGAGCTCGCGTGGCTGCGCCGCGGTGCCCCGGCCCGCACCGCGAAGCCGAAGTTTCGCATCGACGCGGCGAACGAGTTGATCGCCAACGAGCCGCCCGTGCGCGACAGCGTCGCCCTCTCCTCCATGGCCATGCAGCGCCTCGGCAAAGACGTCGTCGACCTCGAGAACGTGAGCGTCGAGTATGGCGAGAAGCGCATTCTGACGGATGTCACCTGGCGCATCGCCCCCGGCGAGCGCACGGGAATCCTCGGGGTGAACGGCGCGGGCAAGTCGACGCTCCTGAGCCTCGTGAGCGGCACCCTGCTCCCCACCACCGGACGGGTCAAGCGCGGCAAGACCATCAAGGTCGCGACCCTCACGCAGCAGCTCGCCGAGCTCGAAGACGTGTGGAACGACCGCGTGAGCGATGTGATCTCGCGCCAGAAGAGCACGTACATCACGGGTGGCAAGGAGATGACGCCGAGCCAGATGCTCGAGCGGGTGGGCTTTGCGAGCGCCCAGCTCAGCACTCAGGTCAAGGACCTGTCGGGAGGACAGAAGCGCCGCCTGCAGCTGCTGCTGATTCTGCTGAGCGAGCCGAATGTGCTCATCCTCGATGAGCCGACGAACGACCTCGACACCGACATGCTCGCCGCCATCGAGGACCTGCTGGACACGTATCCGGGCACCCTCCTCGTCGTGAGCCACGACCGGTACCTGCTCGAGCGCGTCACCGACAACCAGTACGCGATCCTGAACAAGCACCTGCGCCACCTGCCGCGCGGCGTCGACCAGTACCTGGAGCTGCGCGCCCACGAGGAGAAGGGCCAGGGCGCGAAGGTCTCGACTCCGGCCGCGACGACGGGCCCGCCCAAGCTCGGCGGCGCCGAGTTGCGCAACGCGCAGAAGGAGCACGCGGCGGCCGGTCGCAAGATCGAGAAGCTCAGTGGCCAGATCGCCGACGTGCACTCCCGGATGGCCGCCCACGACCAGTCGGACTACACGGGCCTCGGCGCGCTCGCGAAGGAGATCGCCGACCTGCAGGACCAGCTCGACACCGTGGAGCTGCGATGGCTCGAGCTCGAGGAGCTCCTCGCCTAGATGAGCGTCCGCGCCCACTAGGCTCGCCCTCGTGCCCGTGCCCCTTCTCCACCGCAGTGCCTCCGCCCGCATCGCCGCGATCGGGATCTTTCTGCCGGAGCAGACGCGCACGACGAAGCAGACCGAGCGCGACCTGCGGGAGCAGAATCCCAAGCTCAGGCTCGCGACGGGGCTCATCGGCAGGCTCACGGGAGTCGAGACCGTGCACCTGCGCGCAGAGGGCTGGCAGACATCCGACCTCGCTGTCGCCGCGGCCCGGAAGGCGCTGGACGACAGCCCCGGCGACATCGACCTCGTCATCTTCGCGAGTGCGAGCCAAGACCTCATCGAGCCCGCGACGAGTCACATCGTCGCCGCCAAGCTCGGCTTCGAGTGCCCCGTCATGGACGTGAAGAACGCGTGCAACTCGGTCATCAACGCGATGCAGGTCGCCGAGGCCCTCATCGCCGCGGGTCAGTACCGCCGAGTGCTCATCGCGAGCGGCGAGCAGCCGTCGCACGGCGTGCGCTGGGCGCTCAAAGACCACGCCCAGTTCATCAGTTCGTTCCCCGGCTACACGATGAGCGATGGTGGCGCGGCGGTGATCCTCGAGGCGACGGATGACCCGTCCACGGGCATCCTCGACTCCAGCTTCGTCGCCGTCAGCAGGCACTGGGGTATCGGCACGCTGCCGACGGGCGGCTCGATGAACCCGCGCGACATGGACCGCGCCTACTTCGACATGGACGGCTCGGGTCTCCAGCAGGCGTTCCTCGAGCTGGGGCCGCAGCCCGTGCTCGACCTGCTGGAGAAGAACGACCTGACGTGGGACGACTTCGACCTCGTCGCCATCCACCAGGTGGCGCTGCCGTACCTGCCACCCATCTTCGAGCGGCTCGGGGTGGCGAGCGGCAAGTCTGTCATCACGATCGCCGACCACGGCAACCTCGCCTCGGTGACCCTGCCGCTGCAACTGCAGCTCGCGCGCGAGCAGGGGCTCGTGCGCGACGGCAGCCTCGTGCTGCTCATCGGGCTCGCGGGCGGCATCAGCCTCGGGCTCATGGTGGTGCGACTGTGACTCTGGCGGTCGTGGTCCCCGTGTACAACGAGGCGGCGGGCATCCGTGCCACGCTTGACGCCCTGCTCGCCCAGACCGACTCCGACTTCGACGTGTACTTCGTCGACAACGGATCGACGGATGGCTCGGCAGCAGTGATCGCGTCGTACGACCAGCCCCGCTGGCACATCATCGGCGAACCGCAGAAGGGCACGGGCGCCGCCGCGGACACCGGGATGCGCGCCGCCATCGCCGCGGGGGCGACCCTCCTTGCTCGCACCGACGCGGACTGCCTGCCGCGCTCGGATTGGACGGCGTCCATTCGTCGCTCGCTGCTCACACTCGGCCTCGTGGGCGGCGAGCTCGTGCCGCGACACGACGAGGGGCTCTCGCTCGGCAGGCGGGTGCTGCTGCGGGCCGCTGTCGAGCTTGCGGAGGCGTTCGGGCGGGTCCGTCCGGGTAACAGGGCGCCCGAGTACCAGGGGCCGTACATGATGGCGGCGGGCTGCAATGTGGGCATCCGGGCCGACCTGTATGTCGAGGCGGGCGGCTTCCCGCGCACCGCCATCGAAGACCTCCACGAGGACCGCGCGCTCGTGAACGCCGTGCGCAGGCTCACGCGCGACTACGCCCGCCGCCGCGATGTCGTCGTGTTCGGCAGCTCGCGCCGCGTCAACGCGTGGGGCCTCAAGAACACCCTGCTCTGGTACAAGGACCACGCGTACCGGCCCGATCACGTGGACATCCGATGACGATTCGCGAGGCGCAGCGATGGGAGGAACGCGTCATGCGGGCGGCGCATCCTGTCGTGTATCCGCTGCTGCAGACAGCGCGCAGGCCCGTGCTGCGGGTGCCCGGCCTCGGGGTGCTCGTGCGCGATGCGACACTGCTGCGATCGACGCTCCTGGACACCGACACCTTTACCAAGACGGGTCCCGGTAGCCCGAGCGACCTGTGGACTCCCGTGCTCGGGCCCGCGGTGCTGCTCAACATGGAGGGTGCCGACCACCTCGCGCTGCGGCGCAAGCTCGGCTCGCTGTTCGCGCCGGCGTACGTGGAGCCCCTCGCCGCCGCATCCCTGCCGACAGGCCAGCTCACGGCCCGGCTGAAAGCGGGCGAGCGCGTCGACATCGTCGCCGAGGTCAAGCGCTACGCGAGCGCCATGATCAGCCAGCTCGTGGGCCTCGACCCGACGGATGTCGACGACGAACTGTTCGACCGCGTTTCCTCGATCACGAGGTTCGTGCGCCTCGCCCGGCCGCGCCTCACCGCACCGCAAGTGCAGGTGGCGCGCGGGATCCTCGACGAGCTCACCGCCCACGCCCGCGCCGCGTACCAGTCGGGCGACGAGTCGACAGTGCCCGGCCGGATGCGCGCGCTCGGGCTCACGGAAGACGAAGCCATGGGTGCCGTGGGCGCCTTCGTGCTCACGGGCACGGAGACCCTCGTGTCGTACATCCCGCGTCTTGTCGCCGTCGCGGCGGACTCCGGCTGGCTCCCGCGCATCGCCGCGGACCGCTCCCTCGCCGAACCCGCCATCGCGGAGGGCCTGCGCGTGACGACGCCGTCGCCCGTCATGCTCCGCAGCGTCGTGGCACCGGGTGCCATCGGCACCGTCGCTGTGCGACCGGGCGACCGGGTCATCCTCGCGACCTACGCCGCCAACCGCGCGCTGGGCGAGTTCGACCCGTCCGCGAACGTCGCGGCGACCCTCAAGCAGCTGTGGTTCGGCGCGGGCACGCACTTCTGCCTCGGGGCGCCGCTCGCGATGGCGCAGATCCGGCTCGTGTTCGACGCCCTGCTCGACGCGGGCCCGCTCCGCATCGAGTCGCGTAGCGCGGCCCGCGCTGTGCTCATCCCGTCGTACGCGACCCTGGTGATCGAGCGGGCGCGGTCGTGACCGACATCCTCGTAGCGCTGCTCGAGTCGTGCGAGCGCACACCGGGGGCTGCGGCCATGACTCTGGGGCGTCGCACCCTGACCTACGGTGACGTGCGCTCGCGCATCCGGACGATCGCGGGTGCGCTCGTCGAACGCGGCTTCGCGCCGGGCGACCGGATGCTCTTCTCGGTGCGCCCCGGCCTCGACGGCATCATGCTCGCGCTGGGGACCATCGCCGCGGGCGGCACCATCGTCTTCGCGGATCCGGGGGCTGGCGAGGCGATGTTCCGCGCCCGTGCGGGGCTTGCCTCACCGACGTGGGTGGCGGCGGAGTCGCTGCTCTACGCCGCCTCGTCCGGACCGCTGCGGCGCGTGGCGAGGGCGCGCGGGCTCGAGCTGCCCGACTACGGCAGTGTCGTGCCCGACGCGCGGCACATCTACGCGGGGCGCTGGCTGCCGGGGGTGCCGCGCGGGGCGATCCGATTGCGCTCCCTGATGCTCCCGAAGGGCACGGTCGAGCCGGCCGCGTCGAGAGCCTCGGCGACCGACGAAGCGCTCATCATCTTCACGAGTGGCACCACCGCGCACCCCAAGGCCGTCGTGCACTCGCGCGCCTCCCTCGGCACGGGGCTCGCCGACTTCGCCGCGCACGTGGGTTTCGTGCCGGGCGAGCGCGTGCTCACCGACCAGCTCATGGTGGGGATCCCTGCGCTCATCGCGGGGGCGCACTGGGTGCTGCCGCCCGCGGGCGCCGATCCCGGCGCGAAGCCAGACAAGTATCTTCCGCTGCTGAAGGACGCCGACGTGCTGTTCGCCGTCCCGGCCGCGCTCGATGTGCTCCTGAAGCACGGGGTGCCGGGCCTGCGCATGCTGCTCATCGGGGGTGCCCCCGTGCTGCGGCCGCTCCTCGAGCGGGTGCGGGCGCAGCTGCCGGGAACGAGCATCCGCGCCATCTACGGCATGACCGAGATATTGCCCGTGGCGATTGCCGACGGCGACGAGAAGCTCGCCTTCACGGGCGCGGGCGACTACGTGGGCGAGCTCATGAGTGCCATCTCCGCGCGCGTCGACGAGGGGGAGCTCGTCGTGGCGGGGGAGGGCCTCGGCAGCTACCTGGGCGAGCCGCCGTTCGCCGAGCTCAGGACGGGCGACCTCGCGCGCATCGAGGGCGGACGCGTGATTCTCGGCGGTCGGGCGAAGGACATGTTCATCCGCGGCACGACCAATGTGTATCCGGGGCTGTACGAGCCCGTCATCGCGGGGATTCCCGGAGTGAGGGAGGCCGCGCTCGCGGGCGTGCCCAACGACATCGGCGACGACGAACTCGTGCTCGCGATCGTGGGCGACGCGTCGCGGGTGGCCGCGGCCCTGCCCGGACTCATCGACGCGGCGGTCATGCCCGATCGCATAGTGGTGCTCGACGCGCTGCCGAAGAAGGGGCGAAGCTCGAAGCTCGACCGGGCGGCGCTGCGGGAGCTGCTGTGAGAGTCGCCGTCACGGGAGCTGCCGGTTTCGTGGGCGCCGCCGTGGTGGCCAGATTGCGCGACCGGCACGAGGTGATCCCGCTCACCCGCACCGAATGGGACATCACGCGTGGCCCCATCGACGGCCGTGCCGACGCGGTGGTGCACTGCGCGGCGCTCGCCGATGACGTGGCCCCCCTCGGCACCGCGATGCTCGCCAACCGCATCGGCACGCGCAACGTCGTCGCGAGCTTCCCGCAGGCGCGCATCGTGCACATCTCCACCTCGAGCGTGTACGACGCGTTCGGCCCGAGCGTGCGGGTGCGCGAAGACGATCCGCTTCCCAGCAGGTTCCTCAGCAGCTACTCGGAATCGAAGTCCGCGGCCGAGGGGGAGCTGCCCGACACCGCAGTCGTCCTGCGGCCGCACGCCGTCTACGGCCCCGGCGACCGCACGCTTCTCCCTCGGGTTCTGGCGGGCATCCGGGGCAGGCGGCTCGTGCTGCCCGAGGGCGCCGCCGTGCGCCACACGCTCACCCACATCGACAATCTCGTGATGGCCGTCGAGCTCTCCCTCGCGGGACCCGCTGGCGTGTACAACGTCGGCGACGACACCGACGTGCTGCTGTCCGCCGTGCTGCGGGAGTTCCTCGTGCGACGTGGGCGGCCGGATGTCTCGATCGCGAGCATCCCGTACCGCGCAGCCTTCGCGGCGGCCGGCGCGCTCGAGAAGCTGCAGCGCCGCCCCCGCCTCACGCGGTACGCCGTGAGCCAGCTCGGCCTCGAGCGCACCCTCGACCTCACGCGCGCTCGCGACCACCTCGGCTACACCCCCGGACCCACTTCCCTGGCGGGTGCGGAACAATGGTGACATGAGCCACGACCACACCCCCGGCGGGCACAGCCACGAGCACGCCTCCTCGGGGCGCGTGCGGCTCACCGTCGCCCTCGTCATCACGAGCACCGTGCTGGTTGCCGAGGTGGTCGGCTCGATCATCACGGGCAGCCTCGCGCTGCTCGTCGACGCGGCGCACATGCTCACGGATGCGGGCGGCCTCGCGATCGCGCTCCTCGCCGCCACCCTCGTCAACCGGCCCGCGAGCTCGAAGCGCACGTGGGGCCTCGCGCGCGCGGAGGTGCTCGGTGCGACCGCGCAAGCCGCGGTGCTGCTCGCCGTCGGAATCTTCGTGCTCGTCGAGGCGGTGCAGAGGTTGTTCGAGCCGCCGGAGATCACGGGCGGCCAGCTCATCGTCTTCGGCATCATCGGCCTGCTCGGCAACGTCGCGTCGATCATCGTGCTCGCCTCGAGCCGCGGTAACAACCTCAACATGCGGGCGGCGTTCCTCGAGGTGCTGAACGACGCGCTCGGGTCGGTGGCCGTCATCGCGGCCGCGATAGTGATCTCGCTCACGGGCTTCCAGATGGCGGACGCCATCGCCGCGATCATCATCGGCGCGCTCATCCTGCCGCGCGCGGTTTTGTTGCTGCGCGATACGACCTCGGTGCTTCTGGAGTCGACACCGAAGGGCCTCGACCTCGACTCGGTGCGCGACCACCTGCTCGAACTGCCGCACGTCATGGCCGTGCACGACCTGCACGTGAGCCAGATCGCCACGGGCCTGCCCGTTCTCACGGCGCACGTCGTCGTCGACGATTCGTGCTTCTACGACGGCCACAACGCCCGGATGCTCGACGATCTGCAGCACTGCGTGGCCGAGCACTTCGCTGTGCAGATCGAGCACTCCACGTTCCAGTTGGAGCCCGCGGGTCACGGGGCGCACGAGCACCCCACCCACGACTAGGGGGAAACGTGAGCGAGTCGCAGCGTGACGACCCTACGCCCGGCGCCTCCACGCCACGATCGCGATCGCGGCGGCGATGAAGACCACTCCAGCCCCGCCGATCACCCACGGCAGCCACGCGAAGTCCGAGGTCGTCGGCTGCGGGTCGAGGGTCGGTGTGGGGGTGGGTGTCGCGGTGCGCGTCGGCGTCGGTGTCGGTGTAGGGGTCGGCGTGATCGTCGCGGTCGGTGTCGGGGTGGGCGTGGGCACCACAGCGGTGACGGTCACGACGCCGGGCACGAAGCTGATGGCGTAGTCCGTGGAGCTCACTCCGGAGGGCTGCACGGGGTAGCTGCCGGGGCCGCTGTCTGCGTTCGCGGCCGTCGAGAACTGCAGGGTGCCGCTGAGGTTTGCGAGCGTCTGCCCGTTGACGAATCCGGTGGCCGTTGCCGTGAACGCGCCGTTGGCCTGGCCCACGAGGCGAGACTTGCCGAGTGCCGTGATCGTGAGGGAGGCCGGGGTGATCGTCGTGGTGCCCGCGGCGCCGTAGGTGATCGCGTAGTTCGTCGCGACTGCTCCCGAGCACGTCGTCGTCGCGGGGTGCCCACCCACGTGGGCCGCGGCGCCCGCACTCGTCGTGCACGTGGGCTGCGTGCTGAGAACCGTGTTGCTCTGACCCGCGACGAACCCCGCGTAGGTCGCGGTGACCGGGGCCACCGAGCCGTAGGTGGCGTTGGCGTTCGAGGGCGTGATCGTGAGGGGTGCCTGGGAGATGGTCATGGTCCCGTTGCTGGGAGTGAGTGTGTAGTTTGCGGCGGTGCCCGTGCAGGTCGTCGCGGCCGAAGGCGCACTGGCAGGGGCGACTACCGAGCACGAGACACCGGTGACCGCGCCATCGGTGTCGCCGTTGACGAAGCCCGAGAAGCTCGCGGTGACCGGCGGCAGGGCACCGTAGACCCCCGCACCGCTCGAGGCGATGATGGTGAGCGGCGCCGGCGAGATGACGAGGTCGCCCGCGTCGTAGACGAAGTTGTAGTTGTAGCCCATCTCCGATGTCGCGCCCGAGCACGTGACCGTCGCGTAGGTTCCGACTCCCGTGCCGACCGCTGTCGTCGTGGAGCACACGACGCCCGTGGTGTCGACGCCAGTCGAGCCGCCGGGATACGTCGGGGTGAGGATCGGTGCCGCGCCGTAGACGGCAGTGCCGCTGCCGACGATGTGCAGGTCGGGCGCCACAGCGGAGACGGTGAGCGTGATCGAACTGTCGGATACGGGGGTGGTGCCATCCGTTACGTCGATGGTGAACGTGGTGCTCGACGCCATGCCCACCGTGGGGGTGAAGACAAGCCCCTGCAGCGCGGGGGTGACGACGGCCGGGGTGCCCGCGGCCGTGATGCTTCCTGCGCCACCGCTGAAGCCCGAGCCCGCGAGGCTTCCGTTCGCCGCGGCCCAGGACACTGTCACCGTGAGCGAGTCGTCGTCGGGGTCGCTGATCGAATCGGCGGAGAACGGCGAGACGGGCACCGTGTCTGTGGTCATCTGGATGGGCGCCGTGACCGAGATCACGGGAGGGGCCGCCGTTGCCGACAGCGGAATCGCGAGTACCAGTGCGCCGCCCAGCAGGATGGCGGCCGCGACTGCAGTAGTTCGTCTGATCTTCATGGTCGCCCCCTGGCTCACTGTGTTCTCGTATCAGAGAGACTCTCACACGCGAGTCTCACCACACGTGCGCCGTTCTGGCTACATTGTGACCATGTCATCCTTGCGTGATCGTTACGCCACGATCTTCGGTCACGGCCGGATGACCGAGCGCGTGGTGTTCTTCAGCGACGCGGTGTTCGCCATCGCGATGACGCTGCTGGTGATCGACCTTCGGGTTCCCGAGGTCGACAACGGCGAGACATCCGGCGAGATCCTCGTGAGCCTGCTGCCGGGCTTCCTCGCCTACGTGATCTCGTTCTGGGTTATCGCGGCCAACTGGAACGGCCACCACCGCAAGTTCCGCGTGATCAATGGGTTCGACACCCGCCTGATCCAGCTCAACTTCCTGCTGCTGTTCCTCGTGGCGTTCACGCCGTTCCCCACGAGCCTCATGAGCGAGTATGCGGGCGAGGTTCCCTCGGTGGTGCTCTATGCGGTCGTCGTCGCATCGCTGAGCCTCGTGCAGCTCGCGATGTGGCGCCACGCCTGGCGGCACGACCTGGTCGACACGCTCGTGGAGCCCGACATGTACCGGTATGTCGCCCGCAACCTGCTCGTCGTTCCGGTCGTGTTCGGCGTCTCGATCCTCATCGCGATCTTCTGGGACGCGAACATCGCCATGTACTCGTGGCTGGCGCTCATCCCCGCGACGATCATCGTGGGGCGCGTGGGCGGCAGGGCAACGAAGGCCTAGAGCAGTTCGAGCAGGGCGGCGATCTCGTCGTCGATGGTCGTGGGCCACGGCAGATCCGGCTTGTGGATGCGCAGCGACACGATGCCGTGCAGCACAGTCCACAGCCTGATGGCGAGCACCGTGCCCTCCTCGGCGGTGATGGATCGCTCGTGCGCGAGCCGCGCCGCAAGCCCCTCCACCATGTCCCAGCCGGGGGTGCCGGGGCCGCCGCGGTGCGCCAGGCGGTCGGCGCTCTCGAACAGGAGCACGTACGAGCCACGGTTCGCGAGGCCCCACTGGGCATAGCGCTGCCCGAGCTCTGCGATGGACCCCTCGCCCAGAGCATCCCGCAAGCAATCGTTCTGGTCGGCGATGACGGCTTCGACGAGTTCTTCGGCGGAGGCGAAGTGTCGGTACACGGCGGCGGGGGAGACCCCGACGGCTTTGGCGACGGAGCGCAGGGAGAACGGTGCCTGATCTTCGGGCACGACGAGGAGGTCGCGTGCGGCGCTCACGAGGTCGTCGCGGAGCCTGGCGCCCTCGCCGCGAGGGCTGCGTTCGCGCATCCGGGCTCCTCACTTGACAGCGATAGGTGTACGCCTGTAAACCTATCTTAGTTCACGCCCGTTCACCTAAAAGGAGTCGTCATGACGTTCACCCCGAAGCGTTCCCTTGTCACCGGCGCGTCGGCCGGCCTCGGCGTCGAGTTCGCCCGTGTTTTCGCCTCGCGCGGATCGGACCTCGTGCTCGCCGCGCGGCGCACCGACCGGCTCGAGGAACTCGCGGCCTCCCTCGACGTGAACGTGCAGGTCGTGACCATCGACCTCTCGCTCCCCGAGGCGGGCAAGCGGCTCTTCGACGCCGCGGGCCCCGTCGATCTGCTCGTCAACAACGCGGGCTTCGGCACCCACGGGCCGCTCATCGAGGAGGCGCCCGAGCGTCTTGCGCGGGAGATCGCCCTCAACGTCGCGGCCGTCGTCGACTCGACGCGGGCCTTCCTGCCCTCCATGATCGCCCAGGGGTTCGGCGGCATCGTGAACGTCGCGAGCACCGCGGCATTCCAGCCGATTCCGGGGATGGCCGTCTACGGCGCCTCGAAGGCCTTCGTTCTGAGCTTCACCGAGGCGATGTGGGCTGAGGCCCGCCAGCACGGCGTGAAGGTCACCGCCCTCGCGCCCGGCGCCACGGCCACCGAGTTCTTCGATGTCGTCGGCACCTCGCAGGCCGCGGTCGGCAGGCAGCAGACCCCTCAGCAGGTCATCGCGACGGCGATGCGCGCCCTCGACAAGCGCTCGACCCCGCCGCACGTGGTCTCGGGGGCCGCCAACGCGTTCGCGGCCTGGGGCACGCGCCTGGTTCCGAAGCGCCTGCTCGCTCCGATGGCGGGCAGGCTCATAGGCTTCGAGGGCTGACCAGGAAGGCAGACAGGCTCTCGAGTGCACCGGGAACGAGCGCGTAGTACGCCCACGTCGCGCGCTTGGAGCGAGTGAGGAAACCTGCCTCGACGAGCACCTTCAGGTGATGCGACACGGTCGGCTGGCTGAGCCCGAGCGGCTCGGTGAGGTCGCACACGCACGCCTCGGCGTTTTCGTGGGCCGCGACCATGGAGATGATCCGGAGGCGTGCGGGGTCGGCGATGGCTTTGAGTGAGCGAGCGAGATCCTCGGCCTGAGCCGCGCCCAGCACCTCGCGCGTGAGCGGCGCGCAGCACGCGGTGGCCTGGATGACGGGAAGCAGCTCGAGAACTGGCATACATCGACAGTATCAAATATTGACAGTCGTCGATGTTTAAAGTCATGCTTCTTCCATGACCTCCGTTCTCTTCGTCTGCGTGCACAACGCCGGGCGCTCACAGATGGCCGCCGGATACCTGCAGGCGCTCGGCGGTGATCGCGTGGAGGTGCTCTCCGCGGGCTCCGAGCCGGGTGACAGCATCAACCCGACGGCGGTGGCGGTGATGGCCGAGGAGGGTATCGACATCGCGGGCAACGCCCCGAAACTGCTCACCGTCGATGCCGTGCGCGAGTCCGATGTCGTGATCACGATGGGGTGCGGGGACGCGTGCCCCATCTTCCCCGGCAAACGCTACGAGGACTGGGAACTCCAAGACCCGGCGGGCCAGGACATCGCGGTCGTGCGGGTGATCCGCGATGACATCAAGAACCGGATCGAGGCGCTCCTGGCGTCGATCGACTGAGAGGAAGGGCGGGTGACATGAACGACGAATGCTGCGGCTGCATCTGCTGCTAGTGCCCAACTGAGCGATCCGCGGGAGGCCTACCGCGGATCGCGTGCAGGAGACCGTCGCGCTAGCCGAGCGCGGGAACCCCGGCCGCCGTTGCGAGCATCACGGCGCCGAGCGCGAGCCCCGCGATCGCCACCCACGAGAGCCCCGCGACGGCGAGCGGCCGAGCACCGGTCTTCACGAGTGTGCCGATCCGGATGGCCGCGCCGAGCCCGAACAGGGCCATGCCGAGCAGGAGGAACTGCACGTCTTCGGTGGCGGTGATGAACTCCTCCGGAATCGGCAGGAACGTGCGCGCGACGACCGCCGCGAGGAAGCCGACGAGGAAGAGCGGCACGATCGCAGGCCGCTTCCCCTCGCGTCGCAGCACGGCACCCGTGATCGCGACCATGGGGGCGAGCAGTGCCACGCGCGTGAGCTTGACGACCACGGCGATCGCGAGGGCGGATGCCCCGGCCACCTGTGCCGTCGCGACGACCTGCCCGACGTCGTGGACACTCGCGCCCACCCACATCCCGAACTGCCGCGCGTCGAGGCCGAGCAGGGGCTGCAGCGCGGGCAGCACGGCGATGGCGAGCGTTCCGCACAGGGTGACGAGTGCGACGGGGGTGGCCGTGTCCGACTCCTTCGACTTCGTCACGCCCGCCATGGCCCCGATGGCCGACGCGCCGCAGATCGAGAATCCGGCGGCGATGAGCAGGGGTTGGTCGCCCGGCAGGCGGAACGCGCGGCCGAGGGCGAGGGTGAGGAAGAACGTGGCAACGACGATCGCGATGATGAGGCCGAGAACGAGCCATCCGAGCCCCGCGATATCGATGAGGCTCAGGCGGAATCCGAGCAGGACGATCCCGAGCCGCAGGAGTTGGCGCGCGGAGGTCGCGAGTCCGGGGCGCAGCACCTCGCGCACGCGCGCTGGCCACGGCATCGCCGTGAAGACGATGCCGAGCGCGACGCACAGGGTAAGCGCGGGCACGACGGGTGCCACGGTGTGCAGGAGCACTGCGACGACGAAGGCGGCGAGGGCCAAGCCGAGGCCGGGCAGGAGGTCGCGGGCGCGGGGCAACTGTCGGGGGCTGTCAGTCGAAGTCAAGACTCAGCTTGCGCAGCAGGCCGCTCAGACGCTCCTGGTCGGCTTTGGGCAGGCGCTCGAGCAGTTCGGACTCGGCCTCGAGCAGGGTGCTGATCGCCGCATCCACGCGCTCGCGCCCCGACTCCGTCATGACGACGAGGATGCCCCGCCCGTCGTTGGGGTCGGTGCGACGCTCCACGAGCGAGCGGCCCACGAGCCGGTCGATTCGGTTGGTCATGGTGCCGCTCGAGACCAGTGTCTGCTGCAGGAGTGCCTTGGGGCTCAACTGGTAGGGCGCCCCGGCCCGGCGCAGGGCGGAGAGCACGTCGAACTCCCACAGCTCGAGATCGGAGGCGGCGAAGGCCGTGCGGCGAGCACGTTCCAGATGGCGGGCGAGCCTTCCCACGCGGCTGAGCACTTGCAGAGGCGAGAAGTCGAGGTCTTCGCGCTCGCGCGACCACGCATCGACTATGCGGTCGACTTCGTCGCTGGTGGGCATCCGTCAATTATCACGGGTCGACGCCCCGAGCGTGCGGCCTGCGCTAGCGGTTCTGGAACACCACCGGGTACAGGCCGCCCATGTCGACGGCGGAAACCGTGGCGCCCGCGTCGACCCCCGTGGACGTGCGGTGCCAGCCCGCGGCGTCGCGGTTGACCATCGCGAGCGTTCCCGCGTCGCCGACGATCACCTGTGAGGAGCCGTCCGACGAGGTCGCCGAGAGTGCGCCGTCCGCGCTCAGCCCCGTCGAGTCGCGGTGCCACCACGTGCCGTCGAACCAAACTCGGTAGAGGATTCCGGCGTCGACCGTGTACACGTCGATGAACGAACCGCCCGTGCTCACGGCACTGAGCGGACCGGATGCCTCCACCCCCGTGGCGGCGACCAACCAGCCGTTGCCGTCGTTGGTGACCGTGTACAGGTAGCCGCCCTGCGAGACCAGGACCGTCGGCCACAGCCCTCCCGCGTTCACCGCGGACATCTCGCCGGAGATCTCGATCCCCGTGTACATCGTGCTCCAGGCGCGGGCATCGCGAGTCGTCATCATGAGCTTCGTGCCCTCGAGCGACATGATGACCGGCCAGCCGCCGCCCATGTTGAGGGCGGTCAGCGAGCGCGCTTGCGAGGTGATGCCGGTGGATGCCTCGTGCCATCCGCTCGCGTCGGCGTGCGCGATACGCAGCTCGTCGCCCTCGCGGTACACGATCTGCGGGTTCTTGCCGCCCATGCTCACTGCCGACATGAGGGACGCGTCCACGGCCAGGCCCGTGGCGCGCTGGCTCCAGGTCCCCGGCGCTGCGAGCACCTGGCGCATCCAGCCGGCCATGTCTCCGTAGTGGATGAAGCGCGGAACCTCCGCCGCCGCGAGTGTGCGGAACCGCAGCGGGCCGCTGCCGTCAGCGTGCCACGAGTCCTCGGAGATCAGGAGCGTGCCGTCCGCGTTGACCCGCTCGACGTAGGCGACGTGGCCCTCGTAGGGCATGCCGCCCTCGAACGAGCCCCACTGGGCAACGGCGCCGACGGCGGGGACATGGTCGACGAGATATCCGTCGGTCGTGGCATTGGCGGCCCAGTCGGCCGCGTTGCCGGGGTTCGTCGCGGGCCGGGCGACACCGTTGGTGCCGAGCTTCCAGGCGACGTAGTTCGTGCAGTCGTGGCCCGAGCCCATGCCCCAGTACGAGATCTCGTTCGAGATGCCGCGCGCGGCTTGCCAGAGGCCGCCGTCACATCCGTCGTCCTCGCACACCACATCGGCGTGCGCGGCAAGACCGCCGCTCAGGACGAGTGCAACGCCGAGCGCGAGCGCAGCGCCCGAACGGGCGAGAGCGCCGGCCGCGAGGGGGGAGCGTCGGGAGATCACCGCGCCATGCTGCCAGCACTGCGGGCGACTTCGGCGACGGATGCCCCCGCCGCAGCCCGGTGCGACAGCTTGTTCGATCCCGTGCACCGATAGTTAACCTGCCGGTCAGTCGTCGTGCCGGTCGGGCACTCTGGCACAATTGGTGTGCGCCCCGGCGCGGTCCGCCTTGGTGTAATGGCAGCACGACAGCCTTTGGAGCTGTTAGGTCTAGGTTCGAGTCCTGGAGGCGGAGCAACTCTGACCGGCACCCACTGTTCACCTTCTGCTCTGCCGCAGTAAACGCGGGCGAGGTCGGCAGTTACCCGTTTGTACGGGAGACTCCCAGTCGCGCCACGACCAATCGGGGCCACCCGAGTCAAAGGTTCTCCGCGCAATGTCGCCAGGTCCGCGCATAGTGTTCACCCGCTTCATCTCCGGTGACAGTCCCAAGCTCACGCCTTGGATTGCTCACCTGCGCCAGGTGGTGGCCGGTGCGCCCACTCCCGTCACGGATGTCGACGCGGATGAAGGCGCCATCGTCTGGCAACTCGTCTCCGCCAACAATCGGCACCTCGCCCGTAGCGCTGCTATCCACGCGAGCTTCGCCGAGGCGGAGACGAGCGCGCGCGCGATCATCGCGGCAGCCCCCACTCTCGATGTCGAGTTCGTCAGCCAGCCGAGCCGCGGCTCGTACGGCTGGTTCGTGGTCGATCACGCAGAACCGGTCATGTTGTGCGCGCGGTGGTACGTCACACCGCGCGACCGGCGGCAGTCCATCGAGCTCGCCCTGCGCTCGCTCGATGAGGCCGAAGTGCACGAAGGTGTACGGCTCGTGCACCACGCCCTCAAGGAAGGTGCCCCAGAACCGTTCCTCGCCTAGCGCGGCCCCGAAGCCGCGCGACTACCCGATCAGTTGCAGCACACACTTACCCAAGGACCACCCGTGCCCACGCTTCCCACCATCCTCTTCTCGTCGTTCCAATCGGGCGCTGACCCCCAGCGCCAGGCCTGGGCCCGCTTCCGTGAGCAGGTCAACACCCGCAGCCAGGCGACCATGACCGCCCTCTCGCCCCAGCTGACCGGACGCGCCACCCCCGCGAGCCCCGTCGCGACCGCCGGGCAGGACGAGTCGGGCATCTGGCGCCTCCTCGCGTCCAACAACCGTGAGCTCGGCCGCAGCTCGTTCCTGTACTCGAGCTTCACCGCCGCGCGGGGGCACGTACTCCAGCTGCGCGAGATCGAGACGCTCGTCGCCGTGACCGTGCGCGGGCCGCATCCGGAGTCATTCGGCTGGTTCGCCGCCATGAGGGGCGTGCCCGTCATGACGTGCACGCGCTGGTACGGCGGCGCAGCGGCCAGCGCCGAGGCGGCCCGTGCGGCGCTCGCCGCGTTCAGTGCGGCCGTGGTGGGTGAGGCGCCGCTTCGGGTGACATCATCCGGCCGTCGCACGACGCGCGCGGGCCGCGGCGGCGCGCAGCCCTCGTGGTGAGCGCGCGCCCGTCAACACGCCCTTCAGCATCAGTACCTCTGTCGTTCACCTCGGAGCCCGAGCATCGGCGGAATGAAGGCGCACGATGACCACTGAACACGCACCCGCGACTCCGCGGTCTCTGGTGTCCCGCCGGTCGACCTCCGACACGATCTTCCAGACCGTGTCGTACACGGCGGGCGCTACGACCGTCGGGATCATGCTCGCCGTGGGCCTCTTCCTCACGCTGCGGGCCTCGGACGCGCTGGGTGTCGCGGGCTTCTCCTTCCTCACCGAGCAGACCTGGTCGCCCGAGACGCACACGTTCGGCATCGCCGCCGTGCTGTTTGGCACCGTCACGATCGCGGTCATCGCCATGTGCGTCGGTGTGCCGCTCGCGCTCGGCACCGCGCTGCTGCTCTCCGAGGTCGTGCGGGGCAGGCTCCGCTCCTTCCTCGTCTCCCTCGTCGACCTCATGGCAGCCGTGCCGAGCATCGTGTTCGGGCTCTGGGGGCTGTTCTTCCTCCAGGCCGCGGTCATCCCGGTGTCGAAGTGGATATCCACCTATTTCGCCTGGATCCCGATCTTCGCCGTGACCGACGGATCCGGTGATGCCCTCACCGAGGCCAGCGCGTTCACCTCGTCCGCCTTCATCGCGGGAATCGTCGTGGGCCTCATGGTCGTGCCGACGCAGACCTCCGTCATGCGCGAGGCGTTCTCGCAGGCGCCGGTCGGCGAGCGCGAGGGCGCGTACGCGCTGGGGGCGACGCGCTGGGGGATGATCAGCTCCGTCGTCCTCCCGTTCGGCCGCGGCGGCATCATCGGCGGGGTCATGCTCGGGCTCGGCCGCGCGCTGGGCGAGACCATCGCCGTCTACCTGATCATCTCGCCCATCTTCACGATCAACTGGCAGGTGCTGCGAACCGGATCGAACTCGGTGTCTGCCCTCATCGCGCTGCGCTACGGCGAGGCGAGCGATTTCGCTCTCTCGGCCCTCATGGCCGCGGGCCTCGTGCTCTTCCTCATCACCCTCGCCGTCAACTTCACGGCGTCGTCGGTGGTCGCCCGATCGCGCTCCGGCGCAGAGAGCGGGTGACGGATGTCCCTGCTCACCGACAACGAACTCGTCGAGCCCGAGGTGCGAACCGGCCCCGCGCCCACGCAGGTCGTCGACCACGTCCCGCTCGAGCGCGACGCACGGGACCGCCGCCGCGTACGCCAGGCGACCCTCGACGAGCGGTTCAACGTGATCGGTGCCCTCGTCGCGGCCATCGCCGTGACGTCGCTGCTGTTCGGCTGGCTCACCCCCCTCACGGGCGAAGTGGGCTGGGTGGTCGTCGCGTTCGTGCTCTTCATCGGGTTCTACATCCTGCTCGTGGCCCTGCGCTCCGACCGCCAGGATGTGAAGGACCGCGTCGTGACTGTGCTGCTCGTGAGCGCGGGCACGGTGCTCTTCGGTGCGCTCGCCTTCATCGCCGTCTTCACGCTCGTGAGGGGCTCTGAGGCTCTGCCGCACCTCAACTTCTTCACCCAGACGATGAGCCTCACCGGCCCCCTCGACCCGCTCGACAGCGGCGGAATCCTGCACGCGATCGTGGGTACGCTCATCCAGATCTCCATGGCCCTCGTCGTCACGGTGCCGTTGGGGATCACGACCGCGGTCTTCCTCAACGAGATCGGCGGCCGGTTCGCGCGCTTCGTGCGCACCATCTCCGATGCGATGACGGCGCTGCCCTCGATCGTCGCGGGCCTCTTCGTGTATGCCGCGATCATCCAGCTCATCACCCACCAGCGCTCAGGCTTCGCCGCGTCCATGGCGATCACCGTCATGATGCTGCCCATTGTGATCCGCGCCTCGGACGTGGTGCTGCGACTCGTGCCGGGCAACCTGCGCGAGGCGTCGTACGCTCTCGGCACCACGCGATGGCGCACCGTATGGCACGTCGTGCTGCCGACCGCGCGGTCCGGTCTCGTGACCGCCGTGATCCTCGGTACCGCGCGCGGCATCGGGGAGACATCCCCCGTGCTGCTCACCTCGGGCGTGACGGCCGTGCTCAATGTGAACCCGTTCGCGGGCCCGATGATCTCGCTCCCGCTGCAGGTCTTCGACTTCGTGCGCTCACCCGAGCCCAACATGGTCGCGCGCGGGTTCGGCACGGCCGCCGTGCTGCTGTTGCTCGTGCTCGCCCTCTTCCTCGTCGCGCGGCTCATCGGCGGCCGCGGTCCCGGCCAGCTGAGCGACCGGCAGCAGCGTGCGGTGACCGCGGCGTCACGTCGTGACCTGATCCGTATCGACACCCGCACGCCCACCCCTGCACCCTCCACCAGCACTCCCTCCACAGGCATCCAGGAGCCCAGTTCATGAACACCACGACCCGGCGCGGACGTTTCGTCGGCCTCATCCTCGCCCTCGGCCTCCTCGCCGGATCGACGGTGAGCGGCGTCTCCGACCTTCCTGCGCGCGCCGACGGCTACCTGCCGATCACCGGCACGGGCTCGACCTGGTCACAGAACGCTCTCGACCAGTGGCGCAAGAATGTCGCGGCGAACTACGGCATGACCGTCAACTACTCGGGTGTTGGATCGTCGGCCGGCCGCCGCGACTACATCTCGGGCACCGTCGACTTCGCGGTGAGCGAGATCCCCTTCCAGGCATCGCCGGAGGACGGCTCGGCGCCGGAGGTGCCGTCGACCGGCTACGCCTACATGCCGATCGTCGCCGGTGGCACGGCCTTCATGTACAACCTCAAGATCGGCGGCAAGAAGGTCACGAACCTCCGCCTGAGTGGCGACACGATCACGAAGATCTTCACGGGGTCGATCACCAACTGGAACGACATCGCGATCAAGGCTGACAACCCCGGCCTCGCCATGCCCGACAAGGCGATCGTGCCCGTGGTGCGCTCCGACGGTTCAGGGTCGACTGCGCAGTTCACGCTCTGGATGTCGCAGCAGTACTCGAACCTGTGGAGCGCGTTCTGCAACTGCACGGGACTCACGTCGCAGTACCCGACCTTCGGCAACGCGAAGGCCCAGAACGGGTCGCTCGGCGTCGCGGGCTACGTCTCGCAGGACTATGGCGAGGGTGCCATCACGTACGTCGAGTACTCGTACGCGCTGAAATCCGGATTCCCCGTGGCCAAGGTCTTGAACTCGGCGGGCTACTACGTCGAGCCGACGGCACCGTCGGTGGCGGTGGCACTCCTGCAGGCGCAGATCAACAACGACTCCACTTCCCCGGACTACCTCACGCAGATCCTCAGCGGTGTCTACAACAACCCCGACCCGCGCACGTACCCGCTCTCGAGTTACTCGTACATGATCGTGCCCACCCAGGTCGGCGGCATCTTCACTACCGACAAGGGCAACACCCTGGGCGCGTTCGCGCGCTACATGCTGTGCGAGGGCCAGCAACAGGCGACGGCCCTCGGCTACTCGCCCCTGCCGCTGAACCTCGTGCTCGCGGGGTCCGACCAGATCAAACGCATTCCCGGTGCAGGCAACACGGGCATCGACCCGAACTCGTGCAACAACCCGACCTTCAAGGCGGGGGATTCACCGGGCAACAACCTGCTCGCGCAGACCGCGCCCGCCCCCGCAGACTGCGACAAGAAGGGTGCAAACCAGTGCACCACGGGCACCGCGGGCGCGACCGAAGACACTCCAGTCTCGGGCTCGGGCAGCGGCGGTAGCGCGAGCGGTGGCACGAGCACCGGTTCGAGCTCGGCGGCGGGCGGATCCGGCAGCAAGCCCGTGTACGACGAGAACGGCGCGCTCGTGAGCGGCGGCGACGGGAGCCTCTCGGGCGCTGTCGCAGTCTCGAGCCCCTTCACGCTCGCCGACAACGGGTTCGGCAGCCAGCAGGGCGTCATGTTCTTCTCGGCCCTCCTCCTGATCGCCGTGGTCGTGCTCCCTCCACTGGTCTCGAAGCGGCTCAAGCGCTCCGGCACGCCTCCCTCGAAATAGCTGTTCTCCTCTCGTGAACGCTGTGCAGTAGCTAGTTCCACATCCGTTCATCCACTCGACACCCTCGGCCAATTAGCTCAACCCGCCCCCCAAACATGGGGCAGTTCCTCAGGGAACTCCCGGTCGTTGGTCAGCGTGGAGTGAGCAGTTGAAGGTAGCGAAAGAGGGCCGGATCGGCCGCCGGAACAGGGCGGCAACGCTCGCCGGCGTGGTCGCGGCAACCTTCGTGTGCAGTGTCGTCGGGATGTCCGGGGCCGTAGTCCCGCTCGACCGGGCCGACGCTGCCGGCAGTTCGTCAGCGGTCACTGTCGAGGCGGCCGACCAGGACACGGATATCGCGCACGCGCCCTTCCCCGACCTCGCCGTTACCGTCTCCCAAACGCAGGGACTCGAGGCACAGGGCATCGTCGTGTCGTGGACGGGCGCCTCCCTGTCTCAGGCGCCCACCGGCCAGACCGGCGGGGCGAACTTCCTCCAGATCATGCAGTGCTGGGGCGACGACCCCGACAACCCCGGCCAGCCCGACCGGCGCACGTGCCAGTACGGTGCTGTCGCCTCGCCCGGTGCCACGCGCGACTCCGTGCGCAGCGGCCCCGACGCGATCGCCGCCCAGGACCAGCAGTACTCGGTGCCCGCCCAGGGGTTCGCCAGCCCCGCGTACACGTCCATCCCGTTCCTCGCCCGCAGCGGCGAGACGATCTCGTCGATCACCGAGACCGCGGGCGTTCGCAGCATCAACTCCACGAACATCAACAGCAACAAGTTCTTCACCAAGCTCACGACCAACGAGATTCCGTGGGCGGGCTCCGCGAGCGACGGCACGGGCACCACCAAGTTCGAGGTCCAGACCCTCGCGCAGTCGCCGGGCCTCGGATGCGGTGCCCCCGTCACGGGCACCGACGGCAGCGTCTCGGGGGCATCCTGCTGGCTCGTCGTCATTCCGCGCGGTACGGCGGACGTGGAGGAGAACTCGATCATCAGGTCGGGACTGTTCTGGGATGCCTGGAAGCACAGGGTCGCGGTCAAGCTCGACTTCCGCCCGCTCGGCGTGCGCTGCGCCCTCGGGGCCTCCGAGCGCCAGCTCTCGGGCAGCGAGCTCGTTGGCGCGGCCATCGCGTCGTGGCAGCCCGCCCTGTGCAACGCGAGCGGCGGATCCGTCTACTCGCTCATCACGGGCGCCGAGTCCGACGCGGCACTCGCCGCCAACGGCAAGGTGACGGCACCGCTCGCTCTCACCTCGCGCCCGCTCGCCGCCGGAACCACCGACACACTCGCGTATGCCCCGATCGCGCTCACGGGCGTCGCGATCGCCTTCTCCATCGACAGGTTCCCGAGCGCGTTCGGCGGGGTTCCGCAAGACGCGCTGGCCCGCTCGCGCCTTCCGTTCACAGCCATGAAGCTCACCCCGAGGCTGCTCGCGAAGCTGCTCACCAACTCGTACCTGCAGTCGTTGCCGAGCGGCGCCGACCGGTCGCACGTCGGGTACGTCAGCCCCACGGAGGCGGGGCACAACGCGCAGAACCTCACGGCTGATCCCGACTTCCTGGCGATCAACGACCCGGAGTGGGCGTACCAGTCGCTCTCGAGCGCGGCCATCGCCGACCTTCTCGTCCCGCAGGGCCGCTCGGACACCGCGTGGCAGGTGTGGAGCTACATCCTCGCCGACCCGGATGCCCGCGACTTCCTCTCGGGGATACCCGACCCCTGGGGAATGATCGTCAACCCGTGGAACTCGATCGACGCTGCGAAGAACAGCAGCGGCACGGCCCTTCAGCTTCCCCGCGACAACTTCCCAAAATCGGACCCCATCGAGGTCCCCGCCTCGGCGAGCGGCGGCGAGATCAACCTCGTCACGTGGCGCCCATACACCAACGACCTCGACGCGAGCGCGTACCTCACGCTGCGCGGCGACGGGCAGGTGCTCGGTGCGTGGGACATCCTCTCGAGCCCCGCCAAGTACACGAAGACCAGCCGCGACCTGACCGGCTTCCAGAAGGTCATGGGCGTCACCGATACGGCGTCGGCTGCGCGCTACGCCGTGGTGACGGTGGCCCTCGAGAACCCGGCCGGGGCGTTCGTGACACCGACGAACGACTCACTCCTTGCGGCCGCCGCGGCCATGACCCCGAGTGCGTCGCAGCCGCAGGTGTTCGGGTTCGACCCAACGTCCACCGCGGCCAAGACCGCCGTGGCGGCCTATCCGCTCGCGATGCCGGTCTTCGCCGCCGTCAGCCCCAAGATGGGCGACGCCGACACCCGCGCGAGCTACGCGGCGTTCATCCGGTACGCGTCGACGACGGGCCAGACCAGCGGCCCCGCGCTCGGGCAGCTGCCGGACGGCTACGCGCCCATCCCCACCGCGTGGCGCGCGCTCGCGGAGTCGGCAGCGGCCACCATCAAGGCGGGTGGCTCCACGACGCCGACACTGCCCACGAAGAGCGCGACTACCACGACGCGCCCGACCTCGACCACCACGACCACCACGTCGACGACGCCGGTCGTGACGGACGGCAATCCGGAGGCGTCCGGTGACACGGCGGGCGCGCTCGCGGGTGCCGTCACCAAGGACGACGCCGACATGACTCTCGTGAGCGCGTCGGTTCCGCTGGCGGGAGGCCTGGGCATCGCTGCCCTCGTGCTCATCTCGCTCCTCTCGCGCATCAGGAGACGACTCTGATGCCCACGATCTTGGACGCGGGGTGGGCCACTCGCGCCAACACTGCTCCGAGTCGGACGCGCAACCCACGCGGCCGAACCTCTTCCCGGAACAAGAACGGAAAACAGTGAAGATCCAGAAAGCTGTCGCCTTCAGCGCAGCAGTCGGAGTGGCCCTCGCCGGCGTCTCCCTCAGCATCCCCGCCTACGCCGACCCGGTCTCGAGTGGATACTCGGTGGTCGGCTCGGACACCCTGCAGGACGCGGTCAACGCACTCGTCAACGGCACGAACATCACGGGCACCAACGTGCGCGTGACGGCCGGCGGCAACCCGGTCGGATCGTTCGACGCCACCGGCTCCACTGTCATCCAGCTCAAGCCGAGCGGCCCCATCGTCGCTCGTCCGGTCGGATCGGGTGATGGCGTCAAGTCGCTCAGCCGTTCGATCGACGGCAACCCCTGGGCTCGCTCGGCGGTTCCCGGTGTGAGCGCCAACGTCGTCGGCCAGATCGACCTCGCGCGCAGCTCGTCGGGCGCGGCGTCGTCCGTCGGCAACGGAGACATCAACGCCAACGGCGCCCTCCTGTACGTTCCGTTCGGCCGTGACGCCGTGTCGTACGCGTACAAGGCCGGCAGCGGCGTGAGCACGGCAGACCTGAACGCGATCGCCGCGCTCACCACCGCCCAGCTCACGCAGGTCTACACCAACGCGACCGCCCAGGTCGTCGGCTCGACCACCATCGTCCCCGTCCTCCCGCAGACGAGCTCCGGAACCCGCAAGTTCTGGCTCAAGCTCCTCACGGGCTCGGAGACCGGTGCCGCCGCCGGTGTCGCTACCGCGAACTACAGCAACACCACCGTGATCGAGAACGACGCAACCCAGATCCCCACCCCGGGCACCAACCAGGTCGTCGTCATCCCGTTCTCGGCCGCCAGCTGGATCGCGCAGACCAACGGCGCCACCCCGCTCAACACCACGGGCACCGCTGGTCTCGGCAAGCCGGACGGTGTCTCGCCGTTCACCGGTACCGCCGCCCCCATCGCGCCCAACGCCACCTTCTACGCGACCTCGTTCGGCCGTGACGTCTACATCGTCGCGCCCGCCGCCCGCGTGGTGCCCGGCGTCGACGCAGCCCAGTACGACGCAGACCTCGCACTGCTCATCGACCCGACCAACCCCTCGGGCCTGACGTACTTCAACGCCACGAACAACTCGCCGGCTACCGCCAAGGCCGTGAAGCTGCGTTTCGGCTTCATGGTCCCGTCGTCCACGACGACGTTCCGCACGAACCTCCTCAGCTAGTTCGAATCTCAGACAAGAGAGATAGACACATGAACAAGAAAGCCCTGTACGCCGGCATTGTCGGCCTCGTGGTGGCGGCTGTCGCCGGCGCCTCCGTCTCGGCAGCGATGGCCGCCGAGCCCAACGGTTCCGCCGAGCCGTACTACGTCGTCAGCAACACCACCGGTCTTGCGATCCCCGCGGGAAGCACCAACGCTTTCACCGCGGCGGTCTCCGGAAGCCCGGAAGCTGACAACAGCAACTTCGACAAGAAGTTCACCGGCCCCGCGGGCTCCACCGCGGTGTGGGCGTTCATCTCGCCGCGTGGCTCCGAGAACACCCGCTCGCAGTGGAACGCCTCCTCGGTGAGCGGCTTCAACTCGGGCACCACGGTGCTCCTGCCGAACGCCAACCTGTCGTCCATGGTGACCAACAACGGCTCGCAGACCCCTGGGTCGGCCAACGCCGTCAAGTCCGCCGGTGGCAACTACAGCGTCGGCGTCGCGTTCCTCAACTCGACCGGCGCGGTCATCGGCTCCTCGTACTCGTACATCACGGTGACCGCCGGTACGGGTGCCTGGACGTTCGACACCCCCACCGCTGTCACCCCGCCCGCCCCCACGTCGCAGACGTTCACCTCGAACCTCTCCGCGACGACGGTTGCCGCAGCCGATGGGGCGCTCAGCCTCGTCGCGCCCAGCAACCTGAACGTGGCGATCGGCAGCCCCGTCCTCTCCAACGGAACCTACGGCCAGTCGGTGTCCACCGGCACGCTCGGACAGTTCTCGGTGCAGGACAACCGCTACGCAACCCACAAGGGCTGGACGCTCACCACCTCGGTCAACGACTTCGCAGGTCCCGTTGCCGTCGGTAAGGCCCAGCTCGGCGTGAAGCCGGTCCTCGTGACCGCCGGATCGCAGGCAGGCGGCGTCACCGTCGGTGCCGAGCAGGTTGCTGGCAGCGCCGTCTACCCGTCGACGTTCGCGTCGGCTGTCGACAACACCACGGTGGGCACGACGAACTTCAACGCAGACCTGAAGTTCGTGGCTCCGGCCAACGCGCCCGCCGGCACCTACACCTCGACCCTCACCCTGACGGTCATCTCCAAGTAGGTAGCACCCCGCACAGGCGGGAGGGAGTGCCGCTACGGCGCTCCCTCCCGCTTCTGCCTGTCTGCCCCGCGATCCCGTTAAGGCGTCGTTCAGGCACCCGACCCGTCCCCGTAACTCCCCGCTGAATGGATTAGCTGTGCTCGCCACCCGAACCCTTCCCGCCGGTATCCGTCGCCTGGCTGCGACAGCCGTCATCGCTGCATTCCTCGCGGCAGGTGCCCTCGCGACGGGAGCCGGTGCCGCCCGTGCCGACGACGTCGACGCCATCTCCGGTGGCCCATCCGACGGCACCGGCGCCGACTCGCGCACACGCTACAGCTACGAGATCGATCCGGGTCAGACGCTCAGCGACTACTACGTCGCCAAGAACACGGGCACGACCGCCCTGACCCTCACGGTATTCGCGACTGACGCCTTCACCGCGGAAGACGGCGGCTTCGCCCTGCTCGACACCGCGGACAAGCCCGTCGACGCCGGATCGTGGGTGAGCTTCGCGGATGGCGCAACCAAGGTCGTGCTGCCGCTCGCGGCCGGGGCATCCCAGGTAGTGCCCTTCACGGTGAGCGTTCCCGCCGACGCGGCACCCGGCGACCACCCCGCCGGAGTCGTCATTTCCGTGACCTCCGGCTCAGGCCAGGTGCTCGTCGACAAGCGCATAGCCACGCGCCTCTATGTGCGGGTCTCGGGCGAGCTCCAGCCGATCCTCAAGGTCACGAGCTTCGCCGCCGTCTACACCCCGAGCCTCAACCCGCTCGGCGGCACCACGACCATCACCGCGACGATCGCGAACCAGGGCAACGTCGCCCTGGGGGCGAAGGCCGTCGTCGGCGTGAAGACCTACTTCGGCATCCCGGTCTCGGATCCGCGTGTCGAGGAAGTCCCCGAGATCCTGCCGGGCGGAAGCACTGACCTCTCGTTCACCGTGGAGGGCGTGCCCCAGATCGGCTACCTCAGCCCGTACCTGACAGTGCAGCCGACGGCGAGTAAGGAGTCGCCCGTTCCCGGTGCCCTCCCGCAGTCCACGCGCGACACCCCCGTTCTCGCGATGCCGTGGTGGCTAGTCATCCTCGTCGTCGTCGCGGCGGTCGTCTGGCTGCTCCTGCGCATCCGTCGCTCGCGCGATGAGAAGGCCGCGATCGCCTGGATGGAGTACACCGAGGCCGAGGCGCGTCGCCGGGCGGCCGAGTCGGCGGTGGACGAGGCCCCGGATGCCCCATCCCCGCGCACTCCCGTCGAGACCCGCTAGCCCATGGAATCGGAACTGACGGCAGCTGCCCGTCGCCGGATGCCCCGGCGCGCGCCCGAGCTGCGGCGTCGAGCCATGGCGGCCATCGCGGCACTCATGGTCTTCGGACTGGTTGGGATCGGCGCCGCCGCAGCCATCGCCGACGATGACGACGACGACCTGAGCGGCGGCGTCCCGATCGTCGTGACCGTGCGGACTTCGGTACCCACACCGAGGCCGTCGACTACCTCGACGCCTACACCGAAACCCACCTCGCGACCGACGTCGACGCCCAGCCGTTCGGCCTCCTCGGCGCCCGTGACCGTCACGACCCCTGCGCCGTCCCCGACCCCCGACGGCGAGCTCACCACGCTCCCGTTCGAGGATCTCGGCGGCGTGCTGTACGTGAGCGGCCTGAGCACGCGATACGTGCCGTCGTTCGATCCGTCAGCAGGCGATCTCGTCGTGCACTTCACCGTGCGTAACGTCTCAGACACCACCGTCGACTCGTACGCGACGTTCGGGCTCGAGAACCTGTGGGGTCAGCCCCTCAGCGAGGTCGGCCCCGTGATGATCCTGCGCCTCGAGCCGCAGGAGACGCGCGTCGTTCGCGCCACGCTGTCGAACCCCGGCCAGTGGGCGCTCGAGAACGCGTCGTTCACGATCACGCCGACGTCGCTCGTCGACGGTGAGCGTGTGCCGTCGATGACGCGCGAGAGCTTCGTGTTCTTCGTGCCCTGGCTGGTGGTTGTCGTACTTTCCTTCCTGCTCGCCGCCATCGCGGTCATCCGGTGGGTCCGCTACCGCCAGGCAGTCCCCGTCGAGGAATTCGGATGACGATGACCCAGGTGCGCGCGTTCGTGCCCGCGTCGCGCGCAGGCGAACCCCTCCCTGTGCTACCCCCGCCGCGACCGCCCCGCAGGCTGCCGCAGTCGATGATCGCGCGCGCCCCGCTCAGCCCGGCACAGCTGCTCACTCAGAGCATCTCGGCGATCGTCGCCGCGCTGCTGTTCGGCTTCGTGCTCAACCTGCTGGTGCTCAGCCACGTGCAGCACTTCGTCGCGCAGCAGCAGATCGGCAATAGCTTCCGAGAGCAGCTCGCCGCGGGCACGGCGCCCGTGAGCGAGGGCGACTTCGCCGGCGTGCTCCTCGCGGATGGTGCCCCGGTGGCGGTGCTGCAGATCCCCGAGATCGGGGTCAACGAGGTCGTCGTGGAAGGCACCGCGGGCGTGCAGCTCATGAGCGGCCCCGGTCACAAGCGCGACAGCGTGCTGCCGGGCCAGGTGGGGGTCAGCGTCATCATGGCGCGGGCCGCGGCCTACGGCGGACCTTTCAGCCGCATCCAGGAGCTCGCCCCCGGCGATCGGTTCACCGTGGTCACGGGCCAGGGCAAGCAGACCTTCGCCGTCATCGGCGTGCGCTACGCGGGCGACCTTGCGCCGCCGCCCCCCGGCGACGGCGTCGGCCGGCTCGTGCTCGAGACCGCCCGCGGCGGCCCCTACGTGCCGGTGGGCATCGCGAAGGTCGACGCCCAACTCGTCGGCCAGGCCGAGCCCGCGGGCGCCCGGATGACCACGGCAGGCACCCTGCCGCTCGAGCAGAAGTCGCTCGCCACCGACACCCGCACGATCTGGGCGCTCGCCTTCGCCCTGCAGTTCTTCGTCGTCGCCGAGCTCGCCGCCGTCTGGACGTACCGCAAGATCGGCGCCCAGAAGATGTGGATCGTCTTCCTCCCCGTACTCCTGCTGGCGGGCATCCTCGTCGCCGACCAGGTCAACCGACTCCTCCCCAACCTGCTGTGACCCGCACGAAAGAGCACATCATGACGATCCCGACCGAGACCGACGGTGCCCCAGCGCTGCCCCCGCTCTCCAAGTCCGCCCAGCGCCGGCTCCAGAAGCTGATCGCCGAGCGCGCCGCCGCCGAGACCGCGCCGGTCGCCGTGCTCGAGGCCGAGCCGGTACTCGAGGCCGAGCCCGTTGTTGCGGCCGAGACCGCGCCCACCGCGGTGCTGGACCTGGAGCCGGAGGCGGCAGCAGAGCACGCGCATCCGGATGCTCCCCCCACGCGCCTGCAGACCCTCACGTCGTTCGCCCGGCGTGCGCCGGGCCAGGTCCGTGAGGGCAGCCTTGCTCTCTGGCACGGGGCTGCCCGCAAGATGGACCGCACCCCGGCTATGGCTCCCGACTCGCTCACGACGACGCCGCACTTCATCGGCGTCGAGACGCTGTTCACGCCGGTCGAGCCGGTCGAGCGTGCGCCGCTCGCGGAGCTCAGGGCCACGGACATCTCCGCCTGGTTCGGCAACCATCAGGTGCTCGACCGCGTGTCGCTCACGATGCCCGCGGGCGTCATCACCTCCCTCATCGGCCCGTCGGGATGCGGCAAGTCGACGTTCCTGCGCATTCTGAACCGGATGCACGAACTCATCCCGTCGGCGAGCCTCGCGGGGGAGGTCCTCCTCGACGGCGAGGACATCTACGACGCCGAGCGTCGACTGGTCGACGCCCGCAAGAGCATCGGCATGGTCTTCCAGAAGCCGAACCCGTTTCCGGCCATGTCGATCTACGACAACGTCATCTCGGGGCTCAAGCTCACGGGCATCCGGGCCGATCGCGACCGCCGCGACTTCCTCGTGGAGACGAGTCTCACCAAGGCCGGCCTCTGGAAAGAGGTCAAAGACCGTCTGCGTGCCCCCGGCGGCGGCCTCTCGGGCGGCCAGCAGCAGCGTTTGTGCATCGCGCGGTCGCTCGCCGTGGCGCCGCGCGTCCTGCTGATGGACGAGCCGTGCTCGGCACTCGACCCCACCTCGACGCGCGTCATCGAGGAGACCATGCTCGAGCTCGCCGAAGAGGTCACCATCGTCATCGTCACGCACAACATGCAGCAGGCGCAGCGCGTGTCGACGCAGTGCGCCTTCTTCCTCGCGTCGCAGGGCAAGCCCGGCGGCATCGTCGAGCACGGCGCGACCGAGGCGATGTTCGGCGAGCCGATCGACCAGCGGACCTTCGACTACGTGAACGGCCGCTTCGGATAGCCTGCTGGAATGCTGGATAGCCGGATCTTCGACACCGTCGCACGGGTCTTCGAGTTCCTAGGGGTCGGGGCGATGGCGATAGGCATCGTCGTGGCCGTGATCCTCGCGATCAGGTCATGGATCACGACGCGGGATGGCGGGCGCGCCTTCACCACGTTGCGCAACTCGATCGGCCTCGTCATCCTGCTCGGCCTCGAGATTCTCGTCGCCGCCGACCTCGTCCGTACGGTCACGAGCACACCCTCGCTGACGGACGCGATAGTGCTCGCCATCGTCGTGCTCATCCGCACGATCCTGAGCTTCTCGCTGCAGATCGAGATCGAGGGGGTCGCCCCGTGGAAGCGGGCCCTGCTGACTAGTCCACAATTGATGGCGCGGGCCGCAGGATCTCGACAGACACGATCACCGAAGAAGGAAAACGCATGACCGACCTGAACCTCGCCGTGATCGTGCTCGCCGCAGGGCAGGGCACGCGAATGAAGTCCTCGCGGCCCAAGGTGCTGCACACCATCGCCGGCCGCTCGCTCGTGGGCCACGTGCTCGCGACGGCGCGCGACCTCGCCCCCGTGCACGTCATCGCGGTGGTGCGCCACGAGCGCGACGCCGTGGTCTCCACGATCTCCGAGCTCATGCCCGACATCGTGATCGTCGACCAAGACGAGATCCGGGGCACGGGCCGTGCCGTCGAGGTCGGCATCGGCGCCCTCCCCGTCGACTTCGACGGGGATGTCGTCGTCGTCAGCGGCGACGTCCCCCTCCTCGACACCACGACCCTCGCGGCCCTCATCGCCGAGCACCGGTCGGCCGCCGCCTCGGCGACCCTGCTGTCGGCCATCCTCGACGACGCGACCGGCTACGGGCGCATCGTGCGCGACTCGGCGGGCGCCCTTGACCGCATAGTCGAGCAGAAGGATGCCTCGCCGGCCGAGCTTGCCATCACCGAGATCAACTCGGGCACGTATGTGTTCCGCGCCTCGGCTCTGCGCGAGCAGCTGCCGCTCGTCGGGCTCGCGAACGCCCAGGGCGAGAAGTACCTCACCGATGTGGTCGGGCTCCTGCGCGCCGCCGGATCCACGGTGTCGGCCCTGCCCGTGCAGCACGGCTGGATGGTGGCCGGAGTCAACGACCGCGTGCAGTTGGCCGAGGCATCCCGTCGGATGAACGAGCTCATCGTGCGCCGCTGGCAGCTCGAGGGCGTCACGGTGATCGACCCGGCGACGACCTGGATCGACGCCGATGTCGTCCTCGCGGAAGACGTGGAGCTGCTGCCCGGCACGCAGCTCAAGGGCGCGACGCTCGTGCAGCGCGGCGCCACGGTCGGGCCCGACACGACCCTCGTCGACTGCGAGATCGGTGAGAACGCGACAGTCAAACGCACGGATGCAACCCTCGCCGTCATCGGAGCGGGCGCGTCCGTCGGCCCCTTCGCCTACCTCCGGCCGGGCACGTACCTGGGCGCTGCGGCCAAGATCGGCACCTTCGTCGAGACCAAGAACTCGACGATCGGCGTCGGCAGCAAGGTTCCGCACCTCTCTTACATCGGCGACACGACGGTGGGGGAGCACTCCAACGTGGGCGCTGGCACGATCACCGCCAACTACGACGGTGTCACCAAGAGCGCGACGGTCGTCGGCTCCCACGTGCGCACGGGCTCGCACAACGTGTTCGTCGCCCCCGTCACTATCGGCGACGGCGCCTACACGGGCGCCGGGACGGTCGTGCGCAAGAACGTGCCCGCCGGTTCACTCGCGATCAACGTCGCCCCCCAGCGCAACATGGAGGGGTGGGTTGCCGCGAACCGCGCGGGAACCGCGGCGGCGCAAGCGGCAGAGGACGCATCCGCAGAGTAGCCCATGTGCTACTTTTAGCGTATGAACTCCGTTGGCCTGAGAGAACTCAAGCAGAACCCCAGCGAAGTCGTGGCGCGCGCTGAGCACGGCGAGACGATCGTGATCACGGTGCAGGGCAGGCCGGTGGCGCAGTTGGTGCCGCTCATCCCGACCCGTCGGCGCTGGGTGCCCGCAGAGGAGTTGAGCCGAGCGCTCGAGGGTCTCGAACCTGATCCGCTCTGGGCTGCAGAGCACGCGGCACGGCCGTACGACGAGGACTTCGTCGACCCGTGGGAACGCGCGGGCCTGTGATCCTCCTCGATACCAGCGTGCTGATCGATCCGCCGACCCGCTGGCCGGGTGCCATTCTCGGGTCGAGCATGCTGTGCCTAGCAGAACTTGAGTTCGGTGTGCAGTGCGCCCCCAGCGCCATCGAACGCTCGCGGCGCGTTCGACGACTTGCGATCTACCGCGACCAACTCGAGTGGATTCCCTTCGAGGAGCCAGATGCCGCGAGCTACGGCGTGCTCGCCGCGCGAGTGGTGCCGCATCGCCCCGCGCACGCGCGCAGCACCGACATCATGATCGCCGCGCAAGCGCTCACTCTCGGTGTGCCCCTGCTCACGCGCAACATGCGCGACTTCGACCTCGTGAGCGACCTCGTCGAGATTCTCGACGGAAACTCCCCAGTTGCAGCACCCTAGAATTAGGTTGCACGGCGTCGTCTGACAGAGAGCGGGAACAGTGTCCGAGATCAAGATCACCGGACAGAAGCGGCTCGTCATCGTGACGGGTCGCGCGCACCCCCAGCTCGCCATCGACGTGGCGGAGGAGCTCGGTGCCGACCTCGTGCACACCGACGCCCGCACGTTCGCGAATGGCGAGATCTACGCCCGCTACGACGAGAGCGTTCGCGGATGCGACGCCTTCGTCATCCAGTCGCACACGAACCCGATCAACGAGTGGTTCATGGAGCAGCTCATCATGGTCGACGCCCTCAAGCGCGCATCGGCGAAGCGGATCACGGTCGTGAGCCCGTTCTACCCGTACGCCCGGCAGGACAAGAAGGGCCGCGGCCGAGAGCCGATCTCCGCCCGCCTCGTCGCCGACCTCTACAAGGCCGCAGGCGCCGACCGCATCATGAGTGTCGACCTCCACGCCGCGCAGATCCAGGGCTTCTTCGACGGCCCCGTCGACCACCTCTTCGCCATGCCCGTTCTCCTCGAGCACTTCCAGAAGATCCTCGACCCCGAGACCCTCACCGTCGTGAGTCCCGACATGGGCCGCGTGCGCGTCGCCGATATCTGGAGCGACAAGCTCGGTGCACCGCTGGCCATCATCCACAAGCGCCGCGACCCGCTGGTTCCCAACCAGGTGAGCGTGCACGAGATCATCGGCCCGGTCGACGGCCGCGTGTGCCTCATCGTCGACGACCTCATCGACACCGGCCGCACCATCGTGAAGGCCGCGGAGGCGCTCAAGAAGAACGGCGCCATCGGTGTCGTCGTCGCCGCCACCCACGCCGTGTTCTCGCCGCCGGCGTTCGAGCTGCTGCAGAGCGAGTTCATCGACTCGGTGGTCGTCACCGACACCCTTCCCGTTCCCGACGAGAAGCGCTGGGACCGCCTGACGGTCCTGCCCATCGCGCCCCTCCTCGCCCGTGCGATCCACGAGGTCTTCGACGACGGATCCGTGACGAGCATGTTCGACGGCGCGGCATGAGCATCTCGACCCCACGCCCCTGGCTCGCCTCGTACGCCGAGGGTGTGCCCGACGATATCGACCTGCCCACGGGCTCGCTCTACGACCTCGTCAGCGCGTCGATCCAGGAGTTCCCGAAGGCCGTCGCCCTCGAGTTCTTCGGCTCGGAGACCACCTACGCCGAGATGGGCGAGCAGATCGATCGCGCCGCCGAGGGCCTGCGCCTGCTCGGCGTGCAGAAGGGCGACACCGTCGCGCTCGTTCTCCCGAACTGCCCGCAGCACATCATCGCGTTCTACGCGGTGCTGCGTCTCGGCGGCATCGTCGTCGAGCACAACCCGCTTTACACGCCGCGCGAGCTGCGGCACCAGTTCGAAGACCACGGAGCGAAGACCGTCATCGCCTGGAACAACGTCGTGGCGACCATCCAGGCCTTCCCCGAGGATGTCGCCGTCGAGAACCTCATCTCCATCGACGTGACGCGCGCCATGCCGTTCGCGACGCGCGCCCTGCTGCGCCTGCCCATCGCGAAGGCCAAGGAGTCGCGCGCGGCCCTCACCACGAACGTGCACAACACGATTCCGTGGGAAGAGCTGCTGAAGTCGGAGCCGATCAAGCCCGAGATCTTCGGGCCTGCCGTCGACGACGTGGCCCTCATCCAGTACACGAGCGGCACGACGGGCCACCCCAAGGGGGCGACCCTCACCCACCTCAACCTGCTCGTGAACTCGGGCCAGGCGCGCGCCTGGGTGCCGACGGTGAAGCGCGGTCCCGGATGCGTCGTCTACGCGGTGCTGCCCATGTTCCACGCGTACGGCCTCACGCTGTGCCTCACCTTTGCCATGAGCATGGGAGCGCGCCTCGTGCTGTTCCCGAAGTTCGACCCCGACCTCGTGCTGCCGGTCATCAAGAAGCATCCCGCCACGTTCCTGCCCGCGGTGCCCCCGATCTACGAGCGCCTCACCGCCGCGGCGAAGGAGAAGAGCGTCTCGCTCAGAGGCATCCAGATCGCCATCTCGGGCGCCATGCCGCTCTCGGCCTCGGTGGTCGAGCCGTGGGAGAAGGAGACCGGCGGCACGCTCGTCGAGGGCTACGGCCTGAGCGAGACGAGCCCCGTGCTCATGGCAAACCCCGTCGGCCCCTCGCGCGTCGCGGGCACCGTCGGCCTGCCGCTGCCCAACACCGAGGCGCGCGTCGTCGACCCCGAGAACCCCACAGTCGACCGCAAGCCGGGCGACGAGGGTGAGCTCATCGTGCGCGGCCCGCAGGTCATGAGCGGCTACTGGAAGAAGCCGGATGAGACCGCCGCGGTCTTTGTGAAGGCCTCGGACGACGGCGCCGACTGGTTCCGCACGGGCGACATCGTCACGATCGACGACAAGGGCTTCGTGCGCATCGTCGACCGGATCAAGGAGCTCATCATCACCGGCGGCTTCAACGTCGCCCCCAGCGAGGTGGAAGACACCCTGCGCCAGCATCCGGATATCGCGGATGTTGCCGTCGTCGGACTCCCGAGCCCGCACAGCGGTGAGGATGTCGTCGCCGCGGTCGTGCTCGCTCCCGGCAAGGAGCTCGACGAGGAGGGCATCCGCGCCTACGCTCGCGATAACCTCACGGCCTACAAGGTGCCCAAGCACGTGTACGCGGTGGATGAATTGCCGAGGTCGCTCATCGGCAAGGTGCTGCGCAAGAACGTGCGCGAGAAGCTCGTCGCCGACCAGGCGAAGTAGCGCCTAGCTCTCGACGTAGGCACCGCTCGGCAGCCGCGCCCCGCCGGGGATGATGCCGAGCGACCGCAGCAGGATCTCGCCTCCGTCGTACTCGACGGCGTAGCAGTTCCACCCCATGCCCGCGGCGCTGAACAGCTCGAAGCGCGCCGAGAAGTCGACGGACTCGGGCGCGTAGTACGCGGCGTAGATCCCGCACGTGACCGTCGCCGTGCGGCTCGCGGTGCTCACCGTCACGAGGATGCCCGGCAGCAGCAGCCCCACGAGGCCGATCACGACGACGACGCGCATGACGGTTTTCAGGTGCGGGCTGCGCAACGGACGATCCCCGTGCGGCTGGTAGCCCGCGAGCTCGGGTTCGTCGTCGTACTCGTCGTCAGCCATGGCCTATTCATTGTCGCACCGGCCGCTGCGAGTAGGGCCGTGCCGCTGGGCTAGTGCGAGTCGGTGGCTTCGATTTCGGTGCGGTCGCCCGACCACAGGGTGTGGAAGGTGCCGTCTTTGTCGACGCGCTTGTAGGTGTGGGCGCCGAAGAAGTCGCGCTGGCCCTGCACGAGAGCGGCGGGCAGGCGGTCGGCGCGCAGTCCGTCGTAGTAGGCGAGCGAGCTGCTGAACGCGGGGGCGGGGATGCCCGCGTGCGCGGCATCGGCCACCACGTTGCGCCACGCGACCTGGGCTTTGGCCATCACGTCGACGAAGAACGGTGCGGTCACGAGGGCGACCAGGCCGGGGTCTGCGGCGTATGCCTCGGTGATGCGGTTGAGGAAGCGCGCGCGGATGATGCAGCCGCCGCGCCAGATCTTGGCGATCTCGCCCTTCTTGATGTCCCAGCCGTACTGCTCGGCTCCCGCGACGATCGCGTCGAAACCCTGCGAGTAGGCGATGACCTTCGAGGCGTAGAGCGCCAGGCGCACACCCTCGATGAAGGCCTCGGGGTCGGCGGGCTTCCACGAGTCTTCAGACGGGCCGGGAAGGGATGAGGCGGCCGCGCGCTGCGCGGGCTTCGAGCTCAGCGAGCGGGCGAACACGGCCTCGGCGATGCCGGAGACGGGGATGCCCAGGTCGAGTGAGGTCTGCACGGTCCACACACCGGTGCCCTTGGATCCGGCCTGATCGAGGATGACATCCACCAGAGGCGTGCCCGTCGACGCGTCGACCTGCTTGAGCACCTCGGCGGTGATCTCGATCAGGTACGACTCGAGCTCGCCCTTGTTCCACTCGGTGAAGATGTCCGAGATCTCGGCAGGGGTTTTGCCCGTGCCGCGACGGATGAGGTCGTAGGCCTCGGCGATGAGCTGCATGTCGGCGTACTCGATGCCGTTGTGGATCATCTTGACGAAGTGGCCGGCGCCGTCGTGGCCGACGTGCGTTACACACGGCTCGCCCTCGGCCACAGCGGCGATGGACTTGAGGATCGGGCCGAGGGTTACCCACGATTCATCCGAGCCGCCGGGCATGATCGACGGGCCGTTGAGCGCGCCCTCCTCGCCGCCGGAGATGCCGGCGCCCACGAAGTTGATCCCGGTCTCGCGCACGGCCTTCTCGCGGCGGATCGTGTCGGTGAACAGCGCGTTGCCGCCGTCGACGATGATGTCGCCCGGCTCGAACACTTCGACGAGCGCGTCGATGACCGCATCCGTTCCCTTGCCGGCCTGCACCATGATGAGGGCGGTGCGGGGCTTGGAGAGGGATGCCGCGAACTCGGCGTAGTCCTTGGCGGGAACGAAGTTCGCCTCGGGGTGCTCATCGAGCAGCGTTTGAGTCTTCTCGTAGGAGCGGTTGAAGATCGCCACCGTGTTGCCCTCACGCGATGCGAGATTGCGGGCAAGATTGCTGCCCATCACCGCAAGACCAACAACACCGATATTCGCCTGAGTCATGGGATCAAGGCTAGTGCGTGTAAACTCGGGCACTGAACTTCGGCGAGGGAACCATTCTCGGTTCCGTTATCGACGCGGTGGGTGGACTGCCCAGCGCACTCTCATGTTCCAAACCCACCAGGAGTTATTCATGGCTGACAACAGCAACCACCTCGTCACCGAGATCCGTGACACGTTCGGCAAGGGCGTCGCCCGCAAGATCCGCGCCAAGGGCAAGATCCCCGCGGTCATCTACGGCCACGGCACCGAGCCCCAGCACGTGACCCTGCCGGGCCACGAGACGGCGCTCATCCTGCGCAAGTCGAACCAGGTGCTCGAGCTCGACATCCAGGGCAAGATCCAGCTGGCCCTCGTCAAGGACGTGCAGAAGGACCCGGTTCGCCAGATCATCGAGCACATCGACCTCATCGTCGTGCGTAAGGGTGAGAAGGTCACCATCGACGTCCCGATCCACCTCGAGGGTGAGTCTGCTCCCGGCACCGCGGTCAACCAGGACTCGAACACCGTGTCGCTCGAGGCCGAGGCCACGCACATCCCCGAGAGCATCGTCGTCTCGATCGAGGGCCTCGAGCAGGGCGCGCAGATCCTCGCGAGCGACCTGAAGCTCCCGTCCGGCTCCACCCTCATCTCCGACCCCGAGATGCTCATCGTCGGAATCACCGGCGAGGTCGAGCAGGACCTGGGCGACGACGCTGAGGAGACCACCGAGGCTGCTGCGGGCGAGGCTGAGGCTGACGCTCCCGCCGCCGAGGACGCCGAGTAATCTCGCTCTTCCGCAAGGCCGTGGACGACCAATGGCTGGTAGTCGGGCTCGGTAATCCCGGGCCCGGCTACGCCGGCAATCGCCACAACGTGGGCCAGATGGCTCTCGCGGAACTCGCGGACCGCGCATCCGCGACGTTCAAGAACCACAAGGCGAACGCGGCGATCGCCGAAGGTCGCACGTTCGCCGCCAAGGGTCCGAACCTCGTGCTCGCCAAGCCCAATACGTTCATGAACGTCTCGGGTGGGCCCGTGGCGGCGCTGCTCAAGTTCTACAAGATCCCCGCCGATCACCTCATCGTGCTGCACGACGAGCTCGACATCCCGTTCGACTCCGTGCGCCTCAAGTTCGGTGGCGGGCACGGTGGCCACAACGGCATCCGTGACATCGCCGCCGCCATCGGCACCCCGGATTTCACGCGCGTGCGCATCGGTATCGGCCGCCCTCCCGGCAGGCAGCCCGCCGCCGACTTCGTGCTGCGCGACTTCGGCTCGGAGGAGCGCCAGGTGCTGCCGAACCTTCTCGTCGATGCGGCAGACGCGACCGAGATGATCGCGGGCGAGGGTCTTACCGCGGCGCAGCTGAAGTTCCACACGGCCCGCTGACAGCGAACGTTCCTCAGCCCTGTCAGCCGCGCCGCCTAGACTCGTCGGGTGATACTCGAAGGATTAATCGCGGCCCTTTCGCGCGCCCGCACATTCGAGACCGCCCTCCAGCAGGCCACGCACAGTGCCGACTTCTCCCTCGTCGACGGTCTTCGCGCCCCCCTGCTCGCCGGTCTCCTCACGCGCAAGAACGGTCCGCGGGCGGCCCTCGCCATCGTCGCCACGGGCCGTGAGTCCGAGGCACTGCGCCGTTCCCTCGCGAGCTACCTACCGGATGCCACGATCGTCGAGTTCCCCGCGTGGGAGACGCTGCCCCACGAGCGCCTGAGCCCCAGCGCCGAGACCGTCGGCAAGCGCATCGCGGCCCTCCGTGCCCTCAAGGGATGGGACGGCACGGGCAACTTCATCCTCGTCGCCTCGGTGAGGGCCGCCCTCCAGCCGCTCGCGGACAACCTCACGAGCATCGACCCGATCGACCTCGTGAAGGGCGGCCGTGGCTACGACCTCGCCCACCTCAGCAGGCGACTCGTCGACCTCGCGTACTCGCGCGTCGACATGGTCACGCGCCGCGGTGAGTTCGCGGTGCGCGGCGGCATCGTCGACGTCTTCGCCCCCACCGACGAGCACCCCCTGCGCCTGGAGTTCTTCGGCGACGAGCTCGAGACCCTGCGCGAGTTCTCGGTCGCCGACCAGCGCTCGCTCGAGACGGTGATCGATCGCGCCGAACTCCCTCCGAGCCGCGAGCTGCTGCTGAGCGAGCCCGTGCGTCAGCGAGCCCGTGAGATGCAGCACGAGTTCCCGAGCCTCGCCACGATGCTCGCGAAGATCGGCGAGGGCATCCCCGTCGACGGCATGGAGTCGCTCGCGCCCGCGCTGCTCAGTCGGCTCGTTCCCCTCACCCACTACCTGCCGCCGGATGCCGCGATCGCAGTCATGGCGCCCGAGAAGGTCGCCACCCGTGCCGTCTCGCTCGCGGAGACGAACCGCGAGTTCCTCTCCGCAGCGTGGAGCGCCGCCACGTTCGGCGCCGAGGCACCCATCGATCTCGACGCGGGAGACTTCGTCACGCTCAGCACGCTGCGCGCGTCGGCGGGCAACCGCCCGTGGTGGACGATGTCGGCGTTCGACTCGGGTGCGCCCGAGGAGCTCGAGGCCTCGGGCCTGCAGGACTACGTGCGGGTGGAGGCGGGTGCCGTCCCGAGCTTCGCGGGGCAGGCCGAGGGGGCCGTCCAGCACGTGGCACAACTGCTGCGCGAGGGCTGGACCGTGGCCGTGGTTGCCGAGGGCGCCGGGCTCGTGGAGCGTGCAGCCGACGTGCTCGGTGGGGTCGAGGCATCCGGTCGCATCGTCGACGACTTCCCCGACACCGCGGAGACCGGCGTCGCCTACATTCTGAAGGCGTCGGTCGACCACGGCTTCGAGCTGCCGGAGGCGAAGCTCGCGCTGCTCAGCGAGAGCGAGTTCTACGGGCGGGCTGTCGGCTACGACACCCGCCAGGTCAAGAAGCTCGCGAGCCGCCGCAAGAACGTCGTGGATCCGTTGCAACTCAAGGCCGGCGATTTCGTCGTGCACAACACGCACGGCATCGGCAAGTTCCTCGAGCTCGTGCAGCGCGAGGTGTCGACCGGAGGGCGCAACGCGATCAAGACGCAGCGCGAGTTCCTCGTCATCGAGTACGCGCCGAACAAGCGCGGCTACCCCGGCGACAAGCTGTACGTGCCGACCGATCAACTCGACCTGCTGAGCCGCTACGTGGGCGGCGAGGCTCCTGCGCTCAGCAAGATGGGCGGCAGCGACTGGGCCGCGGCGAAGGGCAAGGCGCGCAAGGCCGTGCGCGACATCGCCGTCGAGCTCGTGAAGCTCTACAGTGCGCGCATGGCCAGCAAGGGCCACGCGTTCGGACCGGACACCCCGTGGCAGCGCGAGCTTGAGGAGGCGTTCGCGTTCGCGGAGACCCCCGACCAGCTCACGACGATCGACGAGGTGAAGGCCGACATGGAGCGGCCGATCCCCATGGACCGCCTGCTCTCGGGCGACGTCGGCTACGGCAAGACCGAAGTCGCCGTGCGCGCCGCGTTCAAGGCCGTGCAGGGCGGCAAACAGGTCGCGATGATCGTGCCGACGACCCTGCTCGTGCGCCAGCACATGGAGACGTTCGCCGAGCGCTTCGCCGGGTTCCCCGTGCACCTGCGCGCGCTCAGCCGGTTCCAGACGGAGAAGGAGTCGAAGGAGACCATCGCAGGCCTGCTCGACGGCACCGTGGACGTCGTGATCGGAACCCACCGCCTGCTCGGGCAGAACATCGCGTTCAAGGATCTCGGCCTCGTCATCATCGACGAGGAGCAGCGCTTCGGCGTGGAGCACAAGGACGCGCTCAAGAAGCTCAAGACCAACGTCGACATCCTCGCCATGACGGCGACCCCGATTCCGCGCACCCTCGAGATGGCGGTCACGGGCATCCGGGAAATGTCGACGCTCGCGACCCCTCCTGAGGACCGCCACCCGATCCTGTCGTTCGTGGGTCCGTACTCCGACCGGCAGGTGGGGGCCGCGATCCGCCGAGAGCTGCTGCGCGAGGGCCAGGTGTTCTACGTGCACAACCGCGTCTCGTCGATCTCCCGCGTCGCTGCGCACATCGCCGAACTCGTCCCGGATGCGCGCATCGCGGTCGCCCACGGCCAGCTGCCCGAGTCGGTGCTCGAGCAGGTGATGGTGGACTTCTGGGAGCGCAAGTTCGACGTACTCGTCTCGACGACCATCATCGAGACCGGCCTCGACATCGCGAACGCGAACACGCTCATCATCGACCGCGCTGACAAGTACGGGCTGTCGCAGCTGCACCAACTACGCGGACGAGTCGGTCGTGGCCGTGAGCGCGCCTACGCCTACTTCCTCTACGACGAGCTCAAACCGCTCACCGAGACTGCGCACGAGCGCCTCTCCACCATCGCCGCCAACAACGAGCTCGGCGCGGGCATGCAGATCGCCCTCAAAGACCTCGAGATCCGCGGTGCGGGCAACCTCCTGGGTGGCGAGCAGTCGGGCCACATCGCGGGTGTCGGCTTCGACCTCTACCTCCGGATGATCGGCGAGGCCGTCTCGACATTCCGCGGCGATGTCGCCGAGGGGCAGACGGAGCTGCGCCTCGAGCTGCCCGTCGACGCGCACATCCCGGAGGACTACGTGGAGTCGGAGCGCCTGCGCCTCGAGGCCTACCAGAAGCTCTCGACGGCGTCGTCTCCCGCGGCTTCCGACGAGAGCGTCGACCAGGTGCTCGACGAACTCACCGACCGCTACGGCGAGCCGCCCGAGCAGGTGCAGAACCTCATCACCGTCTCGAAGTTGCGGCGCAGGGCACAGAAGGCCGGGCTCAGCGAGGTCGTCGTCATGGGCGACAAGCTGCGCATCGCCCCGGCGGACCTCGCCGACTCGATCCAGGTGCGACTGCAGCGGATGTATCCGGGCGCCAGGTATCACGCGGCGGCCGCCGCCGTGCTCGTGCCCCTGCCGCCCGAGCCGACGGATGCCCAGCTCATCGCGTGGACCAACGACCTCCTCGTCGCCATCTTCGGGGCCGACGCCCCCGAGCCCGTCCAGGCGGGCTGATGCTGCCCGGCGCTGCGCGAGTGGCGACCGCGATCCAGGCGGCGGCAGTCCCCGGTGAGGCGCGCGAGCTCTCGCGCTTCTTCAAGACGGGCAAGGGCGAGTACGGGGCGGGCGACAAGTTCATCGGGGTGCGCGTGCCGGCCATCCGTGCGCTCGCCAAGGACTTCGCCGACCTCTCGCCGGCCGACCTCAACGACCTGCTCGACAGCGAGTTCCACGAGCACCGGTTCGCGGCCCTCGCGATCCTCGTCGCCCAGTACAAGCGGGCAGCGCCGGCCGACCGCGAGTGGTTCTACGACTTCTACCTGGCAGCCATGCGCCGCGGCCGCATCAACAATTGGGACCTCGTCGACAGCTCGGCGGAGTTCATCGTGGGCGAGTACCTGTTCGACAAAGACCGCGACATCCTCTTCCGCCTCTCGCGCAGCGGCATCGTGTGGGAACGCCGCATCGCCGTGCTCTCGACATTCGCCTTCATCAAGCAGAAAGATGCATCGACGACCCTGTCGCTCGCCGCGGCGCTGCTCGACGACAAGCACGACCTCATCCAGAAGGCCGTCGGCTGGATGCTGCGCGAGGTGGGCAAGCGCGTCGACCGCGATCTGCTCGTCGCGTTCCTGCGTGAGCACGCCGCGCGGATGCCCCGAGTGATGCTCTCCTACGCCACCGAGCACCTCAGCCAGGCGGAGCGGGTGTACTTCCGCTCTCGCTAGCCGGATCAGCCTCGGGCGCTGGGACCGTGAGCTGCCCGATGAACGGCTTCTGCCGTCCGTCGATGCGGTGCACGCGGTAGATCGCCGCGGGAATGAGCACGAGTGAGCGCAGGTCGAAGATCGCGTGCAGCACGATCGGCACGAGGATGCTGCCCGAGACCACGTAGAGCGCCATCATCATCGCGCCCACGACGGCCGTGCCGATGACGCCCGCGACACCCTGATAGAGGTGCAGTGCCCCGAACAACAGGATGCTCCCCACGAGCGCGGCAACCGCGCTGCCGCTCGCACCGAAGAGGGCGGCGGGAAGTGCGAGGCGGAACACGAGCTCCTCCACCACGCCCGCGTTGAGGGAGAGCAGTGCCCCCAGCCGCAGCTCCTGCCGGTTGCGGGGGAGCATCGAGCGGATGTCGCCGACCACGATGACGTCCTGCTCCTGACGGGCCGCGCGGATGCCCACGATGGTGAGCACGACGAGTCCCACGATGAGCCCGATGACGAGGCCGATCGCGAGGGCCTCGGTCGCGAGCATCCGGGCCCAGGCCACGGGAGCCCACGACTGCACCTCGCGCAGCAGCGGCACGACGTACTGGCCGGCCAGGAGGAGCAGCACGGCGGCAAGCCCGCCGAAGGTGAGGAACGAGTCGAGCAGCCAGCGGCGGAACATCGTCTGCCGCTTGAGGGTCGTGCGGTAGCGCTTGAAGCGCTGGTACTCCCGGCGGTCTTTGCGGATGGTGCGCAGCACCAGCAGCGCGAGCAGCCCCACGAGGGCGAGCCAGAGGAGAGGCCGCGTGAGCGCCCAAGACGGGTCGAGCATGCAATCATGCTGTCACGGGAATGCGACCGGCAGGCGCAGACTTGTTCCCATAATGACTTCTGCCGTCGGCTTCCGCTCCGAGCGCGGGCCCATCCTCATCTCCCTCATGGTCACGACGGGGCTGGTCGCCATCGACGCGACGGTGCTCGCGACGGCGGTCCCGACCATCGTCAACGACCTCGGTGACTTCGCGCTCTTCCCCTGGCTGTTCTCCGTCTACCTCCTCGCGCAGGCCGTGACCGTGCCGATCTACGCGAAGCTCTCCGACACATTCGGCCGCAAGCCGATCATCCTCGTGGGCATAGGGCTGTTCCTGCTCGGCTCGATCCTGTGCGGCTTCGCGTGGAGTATGCCTGCGCTCATCCTGTTCCGAGCGGTGCAGGGCCTCGGCGCTGGCGCCGTGCAGCCCATGTCGATCACCATCGCGGGCGACATCTACACGGTCGCCGAGCGCGCCAAAGCGCAGGGCTACCTCGCGAGTGTGTGGGCGGTGTCATCCGTCGTCGGTCCGACGCTGGGCGGCGTGTTCTCGCAGCTCGACATCTGGCGCGGCATCTTCTTCATCAACATCCCGTTGTGCTTGGTGGCCGGATGGATGCTCGTGCGCTCGTTCCACGAGAGCATCGAGAAGCGCGAGCACAAGATCGACTTCGTCGGCGCGACGCTGCTTGCCGTCTCCATGACGCTGCTCATCCTCGCGGTTCTCCAGGGCGGAGTGTCGTGGGCCTGGGACTCGTGGCAGAGCATCGGCTCGTTCGCCGTGGGCGGCGTGCTCCTGGCCGCATTCCTCTTCGTGCAGACGCGCGCGGCGGAGCCCATCCTGCCGCTGTGGGTGTTCTCCCGACGGCTGCTGCTCACCACCACGCTCGTCGCGCTCGGTATGGGCGCGATGCTCATTGGCCTCACCTCGTACGTGCCCACCTACCTCGAGGGCGCGCTCGACGTGCCGCCCCTCGCGGCAGGCCTCGCGCTCGCGGCCCTCACGATCGGCTGGCCGATCTCGGCGACCCTCGCGGGCCGGGTATACCTGCGCATCGGCTTCAAGCGCACCGCGCTCATCGGCATGGCTGGAACACTCGTCGGCACCCTTGTGCTTGCGCTCACGGCATCCGTGCCGTCGGTCGCGACCGTCGCTATCGCGTGCTTCATCATCGGGCTCGGCATGGGCCTCGTCGCCACGCCCACCCTCGTCGCCGCCCAGTCGAGCGTGGAGTGGAACGAGCGCGGCGTCGTCACGGGCACCAACCAGTTCGCCCGCGCGATCGGCAGCGCTCTCGGCGTCGCCATCTTCGGCGCACTCGCGAACGCGATCTTCGGCTCGGGTGACGCCTCGACCCTCGCCCCCTCGGTGATCGCCGCGGGCGGTGGCGTGGTGTTCGTGTCGGTGGCCGTCGTGGCGATCGCAACGCTTGGTGCTGCGGTGGCCATGCCTGCCACTCCCGTACACCGCGCGGAGGCGACAGGCACCGAGGTGGCCCCGGCCTAGCCGCGCAGGGCTACCGCGAACGGCAGGACTCCGGATGCCCCGGCCGACCGCAGCGCGCGGGCGGCGACGGTGAGCGTCCAGCGCGAGTCGGCGAGATCGTCCACGACGAGCACGGGCCCGCCCCCGAGCTCCATCGACGCGGGAACGGCGAACGCCCCGAACACCTGCGCCAATCGGTAGGCGCTGTTGCCACCGGGCCCGCCGGAGGGTGGTGCGACGTACTCGAGCGAGCCGAGGTAGGGCAGCTTGCCCGCCCCGGCGAGTCCGCGAGCTACCGAGTCGATGAGCTGGGGGTGCCCCCGCGACGGGAGCGAGACGACCGCGACCGGGCGGTTCTCCCACCCCCAGTCGGCGAGCACGCGCACGCACGCGGCGATGAGGGCGGGGGAGGCCGGGGCATCCGGAGTCCCTGGCGCGAAGAGGGTGCGCAGGGTGTTGCCCCAGCCGAGGTCGGTGAGGCGTGCAAGGGCTCGGCCCTCGAGCATCCGTTCCGCGGGTGCGATGTTGCCGCGGGCGTGGGGCGAGCCGACGGGCCACTGGGCGCGCGGGTCGATCGGAACGCCGACCCGGTCGAGCGACGAGGTTGCTGCGGCCGAGGCATCCGGCGCGATGGCTGTCGGGTACCAGGTTCCCGCGCAGTTGTCGCAGCGGCCGCAGGGGGTGGCGGAGTCGTCGTCGAGCGAGCGCTGCAGGTAGGCCATGCGGCACTCGCCCGTGGCCTCGTAGTCGAGCATGTGCTGCTGCTCGGCCTCACGCTCGGCGGCGATGCGGGTGTAGCGCTGTTCGTCGTAGGTCCAGGACTGGCCGGTGGCGATCCAGCCGCCCTGCACCTTGCGCACCGCGCCGTCGACGTCGAGAACCTTGAGCAACAGTTCGAGCGGGGTGCGCCGGATGTCGACGCGGGCCTCGAGCGCGGGCGTGCTGGTGGGCTCGCCGTCGAGCTCGCGGATCACCGCCTCCGCACGCGCTTGGGACGGCATGGATGCTGTCGCGAAGTAGTGCCAGATGGCCTCATCCTCTGGCCCAGGAAGCAGCAGCACATCGGCGTTCTCCGTCGCGCGCCCCGCGCGGCCCACCTGCTGGTAGTACGCGACGGGAGAGCTCGGCGCCCCCAGGTGCAGCACGAAGCCGAGGTCGGGCTTGTCGAAGCCCATGCCCAGCGCGCTCGTGGCGATGAGGGCTTTGAGATCGTTGTTCTTGAGGCGCTGCTCGAGCACCTCGCGCTCGGCGGTGTCGGTCTGGCCGGTGTAGGCGTGCACGTCGTGCCCGGCCTCGCGCAGCAGCCGCGCCGTGTTCTCGGCGGCCGAGACGGTGAGCGTGTAGATGATGCCGCTGCCGGGCAGCGCGCCGAGATGTGTGAGCAGCCACGCGAGTCGCGCCGCCGCGTCGGGCAGTGTGAGCACACCGAGCCGCAGCGACTTGCGCGCGAGCGGGCCGCGGATGGTGATGGCGCCGCCGAGCTGTTCGGCCACGTCCTCTACCACTCGCGAGTTCGCCGTGGCGGTCGTGGCGAGCACCGGCACGGTCGGCGGCAGCTCCGCGATGAGGTCGCGCAGCCGCCGGTAGTCGGGCCGGAAGTCGTGGCCCCAATCGCTGATGCAGTGCGCTTCGTCGACCACGAGCATCCCGGTGCGGCGCACGAGCTCGGGCAACTGGTTCTCGCGGAACGCAGGGTTGTTCAGCCGCTCGGGCGAGACGAGCAGGATGTCGACCTCGTCGTTCGCGAGCGCCCGCTGGATCTCTGACCACTCGTGCGGGTTTGTGGAGTTGATGGCCACGGCCCGCACCCCGGCCCGCGCTGCGGCGGCGATCTGGTCGCGCATGAGGGCGAGCAGGGGAGACACGAGGATGGTCGGCCCGGCCCCGAGCCTCCGCAGGAGCAGCGTCGCCACGAAGTAGACCGCCGACTTGCCCCATCCGGTGCGCTGCACGACGAGGGCGCGTGATCCGTTGTCGACGAGCGCGCTGATGGCCTCGAACTGGCCCTCGTGGAAGTCGGCGTCGTCGCTGCCGACAAGCGTGCGGAGGATCTGCTGGGCGTCGTCTCGGGTTGTCATCCCGTTCAGTGTGGCAGGGGCCGGTGACGCTCTTTCCACAGAAGTGACGATGTGGGGAGATCGTGCGGTGTGGAGAACTCAGACTCCCTGCATGACAACAGTGATCACGAAGGCCACCACCGCCGACCTCCTCGCCGCGCTCCCCGCACTCATCGACCGCGACCCCACGGGAAGCGTCGTCTTCATCGCTTTCCGGGGCAAGCGCACGCACGCCGCGCTGAGGCTGGACATACCGCGGGCGGGGGAGAAGCGTTTCGCCGGGACTGCCCTCGGCCTGTTCTGCAAGATACCGGGCGCGGAAGATGTCGTCCCCGTCATCTGTACGGAAGGCCCGGTGATCGAAGGGATGAGTTTGCTGGGCGTGTTGGTCAGGCGATTCCACCAGGCCGGCTTTCCGGTGCGGGATGCGCTCGCCGTCGGCTCCGACGGGTGGATGTCGCACTACGATCCGGATGGCCGGCTGGGGTCACTCGTGGATATCGAGGCGGCCGCATCGCGCCTCGCCCTTGATCCACCGTCCGGCGTCGCCGGCCCGGTTCCGCGAGCCGATGATCTCGCGTGCCGCCGCATGAGCGACGAACTCGCGCGACTCCGGATGCTCGCAGAGGAGGACGGCGACCTCGCCGAATTCGAACCGCTCGATGACCTGCCGTTCTTCGCCGACAGCGCGCTGGAGTGGAGCGATGCCGAGATTGCGCAGCGTGGGGCGCTCTTGCTCTTCATCCTGCAGAGGCCTTCCGTGCGCGACCTCGTGATGCTGCAGTGGGCGTTCGGACTCGAGGTGGGAGACGCGATGTGGTCGGCTGACACGTGCGCCGGCATTGATGCCAGAGCGACCTATGCCGACGTCCACCAGCTTGCGTCAGATCTCATGGTGGGGCGCGGGCCCTCGCCCGACCCCGAGCGCATCGCCTCCGCGATCGCACTCCTGACTACCCTCATCTCCCGCGCGGATGATGCGTACCGCCCCGCGCCCCTGTGCATGCTCGCCTGGTTGAACTGGGCTCGCGGTCGCGGTTCCTCGGCCGGCGCACATAGTGACGAAGTGCGATCCATCGCGCCCGACTACAGCATGGGCGAGCTGCTCGACGCTCTCTTCGGGAGCGGGATCATGCCGGAGTGGATCTTCACGCCGCCCGTTTCTCCACAGATCTAGCCCCACACATTCGAATACATGTTCGAGGTGAAAGAATACGAGTATGAGTTCGAGCCCCCTCCGGAGGCGGGCCGCGTGAGTCCTGCGCGCGGGGCGACTCTGTGTTTGTCGAACGCCAGGCTTGTCTACCTGCAGGCTTGCCGAACGCCAGGCTTGTCTACCTGCAGGCGCCCCACAGTCCCGCGTTCGCCGCACGCGCGGCATCCTGCGCGGCATACACCTCGTCGCGGTGCAGCACGTTCGGCTTGTACATCTCCACCTGGGCCGCGCCTTCGCGCAGCAGTTCGAGGTTCACGTTGAGGCCGGCATCCGTGTACACGAACAGCAGGGAGCGACCGTACTGGTCGAGGGGCTCGACGTCCTCCTCGACCCAGACGTGGGTGCCCGCGGGCAGGAGCGAGCGCAGGGCGGCAGTTGCCTCGTTGCCCCAGCATTCGAGGTTGTCGCCGATCTCGGGGGTGTTGATTCCAAGCATCCGCACCTTGCGACCGTCGTTGAGAAAGAGGGTGTCGCCGTCGTGTACGTACTCGACGACGGCCTCGGTGGCGGATGCCGGGATGCCGGAGGTGGATCCCGCAGAACCGGCGGGCGCGGCGGCCGGGGCAATAGCCTGGCTCACCCCGAAGTACGCGACGACGGCGAGCACGGCGACGATCAGGACGACGCCGATGAGCTTCCTCACGTGCCGACTCCCGCGAGCCGCGCGATGATGATGCCGGCGGCGATGGCGACGAGGGTCAGCAGCACGAGGATGATCGGCCGGGGCCCCTGATTATTCACCCCCTGAGTCTGACAGGTGGCAGGCTGAGACCCATGACGGACGCCCCTCACCCCGAACTCGACGAACTGATCGCGGTGCTCGAGCGGCTGCGTGCGCCGGGCGGATGCGCGTGGGACCGCGAGCAAACCCACGAGTCGCTCGTGCAGTACCTCGTCGAGGAGACGTACGAGCTCGTCGACGCCATCGAGTCGGGCAACCGCGAGGAGCTCATCGAGGAGCTGGGCGACGTGCTGTACCAGGTGGTGTTCCACTCCGACATCGCCGCCGAGGCCGGGCAGTTCACGCTCGAGGACGTCGCCGAGCACATGACGCAGAAGATGATCGGGCGCCATCCGCACGTCTTCGGCGACACGAGCGCCGAGACCGCTGCGGATGTCATGGCCGTGTGGGACGACCTGAAGAAGACCGAGAAGCCGCACCGCACGAGCGTGCTCGACGGTATCCCGCAGGGGATGCCCGCGCTCGCGCTCGCCGACAAGCTGCTGGGCCGCGCCCACACGGTGGGACTCCTCGATGCCACTGTGCCCGGCGCCGTGAACGTCACCGACGAGGACGAGCTCGGCCCGCTCCTGCTGGCCATCGTCGCCTCGGCGAAGGCCAACGGCCTCGACTCCGAGCGCGCACTGCGGGTGGCGCTGAGGGAGTTGCAGGAGGAGATCCGCGAGCATGAGGTGAGTCTTGCGGGAGACGCGGGAGTGATCGGCACGGGGAGTTAGCGCGACTCGTCTAGCGCTTAACGGGTGACGCCCTCTCCAACCCGAATGGAGAGGGCGTCAAGGTTCTGAAAGAACCTGGAACCGGACGGATTACCCGACCATCCGGTTCGCATTACCGATTTAAGCGCATGACCTTTAACCTTTCGCGCGCTTTCGGATTCGACACGCGGAAGAAAGTGGAATGTTTCACACCCGAACGGGGGAGGGGCCCCTCGTGCGAGAGAATCGACGCATGGCTTCTCCCGTCAACCCGCCTCGCGGCATGCGCGACTTCCTCCCGGCCGAGAAGGCGCAGCGCGAGCGCGTGCTGTCGGTCATCCGGTCTACGTTCACGGGCAGGGGGTTCGACGAGATCGAGACCCCCGTCATGGAAGACAGTGAGCGGCTGCACGCGGGCCTCGGCGGCGACAACGAGAAGCTCGCGTTCGGCGTTCTCAAGCGCGGCCTGACCGTCGATGCGATTCGCGAGGCCACCGAGGCGCTCGACCTCGCCGATCTCGGGCTGCGCTTCGACCTCACCGTGCCGCTCGCCCGGTTCTACGCGAGCCACCGCGCCGAGCTGCCCACGGTGTTCCGCGCGATCCAGATCGCGCCGGTGTGGCGGGCCGAGCGCCCGCAGAAGGGCCGCTACCGCCAGTTCGTGCAGTGCGACATCGACATCATCGGGGAGGCTGGCCCCGCCGCTGAGGTGGAGCTCATCACCGCCACGGTCGCCACCCTCGACGCCCTCGGGCTCGACGGGTGCAGCATCCGGGTCAATGACCGCCGTCTGCTGAACAGTGCGCTCGAACTGCTCGGCTTCCCGCCCAAGGAGCACGAGCCCGTGCTCATCACCATCGACAAGCTCGACAAGCTCGGGCACGATGGCGTCATCGCCGAGTTGCGCGACCGAGGCTTCCCCGCAGGGCCGGTCGACGCTCTGGAGGCGTTCTTCCGCCGGCCGATGACCATGGAGTTCCTGCAGTTCGGCGAGGCGGCCATCCGTAAGTTCCTGCCCGAGGGTGTCGACGAGAAGGCGGTCGCCGAGCTCGCCGCCATCGGTGAGGCCGTCAACGCGGTGGTCGGGCGGGCCGTGGTGACGTTCGACCCCTGGCTCGTGCGCGGCATGGGCTACTACACGGGCGCGATCTTCGAGGTGGCGCACCCCGACTTCGGCTACTCCCTCGGCGGCGGCGGTCGCTACGACGGCATGATCGGGCGATTCCTGGGCACGGATGTTCCGGCCGCAGGTTTCTCGCTCGGTTTCGAGCGGCTCGTCGACCTGGTCGAGCTCGACGGTGCCGACGCGCGCGAGGCAGTGGCGATCATCCACGATGTCGACGCGGACCACGTGCGCCTCCTCACGCTGCAGGCCGAGCTCGTGGCCACCGGCAAACGTGTGCGCCTCGAACGCCGGCCGAAGAACATCAAGCCGCTCCTCGAGCAGCTCGAGGCATCCGGCTTCAGCGGCTACGCGCTGTTCACCGGGGAGGGCCTCGGGCAGTTCAAGGCGCTCGGCTAGGATTTGCACTGAATCCACCACCACGATTTTTCTACTAAGGAGTACCCCCGTGGCTTTGATCGAAGCAGTCGGCGCCCGCGAAATCCTCGACTCACGGGGCAACCCGACAGTCGAGGTCGAGGTCCTGCTCGACGACGGCGTCGTTGCGCGTGCCGCAGTTCCGTCCGGCGCATCCACCGGCGCGTTCGAGGCCTACGAGCTGCGTGACGGCGACAAGGCCCGCTACGGCGGCAAGGGTGTGCTCAAGGCTGTCGACGCCGTGCTCGACGTGCTCGGCCCGGCCATCGAGGGCTTCGACGCCGCAGACCAGCGTCTCATCGACGCCGAGATGATCGCGCTCGACGGCACGGACAACAAGAAGAAGCTCGGCGCGAACGCCATCCTCGGCGTCTCGCTCGCCGTCGCCAAGGCCGCTGCCGACTCGTCGGATCTGCCGCTCTTCCGCTACCTCGGCGGACCGAACGCGCACACGCTGCCCGTGCCGCTCATGAACATCATCAACGGTGGTGCCCACGCCGACACCGCGCTCGACATCCAGGAGTTCATGGTCGTGCCGCTCGGCGCCCCCACGTTCGTCGAGGCCCTGCGCTGGGGCACCGAGGTCTACCACGCCCTCAAGGGCGAGCTCAAGAAGGCCGGCCTCGCGACCGGTCTCGGCGACGAGGGCGGCTTCGCCCCCGACCTCCCCGGTGCCCGTGCAGCGCTCGACTTCATCCTCAAGGCCATCGAGGCTGCGGGCTTCGCGCCCGGCAAGGACTTCGCGCTCGGCCTCGATGTCGCCGCCACCGAGTTCTTCGAGAACGGCGTCTACTCCTTCGAGAAGCAGACCCTCACGGGCGAGCAGCTCACCGAGTTCTGGGTGGGCCTCGTCAATGACTACCCGCTCGCCACCATCGAAGACCCGCTCGCGGAAGACGACTGGGAGGGCTACGCGCACCTCACGTCGCAGCTCGGCAGCAAGGTCCAGTTGGTAGGCGACGACCTGTTCGTCACCAACCCCACGCGTCTCAAGCGCGGCATCGACGAGAACGTTGCGAACTCCATCCTCGTCAAGGTCAACCAGATCGGCACCCTCACGGAGACGCTCGACGCCGTGGCGATGGCACAGCGAGCCGGTTACAAGGCGATCATCTCGCACCGCTCCGGTGAGACCGAAGACACGACGATCGCCGACATCGCGGTCGCCACGGATGCGGGCCAGATCAAGACCGGAGCCCCCGCGCGCTCCGACCGGGTCGCCAAGTACAACCAGCTGCTGCGCATCGAGGAGGAGCTCGGCGACGCCGCGGTCTACGCCGGTCGCGACGCGTTCCCGCGCTTCACGGCCTAACAACACCTGCAAAGACGCCCGTCGAACTCTCGGCGGGCGTCTTCTGCGTTTAAGCTCTAACCCATGGCCAGGCGAGGGAAGACCGAACGGGTAGCCGTCAGGCTTCCCGAAGAGTCGGCGCCCGAACACTGGCTGCGCACCATCCGGCTGTCCGGATTCTCCCTGCTCATGCTCGGCCTGGTGATCCTCGCGGTCATCGTGCTCGCGCCCAACCTGCGCGTGCTCATCGAGCAGCGCCAGCAGATTGCCGCGCTGCAGGCCGCCGTGGACACCACCGGGGCCTCGGTCGACAACCTCAAAGACGATGTAGCGCGGTGGAGCGATCCGTCGTACATCGAAGCCCAGGCCCGCGAACGTCTCTTCTACGTGTTTCCCGGCGACGTCAGCTATCTCGTGGTGGGCGACTCGACCGAGCCGACAACCTCCGACGGCATCCCGATCAGCAGCCAGATCCAGACCACCCAGGTCGACTGGGTACGCACCCTGCTCTCCTCCGTCTACACGGCAGGGCTCACGGATGCTCCGCCCGAGCAACTCGTAGCGCCGGTAGTGGAGGGTGCCCAGTGAGGACCTCCCAGTGACCCGCCCGCCGTTCGAGCCGCCCACCGCTGACGACGTTCGGATAGTCTCTCGCCAGCTCGGTCGCCCCGCGCGCAACGTTGTCGGCATCGCCGCGCGCTGCGTGTGCGGCGCCCCGACCGTCGTCTCGACCGAGCCCCGCCTCGCCGACGGTACGCCGTTCCCCACGTTCTACTACCTCACCCACCCGGCGGCCACAGCCGCGGTCTCGACCCTCGAGGCAGAGGGGGAGATGCCCGGCATGGCAGCGCTGCTCGTCGACGAGGTCGCCGCTCAGTATCGCGTGGCGCACGAGGCGTACATCGCCGACCGCGAGCAGTTCGGCGTGGTTGCCGAGATCGCCGGTATCTCGGCCGGCGGCATGCCCGACCGCGTCAAGTGCCTGCACGCGCTCGTGGGCCACGCCCTTGCGGCGGGCCCCGGCGCGAACCCGATCGGTGACCTCGCGCTCGAGCGAGCGAGCTGGAGCCCCTCGGTGTGCGAGTGCGCCGACTACAGGGAGGAGACCGGATGATGCGCCGCTCGGTCCTCGCCGCAGCCCTGGTCGTGGCATCCGTCGCCCTCCTAACACCGCCCGCGCAGGCCGACGCCGTGCGCGACGCGGAGTACTGGCTCGACAGCTACGGCATCCGCTCGGCGTGGAACACCACGCAGGGCGCCGGGGTCACCATCGCCGTCATCGACACGGGCGTCGACGGCAGCGTGCCCGAGCTCAAGGGTGCCGTCATCTCGGGCGCGGACTTCTCGGGCCTCGGCTCGCCCGACGGCCAGACCCCCGTGGGCTCCGACGAGAGCGAGCACGGCACCATGGTCGCGGCCCTCGCCGCCGGCCGCGGCACGGGTGGCACGAACGGCGTCATCGGCTCGGCCCCGGCGGCGACCATCCTGCCCATCTCGATTGGTTTCGGGGAGGGTAGCACCTCGTCAGACGACCAGATCGCGGCGGCTGTGCGGTACGCGACGGATGCGGGCGCCGACGTCATCAACATGTCACTGACCCGCAACACGCTGGAGTGGCCCACGAGCTGGGACGACGCGTTCCTCTACGCCATGGACCACGACGTCGTGATCGTCGCGGCCGCCGGCAACCGCGGTAGCGGCACCACCCAGGTGGGCGCCCCCGCCACGATGCCCGGTGTGCTGACCGTCGCGGGCGTCGATGCCCAGGGCCAGGCCAGCTTCGACGCCTCGTCGCAGGGGATCACGATCGGGGTCGCGGCTCCCTCGGAGAACCTCGTGGGAGTGGTGCCGGGCGGCGGGCACGTCACGTGGAACGGCACGAGCGGAGCGACGCCGATCGTCGCGGGTATCGTCGCGCTCGTTCGGGCGGCGCATCCGGATCTCGATGCCGCCAACGTGATCGAGCGCGTGGTCGCCACGGCGAAGGATGCCGGAACCCCCGGTCCCGATGCCATCTACGGTTTCGGTCTCATCGACGCGGCCGCGGCGGTGAGCGGCACGGTCGACCGCGTCGACGAGAACCCCATGGGTAGCCTCGCGGACTGGATCAAGCTCTACCGGCGCGCGGACTCCACCCCGGTGCCCGTGCCGACAGGCACCCCGACCGCGGTTCCCGCACCCATCGTCGCGGGGCCAGCGAACCCTCTCGGCACGCTCATGCCCACGGTCAACCTGCTGCGCAACGTGGGCATCCCGCTCGGCGTGTTCCTGCTGTTCGGGGCGCTCATCGCGGTGCTCGTGGTGATGGCAGTGCGACGTGTCAAGGCGGCTCGGCAAACACGATAGATTGGTGTCTTACTTTCCACCGAGGAGACCACCACTCGTGCCCAAGATTCTCATCGTCGGCGGCGGATACGCCGGGTTCTACACGGCTCTCAAGTTGGAGAAGTGGCTGTCCCGTGGGGAGGCCGAGGTCACCATGGTCGACCCGCTCCCGTACATGACGTACCAGCCCTTCCTTCCTGAGGTCGCAGCCGGATCCATCGAGCCCCGTCACGCGGTCGTCTCGCACCGTCGCCATCTGAAGAAGACGCGCGTCGTCACCGCGAAGGTCACCCACGTCGACCACGCCTCGAAGACCGCCACGATCACGCCCGCCGTGGGCGAGCCGTGGACCGAGACGTACGACATCGTGGTCATGACGGCCGGTGCCGTCAGCCGCACGTTCCCGATTCCGGGCGTCGCGGACGAGGCCATCGGCATGAAGACCATCGAGGAGGCCATCGCCGTGCGCGACCGCATCCTCACCAACTTCGACAAGGCGTCGAACCTGCCGGCCGGCCCCGAGCGCGACCGCCTGCTCACCTTCGTCGTCGTCGGTGGCGGATTCGCCGGCATCGAGGCCTTCGCGGAGATGCGCAGCCTCGCCTCCTACCTCGTCAAGAAGTACCCGACGATCGCGTTCGAAGACACGCACTTCCACCTCATCGAGGCCATGGGTCGCATCATGCCCGAGGTGAAGGAGAACACGAGCCTCTGGGTCATCAAGAGCCTCGCCGAGCGCGGCGCGCAGATCCACCTCAACACGCAGCTGTCGTCGGCCGCCGGGGGAGTCATCGAACTCTCCACGGGCGAGAAGTTCGAGTCGGCCACCATCGTGTGGACCGCGGGCGTCATGGCCAACCCCATGATCCGCAACACCGACTTGCCCATCGAGGAGCGCGGTCGCCTGCGCGCCCGTGCCGACCTGCGCATCATCAACGACGACGGCCCCATCGCCGACGCGTGGACCGCCGGTGACGTCGCGGCCGTGCCCGACCTCACGGGTGGTGGCGTCGGCGGCTTCTGCGTGCCGAACGCCCAGCACGCCGTGCGCCAGGCCAAGCTGCTCGCGAAGAACATCGTCGCGGACCTCCGCGGCGAGGACGCGAAGGACTACTTCCACAAGAACCAGGGCGCCGTTGCCGGTCTCGGCATCGGCAATGGTGTGTTCCAGTCGGGCAACATCGCCGTGAAGGGCCTCCTCGCGTGGTTCATGCACCGCGGCTACCACGGTCTGGCGATGCCGATGTGGGAGCGCAAGTTCCGCGTCTTCGGCGACTGGATCGGCGGCTTCTTCCTCAAGCGCGACATCGTCTCGCTCGAGGCCCGCGTCACGCCGCGCGCGGCGTTCGAGGAGTTTGCGTCACGCCCCAAGGCGTAGTGGTCTACGACTCCGGGTCGTACATGAACTGACGCAGTTCCTGAGGCGTGCGGCAGGCGGCGGCGGTCTTGGCCGCCCATTCGAGCGCGGCTTCCCGCGTGGGAAGCTCGAGCACGCAGAATCCGCCATCGAATTCGCGCGTCTGCGGGTAGGTCTCGTCGGTCACGGTGCCGTCGGCACGGACCATGACGGAGGGGACGTCCTCGTCGATGCCACCACCGAACACCCAGACGCCGGCCTCTTTCGCTTCCTGTACCACCCGGTGGGCGTCGACGCCGGCGGCGACGAACTCCTCCGGGCTCAGTTGCATCGCGGCTCCGGGGAATGAGATCAAGTACTTCGTCATGTAAACACCGTACACATGAAGGTCCCTACTCCTCTAGTAGCGTGGGGTGCTACGCCCCGGTGGCCCAATTGGCAGAGGCAGACGACTTAAAATCGTTTCAGTCAGGGTTCGAGTCCCTGCCGGGGCACGGTGGCGATGGAGGTCGGTGCCGCAGAGAAATTCCTGACCTACGAGTAGGTGCTCAACTCGTAGAAGGGAACCTGAAACTTGCAGGATCCTGCAGAAGTCTTCCGAAGGCGAGCTCCGCGGGCCCGATGAGCATCAACCGCGAACGGAGTCGCGCGCGCTCCAGCCGGATGATTCTCGCCTCGCCCCCTAGCGGCCGCACACGCACCGCCTCGGTAAGCCGCTCGCGACTCACGGATAGTAGCGCCCCTAGGTATCCACCGAGGATGACGACTTCGGGATTGAAGAGATTGACGAAGTTGGTCAGCGCCTCCGACAGCAGTTCCACCTGTCGAGCCACTTCGCCGAGCAGCCTGGGGTCGCGTGCCACCCCGAGCTCGATGTCTAGTTCGTCTTCGTCGATGGTGCCGGGGCGCAGGAAGGGCATCAAGTTGGTGAGGCTCACTTCCGCCTCGAGACAACCCTTCCGGCCGCAGTAGCAGGGTTTCCCGTTGCTGCGTACGAGCGTGTGGCCCATCTCTCCCGCGTAACCCTCGGTGCCGCTCAGCAGAGTTCCTCCGATGACGACACCTCCGCCGATACCGCTCGTAGTGCCGTTGACGAAGAGCAGATCGCGAGCGCCGGCGCCGGCACCGAACCTGAATTCCGCGAGAGCGCCTAGGCTCGCGTCGTTTCCCGCGATCACGGGAAGACCGAGTGCGCGGGACAGGTTTTGGGCGATGTCTTCGTTCTTCCACTTCATGTGAGGAGCGAGGAGGACGCGTCCGTCGATTTCGCGCACGAGACCGGGTACGCCGAGACCAACGCCTACTAGTCGGTAATGTCGGTCGATGTCGGCCCGCATAGTCTCCACCAAGGTGTCGACTGTGCGCACCATGCGTTTGGGGTCGAGAACCGACGAGGTGTTGTGCCGGAGACGTGCAAGGACTTCGCCACCGAGGCCCACGAGGGCAACGGTGATGGCATCGGTATCCGGATGAACGGAGAGAGCCGCCACATCGGAGTTGACCTCGACCGTGGAGCTAGGGCGTCCTGCTCGACCTGTGGCAGAGGGCGCCTCACCCTCTCGGATCAGGCCGAGTTCCGCCAGCTCGGCGACGATGCCCGTGATGGTGGATCGAGTGAGCCCGGTTTGCCTGCCCACCTCGGCGCGCGAGGCGGGACCGCCGTGGTGCAACAGGGTGAGTACCGCCGAGAGATTCCTGCGGCGGATGAACTCGTTACTAGAGAGCGCCTCGCCCGCGGCCAGGACTGGCGGTGCGACTATTTCTGTCACGCTGGGTCACCGCCGCCCTCCTCCGGTTCACTGGGTCGAATTCTATCGTCCCCCTGCTCGACGCTTGTTGAAGATGTCGAATGCCACGGCCAGGAGCAGCACGAGCCCCTTGATGGCCATCTGCCACGCGGCATCCACCGACAGGATTGACAACCCCATGTTGAGTACGCCCATGACGAGGCCGCCGATGACCGCACCGCCCACGGTGCCGATGCCGCCCTGAACCGCGGCTCCTCCGATGAACACGGCGGCGATCGCGTCGAGCTCGTAGTTCTGCCCGGCGGAGGCGACGGCGCTTCCGGCACGGGCAGTGCTGACGACCCCGGCCAGCCCGGCGAGGGCGCCCATGTTCACGAAGATGAAGAAGTTGACCCACTTGGTCTTGACGCCGCTCATGATGGCGGCGAACAGGTTGCCGCCCATCGCGTATACGTGGCGACCGAACACCGTCTGGCCGAGCACGAACGTGTAGACGAGGATCAGCACGGCGAGGATGACGAGGATGATCGGGGTGCCGCTGTAGCCGCCGAGGGTCCACGCGACGGCCATGATCGCGGCGACCATGAGGATCGTCTTGGCCCAGAACGAAATGCCCGGCTCCATCGGCAGCTCGAGGCGCCGGAGGGTGGAGCGGGTGCGCAGCTGCGAGGCGACCAGGGCGATCGACGAGACCAGTCCCAGAAGGACAGTGAGCAGGTCGCGGCCCGCGACCTCCCCGAGCGCCGGGGGGAGCCATCCGGCCCCGATCGCGGTGAACTCGTCGGGCAGGCCGCTGATCGTGCCGCCGGTGAGCAGTACCAGGGTGAGCCCGCGGAACAGCAGCATCCCCGCGAGCGTCACGATGAACGCCGGTATGCCGACGAAGGCCACCCAGAAGCCCTGCCACGCACCGACCAGCGCCCCGACGACTATCGACAGGATTACTGCGGCCCACCACGGCAGGCCCCAGTTGTTCATCGAGATCGCGGCGACGGCGCCGACCATGGCCACCACGGAGCCGACCGAGAGGTCGATGTGCCCGGCGATGATCACGATCACCATGCCCATCGCGAGGATCAGCACGTACGCGTTCTGCTGGATGAGGTTGTTCACGTTGCCCGGCATGAGGAGCCGGCCCTTGGTGAGCACCTCGAACAGGATGATGATGATGACCAGCGCGGCCAGGATGCCGTACTGCCTCAGGTTGACCGAGAGCTTGGGCAGGCCTGCCTTGCGGGTGGGGGTGTTTGCTGCGGTCATGAGACCTGGTTCCTTCCGGCGGTCATGTAGTGCATGAGAGTTTCCTGGTCCGCGTCCTTGCGGCTGACCTCGCCGCTGATGCGGCCGTCAGAGATGGTGTAGATCCGGTCGGAGAGTCCGATGACTTCCGGCAGCTCCGACGAGATCACGATCACGGCCTTGCCCTGGGCGGCGAGCTCGTTGATGATGCCGTAGATCTCGTACTTCGCCCCCACGTCGATGCCACGGGTCGGCTCATCCAGGATCAGCACGTCGGGGCCCGAGAAGATCCACTTGCTCAGGACCACCTTCTGCTGGTTGCCGCCGGAGAGCCTCCCGGTGATCGCCGTAACGCTGGGCGCCTTGATATTCATCTTGTAGCGGTACGAGTCGGCGACCTTGTACTCGCGGAACCTGTCCACGACTCCGAGCCTTGCCAGCCGCGCGAGGGCAGCTGCCGAGACGTTGACGGTGATATCGCCGATGAGGTTGAGGCCGTAGCGCTTGCGGTCCTCCGTCGCGTAAGCGAGGCCGTTGCGGATCGCCTCATCGACGGTGCGCAGCTGGATTTCCTCGCCGCGCTTGAACGCCCGGCCCGAGATCTTGGAGCCCCAGCTGCGGCCGAAGATGCTCATCGCGAGCTCGGTGCGCCCCGCGCCCATGAGGCCGGCGAATCCGACGATCTCGCCCGCGTTGACATGGAACGACGCGTGCTCGACGACGGCGCGGTTGGTGTCCACCGGGTGGAACACGCTCCAGTCCTCGACGCGGAACAGCTCGGCCCCGATCTGCGGGTCGCGCGGGGGGAACATGCTGTTCAGGTCCCGGCCGACCATGGCGCGGATGATCGTGCTCTCCGTGGTCTCGGGAGACTTGGCGTCGAGCGTGGCGATGGTCTTGCCGTCGCGGATGACCGTGACGGTGTCCGCGATCCGCCGGACCTCGCGCAGCTTGTGGGAGATGATGATCGACGTAATGCCCTCGTCGCGGAGGTGGTCGATGAGGTCGAGCAGGTGATTGGAGTCCTCGTCGTTGAGGGCGGCCGTCGGCTCGTCGAGGATGAGCAGCTTCACCTTTTTCGAGAGCGCCTTCGCGATCTCCACGAGCTGCTGTTTGCCCACTCCCAGCTCGAGGACCTTGGTCGCCGGATTCTCGTCAAGGCCGACCCGGGCGAGGAGCTTCTGCGCCTCGAGGTTGGTGCGGTTCCAGTCGATCACGCCGCGCGACTGGATCTCGTTGCCGAGGAAGATGTTCTCGGCGACCGAGAGGTAGGGGCTCAGCGCGAGCTCCTGGTGGATGATCACGATGCCACGGGCCTCGGAGTCGTTGATGTCCTTGAAGTGCACGGGCTCGCCGTCGAAGGTGATCGTGCCGTCGTAGCTGCCGGTCGGGTAGACACCGCTCAGCACCTTCATGAGCGTCGACTTACCCGCGCCGTTCTCGCCGCAGATCGCGTGGACCTCGCCTCGCGCGACATCGACGGTGACGTTCTCCAAGGCCTTGATGCCGTTGAAGTCCTTCGAGATGTTCTCCATCCGGAGAATCGGTTGGTTCACGGTGTTCCTTCTTGCTGTGGTCGGGCACGAAAGAGGGTGGCTCCCCGAGGGGAGCCACCCCGGTGTGGGTTTAGAGACCCACGTCCGATGCCTTGAGGAAGCCGGAGTCGATGAGCTTCGACTTCACGTCGTCCTTCACGACCACCTCGGGGTCGAGCAGGAAGGAGGGAACTACCTTCTTGCCGTTGTCGTAGGTCTTGGTGTCGTTGACCTCGACATCCGTGCCCGCGTTGATCGCGGTGATCATCTGGAAGACGCGGTCACCCAGCGCGCGGGTGTCCTTCCAGACGGTCATCGCCTGAGTGCCGTCCAGCAGCGCCTTCACGTTGGCCTTGTCGGCGTCCTGACCGGTGATGATCGGGTATCCGTCGCCGGGGGTGTAGCCCGCGGTCTTCAGCGAGGCCTCGATACCGATGGCGAGGCTGTCGTTCGGGGAGAGCACGACGTCCACCTTCTGGTCGCCGGTGTAGAACGACGAGAGGCGGTTATCCATCTCGGCCTGAGCCTTGTCGGACGCCCAGCCCTGGATGCCGATGCTGGCCCAGTCGTCGTCGGAGGCGGGGGACTTCCCGCTGGGGACGACGAGCTGGCCCTTCTCGACGTAGGGGAGCAGAACGTCCCACGCGCCAGCGAAGAAGAACTTCGCGTTGTTGTCATCCGGGCTGCCGGCGAACGGCTCGAGGGTGAACGGCCCCTTGCCATCGGCGAGGCCCAGCTGCTTCTCGATGAACTGGCCCTGCAGGGTGCCGACCTTGTAGTTGTCGAACGTGGCGTAGTAGTCGACGTTCGGGCTGCCGTTGATGAGGCGGTCGTACGCGATCACCGTTGCGTCCTGCTTCTTGGCCTCGTCGAGAACCGGGCCGAGTGCCGAGCCGTCGATCGCGGCGATCACCAGAATCTTGGCGCCACCGGCGATCTGGTTCTGGATCTGGCTGATCTGCTGGTCGGTCTTGTTGTCGGCGTACTGGAGGTCGACAGTGCAGCCGGCGTCCTCGAGCTTCTTCTGCAGGCCCTCGCCATCGTTGATCCACCGCTCAAGGCTGCGGGTCGGCATGGAGATGCCGACGTTGCAGTCGCTTGCGCCCTCGGCTCCGGTGTCGGTTCCCGTGCCGGTCGAGCACGCGGCCATGCTCAGCGCGAGAGCTGCGCCAGCGGCAAGCGCCACTGCTTTCTTAACTGACATTGATTGCTTCCTCTCTGAATGCTGCATCAAGTTCGACTACGACGTCTCGCAGTCCAGAGGAGTCACAACCCGCACGGCCAGCTCTGGCTCGTGCGAAGCGCGTCGTCACTCCTATGTAACGGTGCACCGCTTGTCGGCAATTATGTCGACTCCCAGAACTTATCCTTCGAGCGCATTAGTTGTCTAGTCCAACGAAACATAAATCGGAGAGAAACCAGCGAGGCACCATGCGGATCGCGCCATGCAAGCGGATGGTCTCTCCGTTGAGCATGGGATTGTCGACGACGTGCTCTCACCGAGCGTTGCGTGAACTGGATGGGCCGTACTTCGACGCTCGGGGATGTGTACGCGGCGCCCGCTCACCGATCGCGGGGCGCGTCAATCGCCGCGTGCAGGTCGCGCTTGCGGTCGTCGTCGGCGAACGAGGCGTCGACAGACGTTCTCGCGAGCTCGACGACGCGCGCCCAGTCCCAGCCGAAGGTGTTGGCTACCAACGCCCACTCTCGCTCCAGTCGCGTGCCGATGGGCTGTGGGTCGTCGGTGTTGATCGTGACGCGTACCCCCGCGCGCGAGAGCTCGTCGACGGGATGCTCGGCCGCCGACCGGTACAGCCCCAGTGCCAGGTTCGAACTCGGGCAGATCCCGAGCGGTATGCCCGACTGCGCCAGATGCTCGACGAGGGCGGGATCGTCGATCGCGCGCACCCCGTGGTCGATGCGCTCGGCGTGCAGCAGCTGAAGCGCATCCCAGACTCCCTCGGGTCCGCTCGACTCGCCCGCGTGCACCGTGCGGCGCAGTCCCGCATCCCGCGCGCGGGTGAACGCCGCCGAGAACTTCTCGCCCGTGCGGCCGGTGGTGCGCTCATCCCCGTCGACGGAGAGGGCGATCACTCGGGAAGGGCGGGAGCCGACGATCCAGTCCACGATCTCCTCGGCCTCGCCCGCCGACTGGCTGCGCAACAGGGAGTATGCGAGGTTGGCCGTTCCGAGTCCGTCGGCCTCCGCATCGTCGAAGCCGGCCGCGATGGCGTCGAGCAACGCGGGCACGCGCCCCGTCCACGCGCCCCAATGGGTGGGGTTGATGATCACGTCGCTGTAGCGGATCCCGGAGGCCGCCTGCCTCGCCACGAAGCGGTAGGCCAGGCGCGCGGCCTGGTCCGCCGTGATCACGAGCCCGCACTGCCAGTCGAGGAATCGCAGGAACCCCGAGAGCGGGGAGTCGCCGGGGCGCACGTGGGCCGAGGGGTCGAAGACGCGCTCGACCGGCACGGGCAGCGGCACTCCCGCCGCGAGCTCGAGCAGGTCGGCGATCTCGAAACCGCCCTCGAAGTGCACGTGTACTTCGGCTTTGGGCAGAGCCCGGATCGTCGCCTCAGTGACAGGCGTGCTCACGCGCGGCTCGCAAGGGCAGACTGACGCAGCTGCCGTGCGCGGTGCTCGTCCGGTAGGTACGGTCCGTTGCCGAACAGCTTCTCCCGGAGCGTGCCCTCCGCGTACTGGGGGCGCATGAGCCCGCGCTGCAGCAGCAGCGGGGTCAGGTGATCGGCGAAGTCCTCGTACGTTCCCGGGCTGATGACGTAGCTGATGTTCAGCCCGTCGACGCCGAGATCCTGCCACTCCTCGATCTCGCGCACGATCTGCTCGGGCGTGCCCACGACTCGGCGCGAGCCGATCCAGCGCATGAACTCCTCGAGGCTCCAATCAAGGTCGGGGCTGAAGCGCAGCACCTTCTTGACCGAGTCGCTCGCGACCTCCCCGTTGAGAATGTCGGTGAGTTTTGAGCGTCGGGGGAGAACGGAGAGGTCGAACTGCCAGAAGGCGCTGAACTTGGAGAATGCGGCGTCGATGGACTGCGCATCCCGGAACTCGGCGTCGAGGCGCTTAGCCTCCTCCTCGGTGCTGCCCAGCACGAACGAGAAGCCGCCGAAGATGCGTACGTCGTCCGCGCGGCGGCCAGCCCGCACCGCCTCCGCCCGCAGGCGCTGGATGTTCGCCGCGGCGTTCGAGCGCTCGAGCGAGGTGAACAGCACCTCCGCGTGGCGGCCGGCGAAGTCGATCCCCACGTCGGATGCGGCCGCCTGGAACAGCACGGGCGTGCGCTGCGGCGACGGCTCCGAGATGTGCGGACCGACGACGTCGTAGTAGGGGCCCACGTGGTTGATTTCGTGGATCTTGCTGGGGTCGACGTAGTGCTGGCGCTGGATGTCGCGGATGACCGCATCGTCTTCCCAGCTCGTCTCCCAGAGCTTGTAGACGACCTCCATGTAGTCGTCGGCGCGCCCGTAGCGCTCCTCGTGGGTGGGCAGTCCGCCGTACCCGAGGTTGCGTCCGGCGCCCGGCAGGAAGCTCGTGACGATGTTCCACCCGATCCGGCCCTTGCTCAGGTGATCGAGGGTCGTCATCTTGCGCGCGAACGAGTAGGGATGCTCCTGCAGCACGTTCTCGGTGACGACGATGCCGAGGTGCTCGGTGGCGTAGGCGAGCACAGGCGCGAGTACCGCCGGATCGTTCACCGGGGTCTGCATGCCCGACAGCACGGCCGCATCCCGGCTGCCCTGGTAGATGTCGTAGGTCGCAAGAACGTCCGCGAAGAAGAGGATGTCGAAGTGGGCGCGCTCGAGGAGCTGCGCTATCTCGACCCAGTACTCCACCGAGTTGAGCTCCAGTTGGCGGCTCTTCGGGTGGGCCCAGAGACCCTGGTCGTGGTGCGAGAGCACGAACTCGTTGAAAGCGCTGAACAACATGCGCGGGCGTTGCGGCACGGAAAACTCCATTCGTTAATCGTTTGACGGTAGCCAGCGCGGGCGGCCCCCCGCGCAGCCCCATGAAACGTGGCGTCACACGGTGTCACCGGATGACACGTTCCGTCGGCGGCATCCGGGCGGCCCGTACAGTCGGCGACCGTGACCCAGACCCACATCCCCGACCGCAGTGCCGCTCTCCAGGCGGCCCTCGACGACTTCGCCCCGTTCCTCGACCAACTGCGGGCGACCGCGGCCGACCATGACGTCGACCGCGTGCATCCGTTTGACGAGATCCGGCGCTTCGCCGAGGCCGGGCTCGGCGGGGTGCGGGTGCCGGTGGAGTTCGGCGGCAAGGGTCTGACCCTCGCCGAGTTCTACGACTTCCTCATCGCACTGGGGGCCGCCGACTCCAACATTCCTCAGGCCCTGCGCCAGCACTACTTCCGAGTGGAGTTGGCTCTGCTGCAGCCGGCGTCGCCTGAACGCGACGATCTCCTGCGCGCCATCGCGGGCGGACGGATCTTCGGCAACGCCACCTCCGAGGTCTCGGACGTTCCGATCGGTCGCATCCAGACCGTGCTGCGCACCGCGGATGACGGCACCCTGCGCGTGAGCGGCAAGAAGTTCTACAGCACGGGCAACCTGTACGCGCAGTTCATCCCGATCTCGGCGGTGGACGAGAACGACGAGAGCGTCGTCGTCATCGTGCCCGCGGACCGCGAGGGTGTTCACATTGCCGATGACTGGGCGGGCTTCGGTCAGAAGCTCACGGCCAGCGGCACGACGACCTTCACCGATGTGCTGGTGCACGAGAGCGAGGTGCTGCGCCGCGGACCGTCGACCACTCACCACACGATGGGGTTCCACCAACTCGTGCTGCTCGCCACGATCGCCGGCACCGCGCGCGCTGCGGCCGACGACGTGCGCCGCCTCGTGCAGGAGCGCAAGCGCGTCTACAGCGCCGGATCGGGCACCCTCGCTCGCCACGACCCGATAGTTCAGGAGGCGGTCGGCCGCACGGAGGCGGCGGCCTTCACTGCACGCGCGATCGTACTCTCGGCGGCGGCCTTCACTGCACGCGCGATCGTACTCTCGGCGGCGGCCGTGCTCGAACGCGCCTGGGAAGCATGGACAGACCCCGCTGTCACCCTCGAGCAGAGTTCGGCGCTGTTCGCCGAGGCCGACATCGTCGTGTCAACGGCTCAGGTCTCGATAGTTCCGCTCGTGCTCGAGCAGACCAGCCACCTCTTCGATTCCCTCGGCGCATCATCCACGAACACCCGCGAGGCGCTCGACCGCCATTGGCGCAACGCCCGCACCGTCAGCTCGCACAACCCCTGGATCTACAAGGCACGACAGGTCGGGGACTACGTGCTCAATGAAGTCCTGCCGCCCATCTTCGGGGCCGGCTCGGATGTCGGCGTTCACCCGGACGCCAAGCCCTGACACCACAGCACAACGAGAGGAAACCATGTCCATCACATCACGGAGGGGCCGGACGCGAGCCCTGGCCGCCCTCGGCCTCACCGCAGCCGGGCTGCTGCTCGCCGGATGCGCGGCTCCCGCCCCCGCCACCGAGGAGACCGGGAGCTACGGCGACATCAACGTGCAGCTCTCGTGGCTCAAGAACCACGAGTTCGCGGGCTACTACTTCGGTATCGAAGACGGCTACTTCAAGGACGCCGGCTTCGACTCGGTCGAGCTCACCGCCGGTGGCCTCGGTGGAGTCTCCGCCGCCGCGGCACTGCAGAGCGGTACCGCGTGGGTCGGCATCGCCAGCCCCGTCGACGTGTCGCAGGCGAACGCCGAGGGCGCAGACCTGGTGATCGTCGCGACGCTGTACCAGAAGAACCCGTTCACGATCGTCTCGGCCGACACCGCCCCGATCACGAAGCCCGCCGACCTCGTGGGGAAGACGATCGCGATCGCCGACTCGAGCGCGGTCAACTGGGATGCCTTCCTCAAGGTCAACGACATCGACCCCGCGTCGATCAACCGGGTGCCCTACGCCGACGCGAACTCCGACCTCAAGCTCGGCCAGATCGACGGCTTCATGGGCTACTTCGACGGCGGCGCGCCACTGCGCGAGTCGGGATTCGGCGCCCAGGAGTTCTCGCTCTCCGACTTCGGTCTCGAGTACTCGGGTGAGGCGGTCGTCATCAAGCGCGAGACGCTTGAGAACGAGCCCGACAAGGTCGAGGCATTCCTTACCGCGTGGGCGCAGGGCTGGAAGGCCGCGTTCGACGACAAGGAGCGCGCGATCGACCTGGTCGTGAACGACTACGGCAAAGACCAGGGCTACGTCGCGAGCGAGATCTCGTCGTCGTGGGACCAGCAGGCCAAACTGATCCTGACCGATGAGGCCAAGAAGAACGGCATCGGCACCATCTCCGACCGCTCGATCAAGGCCAACGTCGACTCGATCGGCCTCCTCGGCGCCACCGTCGACCCGGCGATCTTCGACGGCTCGCTCATCGCCAAGGTGTACGCGGACCACCCCGAGCTCATCATCGGTGGCTAGTCATGACTGACACGCTCGCAGGGTCGGCCGTCTCGGCCGGCTCTGCGGGACCCGATCTCGAGGGCCTCGTCGTCGACGGGCTCACCAAGCACTTCCGTCTCGGCCGTCGCACGGTGGAGGCCGTCGAGGACGTGCATCTGACCGTGCCCCGCGGCTCGTTCACCTCCCTGCTCGGCCCCTCGGGATGCGGCAAGTCGACGATCCTGCGCATCCTCGCTGGGCTCGAGGTGCCCACGTCGGGTGTCGCCCGAGTGCACGGCGACGACGCTCTCCGGCGCTCGAAAGACCTTCGGGTCGGCGTGGCGTTCCAAGACTCGGCCCTGCTTCCCTGGCGCTCTGTGGCATCGAACATCCGTCTTCCGCTCGAGCTCGCCGGTCGTCGCGACGAGGTAGCGCGGGTGGACGAGCTCATCGACCTCGTCGGCCTTCGGGGCTTCGAGAAGGCCCGCCCCGCCCAGCTGTCCGGCGGGATGCGGCAACGCGCGTCGATCGCGCGAGCCCTCGTGCTCCAGCCCGACCTGCTGCTGCTCGACGAGCCGTTCGGCGCGCTGGACGACATGACCCGGCAGCGCCTCAACTTCGAGCTCCAGCGAATCTGGACGGACCGCCCTGCCACGACGCTCATGGTCACCCACGGCATCCAGGAGGCGATCCTGCTCTCCGACGAGGTCGCGGTGATGTCGCCGCGACCCGGCCGGATCGTCGCCCAAGTACGCATCGACCTCCCGCGCCCGCGCACCGTGGACGTGCTCCGATCGCCCGAGTTCCACCGCATCCACGACGAGCTCGTCTCGCTGCTGTTCGGTCACGGAGGGGATGCACCGTGAGCATCGCGTCGCCGACGCGGCAGTCGAGAGCATCCGGTGCGATACTCGGCGTTGCCGGGTTCGCCATCATCGTTGCCGCGTGGTGGGTGGTGGCCGACACGGTCTTCGCGACTTCCGGCGTTGTTCCTTCACCGCCGGCCCTGGTTGCCCAGTTGGTTGCCGACGGGCCGGCGTTCTACCTCGGCCAGGTGAGTATCACGGCGGGCAGCGCCGCCCAGGGCTGGGTGTGGGGGTCGATCACCGCTCTGGTGCTCGCGTCGGTCGTGCTGCTCTTCCCTGTCATCGAGCCCGCGGTCACGCAGTTCGGCGTGATCGTGGAGTGTGTGCCCCTCGCCGCGATCGGGCCGATCGTGCTGGCCCTCGTGGGCGGTCGCACACCCTCGGTGTTCCTCGCGGGTCTCGCAGTGTTCTTCACCGCCCTCATCGGCGCCCTGCTCGGCGTGCACGCGTCGCGGCGCATCGAGCACGACCTCGTGCGCGTCTACGGCGGCAACCGGTGGGCGCGCTTCGCGAAAGTCCAGGTCTGGGCGGCGCTGCCCGCGGCCGCGACCGCGCTGAAGATCGCCGTTCCCGCGGCTCTCATCGGCGCCATCCTCGGCGAGTACCTCGGCGGGGTCGACTCCGGTATCGGTGTCGCCCTCTCGGCGATCTCCCGGTCCATCCAGGTCGAGCGCACCTGGATCTTCGGGCTCAGCGCCGCGCTGCTGGCCAGTGGCGGCTACGGCCTCGTGGCCCTGCTCTCGTGGATCGCGCTGCCGTGGGCACGGAGCCACCGATGACGCTGCTCGCACTGGCGCTGCGGCGCATCGCCCTCGTGATCGGTGCGACGGTCATCCTGCTCGGTCTGTGGTGGGTGTTCCTTCTTGTCGGGCGCATCAGCCCCTTCATCGGCAAGACGCCGCTCGACGTGTGGACCTACCTGTTCGCGGGCCCGGATGCGGGGGCCCATCGCGATGCGGTCGTGGGCAACATCCTCATCACGCTGAGCGACACCGTCCTCGGGTACGGGGTCGGGTTGCTCGGGGCGGTGGTCATCGCGGTGGTGTTCGTCGTTGCACCACCCGTGGAGACCACTTTCATGCCCGTGGCCCTGGTGCTGCGCACCTTCCCGCTCATTGCCATGGCACCCCTCATCGTCTACGGCTTCGGTCGCGGCCCCGGAGGTCTCGCCGCCGTGGGCTTCATCGTCGTCTTCTTCGCGGCGCTCGTGACCATCACCTTCGGGTTGCGGTCGACACCGCGTGCCGCTCTCGACGTCGTGGTCGCCCACGGAGGCGGCCGTTGGGCGCGGATGACGAAGGTCTCCCTTCCTCACGCACTGCCCGCCGTTTTCACGGCGGCGCGCATCGCGGCGCCGCACGCGATCACCGGAGCGCTCATCGCGGAGTGGCTCATCACGGGCAAGGGCACTGGCGCACAGCTTCTCCAAGCCGCGGGCACCTCCCGGTACACCGAGCTGTGGGCGGCTGCAGTGGCGATCGCGCTCGTCACGATCACGATCTACACCGTGATCTCGCTGATCGAGAGCGCGGTGGTCGATCGGTTCACGGAGTAGCGCGGCGTCACGTTTCGTTACGCAATGACACACTCGCCCGCACGATGCGCCGCCGAAAGAGAATGAGATGACTATGCGAATCGGTCGAGCGAACGACGGGGGGCCACGTGCTGAGCGCGGATGACATCGTCGAGATCGAACAGGTGATCGCCGAGTACGGGCATGTTGTCGACAACAACCGCTGGGGGCGGGCACACCTCGTGTTCGCGCGCGACTTCGTCTACGACTTCAGCGCCTTCGGCCGCCCCAACCTCAACGGCGTCGTCGAACTGCGGGAGGCCCTCAAGAGCCGCAAGGTCTATTCGCACCACTCGACGAACGTCTCGGTGGTCGAGACCCCCGAGGGCGCTCGCGCGCACAGCAAGTACATCGGATTCCCCGCCGAAGGCTTTCCCATCTCGGGTGATTACAGCGACGACTTCGTGCGAACCGACGACGGTTGGCGCCTCATCCGGAGGCGCAGCTCGGTGCGCGAGCCGTCGTTCTGACAATCGATCCGCGACCGCGGTGCTGAACTCCGGGTTATGTGATCTCACAGCACTCCAGAACGTCGTACAGTCGAGTTCGAGCCCCTGCCGGAGCACGAAGGAGATCGACCTTGGCGCGTTGGAGTAAGGCAACTCTGTCGATCTACTCCGACACGGGCACGTCGGCGCATGTCACTGAGGTGCTCGGCCTCGTTCCGGAATCGTCGAACGAGAAGGGTGATCGCCGCATTCGGAAGACGCGAGAGTATGCGCCATACGCGCAGTCCACTTGGCACTACGAGCATGACGAGTCACTGACCGAGGACGACGATGAGACGGGCTTCGCTGCGCTGAGGGCTTTGGTCGCAGATATTCGCCACCTTTCCGACGCCTTGGCTACCCTCCGGCCCGAGTACAAGACGGTCATCCGTTGGAGCGGCGAGGTGTCAGTCCAGGGGAACTTCGTGATCGAGTCTGAGCTCCTCGCCGACTTGGGGGCGCTGGGCTGCGAGCTCTTCGGCACCGCGTACACGGAGTCCGATAGCGAAGCCGTATCTGACGGAACTGTCGACCAGCGCACTCGAACCGCGCCAGACGAGACGTCCATCGAATCGTGATCATCTGGCTCAACGGCACCCACGGCGTCGGCAAGACGACGACCAGCGCGCTCCTTCAACAGCTGATTCCGGACTCGCGCGTGTTCGATGCGGAGAAGGTCGGCGAGACACTCATGGATGTCCGGCCAGGGCTCCCCGAAACCGACAACTTCCAGCACTGGCCGCCATGGCGACCGCTCGTCGTCGAGACCGCTCGTCGCATCCTCGACTACACCGGCGGAACTCTGGTCATGCCCATGACCGTGCTCGTCGAGCAGTATTGGCGGGAGATCAGCGAGGGCCTCGCTCTCCACGAGATCCCCGTGAGGCACTTCGTACTCCACGCCGACCACGACATGCTCCGCCAGCGCATCGAGGGCGACACCGACGTGGGTCCGTCGGAGTTCCGACGCGCGTACCTCGAGCCATATGCCGAGGCCTTCCGGGGCTGGCTGGGCGAGGAGGCGGAGACCATCGATACGACGGATCTCACGCCTCCTGAGGTCGCGGCGCAGATCGCGAGGGCTGTGGGGTTACGCCGCGACCTGCGGTGAGGTCGCGAGGCGCCCGTCGATCATGTGCACGAGCGCGTGCATCCGGGGCAGGTGAACCAGGTCGTGCGTGACGAGCAGCGTCGAGGTGCTCAGCTCGCTCGTGAGGGTCAGGAGCAGGTCGATGATGCTCGCGCCGCGCTCCTGGTCGAGGGCGCTCGTGGGCTCATCCACGAGAAGCACGCTCGGGTCGTTCATGAGCGCACGGGCGATGTTGACGCGCGCGCGCTGGCCGCCGGAGAGCTGGTGCGGCCGCTTGTCGCGGTGGTCGGCGAGACCCACAGCGTCGAGCAGGTCGGAGGCTCGGGATGCCGCTGCCGCACGTCGCCCGCGCGAGCGAGGTAGGCCCAGCTCGTTCATGACGGTGAGTTGCTCGTGGGCGGTGAGAGACGGCAGGAGGTTCGACTGCTGGAACACGATGCCGACCTTGTCGCGGCGGAGGTCGCTCGCGTCGGACACGCTCAGCCGGGCCGCGTCGGTTCCGTCGATGAGCACCTCGCCGGAGTCCGGGCGGATGAGGGTCGCGGCCACGGCCAGCAGGCTCGACTTGCCGGAACCGCTCGGCCCGGTGATCCCGGTGACGGTTCCCGGATGCGCCGCCAGGGTGACGTGGTCGACCGCGGTGACACGGCTGTCGCCGTCGGCGAAGGTCAGGGTGACGTTGTTGAGGGTGATCATCGATTGCTCCCGAGGGCGGTGAGGGGGTCGGCGGTGGTGACGGAACGGAGGGCGAACGCGGCTCCGGCGAGCCCGAGAGCGACCATGATCGCCGCAGGCAGGAGTGTGGTGAGAGGGCTGAGGATGAACGGCAGGGCGGTGCCGGCGAGCATCCCGAGCAGCGCCACCAGGCCGATGCCCACCCCCACGCCGAGCACGAGCACGACGAGCGCCTGCCCGAGTGCGTCGCGGACGAGTGACGAGGTCGAGGCGCCGAGGGCTTTGAGGATGGCGATGTCGCCGCGCCGCTGCATGGTCCAGACGGTGAAGAACGCGCCGATCACGAGTGCGGAGATGCCGAACAGCATCGCCACCATGAGCAGTAGCGAGCCGATCTCCGAGCGGAACGCGCCGATGGCGGTGAGGGCCATCACGGGCGCTTGGGAGACGGTGTCGGCTTTCTCGTTCGCGGCGGACCAGTCGGGCGTGCCGGTGACGGCGAGCACGGTCGCGAACGCGTTGGGGGAGCCGGTGGCTGCCGAGTAGGCGCGCCAGTCGTCGAGGGTCATCTGCACGACCGGGGTGTGGCTGTACCACCAGTCGCCGGAGACGACCTCGACCCGGTAGTCGGTGCCCGCGATCGTCACAGTGTCGCCCTGCCGCACCGACAGCTCGTCGGCTGCTGCCACGGAGAGGCCGAGAGCGCCATTCTGCGAGGGTGCTCCGGCGTCGAATCCGGGCTCCACGCCGAAGAGGGCGACGGCGGCACGGGCGCCGGCCGCCTCTGCGCGAGTCTGAGTGATTCCGATCGGATGCGCGCTCGACACTCCTGCTGCGGACGACCACGTCTCGGCCTGGGCGCTCGTGAGCTGCGAGTCGGAGAAGCTCGGCTGAGCGGAGTCCGTGGGAGCGGCGAACACGAGCTGATCGGCGGGCAGCGACAGCACGGCGGAGACGTTCTGCGCCGCGAGGCCCCCGGTCAAACCGCTGAGGAACCCCACGAGGATGGTGATGAGTGCGACTACCGACCCGATGAGAACGAATCGACCTTTCGCAAAACGAAGGTCGCGCCAAGCGACGAACATGGTGAATCCTCTCCTGCGCCGGATGCTTCCGACGGCGTACTTCAACCCTCGCGTCGGGCGGGGGCCGGGTCATCGCTCGCAGGGATGCTCCTCGCGCAGGAAAAGGAGGAGCACAGCGTCGAACTTTCGATGGATGGCCGCGTGCACCCGTGCGTCGTAGGCTGGGGCCTGACATGGTCCACACCCCGCTCACCCCCGTTTTCGCGGGGCTGAGGACGGGCCTGCACCTCCTGTTCGTCGCCCTCGTCGCCCTCGTGATCGTGCGCGCGATCATCGTCGCCACGACGGCAAGCGCCGCGGTTGTCGCCCTCGCCCTGCTGTTGCTCATCACCTACGGCCTGGGCGGACGCCTCGCCACGCGCTCGACCTCCGGGCGCCTTGCGCTGCTCTGGCTGCTCGCGCTGTCTGCCCTGTGGTTGGCTCTGGTCTGGCTCATCCCGGAAGCCGCGTACTTGGTGTTCCCGCTCTTCTTCCTCTACCTGCACGTGCTGCCCCGTCCCTGGGGAGCGGTGGCGGTGCTCGTCGCGGTGGGGGCCGCGATCGCGGCGCTCGGGCTCCACGGCGGCTGGAGCATCGGTGGAGTCGTCGGTCCGCTCGTCGGCGCCGGGGTCGCCATCCTCATCGGGCTGGGCTACCAGTCGCTTGCACGTGAGGCTGCCGAACGTGAAGCGCTCATGGCGGAGCTGGTGGCCACGCGCGACCAGCTCGCGGTCACCGAGCACGCGTCCGGTGTGCTCGCCGAGCGCGCGAGGCTCGCCCGCGAGATCCACGACACCGTCGCGCAGGGGCTGTCGAGCATCCAGATGCTGCTGCATGCCGCCGAGCGCGCCGACCCCCAGCAGCCCGGACTCGAGCACATCAGGCTCGCTCGCGAGACCGCCGCGACGAACCTCGCGGACACCCGCCGCTTCATCCGCGAGCTATCTCCCGCGGCGCTCAGCGACCGTGGGCTGGCTGCGGCGCTGCGGCGCCTCGCCGAGACCCAGTGGCGCAGCGACGACCTCGAGGTGCACGTGCGGGTTGCCGACTCTCCCGAGCTGCCCATGCACGTGCAGGCCGCGCTGCTGCGCATAGCCCAGGGAGCCATGGCGAACGTGCTCCAGCACGCGCGGGCGCACACCGCGACCATCACCATCGCACTCGATACCGACAGCGTCGAACTGGTGATCGCCGACGACGGGGTCGGGTTCGACGCCGCCGAGGTCGTGGCCGACCGGGCATCCGGAGTCTCTGACTCGTTCGGACTCACGGCGATCAGGGAGCGCGTCGACCAACTCGGCGGCACGCTCACCATCGAGGCGTCTCCGGCGCGCGGCACCCGGTTGATCGTCGCGCTGGGGCTCGGGGAACCGCAGTGATACGCGTCGTGATCGCCGACGACCATCCCGTCGTTCGCGCAGGGCTCCGCGCCCTCTTCGAGTCCGAGGCCGGGGTGAGTGTCATCGCCGAGGCCGCGACTCCGGATGAGGCGGTCGAGGCCGTGCGGCGGCACAACCCCGACCTCGTCCTCATGGACCTGCAGTTCGGGTCACTCGAGTCGGGCGCGGACGCCACGCGCCGCATCCGCGCGCTCGAGGCGCCGCCCTACGTGCTGGTCCTGACCAACTACGACACCGATGGCGACATCATCGGAGCGATCGAGGCGGGCGCGAGCGGCTACCTTCTCAAGGATGCGCCGCCACACGAGCTCATTGCCGCAGTTCGGGCAGCGGCAGCAGGCGAGAGCGCGCTCGCACCGGCGATTGCCGGGCGACTGCTCAACCGACTGCGCGCGCCGGGCGTGGCGCTGAGTCGACGCGAGATCGAGGTCGTGGAACTCGTCGCAAGGGGCCGGTCGAACAGCGAGATCGCCGATGAGCTCTTCGTCTCCGAGACCACTGTCAAGTCGCACCTCGTGCACGTGTTCTCCAAGCTCGACGTCACATCACGAACCGGTGCCGTGGCGCGAGCGCGGGAGCTGGGAATCCTGCGCTAGTGGGAACTTTTGGCCGCGACCTGCGGTTCTACTGGGTGAGGGTCGCAGCCAGCGACTCACCAAGGAGCATCATCCCCATGACGACAACCGAGTACCGCAAGGACCCGACAGCGATCGCCCAGCTCACCCCCGAGCAGTTCGCCGTCACCCAGAAGGATGCGACCGAGCCCGCGTTCCGCAACGAGTTCTGGAACAACCACGAGGCCGGCATCTACGTCGATATCGTCTCGGGCGAACCCCTGTTCTCGTCCACCGACAAGTACGACAGCGGTTCCGGATGGCCGAGCTTCACCCGCCCGATCGCTCCAGCCCACCTCGTCACGAAGACCGACCGCAGTTTCTGGTCGGTGCGCACCGAGGTTCGCTCCGCGAACGGCGACAGCCACTTGGGGCACCTCTTCGACGACGGACCCGTCGCCGAAGGCGGGATGCGCTACTGCATCAACTCCGCGGCGCTGCGGTTCGTCCCCGCGGGCGAGCTCGAGGCGCAGGGCTACGGCGACTACGCGAGCCTGTTCTCGGCCTGAGCGTCGGGCGGGACCAGGACCGGGCCGCTCTATGAGGCCAGTGCGGCCTCCAGGGCGACCCACGGCAGCATCGCGCACTTCACTCGCGCGACGTAGCGGGATACCCCGTTGAGGGCGATCGCGTCGCCGAAGCGGTCCTCGTCGAGCTCGATCTGACCACGCGAGCGCATCGCCGTGCGGAACTCCTCGAGCAGCGCGGCGGCGTCATCCACCGGGACCGACTCGATGAGTGTCGCGAGGAGCGAGGCCGAGGCCTGGGAGATTGAGCATCCGTGACCCTCCCAGCCGATGGCCTCGATGACGCCACCGGTCACGCGAACCGTGAGCGTGACCTCGTCGCCGCACGTCGGGTTGAGCTGGTGCGACTGCCCGGTCGGAGACTCCAGCAGTGCTCGCCCGTGCGGGTTCTTCGCGTGGTCGAGGATGAGCTGCTGGTAGAGGCCCTGCAGGTCTTCGGTGCTCATGAGCCAACTCCGAAGAACGCTCGGGTGTCGGCTACCGCGTCGAGGAAGTAGTCGATCTCGGCGGCCGTCGTGTAGACGGAGCCGCTCGCGCGCGTCGTCGCGGTGAGGCCGAGCCGGCGGTGCAGCGGCTGGGCGCAGTGGTGGCCCACGCGCACCGCGATGCCGCGGTCGTCGAGGAACTGCCCGACGTCATGGGCGTGCACGCCGTCCACGTCGAAGCTCGCGAGCCCGACCCGGTCACCGTGGGCTCCGAGCACCCGCACCCCGTCGATCGTGGAGAGTCCGTCGATCAGCTGGCGGCTCATCCGGGAACCGTGCTCGGCAACGCGTTCCATGCCTATCGCGGTGAGGTAGTCGACGGCCGCCGCCAGGGCGATGACCTGCGACACCCGCTGCGTCCCCGCTTCGAAACGCTGCGGGGCGGGCAGGAAGCTCGCCGACTCCATCGTGACCGTCGTGATCATGGAGCCCCCGGTGAGGAAGGGCGGGAGGGCGTTGAGCAGTTCGCGCTTGCCATAGAGCACGCCGATTCCCGTCGGCGCGAGCATCTTGTGGCCCGAGAACACGGCGAAGTCAACGTCGAGTGCGTGCAGGTCGAGGGGGATGTGCGGCGCCGACTGGCACGCGTCCAGCACGACGAGCGCTCCCACGGCGTGCGCCCGTGCGACGATCTGGGGGACCGGATTGATCACGCCGAGCACGTTCGACACGTGGGAAACGGCCACGACACGGGTGCGCTCGGTGACGAGCTGCTCGAGCAGGTCGAGGTGCAGCGCACCGTCGTCATCCACGGGGATGAATCGCAGGGTGGCACCCGTGCGCTGCGCGAGCTGCTGCCAGGGGATCAGGTTGGCGTGGTGCTCGAGCTCGGTGATGACGATCTCGTCGCCGAGGGAGAGGGCGAGCGAGGCGTACTCCGGACCCGACGTGGTGGCGTTCGACAGCGCGTAGGCGACGAGGTTGATGCCCTCGGTCGCGTTGGATGTCCACACGATCTCGTCGGCCGTGGCCCCCACGAAGCGCGCGACGGTGGCGCGGGCATCCTCGAACTCCTCGGTGGCGAGGGCGGCGAGCGTGTGTGCTCCGCGGTGCACGGCAGAGGTACGGGTCTCGGAGAACTCGCGCTCGGCGTCGAGCACGGCGCGCGGCTTCTGGGATGTCGCACCGGAGTCCAGGTAGACGAGCGGTCTGCCGTTGACGCGGGTGCGGAGGATCGGGAAGTCGGCCCGCAGCAGATCGATCTCCGACTCGAGAAGAGGTGACACGGAGCCCATCACGGGCGGCTCACTCCTCGGCGGCGAAGTTCAGCGCGAGGGAGTTCATGCAGTAGCGGTCGCCCGTGGGGGTTCCCACGCCGTCGGGAAACACGTGCCCGAGGTGCGAGCCGCACTTCGCGCAGCGGACCTCGGTGCGCTCCACGCCCAGACTGTTGTCGGGCAGCAGCTCCACGGCGTCAGGGTTGACGGCCTCGTAGAAGCTCGGCCAGCCGCATCCGGAGTCGAATTTCGTGCCGGCGACGAAGAGCTCGTTGCCGCACGCTTTGCAGGTATAGAGGCCAGCGCGGTCCTCGTCGAGAAGCTCGCCCGTCCACGGTCGCTCGGTAGCTGCCTCGCGCAGGACGGCGAACTCCTCGGGCTTCAGGTCGGCTCGCCACTGGGCATCGTCTCGGGTGACTTCGTAATCCACACGGCAAGCTAAGCAGGGTGAGGTGCCAACCTGCTAATTGCGGGTGGGTAGGACTACGGACCGTGACGCGTCGCTTAGACTTGACGGCGAAGGGGAGTAGTTCCCGGTACCGGCCTCGTGCGTGCTCAGCACCGCAGGCCCGGAGGTACGTCGACATACTGGTGGGCAATCCCACCCGGCGTACCGCCCAGCTGACACCAGCGGGTGAGCGAGACCTTCGGCAGTCATTGCCGAAGTCTCCCGATTTCGGTGCTCACCGAAAGGTCCGTCACCATGGCCCTCTGGTCCGTCTTCCTCATCGCGCTCGGAGTCTCCGCCGACGCATTCGCCGTTGCCCTCGGCAAGGGCCTGCACATGCGCAAACTCGACTACCGGCAGGCCGTCATCATCGCCGTCACGTTCGGGGTGTTCCAGGCCGTCATGCCGCTCATCGGCTGGGCGCTCGGCACTCAGCTCGAGCAGTACATCACCCAGATCGACCACTGGATCGCCTTCGGCCTGCTCGCCCTCATCGGCGGCAAGATGCTGCTCGACGCGTTCTCGAAGAGCGAGGACGACGCAACGGATGACGGCCGCCTGCGCGTGCGTCAGCTCCTGCTGCTCGCCGTCGCGACGAGCGTCGACGCGCTCGCCGTGGGCATCTCGTTCGCGTTCCTGTCCGTCTCGATAGTGGAGGCCGTCATCGTCATCGGTGTGACGACCATGGTGCTCACGTTCGTGGGGGTGCTCGTGGGCCACCGGGCGGGGCTGAAGTTCCGCGGGCCGGCGGAGATCGCGGGCGGCGTCATCCTGATCCTCATCGGCACGAAGATACTGCTCGACCACCTGGGCGTCTTCGGCTGAGGCCTCCGGCTCTAGTGGCCGTGCCGGTGGTGCACATCCGGGTAGTGCTCGTGGGTGTGCGTGATCGGCTCGTGGGTATGGGTGTGCAGGTGGCGCGTTCCCGCCGCCACGGGCTCGTCATGTTCATGGCGGTGGTGCTCGTCGTGCACATGCCAGTGATCGTGGGTGAGCACGTCGTGGATGTGCTCGTGCTCGTGGCGCTCCGTCAGGTGCAGCCAGACCCCGAGGGCCATGAGCGCGGCGGCGACGGCGAGAGGCACCGTCGCGGGGGCACCGAGTGCGAGGGCCAGGATGGCACCGAAGAACGGCGCGACCGAGAAGTAGGCTCCCGCCCGAGCCGTTCCCACGTGGCGCATCGCGACGATGAACAGCACGAGGCTCACCCCATAGGCGAAGAAGCCCACGACCGCCGCCCCGGCGATGCTCGCCACCGGGGGCAGTTGCGCGCCGAGAAGGAATGCGATGGCGAGGTTGACGGGGCCCGCCACTGCGCCCTTGACGGCCGCGAGCCACGTCGCGTCGGTGAGCGAGATCATGCGGGTGAGGTTGTTGTCGATGCCCCAGCACAGGCACGCGCCGAGAATCGCGAGCGAGGGCCAGACCGACCCGAGCTCGGCGCCGGTCGGGATGCTCAGCACCACGGCACCCGCGACTATTGCCGCCATCCCCAGAGCGATGCGGCGGTCGACGTTCTCGCGGAACACGAACCACGCGAGCATCGCGGTGAACACGCCCTCGGCGTTCAGCAGCAGGGATGCGCCAGTCGCGGGCATGTTCGCGAGGCCGAACATGAGCAGCACCGGGCCGAGGATCCCGCCGAAACCGATGGCGCCGATGAGTGGCAGCACCTCGTGGCGCGCGAGCCGCACGCGCTGCTGGCGGGTGATGAGCCGGTAGAGGCCCAGCCCGATGCCGGAGCCCGCGTACAGCAACCCCGCGAGGAGCCAGGGGCTGACCGAGCCGAGCAGCAGCTTGGCCAGGGGTGTTCCCGCGCCGAAGAGGAGCGCCGCGCCGATAGCGGCCTGCACGCCGATGCTTCCTAGGCTCTTCACCCCCTCATTCTCGCCGACCCCGTTGTCTAGCGCTCCACGGCAGCGAGGATCGCCTCACCCAGGTCGATCGGTCGGGTGAACTGCGGCCAGTGCCCGGTCGGCAGGTCGACGATCTCGTACTCCTTGATGGACGCGAGCTCGGCGACATAGGGGTGCCCACCGGCGATCCACTGCCGAATCATGTCGCTCGTGATCTCGCAGGCGATGACAGTGGCGGGCACGTCGTAGCGCCGCGGATCGCCGAGCACCTGCTTGTCACTCGTGACGCGCACCGGCTCGGGGATGGCGATCGAGCGGAAGTGCGCCCGGATGTCGTCGGTCATGTCGACGAGGTCTTCGTCGTCGAACACGTCCCACGCGGGCAGGGGCACTTCGCCGTCGACGACGGGCAGCTCGTCGTTGATGACGCCGCCGTGGGCCAGGGGACCGCTGTCGACATACACGACTCGTGCGATGCGCTCGGGGCGGGCATCCACGACGGCATGCGCGATGGCGCCGCCCCCGCTGTGGCCCACGAGCACCACGTGTCCCGGAAGTGTGTCGACGAGCGCAACTACCGCGTCCACGTGGTCGCGCAGGCCGATGTCGGTGCGGTCGGACTCCACCGACTCCATGCCTGGAAGCGTCACGGGGTGCACGGTGTGGCCGGAGAGGGCCGGGATCACCTCGCCCCACGAGTCGCCGTTGAGCCAGAAACCGGGGATGAGGATGATGTCCATCCCTCGACGCTAGGACGGACCCCTGACAGTGTCCACGTTCGGCTCGACGAGGTGCACCCACGCCCAGGCGCCCACGCTCAGGGCGGCGAAGAGCAGCGCACCGCCGATCACCCAGGGGACCGGGAAGCTGCCTCCGCCGCCGATCACCACTCCTGCGACGGTCGCCGTCACGAGGGTAAGCACTGCCCACGCGGTACGTGAGAACTCCCAGATCAGTCGGCCAGGCATCCGGTGCACGGGCAGCAGCATGATCATGGCCGAGCCGAGCGCCGCGATACACAGCGCCGAGAGGGTTTCGCTCACGAGCGAGGGCAGGAACCCGTCGACGGGGCCGAGAGCGCTTTGGCCGAGCCACGCGACGAGCCCGAGCGCCACGATCGCGGCGACCTCCACGAGCGACACGATGCCGCGCGCGCGAGCACCCACTGTCGGCGCGAATCGCGCGGCGAGCACGATGCCCACGACGATGGGCGGCTGGATCCCTCCCACGCGCGACACGAGCGCGGTGACCGCGGCGATCGCGAGCATGAGGGGAGCGAGCCGGATGCCCGTGCTCCACCCCATCGTGCGCCCCGCGAGCTTTGCCGCGAGCAGGCCGACACCGTTGAGCACCGTGAGGGCGAGTCCGATGGCCACGGCGAGGCGCAGGTAGCGCACTTCGGCCTGGATACCGCCCGCGAGGGCGGCGAGCAACACGGCCGCGGCGAGGAAGATCACGGCGGTCACGCGCGGGCTGAGCAGAGGCTCCTCGTCGCTCGGCACGCGCGCAACGTATCCGCGCTTGCGACGCACGGTAGTGACGAGCAGGCGCAGGGGGAGCGCGACGAGCAGCGCGAAGCCGAGCCCCAGCACGAGGCCGAGCAACCATGAGCTGCCGTTGGTGGTCGAGGCGCTCGGGATGGCCGCGCCGTAGTCGGTGGGAAGCTCCCAGGTCTCGAACGGCGGCATGTTCGAAACGCCGCCGACGGGCGGCGGGAGGAAGGGCGCGCTGGGGGCGGGAGCAACCTGCACGGGCGGCGTGACCGGCGCGGTCTCGGGCACGTTCTGCACGGGCGGAGCGGCGGGCGCGACCGGGGTCGCACCGGCAGTGATGGTGAACACCGCGCCGCGCGTGATGTTGCCCGCGGCGTCGGACTGGATGCCGTGCACCGCGCGCGAGCCGCTGGCGAGTGTGGCACTGCAGCTCCACATCAGGTTCACGACGGGGCTCACGCACACGCGGGCATTGTCGACGAGCACCTCGACGCGGCCGCCGTTCTCACCCGTGCCGGAGAACACTGTCGGTTGGCTGGCGACGCGCGAACCCGCGACCGGGCTCAGGAAGGCGGGTGCTGCCGGCGGGTCTGCGTCGACGCGGATCGAGGCCGGCCCGGAGCTCCCGCCGCGCTCGGAGGGCACGTTCGCCCAGGTCTGGGTGGCGACGAGACTGTACGTCCCGGTGCCGACGCCCAGGGTGCACGACCACGTGCCGTTGGGGGTGACGACCCCGCACGACCTGCCGAGGTCACCGGAGATCTCGATCCCAGCACCGGGGAAGCCCGTGCCGTTGAGGGTGCCGCTGGTGATCCCGGTCGTCGTGATGACGGGCGCTCCGAGCACGCGGATGGGCAGCGTGAGCACGGTCGCTGTGCCGTCGGCGGCGGTCTGGGTTGCCGTGATGGTGTGATTGCCGTCGGGGAGGGTGAGGTCGCAAGTCCACTGCTCGGTTCCGGCGGGCACAGCGCAGCTGTCGACGGTGAGCGTCGCATCCGCGTCTTTATCGCCCGTGATCGTTGCGACTCCGGGGAACAGCGTGCCCGGCGAGGTCGCGATGGCGAAGGTTGCGGCGTGCGCGGCCTGCGGCACTGCGAGCACAGCGATGAGCGCGAGCAGCGTGACGATGCTCGAGCGCACGACGACTGTGGGGGAGCTCACCGTTTCCATTCCAGACGACTATTGAGGCAAGGTCAAACGTGAGCATGCTATTCGCACGAGACTCACTGCTTGCGCACGGGACACCCGTCTGGGACAGTTGACCCACTATGGCGCGAATCCCCTCGACAGACCGCCGGGCGATGCTCGTCCAGGCTGCGATCCGGGTCATCGCACAGCACGGTGTCGCGGGCGCCACGACTCGCGCGATCGTGGGGGAAGCGGGCATGTCGCTCGCGAGCTTCCACTACGCGTTCCGCTCGCACGCCGAGCTCATGACCGACGTCGTAGCGCACGTCGTGGACGCCGAGGTCGCGTCGGTGTTCAGCTCGCTGCGTCTCGGCAGCGACATCCGGCAGACCATTCGCGATGGCCTTCAGGCCTACCTCGACTACGTCATCGCCGACCCCGAGCACGAGCTCGCGCTGCAGGAGCTCAATCAGTACGCGCTGCGGACGCCCGGCCTCGAGAAACTCGCTCGGGCCCAGTACGACTCCTACCGCGCGGGCGTCACGAGCGTGCTCGTCGAGGGGGCCGCCGTGTCGAACGTGGAGTGGAGCATCGACGCCCACGATGTGGCGCGGCTCGTCGTCACCATCACCGACGGCGTCACGCTCGCGTGGCTCGTCGACCGCGACACGGCGGCCGCCGAGCGCGTCCTCGACTTCGCCGCCGACTCACTGGCCTCGCTCGCCCGAACAAGGGAGACAGCACGATGACGCTCTTCACGGAACCCGCCAAGCCCATCACGGGCGGCTGGATCGCGGTCTTCGCCACGGCGTGGCTCGGAATCTGGATGGCCCAGCTCACGCCCGTGCAGCTGCTGCTACCGCAGCAGATCGAGGCGCAGCTGAAGGCCACGTACTGGGTGGACAACGTCGTGGCGTTCGGCATCATCTCGGGCATCGCTGGCCTGTGCGCGCTCGTCGCCTATCCGCTCACCGGCGCGCTCTCCGACCGCACGACGAGCCGGTTCGGCCGCCGCCGGCCGTGGATCGCGGCGGGCACGCTCCTCTTCGCGGCATCCCTGCTGCTGCTCGGCCTGCAGTCGACCATGGTCGGCATCGGCATCTTCTGGGCCCTCGCCCTCACCGGATTCTGCGTGCTCACGGCAGCGCTCACCGCCACCATCTCCGACCAGGTGCCCGTGAATCAGCGCGGTTTCGTCTCCGGCTGGATCTCGGCGCCCCAAGCCATCGGCACGATCCTCGGCCTCCTCCTCGTCACCGAGCTCTTCGTCGGCCAGTTCCTGGGCTACGCGGTCATGGCGATCCTCCTCGTGCTGCTCGTCATCCCGTTCCTGCTCGTGACGAAAGACGCTGTACTCCCGACCGCGGAGCGCCTCACCATGCGCTCGCTCATCGAGGGGTTCTGGATCAGCCCGAAGCAGTACCCGGATTTCGGCTGGACCCTCCTCAGCCGCATCCTCGTCAACTTCGGCAACGCGTTCGGCACCGCACTGCTCTTCCAGTTCCTGCAGTTCGGGCTGCGTGTCGACGATCCGGAGGGCACGCTCATCGTGCTGACCCTCGTCTACATGGTGTTCGTCATCCTCGCGTCGCTCGTGCTCGGCAAGCTCTCCGACAAGCTCGGCCGTCGTCGTCCCTTCGTCTTCGTGGCAGCGGCCCTCCAGGGCGTCGCCGCCCTCATGCTCGCGTTCGTGCCCGACCTCGGGGTCGCGTTCTTCGCGGCGGGCCTCCTCGGCCTCGGCTACGGCTGTTTCCTCTCCGTCGATCAAGCCCTCGCCACCCAGGTTCTGCCCGACCCGCACACGCGCGGTAAAGACCTCGGCATCATGAACATCGCGACGGCCGTGCCGCAGGCGCTCGCCCCGCTGCTGGGTGCCGTGGTGGTCGCAGCGCTCGCCGGATTCACCGGCCTCTTCGTGCTCTCCGCTGTCGCGGCCCTTCTCGGCGCGCTCGCCGTTCTACCGATCAGGAGTGTCCGATGAAGCTCGACAAGCCCACCGCCCAGCCGTGGCTCACCCCTTCGAGCTACTGGCCGGCCCTGAGTGCCGCGACTGCCGGTCTCGATACGCCCTTCGGCGCGGTATCCGTTCCCGCGCTCGCCCACAACGCGCACGACATGCTGCGCCGGGCGAACGGCACGACCATCCGGGTCGCCTCCAAGTCGATCCGGGTTCGCGGCGTGATCGAGGCCGTGCTTGCGCTGCCCGGCTACGCGGGAGTGCTCGCCTACACGCTGCCCGAGGCCCTGTGGCTCGCCGAGACCATCGACGATGTCGTCGTCGGCTACCCGAGCGTGGATCGCGAGGCTCTCACGACCCTCGCCGGATCGGCGAAGCTCGCCGAGCGCGTCACCCTCATGATCGACTCCGTGGAGCAGCTCGACTTCGTCGACTCTGTACTCGGCGCGAAGCGCGAGACCATCCGCGTGGCCCTCGAGCTCAACGCGTCGTGGCGCTCGAAGGTGCTCGGCTACCTGGGCGTCTATCGCTCGCCGGTCACGACCGTCGAGCAGGCGCGTGCTCTCGCGCAGGCGATCGTCGCGCGCCCCGGCTTCCGACTCGTCGGCATGATGGCGTACGAGGCACAGATCGCCGGGGTTGTGAACCGCCCGGCGGGCAGACCGCTCTACGGCCGCGTCATCGACTACATGCAGCGGTCGTCGTCCGCGGAGCTCAACGATCGCCGGGGCAACGTCGTCGCAGCTCTGCGCGAACTCACCGATCTCGAGTTCGTGAACGGCGGCGGCACGGGGTCGCTCGAGCGCACGTCATCCGACCCGTCCGTCACCGAGATCGCTGCCGGCAGCGGACTGTTCGGCCCGCACCTGTTCGACGGCTACAGCCACTTCCACCCCGCGCCCGCGGCGGCCTTCTCGCTGAGCGTCGTGCGCAAGCCCCGCCCCGACATGGCGACCCTGCTGGGCGGCGGCTGGGTGTCATCCGGCCCGCCCGCCCCCGACCGGATGCCCCGCCTCGTGTGGCCCGAGGGCCTCGAGTACGTGGCACGCGAGGGAGCGGGCGAAGTGCAGTCCCCGCTTCGAGGCAGCGCTGCCGAGAGTCTCACGGTGGGGGATCGCGTCTGGCTCCGCCACACCAAAGCCGGCGAGCTCAGCGAGCACCTGAACGAGTTCGCGATGGTCGACGGCGACCGTATCGTGGAGACCATGCCGACGTACCGTGGGGAAGGGAAAGCGTTCCTGTGACGATCACCGCCGGGGGAGTGTGGCGCAACTGGGGCCGCTCGCAGACCTCGCACCCGCACTTCGTCTCGAGGGCGTCGTCGGTCGAGGAGGTCGTCGAGACCGTGGCCTTCGCGCGCGAGAGGTCACTGCCCCTCAAGCCCATCGGCGCGGGCCACAGCTTCACGAGCATCGCCGCCACCGACGGTGTGCAGCTCGACCTCGCGGGCCTCGACGGCGTGTTGGCCGTCGACGGCAACGACGTCACCCTCGGTGCCGGCACCAACCTCTACCAGCTGCCCGCGCTCCTCGGCGAGCACAGCCTCGCCCTCGAGAACATGGGCGACATCGACAAGCAGACCGTCGCGGGCGCGATCTCGACGGGCACCCACGGCACGGGCGCGGCCTTCGGCGGCATCGCCACCCAGGTGCGTGCGCTCACCCTCGTCACCGCTGACGGCTCGCTCCTGCACATCAGCGAGTCCGAGAATGCCGAGCTGCTGCCCGCCGCGCGCGTCGGCCTCGGTGCGCTCGGCGTCATCACCGACGTGACCCTGCGCTGCGTTCCCGACTTCGTCATGCGTGCCGTCGAACGGCCCGAGCCGCTCGACGACGTGCTCGACGGGTGGCTGGAGCGCAGCGCATCCGTGGACCACTTCGAGTTCTACTGGTTCCCGCACACCACGCAGGCGCTCACCAAGACGAACACGCGGATGCCCGCCGACACCCCGCGCAAGCCCCAGCACCCCGTCGCCGCGTGGATCGATGACGAGCTCATGCCCAACGGGTTGTACGTGCTGCTGTGCAGGCTCGGCGTGATCCTCCCCGGCACCACGCCGCCGCTCAACCGCCTCGCGAACAAGCTCGTTGCCGAGCGCGAGGTCACCGATGGCTGGCACGAGGTGTTCACCTCCCCCCGCCGCGTGCGCTTCCGCGAGATGGAGTATGCGATGCCCGTGGAGGCGATCCCGTCGGCGCTGCGGGCCATCCGCGAGGTCATCGAGGCCAACAACTGGCGCATCACCTTCCCGGTGGAGGTGCGCGCCGCCGCTGCTGACGACAACTGGCTCTCGACGGCGCAGGGCCGCGCCACGGGCTACATCGCCGTACACCGGTATTACAAGGAAGACCCCACCGCCTACTTCGAGGCCGTCGAGGCTATCGCGCGCGAGCACGGCGGCCGGCCGCACTGGGGCAAGATGCACTTCCGCACCGCCGACGACCTGCGACCCGCCTACCCGCACTTCGACGACTTCCTCGCCGTTCGTGACAGGCTCGACCCCGAGCGAGTATTCACGAACGACTACCTGGAGAGAGTTCTCGGAGCATGAGCGAATGGATGCACGACCCCGAGGGCTTCGCTGCGACCATGCCCCCCGGCTTCACCATGGGAGTCTCCACCGCCGCGTTCCAGATCGAGGGTGCCGTCCGGGATGACGGCCGCGGACCGTCCACGTGGGACGAGTTCATGGCGCAGCCCGGCCGCATCGCCGACGGCTCTGACGCCTCCATCGCCGCCGACCACTACCACCGGTACAGGGAAGACGTGGGGCTCATGAAGGAGCTCGGCGTGGACTCGTACCGCTTCTCCCTGGGGTGGCCGCGAATCCAGCCCGGCGGCACGGGGGCCCCGAACAAGGCGGGGCTTGCCTTCTACGACCGGCTCCTCGATGAACTGCTGGCAGCGGGCATCCGGCCCATGGCCACGCTCTTCCACTGGGACATGCCCGAGCCCCTGCAGCACAAGGGCGGCTGGATGGTGCGCGATACCGCGTACCGGTTCGCCGACTTCGCCGTGATCGCGGGAGAGGCGTTCGGCGACCGCATCGACAAGTGGGTCACGATCAACGAGCCCACGACCGTGACGCTCAACGGCTACGCGCTCGGCGTGCACGCGCCCGGCGCGACCCTCATGTTCGACGCCCTGCTGGCCGCCCACCACCAGCTGCTCGGCCACGGCCTCGCGGTGCAGGCCCTGCGCTCCGAGGGCGTCACCGGGGGCATCGGCATCACCAACGTGCACTCGCCAGTGGTTCCCGCGAAAGACAACTTCATCACGCGCCAGTACGCCGAGGTGTTCGACCTCGTGCACAACCGCATCTACGCAGATCCCGTGCTGCTCGGCAGGTACCCGAAGTTCCCGTTCCTCGCGCGCAAGCAGTTCAAGGCCCTTCACGACGTGGACGAGGACGACCTCAAGACCATCGCGCAGCCGCTCGACTTCTACGGCCTCAACTACTACATGCCCACGCGCATCGGCGCCGGGGCACCGCCCGACGCCTCCACACCGGACGGCAATGCCGAGGGGATGCGCGACCTCCCGTTCCACCTCGCCGCGTGGCCCGAGTTCCCGAAGACCGCCTTCGGCTGGCCCATCGCGCCGGAGTTCCTCACCGAGACGCTGCGCGACTACGGCACGCGCTACGAAGGCAGGCTGCCCCCGGTCTACATCACGGAGGGCGGCGCGAGTTTCCGCGATGTGATCGCACCGGATGGCACCATCCAGGACGACGACCGCACCTCCTACCTCGCCGACCACCTCGCCGCCGCCTTCGCGGGGGCACCCGGCATCGACGTGCGCGGCTACTACGTGTGGACCCTCATGGACAACTGGGAGTGGGCCGCCGGATTCGCCGAGAAGTTCGGTCTCGTGAGCGTCGACCCGAGCACCCAGGCCCGCACCCCCAAGGCCTCGTACCGCTGGCTGCGCAGGGTATTGCAAGCTCGCACCTAGGAGACTTGATGCTGCCTCGGATATGATCTGCCTATGGAAATCCTCATCGTCGTTGGCGTCATCGTCCTGCTCGTCATCATCATTGGCGGGTACCTGTGGTCCACCTACAACGGACTCGTCACGCTCAACGTGCGTGTCGATGAGGCGTGGAGCGACATCACGGTCCAGCTCAAGCGCCGGGCCGACCTCATCCCGAACCTCATCGAGGCGGTCAAGGGGTACGCAGCCCACGAGAGCCAGGTCTTCGAGAATGTGACAAAGGCCCGCGCCGAGACCCTCTCGGTCTCGACCCCGGCCGACGCGGCAGTCGCCGAGAACCACATGCAGTCGGCCCTCAAGTCGATCTTCGCGGTGGCCGAGGCCTACCCGCAGCTGCAGGCGAGCCAGAACTTCCTCCAGCTCCAGGGCGAGCTCGTCGACACCGAAGACAAGATCCAGGCCTCGCGCCGCTTCTACAACGGCGGTGTGCGCGAGCTCAACACCAAGATCAAGGTGTTCCCGAACACGCTCTTCGTGCGCGGCCTCGGCTTCACGGAGCGCGAGTTCTTCGAGGTCACCGACGCGGCCTCCATCGCCGAGCCGCCGCGCGTCCAGTTCTAATTTTTCGCTGATCGAGCCTGTCGAGATCTCGGCAGGCTCGATCACCGGTTTAAGGGCAACCCATGTATAGAAACATCGCGAAGAACAAGCGCAACACCGTCTTCATCATCATCCTGTTCGTCCTGATCATCGGTGGGCTGGGGCTGCTCGCGGCGTACATCTACCGCGACATCTCGATAGTCATCATCACGCTCGTGGTCGCCATCGCCTACGCGGTGTTCCAGTACTTCGCGGCGAGCAGCCAGGCGCTCACCCTGAGTGGCGCGCGCCAGATCACGAAAGACGACAACCCGCGGCTGTACCGCATCGTCGAGAACCTCTCCATCACCACGGGCACGCCCATGCCGAAGGTGTACATCATCAACGACCCGGCGCCCAACGCGTTCGCCACCGGTCGTGACCCCGAGCACGCGTCCGTGGCGGCCACCACGGGCATCCTCGAGCTGCTCGACGACTCGGAGCTCGAGGGCGTCATGGCCCACGAGATCGGCCACGTGCAGAACTACGACATCCGCGTCTCGATGATCGTCTTCGGCCTCGTCGTGGCTGTCGGCTTCATCTCCGACATGCTGCTGCGCCTGTCGTTCTTCGGCGGCCGCGGCAATAACAACAACAACGGCGGCGGGATGATCACGCTCGTGCTCGGCCTCGCAGCGTTCATCATCGCGCCGCTCGTCGCCGCCATCGTGCAGGCGGCAATCTCGCGCCAGCGGGAGTACCTCGCCGACGCGACGGGGGCTCTCACCACGCGGCATCCGGATGCCCTCGCCTCAGCCCTCGAGAAGCTCGGCGCCTACGGCCGACCCATGCGCAAGCAGAACTCCACGATGGCGCACATGTGGATCGCCGACCCCACGAAACCCGGCCTCATGGACCGGCTGTTCTCGACCCACCCGCCCATCGCCGACCGCGTGAAGCGTCTCATCGAGAGTGGCCGCAGCTTCTAGCTACTCGCTGATCGAGCCCGTCGCGATCTGGTGCCGGCCCCGGACCGTGCCGCGCGGTAGTTTCTTGCCGTCGCGGTGAAAGCTTCGGACGCGGCGGTAAGAAGGGCCCGCGCTCACGCGTCCGCCGCCACCCGCTCCACGAGCGGCACGCCGAGCTCCGCCGCGAGCGCGGGCGCGAGGTCGCCCCACTGCTGCACCACGAGCCCCCCGAGGCCCTGCCACGCGGCGGTCTCACGCAGGAGTTGCGCGAGACGCGCGACGTCGGGCGCCTGCCCCGGCTCGACCCACGCCGACTGCACCCGCAGTATCCCGTTCTGTCGGTCGGACTTGAGGTCGACGCGGCCGACGAGCGCCTCATCCTGCAGCACCGGGAGCGTGTAGTAGCCGAACAGGCGCTTCGGGCCGGGGGTGTAGATCTCGATGCGGTAGTGGAAGCCGAACATCCGCTCGGTGCGGGCCCGCTCCCACACGACAGGGTCGAAGGGCGACAGGAGCGCCATGGCCTCGATGCGGCGGGGGATGCGCGCCTCGCGGTGCAGGTAGCCCGTGGATGCCCAGCCCTCGACCGTGACGGGCAGGAGCTCGCCCGACGCGACGAGCTCGAGCACAGCGGCCTTCGCGTCTGCTTGGTACAGACGCCAGTAGTCGGCGAGGTCGCGTACCGTCGCAATGCCGAGCGCCCGGCTCGCCTGCCGCACGAGCTCGCGGATGGCGTCGGGCTTCGATGGCCCGCCACCCAGCACCTCGGCGGGTAGCCGACGCTCGGGCAGGTCGTAGTAGCGCTCGAAGTTCTTGCGGCCCGCCACGACGACGCGGCCGTCGAAGAACATGGTCTCGAGCGCCGACTTCACCTCCGACCAGCCCCACCACGGGCCGCTGCGCTTGGTGGCTTCGTGCTCGATCTTCGAGGCGGGCAGCGGACCCTTCTCCGCAAGTTCCGCGAGCAAGAAGTCGGTCATCCGGGTGTCTGAGCGGTTCCAGGCCTTGGTCTTGCCCGTGCCCGCCCGCTCGTTGTCGCGGTACCACTCCCACAGCGGCCACGACTCGACGGGGATGAACGCCGCCTGGTGCGCCCAGTACTCCACGTAGGGTGCTCGTCGTGCGAGGGTCAGTCTGTCGAGCTGGGCCTTGTCGTACGCGCCGAGCCGCGCGAAGAGCGGAAGGTAGTGGCTGCGCTCGAACACGTTCACCGAGTCGATCTGCAGCACGCTGAGGCGCTGCAGTGCCAGGCCCAACTGGCGTGTGCCCACCGGTGCGAGCGGCCGCCCGAAGCCCTGCGCGGCCAGCGCGATGCGTCGGGCGCTCGCTGCCGATACTCTCTCCACCACGGTCACGACACTATCGAGGGCGTCCGACCTTGCCGCCACGTGGCGGGCTGGGGCTGGGCATCCGGGTCGCTCTGGCGGTGGGGTTGACGGCGCTGACGCGCGAGTCTTGTTAAGGGCGACAACGAGGTTGCCCACGACCAATGGAGGTCTCATGTCGAAGTACCCAACCCCACCGTTCGATGTGGAGCTTGCTGCAGTTCTGCAGGTTCTCGGGGAGCAGATGCCCCCGAGCATCACCCGCGAGCAGCTCGTGCTCATGAAGCAGTCGGGGGCGGACTACGCCGGCCAGCCCTTCGACGAGACGCTCGTCCGCCTCGACCTCGTCCAGGAGGATCGCACCATCCCCGGCCCCGACGGCGATCCCGACCTGACGATCTCGATCTTCCGGCGCCGCGACCACCGCGCGGGGGGCCCCGGCATCTACAACATCCACGGCGGCGGGATGATCATGGGCGACCGTTTCGTCGGTATCGAGTACATCCTCGGCTGGGTCGCCGAGTTTGACGCCGTGGCCGTGACCGTCGAGTACCGGCTTGCCCCCGAGCATCCGGATCCGGCGCCTGTCAACGACTGCTACGCGGGCCTCGTCTATTTCGCCGAACACGCCGACGAGCTCGGCTTCGACGCCGACCGCATCCTCATCGTCGGCGGAAGCGCGGGTGGCGGGCTCACCGCGGGAACGACCCTCATGGCGCGCGACAAGGGCGCCCCCCACCTGCACGCACAGCTGATCATCTGCGGCATGCTCGACGACCGCAACGAGACGATCTCGAGCCAGCAGGTCGACGGCATCGGCGTGTGGGACAGGACGAGCAACGACACCGGATGGCACGCCCTCCTCGGCGATCGCCTGCACACCGCTGATGTCTCGATATACGCCGCCCCGGCGCGAGCGACAGACCTCTCCGGCCTGCCCCAGACGTACATGGACGCCGGCTCCGTCGAGGTGTTCCGCGATGAGGTAGTGGATTACGCTTCCCGTATCTGGGCCGCCGGCGGCATCTGCGAACTGCACATTTGGCCGGGCGCGTTCCACGGCTTCGACGGCATCGCCGCGCACACCGCGGTATCGCGGGCCTCGATCGAGACGCGCAGCGGCTGGGTGCGCCGGGTACTGGGCGGCTGACCCTCCCCTGAAACGTCTTCTGCCCCACCCGCTGCCAGGCTTAGGGTGGGGCAGAAGATCCCTTCGTTGCTCGGAGCCCTCATGCAGGAACTCGTTGGCAAGCTTGACGTTCTCGATCCGGGGGCAAGCCACAGCCTGAAAGTCATCGCGTACTTCGACGCGCTCGTCGAGGGTCACGCGAGTGCCGAGATGCTCGTGCGCGGGGCCGCGTTTCTGAGCGGTGTCACCGCGGGCCTGTCGTCAGAGCGGGCCCACGTCGCCGTGGGCGCCGGGGGTCTGCGCCTCGACCCGCGGTCGCGGGAGGCGGCCTGGCCCACCCACTCACTGCCCGGCGGCGGCGAGGTGTGGATCGAGCGCAGCGGCGCCAAGCACGCCAATGACGACATGATCCTCGAGCGTCTCGCCATCGGGATCGGCATCACCCTCGAACGTTCGGCGCCGCACGCTGCAACCCGCGCCACCATCGAGACGCTCATCGATCCGGCGGAGTCCGTCGAGGCCCGGCAGCGTGCCGCGGTGCGGCTGGCATTGGATCCGCTGGGCAGGTACGTCGTGGTCGCGGTACCCGCGAGCGAGCCTCACGCCGCGGGGCACCACGCGATAGTGGTGACACCCGTCGGCACGGTTCGGGCGCTCATCCGGCGCGCGGATGACGCCGTCACCGAGGCGCGCGCGGGCGTGGGGCTCGCCACGAGCGCGGGCGCGCTCGACGGCTCTTGGACGTCGGCCCTGACAGCGTTGAGACTCACCGGGCCGGCCGATCCGGTGATCAGGGCTGACGGGCTGGGCGCCCTCCTGCTCCTGGCCGGCGCAGCGGATGCCCACGCCGGCGACATCCCGGACCTTGCTGCCCTCACCACCACCCTCGCCCGCTCGTCGCGCACGCTCGCCACGCTCGACGCGGTCGCGCGGGCGGACAGTCTCCGCGCGGCAGCGGCCTCCCTCGGCCTTCACCACTCGACCCTCCAGGCGCACGCCATCGAGCTGTCGGAGAGCCTCGGTTTCGACATCCGCACCCCCGCTGGTCGGATGCGCCTGAGTCTCGTCCTCGCCCTGAACACGTTCCTGGCCAGCCGTTTCGACTGAGACCTCAGAATCTGGACAGCACCCGTTCGCCGTTCGTTCACCTTCGGGTCGCCGGATCGCCTCTGCGTCTGAATAGCGTTCCCACCGAGGTCATCCGGTATCCCTCTGCCCGCTCACAGCGCGGGCGGCCGGCGGCCCAGAAGAGGACAACTCTCTTGTTCAAGAAGCGCAACCTTGCCGCTCTCGCGCTCGTCGCGGGCGTGGCGATCTCGCTCAGCGCGTGCGCCGGCACCCCGGCAGCACCCACCGACGTGGATGCGGCAACCGCAACGTCCGCCGAGGACTTCGGCGGCCTCGACGCCCTCATCGCTGCAGCCAAGGCCGAGGGCCAGCTCAACGTCATCGCTCTCCCCGACAACTGGGCGAACTACGGTGCCATCAAGGCCCTGTTCGAGGAGAAGTACGGCATCACGGTCAACTCGGCCGACCCCGACATCTCCTCCGCCGAGGAGATCGCCGCCGCCGACAACCTCAAGGGCCAGGACACCGCTCCCGACGTCTTCGACCTCGGCACCGCAGTGACCCTCGCGAGCACCTCCTACTTCGCTCCCTACCAGGTCGCGAACTGGGACGAGATCCCCGCTGACAACAAGGAGGCCACCGGCCTCTACGTGAACGACTACACCGGCTCCATGTCGATCGGCTACGACTCGAACTCGGTCCCCGAGCCCACGAGCCTCGACGACCTGCTCGGCTCCGACTACAAGGGCGCTGTCGCGCTCAACGGTGACCCGACGCAGGCTGGCGCTGCCTTCGCCGCTGTCGGTCTCGCGACCGTGCAGTCCGGTGGAACCCTCGACGACTTCACCCCCGGCATCGAGTTCTTCGAGAAGCTCAACAAGGCGGGCAACTTCCTGCCGGTGAACGCCACGGGCGCCACGATCGCCTCGGGCGAGACCAAGGTCGTCTTCGACTGGAGCTACAACAACCTCGCGGCCGCCGCGACGGTCGACGGCTGGAAGGTCACGACGCTTCCGGGCGCCGTGTACACGAGCTTCTACAACCAGGCCATCAGCAAGGACGCGCCGCACCCGGCCGCCGCTCGCCTGTGGCAGGAGTTCATCTACAGCGCCGAGGCGCAGAACCTGTTCATCGTCGGCGGCGCGTACCCCGTGACCATCCAGACGCTGCAGGATGCCGGCACCGTCGACAAGGCCGCACTCGAGACGCTCGGCGAGCTGAAGGGCGACCTCGTCACCCCCACGCCCGAGCAGGCCGAGGCCAACGCTGCGATCCTCGCCGCGAAGTGGGCTGCCGCGATCTCCTGATCGCGCGCAACTGATTCACCACAGTGACTGTCGCTCACGCGCCAGCTCTGACCAGCACTGGCGCCGGGGAGACCCCCCGGCGCCAGTCGCGGTCGGGTCTCGCGAAGTATCTCGGGCTCACCCCCTTTGCCGCCTACGTGCTGCTCTTCCTCGCGATCCCGACGATCCTCGCGGTCAGTACCGGCTTCTTCACCGAAGACGGTGCGTTCACCTTCGACAACGTCGTGGGACTCTTCGCGCCTAACGTGCTTGGCGCGTTCGGCAACTCGTTCCTCGTGTCCGCGGTCACCGCGGTCATTGGCGCCGTGGTCGGTGCCCTCGTCTGCTACGCGCTGCTCGGCACCAAGGCCGAAGGCACACTGCGTACCGTCATCGACTCCGTCTCGAGCGTGCTCGCCCAGTTCGGCGGCGTCATGCTCGCGTTCTTCTTCATCGCGGCGATCGGCAGCCAAGGCCTCGTGACGAGGTTCCTCGCCAGCACATTCGGCATCGATCTGTTCGCGAACGGACCGTGGCTCTACCAGGTTCCGGGCCTGCTGGTCGTCTACACCTACTTCCAGGTTCCGCTCATGATCATCACGTTCATGCCCGCGCTGCAGGGGCTCAAGACCACGTGGGCCGAGGCCAACGCCACGCTCGGCGGCACGCGCTTCACCTACTGGACGCGCATCGCCATCCCCGTGCTCGCACCCTCGTTCATCGGCAGCTTCCTGCTGCTGTTCGCCAACGCGTTCTCGTCGTACGCGACGGCCGCAGCCCTCGTGAGCCAGGGCTCGCCCATCGTCCCGCTGCAGATCCGCGGGGCGCTCGTGAGCGAGACGGTGCTCGGCCGCGAGAACATGGCGGGGGCGCTCGCGCTCGGGATGGTCGTGGTCATGATCATCGTCATGTGGGGCTACTCCGTGCTCCAGTCCCGTACCTCGAGGTGGCAGAAGTGACAACAGCGCAGCGCATCGGCACGGAGCCCGGTAAGGTCTCTCGCGGCCTGATCCTCGGCATCGTCGGACTCGTGTTCGTCATCCCGCTCGTGGCGGCCATCCAGTTCACCTTCCGCGACGGACTCGGCGGCAACCTCACCCTCGACCACTGGACCGGCCTGTTCGGCGAGGATGCCGCCCGCACCTACCGCGGCCTGTTCACCGCCATCGGCAATTCGGTGGTGCTCGCCCTGGTCACCGTCGGCATCGTGCTCGTGCTCCTGCTGCCCACGATGATCCTCGTGCACCTCCAGTTTCCGAAGCTCAAGCGCGTGCTCGAGTTCATCTGCATCATCCCGATCACGGTTCCCGCCATCGTGCTCGTGGTCGGTCTCGCGCCCGTCTACTCCGTCGTCGTGAAGATCTTCGGCAGCGGGGCCTGGACTCTCGCCTTCGCATACGGCATCACCGTGCTGCCCTACGCCTATCGTGCGATCCAGGCGAACCTCGACGCGATCCCGGTGGTGACGCTCAGCGAGGCAGCGCGCTCGCTCGGGGCCGGCTGGCTGACCGTGCTGCGTCTCGTGCTCCTGCCCAACCTGCGTAGGGGTGTGCTTGCGGCATCCTTCATCTCCGTGGCCGTCGTGCTCGGCGAGTTCACGATAGCGAGCCTGCTCAACCGCGTGAACCTGCAGACCGCGCTGCTGCAGGTCTCGCAGAGCGACCCGTACGTCGCGGTGATCTTCGCGATCCTCGCCCTCCTCCTCGTCTTCGTGCTCCTCCTTCTCATCGGCCGGCTCGGGTCGGTCGGACGCAACAGGAAAGAATCATGACCAGCAGCATTCCCATCGCCACGACCATCGCCACCTCTCTTGCCACCGAGGGTGCGACGGTCGATCTCGTCGGTGTCATCAAGGACTACGGATCGCACCGCGCCCTGAACTCGATCGACCTGTCGATCAAGCCCGGCGAGTTCATCGCCCTGCTCGGCCCTTCGGGCTGCGGCAAGACCACGGCCCTGCGGGCACTCTCGGGCCTCGAGCTCGTCAACGGCGGGCAGATCCTGATCGACGGCGTCGACGTTGCCTCGGTGCCGACCAACAAGCGCGACATCGGCATGGTGTTCCAGTCGTACTCGCTGTTCCCGCACATGACCTCGCTCGAGAACGTCGAGTTCGGCCTCCGGATGCGCAAGGTGGCCAAGGACGAGCGCCGTGCCCGCGCCCTCGAGGCTCTCGAGATGGTCGGGCTCGGCACCTTCGCCGAGCGGTTCGCGCACCAACTCTCGGGCGGCCAGCAGCAGCGCGTGGCCTTGGCCCGCGCGCTCGTGACCCGTCCGCGCGTGCTGCTCCTCGATGAGCCGCTGAGCGCGCTCGACGCGAAGGTGCGCGTGTCGCTGCGCGACGAGATCCGCCGCATCCAGACCGAGCTCGGCATCACTACCGTCTTCGTGACGCACGACCAGGAGGAGGCCCTCGCGGTCGCCGACCGCGTCGCCGTCATGAACAACGGCGTCATCGAGCAGATCGGCACGCCGGAGGAGCTGTACGCGACCCCCGCGACGCCCTTCGTCGCCGACTTCGTGGGGCTCAGCAACCGCGTGAGCGCCGAACTCGTGGGCGGCACGGTCGTCGTGTACGGCAAGAAGCTCGACCTCTTGGGCGAGCAGATCGCCGACGGGCCCGTGACCGCGTACATCCGTCCGGAAGACATCGCGATCGAGTCCAAGGGCATCATGGCGACGGTCGTGGCGTCGAGCTTCCTCGGCTCGCTGCGCCGCACGCAGGTGATGTTGGAGGATGGCGCGCTGCTGTCGATCCAGCACGAAGTCGACACGAAGCCGCAGCCCGGCGAGGTCGTGTTCCTCAAGCTCAAGGGCGCGCCCGTGAGTGCCGTACCCCGCACAGTCAACACCCCGGTTGCCGAGGTCGCGGTTCCCTAGAATGACCCCATGGCACTGAGACGCAAAGCCGCCGAGCCCGCCCCTGTCACCGCCGAGCAGGTGGAGGCCACGGTCCCGCCCTCCCTGCGCATTGCGGGTGCCTATTCGTGGCGCATCCTGCTCGTCGTGGGTGTTGTGGCGGTGGTGATCTTCCTGATCGCCCAGCTCAAAGACATCGTCGTCCCGTTCATGATCGCGATCCTGCTGGCCGCGCTGCTCGTGCCGCTCGTGAACTTCCTCGTGGGGCATCGCTGGCCGCGCGCGCTCGCCGTGGCCGTCGCGATGATCGGAACGATCGCCGTGGTCGGCGGGCTCATCTTCGTGATCGTCGCGCAGATCCGCAGCGGCTACCCCGATCTGCAGGAGCGGTCGATCAAGGCCTACGACGACTTCAAGGAGTTCCTCGCGAACTCGCCCCTTCAGCTCGACGACGCGCAGATCCAGTCCTACATCGACCAGGCGTTCGCGGCGATCCAGAAAGACAGCCAGGCACTCATCTCCGGCGCGCTCTCGGTGGGCACCACTGCCGGTCACGTGCTCGCGGGCCTACTGCTCGTGCTGTTCGCGACGCTCTTCATCCTCATCGACGGCCGCGGCATCTGGTCGTGGATCGTTCGGCTGTTCCCGCGCCGTGCGCGCCGCGCCGTCGACAGCTCCGGAAGCGCCGGATGGGTCACCCTCACCACGTTCGTGAAGGTGCAGATCTTCGTGGCCGCGGTAGACGCCATCGGCATCGGCGTCGGCGCGTGGATCCTCGGGCTCGTGTTCGGCGGCTTCCCCCTGGTGATCCCCATCGCGATCGCGGTGTTCCTCGGCTCGTTCATCCCCGTCGTGGGTGCCGTGCTCACGGGCACCATCGCGGTGTTCGTCGCGCTCGTGTACCTCGGGCCGTTCCCCGCACTGCTCATGATCGGCATCGTGCTGCTCGTGCAGCAGGTGGAGGGGCACATCCTGCAGCCGCTCGTCATGGGCTCCGCCGTGAAGGTGCACCCGCTCGCTGTCGTGTTCGCCGTCGCCGCCGGATCGTTCCTGGCGGGCATCCCCGGAGCGCTGTTCGCGGTTCCGGTCATCGCCGTGGGCAATGTCGTGGTGAAATACATTGCGGCAGGGGAGTGGAAGACGAACCCGAGCCCCACAGCGAAAGAACTACTGCCTGATGCCTAATGCCTTCGTCGGACCGACGCTCTCCGAGTTCCAGGAGGCGCGGGAACGGGTGTCCGCCGTCGTGCACGTCACTCCCATGGAGACCTCGAGCTACCTCGACGGCGTGCTCGGGGCACCCGTGTTCCTCAAGTGCGAGAGCCTGCAACGCACCGGCTCCTACAAGATCCGCGGTGCCTACAACCGGCTCTCGCGCCTGACGGACGAGGAGAAGGCCCGCGGGGTCGTCGCGGCTTCCGCAGGCAACCACGCGCAGGGTGTCGCATTCGCGGCCCGTGAGCTGGGCATCAAGGCGACGATCTTCATGCCGCTCGGCGTGGCACTGCCCAAGCTCCAGGCCACGAAAGACTACGGAGCCGACGTCGTGCTGCGCGGCCACACTGTCTCCGAGCCGCTACGCGCCGCCGCCGAGTTCGCCCGCACCACGGGCGCCGTGCTCATCCCGCCGTTCGACCACATCGACATCGTCGCGGGGCAGGGCACACTCGGGCTCGAGATCTTCGACCAGCGTCCCGACGTCGAGACCGTCATCGTCCCGATCGGCGGGGGAGGTCTCATCTCCGGTGTGGCCAGCGCGATCAAGCAGCGGGCCGCGCTCGAGGGGCGCAGCATCCGCGTCATCGGGGTGCAGGCCGCCAATGCCGCGCCATACCCGGTCTCGCTCGCCGCGGGCGAGCCCACCGAGATCTCGATTCTCCCGACCATCGCCGACGGTATCGCCGTCGCGCGGCCGGGAGAGCTGAACTTCCAGATCGTGCGCGAGGTCGTCGATGAGGTCATCACCGTCACCGATGACGACACCGCCCAGGCCCTTCTCGTGCTGCTTGAGCGCGCCAAGCTCGTCGTCGAGCCCGCGGGCGCCGTGGGCGTCGCGGCAATCCTCTCCGGCCAGGTGAAGCCCACGGGCCCGACCGTGGTCATCCTGAGCGGCGGCAACATCGATCCGCTCATGATGGAGCGCGTCATCTCGCACGGCCTCGCCGCCTCCGAGCGCTACCTCAAGCTCCGGATCCCGCTTCCCGACCGCCCCGGCCAGCTCGCGCGCACCGCGGCCATCATCGCCGAGGCGAACGCGAACGTCGTCGAGGTGCTGCACACGCGCCACGGCAACGGACTGCAGATCAGCCAGGTGGAGCTCGAGTTGCATATCGAGACGCGCGGTCCCGAGCACGCCGAAGATGTTCTGGCGCGCTTGCGCGACGAGGGCTACGAGCCGCGCATCGACTTCTAGCTGGTAACCTCGTGGCGTGACCGAGCTTCCCTCACAGAACGTCCACGAGGTGGTGGACTACCCGCCGCCGGGCGACGAACTGCCCGATGAGCTGCCGCCGCGCAAGCGCCGGCTCGGCCTCATCCTGTCGCTCTCGATCGGGCTGCCCGTGCTGGCCGCCTCGGGAGTTTCCGCGTTCTTGCTGCTGAGCGGAGCCTTCGCCGAGCCCGAGCCGCCCGAGCTGACGGCGCTGCAGTCCGGCCGCATCGGGGACGAGGTCGCCGAGCGATCCGAACTCCTCGACACGCTCGACGAGCAGCGCGCGCTTTACCTCTCCCGCAAGTCCGACTGGACCCAGTCGCTCACGTGGGCCGACGAGTTCTACGCGACGACGACGGCCCCCACCCCCGTGGTAGCCAACCCCGGCGGCGACGCCATGCCGGGCGACGACCCCTACGGCCGCGCGTTCCTCGACTCGATCGGTGCCACCGATGTCACCGTCGTATTCGAGGCGGGCCCCGAGAACTGCGGCTACGCGGGCGAGCGCATGGAGGGCTACGTCTACTCTGGCGGATGCTTCAGCGCCCAGTACGCGAACACGCTGTTCATGGCGTGGGATCCGGGCGCCGAAGACAGCGTGTGGCCCATCTTCGTGCACGAGGCCATGCACTGGTTCCAGGATGAGACGTACATCCAAGACGTGTATCTCGCCGAGCTCGCGGGCATCGACAACGCCGCCTACAACTCGATCTGGGAGGCCGACGCGAGCTGCCGCGCGGTCTACGTGCACGGTCTCTCGATCGACGATTACGTCGACACGTCCTCGCCCTGCACGATCGACGGCTGGTACGAGGGCTACATCGCCGACCACCTGGCCTCGCTCGGCGCGCACCTCACCGAGCCCGACCCCGCAACATTCGAGGTAGAAGAATCGAGCCGACCATGAGGCCCGTCGCCGTCGCCGCCGTAGCCGCTGCCCTACTGCTCCTGCTGACCGGATGCTTCGGCCCCAGCACAGACGAACTGAAAGCACTGGCCCAGACCGACTTCGACGCGCTCGTCGACGTGGCCTCCGGCGCCGACATCGCCGTGCTCCACACGCTCGAGGTGGAGGAGCCCTCCGCCGAGGCGTGCGACACCGAGCATCCGGATGCCCAGCACACCGTGTTCGTGGCAGCGGGCACCATGGCGATCCAGACCACGGGCGTGGAGGAGCGCGACCTGCTCACCGAGTTCGAGCCCACGTTCGACGACCCCGAACGGTGGACCGAGGTCGACCGGCCCGGAGAGCAGCGCGCCTACGTGGGCGTCGAGGGAATCACTGCCTCGATGACCATCGACGACGGCCTGCTCGTGATCGCGGTGTTCACGCCCTGCAAATGACCCAGATCAGGGAACGTAGGTCTCGACCTTGAGGATCTTCACCGCGATCGACTTGCCGTTGGGGGCCGTGTAGCTCGTCTCGTCGCCGACCTTGAGGCCGATGATGGCGGTGCCGAGCGGGCTGCCCTCGCTGTAGACGTCGAGGTCGCTGTCGCCGACGATCTCGCGGCTGCCGATGAGGAACGTGCTCTCATCGCCCATGATCGTGGCGGTGATGACGGTGCCGGGCTCGACGACGCCCGTCGACGCGGGGGCCTCTCCGACCGTCGCGTGGCGCAGCAGCTCGGTGAGCACGCGGATGCGCGCCTCGATCTTGCCCTGCTCCTCCTTGGCGGCGTGGTAGCCGCCGTTCTCCTTGAGGTCGCCCTCTTCGCGCGCGGCCTCGATCTTCTTGGCGATCTCGAGCCGACCCTCGCCGGAGAGCTGCTCGAGCTCGGCCGAACGACGGTCGAACGCCTCCTGGGTCAGCCAGGTCTCCGATGTGTCGTTAGCCATGACCACTCCTATACAAGATGAAACCGGCCACACGGGCCGGAACCCCTCAGCCTAGGTCAGCCAGCAGCGGTAGATCAACCCGGTGACGGCGGGCTCCGTGGTCAGCACGTGCTCCGTGAGGTCGCGCGTGCGCTGCGTGGATGCGGGAACGTCGACGACCTTCCACCCCACTATCGCGAAGGTGGAGTTCAGCGCCTGGACTGCGCAGCGGGCATCCGTGCCGGGTTCGACGGTGAATTGCCACGTGATGTCGACGTTCGCGTCGTCGACGACCTTGTGGGCGATGTCGTTCGCCTGGAACTGCGCGGGGGCACCCAGCAGCCCGCCCCACACGAGCCACAGCACGAAGACGACGCCGAAGGCGAGCGCCGACGAGATGACGATCACGCGCGTGCGGTTCTTCGACGACGGCGTGCGGCCGTAGCGCGCGTCGAGGTCGGTGCGTGGGTCGAGATCGGTCACAGGGCTCTCCGTTAGGCTTGGTACTTCAAGGCTAAGCCCCGTGAGGAGTACCGTGACGCAGCGCCTGCTCGCAGTGCATGCCCACCCCGACGACGAGTCGAGCAAGGGCGCCGCCACCTATGCCCGCTACGTGCGCGCGGGCGCACAGGTGACCGTCGTGAGCTGCACGGGCGGTGAGCGCGGCGACGTGCAGAACGAGGCCCTCGAGCAGCGCGCCATGGCCGAGCGTGACATGGCGGGCTTACGCCGCCTCGAGATGGCCGCGGCCCAAGCGGTCATGGGCATCGACCACCGCTGGCTCGGGTACGTGGACTCGGGTCTGCCCGAGAGCTACACGCGCGACCGTGCAGACCTGCTCCCCGCCGGATGCTTCGCGCTCGTGCCGCTCGAGATCTCCGCCGAGCCGCTCGTGCGCATCATCCGGCAGACGCGGCCCCACGTGCTCATCACGTACGACGCCGACGGCGGGTACCCGCATCCGGACCACATCCGCACCCACGAGCTGTCGATGTACGCGTGGGAAGCCGCTGCCGACCCCGCTCGGTATCCCGAGCAGGGCCCGGCGTGGCGCATCCCGAAGGTCTACTACGACCGCATCTTCAACTCGCACAAGGTGGGTGCCATGCACGACGCCCTCGTCGCCGCGGGCCACGAGCGCGCCGCCGACATGGCCGAGATGCGCGAGTGGATGCGCGACCGTCCGTTCGAGGCGACAACCCAGGTCGACGTGGGCGACTTCCTCGACACACGCGACGCGGCGCTGCGATCGCACGCCAGCCAGGTCGCGCCGGATGACCGGTTCTTCTTCTGGCCGAACGACGTGCAGCGCGACGCGTGGCCGTTCGAAGACTTCCAGCTCGTCGAGTCGTCGGTCGAGACCACACTTCCGGAGAACGACCTGTTCGCCGGCATCACCGATGAGGACTAGATGAATCTTCCCGTACTCGCCAGCTACGTCATCGTGTGGATGGCCGACCCCACGCCGAGCCCCACGCCGGGCGAGTTCACGGGCGACGAGAATGCCGTCACACCCGGTGTCATCGGCTTCGTGGCGACGTTCTTCGTCGCGGCCGTCACCGTGCTGCTGCTCATCGACATGACGCGCCGGGTACGCCGCGTGCGCTACCGCGCCGAGGTGCAGGAGAAGCTCGCGGCCGAGGCCGCCGAGGCAGCAGGGACTAAGCCAACACCGGAGGGTTGATCGCCACGATGAAGATCCCCACCCAGTGGCACAGGAACGCGAGAAGCGTGAGGGTGTGGAAGATCTCGTGGAAGCCGAACACTCCGGGCACGGGGTTCGGCCGCTTGAGGCCGTAGAAGACCGCACCGGCCGTGTAGAGCAGGCCGCCGACGAGGATGAGGGTCATCATCACGGCGTTCGCCTGGAAGAAGTCGACGATGAAGGCCAGCGCGGCGTAGCCGAGCAGCACGTACAACGGAACGTAGAGCCAGCGCGGCGCTCCCACCCAGAACACCCGGAACAGGATTCCGAGCCCGGCCCCGCCCCACACGAGCCACAGCAGCAATGTCGCCTTCTCGGGCGGTAGGCACAGCACGGTGATGGGGGTGTACGAGCCCGCAATGAGCAGGAAGATGTTGGCGTGGTCGATGCGCTTGAAGATGCCCTTGACCTTGGGGCTCCAGTTGATGCGGTGGTAAAGCGCGCTGGTTCCGAACAGCAGCAGTGAGCAGGCGAAGAAGATCGACGTGCTGATCTTGGCGGGCGCCCCGTCGGCCGCTACCACGAGGATGATGCCGAGCACGATGGCCACGGGGAACGTGCCGGCGTGGATCCAGCCGCGCCACGTGGGCTTCACTTCCGCCGCTCCATGCTCGATCTCGTCATCGAGCAGCGGGAGGTTGGGCAGGTCCGGCGCGGTCATGGCGCCAGTGTACGGCAGCGGTTCTCAGTGAAGCTGGGCAGTCTGGTGGACTAGCGTATGCATGTGAGTGACCGCCAGATTCCCCTCGGCCGTGGGTTTCTGTACGGCGTCTACCAGAACCGCCTGAGGCGCTTCCTCTCGACGCAGACCCTCCCGCGCCACGTCGCCATGATCATCGACGGCAACCGCCGCTGGGCTCGCCTCCGCGAGCTCGAGACCGCAGCCCACGGCCACCGCGCGGGCGCCGCCAAGTACCGCGAGTTCCTCGAGTGGTGCGACGACCTCGGCATCTCCGTCGCCACCCTCTACCTGCTCTCGACAGACAATCTGACCGGCCGCAACAAGACAGAGCTCGACGGCCTGTTCGAGATCATCGGTGACCTGGCGGAAGACCTCTCGCACTTCCGTGACTGGCGCGTGCAGCATGTCGGCTCGACGGATGGGCTGCCGGATGACCTCCAGCGCCGTCTCGCGGAGGCGGCGAAGCGCACCGCGGGCAACACGGGCCTCCACGTGAACCTGGCCATCGGCTACGGCGGTCGTCGTGAGATCGCGGACGCCATGCGCAGCATCGTGCAGGCACACGAGAGTGAGGGCGGAACGCTCGACGCGCTCGCCGAGATCCTCACCCCCGAGCTCATCGGCGAGCACCTCTACACGGGCGGCCAGCCCGACCCCGACCTCGTAATCCGCACCTCGGGCGAGCAGCGCATCAGCGACTTCATGCTGTGGCAGAGCGCCCACAGCGAGTTCTACTTCGTCGAGGCCCTCGGCCCCGACCTGCGCGAGGTCGACTTCCTGCGCGCCCTGCGTGACTTCTCCCGCCGCCAACGGAGGTTCGGCCAGTGAGCACCATGACTATCGACGAGTTCGTAGAGACCTTCACCGAGGAGCCCGGCTACCTCGACTTCGCCCGCCGCGCGCCCATCGGCCGCACGGTGCGCGACGAGGAGGCCGCGATGTCGAGCCTGCTGGGCCGCTCGCGGTTCGGCACCCTCGACACGCTCGACGAGCAGGATGCGCGCGTGCGCGACGCCGTCGCGGCCCTCACGGGATTCCCGGCAGACCAGATCGTGTTCCAGCCGAACACCAGCCAGGGGCTCATGCACACGATGTTCGGCCTCACGGGGGAGATCCTGCTCTCGCCCACCGAGTTCCCGAGCAACACCTTCGCCGTGGCCCGCGCCGCCGACGCCCTCGGCGTCGTGACGCCGCGCTGGCTCGAGACCGACCACGGCCGCGTCACCCCCGGCAACATCAAGCGCCAGTTGCGCAAGTCGACGGTCGCCGTGCAGGTGAGCCTCGTCGACTACCGCACGGGCCACCTCGTCGATCTCGAGGGGATCCGCCAGGTCATCGGCGACAGGCTCCTCATCGTCGACGCGATCCAGGGATTCGGGATCGTCGATGCGCCGTACGCGCTCGCCGATGTCGTCGTCTCGGGCGGCCAGAAGTGGGTGCGCGCGGGCTGGGGCACCGGATTCCTCGCCCTCAGCGACCGCGCCGTCGACACCCTCGTTCCCGTGTTCTCCGGGTTCAACGGTACCGACGCGGAGGGAACTCCCACCGAGGTGCTCCCGCCGAGCCGCGGCGCGCGCGCCTTCAGCATCAGCAACCCCGATCCGATCGCCCAGGCCCGGTTCGCCGCGGCGCTCGAGGAGATCGCCGGCGTGGGCATCCCCGCCATCAATGGGAGGCTCGCGGAGAAGGTGACGCGCATCATCGACCTGGCCGACGAGTTCGCGCTCGACGTGGCCTCGCCGCGGGCGGAGTCCGAGCGCGCGGGCATCGTCGTCGTCACCCCCGAGCCCGACCAGCTGACCATGCTCACGGCGTCGCTGCACAACCACGGGATCAGTTCGACCACCCGCGAAGGCTCCGTGCGCCTCAGCCCGCACGTGACCACCGACGAGGAGACGCTGGCCATGCTGCGTGCGGCGTTCACGTCATTCGGCAGCGCCATCTCGCTCTGACCTCCGAGGCGCTGACCCCAACGTTAACCTGCCCGTCACAATTGCCGGTGTGTCGGTAACGGGCCTGAATCATCCGAGGCTTAGCGTCGAGTTATCAGGCACGGCGCCTGGTCGAGACGGCCACGTAAGTTCGTTTCGCAATGTGCCCAACAACGCACTGGCCGTCTTCGCAGACTGGATCCGGATGCTCTGCACCCGGGGATGGAGTGCACGTGGCCGAACTAGCCAACCCGAAGTCGAAGAGAGACGAGACCGGGGCGGAGGGTACGGCCCAGCGACAGCTCGAACGCACCTACGTTCTCGATACTTCGGTTCTGCTCTCCGACCCCAAGGCAGTCTTCCGTTTCGCCGAGCACCATGTGGTGCTGCCCGTGATCGTCATCACGGAGCTCGAGTCGAAGCGCAACGACCCCGAGATCGGTTACTTCGCCCGCCAGGCTCTGCGCAACCTCGATGAGTTGCGCGTCAAGCACGAGCGCCTCGACTTTCCCATCGCGGTCGGCGACGGAGGGTCGCTGAGAGTCGAGCTCAACCACTCGAACATGTCGGTGCTCCCGTCGGGCCTGCAGCTGAACGACAACGACTCGCGCATCCTCGCCGTGGCCCTCAACCTCTCCAACGACGGCCTCGCCGTCACCGTGGTCTCGAAGGACCTCCCGCTGCGCGTCAAGGCCGCCTCGATCGGTCTCGCCGCCGAGGAGTACCGCGCCGAGCTCGCTGTCGACTCGGGGTGGACGGGCCAGAAAGACATCGACCTGTCGAGCGAGCAGATGGCCCAGCTCTACGACAACGAGCAGCTGCACTCGCGCGCGGTCGAAGACCTCCCGGTGAACACGGGGCTCATCATCCACTCCGACCGCGGTTCTGCTCTCGGTCGGGTCTCGGCTCGCGGGGAGATGAAGCTCGTGCGTGGCGATCGCGACATCTTCGGGCTGCACGGTCGCTCGGCCGAGCAGCGCCTGGCCATCGACATGCTGCTCGACCCCGAGATCGGCATCGTCTCGCTCGGCGGCCGCGCGGGTACCGGCAAGTCGGCCCTCGCGCTGTGCGCGGGCCTCGAGGCGGTGCTCGAAAAGCAGCAGCACAAGAAGATCATGGTGTTCCGCCCCCTGTACGCGGTGGGCGGGCAGGAGCTCGGCTTCCTCCCCGGCGATGCCTCCGAGAAGATGAACCCGTGGGCCCAGGCGGTGTTCGACACCCTCGGATCGGTAGTGTCGCAGAACGTGCTCGACGAGGTCATCGAGCGGGGCATCCTGGAGGTCCTGCCGCTCACACACATCCGCGGCCGCTCGCTGCACGACGCATTCGTGATCGTGGATGAGGCGCAGTCGCTCGAGCGCAACGTGCTGCTCACCGTGCTCAGCCGCATCGGGCAGAACTCGCGCGTGGTGCTCACCCACGATGTGGCCCAGCGCGACAACCTGCGGGTGGGGCGACACGACGGTGTGGCCTCCGTCATCGAGACGCTCAAGGGGCACGCGCTGTTCGGGCACATCACGCTCACGCGCTCCGAGCGTTCCGCGATCGCCGCGCTCGTGACCGAGATGCTGGAGTCGAACGAGCTCGCCTGAGCCCGTGGCATCCGTTATCTGAGCGGATCTCGAAGAAGGGCGACCGACTCTCGGTGAGCCGGTCGCCCTTCGGGGGACAAACCACGTAGGGTCTACCTCGTGAGTTGGGTTTTCGGGGTCATTGCTGTGAGCCTCGGCATCTACTTCGTGTGGGGTCTTCTTGCCCCACGCAGCCAGTGGCGCGCGCTCTCCGCGTGGAGTGTTTCAGACCCCTACGCGAACGAACCGGGCGGGGCTTCGTACGGCTGGCGCCGGCTGCTCTCGGCGGTCGGAATCCTTGGCCTCGGTGCCGTGGGCGTCATCGCGGCAACCCCCGGCGTGCTTGCCGCCCTGCCCCAGGAGACTCGCATTGTGTCGCCCGTGCAGGAGATGTGGGGCTCGCCGCCCCCGCAGCTCGTCGACCGGTCGGTGGTGGGGTCGACGACCCCGCCCGTGGGCCTTGTCGAGTCCCCGATCATCGGCTACCAGGATCTCGACGAACTCGACGAGCTCCCGACGTACCTGGTCGAGATGCGCCACTTCACCCTGCTGGGTGACGACTCGCCCGCGGGGTACATCGGTGCCTACCCCGGAGACGGTTTCTCCGCACTCGGCCCGGCCGACCTCGTCGTCAACGTGCGCGGCTCGCTGTTGTGCATCCCGCGCAGTGCCGTGGTGATCGAGACCGACACCACAGTGCAGGTCGCGATCTACTACGGGCTGCCCAACCCGCCGCCCCTCGCGGATGGCAGCCCGGCCCCCGCTCCCGACCACGTCGCCGGATGCCCCGCCAACGACTCCGTGACGGGCTCCGTGCTCATCCCGATCACGCTCGTGTCCGAGCTCGGGGACCGCACGGTGGAGACCCTCACGGGCGACGAGGTGCCCAAGGTGGAGCTGGCGAAGTAGCGGAACCGATCAGCCGAGGCTTTCAGCCGGGGTGCGTCATCGACATGACGTCGAGCGCCACATCGAGCTGCTCGAGCGTCACCTCGCCGCGCTCGACGAAGCCCAGGTCGATGACTGCCTCACGCACGGTGAGACCGTTCGCCACCGAGTGCTTGGCGATCTTCGCAGCCGCCTCGTAGCCGATGATCTTGTTCAGTGGCGTCACGATCGACGGTGACGACTCGGCAAGCGCCCGCGCGCGCACGAGGTTCGCCTCGAGGCCGTCGATGGTCTTGTCGGCGAGGGCGACAGACGAGTTGGCGAGTAGGCGGATCGACTCGAGCAGCGCCGTTCCCATCACGGGAATCGCGACGTTGAGCTCGAAGTTGCCGGATGCCCCAGCCCACGCGATCGTGGCGTCGTTGCCGATCACCCGGGCGCAGACCATGAGCACGGCCTCGGGGATCACGGGATTGACCTTGCCGGGCATGATCGAGGAGCCGGGCTGCAGGTCGGGGATGTGCAGCTCGCCGAGCCCCGTGTTGGGGCCGGAGCCCATCCAGCGCAGGTCGTTGCAGATCTTGGTCAGCGAGACCGCCAGCACACGCAGTGCGCCGGATGCCTCGACGAGGCCGTCGCGCGCGCCCTGCGCCTCGAAGTGGTCGAGTGCCTCGGTGATGGGCAGCTTCGAGTCGTCCGCGAGCACCTCGATGACGCGCTGCGGGAAGCCCTTGGGGGTGTTGATGCCGGTGCCCGTGGCCGTTCCACCGAGCGGGACCTCGGCCACGCGCGGGATGGTGGCCTGCACGCGTGCGATGCCGAGGCGGATCTGCCGCGCGTAGCCCGAGAACTCCTGGCCGAGGGTAACGGGAGTCGCATCCATGAGGTGGGTGCGGCCCGACTTGACGGCGTCCTTCCAGAGCGCAGCCTTGACGTCGAGGGACGCCGCGAGGTGCTCGAGGGCGGGGATGAGGTCGGAGAGGAGCGCCCCCGTGACGGCGAGGTGCACGGAGGTGGGGAACACGTCGTTCGACGACTGCGACATGTTCACGTGGTCGTTGGGGTGCACGGGCGAGCCGAGGGCGGTGGTGGCGAGGGTCGCGAGAACCTCGTTGATGTTCATGTTCGACGACGTCCCGCTGCCGGTCTGGTAGGTGTCGACGGGGAACTGGTCGTGGTGCTCGCCCGCGATGAGCGTGTCTGCCGCGCCCACGATCGAGTCGGCGATGCCCCTGTCGAGGATGCCCAGCTCGGCGTTCACGATGGCCGCAGCCCGCTTGATACGCGCGAGGGCGATGATCTGCGCGGGCTCGAGGCCCGAGCCCGAGATGGGGAAGTTCTCGACTGCGCGCTGCGTCTGTGCTGCGTACAGTGCGTCGGCGGGAACCCGCACCTCGCCCATGGTGTCGTGCTCGATGCGGAACTGTTCGTTAGAAGCGGCGTTGCTCACTGCTGTCCTTTGCGCGTTGCTAGTGGGTGGGAGTCAGTGGTGGAAGTCAGACCTGGCCGAGCGTCACATCGGGGACGGCCCGGCCTTCGAGCAGGCGGTAGTTCGCGCCCACGACAGCCAGCGTACCGGCGGCGATCGCGTCGCTGATGAGTTCGGATGAACCGATCAGCTCGCTGATCGTGTCACGCAGGTGCTCGCGGCCCACGTCTTGGGCGTCGAGACTGCCGCTGGCCTTCACTCGACGCACGGCGGGCTGGATGCGCGACACGAGGTTCGCGATGTGCGGCGGCAGCGGGGCGGCTCCGGGCTGCGACGAGTCGATGGCGGCGCGCACGGCACCGCACTCGTCGTGACCGAGAACCACGATGAGCGGCACCTTGAGCACCGCGACCGCGTACTCGAGCGAGCCGATGACCGAGTCGGAGATGACCTGCCCGGCGTTGCGCACGACGAACAGGTCGCCGAGACCCTTGTCGAAAATGATCTCGGCGGCGAGACGGGAGTCGCTGCAGCCGAAGAGCGCGGCATCCGGCGTCTGGCCCTGAGCCACGAGGTTGCGGCGATCGGCGTCCTGGTGGGGATGCTGAGGCGTGCCGTTGACGAAGCGTTCGTTGCCGTCGAGCATCTCCTGCCAGGCCTGTGCCGGTGATGTCATTCTGTCTCCCATAGTGCCGCGATGGCGGTCGCGAGCACCGCGAACTCCTCGTCGGAGGCGGTGCCGTGCAGCAGCACCGTGCTGTCGCCGTGGGTGGTCGCGAGTGAGTAGGCGAAGTTGCCCGGATCTTTCGATGTGCGCTGGTCGAAGACTGTCCACTGGACACCGTCGAAGGTCACGGTGCCGGTCTCCGACGCGTTGCCGAGCAGCGCCGCCTGCCACGTGACGTTGGCGCCGACACCCTGGTCGAGGCCGATGTACTGCTCACCGGGTGTGAGGAAGCCGATGTACCACGTGGGTACCTGCTGGGTCTCCTGGAAGCGCGCGTCGTTGGCCGACCATCCGTCGGGAAGCACGGGGGCGAGGAGCGGCTCGGCCGTGGCCCCCTGAGCCTGGCTCGCGACGGTGGTGTAGTCGATGCCGTCGGTCGGCGCGGGCGCCGGGCGAACCACGACGGTCACGAGGAACACGACGACGGCGAGCGAGCCGAGCAGTGCCACGACGAGATTCAGCAGCGTCTGGTTGGCGCGGTGCTTTCGGGAGGTCTCCGCCTTGCGGGCGGCGGTCTCCTCCGGAGTCTCGGGACGACCGAGCTCGGCGACTATCGGCCTCTGCTGCGCCATCACTCGGCCTTGGTCGTGCGGGCGGCGTCGAGGCGGGCGCGGGCACCGATGAGCCACTCCTCGCAGCGCTGCGCGAGGGATTCGCCGCGCTCCCACAGGGCGAGGGACTCCTCGAGGGTCGACGAACCCTGCTCGAGTTCGGCGACGACCCGGATGAGCTCGTCTCGGGCCTGCTCGTACGAGAGGGCTGCTACGTCGTTCACAGGCACGATTCTACTTCTCCACGGTGGCGGCGAGGGTGCCCACGGAGACCGTGAGGACGAGCCTGGTCCCGGCAGGGGCTGTCGAGGAGTCGCGCAGGGCAGTGCCGTCGGGCAACTGGGCTATCGCGTACCCGCGCTCGAGAGTGCGCTGGGGGGAGAGCGCTCGCAGCTGACCGGTGAGCTCGACGATGCCCGCGTGCGCGCGCTCGAGGCGGCGCTCCACGAGCTCGCCGCTGCGGGAGATGTAGCGCCCGAGCTCCTCCGCGCGCGAGTCGATCATGGAGACCGGATTCGCGAGCACGGGTCGCGTGCGCAGCGCCTCCAGCCTGTCCACCTCGGTCGAGAGTCGCTGGGTGACTCGCAGCCGCATGCCGCTTCTGGCCTGCTGCACTCGGGAGAGCTCCTCTGCAACATCCGGCACGACGCGCTTCGCGGCATCCGTCGGCGTGGATGCTCGCAGGTCGGCGACCTCGTCGAGGAGCGGTCGGTCGGCCTCATGGCCGATGGCGCTCACGAGCGGCGTGGTGCACGCTGCCGCCGCGCGCACGAGCGCCTCGTCGCTGAAGACGAGGAGGTTCTGGAAGTCGCCGCCGCCGCGCGCCACGATGATGACGTCGACCTCGGGGTCGGCATCCAGCACGCGGAGCGCCGAGATGACCTCACCCACGGCGCGCTCGCCCTGCACCGCGGCGTGGACGACGCGGAACGACACGGCGGGCCACCGCAGCTGGGCGTTGCGCAGCACGTCTTTCTCCGCGTCCGAGTCACGACCCGTGATGAGGCCGATGGTGCCCGGCAGGAAGGGGAGCGGCTTCTTGCTGTCGAAGAGGCCCTCAGCCTTGAGCTTCTGGCGCAGCCGCTCGAGGCGCTCGAGCAGGTCGCCGAGGCCCACGTGCCGCATCTCGAACACCTGCATCGAGAGCGTGCCGCCCTTGACCCAGTAGCTCGGCTTCACGAGGGCGACCACGCGATCACCCTGCTTGAGGTCGGCGGGGAGCTTCGCCTTCACCGAGGACCAGATCGTGAACGAGATTGTCGCGTCGTCGTCGACGTCTTTGAGTTTGCCGTAGACGTTGCCGCCCGACATGCCCCACTGGGTGATCTCGCCCTCGACCCACGCGGTGCCGAGTCGGTCTATCCAGCCCTTGATCTTGGTGGAGAAGAGGGAGACGCCCCACGGGGCATCGACTGTGGGGGGCGGCGTCTCGATGGTCATGCGCGGCCCCGCCCAGCTATCACCACAGCAACTCCCGTAGAATTCGGATCATGATCTCCAACGGCAACTCAGTGGCTTTGGAGATGCCGCACATTCCTGCGGCGCGGAACCGGCTCAAGGATACCCCGGCCCCCGGACCGAAGCGGGTGCTGCTTGCCGCACCCCGTGGATACTGCGCCGGTGTGGATCGCGCCGTCATCGCCGTCGAGAAGGCGCTCGACAACTTCGGCGCCCCCGTCTACGTGCGCAAGCAGATCGTGCACAACATCCACGTCGTCTCGACCCTCGAGAAGAAGGGCGCGATCTTCGTCGACGACGTCGCCGAGGTTCCCGAGGGCTCGCACGTGGTGTTCAGCGCCCACGGGGTGTCGCCCGCGGTGGTGCAGGGCGCTGCCGACCGCCAGCTTCAGACCATCGACGCGACGTGCCCACTGGTCACCAAGGTCCACCGCGAGGCCACGCGCTTCGCGAAGCAGGACTACGAGATCCTCCTCATCGGCCACACCGGCCACGAGGAGGTCGAGGGCACGATGGGCCACGCGCCCGAGCGCACGACCCTCGTCAACAGCCCCGCCGACGTGCCGAACATCACGGTCAGGAACCCCGACCATCTCGTGTGGCTCTCGCAGACCACCCTGAGCGTCGACGAGACCATGGAGACCGTGCGTCTGCTGCGTGAGCGCTTCCCCAACCTGCAGGACCCGCCGAGCGACGACATCTGCTACGCCACCCAGAACCGCCAGGTCGCGATCAAGAAGGTCGCCGAGGAGGCGGAGCTCGTCATCGTGGTGGGCAGCGCCAACAGTTCGAACACGGTCCGCCTCGTGGATGTCGCGCTCGAGTACGGCGCCAAGGCCGCGTACCGCGTGGACTACGCGAGCGAGATCCAGCAGGAGTGGCTCGACGGCATCTCGACTGTGGGTGTGACGAGTGGGGCATCCGTTCCCGAGGTTCTCGTGCAGGAAGTGCTCGACGACCTCGCCGACGCGGGCTTCGGCGACGTGAGCCAGGTCGTCACCGCGGAGGAAGACCTCATGTTCTCGCTGCCCAAGGAACTGCGCCGCGATGCCGACGGCAACCAAGACGAGCGGGCGCTCGGCGGTCGCATCCGCAAACTCGATTGGCAGAACGACGGTGCCTGAGCCCGTGAGCGACCCTCGGCCCGAGCCGAAGTACGGCCAGTACGCGCCCATCGTGCCGGCGCCGCTCGCCCCCGAGCCCGTTGTGCTCACCCCGACTCCGACCCCGCCGCCGGCACCCGCCCCGAACCGCACGCGCGACATCGTGTTCACCACGCTGCTGCTGCTCCTCGGCGTGTACGACGTGGTCACCGGATTCGTCGGCTTCGCGTCACTCGGAACCGCGCTCGCCCAGGCCTACGAGGTGCAGGGCATACCCGGTTTCGCCTCGAAGGCGCTCGCCGATCAGGTGGGCATCGGGATCAACATCGGCAAGACGGCGCTGCTCGTCGTCACCATCGTCGTGTCGCTCGTCATGATCGCCAGGCACCGCCGCGCGTTCTGGATCCCGCTTGCCGCGGGCGTGCTCGCGGCCCTCGGCGTGATCGTGTGCGTCTTGGTCGTGCTTCTCGGCGATCCGGCGCTCCTGGCGTGGGCCGAGACGCAGTCGCCCTAGTCTGAAGGGCGAGGCGCGGGCCTCAACGAGAGGCGGACCGGGTGCGAGTCGCGGTACTGCCGCGCGAGGTCGCGGCGCGGGTGATCACGAGCGGAATCGCTCGTAGCGCGTGGGCCGTCAACGCCATGAACCTCGTGGCAACGATCCCGATCCTCGTCGAGCTGCTGGTGGGGCGCGGCGAGAGCGAGCTGCTGCCTCTGCCCGTGCTGTTGCTATCGCTGCTGGTGCTCCTCGCGATCGGGGCGGCGATCATCCCGAAGCCGTGGGTGGTGGTGTCCTTCCTCATCCTCTGCAGCATGGGCGCCGTGCTCTATGAGGTCACGCTGCTGACCGCCGACCCCGCGCTGCTCACCGACGCGTTCTTCGTGCTCAATCGCCCCGCGGTGTCGCTCGTGCTCGTCGGCGTCGCGTCGACCACGTGGCTCACGGGCCTCGGCTGGACCATGGGCGGTTTCCTGTTCTCGAGCGGGGTGAGCGTCGCGGTCGCGGCGATCACCGGCCTCCCGCTCAAGACCGGATGGGGTCCGCTGCTGATGCTCTCGCTGTACGTCTCCGCGTACCTCGTGCTCGCCGCCATCCAGCGCAGTCAGCGGAGGCGCGTGCCCAACTTCGAGGAGCTGGAGAACGAGACGAGGCGTCTCGCCGTGGAGGAAGACATGCGCTCGCGTGTGACCGCGGCGGTGCACGACACCCTCCTCAACGACCTCTCGCTCATCATGAACGCGCCCGATGACCTCGACGAGCGCATGACCGACCGCCTGCGCGCCGACATCGCGACCCTCACGAGCGCCGAGTGGCTGAAGGAGTCGGCAGACACCGCAGTCACCGACAACCAGGACTCGGAGCTGCGCAACCAGCTCACGATCATGATGAACGACCTGCAGTGGCGCGGCCTCACCGTGCACGTCACGGGGAGCGGGTCCGGCATCTACCGACTCGCCCCCGAGGTCGCGACGGCGCTCATCGATTCGGTGCGCGCATGCCTCGAGAACGTGCTGCGTCACTCCGGCGCGGATGTCGCCGAGATCGACCTCGCCTACACCGACACCGAGCTGACCGTCATCGTCTCCGACCAGGGCAACGGCTTCGACCCCAAGGCCATCCCCGACGACCGGCTGGGCGTGCGGTTCTCCGTGATCGACCGCATCCGCGTCGCGGGCGGCAGCACGAAGATCTGGTCGGCGCCCGGCGCCGGCACGTCGATCATCATCCGCGTGCCCGTCCTCGAGATGATCACCGCCCACGAGGAGTCGCACCATGGCGACGACTAGGCGACGGTTCGCCACCTCGGCGCGGCAGATCGACCCGTTGAGCTGGTTCACCGGACCGCTCGTCCCGGTGTCGTTTGCACTGCTGAGCCTCGCCTACGGATTCTTCCTCGCCGCCCTCACGTGGAACGACTCGGCGATGCCGTGGCTGCAGATTCTCGCCGCCGTGCTGTGCTCGTCCTCGGGCATACTCGTGCACGTGCTCTCGCGGCCCATCCGGCGCGAGATCTCCTGGCTCTCCGGCACCCTCGCGCTGCTTCCGGCCGTTGCGGGCATGATCGTCTCCGCGGTCGGCTACTCGCACAGCACCTTCGCCGTCGAGGTGTGGTGGGCGCCGGGTGTGCTCTCGCTCATGATCGCGACCCTGGGGCCTTACGTCGCCGTGCGGCAGATTTTGGCCATCGGCGGCGGGACGACGCTCGTGGCGGTCCTCGTGTCACTGGCGATCGTGCATCCGGGCAGCGACCGCTGGGGTCCCCTCGGCACCGCCGTGATCATCGCGTATCCGCCCCTGCTCGGCATCGTCGCGACGGCGGTGTTCTCGTACGCGGTCGTGAGCACCATGATCCGGATGCTCGAGAGCCCCTCGCGCATCATGGTGACGGGCCAGGCGGTGCGGGATGAGGCTGCCGAGCACATCGAGCGGGTCACTGTGGCGCGGCTCACCGCGAGAGCCGCACCGTTCCTCGAGAGCATCGCGGCTGCCGGCCACATCACGCCGTCGGATCGCGCCCTCGCCGGCCAGCTCGCCCGTCGCCTCCGTGATGAGCTCGTCACGCAGTCGAACCTCACGTGGCTCGAATCGGTGGCCAGCGAGTCACGCCTGGTCGTCGTCGACCCCGCGCGCCTCGCGCACCGCATGAACGGCGCCCAGCGCACGGCCATGCGCGGCATGCTGCGTGCCATTATCAACACTCCGGGCATCGACAGCGGCTCGCTCCTCGTCGAACTGCGCGAGGCACCGGATGGCGCCACCGCCGTCGCCGTGAGCCTCGACATGGCGCTGCCCGAGGGCAGGCGCATCATGCACCTCGCCCCGTACTACCTGACCCTGCGCACGGCCGTGGACGACCTCGAGATCGACCAGGACACCCTGCTCAAGTTGAGCTTCAGCGTCCCGGCCGAGCGGGAGTAGTTGCCGCTCTAGTTGCCGCTGTGGCCGGCCGAGCCGAGCTGCTTCGTCGCCTCGACGACGCGCACGGCCATGGCCGACTCGGCGATCTTGCCCCACGAGCGCGGGTCGTAGACCTTCTTGTTGCCGACCTCGCCGTCGATCTTCAGGAAGCCGTCGTAGTTCTTGAGCACGGTGTCGGCGATCGAGCGGCTGTACGCGTACTGCGTGTCGGTGTCGAGGTTCATCTTGATGACGCCGTTGGCGACCGCCGTGGCGATCTCCGCGGCTGTCGAGCCCGATCCGCCGTGGAAGACCAGGTCGAGGGGCTTCGCTCCCGTGCCGTACTTGGCTTCGATGCCGGCCTGGATCTCGCCCAGCAGTTCGGGCTTGAGCTTCACGTTGCCGGGCTTGTACACGCCGTGCACGTTGCCGAACGTGAGCGCTGCCATGTAACGGCCCTGCTCGCCGAGGCCGAGCGCCTCGACTGTCGCGATCGCGTCGTCGAGCGTCGTGTACAGGTGCTCGTTGATCTCGTGGCTGACGCCATCCTCCTCGCCGCCCACGACCCCGATCTCGACCTCGAGGATGGCGTTGATGGCCTTCATGCGGGGCAGCAGGGTCTTCGCGATCTCCAGGTTCTCGGCGAGCGGCACTGCCGAGCCGTCCCACATGTGCGACTGGAAGATAGGGTTGCGGCCGGCCTTGACCTCCGCCTCCGACGCCTCGATGAGCGGGATGACGAAGCCGTCGAGCGCGTCTTTCGGGCAGTGGTCGGTGTGCAGCGCGACGGTGATGGGGTAGTTCTTGGCCACCTCGGTCACGAACGCCGCGAAGGCGAGGGCACCGGATGCGCGCGCCTTGACGCTCTGGCCGGCGAAGTAGTCAGCACCGCCCGTGGTGACCTGGATGATGCCGTCGGAGCCGGCCTCGGTGAGGCCCTGCAGCACGGAGTTGATCGTCGACGACGACGACACGTTGATCGCGGGGTAGGCGAATCCGCGGGTCTTCGCCTTGTCGAGCATCTCGGCGTACTGGTCTGGGGTTGCAACAGGCATGGGGTCTCCTCGAAGAGCTGTGGTGGCGGTGAAAGTCTACTGACTAGGCTGTACTTGCTGATTCCGTCGAATCCCACCACAGCGCCATTTCTTCCTGAAGGACATGACCTGTGGTGAACCCCGAAACCGGAACCCTCTTCCTCCACCCCGACCGCAACCTCGCCATGGAGCTCGTGCGGGCCACCGAGGCTGCCGCCATCCGGGCCGTGCCGTTCATCGGCAAGGGCGACAAGAACGGCGCTGACGGCGCTGCGGTGGATGCGATGCGCAAGTTCCTCGGAACCGTCGACTTCGACGGACTCGTCGTGATCGGCGAGGGCGAGAAGGACAACGCCCCCATGCTCTACAACGGCGAACACGTGGGCACCGGCCACGGCCCCGCGTGCGACATCGCCGTCGACCCGATCGACGGTACCTCGCTCACCGCCGCCGGCCGCCAGAACGCGATCTCGATGATCGCCGTCTCCGACCGCGGCAGCATGCTCGACGCCTCGACGGTGTTCTACATGCAGAAGATCGTCGCGGGGGCCGAGGGACACGGTGTGCTCGACATCCGCCAGCCCATCGGCGACAACATCCGCGAGTTCGCCAAGGCCAAGGGCAAGCCCGTCGACGAGATCGTCGTCGCGGTGCTCGACCGCCCGCGCCACGCCGAGCTCATCGAGGACATCCGCGCGACGGGCGCGGGAACGCGCCTCATGCTCGACGGTGACGTCGCGGGCGGTATTAATGCGGCCCTGTACGGCACGCGCATCGACATGTGCGTGGGTATCGGCGGCAGCCCCGAGGGTGTCGCGACGGCGTGCGCGATCAAGGCCGTGGGCGGATTCATCCAGACGATGCTCTACCCGAAGACCGACCTGGAGCGCGAGCGCGGCCTCGCGGCCGGCCTCAAGTTCGACCACGTCTACGACGCCGACTCGCTCGTGACCTCCGACAACACGTTCTTCGTGGCCACCGGCGTCACCGACGGCGGACTGGTGAACGGCGTCAAGCGCCTCGGCCCGATCATCCGCACGGAGAGCATCGTGCTGCGCTCGCACTCGGGCACGATCCGCCGCGTCTCCGCCGACCACCTCGCGGAGAAGTGGTTGGGGTGAAAGCCGTTCCGGCGTGATCGAGCTTGAGTATCGGGTGGGTTAGGCGCGCTTCTTCTTGTCGGCGAGGTTCGGCAGCTCGGGGATCTCGAGCTCGACACCCGCGAAGGGCTCGCGCGCGACGCCCGGGAGGTCGTCGAGGGCGGCGAGCTCCATCTCGACGGCGGTGAGCTGCTTGGCCCCGGTCTCGATGGTCGCGGCAGTGCCGATGACCTTCGACTCGTCGAGGGCGTTGAGCTTGCGGGCCGTGACGAGCACGCGGGTCTCGAGCGAGTTCGCGAACTGGTTGTAGCTGTTGACCGTTGAGTCGATGGAGCGGCGCAGCTTGTCGGCGTGCTCCGAGAGCGTCGCGAGCCGCGAGTACAGCTCCTTGCTCAGGTCGAACAGGGTCTTGGCCTGGTCGGTGAGCACGTCCTGCTGCCACGAGAAGGCGACGGTCTTCAGCACCGACCACAGCGTGACGGGGGAGGCGAGGGCCACGCGCTTGTTGAAGGCGTAGTCCATGATCGACGGGTCTGCCTCGAGCGCGGATGACACGAGCGACTCGCTCGGGATGAACGCGATGACCAGTTCGGGCGAGGCGTCGAGCCCGGCCCAGTACGCCTTGCTGGCGAGTGTGTCGATGTGGCCGCGGAGCACCTTCACGTGCTGCTTGATGAGCGCCTCGCGCTTGGCACCCTCTTCGCCCGTCGCGGTGACGGCGATCTGGCTCGCCTCGAGGTAGGCAGTGAACGGCACCTTCGCGTCGACGGCGATGTTCTTGCCGCCGGGCAGGTGGATGACCATGTCGGGGCGGCCCGCGCCCGCATCGGAGGTGATGCTGTGCTGCACGTCGAAGTCGACGCGCTCGATGAGGCCCGCGGCCTGCACGACGTTGCGCAGCTGGGTCTCGCCCCACACGCCGCGCGTGCTGTTGCTGCGCAGGGCAGACGCGAGCGACTCCGTGGTGGCGCGGATCTGGTCGCCCGCGAGCCGCGTCTGCGTGAGCTGCTCGGCGATCTGGCCGTACTGCTGGCTGCGCTGGCCCTCCATGTCGGCGACCTTCTGCTGCATAGTCCGCAGCGACTCCTGCACGGGCGTGAGCGCCTGCAGCACCTTGCTCTCGCGCTGCTCGCGCTCGGCCTGAGTCTGGGCATCCGTGCGCTGGCGCTCGACGACCTCGCGGTACTGCGCCTGCAGCGACTCGACCTGACCCCGTAGCGCCTCGGCAGTCGCGTGGATCGCCGCGCGCTCGGTGGCGAGCTGAGCCTGCACCGCGCGCTCCTCGGCCTGCAGCTGGGCGAGGGCCGCCGTGTGGCGCGCCTCGATGAGGGCCGGGTTGGCAGCAGTGCTGCGCGTGCGCGCGACGAGCAGCCCGATGATCGCGCCGAGAACAACGCCGATGCCGAGCCCGATGAGCAGTGCGATGGGGTCCATGTGCCCAGTGTCGCAGTGGGCTCGGACATTATGGTGGACCCATGCCGGACCCCCGCCCATCCGACGTCAGCACCGACGACCTGCGCTACCTGCTCGCCGTTGCACGCGCGGGCCGCATGGTCTCCGCGGCGGCCCTGCTCGGCGTCGACCATACGACGGTCAAGCGCCGGATCGATCGCCTCGAGGCCGCGCTCGGTGTGCGCCTGCTCGACCGCGGTGCCGATGGCTGGGAGCTGACCGCGATAGGGCGGGAGGTCGCCGAGCGTGCAGCGAGTCTCGAGCAGGTGGTCGAGGGCGTGGTAGCGGCGGCGTCCGGTGGCCGTGACGACACGGTGCGCGGCACGGTGCGCGTCGTGGCACCCGACGGCTTCGGCTCGCTGTTCGTCGCCCCGGCCCTCGCGCGGGTTCAGCACGAGCATCCGGGGATCGTCGTCGAATTGGTCACGTCGACACGGCCGCTCAGCCTGCGGGGCTCGGGCTACGACATCGCCGTGACCGTCGGGTCGTCGGCGGCCTCCCGCCTGCAGTCGGAGCTTCTCGCCCCCTACGCCCTGCGGCTCTACGCGTCGCCCGACTACCTGGCCGGGCATCCACCGATCCGCTCGTTCGCCGACCTCGAGAACCACAGCCTGGTCTTCTACGTGGATGCCCTCCTCACCGTGCACGAACTGGACCTCGCTCCCGTGCTGAACGGCATGCGCGTGGGATTCGGCTCGACCAACGTGTTCGCGCAGCTCGAGGCCACGCGCGCGGGAGCGGGTGTCGGCCTCCTGCACGCGTTCATGGGGGAGCGTGACTCGGGGCTCGTGCCCGTGCTTGCGAAGGAGGTGGAGTTCCGCCTGCAGTTCAGCATCGCGACCCGTCGGGACAGCGCATCCGTCGACGCCGTGGCGGTCGTCGAGAAGGCGATCCGCGCCGAAGTGAAGGCGCGCGCGGCCGAGCTGCTGTGATGTGCGTTTCTGCAGATTCATTCTGCACGAATCGTGCTTGATCGCAGATCGCCAAGCCGTGAGACTGGGCGTATGACAGACATCCTCGACCACTGGGTCAGCGGCGCCGCGTTCGCAGGCGCATCCACCCGTACCTCGCCCGTCTACAACCCCGCGGAGGGCACGGTCTCGCGCGAGGTGCGCCTCGCGACGGTCGCCGATGTGGACGCGGCAGTCCAGGTTGCCAAGGCCGCGTTCCCCGAGTGGTCGGAGACCTCGCTCGCGAAGCGCCAGCAGGTGCTGTTCGCCTTCCGCGAGATCCTGAACGCGCGCAAGAGTGAGGTTGCCGCGATCCTCACGAACGAGCACGGCAAGGTCACCTCCGACGCTCTGGGCGAGGTGGCGCGCGGTCTCGAGGTCGTCGAGTGGGCGACGAGCATCCCGCACCTCATGAAGGGCGAGCACAGCGAGAACGTGTCGACCGGAGTCGACGTGTACTCGGTGAAGCAGGCGCTCGGCGTCGTGGGCATCATCAGCCCGTTCAACTTCCCGGCGATGGTGCCGCTGTGGTTCTTCCCGGTGGCGATCGCGGCGGGCAACACCGTCGTGCTGAAGCCATCCGAGAAGGACCCGTCGGCAGCGATCTGGATGGCCGAGGCGCTCAAGGAGGCGGGGCTCCCCGACGGCGTCTTCAACGTCGTGCACGGTGACAAGGAGTCGGTGGACGCCCTGCTCGAGCATCCGGATGTCGCCTCCATCAGTTTCGTCGGCTCGACCCCGATCGCGAAGTACATCTACGAGAACGCCGCGAAGGCGGGCAAGCGCGTGCAGGCCCTCGGCGGCGCGAAGAACCACATGCTCGTGCTGCCGGATGCCGACCTCGACCTCGTGGCGGACTCCGCAGTCAACGCGGGCTTCGGCTCGGCGGGCGAGCGCTGCATGGCCATCTCCGTGGTCGTGGCCGTCGAGCCCGTCGCGGACGAGCTGATCGCCAAGATCCAGTCGCGCATGTCGGGCCTCAAGGTCGGCGACGGCACGCGCGGCTGCGACATGGGCCCGCTCATCACCATGGAGCACCGCGACAAGGTGGCCGGATACATCGACATCGCGATCGCGGACGGCGCGACGGTCGTCGTCGACGGCCGTGGCATCGAGGTCGACGGCGGCGCCGGCGGATTCTGGCTCGGCCCCACCCTCATCGACAACGTCGCCACGACCTCGGATGTCTACAAGCACGAGATCTTCGGACCGGTGCTGTCGATTGTGCGCGTGCAGTCGTACGAGGAGGGTGTCGCCCTCATCAACGCCTCGCAGTACGGCAACGGCACCGCGATCTTCACGAACGACGGTGGGGCGGCCCGCCGCTTCCAGCGCGAGGTGCAGGTCGGCATGGTCGGCATCAACGTGCCGATCCCGGTGCCGGTCGGGTACTACTCCTTCGGCGGCTGGAAGGACTCGCTGTTCGGCGACGCGAAGGCGTACGGCCCGCAGTCGGTCGCGTTCTTCACGCGCGAGAAGGCGATCACCAGCCGGTGGCTAGACCCATCGCACGGCGGAATCAACCTGGGGTTCCCGCAGAACTAGCGCGCCTCAGAGTTGACTGTCGCCCCAGACCACCGGGGTGACAATCCTGAGCACGGTGCCGTCGGCGTCCACGACGACGAGCACCGTGTTCCACGCTCCGTCGGAACTTCCCGGCGGCACTTCGTGGTCGGGTTCGACGTAGTACACGGTGTTGCCGTCGACGTCGATCGCGCTGGCGACCGCGATAGCTGCTGCGTTTGCGCCCTGGTTCGCGCCCACCATGAAGCCTCCGGTGGCCCGGAGATTGGTAGTGCCACTACTGGCTGCCGTGAACACGACATACGGGTTCCAGTGGAAGTCATCTTTCTGGTGCGTGGAGACGCCGAGAACAAGGCCCGGCCACGTGTACACGGTGAAGTCGGGCCGATGCGAGTTGCCCGGCTCGACTGAAAGGGTCGGCTCGACCCCCAGCAGGGCAGAAAGCGGTCCCTCGAGATCGGGATCGGTGGTGGGGGCGCCATCCGCGCTGCCCCACGTGCCGCTCGAGTCGAGATCGAGGCCATGGATGCTCCACCCGACGCCATCGACGGTGAAGGTGCTCGGCTCAGGAGCAGGGGTGTTGCTCGGCGTCGGGGTCGCACTGGCCGCGGGCGTCTCAGTGCCCGCCGGCTCGGCGGCCGGCGAACCGGCGCAGCCCGCGAGCGCGGCGACGAGAAGGACGGCGGGAGCGAGAATGAGCTTCACCCGTTGAAAGTATCAGCCCTGCGAGTCGACAATCAGAACGTTCGTACAACGTCCTGCACCGGGGCGCCGAGGGTCTTGACCCTGGCCCCGGCCAGCTCCGCCAGCTCGGCGATGTTCCCGGCCCCGTGCCGTTGCGCGGCATGCACGATGATGGCGGCACAGGCCGCGGCATCCGCAGCGGCGTTGTGGTGCTCGAAGTCCTCGAAGCCGGCGGCCATCGCGGCGACGGGCAGCTTGTAGGAGTCGAGGTGGTAGGTCTTGCGGGCGACCTGCAGGCTGCACAGGTAGTCGTAGGTGGGCGTCGGCACGTACGACGCGGCGCAGGCCGCCGCGATGACGCCCATGTCGAAGCCGGCGTTGTGGGCGACGAGGTGGTCGTTCTCGGCGAACGCGGTGAGGTCGGGCAGCTGCTCGCTCCAGAGCAGGGCGTCCGCGACATCCACCGCCATGATGCCGTGGATGCGCACGTTCCACTCGAGGAACTCGTCGTGCCCGAGCGGCGGCTTGATCAGCCAGTAGGCGCTGTCGACGACGCGGCCGTCGCGCACCTTCACCATGCCGACGGAGCACGCGCTCGCCGCCGAGTTGTTGGCGGTCTCGAAGTCGATCGCGGTGAAATCCAGTGGCACGTGCCTAGGGTCACACGGAGTACCGACGTTAGGGCCGCGGACGCGCCCGCTTCGCGATCTTCCGCGCGTCGATGGCGACCTGTCGGATGTTGCCGGTGATCGGGTTCGAGTAGCCGAGGAAGAACAGGCCCTCGAGGCCGGGCAGCTGCTCGTCGGCGTTGATGAGCGGGCGGCCGCCGGGCGCGATCACGCCGAGGTCGCCCACGAGCGTCTCGAGCCCGCGCTGGAACCCGGTCGCGACGAGCACCACCTCCGGCTGGACCTGCTGACCGTCGGCGAGAACCACAGCATCGTCAGTGAAGGATTCGACGGCACCCACGACGGTGACCGTGCCCGCCTTGAGCGCGTCGATGAAGCCCACGTCGATGGTCGGCGTCACATCGTCGTACGCCTGCTGCGAGAAGACGCCGCGCGGCGCCTTCGGCAGGCCGTACTTGCTCAGGTCGCCGACCGTGAGGATCTGCATCCCGCGCGCCACCTTGTCTGCGACCTTGGTCGGCAGCGGGTACGTGGAGAGCGTGAGCGACTGGGTCGGGATGCCGAGCACCTGGCGACGCACGAGGTTCGGGGGAGTGCGCACCGCGATGCGGACCCGGATGCCCGCTCCCGCGAGGTCGGCCGCGATCTCCGCGCCGCTGTTGCCGGGACCGACGACCAGCACGTCTTGGGCGTCGAGGGCTGCCGGATTGCGGTACTCGGAGGAGTGCAGCACCCGACCCGTGTAGTCCCCGAGCCCCGGCCACTCCGGGATCTTCGCCGTGTGGTTGTATCCGGTGGCAACGACGACGGCGTCGGCGGCGAGCTCGCCGATCGACGTGTCGATGGCCCACCGGCCGTCGGCCCGCTTCACTGCCGCGGCTGTCACTCCGAGCCGGATGTCGAGCCCCTCGGCCTTCGCGTAGTCGGCGAGGTAGGCGCGGAAGTCGTCGCGGGCGACCCAGCGCCCGAACTTCTTCGGGATAATGCGCCCCGGCAGCGAGCTCAGCGGTCGCGACGTGTGCAGGTGCAGGCGGTCGTAGTGTTTCGACCAGCTCGAGCCGACGCTGTCGGCGGAGTCGATGACGATGACCGAGTACCCCACCTTCTGCAGCTCGGCGGCGGCGGCGAGCCCGGCGGGTCCTGCTCCAATGACAACAGCGTCCATGCGACGACTCTAGGGGTTGGGGCCGCCCGGGTACGATGGTGACCCGTGGCTCTTACTATCGCGATCGTCGGTCTCCCCAATGTCGGCAAGTCGACACTCTTCAACGCCCTGACCAAGAACCAGGTGCTCGCGGCGAACTACCCGTTCGCCACCATCGAGCCGAACGTCGGCATCGTGAACCTTCCGGATAAGCGCCTCGAGGTGCTCGCCGGGATTTTCGGCAGCGAGCGCATCCTGCCGGCGCCCGTGTCGTTCGTCGACATCGCTGGAATCGTGAAGGGCGCCTCCGTGGGGGAGGGCCTCGGCAACAAGTTCCTCGCGAACATCCGTGAGGCCGACGCGATCGCGCAGGTCATCCGCGGCTTCGCGGACCCCGACGTCGTGCACGTCGACGGCAAGGTCGACGCCGCCTCCGACATGGAGACGATCAACACCGAGCTGATCCTCGCCGACCTCCAGACCCTCACGAAGGCCATCGAGCGTTACGAGAAGGAGCTCAAGACGAAGCGCGTCGAGCCCGCCGTGCTCGAGGAGGCCCTGCGCGCCCGCACCGTGCTCGACTCGGGGAAGCCACTGTCGTCCGCGGGCGACTTCCCGCTCATCAAGGAGCTCGGCCTCCTCACCGCCAAGCCGTTCATCTACGTCTTCAACGTCGATGAGGGCGTGCTCGGGGATGCTTCGGCGCTCGCATCCCTCGCCGCCCTCGTTGCCCCAGCCAAGGCGATCTTCCTCGACGCCAAGCTCGAGTCTGAGCTCATCGACCTCTCTCCCGAGGACGCAGCGGAGCTGCTCGAGTCGACCGGCCAGACCGAGAGCGGCCTCGACCAGCTCGCCCGCATCGGCTTCGACACCCTCGGACTGCAGACCTACCTCACGGCGGGCCCCAAAGAGTCGCGCGCGTGGACTATCCACAAGGGCGACAAGGCACCGCAGGCCGCCGGCGTGATCCACACCGACTTCGAGAAGGGCTTCATCAAGGCCGAGATCATCGGCTTCGACGACCTCGTCGCCACGGGATCCATCGCCGAGGCCCGCGCGAAGGGCAAGGCCCGCATCGAGGGCAAGGACTACGTGATGCAGGATGGCGATGTTGTGGAGTTCCGGTTCAACGTTTAGGTGAGGGAACCTAACGACACGCTGTGTCGCGGCTGGCCAGAATGCGCTACACCGTGCGGAGCGGCGCGAGAGAGGCTGCGGGTTGCAGAGTCTCCCCGCGAAGCTCGATGAGCTTGCCGATGTCAGTAGGGGTAGCCGGTGTGCGCGCAGCAAGGGTGTTCGAGAAGCGCGCCCCCGCGAAACCGGCGTACTCAAGGTTTCCTTGGTATCCCATGTTGGAACTGTTGTAGTTGTCGGTTATTCGGAACAAGGGCGCGCCCGGGCGCTCTTGGTACCACAGGGAGTTGGCCGCTACCGCTACCGCCGGAGTCTTTACTCCATTGGTGGTGTAGGTCGTACCCGCCGTCGCGTAGTAGATAAGGTCAGTCATCTCGTAGTCCGCTCCTTGCTGAGTTGGTGGTGATCCTGGACCCCCCGACCCGTAGGTCGGGTATCCGTAGGTGACAGTTCCCGAGTAGGGGTACGCGTTGGGGTAGTCCGTCACGCGCGAAATGGACCAATGGACGCCGGGCGTGTTTCCCTCAATGGTTGAGTGGCTTCCGCCGTTGACGGCCGTTACCAGACCGACGTGCGAAGTTCCGTAGAACTTCACCGCACCCGGAATGGGCGTCGACTGGACTGGGAGAGTACTCCGCATGTCGGGTACGTAGGTGTTGTACGGCACCCCGTTGTACTGCAGCAGCCAAGAGATGAAGACGGCGCACCATTCGCCGGCGTATGTGCTGTATGGGGAGTACGACCAGACCGTCTCTTGCAGCCCGGAGATCGTTTTCGCTTCCTGTCCTCTTGCGAGCGCGATGACGGCGTCGGCGCTCCAGGGCGCGTCCGCCTGTGCTCGCATGGCGAAGAGTTCGAGGTCGCTGAACGTCAGGAGCCCCGCTACCCCGATCACGCCGGACAACATTGTCCGTCGCGACATCCCTGAGGGTGCCTCTGCATCGACCATGTGTTCAGGATGACAGTCCCACAACACGAAGGAACGTCAGCATTTCGGGGGACGTGGCCCCCGTGAGCCGGGCCTCGCTGCGAGTCATCGGTGCGTCTGCATGACTTCCGCAACCTGCTACCTCGCGACCTTTCCACAGATTCCTGATTCCCTCACTCGAATATATGTTCGAGTGAGAGAATACAAGTATGAATTCGACTACAGTCTTCGCGGCAACCATCGCCGCGATCGAGACTGTGCCCCTCTCCGTGGACGGGTACGGAGACCTCGTCGATTCCGAGCTTCTGGCTCTGTCGCGTGAAGCTTCCCGCGTGCGTCAGCTCGCGGATGCGCATATCGCAGTCATCGCGGGCGAGATTGCTCGACGTTCCGCACGGGAGCTGGGCAGCAGCGGCTTAGCCCAGCGGCTCGGCTTACGCACGGCCGATGAGCTCGTTCGGGTCACCAACGGGTCGACGTCGCGCGAGGCGATGGCCGCGGTGCGGGTGGGCCGGGTGATCGTGACGCCCGAGCAGCCGTGGCTGGCTCCTGTGTCGCGGGCGGTGGTCGACGGCTCTCTCCCCGTCGCCTCCGCCGATGCCATCCGTGCGGGGCTTGGGTCACCCACGGCTGGCGTCAGCGAAGCCGTGTTGACGGATGCGGCAGCGCAGTTGTGCGCTGATGTCGCAGCCCTCGACCCCGATCGGCTGCAACGACGAGCACGTGAGCTCCGCGATCAGCTGGACGAGGCGGGCGTCGCCGAGCGCGAGGCAGCGCGTCGATCACAGCGGTCTCTGCGATTCAGTCGACTGCCCGACGGAATGACTCGAGCGGTGTGGCTCATGGATCCCGAGACGAGCGCCGTGTTCGGCAACGTGTACGACCGGGCTACCTCTCCGCGTCGGGGTGGTCCTCGGTTCGTCAGTGACGATGCGCAAGCTTTGACCGAGAAGATACTTGCGGATGAGCGCACCACCGAGCAGCTCGCATCCGATGTGTTCTTGGAACTGCTGCGCCACGGTTCCGACGCCGACTCGAGCGCTCTGCTGGGCACCGGCGGCGCGAGCGTCATTGTTCACGTCGAGGCGACGTTACTCGCTACGCGCGCGGGGCACGGCTACATCGAAGGCCAGCACGACCCGGTCTCCATCGACACGATAGAGCGGCTCGCGTGCTCCGGTGGCGTCACGGAAGTGACCTTCGATAGCCAAGGGCAACCTCTCGACCTCGGGAGGGAGGAGCGGCTCTACAGCCGCCGTCAACGCCGCGCACTCGCCGCCCGCGACGGCGGATGCGTCGCGCCGGGATGTGATCGACCACCCTCTTGGACCGAAGCGCACCACATCAACCACTGGGCGCGAGACGGCGGGCGTACCGACATCGCCGACGGAATTCTGCTCTGCCGACATCATCATCTGCTGTTCCACAACAACGGCTGGGAGATCGAGCGCGTCGGTGGCGACTACTGGCTTCTACCGCCCCGGTCGGTCGACCCAACCCAACAGCGGATACGGCTGGAGAGCAAGAATCCCGTCCGGCGACGGCAGTGGGCTGCCTAGTGAGGACGCCCAAGGTCACGGACTACCTCCAACATCGCAGCTCCCGCGAAACGCGAACGGCGCCCGCCCCCTCAGGGGGTGAGCGCCGTCGGCGAGCGGGTGGGAGTGCTACCCGTCGGTGCTTGTGCTGTCCTCAGCGGGGGCCTCGTCGGCGGGCGCGGTCGCACGCAGGTCGCGCACCTGCTGGATGATCGCGTCGACGTTGTCGGGAGTCGGGAAGCCGCACTCCTTCAGTTCCTTCGTGATCTCGAGCGTCAGTCCGGCCTTGCCCGCGGTGTGAGCGGTTGCGACATCACCCGAGTAGATCTGGTTGTCTGCCGAGGTGAGGTTGACGGCCGAGGCATCCGTGCACAGGTGGTAGACGTTGCCCGACTTGGTCCACGTGACGAAGTCAGTGCCGGTGAGCTCGGTGACGATCTCGGAGTAGTCGCCGATCTGGCCCTCGTTGGCGACCTGGTTCGCGGTCTCGCCCTCCACGGAGTTGGGGTTGAACTCGGCGCTCAGCAGGCCGGCGGCGATGAGAACCGCGATAGCCAGGCCGCCCGCGATGCCCTTCTGCTTACCGTCCATGTCCTTGTTGAGGAAGATCAGGATGATGAGCGGGAGGAACGCGATGATCGAGATGATCACGCCGAGCTGGTTCTGGATGAAGAAACGCGCAGGCTCCGACTTCTTGGCCGGGTCCAGCTGATTCGCCTTCTTCCAGAACTGCGAGCCCACCACGGCGAGGATGCCGATGAGCACGATCGCGCCGATGAGCGCCCAGAGGAACCAGCTCTGCTGCGCCTGCTTGAGCAGCCAGAAGATGGCGACGGCCTCTGCCGCAATCGCGAGAACCCAGAAGATGACGGCCACGATGCGGAACGTCGTCGCCTTGCTCTTGTTCTCCGCGGTGGGCTTCCACACACCGTCCGTGTTGTTCTTCACGGCCTCGTTGGCGAGATCCTTAGCCTTCTGGCTCGGTTCTGCCTGCTCGACCTTGACGACTTTCTTTCCGCTCTTTGCGGTTCCTTCGGCCATGGCTGCCCTCCTCAGGTGCAAGTTCGCCCCGAGCCTAGTGGAGGTGGCAAGGTCAGCGGAGGCCGGAAGCGTGTGGCGAGGAGCGGCACCAGGCCGGTGGCTCCCGGCCCGCCCCAACCGGTAGCCTGCTGTGATGAGCGCCGACGATCCACGCCCGCTCGAACGCGACGGCCAGCTCATGCGCGACATCGTCACGTGGGATGTCAGAACGTGGTCGACGGCAGTCCTCTTCTGGGAGCGCGTGCTCGGCGCGCCGACGAAACGTCTGCGCTGCCTCGAGATCGGGGCCGGTCCGGGTGGGCCGTCACTGTGGTTGGCGCTGCAGGGCCACGAGGTGCTCTGCACCAACTGGCAGGCGACCGAGGCACAGGCCGCTCCGCTGCACGAGAGGTACGAGGCATCCGGCGGCATTGCCGGCTCCATCAGCTACCTCGATGTGGATGCCACGCAGATCCCCTTCGAGAACGAGTTCGACCTCGTCGTGTTCAAGTCGGTGATCGGCGGCGTCGGTACGAAAGAAGCGCAAGACCGAGCCATGGCCGGAATCCACCGGGCGCTCAAGCCCGGCGGCAGGCTGATCTTCGCCGAGAACCTGCGCGGCACCGTGCTCCACCGCCTCGCACGGGCCATCGCGTACAAGGTGCGCGGCACCTCCTGGCGGTACGTCACCGTCAAGGAGCTTCGGCCGCACCTTGCCCGGTACGGTTCGCACGAGGTTCGCACCACCGGATTCGCCTCGATGTTCGGCTTGCGGGAGAAGCAGCGCAACGCGCTCGCAGCGGTCGACGAGAAGCTGTTCAACCGGACAGTTCCCGAGTCCTGGCACTACGTGAGCTACGGCACCGCGATCAAGTAGTGAAGACCGCACGGCAGTCCGGGGCGGATCCGTGAAGCCCCGTTCCACCGTGCGGTCGCTTAGCCGCCGGACACCTCGATGGTGTGACGACCCGACACCGCGACGATGCGGGTGGGGTTTCCGGGGAGAGCTTCGGCCCATTGGGCGCAGGCGAGAGCGTGATTGGTGCTGGTGGGGGTGCCGACCACTATCGAGTCGCCGGGAGCCCACTGCAGGCGCGGCAGTCCCAGCGCCGATCCGATGTGCTCGAGACCGAAGGATGCCGCCTTCCCCACGGTCAGCTCGATCCACCGCCCTCGCATCATCACGCGAAAGGGTGCTGCGTCATCGGACAATTCTTCGGTCTCCTAGCTGGTCGTCAGAGCGACGGATTCAGCCGGGACCGGGGCCTCGCAGAGACTGTAACCCCAGAAGGGCAGGGGTACAAAATCAACCCTGCCGTTGTGCGGCTCTGGGGCATACTCTGACGACGTGACCAGTGCCGATCGCGAGGGCAGGTTGGCTGCCGCATTCGTGGCGCTGGCCGACACGCTCGCGCCCGGCCGCGACATCCTCGACCGCATGCAGCTCCTCGTCGAGCACAGCACCGCTCTCACCTCGGTCGTCGAGGCCGGAATCGTCCTCGCCGATTCGAACGGCGAGCTGCACATGGTCGCCTCAACCGGCAAGCGCGTCACCGACCTCGAGGTGCTGCAGCTGTCGACAAGCAGCGGCCCGTGCTTCGTGGCGTACACGACGGGCCGCAGCGTCGACGTGGATGACATCGCGGCATCGCGCGACCGCTGGCCGGAGTTCGCCGACCTCGCGGCCTCGAAGGGGTTCGCCGCCATGCAGGCGCTTCCGCTGCGCCTGCGGGACACGACACTCGGCTCCCTCAACCTCTTCTCCGAGAAGCTCGGTGGCCTCTCCGACCAGGACGCGGTGCTCGCGCAGGCGATGGCGGATGTCGCCACCATCGGCATCGTGCAAGACCGCACCATTACCCTGCACGCCACGATCAACGACCAGCTCTCGGCCGCGCTCGACAGCCGCGTGCGCATCGAACAGGCCAAGGGACTGCTCGCGCACCGCCACGGGGTCACCGTCGAGGAGGCGTTCGTGCTGCTGCGCGCACACGCCCGGCGCAACGGCCTCAAACTCCACGATGTTGCCGACGACGTGGTGGAACGCCGGCTCGAACTGTAGGTGGGGGATCGACATCCCGCGGTATTCGCACCGATGATGGAGAGATGGCCGAGCTCCCGATGTTCCCGCTCGGCTCAGTGCTGTTCCCGCACATGCCGCTGAGCCTGCGGATATTCGAGGAACGCTACGTGATCATGCTGTCGCGCGTGCTCCAGGAGGACGTATCGGAGTTCGGCGTCGTGCTCATCGAGCGCGGCCAGGAGGTCGGGGGCGGTGAGCACCGGTTCACGATCGGCACGGTGGCCCGCATAGTCCAGCTCGAGGCCAACGAGGGCTTCATCGGCCTCGTCGCGGAGGGCGAGCGCCGCTTCGTCGTCGACGAGTGGCTCGACGACGACCCGCATCCGCGCGCCGCATTGACCGAGCTCGAGCCGCTCGAGTGGGACGACGAGCTGCTCATCATGCTGGTCGCCGCGGAAGACCTCGTGCGCGGCACCCTCGAGCACCTGGGCGACGAGCACGCGTGGCCGGCCGACGTCGAGCTCACCGATGAGCCGGTGGCCCGTGCCTGGCAGCTCGCCGGGATCGCCCCGCTCGGCCCTCTCGACCAGGTCGAGCTGCTGCGGTCGCAGACCATGGCCGAACTGCTCGAGCTCCTGGTGGAGAAGACCGAAGCGCTTCGTTGGTAGTGTGTGCTTCACAACAGAACATCGGGCCGTAAAAACGATGCGGGAGAGCTGGACGAGCGCAGTCCAGCACCGAAGGAGCAAGCCTCCCCGCCAATCTCTCAGGTATCTGTACCGCATCGAACTGGCCACTCTGGAAAGTGGAGTTGAGTCTCCCGCCGACGGTGAAAACACGGGTATCCGCGTGAAACTCTCAGGCCCATGACAGAGGGGGAGTTCCATCCACAGCCCAGCGCCAGGAGAACTCCGTGTCAGATTCAGACGTTGTCGCAGTAGCCGATCCCCGGCACTCCCCGTTGCACGAGCTCCATGTTGAGGCGGGCGCGAGCTTCACCGACTTCGCGGGCTGGCTCATGCCCGTGCGGTACAGCTCCGACCTCGCCGAGCACCACGCGGTGCGCACCGCCGCCGGCATCTTCGACATCTCGCACATGGCCGAGATCCGCGTGACCGGCCCGGATGCCCCCGCCTACCTCGATCACGCGCTCGCAGGCCTCATCTCCGCGGTGGCCGTGGGCCGCGCGAAGTACTCGCTCATCCTCGAGGCGAGTGGTGGCATCCTTGACGACCTCATCGTGTACCACGTCACCGAGGGCGAGTACCTCGTCGTCGCGAACGCGGGCAACCGCGATGTCGTCGTCGAGGCGCTGCGCGACCGCAGCGCCGGGTTCGAGGTCGTGCTCGACGACCAGACCGATGAGGTGGTTCTCATCGCCGTGCAGGGGCCGGCCGCGCGCGGCATCGTCGGGAGTGTCGTCGACCTCCCGGAGATCAAGTACTACGCGTGCGCGGACTCGAGTTTCGCGGGGGAGCAGATCCTCATCGCGCGCACGGGCTACACGGGGGAGGACGGCTACGAGCTCTACGTCTCCGTCGCACAGGCTCCCGATCTCTGGCGCGCCCTCGTCGCCGCGGGCACCCCGCACGGGCTCGTCCCCGCGGGGCTTGCGAGCCGCGACACCCTGCGCCTCGAGGCGGGCATGGCCCTCTATGGCCACGAGCTGGGCCTCGACACCCTGCCCGAGCAGGCCGGCCTCGGCCGCGTCGTGAACCTCACGAAAGACTTCGTCGGCAAGCACGGCGTCGAGGCGGGACCGGCCGACGACGCACGCGTGCTCGTCGGGCTGGCGTCGGAGGGCAAGCGCGCGGGGCGTGCGGGCTATCCGGTCATGCTGGGCGACACCGCGGTGGGCACCGTGACGAGCGGGGCACTGTCGCCCACTCTCGGGTACCCGATAGCCATGGCCTACGTGGATCGTGAGGCCGCCGCATCCGGAACCCTGCTCGACATCGATGTGCGGGGGTCGCGCGTCGCGGCCACCGTCGTACCCCTTCCGTTTTACAAGAGAGAGGCGTAAGCCATGACCGACAAGACAACCCTTCAGTACACCGCCGAGCACGAGTGGGTGCTCGTCGAGGGCGCTGTCGCGACCGTCGGCATCACGGCCTACGCGGCGGAGAAGCTCGGCGACATCGTGTTCGTCGACCTGCCCAAGGCGGGCTCGACCGTGGCCGAGGGCACGGTCGTCGGCGAAATCGAGTCGACCAAGTCGGTGGGCGAGCTGTTCGCGCCGGTCAACGGCACGGTAGTGGAGTCCAACGAGGCAGTCTCGGCGAGCCCCGAACTTCTCAACAGCGACCCGTTCGGCGAGGGCTGGCTCATCAAGGTCGAGTTCACCGAGCTGCCGGCGCTGCTGAGCTTCGACGAGTACACCGCACTCACGGGAGAGTAATGACAGACCTGTTCAGCGACCGCCACATCGGAACGGATGACGCGGCCCAGAAGTCCATGCTCGCGGCCGTGGGCTACGACTCGGTGGAGGCGCTCGTGAACGCCGCCGTGCCGCCCGCCATCCACGTCAAGCCGATCGCCGACTCGGTGATTCCCGCTGCGGCGTCGGAGCGGCAGGCGCTCGCCGAACTGCGCGCTCTCGCGCGCAAGAACACCGTGAACCGGTCGATGATCGGGCTCGGCTATTACGACACCATCACGCCCGCCGTGATCAAGCGCAACGTGCTCGAGAACCCCAGCTGGTACACGGCGTACACGCCGTACCAGCCCGAGATCTCGCAGGGTCGGCTCGAGGCGCTCATCAACTTCCAGACGATGGTCTCCGACCTCACGGGCATGACCACCGCCAATGCGTCGATGCTCGATGAGGGCACGGCGGTCGTGGAGGGCATGCTGCTCGCGCGGCGGGCATCCGGTGCGTCGTCGAACGTCTTCCTCGTGGACGCGGATGCGCTGCCGCAAACGAAGGTGCTCCTGCGCAACCGGGCTGCTGCCGTGGGCATCGAGCTCGTGGAGACGGACTTCTCGGATGTCGCGCCCGCCTTCGGCGCTTTCATCCAGTACCCCGGCGCCTCCGGTCGTGTGTGGGATCCGACCGCGGTCATCGCCGCGGTGAAGGATGCGGGCGGCCTCGCCGTCGTCGCCGCCGACCTCCTCGCCCTCACGCTTCTCGAGTCGCCCGGTGCGCTCGGCGCGGACGTCGCCGTCGGAACCTCGCAGCGCTTCGGCGTGCCCATGGGCTTCGGCGGACCGCACGCGGGCTACATGGCCGTGCGCGCGGGCCTCGAGCGCCAGCTGCCCGGCCGCCTCGTCGGCGTCTCGCAGGATGCCTCCGGCCACGCCGCCTACCGCCTCTCACTGCAGGCGCGCGAGCAGCACATCCGCCGTGAGAAGGCCACCTCCAACATCTGCACCGCCCAGGTGCTCCTCGCGGTCATGGCCTCGATGTACGCGGTCTACCACGGGCCGCAGGGCCTCAAGCGCATCGCCCAGAACGTGCACGCGGCGGCAGTGCTCACCGCCAAGGAGCTCACGAGCCGCGGCATCACCGTCACGAGCACGAGCTACTTCGACACCCTCTCCCTCGAGGTTCCGGATGCCCCCGCCACCGTGGAGGCTGCCCACACGCTCGGCGTGCTCCTGCACGCCTCCGGCGACACCACGGTCACCCTCTCGTTCGACGAGGTTTCGGCGGAGGACCTGCCAGCCCTCCTGCCGCAGCTGCTCGAGATCTTCGGCGCGGGGGATCGTGCTCCCGCCGCAGACCAGGGTGTCTTCACCAAGACCGAGCGCTGGTTCGAGCTCGATCCCACTCACCAGCACGAGTTCGAGCCCGCGCTCGCCCGCACGACCGCGTACTTGGCGCATCCGGTGTTCAACACCCACCGCTCGGAGACGAGCATGATGCGCTACCTCAAGTACCTCGCCGACAAGGACTACGCGCTCGATCGCGGCATGATCCCGCTCGGTTCGTGCACCATGAAGCTCAACGCCGCGACCGAGATGGAGGCCGTGACGTGGCCCGAGTTCGCGGGCCTGCACCCGTTCGCCCCCGACGCCGACTCGGCGGGCTACCGCGAGCTCATCGGCCAGCTTCAGGGATGGCTCGCCGAGGTCACGGGCTACGACTCCGTCTCGCTGCAGCCCAATGCCGGCAGCCAGGGCGAACTCGCAGGACTGCTCGCGATCCGGGGCTACCACCTCGCCCGCGGTGACGCCGGGCGCACGGTGTGCCTCATCCCGTCGTCTGCGCACGGCACGAACGCGGCAAGCGCGGTGCTCGCGGGCATGCGCGTCGTGGTGGTCGCCTGTGACGACCTCGGCAACGTCGACCTCGACGACCTGCGCGCCAAGATCGCGCTGCACGCCGACGAGATTGCCGCGCTCATGATCACCTACCCGTCGACTCATGGCGTCTACGAGCACGAGGTCATCTCCATCACCGACGCCGTGCACGCCGCGGGCGGCCAGGTCTACGTCGACGGCGCCAACCTCAATGCCCTTCTCGGCTACGCGCGCTTCGGCGACTTCGGCGGCGACGTCTCGCACCTCAACTTGCACAAGACGTTCTGCATCCCGCACGGCGGCGGTGGGCCGGGTGTCGGTCCGGTGGCAGCGAAAGCACACCTGGCGCCGTACCTGCCGGGGGCTGCCCCCGACCACTTCGATGACTCGTACGCCGTGAGCGCGGCGAAGTACGGGAGCGCGAGCATCCTGCCCATCTCCTGGGCGTACGTGCGGATGATGGGCACCGAGGGACTCACGGCGGCCACCGGCGCTGCCGTACTCGCCGCGAACTACGTCGCCGTGCGCCTGCGCGACCACTACCCGGTGCTCTACGCGGGCGACAACGGACTCGTGGCGCACGAGTGCATCCTCGACCTGCGACCGCTCAAGGAGGCCACGGGCATCGACAACAACGACGTGGCCAAGCGGCTCGTGGACTACGGATTCCACGCGCCAACGATGTCGTTCCCGGTCGCGGGCACCCTCATGGTCGAGCCGACCGAAAGCGAGGACCTGGCGGAGATCGACAGGTTCATCGACGCGATGATCGCGATCAAGGACGAGGCGGATGCCGTGGCCAACGGCACCTGGCCTGCCGACGACAACCCGCTCGTGCACGCGCCGCACACGGCCCAGTCGGTCATCGAGGGGGACTGGACACACGCCTACTCGCGCGAGCAGGCCGTGTACCCGCTGCGCACGCTCATCGGCCACAAGTACTGGCCGCCCGTGCGTCGCATCGACAACGCATACGGTGACCGCAACCTCGTGTGCGCGTGCCCGCCCGTGGAGGCCTTTGCTGACTAGCTGAACAGGTTCGGGAACGTCGCGGCCGCCCAGGGGTAGCCCACGAATATCGCACTATCGATGAGCGTGTGCGCTATCACGAGGGGCAGCACGCGCCCGAACCTGTTGTAGAGCCATCCGAACAGCAGCCCCATGGCGAAGTTGCCGACGAACGCCGGCACGCCCTGATAGAGGTGGTACGTGCCGCGCAAGGCCGCCGTGGCGACGATGATCGGCCACGCTCTAAACCGGCCGAGCCCCCACCCGAGGTCGCGCAGGCGCGCGAACAGGTAGCCGATGACGATGACCTCTTCGGTGACCCCCGCGCGCAGGGCCGACAGGATGAGTACGGGCACCGTCCACCAGTAGGTGTCGAGTGCCGTCGGCACGACGTTGACCGAGAGCCCGAGGGCCCGCCCGGCGAGGTACACGCCGATGCCGGGGATGCCGATCGCGAGGGCCAGCCCGACGCCGGTGAGGGCATCCCGACCCGGCCGTGTGAAGTCCACGCCGAGCCGCGAGAGGTGCGGGCGCGAGGCCTGCCAGAGCAGGAACGCCACGAGCACCACGGGCACGAGATCGAAGAAGATCGCCATGAGCTGGTAGATCAGGTCGAACGTGGGCCGGTCGCTCAGGGATGAATTGAGGGTTGTCGTCTGCTGTGAGATGGCCACGGGCCGAGTGGCCTTGTTGACGATCGAGACGATCGAGTAGGCGGCGGATGCCCCCAGCGACAGCCCCAAAACGATGAGTACCTCTACGCCCACCCTGCGGCGCGAGGGCAGCGGCTCAGTGATGCGCGGCTCCCGCCGGGGGCATCGCGCATGCCGGAGTGCCGCCCGGTAGTCGGTGCCGGTTCGCGGCGATGTAGTGGTAGGCCACGGCGCCGAGCCACGAGACCGGGGCAGTGGCGATGAGGTTGCCGAGGAAACGCAGCCCGATGTTGGGCTGCGAGCGCAGTAGAGCGGAGAAGCACAGGTGCCCGGCGTACTGGTGCCGGGCAGTCACATACCACGCGTAGCGGGTTACGTCGTCTTCGGTGAGACCCAGGGCATCGAGGTCGAGCCACTGCCACGGGGTAGCCGTGGGGAAGCTGGGCAGCACCCTCTCGAGGCGATTGACCCACGTGGTGCAGAACGCACAGTCTCCGTCGAAGACCAGGAGGGGAAGGTTGGATGGTTCCGACAACTGGCTGCTGCTCACGATTCGAGCCTACGCCGATGATGACGCCCGTTCGACGCACCAAAGTGGCGTAAGCGCAAGATTGGAGCGCGAAGGCCGCGATTGACGCAAGAATCCACCATCCGGCGCAAAGAATTCAAGACTGCGTTACCACTGTGTAACGTTTCGGCCTACAGTTTTGCGGGGGGTATACCCCCGTTTAGGGTGTGAATTAACAAGCCCGTCATGCCGCTAGGAATCGGCATGTCGAGGTCTCATCTTGCACAGGAGGAAAATTGAGAATCAGACGATTCGCGGCAGCAGCTGCCACGGTCGCCGCCGGTGCTCTCATCCTCTCGGGCTGCGCAGCGCCGCAGTCCGAGATCGTTGAGGGTTCATCGCTGTCGGTGGCCTGGAACCAGCCGTTCTACTCGTACAACGGAGCCACGTCGTTCGGTAACGCGACGGCAAACAACAACATCATCTACTCGACCAACTCGGGCTTCAACTTCTACGACGACACTCCCGCCCTCGTGAAGGACACGTCGTTCGGCTCGTACGAGAAGATCTCCGACGACCCGCTGGTCGTCAAGTACACGATCGCTGACGGCGTGAAGTGGTCTGACGGCACCGCCGTTGACGCCGCCGACCTCCTCCTCAACTGGGCAGCACTGTCGCGCTCGCTCGACACCCCGGACTTCGACGCGTCGGAGTTCACCGACCCCGACACCGGCGAGTTCACGGATGACTTCCCCAAGGACGTCGTCTACTTCGACTCCGGTGCCGACCCGACGACCGGCCTCGGCCTCGTCAGCAAGACCCCTGAGGTCAGCGACGACAAGAAGTCGATCACGATGACGTACGACTCGCCGTTCGTCGACTGGGAGCTCGCCTTCACGTCGGCCGGTCTGCCGGCGCACGTCATCGGCGAGAAGGCTCTCGGCCTCGACGACCCGCAGAAGGCCAAGGACGCTGTCCTGAAGGCCATCGAGGACAACGACGCAAAGTCTCTCGCGAGCCTGTCGAGCTTCTGGAACTCGGGCTTCAACTTCACCGAGATGCCGACCGACACCAGCCTCGTTGTGAGCGATGGGCCGTACACGATCACCGACTTCGTCGCTGACCAGTACATCACCCTGACCGCGAACAAGAACTACGTGGGCGACCACAAGCCGCAGGTCGAGGAGATCACCGTCCGCTTCATCACCGACCCGCTGGCTGCTGTTCAGGCCCTGCAGAACGGTGAAGTCCAGGTCATCTCGCCCCAGGCGACTGTTGACGTGGCCGACGCGCTCTCCGCACTCTCCAACGTCACCGTCATCGGCGGCTACGAGGGCACGTACGAGCACATCGACCTCCAGTTCGACCAGTCGAAGAGCGGAAACTTCAACAACCCGCTCATCCGTGAGGCGTTCATGAAGGTGATCCCCCGCCAGGAGATCGTCGACAAGCTGATCGTCCCGCTGCAGGAAGACGCCACCGTCCGCAACTCGCAGGTCTTCCTGCCGGGTGCAGAGGGCTACGACGAGTCGGTCGCCCAGAACGGCTCCGACGCGTACAAGGATGTCGACATCGACGGCGCAAAGGCCCTGCTCGCGCAGGCCGGCGTGACCAACCCCGAGGTCTGCATGCTCTTCTCGTCGACGAACCCCCGTCGCGCGAACGAGTTCCTGCTCATCCAGCAGTCCGGTGCTCTCGCTGGCTTCAACGTCACCGACTGCTCCAGCCCTGACTGGGGTGGCCTCCTCGGTACCCCCGGCGCTTACGACGCTTCCCTCTTCGGATGGCAGTCGACGAGCCTCGGTGTGACCAACGGCCCGCCCCCCACGTTCACCACCGGTGGAATCAACAACCTGAACTTCTACAGCAACCCCGAAATGGACAAGCTGACGGAGGCTCTGGGCAAGGAGTTCGACAGCGCCAAGCAGATCGAGATCGAGAAGCAGATCGACAAGCTTCTCTGGAGCGACTTCTACGGCGTCACGATCTTCCAGTTCCCCGCGGTGACGGCATACGACCAGACGGCAATCGAGAACATCTCGCCGTCGACGCTCGCGCCGACCATCTTCTGGAACATCTGGGAGTGGAGCCCTGTCAAGTCCGAAGGCTAAGCGCAAGCTTCAGCTGACGTCAGTCAGGCAGTAACACTCCGGGCGCTGGGACCGTTCATCGGTCCCAGCGCCCACCATTCTGGAAGAAGCAGTTAGGTAGGTGCCATTCGTGGCAACATTCGTGGTGAGGCGCCTGATCGCCTCCATCTTCATCTTTCTCGCCGCTACGTACCTCATGTATCAACTGACAGCGCTGTCAGGGGATCCACTCGAGGACCTGCGAGTGAGTACTGCGCCGAACAAGGCGCAACTCATCGAGGCGCGCACCAACTTGCTGCACCTCGACGTACCGCCGTTCCTCAGGTACTTCATCTGGCTCGCCGGCGTCGGCAAGTGCTTCATCGGCCAGTGCGACCTGGGCGTGACAGTCCAGAACCAGCCGGTCACCGTGTTGCTCTCGCAGGCCGCAGGCTCCACGCTGCAGCTGGTCACCGTCTCGAACCTCGTGGCGATCATCCTCGGCCTCATCATCGGCATCACGACAGCCCTGCGCCAGTACAGTGGCTACGACTACGGTGTGACTTTCCTCTCGTTCCTGTTCTTCTCGCTGCCGATCTTCTGGGTGGCCGTGCTGCTCAAGCAGTTCGGGGCCATCGGGTTCAACGACTTCCTGCAGAACCCCTCGATATCCCCGCTCGCGCCGCCGATACTGGGGTTGATCTCGGGGCTGATCTGGGGCTCGATCATCCCCGGCAGTCTGCGGCGAAAGGCCATAACCTTCGGCATCGCCGCCCTTGCCACAGCCGCAATCGTGTTCTACATGAGTGCCAGCGACTGGTTCAGCACCCCGCACATCGGCATCGTCGGCATCGTGATCACGTCGCTCGGCATCGCCTTCGGTGTGACCGCCATCTCGGTGGGGCTCAAGAAGCGGCGAGCCCTGTACGCCTCCCTCGTGGTTGCGGTGCTCGGCATCGCCCTCTACTTCCCGTTCATGTTCGGCTTCTCGTACGGGCTGGAGCTTCCCGGATTCATCGGCCTCGCCGTTCTCACGGTCGCCGTGAGCTTCGGCATCGGATGGCTCTTCGGAGGCGCCGACCGCCTGCCGATCGCCCGTACCGCGGCGATCACCGGGTTCCTCGTCGCCGCGATCATCGCCCTCGACAGGTTCATGTACGTCTGGAACCAGTACGCGAACTCCGGCCAGATCAAGGGGCGCCCCATCGCCACGATCGGATCGGCCACGCCGAACCTCCAGGCGTCGTTCTGGGTGCACGGGCTCGACTTCTTCACCCACCTGCTCCTGCCGACCATCGCCCTCATCCTGATCTCGTTCGCGAGCTACACGCGCTACTCACGCGCGAGCCTGCTCGAGGTGATGAACCAGGACTACATCCGCACCGCACGCGCGAAGGGCCTCACCGAGCGCACAGTCGTCGTGCGCCACGCCTTCCGCAACGCGCTCATCCCGATCGCGACGATCGTGGCCTTCGACATCGGCGGCCTCATCGGCGGCGCGGTGATCACCGAGCGCGTGTTCGGATGGTCGGGCATGGGCCAGCTGTTCCAAAACGGCCTCGACCACGTCGACCCGAACCCGGTCATGGCGTTCTTCCTCGTGACCGGTGGCCTCGCCATCCTCTTCAACCTGATCGCCGACCTCGTGTACGCGGGTCTTGACCCGAGAATCCGGGTGTCCTGATGACTGCAACTACTCCCGCTCCGGTCACTGACCAGGAGAACTCGATCGAGACGCGCGAGATCGCGGGCCTCAGCCAGGGCCAGATCGTCCGCAAGCGGTTCTTCCGCCACAAGGGCGCGCTCGTCGCGATGGTGGCACTGATCATCATCATCGTCGTCGCGTTCACGTCGGTCGGTACTCAGTTCGGCGACTGGAAGACCGGCGGCTGGTGGCCTTACACCTGGAACGTCGCTGTGGCGGTCGAGAACGGTGGCAAGCCGACGCTCAGTCTCTTCCCGTTCGCCATCGGCAACCACCCGTTCGGCCAGGATGAGGTCGGCCGAGACATCTTCGCTGTCGTCATGCGCGGCACGCAGCAGTCGCTGCAGATCATGGTGATCGTGGGCGTCGTCGCGACGTTCATCGGCACCGTGGTCGGCTCGATCTCGGGCTACTACCGCGGCATCACCGACTCGGTGCTCATGCGCTTCACCGACATCATCATCACGATTCCCGTGATCGTCATCGGCGCGGTGCTCGGCCGCAAGTTCGGTGTCGCCGGTGTCGTGCCGCTCGCACTGATCCTCGGCACGGTGCTGTGGACCGGCCTCGCCCGCCTCGTACGCGGCGAGTTCCTGTCTCTGCGCGAGCGCGAGTTCGTCGATGCCGCGCGCGTCGCCGGCGCCCGCGACCGGAGGATCATCTTCCGCCACATCCTCCCGAACGCCATCGGCGTGATCATCGTCAACGCGACGCTGCTCATGGCCTCGGCCATCCTCATCGAGACGGGCCTGAGCTACCTCGGTTACGGCGTGCGCGCACCCGACACGTCGCTCGGCAAGATCATCAGCGAGAACCAGACGGCATTCGCCACGCGCCCCTGGCTGTTCTGGTGGCCCGGCCTGTTCATCATCGCCATCGCGCTGTGCGTCAACTTCATCGGTGATGGCCTGCGCGACGCCTTCGACCCGCGCCAGCGCCGCATGCCCACGGAGCGCAACCTCGCGCGTGCCAAGCGCGCGGCGAACAACGCGAAGCCGCCGGCCGGTCCGGAGGGAGACCCCGCGGGGCTGCTCGACCGTGCCGAGGTTGAGGTCTCGGGCCGAAGCCTCGGTATGCAGGATCCTTCGACCGGCGTCGGCCGCGGCTACTACGCGGGACAGCCTGGCCCCGAAGACTTCGCGCCGCCGAAGCGTGACGACTCGTGACGCGGCTACAGCACGATTCCGAGCACCGTGGCCACCACGAGCGCGGACAGCACGGCGATCGTCACCCCGTGCGGCACGCGTCGCAGCGCGCCCTCCTCGATGACGGGGTTATCGAGGTGGCCGTCGTCGCGCAGCTGGTCCCAGTGGTCTCGGATCACATAGGCGGCGGCGCCCGACGCGGTGGTCAGCAGGTCACCGGGCCGGATGCTCCCGCCGAGGCCCTTGCCGGGCAGTCGCGTTTCGGCACTCGCCGAGACTTGGCCCGCGTAACGGTTGGGGGCCGGGCTCGCCCACACGCTGATCGCGCCCTTCGGAGTGTGCAGCGTGAGCGCGTACTTCGTGTCGATGCGCTGGATGGCCGGCCACGGCACATGCCACGTGCTGAGCACGTTGCGCACGGTCACCTCGTGCTCGGCAACGGAGAGGCTCGGCAGCCAGAACAGCGCGACAGCCGCGTAGCCCAGCAGGCCGAGACCCCAGCCGTACCGCAGGAGACCGACGATGTCGCCGGTCACCACGAAACCCGCAAGACCCGCGACAGCGATCACCACCACGATGACACTCAGTACCCGGCCGAAAGCCGGTCGGAAGGTCGTCGCCGCGAATCGCATGTGCCCAGCTTAAGGAAGGTCGCCTGATGGCCGACACCACTACCGCCACTGCCACCGCCGAGACCGTCCTCGAGGTCAAGAACCTCGGCGTCGACTTCTGGGTCGACGGCGTCTTCTATCCCGCCGCGATCGACCTGAACTACACGGTCAAGCGCGGCGAGGTTCTCGCGATCGTCGGCGAGTCGGGCTCGGGAAAGAGCTCGAGCTCCATGGCCCTGCTGGGGCTGCTGCCCCCGAACGCGCGTGTCACGGGTTCGATCGAGCTGCTCGGCCGCGAGCTGCGGGGCATCCCCGAGCGGGAGCTGCGCCAGGTGCGCGGCAACCAGATCGCCGTGATCTTCCAGGAGCCCATGACGGCCCTGAACCCGGTGTACACGATCGGCTTCCAGATCATGGAGGCGCTGCGCTCGCACTTCGAGCTCACGCCCGCGCAGGCCAAGGAGCGCGCGATCGACCTGCTCACCAAGGTCGAGATGCCCGATCCCGCCACGGCCTTCCACAAGTACCCGCACCAGTTGTCGGGCGGCCAGCGCCAGCGCGCCATGATCGCCCAATCGATCTCCTGCGACCCGGTCCTGCTCATCGCCGACGAGCCGACCACCGCCCTCGACGTCACCGTGCAGGCCGAGATCATCGACCTGCTGCGCAACCTCCGCCACCGCCTCGACAGTGCGATCATCCTGATCACGCACGACATGGGCGTCGTGGCCGACCTCGCGGACCACATCATGGTCATGAAAGACGGACTCTCCGTCGAGACCGGCGATGTCGTCGAGGTCTTCACGAAGCCCAAGGCCGACTACACGAAGTCACTGCTCGCCGCCGTGCCGCACCTCGGTTCCGCCGAGCTGCAGGTCAACGAGCAGGAGCCCATCAACGAGCGGGAGCACCGCGAGCCAGTCCTCAAGTTCGAGAACGTGGCGATCGAGTACCCCAAGCGCGGACGTGTTCCCGCTTTCCGTGCCGCGGACGGCATCAACCTCGAGATCTACCCGGGTGAGATCCTGGGCCTCGTGGGGGAGTCCGGTTCGGGCAAGACGACGCTGGGGCGCGCATCCGTCGGCTTGCTGCCCATCGCGGAAGGCAAGCTGACCGTCGTCGGCTACGACATCTCCAACGCCAACCAGCGCGACCTGCGCCCCCTGCGCCAGAAGACCGGCATCGTCTTCCAAGACCCGGGTTCGAGCCTCAACCCCCGGATGCCCATCGGCCAGTCCATCGGAGAGCCCCTGTTCCTCGCGGGCGGTGCCAAGGGCAAGGAGCTCGACAAGCGCGTTCAGGAGCTCCTGAGCTCGGTGGAGCTGCCGACGAGCTACCGCAACCGCTACCCGCACGAGCTCTCGGGTGGCCAGCGCCAGCGCGTGGGCATCGCGCGCGCGCTCGCCCTGACCCCGGAGCTGCTCGTCGCCGACGAGCCCACGAGCGCGCTGGACGTGTCGGTGCAGGCCCGTTTCCTCGACCTGCTCCAGGAGCTGCAGGAGAAGCTGCAGTTCGCCTGCCTGTTCGTCAGCCACGACCTTGCGGTCGTCGATATTCTCGCGCACAGGATCGCGGTCATGCATCGGGGTAGACTGGTAGAGCAGGGAACTCGTGACGAGATCCTGCGCCACCCCAAAGACCCTTACACCCAGCGGCTCATTGCCGCCGTTCCGCTGCCTGATCCGATTGCGCAGCGGGAGCGGCGAGAGACCCGCTCCGCTTCCAAGGCCGCGGAAGGCCTCAACTAGAAGGAACTGCTATGGCTATCGCCACACGCTCTGACCTGCGCAACGTGGCGATCGTCGCACACGTCGACCACGGAAAGACGACCCTCGTCGACGCCATGCTGCGCCAGACCAACTCGTTCGCCGAGCACGCTCACCTTGAGGAGCGCGCGATGGACTCGAACGACCTCGAGCGCGAGAAGGGCATCACGATCCTCGCCAAGAACACGGCGATCTCGTACAAGGGCATCCACGCCGCGGCGAACGGCGACGGCGGCCCCATCACCATCAACGTCATCGACACCCCCGGCCACGCCGACTTCGGTGGCGAGGTCGAGCGCGGCCTCTCCATGGTCGACGGTGTCGTGCTCCTCGTCGACGCGTCGGAGGGCCCGCTGCCCCAGACCCGCTTCGTGCTGCGCAAGGCCCTCGAGGCCAAGCTGCCCGTCGTGCTGCTCGTCAACAAGACGGACCGTCCGGATGCCCGCATCGACGAGGTCGTGACCGAGAGCCAAGACCTGCTGCTGGGCCTCGCGAGCGACATGCACGACGACTTCCCGGACCTCGACCTCGACGCCGTGCTCGATGTTCCCGTCGTCTACGCCTCCGGCCGCAACGGCGCCGCGAGCTGGAACAAGCCCGAGAACGGCCAGCTTCCCGACAACGACGACCTCGAGCCGCTGTTCGACGCGATCATCAAGCACATTCCTGCGCCGACCTACGACGACGAGGCGCCCCTCCAGGCCCACGTCACCAACCTCGACGCCTCGCCGTTCCTCGGCCGTCTCGCCCTGCTGCGTGTCTTCAATGGCACGATCAAGAAGGGCCAGACCGTCGCGTGGGTCAAGTGGGATGGCAGCGTGCACAATGTGCGCGTCACCGAGCTGCTCATCACCAAGGCGCTCGACCGCTTCCCGGCGGAGTCCGCGGGACCCGGCGATATCGTCGCCGTCGCGGGCTTCGAGGACATCACCATCGGTGAGACCCTCGCCGACCCGGATGACGTGCGCCCCCTGCCGACCATCACTGTCGACGACCCCGCTATCTCGATGACCATCGGCACGAACACGAGCCCGCTCATCGGCAAGGTCAAGGGCCACAAGCTCACCGCCCGCATGGTCAAGGACCGCCTCGACCGCGAGCTCGTCGGTAATATCTCCATCAAGCTCGTCGACATCGGTCGCCCGGATGCCTGGGAGGTGCAGGGTCGCGGCGAGCTCGCGCTCGCCATCCTCGTCGAGCAGATGCGCCGCGAGGGCTACGAGCTCACCGTGGGCAAGCCTCAGGTGGTCACCAAGCACATCGACGGCAAGCTGCACGAGCCCTTCGAGCACCTGACGGTTGACGCGCCCGAGGAGCACCTCGGCGCCATCACGCAGCTCATGGCGGCGCGCAAGGGTCGCATGGAGACCATGACGAACCACGGCACCGGCTGGGTGCGCATGGAGTTCATCGTTCCGTCGCGCGGCCTCATCGGCTTCCGCACCGAGTTCCTCACGATCACGCGCGGTACCGGCATCGCGAACGCCATCTCCCACGGCTACGAGCCGTGGGCCGGCGCCATCGAGACGCGCACCAACGGCTCGATCGTCGCCGACCGCTCGGGTGTCGCAACCCCGTTCGCCATGACGGCCCTGCAGGAGCGCATGTCGTTCTTCGTGGAGCCGACCCAGGAGGTCTACGAGGGCATGGTCGTGGGCGAGAACTCGCGCGCGGACGACATGGACGTGAACATCACCAAGGAGAAGCAGCTCACCAACATGCGCCAGAGCACGTCAGACGTGTTCGAGCGCATGACGCCCTCCCGCAAGCTCACGCTCGAGGAGTGCCTCGAGTTCGCCCGCGAGGACGAGTGCGTCGAGGTGACTCCGGAGGTCATCCGCATCCGCAAGGTCGAGCTCGACTCCAACGCCCGTGCCCGCGCCTACTCGCAGCGCAAGAAGCAGAACGCATAACAGCGTCCGAATACGACACGACCCCGCGGCCCAGGCCGCGGGGTCGTGTCGTATTTACCCCACTGTTCGCCGCTCCTGCAGCGGACTACGCTGTGCCCGTGAAACTTTCTCGGCAGAGCCCCATCGGGGCGGTCGTGGCCGTCGGGCTCGCCGCAGCCCTCGCCCTCGCGGGATGCACCACAGGCGCGTCATCGAGCGGCGGCTCCGCCACCGACAGTTCCAGCACTACCGACGCGCCATCGACCGATTCGGGCCTGAGCGGCTACGTTGGTATGCCGGAGACCTTCCCGGCAGACGTGCCCGTCATCGAGGGCGACGTTCTCTTCGGCGTCGACCTCGGCACGGGCTGGTCGATAGTCGTTCAGGCCGATGACCCCGCTGCCGCCTACACTGACGCGTCCGCCAAGCTCACGACCGCCGGCTACACCGCGGACGTCTCGTCGACGAGCGACGACGGCTCGTTCGGCTCGTTCATCGGCACCGAGTACACGGTGCAGGTGACCGCGACCGACTCGGTCGACTACGGCCCGAGCGTGCAGTACACCGTGATCAAGAACGTCTAGTCCCATCCACTCCCACAGCCCCAGGAAGAGAACTATGAACACCAAGCGCTTCACAGTCCCGCTCGCCATCGTGCTTGCCCTCGTCATCACCCCTGCGCTCTCGAGCTGCTTCGGCAACCCGATCGAGCAGATTGTCGAGGGGGCGACCGGAGGCGACGTGAGCTTGCCCGGCAAGAGCGTTCCCGACGACTTCCCGAAGGACGTCCCACTCGTCGACGGCGAGGTCATCTTCGGCCTGGGTATCGGCAACGACGACGGCAAGGCCTGGAACGTGACGATCAAGGTCTCGGGCCTCGACGCGGCGGACACCATCAAGTCGCAGCTCGAGGGCGCGGGCTTCGCCGCAAACGAGGCGGGCATCGGCGGTGCGACGGAAGACGGCGCCACCCTCATCTACGACAACGGCACCTACAACGTGCTCGTGGTCGTCAGCAAAGACGCCGACAACGGGTTCGTCGCGAACTACACGGTGGCCGAGGAGACCAAGCAGTAGGTGCGCTCGGGTGTCGGCCGTCGCCCTAGGCGAACAGGCCGGCGCCCACCCAGCTGCCGGATGCTGCGCCCGGAGGCACGGCGAAGACCGCCGAGCCCACGTGCTTGATGTACTCGTTGAGGGCATCCCGTGCCAGGTTCTTCTGCACATCGATGAACTGCTGCGGTGAGCGCTGGAACGAGATGAAGAACAGTCCCGCGTCGAGACGCCCGAGTTCGTCGTTGCCGTCGACGAAGTTGTAGCCCCTGCGCAGCAGCTGGACCCCGCCATTGGTCGTCGGATGCGCGAGCCTGACGTGGGCATCCGCACCGATGAGGTCCTGTCCGGCGGCACCCGTGGTCGTGAAGTCGGGCTCGGTGAACTCCTTGCCGCCCGACAGCGGGGCGCCCTCGCCCTTGCTGCGGCCGATGATGTTCTCCTGCTCCTGCAGCTGCGTGCGGTCCCAGGCTTCGATCACCATGCGGATCTTCCGGGTCACGAGGTAGCTGCCGCCCGCCATCCAGGCGGGGCCGTCGCCGGATGCCACCCAGACCTGGTCGTCGACCGTCGCGGTCTGCTCGGCCTTGACGTTGGCCGTGCCGTCCTTGAAGCCGAAGAGGTTGCGCGGCGTCACCTGCGAGGTGGACGTGGACGAGGTGCGCCCGAACCCGAGCTGCGACCAGCGGATGGAGGCGCGCCCGAACGCGATGCGGCTGAGGTTGCGGATGGCGTGCACGGCAACCTGGGGGTCATCCGCGCAGGCTTGGATGCACAGGTCGCCGTCGCCCGCCTCGGGCTTGAGGGAGTCGCCGCTGAAGCGGGGGAGTCGCGCGAGCAGGTCGGGCTTCTGTGCGGCGATGCCGAACCTGTCCACGCCGTCGTTGGTCGTGAAGAGGGTGGGGCCGAAGCCGAACGTGATGGTGAGGCCGCTCGCGGGCAGCCCGAGGGCCTCGCCCGTGTCGTCAGGGGGAGCGAGCGGCGAGCCGTCGACGGCGCCGCCCTCGGTGACCTCCTGGCCCGCGGTGAGGCGTGCTGCTGCGTACGACCAGTCCTGCAGAAGCTCGATGAGGTCGTCGCGCGTGGCGCTGCTCGAGAGATCGAAGGCCGCGAAGTGGAGGCGGTCCTGTGCAGGGGTGGTGATGCCCGCCTGGTGCTCACCGAAGAACGGGTAGACCGTCGCGACGCCTACCCCGTTGGGCTGCGAGAGGCCGACGGCGGCGACGGTTCCGCCACCGATCGCGAGCCCCGCGGCACCGGCCCCGACGAGACCGAGGAGCCCGCGACGCGACAATCCTGTCGGCGCGGACTCCTCGGGTTCACTCATAGGGAAAGGCTATCCGTCCAGCCCGAGCACCGTGTGCGTCAGGTTCGACAGCGGCTCGGCGAGGGCGTTGACCTGGTCGGAGAGCTCCTTGCGCTGCGCCTCCGTGACGGTGCTGTAGTCGACGAAGCCCGAGTCGAGCGAGCCGTACTTCGCGAGCAGCGCCTCGAGGGCGGTGAACTCCGACTGGATGTCGGTGACGAGCTTGGCGCCGTCAGCGCCCTTGCCCGTCGCGATGTCCTTGACGTTACCGAAGGCTACCTCCGCGCCCTGCACGTTCGCGTAGAAGTCGTACAGGTCGGTGTGCGACCACCAGTCCTCCTCGCCGGAGATCTTGCCCACGGCAACCTCGTCGAGGAGGCCGATGGCGCCGTTGCTGATGTCGGCGAGCGACACGGTGAAGTCGGTGGCGTTGACGAGGTCGGAGAGCTGCTGCACGTCCTTCACGAGGCCGTCGGCGTAGCCCTGGCGCTCCGCGGTGGTCGAGGGGGCCCAGTCGAGGAACGCGGATGCTCCGTCGGAGTTGAGCGCGCCTGCGGCCGGCGGCCAGAGGTCCTTCTCGATGCGGTGGAAGCCGGTCCAGTCGAGGCCCTCGGCGACGGCATCCACCTCGCGGTAATCGATCTTGGGGTCGAGGTCTCCGAAGGCCTCGGCGGTGGGCTCGATGCGCTCGTACGAGACGCGGGCCGAGGCGAAGAGCGAGCGCGCGGTCTCGTCGTCACCCGAGGCGTAGGCGTCGGCGAGAGCCTGCACCTGCGGTACGAGCTCGGCGACCTGCGACTTGATGTACGAGATGTAGTTGGTGACGGCCTGGTCGGCGAGCGCCTGGTCGTCGGCGGAGACGGCGGATGCCTCGCCCGTGACGGTGAACTCGGCGAGGCCCGTGGGCGCACCGATGAGCTGGAACTTGCAGGCCGTGTAGTACGTGCCGGGGCCGAGCTGGGCGACGTAGGAGACCGTCGAACCGGGGGTCACGTTCTCCTTCTCGCCCACGATGCGCAGCTTGTCGTCGGCGAGGATCTCGAACTCGTTGACATCCGTTCCGCTGTTCGTGATCTCGAAGGTGATGTTGCCCGCGGCGGCCGTGGCGGCCGAGACGACGCACGTGTCGTCGGTGACGTCGACGGTGAGCGCGGCGGCTCCCGCGGTGTTGTTCGGCACGCAGCCCGAGAGCGCGAGGGCGATGGCCCCGGCTCCGGCGGCGCCCATCAGTAGGCGATTACGCATAGGTGTCTCCTGGTGTTGTGCTGTGGGTGGGATCAGGCGGTCTGGAGTACGGGCGAGGGCGCCTTGGCGCGCACGGCCCGCAGGAAGAGCGGGGTGACGATGAGCAGGTAGAGCGCCCACGCGATGAGGCGTGCCCACGTGGGTTCTGCCGTGTAGTTGAAGAGCCCCGCGAGCACGACGCCGTACCAGCTCGAGGGCGGGATGATGCCGGCGACGCTGAACGCGGCCTGGCCGTAGCCGGGGATCACGCCGGCCTCCTGCAGGTCGCCGATGCCGTAGGAGAGCACGCCCGCCGCGACGAGGATGAGGAAGAGGCCCGTCCACAGGAAGAAGCGCGAGAGGTTGATGCGCACGAGGCCGCGGTAGATCAGGTAGGCGATGACCACCGAGACGAGGATCCCGAGGATCGCACCGATGGTTCCCACGACGGCGTTGCCGCTCGAGGCGACGCTCGCCCAGATGAACAGGGCGGTCTCGACGCCTTCACGGCCGACGCTCACGAAGCCGATGACGACGATGCCCATGCCGGCGCCCGCGAGCGCGGCGTCGAGCTTCGACTGCAGTTCGCCCTTGAGCGCGCGCGAGTGGCGGGCCATCCAGAAGATCATCCAGGTGACGAGCACGACGGCGAGGATGGAGAGGCCGCCGCCGAGGATCTCCTGCGCCTGGAAGCTGAGGCCGTAGGGGCCCCACGTGAGGATGGCGCCCACGGCGAGCGAGATGAGGATCGCGATGCCGATACCGGTCCAGAGGCGCGGGAGGATGTCGCGACGGCCGAGCTTGTTCACGTAGGCGACGAGGATGCCGACGATGAGTCCGGCCTCGAGGCCTTCACGCAGGCCGATCAGGAAGTTTGCGAGCACGGGCGGCTTTCAGCAGAGAGGGATGGTAAGGCTTACCTAACCGATTCGACCATACCTTCCGCCGCGTATCCTGTCTACTTGACGTAGAAGGGCTGTGGATGTCTGATCTGGCCGAACGCGTGGTCTTCGTGCACGCGCATCCCGACGACGAGACGCTGGCCACGGGGGCGACCATCGCCACCCTCGTGGATGCCGGTGCCGTCGTGACCGTCGTCACCTGCACGCGCGGGGAACTCGGGGAGGTCATCCCGGTCGCGCTCCAGCATCTGAGCGGTGCGGAACTGGGCGAGCACCGGATGGGCGAGCTCACGGCAGCGCTGGCGATCCTGGGGGTCACCGACCACCGCGTGCTCGGCGAACCGGGTGCCCGCTGGCAGGGCCGCCCCGAGCGCCGCTACCTCGACTCCGGGATGCAGTGGGGCGCGTCGGGTGCCGAGCCGCTCGACACCGCGGATGCGCAGTCACTCTCCGCCGCCGAGGTGGGCGAGGTGGCCGCCGACATCGCTGCCGTGCTCCTGGCCGTCGAGCCGGATGTGGTCGTGAGCTATTCCGCTGACGGGGGGTACGGGCATCCGGACCACATGCGTGCGCACGAGGCGACGCGCACGGCCGCGGAGGTGCTCGGGGTTCCGTTCTACGTCGTGGACAGCGAGGGCGCGCAGCGCGGGCCCGTCACCGTCGACGCCGCGCCCGTTCTCGACCGCAAGCGTCGCGCGCTGCAGGCCTACCCGACCCAGGTGACCGTCCACGGCGACGAGTACTCGCTGTCGTCGGGAGCGCCCCGGCCGATCGCCGCAGTCGAGTCGTTCACGCGCGTGCGCAGCGCGGCACCGGGCTTCGCCGACTACGGATGGGGCGCGCGCATCGTCACGTGGGCCATCGCGGCCCTCCTCGGCCTGTTCACGGGGACCATGCTCACGGCGGCGCACCAGGCCACGGTGACGGTCGGCAGCGTGCCCGTGCCGTGGGGCATCATCGCGGCGGTCGTGATCACCACGGCGCTGCTCCTGGGGCTGAGAATCGTCTTCGAATCCCGCAGCGTCGCACTCGTCGCCGGGGTCGCCCTGCTGGCCGCCTCGGCGCTGCTCTCCCTGCAATCGGGCGGCGGATCCGTGCTGGTTCCCGACAACGTCACGGGCTACGTGTGGACATTCGCCCCCGTCCTCATCGGCACCGTCGTTCTCGCGTGGCCGAAGATCCGACGCGGCCCGCAGCAAACCGCGCGCTCGTCAGGTTCGAACAGAACCACGGGATAATATTGAAGTCCCTGTTCTGAAAGGTCCAGATCGAACGTGACGTACGTCATCGCCCAGCCCTGCGTGGACCTCAAAGACCGCGCCTGCATCGACGAGTGCCCTGTCGACTGCATCTACGAGGGCGACCGGATGCTCTACATCCACCCCGACGAGTGCGTCGACTGCGGCGCCTGCGAGCCCGTGTGCCCCGTCGAGGCCATCTACTACGAAGACGACCTGCCCGACAAGTGGGCTGACTACTACAAGGCCAACGTCGAGTTCTTCGAGGTGCTGGGTTCGCCCGGCGGCGCATCCAAGGTCGGTGTCACGCACGACGACCACGCGCTCATCAAGGCACTTCCCGAAGGCGGCGGCTCGTCCGAATGAGCGGCCGCACCCCGCTGCAGCTGCCCGACTTCCCCTGGGATTCGCTCGTGCCGTACGCCGAGCGTGCCAAGGGCCATCCCGACGGCTTCATCGACGTGTCGGTGGGCTCGCCCGTCGACCCGACGCCCGCGCTCGTGCGCGACGCCCTGGCGGCGGCGACGGATGCCCACGCCTACCCCGCCACGGCCGGAACACCGGCCCTGCGCGAGGCAATAGTCGACTGGTTCGCCCGCAGGCGCGGAGTCGACGATCTCACCGTCGCGAACGTACTCCCGACCATCGGCTCCAAGGAACTCGTGGCGCTGCTGCCGTTCCTCTTGGGCCTCGGCAAGGGCGATACGGTCGTGCACCCGTCCGTCGCCTATCCGACCTACGCGATCGGCGGCGCGCTCGTGGGTGCCACTGTCGTCGCGTCCGACGACCCGGCCGAGTGGCCAGAGGGCACCAAGCTCGTGTGGGTGAACAGCCCCGGCAACCCGGACGGCAGCGTGCTCGACATCGACCGGCTGCGGGCCGCGGTCGCGCGCGCCCGCGAGCTCGGTGCGGTCATCGCGAGTGACGAGTGCTACGCCGAGCTCAACTGGGTCGGCAGCGAGCCGACCCCGTCGATCCTCGACCCGCGGGTCATCGCGGGGGATCGCCACTCCGTGCTCGCCGTGTACTCCCTGAGCAAGCAGTCGAACCTCGCCGGATACCGCGCGGCCCTCGTCGCGGGCTGCAGCGACCTCATCACCGAGCTGTTGGCTGTGCGCAAGCACATCGGGCTCATCCCGCCCGCGCCCGTGCAGGAGGCCATGATCGCCGCCCTTGCGGACGAGGCCCACGTCGTCGAGCAGCGCGAGCGGTACCGCGCGCGACGCTCGCGCCTCACGCCCGCCCTCGAGCGCGCCGGTTTCCGCGTCGACGAGAGCGAGGCCGGTCTCTACCTCTGGGTGACCAAGGGGCAGGACTCGTGGCAGACGGTGGCGGAGTTCGCGGATGCGGGGGTGCTCGTGGTTCCGGGCACGTTCTACGGCGAACATCCCGCGCAGCACGTGCGCATTGCGCTCACGGCTTCGGATTCGGACATCGCCGAGGTCGTCGCGCGCCTCGAGCTCATGGCTTAGACCTACAACTGGCAACGCGATCCCTTGGCGCTTGCCTCAGTGGTCGTAGGGACTGCGTAAGCTGTAGGGGTGAACGATGCCGCTCCTGAGACCGCCACCCTCCACTTCCCGGGAGGGTCAGCTGAGTTCCCGATCATCCGGGGTACCGATGGCCACGACAGCATCGACATCTCCACCTTCATGAAGCAGACGGGGTTCACCACCCTCGACCAGGGCTTCGTGAACACAGCGTCGACCCGCAGCGAGATCACCTACATCGACGGCGAGAAGGGCATCCTGCGCTACCGCGGGTACGCCATCGAGGATGTCGCCAAGAACTCCACGTACCTCGAGGTCGCGTGGCTGCTCATCCACGGCGAACTGCCGACCGCCGACCAGCTCGGCGAGTTCGACGAGAAGATCCGCCGCCACACGCTCCTGCACGAAGACCTGCGCCGCTTCTTCGACGCGCTGCCGCACAACGCGCATCCGATGTCCGTGCTGTCCAGTGCCGTGTCGGCGCTCTCCACGTTCTACGAGAACTCGCTCGACCCGCACGATCCCGAGCAGGTGGAGATTTCGACCATCCGGCTGCTCGCCAAGCTTCCCGTCATCGCCGCCTACGCGCACAAGAAAGCGCTCGGCCAGGCGTTCCTCTACCCCGACAACAGCTTGAGCTTCGTCGACAACTTCCTCAAGCTCAACTTCGGCACGATGGCCGAGCCGTACGAGATCAATCCCGTACTGTCGAAGGCTCTCGACCGCCTGCTCATCCTGCACGAAGACCACGAACAGAACGCCTCGACCTCCACCGTGCGCCTCGTCGGCTCGACCGAGGCCAACATGTTCGCCTCGATCTCCGCGGGCATCAACGCGCTCTACGGCCCGCTGCACGGCGGCGCCAACGAGGCCGTGCTCAAGATGCTCGGCGAGATCAAGGCCTCGGGCGACGGCGTCGACAAGTTCATCACGCGCGTGAAGAACAAGGAAGACGGCGTGAAGCTCATGGGCTTCGGCCACCGCGTCTACAAGAACTTCGACCCCCGTGCGCGTCTCGTCAAGGAAAGCGCCGACGAAGTTCTCGAGGCGCTCGGTGTACAGGACGACCTTCTCGACATCGCCAAGGAGCTCGAAGCCGCAGCTCTCGCCGACGACTACTTCATCGAGCGCAAGCTGTACCCGAACGTCGACTTCTACACCGGTGTCATCTACAAGGCGATGGGATTCCCCACGCGCATGTTCACGGTGCTGTTCGCCATCGGCCGCCTGCCCGGCTGGATCGCCAACTGGCGTGAGATGAACGAAGACTCGCACACCAAGATCGGCCGTCCGCAGCAGTTGTACACGGGTGCCGCCGTGCGCGACTGGCCGGCGGGCCGCTAGAGCCCAGTCCATGGCGTGGTTCCGCAAGCCTCGGCGCCGCGTCAATCTGGGTAAGTTCGTGCCGCCGCAGGCACTGCCGCTTACCCCGTTCGACGACCTCGTCGACGAGGGTGAGTTGGTGTCGGCTGCCGCGGTACGTCTGGCCGTCAAAAACCTCATGATCATGAGCTCGCTGCGCGACTCGCTCCCGTTCGACGAGGCGCGGTACCTCGCTGCCGTGCCCGAGGAACTGCTCGCTCTCGCCGCCGAGCGCGACGCGGATGCCGACCGCATCGAGGCCGACCGCGCGGGAGCCGACGGGCGCGCCGGGCGTGCAGAGCACTTCCACGACTACCGTGACGCGGATTCGTTGACGCTCGCCCGCCGGGAGCGGTACTCGCGCCTACTCGCCGTGCGCCTGCGCGAGCTTGCCGGTGACGAGGAGTTCGCGCAGAAGACTGTCGCGCGGGCGCGTGACGCCGCGTGGGACGAGATCGCCGCCTCCGTGAAGGCGAGGCTCACCCGCGCCGCGACGATCGGCGACGAGCCCGACTACGTCATCGAGCGCATGGACCGGCTGCGTGAGCTCACCCGCGACCTGCGCAAACTCGAGCGAGGCCTCTAGTCGACGGGCTCGGCCGTCAGCGTCACGTCGCGGAACACCACCGACATCACCCCGTCCACCGACGGCGAGCACCGGATGCCCAGCGTCAACTCGGGAAGATCGTAGTTCGACGCGAACTCGAGGTGCGTCCACGCTCCGGCGGGAGCATTCGACCGGCTGCCCTCGAAGAAGTCGAGCTGGCCGCTCGTGTCGACGAGCCCGCAGCGCAGTGTGGCCGTGTCGGTCGGATGCTCGAACAGCACGTCGAACGCGTAGGCCACGCGCACGTGCCCACCCACGATGGTGAGGTTGCGCACGCCCAGCTCGGTCTCCGACGTGTACCGCCCCGCGAATGTCTGCGTATCGGGTTTCTCGTCTGCGAACCACGCCCGCGCGAGCAGTCCGCCCCCGACGAGCAGCACGGCGACTGCCGCGGCGATGATGATGCGCACCCTCATCCCTGCACGCTAGCGCGCTGCGCCCCGTGCCGTCCCGTCCCGTGCCGCCCCGCCCTTACGCGCGTGCGTTGTGCAGGAGGTGGCCCGCGGCCGCGAGCCCTGGCGCGGGGCCGCGCATCCGTGAACGCTTGCAACTCCTGCACAACGCACGGATGACTAGCGGAGGTGGTCGCCGCGCGCGATCGCCGCGAGAATCGCACCCCTGACCTCGGCCCACCGGTCCATCACTTGCCGGTACGAGAAACGGAGCACGCGGTAGCCGAGGACGCTCAGCCGAGCATCCCGTCGCCGGTCGTTCTCGAAGTCGTCAGGGTCGGAGTGATACGCCCGCCCATCCACCTCGATCACGAGTCGTTCGCCGATGAGGAAATCGACGAACCCGATGCCGGGGAACTTCACTTGCAGGCGCGGTTCGATCCCCAGCCCCTGCAGTCTCACGCGTGTGATCGACTCGGTGATCGAGCCGGAGCGCCCGTCGGCGCGCGCGAGGAGACGGCGTAGGCGCCGCGGCATCATGGAGATGCGGTGCTGCCACGAGGCGGGGGTGATCAGGCCGAGGCGAAGCGCCGAGTCGGCTGCGGCCACGGTGCGCTCCACCGGTTGGCAGAACGCCATGGTCGCCAACGCATCCAGCGCGCCGCCAGCGTCGCCATCGGGGATGCCCGTGCGATCCGTCCAATGCACCACCACCGTGCCCTCCCGCAGGCGCGCGCGTGAGTCCCGTGGTTGCCGCAAGCGTGAGGCGTGCGGGGGAACAGCGACGTGCAGTCTGCTCGTGCGCCACACCGCGAGGCCGAGTTGCTCAGCCGCAGAGACGCACGTGAGACGGCCGCCCACGCGATGCGCGGCTTGGTACTTCTGATCGAGGCTGGGTGCGGCATACCAGCCCTTGCGAACTCGCACGATCAGACCGCGCTGCGAGGCGCGTGCCACCTGGCCGCGGGAGAATCCTGCAGCGTGGAGGTCCCGTGCGGGGACGATCCCGTGGCGATCGAGGTACTGGAGAAGTGACATCACCCGAGGGTCGCGCGGCGCGGCGAGCTGCGGACGTCACGTGCGACATCGGTGGTGACCGACCCCGGCGCGCGCGTTGTGCAGGAGAACAGTCGCGCGGCTGCCCGATTCGGGGCCTTTCAGGGATCGTCCGGCCGATGGCTCCTGCACAACGCACATTGTGGCGGCGCGGGAGCGGAGGCGGGCGGGGCCGCGGCGGGGGCGCCGCCCGCCCTCTACGCGTGCAGCGCGCTGTTGAGCGTCACGCCCGTGCCGTCGCGGCGCAGCACCTCGACGGCGCCCGTGAGCGAGTTGCGGCGGAAGAGCAGCCCCGGCTCGCCCGCGAGCTCGAGCGCCTTGACCGTCGTGTCGGTGCCGACCACCACGACCTTGGTGCCCGCGGTCACGTACAGCCCGGCCTCGACGACAGTGTCGTCACCGATCGGGATGCCCACACCCGAGTTCGCGCCGAGCAGGGCCCGCGCGCCGATGGAGACGCGCGTGGTGCCGCCGCCGCTGAGCGTGCCCATGATGGACGCGCCGCCGCCGATGTCGGCCCCGTCGCCCACGACGACGCCCTGGGAGATGCGGCCCTCCACCATCGAGGTGCCGAGGGTGCCGGCGTTGTAGTTGACGAATCCCTCGTGCATGACGGTGGTGCCGGGCGCCAGATGAGCACCCAGTCGCACTCGCGAGGCGTCGGCGATGCGCACGCGGTCGGGCGACACGTAGTCGAGCATCCGGGGGAATTTGTCGATGCCATAGGCCTGGATACCCGCACGCTGAAGCGGGGTGCGCAGGCGGCTGTAGTCGTCCGGATGCACGGGGCCCGCGTTCGTCCAGACGACGATGGGCAGGTGGCCGAAGATGCCGTCGAGGTTGATCGTGTTGGGGGCGACCAGCAGATGGCTGAGCAGGTGCAGCCGCAGGTATGCGTCCGAGGTGGAGCTCACCGGACCGTCGAGGTCGATCTCCACGGTCACGAAGTCGAGGTCGACGCTGCGGCGGTCGTCAGCGCCCTCGAGGTCCTCGAACTCGGCCGGGGCGATGTGCGGGTCGACGCCCGCGGGGATGCCGCCGAGCTTGGGGGCGGGGAACCAGGTGTCGAGTACGGTTCCGTTCTTCGCCACGGTCGCGAGACCGTAACCCCAGGCAGCGCGCGATGTCATAGACCCAAGAGTACTTAAGCTGGTCACATGCCTGCGCTCGACCTCACCGCCTCATCCGTCGATCTCACGCGCCAGCTGTGCGACATCGAGTCTGTGTCGGGCAATGAGAGAGCCATCGCGGATGCGGTGCACGACGCCCTCGCGGGCCTCGCGCACCTCGAGCTCACGCGCGACGGCGACGCGATAGTCGCCCGCACGACCCTCGGCCGGGACCGGCGCGTCGTCATCGCCGGACACATCGACACCGTTCCCGTGAACGACAACCTGCCGGTGCGCGAGGAGGACGGCTTCCTCATCGGTCGCGGCACCGTCGACATGAAGGGTGGCGTGGCCGTCGCCCTCAAGCTTGCCGCCGAGCTCACCGAGCCGTCCGTCGATGTCACGTGGATCTTCTACGACCACGAGGAGGTCGAGAGCTCGCTCAACGGCCTCGGCAGGCTGGCGCGCATCCACCCCGACCTGCTCGCCGGCGACTTCGCGATACTGGGCGAGCCGACGAGTGCCGCGATCGAGGGCGGCTGCAACGGCACCGCGCGCATCGACATCCGGCTGCACGGCGTTCGCGCCCACAGCGCCCGCGCGTGGGTGGGCAGCAACGCCATCCACGCGGCCGCGCCTGTGCTCGCGATCCTCGCGGAGTACGTGCCTGCCGAGCTCGAGGTCGACGGCCTGGTTTACCGCGAGGGCCTCAACGCCGTGGGCATCACGGGCGGGGTCGCGGGCAACGTGATCCCGGATGAGGCGGTCATCAGTGTCAACTACCGCTTCGCGCCCAGCCGCTCGGGCGAAGACGCGATAGCCCATCTGCGCGAGGTGTTCGCGGGGTACGACATCGAGATCGCGGACCTCGCCGAGGGTGCGCGTCCGGGCCTCGACGCTCCGCTCGCGCAGGAGTTCCTCGCGGCGGTCGGGGCAGCGGCGAGCCCGAAGTACGGCTGGACCGACGTCGCTCGGTTCTCGGCCCTCGGGATCCCCGCCGTGAACTACGGGCCGGGGGATCCGCTCAAGGCGCACGCCGACGACGAGCGCGTCGCGGTGGCGGAGATCCTCGAGTGCGAGCGGGGGCTGCGGGCGTGGCTGACCGCCGGGTAGCTCTCACCGTCAGATACCGGCTCACCCCGTGGTGGGTCAAGGTGCTCGTGGTCTTCGTGCTGTCGCGCGTGATCACGACGGCGATCATGCTGAGTTTCGCCGCCAGGCAGCTGCCCAACTCGTGGACGGGCGCCAACCCGAGCTACGGCGACTTCGCCTCCATGTGGGATGGCCACTGGTACTACATCATCTCGATAGTCGGCTACCCGACGCAGCTTCCCCTCACCGCCGATGGCCATGTGGGGGAGAGCGCGTGGGCGTTCATGCCCGCGTATCCGGCTGTCGTACGCCTGCTCATGCTGGTGACCGGGCTCGACTTCCCGATCGTCGCGGTGTTCGTCTCCGTGGTCTGCGCGCTCGGGGCGGCGCTGCTGTTCTACAAGCTCATGAACCTGGTGCTGCCGGGCGGCACGGCCCTGTACGCGGTCGTGCTGTTCTGTGTGGCTCCGCTCTCACCCATCCTGCAGGTCTCGTACGCGGAGTCGATGCACCTGCTCCTGCTCACCTTTGCGCTCTACCTGCTCCTGCAGCGCCGGTACTGGACGCTCCTGCCGGTCATCGCCGTCATGTCCCTCACGCGCCCGAGCGGGCTCGCGTTCGCCCTCACGCTCGCACTGCACGTCGGCTACCGGTTCTGGCAGCGCAGGCGCGAGCCGTTCCCGGTGCGTGAGCGCGTGGCATCCGTCGTCGCAGCGTTCTTCAGCGGTGTGATGGGCCTCGCCTGGCTCGGCATCGCGTGGGCGCTCACGGGCTCGCCCACGGCGTACACCGATACCGAGCTCGCGTGGCGCTCCGCCTACATCGGCTACGAGGAGCTCATTCCGTTCACGCCGTGGGTGCACGCCGCGGGCTTCTGGGCGCCCTGGTTCGGGATGCCCCTGCCGCTGCTACTCGTCATCCTCGGGCTCGTCGTCGTCGGCTTCTTCGCCGCGCTGTTCACGCCGGCGGCCCGCCGTCTCGGAGTCGACCTGCGCTTCTGGATCGCGTCGTACGCCCTCTACCTGCTCGCGGTGTTCTTCCCGCAGTCGAGCACCTTCCGCCTGCTCGTGCCCCTGTTCCCCGCGCTCGGGATACTGGCGCAGCCGAAGTCAGTGGTCTACCGTGTGCTGCTCGTCGTCGCCATGATTGGCGGGCAAATCCTGTGGGTTTTCGTCGGATGGTGGGTCAACGGACGCGACTGGACCCCGCCGTAGACCGTCCGGACGCCCCACAAAAGGGTGCGGGGGTTTTGGCGCGTTTTCCTGATCGGCGGCTGATCGGGGATAATGGGTGAGTATCCGTGTGAAAGGGGAACGCTCATGGCAGCCATGAAACCGAGGACCGGTGACGGGCCAATGGAGGCTGTCAAGGAAGGCCGCCTCATCATCGTTCGCGTCCCGCTCGAGGGTGGCGGCCGTCTCGTGGTCTCCGTCAACGACGCCGAGGCCAAAGAGCTTCACGACGCACTCGCGAACGTCGTAGCTCCCGCTTAGTGACTCTTCTGCGCTAGTCCGTCAGTTTCGTCATCTGCAGGAGTCCGTCTCCTACCGGTGACAGGGCTGTCAGAACCGCATCGGATTTCGCGATCTCTTTGAGGAGCATCCGGAAGCCGGCGACGACATCGTCGCGCGCGGCGGGATCCGCAACTCGACCGCGCCACAGCGCGTGGGCGACGACGACGGTTCCGCCGCGGCGCGCGAGCCGCAGGCCGTGCTCCACGTACTCGATGACATTCGCGGGGTCGGCGTCGATGAAGACCAGGTCGTAGCTGCCCTCGTTCATGCGGGGGAGCACGTCTTCGGCACGACCTCCGATGAGCCGGATGCGGTTCGCCGCGATCCCCGCATCGGTGAAGCCCTTGCGCGCCACGGTCTGGTAGTCGAGTTCCGAATCGATGGTCGTGAGCACCGCCTCCGGTGCGCCGCTCAGGAGCCACAGTCCGCTCACGCCGAGCCCCGTGCCCACCTCGATGATGTTCTGGGGGCCCGTGGCCGCGGCCAGCACCGCGAGCTGGGCGCCCATGGCCGGGGTGATCGGGTCGATGCCGACCTCGAGGGAGTGCTGGCGCATGAGCGCGATGTCGGGGCGTTCGTCGATGAACTCTTCGGCGAACTTCCCGCTCAACAGCTTGTCTGGCACCTGCCAACTCTAGGCGGGCGAACGGGGCGCGGCGGGTATCCTGAGCGAGTGTCCTTTGGCCTGACGTTCGACAAGCTCCTGATCATCGGGATCATCGCTGTCTTCCTGCTCGGGCCCGAGCGCCTCCCGTATTACGCATCGCAGCTCGCCCGGCTCGTCAAGAGCCTGCGCGGCATGGCCGACGGCGCCAAGGAGCGCATGCGCGAGGAGATGGGCCCCGACTTCGACGACATCGACTGGAAGAAGCTCGACCCGCGGCAGTATGACCCGCGGCGGATCATCCGGGAGGCCCTTCTCGACGACGAGCCCGAGGAACCCGCGCCCCGCGTGAAGCCCCTCGAGTCGGCCTACGCGCAGCGCCAGCGCTTCCTCCGGGAGGGCAAGCCCGCGCCGTTCGACGCAGAGAGCACTTAGCTAGCGCAGAGCACGTAGCTAGCGCAGCGCACCTAGCTAGCGCAGAGCACCTAGCTAGCGGCGGCGGATCGCCTTCAGGACCTTCAGCAGCAGAATCATCGTTCCCGACAGGCGCGCCCACTCGGGGCCCGTGCGGGGCAGGGTGAGGATTCCCGTCGCCTCGGCGATCGTGCGCGCCTCCACGTAGCGGAGGATTCCCTCGTGACCGTTGCGGCGGCCGAGGCCCGACTGCTTCATGCCGCCCTGCGGGGCGTCGACGCTGCCGAAGCTGCCGCGGTAGCCCTCGTTGATGTTGACGCTGCCCGCGTCGATGCGGTCGGCGATGCGCCGCCCGCGCGAAAGTGACCCCGTGAAGATCGAGGCGTTGAGCCCGAACTCCGAGGCGTTGGCCGCGGCGATCGCCTCCTCCTCGCTGTCGACGACGGTGATCGCGACCACGGGCCCGAAGGTCTCGTGGGCGAAGCACTCCATGGAGTCGGTGACGTTCGTGAGCACTGTCGGCTCGAAGAAGAACGGGCCGAGGTCGGGGCGAGCCTTGCCCCCGGCGAGCACAGTCGCGCCCTTCGCTACCGCGTCGTCGACATGCTTCTGCACGCGCTCGAGTTGGGCCGCCGACGTCAGGGAGCCGACATCCGTGGTGTAGTCGAGGGCCGGGCCCTGGCTGAGTGCCTGAGTTCGCGCGGCGAAGGCCGCGGTGAACTCGTCCGCGACCGAGCGCGCCACGTAGATGCGCTCGATGGACACGCACAGCTGGCCCATCGACGAGAACACCGCGTAGACGGCGTTGGCCGCCGCCACCTGCGGCTTGACGTCGTCGAGCACGATGAGGGGGTTCTTGCCGCCGAGCTCGAGGGACGCACCCGTGAGCGTCGACATCGCGCGCTCGCCGACCTTCGTGCCGGTGGCGCTCGAACCCGTGAACGCGACATAGTCCGCGATGTCGACTACCGCATTGCCCACGACGGCGCCATCACCCGCGACCACGGCCCACAGGGCGGCAGGCACTCCCGCGTCGATGAACGCGCGGCGCGACGACAGGATCGAGAGCGCGCCCTGGTTGTCGGCCTTCTGCACGACGGCGTTGCCGGCCGCGAGCGCGGGGATGACATCCATGATGGACAGCGCGATGGGGTAGTTCCACGGCGTCACGATGCCGATGACGCCCTTGGGCTTGTAGCCCACACGCGTGCGCACGACGGTCGGGATTCCCGAGTGGCGGCGGCGGGTGCGCAGCACGTTTCGGGCAGACACGGCGTAGTACCGGGCGACGGATGCGCTCTGGAAGACCTCCTCGAACGCCTGGCCGCGCGTCTTGCCGGACTCGGTCTGCAGGATGTCGAGCAGCTCCTCTCGTCGCTCGATGAGGAGGTCGTGGGCCTTCAGGAGCACCGCACGGCGGTGCGCGAAGCCCGCGGCCGCCCACGACTTCTGGGCTATGCGAGCTGCGGCTGCGGCATCCGTCACGTCCTGCGCGGAGGACGTGGGCAACTGGTGCAGCACGCCGCCCGTGAAGGGCGCGATGACCGGCACGGTGGCACCCGTGGTGGTGGTGAGATCGGCCACGAGATCGCTGACGAGGGGCGGGGTGAGCGTCGATGCTGCCATGGGGTTAGCGTACGCCGCTAGGCTCGGCCCATGGAGAGCGTTCTCACCCGAAAAACAATCGCCACGTACGCCATCGGATCCCTCGGAACGGGCGGTTTCGCGACGCTCCCTGGGCTCGTGCTGGTGATCTACATGACCGACACGCTGGGCATCGCGGCGCTCGCCGCGGGCATCCTCGTGACCGTCGCGAAGGTGTGGGACGTGATCATCGACCCCGTCATTGGCGCCCGCAGCGACCGCAGCCTCGCGCTGCGCGGATCACGGCGGCCGTTCATGATCATCGGATCACTCGCGCTGCCCGTGTTCTTCATCCTGACCTTCGCGGTTCCCGCGGGCATCGGGCCGCTGGCATCCGGTGTCTGGGTGCTTCTGGCGTTCCTCATCACGGCCACCGCATTCAGCCTCTTCCAGGTGCCCTACATCGCGCTGCCGGCCGAGCTCGCCACCGGCTACGACGACCGCACGAAGCTCATCTCGGCGCGCGTGGTCGTGCTCACGTTCGCGATCCTGCTGTTCGGCGCGGGCGCCCCCGAGATCCAGAAGGCTTTCGACAACGCCTACACGGGCTACCTCGTGATGGCGATCGTGGCGGGCCTCGTGATCGGCGGCGGGATGCTCGTCTCCTCGTTCGTCGCCCGGCGCGGTGCGCCCACCACGGTGGAGCCGTTCTCGATCCTCGACAACTACCGCACGGGCTTCGCGGCCCTGCGCCGCAGCCAGCCGTTCCGGGCCCTCCTGCTGACCTTCCTGCTGCAAGGGCTCGCGACGGGCCTCATGCTCGCCGGGGCGGCGTACCTCTCGAAGTGGGTGCTCGGCACCGGGGTGACGATCCTGTTCCTGTCGCTCATCGCGCCCGCGATCATCTTCGCTCCGGTGTGGGCGATCATCTCCCGCCGCATCGGCAAGGAGCGCGCATTCCGAATCGCGTCGCTGCTGTTCGGCATTGCGGCGCTCTCGATGGTGCTGCTCGTGTGGTTCCCGGGCGAGTGGGTCTACGCGCCCGTCGCGCTAGCAGGGGCAGGCTACGCGGGGATGCAGTCGCTGCCGATGTCGATGCTGCCGGACGTGATATCCCACGACGCCGACCGACACGGCACCGGGAGCGCGGGCACCTTCGGCGGCGTCTGGACCGCGGGGGAGACCACGGGGATGGCACTCGGTGCAACGGTGCTCACCATCGTGCTCGCGGCATCCGGCTACCTCGAAGCGGTAGCCGGGCAGGTCGTCGTGCAGCCGCCGTCGGCGATCACGGGCATCGTGCTGAGCTTCAGCATCGTGCCGGCGGTGATCATCGCCGCCTCCCTCGTCACGTTCTCGCGCTACCCCCTGCGAAAGGCCGACATCGATGCCCGCGTCTAACGTCCACTGGGCCGAGCGGCCCGCAGACATCCTCGCGCGGCTGGACGCCCTCAGAGCCGCGGATGCCCCCACCCACGGCGGTCACGTGCTGTCGTACGTGTACGACTCGGGCCTCGCCGAGCTCGACGAGCTCGCCGCCGCCGCGATCCTCGCCGTGCAGCCCGTGAACGGACTCGACCCCACGACGTTCACCTCGGTAGCGGTCATGGAGGGCGAGGTCGTCGGGTTCGCGCGTGACCTGCTGGGCGGCTCGGCAGACGTCGTCGGCAGCGTGACGACGGGCGGCACCGAGAGCTGCCTGCTCGCGGTCAAGACGGCGCGGGACGTGTGGGTTGCGTCGGGGGCCTCAGCCACCGGCACGCCGCGGCTGCTCGCGCCCGTCACCGTGCACGCCGCGTTCCAGAAGGCCGCCCATTACTTCGGGCTCGACCTCGACCTCGTGCCGGTGGGCGCTGATGGCCGCGCCGACGCCGCGGCGATGATCTCACGCATGGGCCACGATGTGGCCCTCGTGGTGGTCTCGGCGCCCAGCTATCCGCACGCTGCGCTCGACCCGGTCGAGGACGTCGCGGCGGCCGCCGCCGAGCGGGGGATACCGTGCCACGTCGACGCGTGCATCGGCGGCTGGGTGCTGCCGTTCTGGAGCGACCTGCCCCCGTGGGACTTCCGCGTACCGGGTGTCACGAGCATCAGCGCGGACCTGCACAAGTTCGGGTACGCGCCCAAGGGCGTCTCGGTGCTCCTGCAGCGCGGACGCGACCGGCAGCGCGCCCAGTTCTTCGCCACGACGCGCTGGCCGGGGTATCCGGTCGTCAACCCGACGATGCTCGGCTCGAAGTCGGCGGGCGCGCTCGCCGCGGGTTGGGCGATCACGCGCGCGCTCGGACGCGACGGGCTCGCGGCCCTCGCCCAGTCGTGTGAACGCTCGACAGCGCAGCTCATCGGGGTCATCGACTCTATCGAGGGCCTGCGCGTCGTCGGCGCCCCCGTGGGTCCGCTCATTGCGGTAGCGACGGATGCCTCGGCCCCCGCCAGCGCCCAGGTCGACCCGCACCACTGGGCTGACCAGGTGCGCGCCCACGGCTGGCTCCTGCAGCTCCAGCCGGGGCTCGCGCAGTCGGACGGCACCCAGCTCCCGCACACTACCCACCTCACGATCACGCCCGTGACCGAGGTTGTGCTCCCGGATCTCACCTCGGCCCTCGTGACGGCGGCCGACGAGGTGCGCGGGGTCCCTGCCGTCACACCTCTGGACGTGCTGGGCGCCCTGCCGCCCGAGCTCGTCGCTGGCCTCTCCTCGCCGGATGCCCCGCCCCTCGATTCGGAGTCGGCGTTCGCCATCCTCGCGGGCATCGGCCTCGTGTCATCCGACTCGGGGGGACTGCCCGACCGGATGGCACCGTTCCTGGCGCTCGTGGCGGCGCTGCCCGCTCCGCTCACCGAGCGCCTGCTGACCGAGCTCATCGCGCGCGTGGTGGAACCGCGCTGACAGACGGAACGGGCGGCGTGCTCCCCTCGGGGAACACGCCGCCCGCCTCATCCGGTGCCTACTTGGTGATGATGAGCTTGCCGAGCTCGACGGCCCATGATGTGCTCGAGGCGAAGTTGGCCCGCAAGTAGCGGGTGCCCGTGGGCAGGTTCGCGTTCGGGGTCATGGTGACCTTGGACCAGCTGTTGGTGGTCGCGACGGCGCTCGTCGTGGTCGTCGCCACGGTCGTCCAGGTCACGCCGTCGGGCGACGAGCTCCACGTAAGGTACGAGGAGTTCGCCCAGAACTGGTTGACCGTGGCCGTGAACTGCTTCATGTTGACGAAGTCCCACGTGATGCTGCCCGCTGAGTCATTCGTGCGGGCGAAGCGTGAGCGGTCGCCGTCCATGTTGCTGAACGGTCCGGAGACGTCGATGCGCATGTTCGCGGTGTGCGCCGATGACTTCGTCCAATCGTTGGCGTAGTCCGCGAGCGTCGCCGGCTCGACGACGGTGGCTGCCTCGTGGAAGCCGCGGCTCGGGGCGGTGGTGACCCCGACGACGGCGCCGAAGTAGTCGCGCAGGCCGTTGTCGTCAACGACGACACCGCTGGACTTCGCGGGCGACGTCGAACCGATCTTGAAGCCCGTCACCGCCGCGATCCCGTAGGGCGCCGTGCCGGGGGAGACCAGCAGCGGGTTCGTCGTGAGCTTGTGGGCGTCGGCGGGCTCGGTCGAGGGGTGGTTGCCGTAGAAGACGTTGTAATCGATCACGGCGCCCGCGACGTTCGGGTAGAGGTAGTCCCCGGTGCCGTGGTTCTCGATGATGTTGTTGCGGAGGCTCCAGGCGCCCGTCGTGGTGCCGTCGCATCCATCGCAGAAGATCGGCTTGGCGGTCGATCCACTCGGGATGTACACGGTGTTGTTGTAGATCTCCGTGTTCTCCTGCACGCCGTACGAGAAGGTGAAGATGCCCTTCTCGCCGCCCCATCCGTCGTTGACGCTCAGGTTGTCGCGCACCACGAGGTTTGACGAGTAGCCGCCCATCATGAGCAGGAACCCGCCCTCGTTGTCGTGGCTGTAGTTGTACTGCACCTTCGTGTTGATGCTCGCAAGGTCGACGTCGAAGCCCTGGCCGTCGGTCCCCTGCTTGAGCGTGCCGTAGACCTCGTTGAACTGCACTACCGCGTCCATGCCGCGCGTGGGCCACAGGCCCGCGGCCGAGGGCTCAGTCGAGCCCACGATGGTCTTCTGGCCCGCGTTGCCGACGACGTTGCGCTGCAGCATCGCGCCCTTCGCGCCGTAGACGAGCACACCGTCGCTGTCGATCGTCTTCACGCTGTTGTCCTGCACGGTGACTCCCGTGCTCAGCTGCGTCGCGACGACGACCGTCTGGTCGCTCGTGTAGTACGAGAGGTCGAAGAAGCCGATGCCCGTGCGGCCGAGCGACTCCACGGTGTTGCCCTGGATGAGCACGTCCGCCCAGCTGTCGTTCGTGCCCTGCGCGAGCACGAGGATTCCGCCGTTGCCGTGCGCGTCGAGCTCCGAGCAGTGGAAGCAGCCGTTCACGTTGTGCACCCAGTTGTTGGTGATCGTGATGCCCTTGAGCGTCGATCCGCTCGTGTTGTTCACGAGGATGCCGTCGCGGTGCGAGCCGTTGACCGTCATCGAGCCGAAGTTGTCGGTGCCCGAGTTGTTGATGATCTCGAGGTTGTCGATGGTCCAGTACTGCTGGTTGTTGAGGTAGACCGCGGCGCCCGTGGCCATGCCGCCGGCGAGGGCCCCGCCGTCGATCTTCGGCCGGTTGCCCGATCCGTAGGCGCCGATGCTGATGGGGTTGCCCGCGGTTCCGGAGCCGAGCGGGTGCAGTTGCCCCGCCCATGACTGGCCCCGGTTGAACAGGATGCGGTCGCCCGCGGCGAAGGTCGTGGCATCCACCTTCGCGAGGGTCTTCCACGGGGTGGTGGTGGACGTGCCGGATGCGCTGTCAGAACCGGTGACGGCGTCGACGTAGTACGTCGTTCCCGCCGCGGAGGCGGGTGCTGCTATGGCGATGACGGAGGCTCCCGCGAGGATCGCGGTAGTTCCCATCATGGCCAGCATGCGAGTGAGCTTCATTGCTTCTCCTTAGGGTGCACGGCTTCGTTGCCGCTTAAGCGCTTCACTGCATCGGATGAGTGGCATGCAAGTGCTGTTCATTCCGATGCCAAAGCGCTTTGGCTTTAACGACTGTGGACCTGTCGCCTCGCGATGTCAAGAAGGGATCTAGCTGCTCTCGTGCCCCGCCTCGAAGCGCTCGGCCTCGTCGTGCAGTGCCTCGACCACGGCGCGCACCGACGGCCGTTCCGCCCGATCCGGCCGCAGCAGGGCCGAGATGAGCCGTGACGCTCGCACGCCCTGGAGCGGGCGCGTGATGAGCCCGTTCTCGCGGTCGCGCGTCGTGTAGCGCGGGAGGATCGCGATGCCGTGCCCGGCCGCCACGAGCGACTCGACCACCCCGTTGTCAGCGAACCGCTGGATGATGTTCGCGGGCATGCCGTTCGCCGCCTCGACGCTGCGCAGGATCCTGTCGAACGGCAGGTCGCGCGGGGTGCCGATCCACGCCTCGTCGAGGAGGTCGGCGGGGGTGAGGAAGGCCTTCTCGCCGAGCGGGTGGCCCTCGGGCAGCGCGATATCCAGGGGTTCGCGCATGAGTTGTACGACGGTCAATCCGCGCTTGGCCCACGTGGGCAGCACTCCGGGGGAGTCGGCGACCACGACGTCGAAGTCTGCGGTGAGGTCGGCGATGTCGGTGACGTGCGAGTCGAGGTCGCCCGCGTGCAGCGTGAGGCCGGGCATCCGGTCGATCGTGGTGAGAAGACCCGGCAGGAGCATCTGCCCGCCCGTCGGGAAGATCGTGAGGGTCACCTCGCCGCGCGGCTGCGAGCGGAAGTCCTCCCACAAGGCCTCTGCGCGCTCGATCGCGGTGGCGACGTCGGTGGCCGTGCGGGCGAGGGCACGGCCCGCGGAGGTCAGGACTATTCCGCGCCCCGAGCGCTCGGTGAGCGGGACCCCGGCCTCGCGCTCGAGGATCTTCAGCTGTTGCGAGACTGCCGATGCCGTGCGGCGCGTGGCCTCGGCGACTGCCGTGATGCTGCCGCGGTCGGCGAGCTCGCGGAGCAACTCGAGACGGCGCACATCCATGAAGCTAGACTACATAGTCATGTAAGTTTTATGTTCTTGTTCTACATGGTTGACGGGGCCGACAATTGAGTCATGTCAATCGATCTCCTCATCCTGGCGGTCCTGGCCGTCGCGGGAGTCGCCGGTTCCGTGCTCGCCGTTGCGCGTGACGGATACCAGCGCGTCCCGAACCGCCGCTCCTAACCCGAGCCACCGCGCGAGCGGTCACGCCACGCCCTGACAGGCCTGATCTCGATCAGACCGAGTCGGGGCGTTCTGCGTTGAGGGCGCGACGACGGCTCACGAGAGTCGCGACCCCCGAGGCGATCTGGGCGCCGGCGGCGATCGTCGCGACGGCGATGAGCCCGAACAGACGCAGCGGCTCCGCGCGCAGCATGGGCTCGACGGCGGCAACGACGATCACACCGAGGAAGATCGCCCCCAGGACGAACGAACGGGTCGGTGAACTCGACTCCCACCACTGTCGCTTCGCCGGATGCACGCTCCCACGGTAGCGGCCCGATCACGACATGTTGCGCAGGCGCGGATCCGATTCCTGGGCCTGGGGCGCGGGGCTTGTGGGCAGCACGCCCCGCCGACGCATGACGAGCGTCACGATCGCACAGGATCCGGATGCCAGCGCTGCCACCCCACCGATGACGGAGAGCGACACTGCTCGATCGGGCCCGCCGACGAAGGCGGGGTCGATCCAGGGCGTCACGGCGAACAGCGTCCAGATGACAGCGAGTCCCACGTAGACGGCAGGGGTGCCCACCACGAAGTGGCGCCACCACGGCTTGCGTGTATCCATGCCTTCCACGTTACGCCTGTACCCCGGAATGTCCAGTCCGCGTGTACCCCGATGGTCAGGTGACGCGGCGATCAGGTGACGCTCAGGCCGAGCTTCCTGCCCGAGAGGCCGCGCGCGCGTGTGGCGAGTGCCGCGGCTATGGCGTCGATGGCGACCGCGGCGGGATCATCCGGATGCCCGAGCACCACGGGCGCGCCCTCGTCGCCGCCCTCGCGCAGGGCGATGCTGAGCGGGATGCTGCCGAGCAGCGGTACCCCGAGCCGGTCTGCCGTGGCCCGGCCGCCGCCCGAGCCGAACAGCTCGCCCGCCATGTTCTCGATGACGCCGATGACGGCTTGGCCGGTCTGGCGCGCGACGAGGCCACTGCGCTCGGCGACCTCCGCGGCGGCGACCTGCGGGGTGGTGACGACGATGACCTCGGCGTGCGGCAGCAGCTGGCCGAGCGAGATGGCGATGTCGCCCGTGCCGGGCGGCAGGTCGAGCAGGAGCACGTCGAGGTCGCCGAAGAATACGTCGGTGAGGAACTGCTGCAGGGTGCGGTGCAGCATGGGTCCGCGCCACGAGACGGCGGTGTTGCCCTCGACGAACATGCCGATCGAGATGACCTTCACACCGTAGGCGACGGGCGGCAGGATCATGTCGTCCACCTGCGTGGGCTTCGCGCCCGCGACGCCCAGCAGGCCGGGGATCGAGAAGCCGAACACATCCGCGTCGACGATGCCCACCCGCAGGCCGCGCGCGGCCAGGGCCACCCCGAGGTTGGCGGTGAGCGTCGACTTGCCGACGCCGCCTTTGCCGCTCGAGATGGCGTAGATGCGCGTGAGGGAGTCCGGCCCGAACTGCAAGGTCTTGGGGCGCCCGCCGCGCAGCTTCTCGGTGAGGGCCGCGCGCTCCTGCTTCGACATCACGGAGACGTTCACGTGCACCGTCTTCACGACGGTCAGTGCGGCCTCGCGCACGTCGTGCTCGATGGTGTCGGCGGCCGGGCATCCCACGATCGTGAGCTTGAGGCCGATCGTCGCGACGTCGTCGACGACCGTGATGTCGCCGACCATATCGAGTTCCGTGATGGGGCGGCGGATCTCGGGGTCGATGACGCGGGCGAGGGCGGCGCTGACCTCAGTCGCGCTTGTCATCGTCTTTGTCGAGCTCCTCGAGCAAGCTCCTCAGCTCGGCGCGGATGAAGTCCTTGCTTGCGAGGTCTTGCATCGCGAGCCGCAGGGCCACGACCTCGCGCGCGAGGTACTCGGTGTCGTTGAGGTTGCGCTCGGCGCGCTGGCGGTCCTGTTCGATCTGCACGCGGTCCCGGTCGTCCTGCCGGTTCTGCGCCAGAAGGATCAGCGGCGCGGCGTACGAGGCCTGCAGCGACAGGATGAGCGTGAGGGCCGTGAACCCGATCGCAGCGGAGTCGAAACGGATGCCCTCCGGTGCCAGCGTGTTGTAGAGCATCCAGAGGATGACGAAGATCGACAGGCCGAACAGGAACCACGGGGTGCCCATGCCGCGCGCGATGGCCTCGGTGAAGCGACCGAACCTGTCACGGCTCTGGAACAGGGAGATGCCCTGGCGCATGCCGCGCGGGGAGTCGAGGCGCTCCTCGCGGCGGGTCGAACGGTTTCTAGCGCGTGCCACGGGATGTCCTCCTCACGGGGATAGTTGCTGTCGAAGTGGAAACTGCGGGTTCGTCGTTCGTACTTCGCCAGTCGTCCGGCAGCAGATAGTCGAGGACATCGTCAATGGTCACCACCCCGACGAGCCGGTGGTTCTCGTCGACGACGGGAACCGAGACGAGGTTGTAGCTGGCCAGGATGCGCGACACCTCGGCCGCGCTCGTGCTGGCCTGCACGGGCTCGAGAGTGTTGTCGATCAGCGCGCCGAGTCGCTCGTTGGGCGGGTAGCGCAGCATGCGCTGGAAGTGGACCATGCCGAGGAAGCGTCCCGTCGGCGGCTCGTAGGGCGGAAGGGTGACGCAGATCGCGGCGCCCAGCGCGGGAGCGAGCTCGTGGCGCCGGATGAGGGCGAGGCCTTCGGCCACGGTCGCGTCAGCCGAGACGATGATGGGCTCCGGCGTCATGAGGCCGCCAGCCGTGTCCGGTGCGTAGGAGAGCAGGAAGCGCACATCCTCCGCCTCCTCGGGTTCCATGAGGTCGAGGAGGGTCTCGCCGCGCTCGTCGCTCAGGTGCGCGATGAGGTCTGCAGCGTCATCCGGCTGCATCTGGTCGAGAACGTCCGCAGCGCGGTCGTCGTCGAGCTGGTTGAGGATGTCGACCTGCTCGGTCTCGGGCATTTCCTCAAGCACATCGGCCAGGCGGTCGTCGCTGAGCTCTTCCGCCACCTCGAGCATGCGCTGCTCGGGAAGGTCGAGCATGGCGTTGGCGAGGTCGGCGGGGAGCATGTCGGCGTAGCTCGCGACGAGCTGCGTGGCCGACTGCGATTCGCCGGATGTCTGCTTCTCGATGATGTCGCCCCAGGCCGCGAAGGCCGTGGGGCCCTTGCCGAACAGCGGGCCGCTCGTCTTGGGACGGCGCAGGAACACCTGGGTGACTGCCCACTCGCCGAGGTCGGCCTCCTCGATGGCCACATCTTCGATGTTGGCCTCCCCGGAGCCGTCACGCAGGCGTACGGTGCGGCCCAGCAGCTCGGCCATGACGCGCACCTCGCCACCGCGCTGCTCGAAGCGGCGCAGGTTGATGAGCCCCGTCGTGATGATCTGACCGGAGCCGATGCTCGTGACGCGACCGATGGAGAGGAAGACGCGACGCTTGCCCGGAACCTCGAGCACGAAGCCCACGACACGGGGGCTGCCGACCGAGCGGTAGACGACGAGGACGTCGCGTACCTTGCCGACACGGTCGCCGTTGGGGTCGAAAACGGAGCACCCGACCAACCGGGCGGCGAATACTCTCGTCGTGCTCACGCATCGAGTTTACTCAGGCTGGCACCACCCCCGCGGCTAAGCTGAATCACGTGACCAATCCCAGCGCGTTCGGCCGTCGTGGTACCGCCCTCCCGTCCATCCCCAAGGGCGATGTTCTCGGGACGTACGAGACCTACCTCGAGGCGCAGGGTGTCGTCGACAGGCTCGCGAAGGCCGACTTCGAGGTCTCGAAGCTCTCCATCGTGGGCAACGACCTGAAAACCGTGGAGCGGGTCACCGGCAAGCTCACCTACGGGCGCGCGGCGCTGGCCGGCGCGGCATCCGGAGCCTGGCTCGGCCTGTTCCTGGGGCTCGTTCTCACGATCTTCTCGACGCCCAGCCCGCAGGCCATCGGTTTCGTCATCGCGGCCGTACTCATCGGTGCGGGTTTCGGTGTGATCTTCGGCATCGTGACCTACGCGATCAACCGCCGTCGCCGCGACTTCACGTCGACGCATCAGGTGCTCGCCTCGAACTACCAGATCATCATCGACCCCGAGCTCACCGCGAAGGCGCAGCAGACGCTGCAGCAGCACCCCGCGGAGTAGCCCCGGCCCGTCATCCGGCGGTCTGGCCGGGCGCCGGCCCGTCGTGCCCAGCCCACACTGAACTGTTCACATGCCGCAATGTGCTCTTGGGGGCGTCCTGGCACAGCAGATTGAGGCATGTGAACAGTTCAGTGCGGGTGGGCAGAGGACACCCAGCTCAACGGCGCCAGTGGTCGACGACTACCGGGGCCTCCCTTGAGCTAGCGACCGGCGAGCCACGCCTCCACGTCGTCGGCCGTGCGCGGGATGCCCGCAGAGAGGTTCTCCGCACCGGACCCCGTGACGAGGATGTTGTCCTCGATGCGAACCCCGATGCCGCGGTACTCCTCGGGCACGCTCAGGTCGTCGGGCTGGAAATACAGCCCCGGCTCGATCGTGAACACCATGCCGGCTCGCACCTCGCCGTCGAGGTAGAGCTCGCGGCGGGCGGCGGCGCAGTCGTGCACGTCGATGCCGAGGTGGTGCGAGGTTCCGTGCACCATGTAGCGGCGGTGGTACTGGTGCTCCGGCTGGAGCGACTCCTCCGCGGAGACCGGCAGGAAGCCCCACTCGGCGGTCTTCGCGGCGATGACCTTCATGGCCTCCGCGTGGATCTCACGGAACCGGATGCCCGGCCGCACGATCGCGAGCGCAGCATCCGCCGCCTCCCGCACTGCTTCGTACACGCGCCGTTGCACGTCGGTGAACGTGCCGCTCACGGGCAGCGTGCGCGTGATGTCTGCCGTGTAGTAGCTGTCGAGCTCGATGCCCGCGTCGATGAGGATGAGGTCGCCGGGGATGACGGGGCCGTCGTTGCGGGTCCAGTGCAGGATGCACGCGTGCGGTCCGGATGCGGCGATCGTGTCGTATCCGACGGTGTTGCCCTCGGCCCGCGCCCGGCGGTTGAACGTCCCCTCGACGAGGCGCTCGCCGCGGGAGTGCGCGGTGATCTCGCCGAGGTCGGCGATCACGTCGTCGAAGCCGAGCTTGGTCGCGTCGACTGCCGCGCGCATCTCCTCGATCTCGAAGAAGTCCTTCACGAGGCGCAGTTCGCTGAGGTCGCGTGAGAGCTCGGTGTCGCCATCGTTATCGAGCGACTCCGAGTCGGCCGTCAGCAGGCGGCGCCCGTCGACCTGGTCGGTGATGTCTCGGTCGGCGTCGCGCACGATGAGGGTATCGGCATCGACGGCGTCGAGTACGGCGGCGAACTCGGCGAGGCCCGCGGTGGCGAGGCCGAGATCGGCCGCGACGTGCACGAGCGATGGGCGGGCGCCGATCCAGAACTCGCCGATCTCCGGGTTCGCGTAGAACTCATCGGAGTCGCGGCCGGCCGGCTCGCGGAAGTACAGAGTGGCCTCGTGGCCGTCGGCGGTGGGCTCCATGACGAGCACGCTGCCGACCACCGAGTCGGAGCCCCAGCCGGTCAGGTGGGCGAACGCGGAGTGCGCGCGGTACGCGTAGTCGGTGTCGTTGGAGCGCACCTTCGCCGCGCCCGCCGGCAGGATGAGCCGCTTGCCGGGGTGGAGCGCCGAGATCTTCGCCCGGCGGTCGGCCGCGTAGGTGGCCTGGTCGCGCGGGGAGGGGAGGGCATCCGGCCGCTCGGCCCACTGCGTGGAGATGTACTGCGCAAACGTCTCGGAGACGGGGGTCGTCGAGCGGTTGGAGGTGGCACGGGGAGCGGTCTTGTCAGCCATGCACCTATTGTCACCCCGCGGGTGACAGCTGCGCGAGTACGGGCCGGTGGTCGCTGCCGTATCCGTCGTGCGACTGGATGACGCGGAAGCCGGTGACGCGCCAGTTGGCCGTCGCCATGACGTGGTCGATGGGGGAGGCGAGCGCGGTCGGCAGCCAGGTCGGCCACGTCCCGGCACCGGCGGAGCCGGCAGCGGTCGCGGCGTCGCGGCACAGGCCGAGCGTGCCGAGGTGGTCGACAGTCGCGTTGAAGTCGCCGGCGACGATCACGTTCGGCTCGAGGCAGGCCGCGGCCACCCAGTCGAGGTCGTCGCTCCAAGCCGAGACCATGGGCGGAAGGGGAGCGAGGGTGTGCACGGCGAGCAGCGTCGGGCCGTCGCCGCTCACCGGAGTCGCGACGACGGTGGGCAGCACGAGGGTCGTGACGGCGTCCGAGTCGCTCGTGTACTCGCCGAGCGACTCGGCCACGAGCAGCGTTGTCGACCGCGCCGAGGAGGCCTCGTCGTAGGCGGTGGTGAACTGCTGCACGGGCATCCCCGCGGACGCCATGATCGCGGCCACCTCGGCGCCGGTCTCGCGGGTCGTCTCGGGGAGGGAGACGACCTCGGCCCCGCTGTCGATGGCGAGCCTGGCGATGACGTCAGCGCCGGGCGCGCCGCCGAGGGTGTTCCAGGAGAGGACGGTGATCCCGGATGCCCCGCCCGAGGTCTCGGCGAGCCCGCGGCCCGTGACGATCACCGCGTTGGCAGCGCCGAACAGCACCAGCAGGGCGGCGATCGACGCGCCGAGCACGCGCGCCCTCGGCTGGCGGACGGCAAGAACGACGAACGGGATCGCGACCACGACTGCCGCCACGCCCAAGAGCACCCGCAGTGAGACCAGCAGCGCCACGGGAAAGCTGCGCTGCACGCCGACGGCTTCGGGCCAGACGAGGATCGCCAGCAGGGCCGCGCCCGCGACTACCGCGCCCGCGGTCACGGCCCGCGCGGTCATCCGGCGGGCGAGAGCTGCGCGAGGACCGGGCGGTGGTCGCTGTTGTAGATGTCGTGCGACTGGATGACGCGGAACCCGGTGACCCGCCAGTTGTCGGTGCTCATCACGTGGTCGATGGGGGCGCCCAGAAGCGGCGGCAGCGCCACGGGCCAGGTGCCGACAGCCGCGTTGCCGGTAGCATCTGCCGCGTCGGCGCAGTCGCCGATCACCGCGTCCGCCGAGTTCGCGAGGCCCGAGTAGTGGTCGATAGTCGAGTTGAAGTCGCCGGCCATGATCACGTTGTCGCCGTCGCAGGCGCCCTTGAGCCACTGCAGGTCGTCGCGCCAGTGCTGCATCTCGCCGGGGATCGGGGCCACGGGGTGAACGGCGATGATCGTGGGGCCGGTTCCGTCGACGGGGGTGGCGACCACGCTCGGCAGCACCGAGGTGGTCACCGCGGTCTCGTCGGCCTGGTACTCGCCGAGGTCGACGCTGATGAGGAGCGTCGTGGAGCGCGCCTTGGAGATCTCGTCATAGGCGGCGGTGAACAGCGCCATGGGGTGGCCGGCCTCGTTCATGATCTCCGCGACCTCGAGCCCGGTCGCGCGCGTGGTCTCGGGCAGCACGACGATCTCGGCACCCGTGTCGAGGGCGAGCTGCGCGATGACGTCGGAGCCGGGAGCGTCGCCGAGGGTGTTCCAGCTGAGCACCGTCACGTCGTTGTCGGTCGCCGACTCGAATCCGGGGCTTCCGAAGCCGCGCGTCGACAGCACCGCCGCCGTCACGAGCACGAAGGCCAGCATGGCTATCGCGAGGGATGCCGCGAACTTGCGCGCGGGGGCCGCGATGAGAGCGGCGAGGGTGAGGGCGACCACGAGCACGAGAGCCACCGCAGCGGCAAGGCCGCGCAAGGACACAACCTGCGCGACGACGGGAGAATTGGCGAGTCCGAACACCTGCGGCCAGACCGCCACGACGAGGGCAGCAGCCACCGCGACGATGACGACGGCGGCGAGGAATCTGCGGAACATGGCGGGCCGAGCCTAACTCAGGCGTCACCGCCTAGGCTGGATGGATGCCCGACGGCCCCATCGACCTGCACACCCACAGCTCGGTCTCCGACGGCACGGAGACGCCGACGCAGCTCATCCGGGCCGCGGTCGCTGCGGGCCTGTCGACCGTGGCTCTCACCGACCACGACTCGACGGCGGGTTGGCAGGAGGCGTTCACCGCGGCCGCGGGCACGGGGCTCACGGTGATCCCCGGCATGGAGTTGAGCACGAACTACGGGCCGGCCAGCGTGCACGTTCTCGCCTATTTGTTCGACCCGAACAACGGGGGGATCGTGGCCGAGACGGCGCGCATCCGGGATGGCCGCCTGCACCGAGCCGAGCGCATCGTGGAGAAGATCTCCGCCGACTACGACCTCACGTGGGACGACGTGCTCGCGGAGTCGTCCGACGGGACGACCCTCGGCCGCCCGCACATCGCCGACGCCCTCGTGCGCAAGGGCTTCGTGCCGAACCGCAGTGCGGCGTTCGAGAGCATCCTGCACTGGCGCGGCGGTTACTACGAGAAGTACTACGCGCCCTCGCCGCTCGAGGGTGTCCGGATGATCGTGGGCGCCGGCGGGGTGCCCGTGCTCGCGCATCCGGCGACCCACGGCAAGTACCGCGCCATGTCGGACTCGGTGATCAAGGAGTTGGCGGACAACGGGCTGTTCGGACTCGAGGTCGGGCACCGCGACAACACGGATGACGGCAAGCGCTGGCTGCTCTCGCTGGCGAAGAAGTTCGGACTCGAGATCACCGGCTCGAGCGACTACCACGGCGAGGGCAAGCCGAACCGGCTCGCCGAGAACTCCACAACCCCCGAGGTGCTCGCGAAGCTGGTCGAGCGCGGCACCGGGACGAGCCCCGCCTACAGCTAGGCGTGGTGGCAGGCCACCTCTCGGCCCTCGACGAGGCGCAACAGCGGCTGCTGCGTGCGGCACTCGTCGGTGGCCAGCCAGCAGCGCGGGTTGAAGCGGCAGCCGGTGGGCGGGGAGACGGGCGACGGCGGCTCGCCCGTGAGCACCCGGCGGCGCGAGAGCTTCCCGCGGTCGGCGCGCGTGTGGGCCGGCGTCGCCGACAGCAGGGCCTGGGTGTACGGATGCTGCGGCGAATCGTAGACCTCTGACGTGTCACCCACCTCGGCCACCCGCCCCAGGTACATCACGGCCACGCGGTCAGCGATGTGCCTCACCACCGATAGGTCGTGGGCGATGAACAGGATGGCCACCCCGAGCCGCTTCTGCAGGTCGGCGAGCAGGTTGATGACCTGCGCCTGCACTGAGACATCGAGTGCGGAGACGGGCTCGTCGCACACCAGGACGTCGGGGTTGAGGGCGAGTGCGCGCGCGATGCCGATGCGCTGGCGCTGGCCGCCCGAGAACTGGTGGGGGTAGCGGCGCATCATCTCCGGCGAGAGGCCCACGAGCTCGAGGAGTTCGGCGACCCGCTCGCGGCGGGCCGCGGCGGGAGCGCTCCGGGTCGCGGCCATGGGCTCCGCGATGAGGTCGAGCACGGTCATCCGGGGGTCGAGCGACGTGTACGGGTCCTGGAAGATCATCTGCACGCCCGAGCGCAGCAGTCGTCGGTCACGGAAGGTGCCGCGCGTGACGTCGGTGTCGTGGTAGCGCAGCGTGCCGCTCGTGGGCTGGTCGAGCCCCACGAGCATGCGCGCGAGGGTCGACTTGCCGCATCCGGATTCGCCGACGATTCCGAGCACTTCGCCGGCGTGCAGGGTAAGGCTCACACCGTCGACGGCGGAGACCGTCGTGGGGTGCAGTCGTGATCCACTCGTGAACTGGCGCGTGAGGTCGGTCGCCTCGAGGACGAGGCGCCGGGTGGGCGCGGCGGTATCAGGCGACGGCGCCATCGAGCACCCCTTCCGATCGGTGGCAGGCGGCGAGGCGGCCGGGGGCGACGATCGTCAGCTCCGGCCGGTCGGTACGGCAGAGGTCGATGGCCACGTGGCAGCGCGGGTGGAACGGGCATCCGGCCGGCGTTTTCGCGGGGTTGGGCGGGGAGCCCGGAATGGTCAGCAGGTCGCGTCCACGGTCGGCGGCCTGCGGCACGGAGCGCAGCAGCGCCTGGGTGTACGGATGCGCCGGCGCACCCAGCACCGAGTCGGCGTCGCCCTGCTCGACGATGCGGCCCGCGTACATCACGGCGAGCCGCTCGGCCACCTCCATGACGACCCCGAGGTCGTGGGTGATGAGGAGGATACCCATGCCCAACTCGCTGCGCAGCCGCTCCAGCAGATCGAGGATCTGGGCCTGCACGGTCACGTCGAGGGCGGTGGTGGGCTCGTCGGCGATGAGCATGTCAGGTTCGAGGGCGATGGCCATGGCGATGAGGATGCGCTGCCGCATCCCGCCCGAGAACTGGTGGGGGTACTCGTCGACGCGCGTGGTGGGCGAGGGAATTCCGACGAGTCCGAGCAACTCGATCGAGCGGGCTCTGGCTGCCCTCCGCGACATCCCGCGGTGCACGATGAAAAGCTCGCTGATCTGCTGGCCGATCGTCATCACGGGGTTGAGGGCAGAGAGGGCGTCCTGCAGCACGAGGCTGATCGTCGTGCCGCGCAGCGCCCGCTTGGAGTTCTCGTTGAGGCTGAGCAGGTCGATGTCGCCGAGCCTGAGCTCGCTCGCGGTGACCGTGGCCCCCTCGCCGGCGAGCCCCATGATGGCGCGGGCGGTCACCGACTTGCCCGAGCCCGATTCGCCCAGGAGCGCGACGAACTCGCCGCGGCGCACCTCGAGGTCGATGCCGCGCACGGCGGCGATGTCGCGGCCGTCACTGGCGAAGGTGACCCTGAGGTCACGTACGCGCAGGGCGACCGCCCGGTCGATTGCAGCTTCTTGCACGTCGTTATCCTCTCACCAGCGGATTACCGAATTGTTTCAGGCTTGAAACATATTTGCCGAAATTCATCATTCAGATTGACATTAGCGCCGAAAATAGCGGACATTGGTAACCGTTGGGCCACTAAAGGGGTCTAACGCCCCTCCGCACGACAGCTACAAAGGAGATCAGACGTGCTTGAACCGGCCGAAAAGTACACCGGATACACGGCGTACGACTACCTCGAAAAAGGTAAGGACTACCGCGAGTTCCGCTACGCGAAGCAGATCGGACGTGTTCCGGCCTACGCCGGGCTCGACCTGAGCGCGGAGCAGCTGGAGCGCACGAGGCGCCTGCTCACGGAGGAGACCGTGATCTCCCTGCACGAGCACGTGCAGGTGTTCCCCGAGGACATGGGCGAACTGCGCGACCACATCCGCCAGGGTCGCGAACCCACCGCCTACGAGGGCCTTGCGCGTTCCGGCATGACCGCGGTCTTCGACAACGGCATGGATGGCACGTGCTGCATCTCGAGCGATGCCGGCTGGAAGTACCAGGACGTGATCTTCGACCTGGGAGTCCGGATGGCCGACATCGCGCACCAGGACTTCGTGATCAAGGCAGAATCGATCAAGGACATCCGCTACGCGGCAGAAACCGGTCGCCTGGCGCACATCTTCGCTCTCGAGGCGTCGACCATGATCGAGAACGAGGTAGACCGGCTTGACGTGCTGTACGGCATGGGCGTGCGCCAGATGGGCATCGCCTACTCCGAGGCGAACATGCTCGGCGGTGGGCTCAAGGAGCGCGGCGACGGCGGCCTCACCTACTTCGGCGAGCGCGCCGTCGAGCGCATGAACAAGCTCGGCATCGCGATCGACATCTCCCACAGCGGCGACCGCACGTGTGTCGATGTCGTCAAGGCATCCAAGGTCCCGGTCTTCATCACGCACGCCGGTGCCCGCACCGTCTGGCCGACCAACCGCATGAAGAGCGACGAGACCATCATCGAGTGCGCCAAGCGCGGGGGTGTGATCGGCATCGAGGCTGCGCCGCACACGACACTGTCCGAGGCGCATCCGCTGCACTCGCTCGAATCGGTCATGGATCACTTCCAGTACTGCGTCGACCTCGTGGGCCTGGAGCACGTGAGCTTCGGTCCCGACACCCTCTTCGGCGACCACGTCGGTCTTCACGACGCGTTCTCGTCGAACCTGTCCCTCGGGCAGGCACATGCCAATGTCGAGTACGAGAAGGTCGAGTACGTCGACGGCCTCGAGAACCCGGCGGAGGCGTTCTACAACATCATCGGCTGGCTAGTCCAGCACGGCTACTCCGACGACGAGATCCGCGCCGTCGTGGGTGGCAATACTCTGCGGGTCCTAGAGGAGGTATGGGTTTAATCATGAAACACAGCAAGCACCTGCTAGCGGGCGCTCTCGCCCTTGGCTTGGCGGCGTCACTCACCGCGTGCGCCCCGACAGCGCCGGAGGCGACCCCCGTCGAGGCGGGCAACGACACCCTCACGGTCGCGACGACCACCGATGTCGTGAACTACAACCCGCTCATCGGCAACAGCCGAAGCGACTACTGGATCACGAACCTCATGTATCCGCATTTGTTGAGCATCGCGGATGACGGCAGCAAGGAAGCCTGGGTCGCCACCGACTGGGGCTACACCGACGAACTGACGGGCTACTACGAGATCCGTGACGACCTCGAGTGGAGTGACGGCGTGCCGCTCACCGCGAAGGATGTCGCCTGGACGATGAACGCCGTGAAGAAGGATGCGCCGTCCGGCACGTTCTACGGCCAGCTCGCCAACTTCGAGTCGGCAGAGGCAGTGTCGGACACACGGGTGGAGATCACGCTCGCGACTCCCGACACCACGGTCATCGAGGAGATCGGCTTCTGGGGCAACGTCGTTCCCCAGCATGTCTTCGAGAAGGCGGAGTCGGTCGCCACGTTCCCGAACGACGGAAGTGACGGCGGCTGGGTCAGCGCCGGCCCCTACGTCCTCACGGATGTGCAGGTCGGCCAGAGCTACTCGCTCGACCGGGTCGACAACTACCCGTTCGTCGAGGGTGGCAAGCCCATTGCCTCGCAGGTCGTCTACCGCGTATTCCCCGATGTGAACACGGAGATCCTCGCGCTGCAGAGCGGCGAGGTCGACGTTATCGCGAACGCACTGCCGCCGGCACAGGTCGAGCAGCTGCGCGGCACCGCGGGCATCGTGGTCGAGGAGGCAGTCGGTCTCGGCTACGCGCACATGACCTACAACATGAACCAGCCGGACCTCGCCAAGGTGGAGGTGCGTCAGGCGCTCGCCCATGCTGTCGACTACAACGCGATCCGTACGGTTGTGCTGCAGGGTCAGGCCGTGTCGACGGGCTCCAGCCCGCTCATGCCCGTGCTCGCCGACTACTACGACGACTCGATCACCGAGTACGAGTTCGATGTCGACAAGGCCCGCGCGCTCATGGAGAAGGCCGGATACACGGCAGACGCGAGCGGGGTCTTCCCCGTCTCGTTCCGCCTCATCTACTCGCTGCAGGACAGCGTGACGAGCCAGTGGGCGCAGCTCGTGAAGGACTCGGCAGCGGATGCCGGCATCACTATCGAACTGCAGGGCACTGAGCGCAACACGTACCTCGCCATGACGAAGGAGGGCAACTACGACATCTACGCGGGCAACTTCGCGATCATGGATGACCCGGTCACCAACTTCGCCCTGTCATACCTGCCCGGCGGCGTGATCAACTACACGTACGTCGATGACCCCAAGCTCAACGATCTGATCGCGGAGGCCACCGTCACCACCGACAAGGCCGACAAGATCGCGATCATGAGGGATGCCGCGCGCATCGTGCACGACGAGGTCTACGACAACATCATGTACACGCAGAACCTCTACTTCGCGCACAGCGACAAGTGGACCGGGTTCATCTCCAAGCCGAGTGAGCTGCTCTCGATCGTGAACCCTGTTTCGATCGCGAACGCCCACAAGGTCGTAGCCGGGTAATGGGATAGGGCTGTCTGTTGTCTCGTCTGTGGTTTGTACTTCGCCGGCTCGGTCGGGGAGTGTTCACGATCTGGTTCGCCGTGACCGTGACTTTCCTACTCCTCCGACTGCTACCGGGTGACCCCGCTCTCGCGGTGGCGAGTCCGAACATGACAGACGACCAACGGGCAGCCCTTCTCGTGCAGTACGGACTGGACCAGCCTCTGCCGGTCCAGTACGTGCTGTACCTGTGGCAACTCGTCCAGGGCAACCTGGGCGTGTCGTTCACCCAGTCGATCCCCGTGGTCGACGTGCTGCTTCAGCGCCTGCCGTGGACCCTCCTGCTCACGGCAACCGCGCTCATCATCACCGTCCTCCTCGGGGTTCCACTGGGGGTGCTCGCCGCCTCCCGCAAGGGAACGTTCATCGACCGAGCCGTGCAGGTCTTCGGCGTCACCGGGCAGTCCCTCTTCGTGCCGAGCGTCGGCGTGCTGCTGCTCTTCGTGTTCGGCCTACAACTGCGCTGGCTCCCCATCGGCGGGGCGTACTCCGTCGGCACCTACGGGCTCGACTGGTACCTGAGTGTGGCCAGTCACCTGGTCCTTCCCGCGGTCTCGCTCATGCTCATCCAGATCGGCTCGTACGTGCTGACCATGCGCTCGACCCTCATCGACGCGCTGGGGGAGGACTACGTGCTCCTCGCGCAGGCCAACGGGTTGCCGTATCGGCGCATCCTGTGGAGGCACGCGCTGCGCAACGCGCTGCTGCCCACGACGACCCTCATCGGGCTGCAGCTCGGCTTCCTCGTGGGAGGCGCCGTGCTCACCGAGACCGTCTTCGCCTACCCCGGCATCGGGCGCGGCATCTATGAGGCGGTGACTCAGCTCGACTTCCCCGTGCTGCAGGGCGCCTTCCTGCTGCTCGCCATCACCGTCGTCGTCGCGAACATGATCACCGACATCATCTACGGATTCCTGGACCCGAGAGTGAAGACGTCATGACCAATCCCGTCCCCGCCCCGGAAGACCTCGGGCTCGTCGAGCCCGTTGCCGACACCGGCCGCGCGAGCGCGGCGACCTGGCGCGTGTTCCGTCGCGAGCCGCTCGGCCTGGTCTCGCTCGCTGTCATGGCCCTGCTCATCGTGGTCGCCGTCGCGGCCCCCCTTCTCGCTCCCTTCCCACCGAGCTACGGCACGGATGTACTCAAGCCGCCGAGCGGCCAGTACCTCTTCGGCACCGACAGCCTCGGTCGCGACGTTCTCGGCCTCGTGGTGTGGGGAACGCAGCAGAGCCTGCTCGTCGCGGTCGCGGCATCCCTCATCGCCATCGCCTTCGGAACCCTCATCGCTGTGATCGGCGCCTACTTCCGGCGCCTCGACACGATCATCAGCGTCGTCGTCGACCTCACGCTGTCGCTGCCAGTGCTTCCCCTCATGATCCTCATCGCGGCACTCGTGGGGCCGAGCACGACGACGATCATCCTCGTCGTCGCGGCGTTCTCCTGGCCGGAGGTCACGCGCCTCGTGCGCTCGCAGGCACTCACGGTCGTGTCGCTGCCCTACGTCGACGCGGCACGGCTCATGACCACCTCGCCGGTGTGGATCATCGGCAGGCACATCATCCCGGCCGTCACTCCCGTGATCGTCGTCTCGGTGGTCGTGACGGCATCGCGGGCCGTGTTGTCCGCCGCGGGCCTCGCCTTCCTGGGGCTTGGCGACCCGACGGTGTGGTCGTGGGGTCGCATCCTCTACGAAGCCCAGCAGTCGGGGGCCATGTCCAGTGCGTGGTGGCTCACCCTCTTCCCCTCGATCGCGATCCTGGCTCTCGTGCTCTCGGCAACCCTGCTCTCCATCGCCTACAACGACGCCAGGAACCCGCGCAACCGCGCCCGCTGACCCAGGAGCAACCGTGACCTTCGATCAGAGACTCGTGCCCGCCTTCTTCGACACCGTGCAGCGCCGGGTCGTCGACCTCATGCGCGAGCAAGGGTTCGATGCCGTGCTCACCGATTCCCCGGAGGATGTCGCCTACCTCACGGGTTTCTTCCACCACCCGTGCGAGCGCCCCGTCGCCGTCTGGCTCGAGTCATCCGGGCGGGTGGTCCTGCTGGTGCCCGAGCTGGAGCGCGAGCACGCCGAGTCGCAATCCGCCCGTGCCGAGGTCGTGGCCTACGGCGAGTATCCGGGGGTGCGGGCACCGTTCGCCTCGCTCGCCGACGCGGTTGGAGCATCCCGTCGCCGGGTCGGCGTCACCGACCTCATCACGCAGCAGCGGCTCTCGGCGGTTCGGGCCCAGCTGCCCACCGCCGAGTTCGAGCCCACCGACCTCGTGACCGTCGCGCGGTACGTGAAGTTCGAGGAGGAGATCGCGCTGCACCGCGAGGCCGCGCGCATCACCGACCTCATGCTCGAGGCGGGTGTGAGTCTCATCACCGATGCCGTCGCCGCCGGCGGAGAGCTGCCGAGCGAGGCCGAGCTCGCCTCGCACGTGGGCAGAGTGGGTGTGGGCACGATGTACGCCGAGCACTCCAACGTGGTCGTCCTCTCCTTCATGGCGGGCGGGCTCGTCTACGCGGGCCCCAACTCGGCGTACCCGCACGGCGCGCCCTCCTCGTACCGGCTGCGCGCGGGCGACGCCTTCATGCTCTCGCTGGGCTGCGCGGTCGGCGGTCGGTTCGTCGAGGGCGAGCGCACCCTCGTGGTGGGCGAGCCGAGCGCCGAACAGCGGCGGTACCACGAGGCTGTGCGTCTCGCCCAGGAGGTCGGGGGACGCGCCATCAGGCCGGGAGCCGAGTGCCGTGACGTCAATCGGGTGTGCCTCGATGTGATCCGCGAGGCCGGATTCGGCAGCCACCTGCGACACCGGCAGGGGCACGGCATCGGGCTCGGGATGCATGAGCCGCCGTGGCTCGAAGACGGCGACCCCACCCTGCTCGAGCCGGGGATGATCGTGTCGAACGAGCCGGGAATCTACATCCGTGATCACGCCGGATACCGGATCAGCGACAGCATGCTTGTCACGGCGACGGGCTCGGAGCCGCTCACGTCGTACCCGCGGTCACTCGACGACTGCGTCATCTCCCTCTAGACCTCATCCCCCTGAACCAAGGAGCACCACCATGACCAACGTCTCACCGGAGTTCGCCGCCGCCACCTCGGAGGCCCAGCTCGTGGAGATCAACGGCAACCGCCTCGCCGTGGAGGTGTTGGGGCCGGAGGGTGCGCCCGTGATCATCGCGCACCACGGAGCGCCGGGCCTCGGCTCGCGCGCCGAACCTCGCGCGAGCTTCGGACGCCTCGCGGACGAGTACCGCGTCATCGTCTTCGACGCGCGCGGCAGTGGTCAGAGCGAGGGCTCAGGGACGATGAGCCACGAGCAGTGGGCGGCCGACATCGACGGGCTGCGCGAGTGGGCGGGCGTCGAGAAGATCGCGATGGTCGGCGGCTCGTACGGCGGCTTCATGGCAATGGAGTACGCCATCCGATACCCCGATCGGGTGGCCGCCGTCGTGCTGCGCGACACCGCCGCCGACAACACGCACGCCGAACTCGCGCGCACGAACGCGCTCGCCTCCGATCGCGTGAGTGTCGATATGGAGAAGTTCGACCGCATCGATGAGGGCCGCGTGCGCGACAACGCCGACCTCATGGACTGCTGGCGTGAGATCTTGCCGCTCTACGACTTCACGTACGACCCCGAGGCCACCGAGCGCAAAGTGCAGGCGACCCCCTACCGGTATGAGGCGCACAACTACGCGTTCTCGGTGAACCTCAAGAACTACGACCTCAAGGAGCAGCTGCCGTCGATCTCGGTTCCGACCCTCGTGACCGTGGGGCGCGTCGACTGGATCACGCCCGTCTCGTGCAGCGAGACGATTGCCTCGCTCATCCCGGACGCGACCCTAGTAGTGTTCGAACGGTCAGGGCACTCGCCCCAGATCGAGGAGGCCGAGGCGTGGACAAAGCAGGTGCGGCAGTTCCTGCACCGGGTCTACCCGCCGTTGGGGAGCGGGTCGGCCGCACGTTGAGCCGCAACGCCCTCAAAGCGCTCGACGAGCTCGACCGGCAGATCGTCGTCGCCCTGCAGCGCGACGGCAGGGCCAGCTGGACGGCGATCGCCGAGATCGTCGACAGTTCGGCCGCGACGGTCGCCCGCCGGGGCCAGCAGCTCATCGCCGACGGCATCGTGCGGATCGGCGTGAACCCCGTGCTGGGTGCTACGGGCGAGGTCGATTCGTTCGTCATCAGGATCAACTGCGCGCCGGGCACGCAGATCGACGTGGCGCGGCAGCTCGTGGAGCACGAGGATGTGCGGTTCGTCACGATCGTCACGGGCCGCTACGACATCATCGCCGAACTCGTCGTGCACGGCGGGGCCATCAACTACCCGCAGATGATCACCGAAGTGCAGCAGATCCACGGGGTCGAGCGCTGGCGCAGCGACCTCGTCATGCACGTCTACAAGGTCAGTTTCGACTGGGGTCGACAGCTGTTCGCCGAGACCATGGAGCTCGAACCGCCGGAGACCTTCGACAACGCGGACGAGAAGTGCGGCCCCGACCACTTCGACGAGGTCGATCTCGCCATCGTGGCGGCACTGCGCGAGGACGGCCGCGAGACGTTCCAGGCGGTCGCGGCGACGCTCGGCATCAACGAGAGCAGCGTGCGGCGCAGGTTCGAGCGACTGCGCGCCGCGCACTGCATAGACATCCTCACCCTCGTACCGGCTCCGGCGCTCGGGATGGGCGCGGAGACGCTGCTCACCGTCAAGGTCACGCCGTCGCGGCTCGACGCGGTCGCCAGAGAGCTGTCGAGGCATCCGGCCGTGCGCTACCTCGCGGCGACCCTCGACGAGAACGTGCTGTTCTGCGAGGTCATCACACGCTCGGCCGACGAGCTGCACGGTTTCATCAGCACGGTCATCTCGTCCCTCGACGGCGTAGAGGGCTGGACGGCGGCCATGGAACTGCTGTTCCTCAAGCGCGGGTTCATGGAGACGCCGTGGTGGCGCTCCCAGGTGGGCCTCCCGGCCTAGGCCGTCGGCGCCGTGTTGCCGGGCGTGCCCGAACCGCCGCGGCGGGTGCGGGTGCGACGGCGGCGCGAGGGTGCTGCGCCGTCGTGAGTTCCGCCACCGGCAGCGCTGTCGCGCGTGACATCCGTTGAGCCCGAGCCCGAGCTGGAGCTCGACGACGAGCTGCGGGGCGGGCGCGAGCCCTGAGCGGGACGACCGCCATCACGACCGCCGCGGCCGCTATCACGGCCACCGTCGCGACCGCCGGCCGGAGCCGGGTCTTTCACACGGGCGACCGAGCCGGGCAGGCGACCCTTGGTGCCGACGGGGATGTCGAGGTCGGTGTAGAGGTGCGGCGACGACGAGTACGTCTCGACCGGCTCCGGGATGCCCATCTCGAGCGCACGGTTGATGAGCGACCACTTGTGCATGTCGTCCCAGTCGACGAACGTGACAGCGATACCGGTCTTGCCCGCACGACCCGTGCGGCCCGCACGGTGCAGGTAGGTGTCGTTGTCGTCGGGGACCGTGTGGTTGATCACGTGGGTCACGTCGTTGACGTCGATGCCGCGAGCAGCGACATCCGTGGCGATCAGGATGTCTTTCTTGCCGGCCTTGAACGCGGCCATGGCGCGCTCGCGCTGCTCCTGGTTGAGGTCGCCGTGCACGGCGGCGGCGTTGAAGCCGCGGTCGTTGAGCTCTTCGACGAGCTTGGCGGCGGCGCGCTTGGTGCGCGTGAAGACGACGGTCTTGCCGCGGCCCTCGGCCTGCAGGATGCGGGCGACGACCTCGTCTTTGTCGAGCGAGTGCGCGCGGTAGACGATGTGCTTGATGTTGGCCTGCGTGAGGCCCTCATCCGGATCCGTCGCGCGGATGTGGATCGGGCGGTTCATGAAGCGGCGCGCGAGGGCCACGATGGGGCCGGGCATCGTCGCGGAAAACAGCATGGTGTGGCGCGTGGGCGAGGTCTGCGCGAAGAGCTTCTCGATGTCGGCGAGGAAGCCGAGGTCGAGCATCTTGTCGGCCTCGTCGAGAACCATGACCTTCACGTCCTTGAGCGACAGCAGGCGCTGCGAGGCGAGGTCGAGCAGGCGGCCAGGGGTGCCGACAACGACCTGCGCGCCGGCCTTGAGCTCTTCGACCTGGCCCTCGTAGGCCTTGCCGCCGTAGATCGCGGCGATCTTGGTCTTGCGGTTGGATGCCGCGAGCACGAGGTCTTCGGCAACCTGCACGCACAGCTCGCGCGTGGGGACGACGACGAGCGCCTTCACGCCGGGCTCGGGGTCGAAGCCGAGAGCCTGCAGCAGGGGAAGGCCGAAGCCGAGCGTCTTGCCCGTTCCGGTCTTGGCCTGGCCGATGATGTCTTGCCCGGCAAGACCCATGGGGATGGTCTGCGTCTGGATGGGGAACGGTTCGACGATGCCCTTGGTGGCGAGTGCGTCGACCATGTCCTGGTCGATATTCAGTTCTGCAAATGTCAAGGAAGTAGTGCCCTTACGAGGTAACGAGGTACGCCCGTTCTGTCCTGGGGCGCAGGACCTCCGCCAGAAATGGGAGGCATGGGCACAGTTTAGCCGGTTGCGGCCCCGGACGCCGCCTAAGCTGGGGCAGTGGCTAACTGGTTCTCGCGCACACCCCGGCGCACCGAGGTGCCCCGATTGCGCTCGCGCAGTGAAGACACGGTGACCACGAAGGTCGATCTGGTCGAATTCACCCCCGAACTACTGGAGTTCCTGGGTCGCGCGGCGTACGTTCAGCTCACCGAGTTCGAGAACCTCTCGCGCGCCATCTCCACGGCACCGAGCACCGCGGCGAAGACCTCGATCGGGCACGCTGCCGAGCTTTCCCTAGCCAAGCACCGGATGCTCGTCGCCGAGATCACCGCGGCGGGCGGCAGCCCGGCCGACGCGATGGAGCCCGCTACCGCATCCGTCGACAGCTTCGAACGCGCGACCCACGGAGCGGACTGGTTCGAGACCGTTGTGACGTGCTACCTCACCGCGGGCTTCCTCGACGACTTCTTCGCGCGCCTCGCGCAGGGCCTGCCGCCCGAGCCCGCGCGCCGCATCACGACGATCTACGCGGGGGAGTCGGGAGAGGCAGTTCTCGCCGAGCTGCTGCGGAGCGCCATCGACGAGAACCCGCGACTGGCGTCGCGCCTCGCGATGTGGGGCCGTCGGCTGGTGGGCGACACGATGCTCGTGGCGCGGTCATCCCTGCACTTCACGGCGGACCACAAGTCGGACGAAGCCCGCATCGAGCCCGTGTTCACGGAGCTCATCGCCGCACACACGCGCCGCATGGACGCGCTGGGGCTCACGGCCTAGAAGCAGCTAGGCCTTGCCGCCCGACAGCTGGTGCAGTTTGTGGGCGTCGCTCTCGATGCGGCGGCGCGGCAGCACGAGGGCGAGCGTGAGGCCGACGGTGAAGGCAGCGCCCAGGGCCGCGACCCAGATCCAGGTGCCGTCGAAACTCCAGCGCACGGCCCACAGGGTGCCGACCCACACGACCGCCGCGGCGATGGCGCTCGCGGCCGGGATGAGAAAGAGTCCGTAGGTGCTGCGCTTCGGCAGGGCATAGCGCAGGATCGCGCCGATGCCCGCCGCGATGACGATGACGAAGAGCAGCTCCATTGACGTTCCTTGTCTGAGGTTCGGCTGGGTTAGGCGACGAAGCCCACGCGACGCGACTCTTCCGAGCCGATCTCGAGGTAGGCGAGGGAGGCGGTGGGGACCACGTAGACGTTGCCCTTGCCGTCGATGAGCTTCACGAACTTGGCGTCGCTGCCGAGGGCGTCTGCGACGACCTTCTCGACCTCCGCCGACGTCTGCGATGACTCGAAGCTGATCTCACGGGGGCTGTTGGCGATACCGATGCGAATGTCCACGTGCCCAGATTACGACATGACCGGATGCCCGCCCCGCGCCGTTCACTGTCAGCGCATCCCGCTAGCGTGGTGTGGTGGCAATAACCGGGTTCCTTCGCGCAGCACCGGAGGTTTCCGAGACCGAGCTCGACGCCTCACAGCTCGCCGTCCTGGCGCTCGGCGCCGAAGAATCGGCCGCAGTTCTGGGAGCGCCGGGCACGGGCAAGACCACGGCGCTCATCGAGCTCGTCGCCGACCGCGTGCACCGGCTCGGCTGGGCACCCAACCAGATTCTCGCCCTCACGACCTCGCGCGTCACGGCCACGCGACTGCGCGATGCGCTGGCGCTGCGGCTCGCAATCCCCACCACCGGCCCGCTCGCGCGCACCGTCAACTCGCTCGCGTTCGAGGTGGTGCGTGATGCCGCACGGCGGGCGGGGGCATCCGTTCCCCGTCTCGTCACGGGTGGCGAGCAAGATGCGGACATCGCGGCGCTGCTCGAGGGGCACGTGGACGACGGCACCGGCCCGCAGTGGCCCGCGTCGCTGGGGCCCGAGGTGCGGGCGCTGCGCAGGTTCCGCAACGAGTTGCGCGAGTTGATGATGCGGGCCACCGAGTACGACGTGCCACCCGCGCGGCTGCGCGAGCTCGGGCAGCGGCTCGGGCATCCGGAATGGGTTGCCGCCGCCGACTTCATCGAGGAGTACGTCGAGGTCACCACCAACTACCGCGAAACGCAGTTCGACGCGGCCGAACTCGCGCGCGTGGCGGTCGCGGCCATCCAGTCCGACGAGCCGGGGGAGCGCGTCGCAGCGCTGCGCCTCGTTGTCGTCGATGACCTGCAGGAGGCGACGGAGGCCACGCTTTCGCTGCTGCGCGCGCTCGCCGCACGGGGGGTCGCGGTCGTAGCCTTCGGTGATCCGGATGTGGCGGCCAACGCGTTCCGCGGCGGGGAGCCCGACGCCCTGGGCCGACTGTCCGCCGCTCTCGGGCGACAGGTTTCCACCCTCACTCTCGGCACGAGCCACCGGCAGGGTCCGGCGTTGCGCGGGCTCACGGCATCCGTCACGGGGCGTATCGGCGCCGCGGCCGCGGGCACTCAGCGGGCCGCGGGGGCAGGAGCCGACGACGGGCCGCACCCGATCTCGCGCGTGGAGGCGTCGAGCCCCGCGCGAGAGTGGGCGACGATCGCGCGGGTGCTGCGCGAGGAGCACCTCGAGCGCGATGTGCCGTGGAGCGACATGGTCGTCATCGTGCGCAGCGGCGCGCAGATCCCGGTGGTGGCGAGGTCGCTCGCACTCGCCGAGGTACCGACCCGCACCTCGATCGGCGGCACGGCCCTGCGTGATGACGCGGCTGCGCGTGGACTCCTGACCCTCGTCGATGTGGGCGTGGGCCGCACTCCGCTCGATGCCCAGCGTGCGGGCGACCTGCTGGTCAGCCCCTTCGGTGGCCTCGACCGCCTCGGACTGCGCCGCCTGCGGCTCGCCCTGCGCGCCGAGGAGGTGGCCGGCGGCGGCACGCGACCCGCCGACGACCTGCTCGTCGAGGCGCTCTCGGCGCCCGGCAGGTTCGCGACCATCGACCACCGCGTGGGCCGAGCGGCGGAGCGCCTCGCCGAGACGCTCGCCCAGCTGCGCGCGCACGGGGGTTCCATCGAAGAACTGCTCTGGCTCGGCTGGGAGCGCAGCGGCCTCGCGCGCTCGTGGCGCGACCAGGCCCTCGGCGCGGGCATCACGGCGGCCGAGGCGAACCGCAACCTCGACGGCATCGTGGCCCTCTTCACGGCGGCCAAGCGCTACGCCGAGCGCCAGCCGGATGCGTCGCCCGAGGTCTTCCTCGCGAGCGTCCTCGACGCCGACGTGCCCGAAGACACGCTCTCCCCCCAGCCCAACGACGAGACCGTGCTCGTCACCACTCCCGCGGGAACGGTCGGCCTCGAATTCGACACCGTCGTGGTGGCCGCCCTGCAAGACGGGGTGTGGCCCAACCTGCGGCTGCGCGGGTCGCTCCTCGCCCCGCAGGAGCTCGTGCGCGCCGTCACGGGGTTCGACTCGTCGACAGTCGACGAGCGTCGGCAGGTGCTGGGCGATGAACTCCGGATGTTCGCCCTCGCGCTCTCGCGCGCCCGGCGTCGGCTCGTGGTCGCCGCGGTTGCCAACGAAGACGAGGCGGCGAGCGTGTTCCTCGGTCTCCTGCCCGAGGCGCCCGTGCTGGACTCGTCCCCGGCCTCCACCCCGCTCTCGCTGCGCGCGCTCGTGGGCAGGCTGCGCTCGCGCGTCACGCCGTCGGCTGCCGCGAATCTCGCGGCGCTCGCGGCCGAAGGCATCCCCGGCGCCGATCCGTCGGAGTGGCACGGTCTGCTCCCACCCTCGACGACGGTGCCGCTGTTCGAGGGCGAACAGGTTCCCGTGTCGCCATCGAGCATCGAGAAGCTCCTCGACAGCCCGCTCGACTGGTTCCTCGAGCGCATGGCCGGTTCGGAATCCGGTGTGCTCGCCAACGTCGGCACCATCGTGCACTGGGCGATGGAGACGGCACCCGACTCGTCGCCCGAGACGCTGTGGAGGGCCGTCGAGTCGCGCTGGAGCGAGCTGCTGTTCGAGGCGCCGTGGCTCGCCGACCGGCAGAAGGCGATAGCCCGGCGCTTCACCGACGCGCTCTCCGAGTATCTCGGCGAGTTCGAGCACGACGGCAAGCAACTCGTCGGCTCGGAGATCCGCTTCCAGCTCGAGGTCGACCGTGCGATCGTGAGCGGGTCGATCGACCGCGTCGAGAAAGACGCAGACGGGGCCGTCGTCATCGTCGACCTCAAGACCGGGTCACCCATCACGAGTCAGGCCACTATCGACGAGCATCCCCAGCTCGCCGCCTACCAGCTCGCCTACGACGAGCGCGTGCTCGACGAGCGTCTCGAGGCCTTCGGCGAGCACCACGGCGGGGGCGCCAAACTCCTGTTCGTGAAGGAGGGGGTGCGCGGCAAGAAGTTCCGCGAGGGCGTGCAGCGGCAGCTGGATGCTGAGCAGCTCGAGCAGTTCCGCGAGAGGGTGCGCGAGGCATCCGTCATCATCGCCGCCGCCGAGTTCGATGGGCGGGCCGAGCTGCCCATGTTCGGCGTGGGCGACCCGTCGCGGTTGCGGGCGCACCGAGTGCGGGCGGTCAGTAGTGACTGAGCTCATGAGAATCGGTGCGTACGACATCGCGGATGCTCTGCACAGGCCGCGCCCGACAGACCAGCAGCGCGCCGTGATCGAGGCACCGCTCGAGCCCTCGCTCGTGGTCGCGGGCGCGGGCAGCGGCAAGACGGAGACGATGGCGAACCGCGTGCTGTGGCTCCTCGCCAACGAGCTCGTGCGGCCCAGCGAGATCTTGGGGCTCACCTTCACGCGCAAGGCCGCGGGGGAGTTGGGCGCGCGCATCCGGGAGCGCATCGCCGAGCTCGCCAACGTGGGCCTGCTCGGTGACGACTACGACCCGTTCGAGTCGCCCACCGTGCAGACCTACAACTCGTACGCGAACAGCATCTACCGTGACAACGCCGTGGTGCTCGGCCGCGAGAGCGACGGTGCTGTGCTGGGTGAGGCCGCGTCGTGGCAACTGGCCCGCACGACGGTGATCAAGAGTAGGGATGCCCGCCTCGCCGGCCTCACCAAGAACCTCGACCCCGTGACGAAGGCCGTGCTCGGGCTGTCGCGCGCGCTCGCGGAGAACGTTGTCGAGCCCGAGGAGGTGCGCGCGTTCGCGGCGCGGTTCGCGAGCCTCGCGTCGCTCGAACCCGGCGGCAGGGGCGCCTACGCCGCCGTCGACGGGCTCGTCGAGAACATCACGGCCCTCGACACCCTCATCGATGTCGCCGCCGAGTACGACGCCGCGAAGTTCGCGCGTGGGCTCGTTGAGTACTCCGACCAGGTGGCGCTCGCGCTCGCCATCGTGCGCACGCGCGAGGAGGTGGCGGTGCAGCAGCGCGAGACGTTCCGCGTGGTGCTGCTCGACGAGTACCAAGACACGTCGGTGACCCAGACCCGCCTCCTCGCCGAGCTGTTCGCCGGGCATCCGGTCATGGCCGTCGGCGACCCCAACCAGTCGATCTACGGATGGCGCGGCGCGAGTGCCTCCAACCTCGACGACTTCCCCTCGGCATTCGGCGCGAGCGCCAGATACGCGCTCTCGACGAGCTGGCGCAACGGCACGGCGATCCTCGAGGCGGCGAACGCCCTCGTCGAGCCGCTCGGCGCGGTAGTCGAGAAGCTCGAGCCGAGTCCGTTCGCCTCGAGCCTGCCCATCGATGTCGCCTTCGAGCAGACGGTGGTCGAGGAGGCGAGGGCCGCTGCTGACTGGCTCGCCGCCCGCATGAGCAAGAAGCCGTCGGCCGCAATGCTGTTCCGCACGCGCAAGATGCAGGGGTTCTTCTTGGAGGCGCTGCGCGAGAAGGGCATCCCGTTCCACGTGTTGGGTTTGGGTGGCCTCCTCGCCGAGCCGGAGATCGCCGACCTCGTGGCCGCCCTCACGGTCGTGCATGATCCGGCGGCGGGGCTCGAACTCATCCGGCTCCTCGCGGGGTCGCGCTGGCGCCTGGGCGCCGCCGATCTGCACGCGCTCAACCGCCTTGCCTCGACGCTGCGAGACCGCGACTACGCCCAGCGCGCCTACGACGACGACCTCAAGCAAAAGCTGCGCACCTCGGTAGCCGAGGGCGAGGGCGGCTCGATCGTGGACGCCCTCGACTTCATCGGCACCGCGCGCGAGGGGCACGGCTTCCTCGAACACTTCAGCGAACTCGGCCTCGAGCGCCTGCGCGAGGCCGCGCGCTTGTTCGCGAAACTGCGCTCACGCGCGGGCCTCGACCTGCCCGATTTCGTCGCCTTCGTGCTGCAGGAACTGCAGCTCGACATCGAGGTCGCGGCGAACGACTACCGCGCCCTCGGCACCGCCACGATCGAGGCGTTCTACGACGCGCTCGACGGCTACCTCGCGCTCACCGACGTGGCGACGCTCGGCGGCTTCCTGTCGTGGCTGCGGGAGGCGGAGCTGCGGGAAGATCTCTCTCCCCGCCCGGAGGACCCGGAGCCCGGAACCGTGCAGGTGCTCACGATCCACGGCTCGAAGGGCCTCGAGTGGGACCTCGTGGTGGTCCCGCGCATGGTCGACGGCGAGCTTCCCGGCAAGCCCGTCGAGGGCGGCTACCAGGGCTGGCTGAGCTTCGGGCAGCTGCCATGGCCGTTCCGCGGGGATGCCGCCGAGCTCCCGGTCTTCGGATGGCAGCAATGCAGCACGCGCAAGGAGGTGAGCGACGAGTTCGACGCCTTCAAGGGTCGCGTGCGTACGCATCTCGACCGGGAGGAGCGCCGTCTCGCCTACGTTGCAGTAACGCGTGCACGCCATGCGCTGCTGCTCACGGGCTCCTTCTGGGCCACGCAGGTTGCCGCGCGCGTGCCGAGCCCCTTCCTGCTGGAGTTGCGGCCCGAGCTCGGCACCGTCCCCGAGAGCGACGAGAATCCGTTGGGCGAGAACCTCGACACGATCCGCTGGCCGTTCGACCCGCTCGGCGGGCGGCGCCCCGTGGTCGAGGCCGCGGCGCAGGCGGTCCGCGCGGCGACCCCCGCCTTCGACGGGCCGTGGCGGCGGCAGCTGGAGTTGCTGCTCGAGGAGCGCCGACGCCGCCTGAACGCGGGTGGTCTCGTCGCGATGCCCGTGCGCGTTCCCGCGTCCCGGTTCAAGGACTACGTGACCGACCCCTCGGCCGTGGCCTCGTCGCTGCGCAGGCCGATGCCCGAACGTCCCTACCGCGCCACCCAGCTCGGAACCCTCTTTCACGCGTGGGTGGAGGATCGCTACGCGGCGGGCGGTGACAGCGAGGAGCTCGACGCGCTCCCCGTCGAGACCGACGCGGAAGATTTCGTGGGCGACGAGGAGCTCGCGCGCCTGCGCGCGACATTCGAGGCGAGCCCGTGGGCCTCGCGTCGACCTGTCGACGTGGAGCGTGAGATCCACCTGCCGTTCGGCGGCCGCATCGTCATCTGCAAGATCGACGCCGTCTATTCGCTCGACGACTCTCGCTTCGAGATCGTCGACTGGAAGACCGGCAAGGCTCCGAAAGACGCCAAAGACCTCGAGGAGAAGCAGCTGCAGCTGGCGTTGTACCGTCTCGCCTACGCGCGCTGGCGTGACATCGATCCGAACCTCGTCGACGCGGTGTTCTACTACGTCTCCGACGACAGGATCATCCGGCCGCAGCACATCTACGACGAGGCCGAGCTCCTCGAGAAGTGGCAGGCCGCGTTCGGTTGAGCGGTGTCTCGAGCAGGGGAAGGGCATCCTGTTCCAGCGGTGTATGTCGGTCCGACATACACTTCCGGAACGGACCCCGACCTGCCGAGCGCGAACCGTTACCCGCTACTGCACCGGCCGGCTCATGATCGCGGCGGTGAGCGCCTCCACGGGCTCGCTCTTGGTCGTCGGGTTGCTCACGAGCGTGAAGTCGACCTCGCCGAGCTCCGGCAGACCCTGCGACGGTGAGACCTGCACGAGGTCCGCGGGGATGAGCGACTGCGCGAGCACCGCGACGCCGATGCCCGCGCGTGCTGCCGCTACGACGCCGTTCACCTCGCGCACATTGCACGTGATGCGCCAGGTGCGACCCGCCTCCTCGAGGGCGCGGATCGCGTACGTGCGGCTGAGCGCCGGCGCGGGGTAGGCGATGAGCGGAACGGGCTGTGTGCGGTCGACCTCGAGGCCGCGATGGCCGACCCACACCATGCGGTCGCGGCGCACGAGTCGGCCCTCGTCCCATCCCGGATCCTGCTTGATGAACACGAGGTCGAGGTGCCCGGCGTGCAGGCGGCGCAGGAGGGTTCCGCTCTGGTTGACGGTAAGCTCGAGGTTGATCTGCGGGTAGAGCTGGCGGAAGTCGCGCAGGATGCCCGGCAGCTGGGTGAGCGCGAGATCGTCTGCCGATCCGAAGCGCAGACGCCCGCGCATCGCGGTGCCCGTGAAGTAGCTCGACGCTTGGTCCTGGGCGGCGAGGATCGTGTGCGCAAACCCCAGCATCGCCTCGCCGTTGTCGCTCAGTGACACCGCGCGCGTGTCGCGAAGCACGAGCACGCGCCCCGCGGCGGTCTCGAGCTTGCGGATGTGCTGGCTGATGGTCGGCTGGCTCAGCCCGAGCCGGCTCGCGGCCTGCGTGAAACTGCGCGTCTCGGCCACGGCGACGAAGCTCCTCAGCAGCACGGGGTCGAACACCGGGGCATCCCTTCATTACGAAACGTGATGGGCGTTATAGGTCTGATTTGCTAAGGATATGGGAAGCAAGCCGCGTACGGTGGAATCGTGGCAGTACTTCCGGAGCAGGCGCCCGCCACTGTTCCCCTAGCGATCTCGATGCAGCGACCGGCTTGGCGTGACACGTTCGGTGCGCTCCGGATACACAACTACCGCCTCTACGTGATCGCCCAGTTCATCTCGAACACGGCGGGCTGGTCGCAGCGCATCGCCGTGGACTGGCTCGTGCTCGAGATCACCAACAGCGTCACGCTCGTCGGCCTCACGATCGCCCTGCAGTTCCTGCCGACGCTGCTGCTCGGCGCGTGGGCGGGCGTCATCGCCGACCGATTCCCGAAGCGCCGCGTGCTCATCGTGTGCCAGTCGGTGATCGGCCTCCTGAGCCTCGTGCTCGCCGTGCTCGCGATCACGGGGCACGCCAACCTGCTCGTCGTGTACGGGCTCGTTCTCGCCATCGGCGTCATGCAGACCTTCGACGGCCCCGCGCGGTCGGTGTTCGTGAGCGAGCTCGTGGGCCCGCGGCACCTGCGCAACGCCATCAGCGTCAACGCGTCGATCTTCCACCTCGGTGCGCTCCTCGGGCCTGCGCTCAGCGGCGTGCTCATCGTCGCTGTCGGCTCCGGCTGGGCGATCGGCGGCAACGTCATCGCGACGGTCATCGGCATCCTGCTCGTCACCGCCATGCGCGGCGAGGAGATGCTCGTCGCCCCACGCGCGCCGAGCTCGAAGGGGCAGATCCGCGAAGCCGCGCGTTACATCCTCGGCAAACCCACCCTCTTCTGGACCATGGTCATGGTGGCCTTCGTCGCCATATTCGGGATGCCCATGCCCGCCCTCCTCGCCGGCATGGCCGACACCGTGTACGACACCGGAGCGCAGGGCTATGGGCTGTACAACTCGCTCGCCGCCATCGGTGCCCTCACGGGAGCGCTGATCTCCACCCGACGCGGCAGCCTGCGCCTGCGCACCATCATGATCGGCGCCATGGTCTACGGGCTGCTGCTCATCACCGCAGGTCTCGCCCCGTTCTACGTGCTGTTCCTCGCGGTGCTACCGACCATCGGCCTCTCGCGACTGCTCTACATGACGGCGAGCGAGACGATGGTGCAGCTGTCGTCGAACATGGCGATCCGCGGCAGGGTCATGGCGTTCTGGGTGATGGTGGTCGTGGGTGGCCAGGCGATCGGCGGCCCGGTCATGGGATGGTTCGCCGAAAACCTCGGCCCCAAGACCGCGATGGTCATCTCCGGTGCGGTGCCCGCCATCGCGGCCATCGTCATCGCGATCCTGCTCGCCCACAGCGGGCGGCTGCGCGTGAAGGTCACCGCCCGTCGGGGCAAGTGGATCGCGATCGTGCCGCGGGCTGGGGCCTAAACAGCCTTCTCGGCTCGGGCGAGGAACGCCTCGACCTCGTCGACGGCCATGGTGGGCATCGTCTGGGCCCCGATGGGATTCATGACGTCGTTGTGCGCGCTGTCGGCGAGGGCGGTGAGCATCGCCACGGCATCGTCGACGATGTCGGTGCTGCGCTGCTCGGTGCCGTGCAGGAGCCACTTGGCCACCTCGAGCTCGGCGTAGAACATCGCACGCTGCTTCACCTGGCGGTCTCCCGCGCCGCGCACGCGCGCGTAGGCGTCGAACGCCGTCTCGGCGACGGGCGAGTTGGCGAGCAGCCACTGCAGGTCACGGGCCGGGTCGGCGACGCGCAGGTCCTGCCAGCCGAGCACACCCGTGACGACGCCGTCGGCGCTCAAGAAGGAGTCGGCAGTCAGGGCGCCGTTGATGACTGTGGGCTGGAACTGCCAGAGCTTGGTGTCTTCCGCTGCACGTTCCCAGCGCCCGAGGAGGCCGGCGGGGACGAGGCCGGTTGCGGCGGCGCGGTCGAGCACCGTGACGCTCGCGCGCAAGCACTCTCCGGCGGTCATGACGGGCAGGCCCGCATCCGCCACGAAGCTCGTCGGAAGCGAGTGGATGGCGGCGATGGCCGTGCCCACGGAGGCGGCGAGCGAGTCGGCGCCATAGGTGAAGCCCGTGAGAGGCACCTTGGTGCCGTAGACGAACTCGTAGACGATGGCGCGGGTGCCGTCGAGCGGCGCCTGGCCCGCGAAGGTGGAGACCGCGAACGGCAGTCGCGTGCGCACTCCTGCACTGAGCGAGCGCAGCGCAACGAGGTCTGCGGACTGCTCGGACTCGGCGCGCGCGTTGCGGGGAGCGCGGATGATCCAGTGGCGGCCGTCGCGACCGGTGAGGACTGCGGCATCGAAGTCGCTGCCCTGGCTCGCGCCGAATGAGGATGCGGCGGCGATATCGAGGCCCGGAACGGCTGACGTCGCGAGCGCGGCTAGAGTGAGATGGGATCTGGCCATACCGACAGGGTAGGTCGCCCACCCCACGCTTCAGCTTCACGCCACGCACTTCCGACGGGGTCACAGTTATGCCCAATTCCTTCCTCGCCAGGCTCCCGCTCTCCCGATTCGAGATCGACAGGGACAATCTGGCCCGCGAGCGCGACGGCCTCTTCGAGGAACTGTGGGCAGACCCTGCCACGCGCATCCTGCCGATCCTTCAGGGCAGCGCGCTGCTCTCCTCGCCCACGACGCTTGCGCTGCTGCCCGTCGACGCGGTGCCCGCCGCCGACCTGCGCGTCTACCTCGGCCGCTCGACGTCGACGACGAGCCCCGAGCCCGCCGGCACCCCCATCGTCGCCGTGCTCCTCGAAGACGCCGGCCACCTCGCCGAGGGCGAGTGGGCGAACCTGCGCTCGGTTGGTAGCCGCTTGAGCGACCGCGACGCCGGAATCTTCACCGAGGCGCTCGGCATCCTCAACTGGCACACCTCGCACCTCTTCTCCCCGCGCACGGGCGAGCCCACCGTCTCCGAGAAGGGCGGCTGGGTGCGTCGCGATCCGGTGTCGAACACGGAGGTGTTCCCGCGCACGGATGCCGCGATCATCGTCGGCATCACCGACGCTGACGACCGCATCCTCCTCGGGTCGAACGCGCTGTGGGAGACCAACAGGTACTCGCTGCTCGCCGGGTTCGTGGAGCCGGGGGAGTCGCTCGAGTCTGCGGTCATCCGCGAGGTATTCGAGGAGTCGGGCATCCACGTCGTCGACCCCGTGTACCTCGGCAGCCAGCCGTGGCCGTTCCCCGCGTCGCTCATGCTCGGCTTCCTCGCGAAGGTCGACCCCGAGCACGGCCCCGAGACCACCCCCGACGGCGTCGAGATCCTCGATCTGCGCTGGTTCACTCGGGATGAGCTCGCCGCAGCCCTCACCGAGATCACGCTTCCCGGCCCCACCTCGATCGCCCGCGCGATTCTCGAGGAGTGGTACGGCGGCCCCATCGCCGACGGACAGCGGTGACCGCCGAGGATCTCCTCGCGGGGCTCGACGACCAGCAGCGCCTCGCCGCCGAGTCCCTGCTCGGGCCCGTGTGCCTGCTCGCGGGCGCCGGCACCGGCAAGACTCGGGCGATCACCCATCGGATCGCGTACGGGGTGGCGACGGGCGTCTATCCGCCCGGACGCGTCATGGCGCTCACGTTCACGTCGCGTGCGGCGGGTGAACTGCGCGGCCGGCTCCGTGCGCTCGGGGCATCCGGGGTCGCTGCCCGCACGTTCCATGCCTCGGCCCTCTCGCAGCTGAACTTCTTCTGGCCGCAGGTGATCGGCGGCACGATGCCGCGCCTGCTCGACGGCAAGGCGAAGGTCATCGCGCACGGTGCTGACGCGCTGCGCCTCAAGCTCGACACGGCGACGCTGCGCGATGTCGCGTCGGAGATCGAGTGGCGCAAGACCTCCCGCCTGTCGATCGACGAGTACGCCACCCGGTCGCGCCCGCTGCCGCCAGCGTTGACCCCCGAGAAGATGCTCGACCTGCAACGCCAGTACGAGACGGTGAAGGACGAGCGCCGCCAGATCGATTTCGAAGACGTGCTGCTGGCCGCCGCGGGGATGGTCGAGGCCGAGCCGCGCGTCGCCCAGCAGGTGCGGGAGCAGTACCGCTTCTTCGTGGTTGACGAGTATCAGGACGTCTCGCCGCTCCAGCACGACCTGCTGAACCTGTGGCTCGGCGACCGCAACGACCTGTGCGTGGTCGGCGACGTGAGCCAGACCATCTACTCGTTCGCGGGCGCATCCCCGGAGTACCTCCTCGGGTTCGGCGCGGAGCACGAGGATGCCGTGGTGCTGCGCCTCGAGCAGAACTACCGTTCGACGCCGGCCATCGTCACGGCCGCCAACCGCCTCATGCGCGACCGCCCCGGCGCCCTCACCCTGCACGCGGCGACGACGCGCACGGGTCCGACGCCCACGATCTTGCGCGCGGAGACCGACAGCTCGGAGGCACGCAACGTCGCCAATGCCATCGCCGACGAGATCGCCGCGGGCGTCAAGCCCGAGGAGATCGCGATCCTGTACCGCATCAATGTGCAGTCGCAGGCGCTCGAGACTGCGCTCTCCGATGCGGGCGTGCCCTACGTGGTGCGCGGAGCTACGCGATTCTTCGAGCAGCGCGAGGTGAAGGAGGCGCTCATGCTCCTGCGCGGCGCCGCCATTACGACGGCGATCGAACCGCTCTTCAAGACCGTCAGCGACGTGCTGCGCTCGATCGGCTGGTCGCAGGAGCCGCCAGAGGGCCGTGGCGCCGTGCGCGACAGGTGGGAGTCGCTCAACGCACTCATGCACCTCGCGGAGGAGGCGCCGACCGGCACCACCATCAAGCAGTTCGTCGACGAGCTGTTCGAGCGTCAGGCCGGGCAGCATGAGCCCACGATGTCCGCGGTCACCCTCGCGACCCTCCACTCCGCCAAGGGTCTCGAGTGGGACTCGGTGTACCTCATCGGCCTCGCCGAGGGGCTCGTGCCGATCAGCTACGCGAAAGATGCCGCCGCCGTCGAGGAGGAGCGGCGCCTGCTCTACGTGGGCATCACGCGCGCCCGCCGCCAGCTCGCGCTCAGCTGGTCCGCAGCTCCTCAGCAGGGGCGATCCGGGCAGCGGTCGCCCAGTCGATTCCTGGCTGAGCTGGGCTAGCAGCCTCCTCGCGACCCAGCAGGTGCGCGATGCCCCGGCAGCCACACTCGGGGTGCTGCTGCCACGCGCGCGCGTCGCGCCGTCCGGTCGCGGCATCGATGCGCACGGATGCCGCGGCTCCGGCCCCCGCGGACAGCCGTCGTAGCACCATCCGTGACGCCAAGGCAGCCCCCTCCAGCACCAGGATCGGGCTCTCCGCACGACTCGTGCGCCCCAGAAGTTGCGTCGCGAGCGCCGGCCACGCCGCGTCACCGTCGCGCCTGCGCAGTTCGACGCACAGCAGGCACGGCCCGGAGCCCGGCTCGACGAACGGTCCGACGGTCACCCCGGCGTCGCCCACCACGACGGGCAGGTGCGGGATGTCGCGCCGCAACCACAGCGTGTGCAACTCGGGCGCGAGCACGTAGTGGCCCGCTACGACCGCGAGGGCGGGGGAGCGCTCGGCGAGAGCCGCGGGGTCGTCGCCCGTGACGACGTCGATGCCCGAGTGCGCGAGCGCGGAACAGATCGCGGCTGCGAGGGCCTCGCTGCCGTGGACTGCGACGGTTGCCGACGTGGGTGCCATGGGGGCGCGCGACAGCGCGGGGGCGAGGGCGGCGAGGAGGGAGTCCCGCTCGTCGAGGGCGCCGGCCGCCATCATGGTGAGCCCCGTGTCGCTCACCCCCACGACCAGGGCGGCGAGCATCCGTTCGTCGCGCTCGGTGAGATCGTCGAGGATGACGACAACGGGGTCGATTCCGAGCTGGATGCTCGTGGGGCTGCGCCAGACGAGGGGGAGCAGGGGATTCAGCCGGAGGATCATGCCGACATGGTGCCCCCGGCTACCGTTCTCGCGAGCAGAGTCTCCACATGCCTAGTCTTCGCGCGGGCGATCCGTCGTGTCGTCGTTGAGCAGGTCTTCGATGGCCTGGTCGATGTCGTCGGGCTCGGGCGCGCCAGCGGTGATGCGTGCGATGAGGGCGCTTGGGTCGTCGATGTCGTCGCCGGTCGGGATGAGGTCGGGGTGCGACCACAGTGCGTCGCGCTTCTCGTCACCCACGGCGTCACTCACCTGCTGCCACATGGCCGCGGCCTCGCGCAGTCGACGCGGGCGCAGTTCGAGGCCGACCAGGGTGGCGAATGCCGACTCCGCGGGACCGCCTGATGCCCGCCGCCGCCGCACCGTCTCCGCGATCGCCGCGCTCGACGGCAGGCGCTTGGTGGCCTGCGCCGTGACGACATCCACCCAGCCCTCGATGAGGGCGAGCGTGGTCTCCATGCGCGCGAGGGCGGCGAGCTGCTCCTCGCTCTTCGGGGCGATGAGGGCACCGCTCGTCATGGCCGAGCGCAGCTCCTCGGGGTTGCTGGGGTCGAAGTCTGCGGCCAGGGTCTCGAGCCGCTCGGTGTCGATGTGGATGTCGCGCGCGAACTCCGTGATCGACGAGAGCAGCTGCAACCGCAGCCACTTCGCGTGGCGGAAGAGCCGCGCGTGCGCAAGTTCGCGCACGGCGAGGTAGAGCTGCACCTGGTCGACGGGGATGTCGAGGCCCGCACCGAAACCGAGAACATTCTGCGGCAGGATCGCGGCGCCGCCCTCGGCGGAGTCGAGCAGCGGGATACCGATGTCGCCGCCCGAGACGACCTCGCTCGAGAGCTGGCCGACCACATGGCCGAGCTGCATGGCGAAGAGCGTGCCGCCGACGTTGCGCATCACCTGGGAGGCGCCCGCGAGCATCTCGTCCATGTCTTCCGGGGCGTTCTGCTTGAGCACGTCGGTGAGCGAGTTGGCTATCGAGTTGGCCACGGGCTCGGCGAGCTGCGTCCACACGTCCATCGTCGCGGTCACCCACTCCTGACGGCTCATGAGGCGCGGTTCGGCCGAGAGCTCCGTGATCGAGGTGACTTCGTCGAGCCACAGGGATGCCACGTGCAGGGCCTGCTCGAGCTGCGAGCGCTCGGCCGGCAGCGAGACGACGGTGCCCCGTGTCGCGATGCCCTTTGCCTGTTCGAGGGCGAGGCCCCAGTTGATCCCGTCGCCGCTGTTCTGCAGCGCATTCTGCAGTTGTGCCATGAGCTGCGCGACCATGGCGGGGTCGTTGGGGAGCCCCGCTGCGCCCGCGAGCTTCGCAGGGTCGATGTCTCCGTTGCCCTCGAGAAACTCGCGCAGCATCTCGCGGAACTCGTCTGCCGGGTCGCCGCTCTCGGCGGGCTCCCGTGAATCCTCAGCCATACGAACTACGCTAGCCGCTGCACAGTCAGAGGCAGCTGGATTTCGCCGACGCCCGACGTTCTGGCCGTGCGCCCGTGGCGAACACGCACCACGAACCAGAACAGTGAGGGAACCGGTGGCACTCTTCACCGACATCGAACCGGACGTCGACCCCCGGCGCCGGCGGCGCTACGTGGGCTGGGGGATCCTGGGGGTCGCCCTCGTCGGGGTGGCCGTTGTCGCCCTCGTGCCCGCGCCCTATGTGATCGAGCAGCCCGGCCCCGTCTACGACACCCTCGGCGACGTGACCGTGGGCGACAAGACGGTGTCGCTCATCGACATCCCCGACGAGAAGACCTACCCGACCGACGGCACCCTCGACATGCTCACGGTGAGCATCAGGGGAAACCGTGAGAACCTGCCCAACTGGCTGGAGGTGGCCGCCGCCTACTTCGACCCGAGCAGAGCCGTGGTTCCCGTCGACCTCATCTACCCCGTGGGCCAGACCGTCGAACAGTCGAACCAGCAGGGTGCCGTCGACATGGCCAACTCGCAGAAGGCCGCCATCGCCGCGGCCCTCACCGAGCTCGGCTACGACCTGCCGAGCACCCTCTCCGTGGTCGAGACGCAAGACGGCTCGCCCGCCGCGGGCCAGCTGCTCGCGGGCGACGTCATCGTCTCCGTCAACGGCAAGACCTTCCCCGACGTGACTGCGCTGCGCGCCGAGATCGCGGCCAACGGTGTCGACAGCCCCGCGACGGTCGACATCCTGCGCGACGGCACGGCGAAGACGCTCGAGCTCACTCCCGTGCTGAGTTCGGGCGACAGCCCCGCGCCCATCCTCGGGATCATCGTGGGTAGCGAGTACGAGTTCCCGTTCGACGTGAAGATCCAGCTCGAGAACGTGGGCGGTCCGAGCGCGGGGATGATGTTCGCCCTGGGCATCATCGACAAGCTCACGCCCGGCGAACTCAACGGCGGACAGAACATCGCCGGCACCGGGACCATCGATGCCACGGGCACGGTCGGCCCCATCGGTGGCATTCGCCAGAAGCTGTACGGCGCACGCAACGCGGGGGCCTCCTACTTCCTCGCGCCGGAGTCGAACTGCAACGAGGTGACGGGCCACATTCCCGACGGCCTCACCGTATTCGCCGTGTCCACACTCGACGATTCGCTCGCCGCGCTGAAGGCGATCGCCTCGGGAGGCGACACGAGCAGCCTGCCCACGTGCACCGTGGGGTGAGCATCCGGGGCGTCCTTGCAGCTTGGGGCCTTTAAGATAGGCACAGGCCCCCAACAGCAGGAGCGAAACTTCAGTGTCGAACCAAACAGCACCGTCCGCAGCAAATCGAACGAGGGTGACACTCACCATCACGGCGGTTGTCGTCGCCGTGCTCGTCATCGCGTTCTTCGTGGTGTCGAACCTGTACACCGACGTCCTCTGGTTCAGCCAGCTGGGCTACCTGAACGTGCTGACCACGCAGTGGATCGCCGGGGCCGTGATGTTCGTCATCGGCTTCCTCGGTATGGCGATCCCGGTCTACGTGAGCATCGAGATCGCGTTCCGCTCGCGGCCCGTGTACGCGAAGCTCAACGCGCAGCTCGACCGCTACCAGCAGGTCATCGAGCCGCTGCGCCGCCTGGCGATGTTCGGTATCCCCGCCGTGCTCGGCATCTTTGGGGGAGTCTCGGCCTCCACTCACTGGCAGCTCGTGCTCCAGTGGCTCAACAAGACCCCGTTCGGACAGACCGACCCGCAGTTCGGCCTCGACGTCTCCTTCTACTTCTACGACCTGCCGATGTACCACGGCGTGCTCGGCTTCGCCTCGGCGGTCGTGCTCCTCGCGGGCATCGCCGCCCTCGCCACCACGTACCTCTACGGCGGCCTGCGCTTCAGTGGCCGCGAGGTGCGCATCCAGCGCTCGGCGCGCATCCAGCTCGCCGTCACCGCGGGCGTCTACCTCGCACTGCAGGCCGTGAGCATCTGGTTCGACCAGTACACGACCCTCTACTCCGCGAGTCAGGGCTTCCTTGTGACGGGTGCCGGATACACGGAGGCCAACGCCACGATCCCCGGCCGCGCCATCCTCGCCGGCATCGCGGGCCTCGTCGCCGTGCTGTTCATCGTCACGGCGATCATCGGCCGCTGGCGCCTGCCCATCATCGGCACCGCGCTGCTGCTCGTGAGCGGCCTCGTCGTCGGCAGCATCTACCCGTGGGTCGTCCAGCGCTTCCAGGTGGAGCCGAGCGCGAAGACCTACGAGGCTGAATACATCCAGCGCAGTATCGACGCCACGCGTGACGCCTACGGGGTCGCGGGAGTCGAGGAAGTGCCCTACAGCGCGACCACCGACGCCGAGCCCGGTGCCCTGCGCGAAGACGCCGAGACCACCGCGAACATCCGGATTCTCGACCCCTCGATCGTGCCCAAGGCCTTCGCCCAGCTGCAGCAGTTCAAGCAGTACTACAGCTTCGCCCCGCACCTCGACGTCGACCGCTACATGATCGACGGCAAGAGCCAGGACACGGTGCTCGCCGTGCGCGAGCTCAACCAGTCGGGTCTCGGTGAGTCGCAGACCTACTACAACAACACGTTCGTCTACACCCACGGCTACGGCGTTGTCGCCGCATACGGCAACCAGCGCGCGAGCGACGGAAACCCGGTATTCCTCGAGTCGGGCATCCCGAGCACGGGCGACCTGGGTGACTTCGAGCCGCGCGTGTACTTCGGCGAGGACTCGCCCGCGTACTCTATCGTCGGCGCGCCCGAGGGTTCCAGGGATGTCGAGCTCGACTACCCGTCGGGCGGTGAGGAGAGCGACGCCAACGCGACGACGACCTTCACTGGCAACGGCGGCCCCGTGCTCGACAACGTGTTCAAGAAGCTCATCTACGCGATCAAGTTCCAGAGCGAGCAGATCTTCCTCTCCGACGCGGTGACCGACAAGTCGCAGATCCTCTACGACCGCAACCCGAAGGACCGTGTTGCCGAGGTCGCCCCGTACCTGACGCTCGACAATGACATCTACCCGTCGATCGTTGACGGCAAGATCGTCTGGATCGTCGACGCGTACACGACGGGCACCAACTACCCGTACTCGCAGACGCAGCAGCTCTCGAGTGCCATCGCCGACACGTACACGCCCACCCCGGCGTTCGCGATCGACGACATCAACTACATCCGCAACTCGGTCAAGGCCACGGTCGACGCCTACGACGGCAGCGTCAAGCTGTACGCGTGGGACGACAAAGACCCCGTGCTGCAGACGTGGGAGAAGATTTACCCCGGCACGATCCTGCCCATGAGCGACATGAGCGAGCAGCTGCTCGACCACGTGCGCTACCCGTCGGACCTGTTCAAGGTGCAGCGGGCCATCCTCGGGTCGTACCACGTGACGGATGCGGGCTCCTTCTACTCGAGCGACGACCAGTGGGTCACGCCCAACGACCCGGTGCTCACCACCGAGACTCCGCAGGCGCCCTACTACCTGACGATGCAGGTGCCCGGAACGAAGGCCCCGGCCTTCACGCTGTACTCCACGTACATCCCGAAGGGCAACGCCGACTCCACGAGAAACGTTCTGACCGGATACCTCGCCGTCAACTCCGACGCGGGCCCCGACTACGGCAAGCTCACTCTGCTGACGCTGCCGAAGCAGACCACGGTGCCCGGCCCCGGTCAGGTGGAGACGACGTTCCGTACCAACACCGAGGTCGCCAACCAGCTCGCGCTCCTGCAGCGCGGCGAGACCGACGTGAAGCTCGGAAACCTGCTCACGCTGCCGGTCGGCGGGGGACTGCTCTACGTTCAGCCCGTCTACGTGCAGGCGACCAGCGGCACGATCTACCCGCTGCTGCGCAAGGTGCTCGTGTCGTTCGGTAACGAGATCGCGTTCGAGGACACCCTCGACCTCGCCCTCGACAAGCTGTTCGGCGGTGACTCCGGCGCCTCCGCCGGCGACGGTGACGTGCCCACGACGCCGACGGATCCGACCACCCCGACGACGCCGACCACCCCCACGACGCCGACCGACAACGCGGCACTCACGCAGGCGCTCGCCGACTACCAGACGGCGCTCACCGCCCGCACGGCGGCCTACGCTGCGAACGACCTGGTCGCCGCGGCCGAGGCCGACGCGAAGATGCTCGATGCTGTGAAGCGGGCCATCGCGGCAACGCAGTAGCTCGATCAGCGCCGCACGCGCGCGCCGATACGGATGAGGTTGTTGTCCGTATCGGCGAGCGCGAACTCGCGCATTCCCCACGGCTTGTTCTCCACGGCCGTGATGCGCGCGAGGGATTCGCCGGCCTTCCACCGCTCGCGGAGGGCGGCCTCACCCAGGTCGTGGTAGCCCGCGACCAGCCCCGTCGCCGCGATGGCGGCGTGCGAAGCATCCGGATCCTTGACCGTCACGTAGGCCATGCCCGCCATGACGAACGGGTCGAACCCGTCGCTCTGGGCGAGGTCGATCGACAGCCCGCCGCCTCGCACGAAGGCGTACTCGCTGTCGTAGGGCTCGACGATAAACCCGATCTCGCGGTAGAACTCCGCCGCCCGCTCGATGCTCGCCACGGGCAGGATCGGCGTCGCCGTCGCACCCCGCCACACGCTGCCCATGCTCCACCGTACTTCGCCCGTTGGCCGTGGGGAAAGGTGTGGGCCACCACTGTGTTACCCTTGAACTACGCCGCGGGGTGGAGCAGTTCGGTAGCTCGCTGGGCTCATAACCCAGAGGTCGCAGGTTCAAATCCTGTCCCCGCAACCAAAGAACTCTTATTCGAACCATTGGGTTTAAGAAGAGTGAAGAACGACCCAACAGATTCAACGAAGCGAGTCCCTGCCGCAAGGCGGGGACTTTCTTCGTTTCTGAGGACTTTCGTGATGGCAGATTCGACCGCGCTGAGTGCGCGAACGCCGGGGTAGCTCTCTATCGTCTGGACGCCGTGCTGCAGTTCTTCGGTTGTGCGTCCCAGCCTCTCCGTGAGGTAGTCGCGCTGTATCGAGACGGCCCGTAGTCGGGCTTTGAGCTTCTCCACGGGCAAGTCCCCTTCCGCGACGAGTTCAACGAGCCGATCTTCCTGGTTCTCCAGCTTTTTGAGTTGGCGGCGGAGGTTCTTCTCCATGTCAGCATCGGCTTGGCCCGGACGACCACCGCCTCGGAAAGGTCATGACGCAGCTCCTCCAACGTCTCCTGCGAGATGCGCTCCTGACCGAATCGGCTGCCGATCGCGTGCTCTGCTGCCCGTACCGGTATAGGGAAGGTCGCGCTAGCCAGCCCTCCGTCGTGCACAGAAGAAATATTCGTAGACTCCGCCGTGACCCTCGGCCTCCGTATAGACGAGCTGGCCCGACGTAGTTCCACGGCACCAGAGCGGCTCTCGATCGCCCGTAAGCCGTTGAGGAGCAGGACTACTGCCCCTTCAATCGCGAAACTGCATTCTTGGTGCCAATGACGAGGAGCGCCAGCGGCGGTGAAATGAGAATCGCACACATGATGCGGGCTGCGTCCATAGCCAAAATGCTGAGGGTCAAGCTGTGCGAGGACGTGAGCACCAACGCCGTCAACGTGGCGAGCGTGGAGACGATGGCCGGCAGGTAAGCGAGCAGTATGACATCTACACTGGCCTGCCAGAGTAGCTGCGGTCGGCGCAAACCTTCTAGCGAATACAGGGCGAACTCTGATCTTCGAATCACCCAATTGACTAATAGGGCGGCGATTGCCACCAGACCACCAAAGACGGGAAAGTATTGGCTGAGGCGGCCGCTCAGAACTGATTGAGGAGTACCAGAACTTTCTCCGTCGAGCATTGGCGCGACGTTTACTTCAGTTCTGCCCCACCACCCAAGTAGCAGAGCCTCGACTCCGTCGCGGTGGCCGGTGGCCGCTTCGACCCAGCACACACGCGTCTGCCCTCTCGGCTCCTTGGGAACCACCACGGTCCCGTCCCAGGATGGATTTCTGGGTGTCGAAGGCGCCGTAGTGGTGTGAAGGTTTTCGTAGTCGAACCCTATCCGGACTGCCCACGTGGAGGCAGATTGGAGCCCGTAGGTTTCAGCCACCCGCGCACCCACGATCGTGCCGGCGGCAGGGACCACGTTGGGCCAATAGATATTCGCGAGTCGAGGGGTTCCGTACTCAATCTGGATCCCAGGCCCGGTAAGCGGTTGCGAAGACACGGAGGTCATGACTGCGCCCGCTGCTTTCACCGCGTCTAGCTGGTTCAACTCATCGCAGCGCTGGGCTGTAAATTCCCCGTTCTGGCTCTTGGGCGCCACAACCAGAACATTCAAACCGCGAAGGGTCAATGCGTCGTGCTGATCCAGTGCAACTTCAACGTCGTGAGCAGATCCAGCTAGCGCTGTCGTCGCCACGAGGAACACCGCTGCGGCGGAAAGCACGGAAAGCAAAATGTGAGCGCGAAGATTCCGAAGGGCTTCGGCGAGCACTTCGCGTAGCCTCACCCGTTGACTCGAATCTTCAACTGGCCAGCGTGCAGCTGGTATGTCCGATCACAGGCCAGTGCTACTTCGTCATCATGGGTCGCAACGATCAGCGACGCGCCGTACCTGGTCGCTGCGAGAAGCGCAGCAATCACAAGTTCCTTCGACTGTGAGTCGAGGGCTGCGGTGGGCTCGTCAGCAAGGATGAGTTCCGCGCCGCTCGCGAGAGCTCGCGCCACCGCCACTCGTTGCCGCTCACCACCCGACAACCGAAAGGCCGACGAGCGAGCGAGGTTGAAAATTCCAAGTGATTTCATCGCTCTAGTGGCCAAGGCAATCGATCGTGATCGGCTGCTTCCACGAGCGAGTGGCCCGAGAGCCACGTTGTCGAGCGCGCTGCGACGGGCCAAGATGGGGGCGGACTGAAAGATCCACTCAATGGACCCGATGCCACTTCGCGAGATCCGACCGTTGTTGGGTTCGAGCTCGCCGGCTATGGCGGCCATGAGGGTGGACTTCCCAGAGCCTGACGGACCCATGACGGCAACGGACTGGCCAGCTCCAACCTCGAGCGTTACGCCGTTGAGAATGTTGGTTGCGCCGTACGCAACGTGCAGATCCTCGACTGTTAGCGGCAAGCGGAGGTCCCAACGCGGGCGTTTAGAGCAACTGCGTCGTCGATAGAAAGATCGCCTGACACGATGGCGTTCGACCCCTCAGATGTCACGACTGTCACTTTTGGCTGGCGAGATTTAGTGCCGTCGTTCGTCACTACGCAACTCGTGCCCGACTGATCGGTCAAAAGTGATGCCGCCGGAACCACCCAAAGATCGCCCCGAGTCGAGGACACCAGGTTCGCGGAAACTAGGGGGGCACCCAGCTTCGCGACTGCTAGAAGCACTTTGAGCCCTTCCGAATCGAGGGTAGTCATATCGTCGGACACAGTAGCTTCCTCGCCGCCAACGATCACTTGCTCTTCAGGTTGTTTAGTAAGTTGAACGAGAGTCGCGGGATCGACGGGCGTAGCATCGTCGCTCTCGACGGTCTCGACCCGCTGAACTAACCGCGCGGAAGCGAGCTGTGGCGCCAATTCGGCGATCGATTCTCCGGCCGCCGGGGCTGGCGATCCAACAGCTAGCAGAGACTTCGAGACCATGGCCGTGGTACTAGGAAGGAAGACGATCCAAGAGGGATCGAAGGCCGTGATGTAATCGGCATCGGGCACCCCGATCGAAGCGGCGAATTCGCGTATCGCGTACAAATCGTCCCAAGTCAAGCTGTCCGTGTCTGCTGCACTGAGGCCTCGCGTTGTTAGAAGGCTCCTCAGCTCGCTCAAGTCAGTACCTTCGCTTCCGATCTCCAAAGGTCGGTAAAAGGGTTGCTGGCTGCTGAATCCGACGCGTTGTACACCGTCTATCGCGAGCAGGTTCTGACCGGATGAAATTGTGGCGCCGACCGTCAACTGATTGGCCGTCACAGTCCCGCTCCACTGTGGAGCGACGACAGGGGCCAGGTCAGACCACTCCATGTAGAGCGATGCCTCACGGCTGAGTGGACCGGAGTGCGGCTGAATGGGTACCCAAGTGGTCTGAGTCGGTGCGACTTCTGCCGCCTGAGTCTGGATTGAAAGCCACCAGATTGCTCCGACAGGGAGGCTTACCCAAGCCAGAAGAGAAATAGCAGCGATCACGCCCATACCGCCGACGCGGAGCCGACGTTTGGTGATCCTTTTCACTACGGTCCCATCGTCAGTTTCAGTGCCCTAGTCTAACCTCGAAGAAGGCTCAACAAAAGGACCCTAACAATTGAAGGGCAAGGACGATGGCTGTAAGAAAATTCGCCCTGACGATGGCCGCAACGGTCTGCTTATTAAGTGCCGTCTCTGGTTGCACCGCGCAGTCGTCGACTGCGCTCGAGAAACCCGACCCTCGTGAGCAAGTTCTAGCAGTCGCCAAAATGGCGCTCGACGCTGGCTTCTCCGAACAGTATGAAGCGATGAAGGATGGGGAGATCACATTCGATGAATACGACAAGTCCTACAAAAACGTGGCCAGTTGCTACGAAGCGTCGGGTGTCGGAGTTACGACCCCAATAGTGAATCCTGTGGACGGAACAACCTACTTATTTCAAGCCCTCGGGAACGGCCTGGAACCGAGCAAGGTGCAGCAGGTGATGGACAGATGCCTCGAAAAGTACTGGACCATGTTGAGTTCGGTCTACAACGCTGTTACCCCCGCAACAATGGACGAGGCGCTGCGGGTGGCAGTGATTTCATGTCTTAAACGCGACGGCTTTGAGGTGTCCGGCGATGAGAAGAATCTCAGTGAGCTCGCGCGAACTCAAAGCGAGACGGGTGACAAGAGACGCAACGCAGTCACGGACTGCGTGGGAAGTGAGGCATTCAGGCTGTATCCCGACCTGCCTCCCATCAACTTGATCTTTTGATCCTCAATTTTCTTGCCTATGAGCGCAGCTCAGCATTACTGTGAGGATCACGGGGATTAGAGAAAAAGTCACTAATCAGCAGGCCCGCAACGATGCGAGAAGGAGATCAGATGAAGAAGCGCGTCCCAATCCTTGTAGCGGGCACAACTGCCCTCATGCTGGCGTTTGCGCCAGTTGCTGCGGCGAGTGCATGGAGCAGCGTCGTCCTCCCAGGTAAGCCTGCAGACTGTGCAGGCTCGTACGCAGTCGGGAGCAGCACTTACAGCTCCACGCAAGGCCGTGCCACCACGGCCTCGCCCGGGCAGTGCCTTTTCTATTACACCCTTGCTGCTGCGATCAGGTATGGCGGCGGGGTTTACAACACTCCCGCGGCGGTGTCCACTCAGGGCGTGAGTCCCTCCGTCGTGACTCAGATCGGTCCGCTTTCTGGTTTGGTAGGCGGATGGCACCAATTCGGTGGAGGAATCGCGAACAGCTAGCCGTCCCTGCCTGCTCGAACCATAAATCGATGGTCGCGCCGTCTGTGTGGATGACGTCGCGGCCATCGTTTTGGTAGGTGGATTTGGTCGCCGCTGTGCGCCGGGGCATCCTCGCCTGGGCACGATCAACAGCGGTTCGTAATTCTTGACGAGTTGATAGGTTTCTTCGATGGACCAGTTGAAAGCACACGAGCCTGCGTCCGCGCGCTGGGTTTCCATTCTCGGGAGCGTCTTTGTAGGTGGCGCGCTCGGCGGCGGCTTACTTCTCATTGTGGCGGCAGTTCAGGCCGCTAACTACAGTGGCATGGGCGAGAACGGAGTGTACTACCTTCTTGTCGGGGGTTTTTGGCTCTTCGGCATTAGCGTCGCTTGCCTCCTGGCCTTGATCATCTGGCGAGTTGTCCGCAATCGCATTCACGGGCGGTAGCTCTCGGTTTCTCCGCCGTAACCCCGCCTTAGCGTGGACGCCGAATGGAAGGCGCGGATAGGTGGCACTCGAGATCGACACGAACCGAGCCTTGAGGTGCTCTGCAGACCTGCGCGGCCTCGTCGAAGCGATCCGGGATGCAGGGGCCGCGAATGAGCTGCATGCCGTGGAGTGGAAAGGGTCTCTCGACTTGAGCAGCGCTGCGGGCGCATAAGCGGCAGCGCGGGCAATACTCGGGTTCTCGAATTGCGGCGTCCAGCCAGCAAAGCGACACTTTGAGGGTGTGGCCTACCTCGTCGTGGGTGCGCAGCCCGGGTTCGTGAGCGGTATGCCGAGTGGGACGACGAGAAACTCACTGGGCCGGAGATATCCGTCGCGGAGCGCGTTCGCGAGGAGTACTCTCGCTCGCATCAGCGGTGTAGGGACACCGGGATGGCGAGGTTCACTGTGCGGTCGTGGCGGGTTCTTCTGTTCGTGGGCGGGCTCGTCGTGCTCGCCGTCGGCTTTACCATCCTGCTCGTGACGCACCACGAGAGCGTGGAAGAGAAGCTGCAGGCGTGCGCGCGGTACGCGTCAGGTTCGGAGCAGTACATGATGTGCGTCGACAGGGCCGAAGACCCCAACTAGCGAGCAGCAGCGTGAGTGTGCGAGGTAGATTCGTACACATGACTCCGCTGCAGGCGCGCATCATCTACGACCTCAACGTCCAGCCCTCGGTCGACCCGGCCGAGCAGGTGCGCTTGCGCATCGACTTCCTCAAGGCTTACCTCCGCAAGACCGGCACGAAGGGCCTCGTGCTCGGCATCAGCGGCGGACAGGACTCGTCGCTCGCCGGCAGGCTCTGCCAGATCGCGGTCGAGGAACTGCGTGCGGAGGGGTATGAGGCCTCGTTCGTGGCGGTGCGGCTGCCCTACAACGTGCAGGCCGACGAGGATGACGCGCAGCTGGCGCTCACCTTCATCCAGGCCGACAACCTCATCACCTTCAACATCCACCGCGCCGTCGACGGGTTCGAGGCCGAATACCTCGACGCCACGGGAGCCGAGATGCTCGACTTCACTAAGGGCAACGTCAAGGCACGCGCCCGCATGATCGCCCAATACGCGCTCGCGGGCCAAGGAAACCTGCTCGTCGTGGGCACGGACCACGCCGCCGAGGCGGTCACCGGATTCTTCACCAAGTTCGGCGACGGCGGTGCCGACGTTCTGCCACTCACTGGTCTGAGCAAGAGGCAGGGTCGCTCGCTGCTCGAGCACCTCGGTGCGCCCGAGCGGCTCTACCTGAAGGCGCCCACCGCCGACCTCCTGGATGACACCCCAGGCCAGACCGACGAGGCGAATCTGGGTCTCACCTACCAGGACATCGACGATTACCTCGAGGGCAAGGACGTCGACGAGAAGGTGGCCGTCGCCATCGAGACGCGCTACATCAACACGCGCCACAAGCGCACGGTTCCCGTGTCGATGTTCGATGACTGGTGGCGCGACTAGCCCTTCCGTTCGGGAGCGAATGATCTACGCTGGGGAGTAGCCGAAACCGGATGCTCAGAGCGGAGGTCCCATGTCCGACCACACCCTCGCCGACTGGGAGAACGCCGCAGCCGCGCTGCGCCTACCCTCGCGGCTCGTGATCGACGGCGGGCTGGACGAGGCGCACGGCGCGTTCGACCACCGCACGCCGCGCAACGGCGAGCTGCTCGGATCCGTGCCCGCGGGCGACACCGCAGACCTCGATCGGGCCATCGCCTCGGCCCGCCGAGCGTTCGACGACGGCCCGTGGCCGCGCATGGCCCCGCGCGAGCGCAAGCTGCTCATGCTGCGCTGGGCCGACCTCATCGAGGATAACCGCGACGAGCTCGCCCTCATGATCAGCCTCGAGATGGGAAAACCCGTTGAGGAGGCGTGGAGCATCGAGCTGCGCGCCGTGCTCGCCACCTACCGCTGGTACGCGGAGCTCGCCGACAAGGAGCTCGACGAGTCGTCGCCCGTCGGCCCCGACGATCTCGCCCTCATCACGCGCGAGCCCGTGGGCGTGGTCGGTGTCGTGACCCCGTGGAACTTCCCGCTCACCCTCGCCGGATGGAAGATCGCGCCTGCCCTCGCGGTGGGCTGCACTGTCGTGCACAAGCCCAGCGACCTTGCGTCGTTCAGTGCGCTGCGGATGGCCGAGCTCGCGCTCGAGGCGGGGATCCCCGCGGGCGTGCTCAACGTCGTGCCGGGCCGGGGTTCGGTGCTCGGAAAGCACCTGGGGATGCATCCGGAGGTCGACGCTCTCGCCTTCACGGGCTCCACGGAGGTGGGCCGCGCCTACCTCGAGTACTCGGCGCGCTCCAACCTCAAGCGCACGTGGCTGGAACTCGGCGGCAAGTCGGGCAACATCATCCTCCCGGATGCTCCCGACCTGGAGACCGCGATCTCGACCGCGGCGTGGGGCATCTTCTTCAACGCGGGGCAGATGTGCACGGCGCCATCGCGGCTCATCGTGCACCGGGATGTCGCAGACGAGGTGATCGCGGGGGTCGTGGCGCGGGCATCCGGCTACGCACCCGGAGACCCGCTCGACCCGGCCACGACCATGGGACCGCTCGCGTCCGCGGCCCGGCTCGCCGAGGTTCAGCAGCACGTCGCGAACGCGCGGGAGGACGGCGCCGAGGTGCTCGTCGGCGGGGGCGCGGGAGAGGGCTCGTACTTCGAGCCGACGGTGTTGGCGGGCGTCTCGCCGCACAGCAGGCTCGCGCGCGAGGAGGTCTTCGGGCCCGTGCTCGCGATCGTGACCGTCGCCGACGAGGACGAGGCGGTGCGGGTGGCGAACGACTCCGACTACGGGCTCGCGGCGGGGCTGTGGACCTCGGATGTGTCGAAGGTGCACAGGCTCTCGCGGCGCCTGCGCGCCGGCACCGTGTGGGTGAACTGCTACGAGGAGGGCGACCTCACGGTGCCGTTCGGCGGCTACAAGCTCTCGGGCAACGGCCGCGACAAGTCGCGCCACGCGCTCGAGAAATACACCGAGCTGAAGACGACGTTCATCCACCTGTAGCGGGGATCGAGCGGAGTCGGGATCCCGACTCCGCTCGTCCACCCAGCTACGAGATCACGTCGCGCAGCAGTTCCTCGTTTGTCGACTTGCGTGTGGAGGAGACGATGAGCCCCACGACGAGCAGCACGAAGGGCAGGAGCACGAGTATCCAGCCGACGGCGTTCATGCTCCACGGCGTGACCGTGGGGTCCACGCCCTCGGCGGCCGTGCCCGCGAGGATCGCGAAGCGCGACATGAGCAGGTACTCGCCGAGCACGAGGCCCGCAATCGCGAGCACGGGCGCGATGACTGCCTGGAACACGTTCGCCTCGCCGCGGTTGCGGGCGAAGTACCGGATGACCGCGATCGACACGAGGATCTCGATGAGCACGATCGCGAGCACCGCGAGGCCGGAGAACCAGCTGAACAGCGTGAGGAACGGGTCGAGCTGCAGCACCGCGAACAGCACGATGACCACTCCCGCGATGATCGTCGTGAGCAGCGAAGCATTGCTGGGTGCGCCCCGGCGGTTCGTCTTCGCGAGGCCGGCCGGCAACACTCCGCCGCGCGCCATGGCGAAGAAGTAGCGCGCGGACGCGTTCTGGAACGCGAGGAGGCCCGCGAACAGACTCGAGATGACGAGGATGCCCATGACCGTGGCGAGCCAGGGCCCCACGTACTCCGACGCAAGGCTGAAGAGAACCGCTGCCGGGTCGACGAGTCCGCCCGAGCGCTCGAGGGTCTGGTCGACGACCGCGGACGAGCCCATACCCGTGACCATCGCGAACGCCGTGGTCGCGAAGAGCACGGTGATGACGGCGACAGCGGCGTAGGTGGCGCGGGGGACGGCGCGCTTGGGGTCTTTCGACTCCTCGCCGTAGATCGCCGTGGCCTCGAAGCCGATGAACGACGCGAAGGCGAAGGCGAAGGCGATGCCCGCGGAGCCCGCGAGTCCGCCGACGAGGATCTGGTCGGGCGCGAAGGAGGCGGCGAAGTTGATCCCCTCCGGGCCGCCGGTGGCGAGGATGGCCACCGAGGTCGTGAGCAGCGAGGCGAGTTCGAGCACCATGAGCACTCCGAGCACTTTGGCGCCGACATCCACGCTCAGCAGGGAGAGCGCCGTGACCAGGGCCCACGCGATGAGCGACCACGCCCACCACGGCAGCCCGCCGATCTCGCCGGCCGCGACGACGCCGAGGAACCCGTAGATGGCCAGCTGGATCGCGAGGTACGCGAGGATCGACACGAACGCCGAGGCGATGCCGGCATTGCGACCGAGGCCGCGACCGACGTACGCGAAGAACGCGCCGGCGTTGGTGACCTTCTGGCTCATCGTGGCGTAGCCGACACTGAACAGCAGCAGGATGAGGCCGATGGCGAGGTAGGCGCCGGGCACGGCCGCACCGTTGCCGAGCACGATGGCGACGGGCACGGCGCCCGTCATCCCCACGAGCGGGGCGGATGCGGCGACGACGAAGAAGACGATCCCGATGACCCCGAGGCGGCCCTTGCGAAGCCCGCCCTTCGAGATCTCGACGGGGGATTGGGGGTCGGGCGATTGTGCCATACGGATACTCCTCGTTGAGTTTCGGGTACGCAGGGTCGTCCGTATCCGAACGACTTGTGACCACAATGGCGAGCGGCACGCCTCGCGTCAAGACTTCCGGGCAATTCATTTGGATACGAATCGTTCTGGGCTACGCTCGTGCGCATGACAGCGCTCAACGGATTCCTGCCGCCCCTGACTCCACGCGGATCGAGCTCGCTCGTCCCCAAGATGCCGTGGTACTACTCCGGCACGCTCCTCACCGTCGAGTACCGCACCGACCCGGCACACGTGCGCGCCATACTGCCCGACGACATCGACCTCGCGCCGGAGGATCCGGGAGCCGTCGCCATCATCTGGGCCGACTGGCAGTCGTGCAGCGAGGGCGGGCTGGAACTCCTCGACCCCGTGCGCTCGCAGTACCTCGAGGCGTTCGTCGTCGTGCGGTGCGCGTACGAGGGGGTCGTCTACAGCCGCTGCGTCGCGATCTGGGTGACGAAGGACTTCGCGATCGGCCGCGGCTGGTTCCAGGGGTATCCGAAGAAGCTCGGCTCCGTGAACGTCACGCGGCTCTTCAACCGCGGCCGTGCCACGCCGCGCCTCGAAGCGGGAGCCCAGCTCGGCGCCTCCCTCGCGGCATACGACCACCGCCTCGCCTCGGCCGTCGTGACCCTGCGCGAGCCGTCGGAGTCCAACGGCTTCGTCAACGGCCACCGGATGCTGCACAACAGGTTCATGCCGTCGATCTCGCAGGGCCAAGGGCTCTCGTTCGACCAGCTCGTGGCGATGGGCGGTACCGACGCCGACCTCGGACCGGCGTGGCGCGGCGACGCCGAGCTGAGCCTCGCCGACTCCCCGTGGGACGAACTGCACTCGATCCTGCCGGTCGGGGAGATCCTCGGAGGGTACTACCGCGAGGTCGGGGTCACCTTCGCGGGCGGCGAGCTCATCGCCGACCGCTCGCGCGCGGTCTGACTCAGTAGTCGGCGAGGTACTCGTCGACCTCCCAGGGGGTCACGTCCCGCGTCGTCGGGTCTGCGGTCTCGGACTCGTAGCGCTCGACCTCGTCTCGCTTCAGGAGGCTGAACACGTCGACGATCGCCGAGCCCATCGTGGCGCGCATCCGGTCGTTCGCACCGAGCGCGTCAAGGGCCGCGGTCAACGACATCGGCAGGATGCCCGCAGCCTCGTCCTCGTAGGCCCAGCCCTCGGCCGCGGCGGGGGCGGTGAGGTCGCCCCGCAGCCCGTCGAGGCCTGCCGCCAGAATCGCGGCGATCATCAGGTAGGGGTTCGCGGAGCCGTCGCCCAGGCGGATCTCGAGACGCGTGCCCTCGCCGCGCTCGGGTGGCACGCGCAGCATGGCGCTGCGGTTGTCGTGCCCCCAGTTGGCGCGGTACGGCGCGAGGGTGTCGGGGCCGAGGCGCTTGTACGCGTTGACCGTCGGGTTGGTGAAGGCCGCCACGGAGGCGGCATGCGCGAGGATGCCCGCGATCATGCTGTTCGCCCGCGCCGAGAGTCCCGACCCGCCGTCGTGCATGAGGTTCGCGCCCGTCTCGGCGTCGACAACCGAGAAGTGCAGGTGGAAGCCGCTGCCGCCCTCGTCGCTCCACGGCTTTCCGAGGAACGTGGCGTGCTTGCCCGTGCGGGCCACGATGTCGCGCACGGCGGTCTTGAAGAGGAACGTGCGGTCGGCCGCGTCCATCGCCTCGCTGTGCCACAGGTTGATCTCATACTGCGACGGGCTGAATTCGTGGTTGCCGGCGAAGACGCCGATATCCATCTGGTCGAGCATCCGGAGCAGGTGCAGCAGGGTGCCGTCGGGGTCGACCCACGCGCCCGTCGTGTACACACGGCCGGTGCGGCTGATGGCGCGGCGCCAGCCGTTCTCGTCGTGCTCGGCGATGTAGAACTCGAGTTCGGGGCCCACGACGGCCGTGAGGCCGAGCTCGGCGTACTGGTCGATCACGGCGCGCAGCACCGAGCGCGGGGCGATGGTGCTCGGCGACCCGTCGGGCTCGAGGGCATCGGCGATCACGAGCGCGACGCCGGGCTCCCAGGGCATCATCGTGAGGGTCGCCGGGTCGATGCGCGTGATGAGGTCGGGCAGCCCCGACGACATGATGTCGTTGCCGTCGAGCACTCCGCCGCGGGTCGTCGTCACCCACACGCCCTGGCAGAAAGCCGGGCTCTTGGCCCGTTCGAGCTGGCTCACGAGCAGGTCTTTCGACCGCGTGATCCCCAGGATGTCGGGAAAGATGAGCCTCAGGACATCGACGCCCCTGGTCTCAAGTTCGGTGCGAAAAGCTGCGACGTCGAGACTCATGTGTCCTCCGGTACAAAATCGTTCGGCCCTGAACGATTAGTGAGATACTAACGCGATGCGAGCCCTTTTCGTCCAGCATGACCACGTGAGCCCCACCGGTCCGGTGTCGCAGCTGCTGCGCGAGAGGGGCTTCGAGGTCGACGAGATCCTCGTCGTGCCGGAGGCGTCGTTCGCCTCGCCCAACGTCGAGTTCGAGTTCCCGGATGCCCGCGACTACGACCTCCTCGTGCCCATGGGCGCCCCGTGGGGAGCGTGGGACGACGCCTGCATCGGCAACTGGCTGCAGCCCGAGATCGCCTGGCTCGCGGCGGCCCATGCCGACGACATCCCCGTGCTCGGCATCTGCTTCGGCGGCCAGCTGCTCGCCCGCGCGCTCGGCGGTGCGGTCACGCGGGCGCCGAAGGCGGAGATCGGGTGGACGCCCATCCACAGCGACCTCCCGTCGCTCGTGGGGCCGGGGCCGTGGTTCCAGTTCCACTATGACCGGTGGAGCATCCCGGCCACCGCTACCGAGATCGCGCGCAACTCGGTGGCCTCGCAGGCGTTCACGGTGGGCAGGTCGCTCGCGCTGCAGTTCCACCCCGAGCTCACGGGTGACGCGCTCGACGGCTGGCTGCGCGAGGGTGGCGCCGAGCAGGTCGTGGCCGATGGCCAGGACCCGGATGCCCTCCTCGCCCACACTCGCGCCGAGGAGCCCGCGGCGCTGGAGCGCACCCGCGCGCTCGTGGACGCCTTCCTCGCCAGAGCCTATTGACCGCTAGCGCAGGGTCTCCAGGGCCTCCAGCACGCGCTCGGCGGACGTGTCGGGGTTCACGAAGGCGAGGCGCAGCACCGTCCGGCCGCGCCACGTCGTCGGCACGCACAGGATGCGCCCCGCGTGCGACATGTCGGTCGACCACGTGTCGTACTGGGCATCCGTGAATCCGGGCCGCTCGAACAGCACGACGGACAACTCGGGCTCGCGCACGAGGGCCAGATGGCCGGATGCCCCGATCGCCGCGGCCACGTCGCGGGCCGTGCGCAGGCACAGTTCGACGGCATCACGGTAGCGGTCCGTGCCGTGCGTGGCGAGGCTGAACCAGAGCGGGAGCCCCCGCGCCCGGCGGCTCAGGTGCACGGCGAGTTCGCTGGGGTTCCACGACTCGCGGTCGATGTGGTCGAGGTAGCTCGCGTGCTGCGCGTGCACGGCGCGCGCCAGTTCCGGCTCGCGGTAGACGAGGGCGCAGCAGTCGTAGGGGGCGAAGAGCCACTTGTGCGGGTCGACGATGAAGCTGTCCGCGCGCTCCACACCGGCGAACAGGTGCCGCACGCTGGGGGCGGCGAGAGCGGCCCCGCCGTACGCGCCGTCGACGTGCAGCCAGACCCCGAACTCCCCGCACACGTCGGCGATATCGGCGAGGTCATCGACGAGGCCCTCATTGGTGGTGCCGGCCGAGGCGACCACTGCGAAGACATCCGGCTCGTGTTCGAGCACCGCGCGCAACGCAGCCCCCGTGAGGTGGCCGCGGGCGTCGATGGGCACGTCCACGACCTCCACGTCGAGGGCGCGCGCGGCGACGGCGATCGACGAGTGCGCGTTAGCCGTGCACGCGAGCTTCCAGCCGCCCGCGGGGCGCGATCCGCGACGGGTGCGCGCCGTGTCGCGCGCGGTCATGAGCGCAGACAGGTTGCCGGATGTGCCGCCGGAGACGAAGCAGCCGCCCGACGAGTCGGGCCAGCCGAGCATCCCGGTGATCCAGCCCAGTGCCTCGTTCTCGGCGAAGATCGCGCCCGCGCCCGCCTCCCACATGCCGCCGAAGATGTTCGAGGCGCTCGTGACGAGGTCGAAGGCGACGGCCGCGCGCGTGGGGGCTGCGGCGATGTAGGCGAGGTTGAGTGGGTCGTCCTGTGAGCGGGTGGCGGGCTCGAGCACCTCGTCGAAGATGCGCAGCGCCTCGGCACCGCCGATGCCCGAGGGTACGACCGTGGGCCCGGCGGCCGCCGCGAGCTCCGACGCCGTGCGGGCCGTCGAGAGCGGGTCGGTGTGGCGCACGACGCGCTGGGCGGTCCAGTCGAGGGCGAGCTGCACGACGTCCGATTCGTCGCCCCAGATGGCGTGCTCACTGCGCTCGTTCACGAGGCTGAGAGCTCCACGCGCACCGGGAACCGTTTGATGCCGTTGACGAAGTTGCTGCGCAGGCGGTCGGGCTCGCCGATGGCGACCATCCGGTCGACGCGCGGGATGAGGCTCTCGAACATGATGCGGATCTCGAGCCGCGCAAGCGCATTGCCGAGGCACATGTGCGGGCCGCCGCGGCCGAATGACATGTGCTCGTTGGGGCTGCGCGTGACATCCATGCGGTACGGGTCGGCGAAGACCTCCGGATCGCGGTTGCCCGACGCGAACCACGTGACGACCTTGTCGCCCTCGCGGATGGCCTGGCCGTTGATCTCGGTGTCGCGCTGTGCCGTGCGCCGGAAGTGGAACACGGGACTCGCCAGCCGCAAGAACTCCTCGACCGCCCAGGGGATGAGTTCTGGCCGCTCCTTGAGCAGCGCGAACTGGTCGGGGTTCTGGATGAGGTAGTTCATCGAGTGCGTGATGGTGTGGCGGGTGGTCTCGTTGCCGGCCACCACGAGCAGGAGGAAGTAGCTGTTGAAGTCGCGCTCCGAGAGCGCGATGCCGTCTTCGGGAACCTGGTTGACCAGGCGTGCGACCAGGTCGGTCTTGTCGGTTCCGCGGCGCTCGTCGGCGAGCATCCGGCCGTACTCGAAGACCTCGAGGGCCGCGGGGGAGCGGAAGGGCAGCAGCCGGAACTTCTCGCTCTCTTCGGAGCTCGCGAGCACGTCTGCGTGCTCCGGGTCGGTGTTGCCGACCATCCGGTTGCCCCAGTCGATGAGCTTGTAGATGTCGGCGTCGGGCACGTCGAGCATGCGGGCGAGAACCCTGATGGGGAAGTCGGCGGCAACGTCGGCGACGAAGTCGAACTCCCCCTTGGCGAAGGCGGCATCGAGTGTGCTCGCGGTGAGCCCACGCAGGAACGTCTCGTACCCGGCCACCGCGCGCGGGGTGAACTCGCCCTGCATGAGGCGTCGCAGCGATCGATGGCGCACGCCGTCGGTCTCCAGCATCGACTTGCGAGCCTCGATCTGCTCGGCGTCGAGCTCCTCGAGGTTGACGGTGCCGCGCTCACTCGAGAAGGTCTCGGTGTCGCGCAGCACGCTCACGATGTCGTGGTACCGGGTAAGCGACCAGAAGCCGTGGTTGGGGGCATCCTCCTCGTCCCAGTGCACGGGCTGTGTCGCGCGCAGTTCGTCGAACGCCGCCCAGGGATCCCCTGATTCGAACAGGTCGAGGTCGGCAAGGCTGACATTCTTCGTTGACGTCAACTCAATCCCTCCATTGGGTGAGGTTGTTTGGATACGAACAAACACTAGGCGATTACCTCGCCGGGGGCGAGTGGCGAATAGAGTGACTGCATGGCCGGACCGCACACGCTCGAGGAGACCGAGCGCCAGGTCGGGGCCCGGCTCGGCGGCCTGCCCCTCGACTACGCCGCCATGGCCGTGGCCTCGAATCTCTTCCGCGCGGCCAACGCCGTGCGCAACCACTTCGAGCGCACGGTCCTCTCGCAGAACAACCTCTCGTGGACCGCATTCGTGGTGCTCTGGGTGGTCTGGATCTGGGAGCCGATCGAGACGCGGCAGATCGCTGTCGAGGGCGGCTTCTCGAAGGCCACCCTCACCGGTGTGCTGTCGACCCTCGAGGGCCGCGGTTGGCTCACGCGCTCCCGAAGCGAGACCGACGGGCGCCTCGTCGAGGTGAGCCTCACGGATGCGGGGCGCACGCTCATGACCGAACTGTTTCCCGCCTTCAACCAGCAGGAGCGGCACATCGCGAGCCCCATCGACCCGGCGCGTCGCGAGGAGCTCGCGGAAATGCTGCGGCTCATCACGGCTCACGTCGAGTAGCGCGCCGGGCGGCTCCGGTCTGCCCTTCGCCGCTCCCATGCGGAGGTTTCGGCACCATGCGCCCGCCGAAACATGCGCATGGTGCCGAAAGGTCCGCGCGGGCATGCGGCTCCGGCGCCTGGGCTCACGAGCATTCGGGCTTGTCGTCGCGGATGCTCCCCGCTAAGGTCATTAGCATCCGAATGACTTAAGGGCGAGCAGGGGACACGATGACGACGATCGACGTTGCTGGCGTCGCGATCGACACGCGCCACTTCATCGCCGGACAGCGTCTCGGCAGTAGCGACACCTACCGCAACACGAGCCCCATCGACGGCACGTTCCTCGGGGACATCGCCCGAGGGGGCGCGGCCGAGGTCGACGCGGCGGTCGACGCGGCACGCGCGGCGTTCCCGGCCTGGGCGGCTCTCGGCCCCGCGGGGCGCGGCGCCATCCTGCACCGCATCGCCGACCTCGTGGAGCAGAACCTCGAGGCGCTCGCCACCATCGAGACGCTCGACAACGGCGGCCTCCTGCGCAGCAACCTGCGCGGCGTGATGCCTCGCGTCGCCCACAACCTGCGCTTCTTCGCCGACTACGCCCTCAACGATCTGGGCCACCCCGACTTCGAGACGCGCGGCCACACCAACCACGTCTCGTGGGATCCGTCTGGTGTGGCCGCGCTCATCACCCCGTGGAACGCGCCGCTCATGCTCGCGACGTGGAAGATCGGCCCCGCGCTCGCCGCGGGCGACACGGTGGTGCTGAAACCCGCGGAGTGGACTCCTCTCACCGCGAGCTACTTCGCGGCGCTCACTGTCGAGGCGGGGTTGCCCTCGGGCGTGTTCAACGTGGTGCAGGGCTACGGTCGCGAAGCGGGCGCGGCGCTCGTGGCGCATCCGGGCCTCAGTCGCATCTCGTTCACGGGATCGGTGCCGACAGCCAAGTCCATTGCGCGAGCCGCGGCCGACAACCTCACACCCTGCAGCTTCGAGCTGGGCGGCAAGAGCCCGTGCATCGTGCTCGGTGACGCCGACCTGGAGCTCGCGGCGACGCTGGCCGTCGAGCAGTACGACAACGCGGGGCAGGTGTGCCTCTCCGGCACGCGCATCCTTGTGCACGACAGCATCGCGGATGCCTTCGCCGAGGCTTTCCGGGCCAAGGCGCAGTCGCTCGTGCAGGGTGATCCGCGAGACCCCGCCACCGACATCGGCCCGCAGGTGCACGAGACGCACTTCGAGCGCGTGAAGGGGTTCGTCGAGCGCGCCGACGGCCAGATCGTCATGGGCGGCGGCCCCAACACGGAGCTCGGCGGGTTGTACTTCCGCCCGACGCTCGTGCGCGATCCGGCCCCCGGCAGCGAGATCGTGACGCAGGAGGTCTTCGGCCCCGTGCTCACCATGCAGACGTTCTCGACCGACGACGAGGTCGTGGCGCTCGCCAACGGCACGGAGTTCGGCCTCGCGGCGGTCGTCGTCTCGGGCGACCGGGAGCACGCAGAGACGATCACGAAGCAGCTCGTCGCCGGCACCATCTGGGTCAACTGCTTCTTCGTGCGCGACCTGCGCGCGCCCTTCGGGGGCTCCCGCAAGTCGGGCGTCGGTCGCGAGGGCGGAACGTGGTCGTTCGATTTCTACGCCGACGTGAAGAACACTGTCGTCTCGCCGAACGGATGGAAGGACTGAACATGGGTGAAGTTGTCGGAGTGGGGCTCATCGCGCACGTACCCACGATCATGCTGCCCAAGGAGACCCGCATGGAGCTCAACGAGGGCAAGGACACGACTCTCGTCGAGGGTCTCGAGCGGCTGCGCAAGGACTACTTCGAGAACGACGACTACGACACCGTCATCGTGCTCGACAGTCACTGGGCCTCGACCGTCGAGTTCATCGTCACCTCCCAGGCCCGCCGCCACGGCCTCTTCACCTCGGAGGAACTGCCGCGCGGCATGCACGGCGTGCCCTTCGACTACCGGGGTGACCCCGAGCTCGCCGAGCTGATCGGCGAGCAGGCCGAGAAGAACGGCACCTGGATCACCCCCATCGACGACCCCGATCTTCCGGTCATGTACGCCACGATCAACCTGTGGAAGTACCTCGGCGAGGGGCTTCCCGACAAGAAGTGGGTGAGTGTGAGCGTGTGCCAGACCGCCACCGACGAGGACTTCCTGCGGGCGGGGCGGGCGATCGGTGAGGCCATCGCGAAGAGCGACCGCCGCGTCATCCTGCTCGCCTCGGGGGCCCTGAGCCACACCTTCTTCAAGCTGCGCGAACTGCGCAAGCACGAGATGGCCGACCCCGCCCACATCTTCTCGGATGCCGCGCGCGCCGCCGACTACGAACGCCTCGACTGGTTCGCCGCCGGCGACCACGCTCGGGTGCTCGAGACCATGCCCGAGTTTCACAAGGTTCGCCCCGAGGCGATGTTCGGCCACTGGCTGCTCACCATCGGCGCCATCGGCGAGGAGGCCTGCACGGCCCCCGGCATCCAGTACAGCGACTACGAGAACTCGATAGGCACCGGCCAGGTGCACGTGTGGTTCCCGAAGCCCGCCGGCGGTTTCCCCGCCGCCAAGAACCTCGTGCTGAGCCGGGATGCCTGAGTACAGGCGGATCCTGCTCGAGGGCGCCGCGGTGCAGGTGGTGCGCCACGGGGATGTGCTCGTGGCCGCCGACGGCCGGGAGGTGGCCGTGGAGGATGCGCAGCACCTGCCGCCGAGCATCCCGCGCACCATCATCGCCGTGCACCTCAACTACGCGAGCCGCACCGAGGAGTTCATGACGAAGCTCCCGGCGGCGCCCACGTACTTTCAGAAGCCCGTGACGGCGCTCAACAGCCACGGCGGTGCCGTGGTGCGGCCCGAGGGGTGCAAGTGGCTGAACTTCGAGGGCGAGATCGTGATCGTCATCGGGCGCACCGCCCGCAACATCTCCCCGGCGGAGGCCGGTGACTACATCGCGGGCTACACGATCGGCAACGACTTCGGCCTGCACGACTTCCGTGACACGGATGCGGGCTCGATGTTGCGCGTGAAGGGCAGCGACACCCTCGCGCCGGTCGGACCGGGGCTCGTGACCGATTGGGACTTCCGCGGCAAGCGGCTGCGCACGATCGTGAACGGGGAGGTGCGACAGGATGACACGACAGACCACATGGAGTGGGACATGCACTACCTCGTGGCCGACATCGCCCGCACGATCACGCTGCAGCCGGGCGACCTGCTCTTCTCGGGCACGCCCGCGTACTCCCGGCCGGTGCAGCCGGGTGATGTCGTGGAGGTTGAGGTCGAGGGCCTCGGCACCCTGCGCAACCACGTCGTGACCGGCCCGACGGCGATCCGCACGGATGTCGGCGCTCAACCCACCGAGAGCGAGGAGGTCGTCTCGACCGCTCTCGGGGGAGACTGGGAGTTCCGCGGCATCCGGACGCCCTCGCGCGACCTGTACCCGAGCACCGTGACGACCCAGGAGCAGCAATGATCAAGATCGACGTCGACATGAGCCTGTGCCAGCACTACGGCCAGTGCGTTTTCGAGGCGCCGGAGGTCTTCGCGCTCAACGACGATGACAAGCTCGAGTACGTTGCCGAGGCCGACGAGTCACTGCGCTACAACGTCGAGAACGCCGTCGACGTGTGCCCCATGCAGGCGATCCGCATCGTCGAATGACCGATCCCGTTCTCATCGTCGGCGCGGCGATGGGCGGCCTGCGTACGGCGGAGTCGCTGCGTCGCGCGGGCTATGCCGGCCCCATCCGCATGATCGGCGACGAGTTGCACGCGCCGTACAACCGGCCGCCGCTCTCGAAGGAGGTGCTCGCGACCGCCGTCACCCACGAGGCCGTCGCCTTCCCCTCCCGCGCGGAAACCGCCGACGTCGAGTGGATGCTCGGCACGACCGCCACGCACGCAGACCTCTCGGCACGCACCGTGACGACGGCCGACGGCCTCGTCACCAGCTACTCGGCCCTCGTCATCGCGACCGGACTGCGCCCCCGCCGCCTCGACCCGCGCCATCACGCCATCCGCACCCTCGACGACGCCATGGCACTGCGTTCCGAGCTTGTGCCGGGGGCGAGTGTGGTCGTGATCGGCTCCGGATTTCTCGGCTGTGAGCTCGCGGCGACGGCGACGAAGCTCGGCTGCACGGTCACCGTCGTGACTCCGAGCGCGGAGCCCATGATCCGACCGCTGGGGGAGTTGCTCGCGCGCGAGCTGCGATCGCGGCTCGAAGCACAGGGTGTCACCTTCGTGCTGGGGGCGACGGCGTTCGACCAGGAGGCCGACGTGGTCATCGAGGCGATCGGATCCGACTGCAACACCGAATGGCTCGCCGGCAGCGGCCTCGACCTGGGTGACGGCGTGCTCGCCGACAACGCCCTCCGCGCTGTCACCACCGACGGGATCGCCCACGACGACGTCTACGTGGTGGGCGACATCGCGCGCTTCCCCAACCCGATGTTCGACGATGTCGCGCGCCGGGTAGAGCACTGGAACATTCCCACCGACACCGGTCGGCGTGCGGGCGCCGTGCTCGGGGCAGCCCTCGCTGGCGACATCACCGCGGCTGCCGCGATCCCCTTCGCCCCGATGCCGTCGTTCTGGTCGAACCAGTTCGAGATCAAGGTGCAGGCCTACGGGCTGCCGGGCCTCGGGCCGGACATCCGGATCCTCGAGGGCGACCTCTCGGGTGAGGTCGCCGTGGGCTACTACCGTGACGACCGGCTCGTCGGCGTCGTCGGGGTGGGCCTCAAGGCGGCCCTGCTGCCCTACCGCCAGCAGATCGCGAACGGCGGAGCCTAGGCTGGCAGCATGAGCCTGATCGCCGTCGCCCAGTTCGTGCCCGTGGACGACCGCGACGCGAACCTGGCGGCGATGCGCGAGCTCGCGGCAGCAGCGACGCACCGCGGTGCGACGCTCGTGGTGTTCCCCGAGTACTCCTCCTTCTTCGAGGCGGAGTTGGGCGAGGCCTCGCTCGCCGCGGCCGAGGCGCTCGACGGTGAGTTCGTGACAGGGCTGTCCGCCATGGCCGTCGACTTGCGCATCCATGTCGTCGCAGGCATGCTCGAGACCACGCCGGATGCTGCCCGCGTCAGCAACACGCTCGTGGCAGTCGATCCCGCCGGGGCGATCGTCGCGACGTACCGCAAGCTGCACCTCTACGACGCGTTCGGGCAGCGGGAATCAGACCGTGTGATGCCGGGCGAGATCGTGCCACCGGAGACCTTCGCGTGGGAGGGCTTCACCGTGGGGCTGCAGACCTGTTACGACATCCGCTTCCCGGAGGTGACGCGGCGGCTCGTGGATGTGGGCGCCGATCTCGTGCTCGTACCCGCCGAGTGGGTGCGCGGGCCGCTGAAGGAGCATCACTGGCGCGTGCTGGTCACGGCTCGGGCCATCGAGAACACGGTGTACGTGGCGGCGGCCGACCACGGTCCGCCCATCGGGGCCGGCAACAGCATGATCGTCGACCCCATGGGGGTGGAGCTCGCCACACTCGGCGAAGAGACCGGCGTCGCCGTCGCCGAGGTGACACGGGCGCGCGTGGCATCCGTGCGGGAAAAGAACCCCGCTGTGGCTCTGCGCCGGTTCGGGGTACACCAGATCTAGGGGCACCATGTTGGGGGTATGTACCCCGATCCGCCCGATCCGTACAGTTGAGACATCTCATCCCAGGGGGGAACGGATGTCCGAATTGTTCAGAGTCGTCATCGTAGAAGACGACCCAGATGTAGCCATGTACTCCAAGACCGTCTTGGAGAAGCGTGGTGATTGCGTGGTCATCACGCTCGCCGACCCGCGCCTTGCGGCCAACGCCGTCGCGGAGTTCCAGCCCGACGTGCTGCTGACCGACATCGAGATGCCCGGCATGTCCGGCCTCGACCTCATCGCGCAGGTGCGCCAGATCAAGCCCGGCCTGCCGGTCATCGTCATGACCGCGCACGCCTCCGTCGACTACGCCATCACGGCGCTGCGCTACGACGCCAACGAGTTCCTCACGAAGCCCGTGAGCTCGGCAGACCTCGTGAGCCACGTCACGCGCCTCGCCACCGAGGCGCGCCGCTCGGCGACCGTCGTCTCGTCGGCCGAGAGCGTTCTCGCTATCGGTGCCCACCCCGATGACGTCGAGGCGGGTGTCGCGGGAATCCTCGCAGCTCATCGCGCGGCCGGTGACACCGTCACGATCCTCACCCTTTCCGCGGGTATGCGCGAGGGCGGAATCCAGCACGCCTGGAACGAGAGTTCGCAGTCTGCCCAGTACATCGGCGCCAACCTGCTTCTCGAGGATGCGCTCGGGGGAGCGCATCCGAGTGGCCTGCCCCTCGTCGACATCATCCGCAAGGTGATCACCGATGTCGGCGCGACTGTCGTCTACGTGCACAGCAAGAACGACGACAACCAGGACCACCGCACGGTGCACGACGCCACGCTCGTGGCCGCATCCAAGGTCCGCACCGTCGCGTGCTACCAGGGCACCTCGTCGACACCCGACTTCCGCCCGAACCGCTTCGTCTCCATCGACGGCTTCACCGACACCAAGCTCGCCATGCTCGGCGCGTTCGGTGCCGGCGACGCGCAGCGCGCCGAGTACCTCCAGCCCGACTTCGCGCTGGCCACGGCCCGCGCGTGGTCGCGCTACGGCACCGGCAGCTACAACGAGGCGCTCGAGATCATCAGGGACTCGGCTTCCGTATGAACGACATCGTCGCTCTCGACACGGTGCGAATTCTCGTCGTCGAAGACAGCGAAGACCAAGCCGGTCTCCTTCGTCGCTATTTCGAGAAGGCCGGATGCCACGTCACCCTGGTGAAGTCGGCAGAAGAGGCCATCTCCGCCTACGAGCTGGAGCACCACGATCTCGCCGTCATCGACCTCCAGCTGCCCGGAATGGACGGCTGGCAACTCGCCACCAAGCTCAAGTCCGAGCGTCCGGCGTGCGCGATAGCTATCACCTCCGTGCTCGACGCCTCAGACTTCCCGATCTCCGACGCGACCCTGCCTAAGCCCTTCACGGGTGCGCAGGTGCGCGACGTGCTCGTCAAGACCGTCCCCCGGTGGACTGCCGCATGACCACGGTCATCGTGGCGGATGACGACCAGGACATCCGCACCCTCGTCTCGATCGCGGTCAAGAAGGCCGGGCTCGAACTGCTGGCCAGCGTCGGTGACGGCGCTCTCGCTCTCGCGGCGATCCTCGAGCACCACCCCGACCTCGCCATCCTCGACGTGTCCATGCCCGAGATGACGGGCCTCGAGGTGTGTCGCGCGGCACGCAGCGACGACAGCGTCGGCGACCTGCGCATTCTTCTTCTCTCGGCATCCGTCGATGAGGCATCCCAGTCGATCGGTATCGAAGCCGGAGCCGACTATTTCCTGGCCAAGCCGTTCAGCCCTCGTGAGCTGGCGTCGTGGCTGGCAGTCGGGAAGGAACCCCGGTGAACGACCTCCTCACGCGTATCAGCGAGCGACTCTCCACTGACCTGGATCACCCGTCGCCCGCGGTCAAGCAGTCGGCCACGGCTATCGCGACCGTCGCCGCCGCCGTGCTCACCCTCCTCGTTCCGGGGCTGGGATTCTCGAACACGTCCGTCGCCGTCTCCGGCATCGCGATCATCGCCTTCGCGACCCTGCTCTCGCTCGTCTTCACGCGCGTCGAGAGCCTCGAGCGTTACGCGTTGCTCATCCCGATCATCGACCTCTTCGGGCTCGGCGCGTTCCGTGCCGGCACGGGGGGAACCGCGTCACTGTGGGCGTCGCTCATCATCCTTCCGGTCGTGTGGCTCGCTGCCGCCGAGGGCCGCCGGTACATCGCCTACGCGGGTCTCGGCACGTCCCTGGCTCTCATGACGCCGTACATCGTCTCGATGACCGCCCCGCTCACGCCGGGCGAGTGGGTGCGTGGATTCTTCACGCCGATCGTCTTCGCCGTCGCTGCCGCGATCGTCAACGAGCTCGCGCGCCAGAGTCGCAAGCAGCTGCGCTCTATCAAGGGCCTCGCAGAGGAGAAGGAGCGCATGCTCCAGCGCACCGTCGAGTACGCGGCCCAGCTCCAGGAGAGCGAGGCCAAGTACCGCGCCTTCGATCGCATGTTCCGCGGCGTGTGGGCGGCCGTCACCGAGCAGTCGGTCATCGGTACCGATGCGACAGGGCTCGTGGATGCCTGGAACCCCGGTGCCACGAAGATCCTCGGTCCGACGGCCGACGAGGCCGAAGACAAGCTGTACATCTATGACTTCCACCTGCCCGACGAGCTCGAGGATCGCGCCCGCGAACTCAACTACCCGCCCGGCGAGACCGTGCTCAACCCCGGCTTCTCCGCGCTCGTCGAGTCCGCACGCCTCGGTGTCGCCGAGTCGCGCGAGTGGACCTACGTCCGCAAAGACGGCAGCCACGTTCCCGTCTCGCTCTCCGTCACGAAGCGCGTCGATGAAGAGGGCCGCACGCGCGGCTACCTTTTCGTAGCATCCGATGTCACCCAGGCCCGCGAGGTCGCACGTTTGAAGGACGAGTTCGTGGGGCTCATCTCGCACGAGCTGCGCACGCCGCTCAGCTCGATCCTCGGCTACCTCGAGCTCATGCGCGACGACGAAGACAATCCGCTCTCCCAGGAGCACCTGCAGTACCTGGGCGTCGCCGAGCGCAACGCCCACCGCCTGCTGCGCCTCGTCGGCGACCTGCTCTTCACCGCACAGGTGGAGTCGGGCAAGTTCCCGCTCGACGCCCGCATGGTGCCGCTCGAGACCATCGTCACGGCCGCGATCGAATCTGCGCGTCCGGTTGCCGACACCGCGGGTATCCAGCTCGTCTCCAAGCTGCCGGATGTCCCCGCTGTCGTCCACGGAGACCCGGTGCGCCTCGGTCAGGCCGTCGACAACCTCATCTCCAACGCCATCAAGTTCACCCCGCGCGGCGGAAGTGTGACTCTCGCGCTGGACGTGACCGCCGACAAGGCCATCATCACCGTGCGCGACACGGGCATGGGCATTGCGGAGTCCGAACTCGACAAGCTGTTCTCTCGCTTCTTCCGTGCAACAACGGCAACGCGCAACGCGGTGCCGGGGGTCGGGCTCGGCCTCACGATCACGAAGGCGATAGTCACGGCACACCACGGCGAGATGGGCGTCGAGAGCGAAGAGGGCGTCGGCACGTGCTTCAGCATGACGCTGCCGCTCAGCGCCGTAGCTGCTGCCGTCTAGTGGGTGCACAGACCTGTCCGCGGTTCGTGAGACGATGTCAGGATGGCTGCTGAGCTGACCCGACGAGCTACTGCGCGTGATGTCGCGCAGCTCGCCGACGTGTCGGTGGCCACGGTCTCGCTCATCGCGAACGGCAAATCCGCTGGCAGGGTCACCAGCGAGACGGAGGCCCGTGTTCGCGCGGCGATCGAGCAGCTCGACTACCGCGTCAACACCACGGCAAGCGCGCTTGCCCGTGGCCGCCGCGACACCGTCGCCTTCGTGTCGCCAGACCCCGCCAACCCGTTCTTCGCGATGGTGCTCGACGGGCTCGTGTCGGCGCTCAACGACTCCCTCTCGCTCACCATCCTGTGGCCAAAGGGCGGCGACGGCGACTACGACCCCTCCACGGTTCAGCGGGCGCTCGCCGGCGACCTCGCCGGTCTCGTGCTCGCGCATCCGGATCGCGCCCTGCTCGACACCATCTCGCCCACGTGCCCCACGATCCTGCTCGACTCGGGGGAGACTCACGCGGGCATGTCGAGCCTCGACCTCGACGTCGAGGCCTCGGGTGTGGCGCTTGCCGACCACCTCGTGGGCCTCGGCCACCGCAGCGTCGCCTACGTGGGCCTCGACCGTCACAAGGCCACCCTGCACCACCGCCGCGACGCTTTGCGCGATCAACTGGTCTCGCGCGGTGCGGCAGTGAGCGTGCCCGACCTCTCCGTGCCCCGGATGACCACCCAGGCCGCCCTCGAGAAAGCTCTCGAGGTTCTTCCGGGGTGGGTGAACGCGGGCGTCACCGCCGTGGTGTGCGCCGACGACCTCCTCGCCTACGGAGTGCTCCAGGCCGCCGAGCGCCTCGGTATCTCGGTGCCGGGCGAGCTTTCGGTCACGGGCTTCGGCGACCTGCCCTACTCGGCGATGGTCACGCCGTCGCTCACGAGCGTCGACCTCTCGGCCCGTGAGCTAGGCGTGCGCGCGGGGCGGCGGCTCAACGAGATGCTGCTCGGGGTCGAACCGCCCGCGAGCGAGACCCTGCAGACGCGCGTCATCGCGCGTGCGTCAACAGCCCGCGCCCGCGACTAGAGCAGCGCGAGGTAGCCGTTCGCGACAGCCTCGTCGATGTCGCGCGGCACCGGTACGACTACGGAGTTCGCGCTCACGCGGCCGAGAGCGATGGCCTCGAGGCAGCGGGCCTGCAGCGCGAAGCCCAGATCCATCGACTCGATCGAGTTGCCGAGCGGTCGCGGACCCGCGAGGTTGGCCATGTGACCGCCCGTCGCGAGGTGGATGCGCCGGCCATCCGTCGTGCGCAGGGTCTGGAGCCCCTCCGCCGCGTCGGTGACGCTCTGCACATCCGCGTGCCCCAGGAATGCCGGCACATCGATCTCGAGCGGGAAGTGCCCCGCGTTCATGAGGACGACGTCGTCCTTGAGCAGCGGTAGATCCGGGCCGAGCAGGATGTTCGGGTGGCCCGTCACCGTCACGACGACGTCGGCCGCCCGGAGGGCCGAGTCGCGGTCCTGCACGTCGAATCCGTCGAGGCTCGCCTCGAGCCTCTTGAGCGGATCCGTATCGATCACGGTCACGAGCCCGTACGCGTTGCGGAAGTTCGCGGCGACACCCTGGCCGCACGATCCGTAGCCGAACACGACTATGCGCTTGCCGCCCGTGGAGCGGTTGGTGATGCGCAGGTAGCTCTCGAGCACGCTCTGCCCGACCGCGTGGCGGTTCTCCGCGAACTGCTTGATGGGGCTGTCGTTGATGACGAGGATCGGCACATCGAGCTCGTCGCGCAGGGGGGTCAGGCGCGTGCGACCGGAGGTCGTCTCCTCGGTGCCGCCGAGGAATCCGGTCCAGGGGTTCTCGAGGTAGCGCGCGAACAGGTCGCCGCCGTTGTCGAGGATCAGGTCGGGCTGTGCGGCGAGTACTCCACGCAGGTCTTCGTCGTGCACATCCGGATCGCTCGTCGGCCCGCCGATGACCTCGATGCCGCGCTCGCGCAACCAATCAACGGTTTCCTGCTGGGTCGTGTTGAGGTTGCCGGTGGCGACGATGCGCGCCCCGCCCTTGGCGAGCGTCATGATGAGCGCCGCCGTCTTCGGCTCGAGGTGGATGCCCGTGCCGATCGTCAGCCCGGCGAACGGCTGGGTGGTGGCGAACTCCGCGGAGATGGCGGTGAGCAGTCGGCAGCTGTCAGCCACCCATTCGATGCGAGACGTCATACTGGCGACCATAATTGCTGAAACGAGGTCAGTCAAGCGCTTAACGAAGCTCGCAGCCCCTCGCGAGAGTGCAGTTCTGCACAGTACAGGCCACCTGCACTGGTCCTTGCTGCACTCTCGAGCGCGTAGCTAGCTGAGTCGCAGCGTCGCCAGCTGTGCGGATGCCCGCTCGAGCAGCTCCACCTTCTTGCAGAACGCGAACCGCACGAGCGATTCGAACCCCTCCCGTCGGTCCGGATGCACGAACGCCGTCACCGGAACACCCACCACCCCGGCCAGCGCAGGCAGGGCGCGGCAGAACTCGGCAGCATCCGTGACGCCCAGGGGCGACGCATCCGCGATCACGAAGTATCCCGCCTGGGGGCTGCTGACCGCGAACCCGGCAGCGGTCAGACCGGCCGACAGGATGTCGCGCTTGCCCCGCAGCGTCTCGGCCGCGGTCGTGAAGTACTCGTCTGGCAGCCCGAGACCCACGGCGATCGCGGGCTGGAACGGCGCCCCGCTCACGTACGTCAGATACTGCTTGACCGCGAGGATGGCCTTCAGCAGGTCCGCGGGGGCCACCACCCAGCCGATCTTCCACCCCGTGGTGCTGAACGTTTTGCCCCCGCTCGAGATCGTCACCGTGCGCTCGAACGCCCCCGGAAGGCTCGACACCGGAACGTGCTCGGCGCCGAACGTGAGGTGCTCGTACACCTCGTCGGTGACGATGATGGCGTCGTGCTGATGGGCGAGCTCAACGATGAGCTCGAGGGTCTCGCGCGGCAGCACGCTGCCCGTCGGGTTGTGCGGCGAGTTGAGGAGGATCAACCGTGTGCGGTCGGTGATCGCCGCGCGCAGGTCGTCGGGGTCGGGCTGGAAGGCGGGGGAGCGCAGCGGCACCGTCACGTGGGTGGCCTTGGAGAACGTGATCATCGCGCCGTACGCGTCGTAGAACGGCTCGAGTGTGACGACCTCGTCGCCCTCATCGGTGAGAGCGAGGATGGTGGCTGCCAGAGCCTCGGTGGCCCCCGCGGTCACGAGCACCTGGGTCGCAGCATCCACCCGCACGCCGTAGAACCGCTCCTGGTGCGCGGCGATCGCCTCGCGCAGCACCGGCATCCCGATGCCCGGCGGGTACTGGTTCACTCCGTCGCTGATGGCCCGCCGTGCGGCCTCGAGCACCTCGGCGGGGCCATCCTCGTCGGGGAATCCCTGCCCCAGGTTGATCGCTCCCGTCGCCGTGGCCAGCGCAGACATCTCCCCGAAGATGGTGGTGCGCAACTCGCCGTTGGCACCCAACAGCATTGCACCCCGCGCTGCACGCTCCCACGACCCAGACACACTCACGCGCCGAGCCTATTCGCTGTGGATACATGAGCCGCGCTCCACCGCCGCTTGAGTACGGTCTGCCACATGCTCAAGCCGATCCTCGCCGCTAGCGCACTGACGCTGCTGCTGACCCTGACCGGATGCGGCGACCCCACGCCGCCCATCACGCTCGCTCCCACGCCCAGCGCGACGCCGCTGTTCGCGTCTGACGAGGAGGCCCTGGCGGCGGCGGAGGCGGCGTACGGCGCTTTCGTCGCAGCGCTAGATCTCGCATTGTCCACCTATGAAACGGGCGGTCTCCAAGACGTGGCTACCGATCAAGCGCTCGCTGAGTCCGTCGACTCTGTAGGGGACTTTGTGGACAAGGGTGAGCGGCTTACCGGGAGTTCGTCAATTAGCGATAGCACCTTGACGGGCGTTGTCGACCCCGATGACGTGTGGATATACAGCTGCTTGGATTTGTCAGGCACCGATGTACTTGATAGCCAAGGACGTTCCTCCCTTCCCGTGAACAGAGTGGATCACTACCCAATGGAGGTCCACCTGGTCTGGGTTGCTCAGAAGAAGCGATTGCTGGTCGCGTCAGAGGACGTTTGGGGTGGTAGCGATTTCTGCAAGAACTAGTGGAGTCGTTCTTGCGTCTCTTGTAGTCGCTTTGTTGTTTGTCTCCCCAATCGATGCATCGGCTGATGACTGCGTTATCAGCGAGGTGCGCCAGCAAGAGTGCACTTCCACTGGAACGATCCAGGGCAATGAGGTGGTGCTGGAAGGCGGTGCGTCCACGCCGGGCTCGGAGCGAGCTGAGGGCGCCGGGTTGGCCGATAACCCCACCGACTCGCCCACCCCGCCCGTCCCACCGGGTCCCGGCGACCGCGGCTTCCGCGACACGTTCACGGTCACCGAACTCCCTGGCGTCACACTCAACGACATCGCGGCGTTCAGGCCGGACGAGCCGGTCGACCACATGCAACCCAACGGTTGGACGGTCGCCGGGCTCGACACGAATTTCTATGCGACCGGCGGATCCCAGGTCGAGAACGGCACGCTTCTGGGCTTGCCCGCAGCTGTGCGCTTCACTCCCGTCGCTTGGCACTGGAGCTACGGCGACGGCACCGCCGCCACCCTCTCCACGCCGGGCGGGACGTGGGCATCGCGGGGGATCCGCGAGTTCGATCCCACGGCGACCAGCCACATCTATGAGAGCCTCGGCAGTTACGTGATCGACCTCACTGTCGACTACGCGGCGGAGTACCGGTTCGCAGGCGGCGGCTGGCTCGGAATCGACGGTGTGCTGTCCGTCCCGGCGAACCGGTTGTCGATCAGCGTCGGGACAGCCAAGACGGTTCTCGTGCAGCACGACTGCGCCGAGAATCGCGGGGGTCCGGGCTGCTGAGGGAGCCGCTTGCGGGGACGCGGTGGCCGCAGTAGCTTGATAGTGAAAAGGATTCGCTAAACCAAGCACAAGGAGATCTCTTGACGAAGCCACGGATCGTGTTTCTCGGACTAGCGGGTGCCGTCGCACTCACCCTCATGGTCGCGTCTCCCGCGTCAGCGACCGACTGGGGCGGATACGCCGACCCCGCGTCGGGCGGTTGCGGGTCCAACTACGTCGTCTCGAGCACGCCCATCACCGGACGTGCCGGGCTGGTGGGTGCGTATCTGGAGATCAAGTGGTCGAACGGTTGCCCGGGAAACTATGCGCGCGTTGTCATGGCCAACGGTCATGTGGCTTCGACGTTGGGCGTCAGCATCCACGCCCAAGCATCGCCCTACAACCAGGCGGGAGCGGATGAGACGAACATCTCGGGTTCGGCCTGGACCAGAGTCATTGCACTCAACAGCTCGTCGGACACCGTTTGCGCCTACGTGGACGTGAAGTTCTCGTATCAATTCCCGTGGGAAGCCGCAAAATCGGCAGTGCTCTGCGCGTAACGTGACGCCGCCGCTTGCCGCTGAGGAAACCCCCATCCGGCCAGCGGCGAGCTCACAGCACACCTAAATAGAATGCTCAGGTTGGCGGTGAAAGCTTGCCAGCGCTTGGAAGGAGCATTCACCATGACCGACGCCCCCCAGAACTCCACCGCGGGTTCACCTGACAGCACCGAGTCCCTGGAGCAGACCCAGGCGCGACTTACTGCAGAAGGAGGCGTCGAGACCCCCACCCCACAGGCTGAGGTGCACTCCGGCGCGTCCTTCCGGCGCACACCCGTCGTGGTCGGCGTCGTCGCCGCACTCGCGGTCGGCGCCATCATCGGCGGCGTATCCGGCGCAGGTGTGACCCTGTGGGCCACCAACGTCAACGCTGGCAGTTCGCCCGTCTCCGGAACCACCACCGCCACCACCCTGACCGTCAACGACACCAAGAACGTCACGACAGTGACCGGCGTCGCGGCAAAGGCGATGCCCTCCGTCGTGACCATCAGCGTCGCTTCCGACAGTGCGGGCGGCACCGGTTCGGGCGTCGTGCTGAGCAAAGACGGCTACATTCTGACGAACACCCACGTCGTCACCCTCGACGGCGCGGTGTCCGACCCGAAGGTCAAGGTCACCACGAGCGACGGCCGCCTGTTCAGCGCGACCATCGTCGGCACCGACCCGATCTCCGATCTCGCCGTCATCAAGATCGACGGGGTTACCGACCTGCAGCCTGCGGAGTTCGCGGATTCCTCGAAGCTCAACGTCGGCGACACGGCGATCGCGATCGGAGCACCGCTCGGCCTCGCCGGCACGGTCACCGACGGCATCGTGAGCGCGCTCAACCGCAGCATCACGATCGCCTCGTCGGCGGTTCCGGATGACACGAGCACCCAGGACACCACGCCGAACAACGGCTCGAACCCGTACGACTTCTTCAACTTCGACATCCCCGGCCAGAGCGCCCCCACGACCGGCTCCACTGCCACGATCTCGCTTTCCGTGATCCAGACGGATGCCGCGATCAACCCCGGAAACTCGGGCGGTGCGCTGCTCGACTCCGACGGCAAGGTCATCGGCATCAATGTCGCGATCGCCTCCGCCGGGAGCACCAGTTCGGGCAGCCAGTCCGGAAGCATCGGCGTCGGCTTCGCCATCCCGGCCAACCTCGCGCAGCGCATCGCGCAGGAGATCATGGACAGCGGCACGGCCACGCACGGCCTCCTCGGGGCATCCGTCGCCGATGTCACCGAAGACCCCGCCCAGAAGGACCCGACAGTTGTCGGCGCGAGCATCGTCGAACTGAGCGACGGCGGCGCTGCCGGTGCCGCCGGCCTCAAGGTGGGCGACATCGTCACCCAGTTCAACGGACTGCCCATCACGGGCAAGACCGACCTCACTGCCCAGGTGCGCGCGGTGGCCGCCGGCTCCACGGCGAAGGTCACGTACGTACGTGACGGCAAGGCCTCCACCGTGGACGTGACACTCGGCGAGCTGAAGTAACGAGCCGGTCGAGCCTGCACTTGGTAGGCTCGACCGACTATCGGCTCGACTCATTGGATCACATGGCGAAGCAGCCCGACACCCTGCCCGGTGTCTCGTACGTCATGCCCGTGCTCAACGAGGTCGAGCACATCCAGGCTGCCGTCAACAGCCTCATCGACCAGGACTACGAGGGCCCCTTCGAGGTCATCCTCGCCCTCGGCCCGAGCATCGACGGCACCAACGAAGTCATCGCCGAGATGGCGCGCATCGATCCGCGCATCCGGAGCATTCCCAACGAGCTGGGCTCCACGCCCGGCGGTCTGAACGCGGCGATCCGTGCCTCCACCAACCCCGTGGTGGTGCGGGTGGATGCCCACTCCGTACTTCCTCGCAACTACACCCGCCTCGCGGTGAAGACCCTGCTGGAGACCGGTGCCGACAACGTCGGCGGAATCATGAAGGCAGTGGGAACGACCCCGTTCCAGAAGGCCGTCGCGCACGCCTACGGCTCACCCGAGGGCCTGGGCGGCACCCAGCACCATGTGGGTGGCAAGGCCGGACCCGCCGACACGGCGTACCTCGGAGTGTTCCAGCGGCACCGCCTCGTGGAGGTCGGGCTGTTCGACGAGGGCATCAAGCGCGGCCAGGACTGGGAGCTCAACCGACGTCTGCGCGCCACGGGCGGAACCGTGTGGTTCACTCCCGACCTCACCGTGGTCTACCGGCCGCGGTCGAGCCTGCGCAAGCTCATCCGGCAGTTCGTCGCGACAGGTATCTGGCGGGGAGAACTCGCCCGCCGCTTCGGCGCCGCCAACGGCCTGCGGTACTTCGTGCCCCCGGTGGCTGTGCTCGGCATCCTGGCAACCCTGATTCTGGGCATCGTGGGCATCGCCACGGACGTGACGTGGCTTACCTTCGCCTTCGCGGTGCCCGCCGTGTACGCGCTCCTGGTCATCGTGGCGTCGGCGAATGCCGCACGCCAGGGACTGCGCACGGGTCTCTGGTATCTCGTAGTGTTGCCGTGCATCCACTTCGGCTGGGGCATCGGATTCGTTCTGGGGTTCTTCAAGCTGACTCGCAACATCACCGCGCAGACGGGAAGGTAGGGCAGTGACGCGACCCACGAGCATCGCCGAGCTGCGTGCGGTCAGTCAACCTCCCGAGGTGCGGCAGCGGGCCAACGCCGAGCACTGGACTGCCTCGCTCTACCTGCGCGACCTCTCGCCGTACCTCACCTGGGCGCTGCTCAAAACGAGTATCAGCGCCAACCGTGTGACGGGCCTCATGATCCTCGTCGGGTGGGCGACCGCGGCATCCCTGCTCATCCCCGGTATCGGGGGAGCGGCTTTGGCGCTCGTCATGGGCCAGCTGCAGATGCTCGTCGACTGCTCCGACGGCGAGGTGGCCCGCTGGCGCGGAACGAGCTCGCCCGCGGGCGTTTTCCTCGACAAGGTCGGCCACTACACGACTGAGGCGCTCATCCCCATCGTGCTCGGCATCCGGGCGGCAGGGTGGCCGCTCGAGTTCCCCGGCGACTTCGCGTGGACCACCGCCGGCTTCGCCCTCGCCCTCCTGATCGTGCTCAACAAGGCGCTCAACGACATGGTTCACGTCGCCAGGGCCAACGCTGGTCTCGTCAAACTCAGCGACCGCAAGGGCGAGGCCGAGCCGAGCCAGGCGCTCGTCGCGCGGCTGCGACGGGCGGCGAAGTTCGTGCCGTTCCACCGTCTCTACCACTCGGTGGAGCTCACCATGCTGGCGTTCGTCGCCGCGGTCGTAGGCCTGTTCCTGCCGCCGCTGCTCGCCGAGCGCATCCTCGTGCTCGCCCTGCTGCCCCTCGCCGCACTCGCACTGGTCGGGCACTTCGTCGCGATCATGGCCTCGAAGCGAGTGCGCGCCTGACCCCCACAGTCGGCGTCGTCTCCCTCAGCCAGGGAACGCGGCCGGATGACCTCGCCCGCGGCCTCGCGAGCCTCAGCGCCCAGACCGGGGTCGAGCTCGACATCGTCGTGGTCGGCAACGCTTGGGCGCCCACCGGGCTGCCCGCCGGAGTGAGGTCGGTGCACCTGCCCGAGAACGTCGGGATCCCGGCGGGCCGCAACGCGGGCGCCGCCGTCGTGGGCGGGGACTACATCTTCTTCCTCGACGACGATGCGAGCATCCCGTCGCCGACGTTCCTTGCCGACGCGATCGCGAAGATCGAGGCCGACCCGACCATCGGGCTGCTGCAGCCGCGCGTCGTCGACCCGAGCGGCGTGATGAATCCGCGACGGTGGATTCCGCGTATCCGCAAGGGCGACCCTCAGCACTCGAGCAGTGTGTTCTCGGTGTGGGAGGGCGCGACCCTGCTGCCCCGAACCGTGTACGACGCGGCGGGCGGATGGGGCGGGCCCTACTTCTACGCGCACGAGGGCATCGAACTCGCGTGGCGTGTGTGGGACACCGGGCACCGCGCGTTCTACGCGGGGGATCTCGTGGCGAACCATCCGGCGATCGATCCGGCGCGGCACTCGTATTACTACCGGCTGAACGCCCGCAACCGCGTGTGGCTCGCGAAGCGCAACCTGCCGTGGGTGCTGGTGCCGTTCTATGTGGGCAGTTGGACGGGCATCCAGTTGCTGCGTTCGGTCAGGCGACCTGCGGGCCTGCGCGCGTGGCTCGGCGGCTGGGCCGCAGGCTGGCGCGAGAAGCCGGGCGGGCGTCGCGGCATCAAGTGGGTAACGGTGTGGCGCATGACCCGCGCGGGTCGCCCGCCGCTGGTTTGATGGTCTTGTGCCTCTGCTGAAAGACATCGGGACCGCGCAGCGAGTGGTCCGTAACATCCTTATCTCGCGACGCAATAGGCGGGCTGTCGCGCGGCGGGCGGATAATCATCCTCAGCCGGCACCGGGCAGCATCCAGATCGCCGTCTACTTCGCCGACACCAAGGTCAATCTCTACCAGGTGCGCCAGTGGTACGCGCCCCTCGCCGAGCTCGCGACGACGTGGCCCGTGGCGATCATCGCACGCTCGCCCAGCACCGTACTCGCGCTGTGGGATGAGGCGCCGGTGCCCGCCCTGTACCTGCGCAGCGTCGCCGACCTCGAGCACTTCGTGCATGAACAAGACATCCGCATCGTCTTTTACGTCAACCAGAATGCCCGGAACTTCCAGATGTTCCGGTACGGCCGTATGTGGCACGTTTTCATCAACCACGGTGAGAGCGACAAGATGTACATGACGACCAACCAGTTCAAGGCCTACGACTTCAGTCTCGTCGCGGGGGACGCGGCCATCGAGCGCCTGAGCCACAAGCTGTGGGACTTCGACCTCAAGCGCCGTGCCATCCCGATCGGACGCCCGCAGGCCGACCACCTCGAGGGCGACCTGCCCTACACGCCCGACGAGCGCACTGTCGTGCTCTACGCGCCGACGTGGGAGGGTGACCGCGCTGCCGCCGCCTACGGCTCCATCGCCTCGCACGGCGTTTCCCTCGCGACCGCGCTGCTCGCGTCGCCGAAGCACCGCCTCGTCTATCGCCCGCACCCGCGCAGCGGCGTCGCGGACCCGGCGTACAAGGCAGCCAACGAGACCATCATCGCGGCCATCGCGAAGGCCAACGCCGCCGACTCGAGCGCTCAGCACATCTTCGACACGAGCAGCACCCTGGGTTGGCAGCTCTCAGCGCCGGATGTCGCGATCTCCGACATCTCGGCGATGGTCTACGACCGACTCGCCACCGGCAAGCCCCTCCTCATCACGCGCCCGGTGTCGCCCGACGCCGAGATCGACGACGCCGGATACCTCGGTGCCTGCGAGTGGCTCGACGCCTCCGACGCCTCGCACATCATCACCCAGGTCGAACGCGTGATGGTGGATGAGGAAGCCCGCGAGCGCCTCCGCTTCTGGGTGGAGCGTCACTTCGGCGACACGACGCCAGGCCGCGCGACGAAGCGCTTCCGCGCCGCGGTCGCCAAGCTCATGAAGGAATGGGAGAGGCACTCGCTCATCCACGCGGGCGACGCTCGCGGGAGCGAGGGTGATCCGTTCGATGACGAGGACGAGGACTCTGCCCCTGGCGAACGTTGAGAGCGCCAGCTAGAGCGGCGCCCGCCACAGGTATTCGACACCGTTGGGCCGGAACCACCGCACCACGAGTAGGGAGCCGGATGCGCGGTGCCGCTCGTCGATCGTGACCTCCAGCTCTTCGCCCGGCTGCAGCCGGGCCGGCGCATTCGCCGCGAGACCCTGGGACCCGTGCACGACCACGGATACCCCGATCACAGGTTCCGAGCTCTCGTTGCGGAGGCGGTAGAGGGGCGGGGTGGCGTCGAAGCGGAACGGAACTCGGTAGGCATCCTCATACATGTGTGAATTCTAGAACGACCCCACGACACGTCATTCGACCGGCGGCTCGATCCACTTTCGCTCCCGCCGGACCCGCGGGGCTTTCGGCGCCTTGGCCACGATGGCCAGCCACTCGGGAAAGGTCTCGGGTGCAGTACCGAATGCCTCGCGCGAACTGCGCACGATCTGCCGACCGAGGAGATGGTTGCCACCGCCTCCCACCACGGCGCCGATGCCGAACGGGATGAGCCTGCCCACCACGTTCGTGCCTTGCGCCACGGCGAACTTCTTGAGGAACGTCTTCTTGAGTCGGTCGGCGATCGGCCCGATGATCGTTCGCGGCATGCTCTTGGTCAGCATCTCGCCCCAGAACGCGTTCTTTGCGCCCCCGCGCCCGGCCGCCTGGCCCGCAAACTGCTTGACGAGGTCACTGCCCGCGGTGCCGAGGACCATGGCCATGACGAGGGCGCGAGCGCGGTCGGGATCGTCGACCACGATGCCGTGGACCTCGGTAACCGATTGGGCGAACAGCGCGCTCGCCTCCAGGAACCCCGCGGTCTCGACACCGGAGAGCGCGAGCGAGGCGCCGGTACCGATGGCGGGTACTGCCGCGCTGGCACCGACGAGGGCGCCGCCCGTCGTGACCGCGGCGAGGTAGCGGCGCTCGAGCGTGCGGATGAGCTCCTCGGGAGTGGCGTTCGGCCGACCCCGCCGGATGCTGCGGATGTGGGCGAGCACAACGGGTCGCTGCACGGTCAGGACGCGGTCGATGCCGCGGACGACCATCGGGTTCGAGACCTCTATCTCGCGGGATTTGGCCATGATGCCACCGTAGCCGACGCGCCCGATATCGGGCTGGGGGTTCAGAATCCGTAGTCGGTGTTGTAGCGCTCGAGAACGTCGTCGATGGGGCCGTCGAGAACGAGCGCTCCCTTGTCGAGGTAGAGGCCGCGCGTGCAGAAGCGGCGCAGATCCTTCTCGTTGTGGGAGACGAAGAACAGGGTGCGACCGCCGGCCAGGAGCTCCTCGATCCGCCCGTAGCACTTCTCGCGGAAAGCCTTGTCGCCCACGGCGAGCACCTCATCGACGAGGATGATCGGCTCCTCGAGGCGCGAGATCACGGCGAACGCGATACGCACCCTCATGCCGCTCGACAGGTGCTTGTACGGGGTGTCGATGAAGTCCCCGATCTCCGCGAACTCGATGATCTCGTCGAAGCGCGCCGTGATCTCGGCCTTGGACATTCCGTGCAGTCCCGCAGTGAGGAACACGTTGTCGCGCACACTGAGGTCATCCACGAAGCCGCCCGTGATCTCGATAAGAGGAGCGACGCCCCCGCGCACGGCGACGGCGCCCTCATCCGGCAGGATGACCTCGGCAACGAGCTTGAGCAGCGTCGACTTCCCCTGGCCGTTGCGGCCGACCACGCCGATGGCCTCGCCCTGCTCCACGTCGAAGCTGACCTCGCGGAGCGCCCAGAATTCGTTGGCACGGGCGCGGCGCTCACGCCCGGCGAACAGGTCTTTGAAGTTGCGGCGCGCTCGGCGGTTGCGCCGGAACCGGATGCCCGCCCCGTGCACGGTGATGACCGGGGCCATCAAATCTCCTTCAGGACAGCACGCTCGGTGCGCGCGAAGACGAGGATGCCGACGGCGAGAATCACCAGGGTGACTCCCGCGCCGATCCCGATCGTCATGAGATCGAGCTGGTTGGGGAAGAAGGCCGCCCTGTACATGGAGAGGATCCCAACGAGCGGGTTGAAGCTCGCGAGCAGGTGCAGGCTCTTGGGCAGATCGGTGACACCGTAGATGATCGGGCTCGCGTAGAACAGGAAGCGCAGCGCGAGCTTGGTCGCGCGCTCGAGGTCGCGGAAGAAGACGACGAGCGGTGCCACGATCAGCCCGACGCCGAGGGTGAGGAGGGCCTGCATCACCACCGCCAGCAGGAAGTAGACAGCCTCCCAGTTCAGGGCGGCCCCGGCGACTATCGCGAAGAAGGCGAGGACGGGGATGCTCGCAAGGAACTCGATCCCCTTCGAGAGCACGAGCCGCGCCACCCAGATGGTGCGGGGGATCTTCGTCGAGCGGATGAGCTTGGACTCGCGGATGTAGGCGCGCGTCGAATCCGACACTGCCCCGTTGAACCACATCCACGGCAGGAGGGCCGAGAGCAGGAACACGATGTAGGGCTCATTGCCGACCGTGCGGTGGAACACCTGGGTGAAGACGAACCAGTAGATCCCGGCCATGACCAGCGGATCCAGGATCGACCAGAAGTATCCGAGGGCCGATGTCGAGTACCGCACCCGGAGGTCGCGCACCGTGAGCAGCCACAGCGCGCGGCGATACCTCGCGAAGAAGGAGCGCTGGGGGCGCACTACATCTATCGCGGACACGCGCTCCATAGTATGCGGGTTCCGCTGAGTAGTTGATCGACGCGGTGGCGAACGCAGATCGCGTCGTCGGGATCGAGCCCTCGACGGACTCCGATCACACGAAGAGGTTCGCGCGCTCCAGGTCTTCGGCGAAGTCGATCTCGACCGCGTACAGGTCGGAGATGTCGATCGGCTCGATGCGGATCTTGTCCTGCTCGATGGCGAGCTCGATGCCGCGCTCGAAGTAGTCCTGGTCGCCGACGCGCTTGAGCTGGCGCAGCAGCACGGCCTTGTCGTCGCGCGAGATGTAGTTGATGCCCACGGCCTCGCCGAGACCGCCGACGACGGTCTTGGAGAGCTCCTTGATGTAGCCCTCGGCGTCCGTGGTGTACTTGACCTCCTCGTCGGACACCTTCGCGGTGTTGACGGAGACGAACGACTGGTCGCGGGCGACCATCTTGGCAGCGCGCTCAAGGGCGGTGGGGTCGAAGACGACGTCGCCGTTCATCCACAGCACGCCACCGGGAGCTGACGCCTGCAGGGCGCGCATGAGGCTCTTCGACGTGTTGGTCTGGTCGTACTGCTCGTTGTAGACGAACGACGCCTCGGGGAACGCCTCGATGATGTGCTCGAGCTTGTATCCGACGACGACGGTAATCTGGGCAGCGTTGCCGAAGGCGTGACGGATGTTGTCGAACTGCTGCTTCATGATGGTGCGACCATCGGCCAGCTCGGTGAGGGGCTTCGGAAGCGAACGACCGAGGCGGCTGCCCATTCCGGCGGCGAGGATAACGATCTGCGTGGTCACAGTGGACCTCCTTGTTGTGTGTCAGCCCCTGGAAAAAAAGTACGCCGTTTGCCAGCTGTTAACCGGGGGGTTGCTATGAAGACACACCGTTGTGCTGTTTCCACAGTACCTACCGACCCTGAGCGCGACACGGGAACTGCGCGGTTGTTGTGTATTTGTGATGCAAGCTCACGCGGGTTCGAAGCATTGGTAGGTTTGTCCGGTGGATAACGCCCCAGACTCCGGCCCAGCCAAAAAGCCGACGCCTCGGACCAATTCCCGTCCCAGCGGCACCCGCAAGCCGCCGCCCGTGCGTAAGCCCGCGGTGCGCAAGCCCGCCGCTCCCAAGCCCCCGGTGGAGGCAGTCGAGCCGCCCGTCGAGAAGGCGAAGCCGAAGGTCGAGGAGCTCGAGTTCGACGACGCGACGGTGCTCGCACCGCGCGACGCGGAGCTCGCCGAGCCCATCGTGGTTGCGGAACCCGAGCCCGAGGCCGTCGTTGAGCCCGAGCCCGTCGGGGACTCCGCTCCCGCTGTCGAGCCCGCGGTGGAGGAGGTGGCGACGCCGAACGCGAACCCGTCTGGTGCTGCCGCAGGGATGGGGGCCTGGGCCAAGGGTGTTGCCGCGGCATCCGCCGCACGGGTTGCCGCGCTCAGGCAGAAGCGCGCCGCGCAGGCGGAGGCACGCTCGACTGCAGTGGTGGTGACGGAGCCGACGAAGCCCGCTGCCAAGGGGTCGTCGACTGTGCTCGCGGTCAGCGGGCTCACCAAGCGCTTCGACGACAAGATCGCCGTCGACGGCATCGACCTCGAGGTGAAGGTCGGCGCGTTCTACGGCATCGTCGGCCCCAACGGAGCTGGCAAGACCACCACGCTCTCGATGATCACGGGCCTGCTGCGCCCGGATGCCGGCACCGTGGTCGTGAACGGCTCAGACGTCTGGACCGACACCGTGCAGGCCAAGCGCATGATGGGCGTACTGCCCGACCGGCTGCGCCTCTTCGACCGCCTGACCGGCGGCCAGCTGCTCTACTACGCGGGCGTTCTGCGCGGCCTCGACGGCGCCGTCGTCCGTGAGCGCACCGCCGACCTCGCCCATGCCTTCGGCCTCGAAGAATCCCTCGGTCGGCTCGTGAGCGACTACTCGGCCGGAATGACGAAGAAGATCGCGCTCGCCGCGGCCATGATCCACTCGCCGCGCCTGCTCGTACTCGACGAGCCGTTCGAGTCGGTAGACCCGGTGTCGGCCGCGACCGTCACCGAGATCCTCAAGAAGTACGTCGCCGCGGGCGGCACCGTCGTGCTCTCGAGCCACAGCATGGACCTCGTGCAGCGCATCTGCGATCACGTAGCGGTCGTCGTGCGCGGCGAGATCTTGGCGAACGGCACGATGGCCGAGGTACGCAACGGGCAGACGCTCGAGGAGCGCTTCGTGGATCTCGCGGGCGGACGCACCACCGTGGAGGGCCTCGAGTGGTTGCACACTTTCTCCGACTGAAGCTCACGCTCCTCGGCAACAATTTCCGTCGCAGCACGTTCCAGCTCGTCGGCATGATCCTCGCCCTCGTCTATGGGCTCGGCATCGCGGGCATCCTCACCGCGGTGTTCGGGGCGCTGCGCCTCACCACGCCCGACATCGCGCGGGTCGTCGTCATCCTGTTCGGGTCGATCATCGTGCTCGGTTTCTTGTTGCTCCCGCTCGCGTTCGGCGTGGATGACACCATCGACCCGCGCAAGTTCGGCCTGTTCGGTATCAAGACCGGGCGACTGGCGCTCGCGCTCGCCGTCGCCGCGGCCGTGAGCGTGCCCACTCTTGTCGTCGCAGTGTTGTCGGTCGCGCAGATCGTCACGTGGTCGCGCGGCGCAGTGCCCGTCCTCTTCGCGATCCTCGCCGCCGTGCTCATCGTGCCCACGTGCGTTCTCGCCTCACGCGTTTCCACGGCGATCGCGGCGTCGTTCCTCGCCTCGCGCCGTTCGCGTGACGCCTCGGGCGTCGTGCTGGTTCTCGTCCTGGCGATCGCGGCACCCTTGGTCGCCCTCGCGGCAACCGTCGACTGGCAGGCGCAGGGGCTGCCGATCATGCGCCGCATCGTGGCCGTCGTCTCGTGGACACCCTTCGGAGCGGCATGGAGCGCGCCCGGTGATGCGGCGCTGGGCCGCGCCGACCTCGCGTGGCTCAAGATTCTCATCGCTGTCGTGTTCCTCGCCGTGCTCTGGCTGGTCTGGCGCGCCCTCGTCGGCATGATGCTCGTGCGCCCGCAGCGGGAGGCCGCCGCGCGCCACTACTCGGGCCTCGGCTGGTTCGAGCGCCTCCCCGCGACCCCGCTGGGCGCCATTGCGGCGCGCAGCCTCAGCTACTGGGGAAGGGATGCCCGCTACCGCGTCTCCCTCGCCGTCATCCCCGTCGTGCCGATCGTGATGGTCGCCGCCCTCGTCATCGGCGGCGTGCCCGCGGGAATCATCGTGTGGATCCCCGTCCCCATCATGTGCCTCTTCCTCGGCTGGACCGTCCACAACGACATCGCCTACGACAGCACCGCGTTCTGGGCGCACGTCTCGGCAGACACCAAGGGCACCGACGACCGCTGGGGCCGCATCGTGCCCGCGCTCATGATCGGCATTCCGCTCGTGCTCATCGGCAGCCTCGTGAGTGTCGTCGTGGTGGGCCAGTACTCCATATTCCCCGGCCTCGTGGGGCTGAGCCTGTGCGTCCTTCTTGTGGCACTCGGTGTCTCGAGCGTGATCTCGGCGGGCTTCCCGTATCCGGCGGTGCATCCGGGTGACAGCCCGTTCGCGCAGCCGCAGGCCGCGGGCACCGCGGGCTCGGTCATCCAGTCGCTCTCGTTCTTCCTGACGCTGATTCTCGCGTCGCCCGTCGTGATCCTCGTGTTCCTGAACCCCACTCTCGTCAACGTGCAGTACCTAGGTCTCGCACTCGGCGCCGTCATCGGAATCGGAGCGCTCGTGGGCGGTGTCGTACTCGGTGGCCGGCTCGTCGACCGCCGGGCGCCCGAGCTGCTGGCCTTCACCCTGCAGAACTAAGGGCCGCGTCGTAGAATTACGCCATGGCTGACCTCGACCAGACCGGCGGCGGAACCGACACCCTCGACCGCGAACTCGAAGAGCTCCTGTCGAAGGAGCTCGTGGAGGACGGCGACCACGAGCGCTTCTCGCACTACGCCCCGAAGAACAAGATCATGGAGTCGGCCCTCACCGGCAATCCCGTGCTCGCCCTGTGCGGCAAGCTCTGGGTGCCCGGCCGCGATCCGCAGAAGTTTCCGGTCTGCCCCGAGTGCAAAGAGATCTACGAGAAGCTGAAGTAGGGCCTCGGCTTTTCCGGCCTCCAGTTGCGCCAATTCGGGCAGAATGCCGATCTGGCTGCCCGAGTTGACGCAACTCGACGACCGAGGTGCTGTGGATCGTCCACGCTGGAACCGGGCCGGAGCGGCAGGCTGGCCGGATGCCCCGCCGCGATCCTCTTCCGCCCGAACTGCGCTCGGTGCCTTTCTCGGTTGCCACGGCTCATCGTCTGGGGGTGACGCCCGACCGATTGAGGTCACGTGACCTGACGCAGCCCTTCCATGGCGTGCGCACGACGGCCGCGCCGACATCACTACTCGATCTGTGCCGCGCCTATGCGAGTCGGATGCGGACCGACCACGTCTTCAGTCACACGACGGCGGCGTCCCTGTGGGGGATGCCCCTGCCGCAGTACCTCGACACACGGTCAGTCCACGTCTCAGCGACGGCACCTGCGCGCGCTCCTTCGGGGAAGACGATCACGGGCCACAGCGTCACGTTGGGGACCGGCGACATCCGGGAACTCGCGGGTGTTCGGGTCACCTCGCCCGCGGCGACCTGGGCGCAGCTGTCCGAGTCTCTCGAGCTGTACGACGTGGTCGCGGTTGCGGACTTCGTCATCACCGGAAATCCGTTCAACAACGTGCTGCCCCTCGCGACCCTCGAGGAGCTCGAGGGCGTGCAGCTCGCCCGCGGATCCGCTAGAGGGCGACGAATCCGAGTCCTCGCGCTGCCGATGGTTCAGGAAGGGCCGCTCTCCCGACCAGAGTCTGTTCTGAGGTGTGTGCTGGTTCGGGCCGGGGCGCCGCTCCCGCAGATGAATCCCTCGATTCTCGACGCTCGCGGGTCGTTCATCGCCATGCCCGATCTCGCCTGGCCGCAGTTCTCCTTCGCGATCGAGTACGAGGGCGATCATCACCGTGAGAAGGGGCAGTTCCGGAGGGACATTCGTCGAATCGAACGACTGGTGGACGCGGGTTGGAGCGTGATGAAGGTCAGTGCCGACGACCTCTTCGATCGCCCGGATGAGACCGCCGAACGGGCGCTTCGGCGACTAGGTGGGCGCGGCTGGACTCGAAGCAGCCGCGAGTTGCGTCAAGTCGGGCAGATCCGGCGCTGATCTGCCCCATATGGCGCAACTCGGCACGCGGGACGGGTGGCGGGCAGGTGAGAGCGGGACGGGTGGCGGGTAGCGGGCAGGTGAGAGCCGCGCGGGCGGGCAGGCACGCACCGGGCCTAGGCGTAGACGGTGGGCAGCGCGGGTTCCCCGCGGCTGAGGCGGAACGCGTCATCCGGCAGCTCGGCTGTGGCGCGCTCGTGGTGCTCGCGCGCCAGGCGCGTGCCGTCGGGGCCCGTGTAGCGCGCATCCACCGTGCCGTCGGTCAGCAGCGGCACGAGCAGGCTTCGCTCGCCGGATGCCGCACGCGAGGGCTCGTCGACGTAGATGGTCTCCGCCGAGGCGATGCCCGAGCTGCGCAGCGACCGCACGGGGAACTTCCGCCCGCCGACCGTCGCCTTCGCCGCGGACTTCTTCGCCACACTCACCCACTCGCCCGCCGAGTTCGTGTGGGCGACCAGCTTGTAGACCATGCCCGACGCGGGCTCACCGGATCCGGTGACGACGGAGGTGCCCACGCCGAAGGAGTCGACGGGGGCGGCGCGCAGGGCGGCGATCGTGTACTCGTCGAGGTCGTTGGTGACGGTGATCTTCGTGTCGGTGGCCCCGAGCGAATCGAGCTGCGCGCGCACCGCGGCGACCTGCGCGGGGAGGTCGCCCGAGTCGATGCGCACGGCGCCGAGCCCCGTGCCGGCGACCTTGACCGCAAGGGAAACGGCGGCCGGAATGTCGTACGTGTCGACGAGGAGGGTCGTGCCGGGTCCCAGCGCGTCGACCTGCGCCTGGAACGCGTCCTCCTCGCTGTCGTGCAGAAGCGTGAACGAGTGTGCGGCGGTTCCCATGGTCGGGATGCCCCACGCGCGTCCGGCTTCGAGATTGGAGGTGGCGCCGAATCCCGCGATGAAAGCAGCCCTCGCCGCCGCGACCGCCGACCGTTCGCCCACGCGGCGGGATCCCATCTCGGCCAGCGGCCGGCCCGACGCTGCGGACACCATGCGTGCCGCGGCTGACGCCACCGCGGAGTCGTAGTTGAGCACGCTCAGGGTGAGGGTCTCGAGCAGCACGGCCTCGGCGAACGTGCCGTCGACGACGAGGATGGGGGAGCCGGGGAAGTACAGGTCGCCTTCCTGATACCCGGTGATGGTCCCGCGGAAGCGGTAGTCGGCGAGCCAGTCGAGGGTGTCGGGGCGCACGACGTTCGAGGCGCGCAGCCACTCGAGTTCGGCATCCCCGAACCGGAAGTCCTCGATGAGCGACAGCAGGCGACCGGTGCCGGCGACCACGCCGTAGCGGCGCGTGCCGGGCAGGCGCCTCGCGAACACCTCGAACACGCACTCACGGTCGTGCGTGCCGCTGCCTATCGCGGCGTCGAGCATGGTGAGTTCGTAGCGGTCGGTCAACAGCGCTGTGCTCATCCTTAGAGACTAGTAACCTCGATCAGGTGAACAGCGCCCCCATCGGAGTCTTCGACAGCGGGGTGGGCGGGCTCACCGTGGCGCGCGCGATCATCGACCAGCTGCCGCGCGAGTCGATCGTCTATGTGGGCGACACCGCGCACACCCCCTACGGCCCCAAGCCGATCGCCGAGGTGCGCCGGTATGCGCTCGCCGTCATGGACGACCTCGTCGCCCAGGGCGTCAAAGCCCTCGTCATCGCGTGCAACACGGCGAGTGCGGCAATGCTCCGGGACGCCCGCGAGCGCTTCACCGATGGCTACGGCATTCCCGTGGTGGAGGTGATCCAGCCCGCGGTGAGAGCCGCGGTGCGCCAGACTCGCAACGGGCGGGTGGGGGTCATCGGTACCGTCGGCACGATCAAGTCGAAGGCGTACGAGGATGCTTTCGCCGCGGCATCCGGACTCGACCTGTTCACGCGGGCCTGCCCCCGGTTCGTCGAGTTCGTCGAGGCCGGCATCACGAGCGGACCGGAGCTCTTCGCCGTCGCGGAGGAGTACCTCGCCCCTCTCAAGGCCGCGGAGATCGACACCCTCGTGCTCGGGTGCACGCACTACCCGCTCATGTCGGCGGCCATCCAGTACGTCATGGGCGATTCGGTGGCCCTGGTGTCGAGTGCGGAGGAGACCGCGTACGACCTGTACCGCACGCTCGTGGCGCACGACCTCGAGCGGCACGAGACCACCCCGGCCACCCACACCTTCGAGGCGACTGCCGACACCGAGGCGTTCAAGAGGCTCGCTGCGCGATTCATCCCCGAGGTGCTGCGCGTCGAGACGTTCGAGACCGGCACCATCCCGATTCAACAGAGAGAAGAACGATGACCAGGCATGACGGCCGTGAGGCGAACCAGCTGCGCGAAGTGACCATCGAGCGCGGATGGAGCGACCAGGCGGAGGGCAGCGCACTCATCTCCTTCGGACGCACCAAGGTGCTGTGCACGGCCTCGTTCACGAACGGCGTTCCGCGCTGGCTCACCGGCAAAGGCAAGGGTTGGGTCACCGCGGAGTACGCGATGCTGCCGCGCAGCACCAACGACCGCATGGACCGCGAGTCGGTCAAGGGCAAGATCGGCGGCCGCACGCACGAGATCTCGCGCCTCATCGGGCGCTCGCTGCGCGCTGTCATCGACACCAAGGCGCTCGGTGAGAACACCATCGTCATCGACTGCGATGTGCTGCAGGCCGACGGCGGAACCCGCACGGCAGCCATCACGGGCGCTTACGTGGCGCTCGCCGACGCCATCGAGTGGGGCCGCGCGAAGGGCTTCATCGGCAAGAACGCGAAGGCGCTGCACGATAGCGTCGCGGCCGTGAGCGTGGGCATCATCGACGGCGAGCCGATGCTCGACCTCGCCTACGTGGAAGATGTGCGCGCCGAGACCGACATGAACGTGGTGGTCACGGGCCGCGGCCTGTTCGTGGAGGTGCAGGGCACTGCCGAGGGCGCACCCTTCGACCGCCGCGAGCTGGACTCGCTGCTCGATCTCGCGCTGGGCGGCGCGGTCGACCTCACGAAGCTCCAGGTGGAGGCGCTCGCGCGATGATCCAGCTCGTGCTCGCCACCCACAACGCCCACAAGGTCGAGGAGCTGCGCAAGATCCTCGGGGATGCCCTCGACGGCATCGAGCTCATCGGGTACGACGGGCCCGAGCCCGTCGAAGACGGCGACACGTTCGAGGCCAACGCCCTCATCAAGGCGCGGGCTGCCGCGGCCTTCACGGGGTTGCCGTCGATCGCCGATGACTCGGGTATCTCGGTCGATGCGCTCGACGGGGCTCCGGGCATCCACTCGGCGCGGTATGCCGGCACCCGAAGTGACTCCGACAACCTCGAGCTGCTCCTCAAGAACCTCGGCGACGAGACCAACCGGGCTGCGCACTTCACGTGCGCGGCGGCGCTCGTCGTGCCGCCGCCCGTCGGCTCTGTGGGGCCGGATGCCCCCGCCGAACCCTCGGGCGAATTCGTCGAACTGGGGATCTGGCACGGGTCGATCCTCGACGAGCCCGCGGGCCCGAACGGATTCGGCTACGACCCGATCTTCAAGCCCGCAGGTCTCTCGGTCAGCTCGGCTGAACTGCGTCCGGACGAGAAGAACGCGGTGTCGCACCGCGCGCTCGCGTTCGCGGCGATCATGCCCGTGGTGCGTCGGGAGCTGCTCGGGGAGTAGCCCGGTTTTTCGCGAGTGCAGGTTCATCGATACCTGCATTTGGTACACGGATGTGCTGCCGGGGTAGCACGGGTTCGCCCGGCGCTAAAGTTTCGGTATGCCGAAAACTGTGACGGAGCGCCCGCGCCGCGCCCGCGCTACGCTGCTCGCGCTCGGCCCTGCGTTCGTCGCGGCAATCGCCTACGTCGACCCCGGCAACGTCGCCGCCAACCTCACGGCGGGTGCGCGCTACGGCTACCTCCTGCTGTGGGTGCTCATCGTCGCCAACGCGATCGCCGTGCTCGTGCAGTACCAGTCGGCGAAGGTCGGCATCGTCACGGGCCGCAGCCTGCCGGAACTCCTGGGGGAGCGGCTCAAGGACGGACCGCGGCGTGCGTACTGGGTGCAGGCCGAGCTCGTGGCCGCGGCTACGGATATCGCCGAGGTGCTGGGCGGTGCGATCGCACTGAACCTGCTGTTCGGCATTCCACTGCTCGCCGGCGGCGTTATCGTGGGCATCGCGTCGATGGTGCTGCTGAGCATCCAGACGCGGCGCGGACAGCGGTCGTTCGAACTGGTGATCATCGTGCTGCTCGCCGTGATCGTCGTCGGGTTCGTCACGGGGCTGCTGTTCACGGGCGTCGATGCGGGGGAGGCCCTCGCGGGAGTCGTGCCGCGCTTCCAGGGCACCGACTCGGTGCTGCTCGCCACGAGCATGCTCGGCGCCACCGTCATGCCGCACGCCATCTACCTGCACTCGGCGCTCGCCCGTGACCGGCACGGAGCCTCGCACGAGCCCGGTCGCATCGAGAAGCTCCTGCGCGCGACGCGCTGGGACGTGGGCGGCGCGCTGTTCGTGGCGGGCGCCGTCAACATCTCGATGCTCCTGCTCGCGGCGTCGGCCCTGCGCGGCATCGACGGCACCGACTCCATCGAGGGTGCGCACACGGCAGTCGTCGCAACCCTCGGCCCGGCGGTCGGGGTCATCTTCGCGATAGGCCTTCTCGCCTCTGGCCTCGCCTCGACGAGCGTCGGCACCTACGCGGGCTCGGCAATCATGGGCGGCCTGCTCAAGGTACGCGTACCCCTGCTCGCCCGCCGCGTCATCACGCTCATCCCCGCGCTCGTCGTGCTCGGCATCGGCTTCGACCCCACGCGCGCCCTCGTGCTCAGCCAGGTGGTGCTGAGCTTCGGCATCCCGTTCGCCCTCATCCCGCTCGTGTTCCTCGCAAGTTCGACGCAGGTCATGGGCAGGTTCGTGAACGCCCCGTGGCTGCGCGTGGCGGGCTGGACGTCGGCCGTGCTCATCACCGTGCTCAACATCCTGCTCATCGTGCTCGTGGTGGGCGGCGACTCGTGAACTCCGTTGTCGAGGACTACCTCAAGGTCATCTACGCACACACCGAGTGGCAGCCCGACCCCATCACCACCGGGGTGCTCGCGGCGCGGCTCGGGCTTGCGGCCTCGTCCGTCACCGAGATGGTCAAGAAGCTCATCGCCCAGGGCCTCGTCGTGCACGAGCCCTACGGTGCGATCGAACTGACGCCGGATGGCTCGGCCCTGGCCCTGCGGATGCTGCGCCGCCACCGTCTCATCGAGACCTGGCTCGTTGAGCACATCGGCTACTCGTGGGATGAGGTGCACGACGAGGCGGAAATCCTCGAGCACGCCATGAGCGACAGGCTGCTCGCGGCGATCGACGCCCAGCTCGGGCATCCGGTGCGGGATCCCCACGGCGACCCGATCCCGTCTGCCGACGGCACTCTCCACCGCCCGGCGGCGGCCTTGCTCGCCGACGTGGACGCCGGCGGGGTCGTGGCACGCATCTCCGACCGCGACCCGCTCCTGTTGCAGCACTTGGAGGCGGAGGGGATCGTCGTCGACTCCGTGGTGAGTGCCGAGCAGCGGGCGATGCTCGGCGCCGAGGCGCGGGCATCCATCTGGATCGTGACGGCCTAGAGCCAGTTGCGCTCGCGGGCGCGGCGCGCGGCCTCGTGTCGCGACGACGTCCCGGTTTTCTGCAGCGCGGACGAGAGGTAGTTACGCACGGTTCCCGACGCGAGATGCAGGGTCGCACTCATCTCACGCACCGAGAGCCCTTCCGCAGTGAGGCGCAGCACGTCGAGCTCGCGCTCGGTGAGCGGGCAGTCGTCCATCATCGCGGCCATCGAGATCTCCGAGTCGATGTAGCGCTGGCCCGCATGCACGTCGGCGATGATGAGCGCGAGTCTCGACGGGTCGACGGTCTTGCCCAGGAACCCCCGGATGCCCGCGGCAAGGGCCCGCTTGAGCACTCCTGGCCGAGCGTGGCGGGTGAGCAGGATGATGGGCTGGCCGGGGCGATGCTCGAGGATCGCGCTCGCCGTCTCGATGCCGTCGAGCCCCGGCATCTCGAGGTCGAGGAGCACGACGTCGGGCGAGAGCTCGCGCGCGAGCGCCACGGCATCCGCGCCGTTGTCCGCCTGCGCGACGACGGTGATGCCGTCCTCGAGTTCGAGCAGCGAGCTCAGTGCCACGCGCAGCAGGTTCTCGTCGTCGGCGATCAGGATGCGGATCACGCGGTAGCCGCCTCGGTGGAGAACACGCCGTCGACGGTGCTCGTGCGCAGGGAGCCGCCGATGGCGGCGAAGCGCTCGGCGAGGCGCGCGAGCCCGCTCTGGGCGCGGCTCGTCTCGGGGCTGCCGTCGTTGCGCACGATGATGCGGCGGGGCTCGAGGTCGACCGTCACGGCCTTCGACTGGGCGTGGCGCAGGATGTTCGTGGTCGCCTCGCGCAGCACGAGGCCGAACAGCTCTTCGTGGGGGCCCGCGGTGGGCGTGCCGGTGACCTCGAACGAGATGCCTGCGGCCTCGAACAGGTGGCTGGCGTTGGCCAGCTCGCCCGCGAGGGTGATGGTGCGGTCGCCGAAGGCGAGGCTGCGCGTGTTCGCGAGGGTCTCGGCGATGAGCGCATCGGCCTCGGCGAGGTGCGTCTTCGCGGCGGCGGGGTCGCTGTCGATGAGACGCGCGGCGAGCTGGGTCTTGAGCTTGAGGACATGCAGGGTGTGGCCCTGGATGTCGTGCAGATCGGTCGCGAACCGGTAGCGCTCCTGCACCACAGCCAGGTCGGCGGCCAGCCGCCGGGCAGAGTCGATCTCGAGATAGAGGCCCCACGCGTAGCGGTTGAGGAAGAGCAGGAAGGCGGCGGCGGCGCTGCACGCCAGGGATCCCACAGCGAACGCGTACCAATTCGACTCGGGGAACACGGCCCAGGCGAGGGCAACGGGAACGAGCTGCAGCGCCGAGGCGAGCGCCGCGATGGCGACCCGACGGCGTCGCAGCTGGGTGATCGGCACCATCGCGACGAGCGCAAGCAGGAGCGCGACCATCGCGGATTCGCGCGCCAGAACCGAGTACGACCACAGGGCCGCCGTGCCACCGGTCGCGATGAGGGTGAGCCACAGTGGCGGCGGGGTCTCCCACCACCAGACCATCCAGACCGCGAGGCCGCCCGCCAGGAGCACGGCGAGTCCGAGCGGCACCGTCGGCGAGCCGATCGCGAGAAGCACTGCGAAGAACCCGACGACTGCCACGAGCGAGAACGTCGTGTACTGGCGCATCCGGGCCAGCGCGCGTTCGGCCCCCGTGGTCTCCATGATTCAATTCTCTCGCGGATGCCGCGGCCCCAGCAGCCGCAGGGTGTCACGCTCTCGCGTGACAGATGTCACGAGAAGCAGTGCCACGCTGCCACTACCTCCCTCCGCGGCGTTCGGCGAACGTGGACTCATGACCACAGAGACCGTCGTCGAAACGACGAACTTCACATACAACTACGGTGCGAGGGGCGAGTTCGCGGCAGTCCGCTCCCTCGATCTCGCGGTGCGGCGCGGCGAGCTGTACGCACTGCTCGGCACGAACGGGGCGGGCAAGACCACGTCCCTCGAGACGATCGAGGGATACCGCAAGCCCACGTCGGGAACGGTGCGGGTGTTCGGGGACGACCCCGTCCAGCGCGGCCGTGTCCGTCCGCGGGTGGGGATCATGCTGCAAGATTCCGGGTTCGCACCCGACCTCACTGTCGAGGAGTCGATCCGCCTCGCGGGGAGTATCTCGGGCCGCAAGGACGACGTCGACCGGGTGGTCGGCCAGGTGGATCTCGTGAGCAAGGCCGCCACGCGGGTCGTGCAGCTCTCGGGGGGCGAGCGCCGCCGCCTCGACTTCGCCATGGCGATCTGGGGCACCCCCGAGCTGCTGTTCCTCGACGAGCCCACGACCGGTCTCGACCCGAGCGCGCGCGATGCCCTTTGGGCAGTGGTCGCCGACCTCCGCGAGAGGGGCACCACGATCGTGCTCACGACGCACTACCTCGAGGAGGCCCAGCGCTACGCGGACCGCATCGGCGTCATGCACGCGGGTCGACTGGAGCGCGAGGGGACCCTCGCGCAACTCGTGACCGACCAGCCGTCTCACATCAGCTTCGTGGCGCCGCCCGGTGTCGAACTGCCGCTGCCGGTCGCCTCCACCGAGAACGGGGTGTCTCTCGTGACCTCGGCAGACCTGCAGCGCGACCTCACTGCACTCCTGGCCTGGGCCGACCGCGGCAACCACCGCCTCGACCGCCTCAGTGCCACCACCTCCTCTCTCGACGACCTCTTCCGCACTCTCACGAACGGTGACCCCTCATGATCCCCATCGCCCTCTCCGAACTCCGGATGCTCCTGCGCAACCGCCTCGTCGCGACCCTCGCGATCGCCATCCCGCTCGCCCTGGGCGTCGTGTTCATCGTCAACCGGCCGGACGAGGGCGGCCTCGCGTTCGCCTCGACCCTGCAGCTCGTCATCATGCTCGGCATGGGCGTCTACGTGACGGCCACCACGACGCTCGCCTCGCGGCGCCAAAACCTGTTCCTCAAACGGCTGCGCAGCGGCGCGGTCTCCGATGTGGCGATCATCGCCGGGCTCGTCGTTCCGATCGCGCTCGTGGGCCTCATCCAGGTGGCGATCATCATGGGCGGTCTCGCTGTCTCGGCCTCGGCCCTGCCGGCGCATCCGTGGCTCATCGCCGTCGTCGTGCTGCTCATGGATGTCATGTTCGTGGGCTTCGCGCTCGCCACAGCGGGCGTCACCAACTCGCCGGAGCACGCGCAGGTCACCACCCTGCCGTTGTTCTTCCTCACGCTCGGCGTGCCGTTGTGGGTGGCGACGACGGGCACGAGCGAACTCGGCTTGCTGAAGAACTCACTGCCGGGTGGTGCGATCCCCGCGCTCATGGATACCGCCTGGGTGGGCGGGGATCTCGGCCAGGCCCTCCTCCTGCTGCTGCCCACCGTGGTGTGGGCCGCCGTCGCCGTGATCGCCGCGAAAATGATGTTCCGGTGGGAGCCGCGCTCGTAGCACGTAGGGTTGTCGGGTGCCTGACGTTCCTATCGACCTGCCCATCGAGGCGCGGCTCGCCGCTGCCGTCGCCGAATACGGGGAGAACACGGTGGTCCTGCGCTCTCTCTCCCTCATCGCGGGGAACAACGAGGGCGACGACTTCCTGCTCTACGTGGGGGGCGAGCACGCGAAGGGCATCCTCGAGGGTGCTCCCGTGCTCTACTGGCCGGAACTGTGGGGCACCCGTGCCCTGCTCTACGTGTGGAACGACTCGGCAGCGCAGGCCGTGACAGCGGCCCTCGAGAACCAGGCCTGGCGCGTGCGCGAGATGGCGGCACGGGTGGCTGCAGCCCGCGGCCTTCCCGTGGAAGACATCCTCACGGGCCTGCTGACGGATGACGTGGCCCGCGTTCGCGGCGCTGCCGCCCGCGCCCTCGGGGCCGTCGGCTCCGACATCGAGGTGCTCAAGCCGCTCCTGAAAGACCCGGAGATCGACGTCCGCCGCGGTGCCCAGCAGGCGATGGACGCGCTGCGCGGCAAGACCCCGAAGGCCTAACCGCCCAGAAGGTCTAGTCGCCCAGCTCGTTCGGCTTGAGCACGAGCGCCTCGGCCTCGGCGTCAGTGGGTGCGTTCGCGCGCTTCTTGCGGGCCTTCATCGTCGACTGCACGTAGTGGAAGATCGTCGGCACGAGGGTGACGACGACGGCGCCCAGCAGGATGAGGTCGATGTAGGCGACCACGAAGTCGCGCACGGGGGGGATGTACCCGAGGAAGTAGCCCACGAGGGTGACGCCCGTGCCCCAGATGATGGCGCCGATGGCGTTGTAGCCGGAGTAACGGCGGTAGTTCATGTGGCCGACGCCCGCGGCGACGGGGGCGAAGGTGCGCACGATGGGCACGAAGCGCGCGATGATCACGGCGAGGCCGCCGAAGCGCTCGAAGAACCCGTTGGTGCGCTTGACGTTCTCGATGCTGAAGAGCCCAGACTCCTTGCGCTCGAATATGCGCGGGCCGACCTTGTGGCCTATGAGGTATCCGACTTCGCCGCCGAGGAATGCCGCGACCGAGATGGCGAGGCACACCCACCAAATGTCGACGTGGATGACGCCCGAGAACGTGAAGACGCCGGTGATGATCAACAGGGTGTCGCCGGGGAGCAGGAAGCCGAGCAGCAGCCCGGTCTCCGCGAAGACTATGGCGCACACGAGGGGCAGTGCCCACGCTCCCACTCCGGCGATGGCGGCGGGGTCGAGCCAGGGGATGAGTGCTGCGTGAACCAAGGGGGGACTCCAGTCGTCGGCTGCGCACCTAGGCGGCAGTCAGGGCGTTGACGTCAGGGTACTAGGTGCTGCCCACCAACACGCTGGGGAGAACCCCCGGATGCGACTTGACATACTTCGGACAGGGCTTATAGTAAGTCCTGAAATAAGTACCCGAACGAATGCGATCAACGATGACCGACACCACTCCCACCGCCCGGCTGGCCGCCGAGGGGTCCGTCGAGAATGTCGGGACCTTCCCGCATGACTTCCGCTGGGGCCTCGCTACCGCGGCCTACCAGATCGAGGGGGCAGCGTTCGAGGGCGGCCGCGGCGCGAGCATCTGGGACACCTTCTCGCACACACCCGGCCTCAGCCTGCACGGCGATACGGGTGACATCGCGTGCGACCATTACCACCGCTGGGAGGCCGACCTCGACCTGCTGAAGAGCCTCGGGGTCACCGACTATCGCCTCTCCGTCTCGTGGTCGCGGCTGCAGCCGAGCGGCAGGGGAGACCTGAACCCGGTCGCCGTGGAGTTCTACCGCGGCGTGCTCGCGGGGCTTGCGGTACGGGGCATCCGGCCGCTCGTGACCCTCTACCACTGGGACCTCCCGCAGCCGCTCGAAGACGCCGGCGGCTGGCCCGTGCGTGACACCGCGCACCGTTTCGCGGAGTTCGCCACGCGGGTTGTCGAGGCGCTCGGCGACCTCGCCGACGACTGGGTGACGCTCAACGAGCCGTGGTGTGCGGCGTTCCTCGGCTACGGACGAGGGGCGCACGCTCCCGGCCGCAAGGACTACCGCGCGGCCATCCACGCGGCGCACCACCTGAACCTCGCCCACGGTCTCGCGGTCGCGGGTATCCGCGCGGCTCGGCCGGGGGCATCCGTCGGCATCACGAACATCGTCACCGACATCGTGCCCGCGACCGATTCGCCGGATGACGCGGCAGCGGCAGTGCGCCTCGACGCGTCGAGCAACCGGGTATTCCTCGACCCGGTGTACCTCGGCGAGTATTCGGCCGCGGTCTGGGAGACACTGGGGGAGCGCGGCCTCGCCGATGTCGTGCAGGAGGGCGACCTCGCGATCATCGCGGCGCCCACCGACTTCGCGGGCGTCAACCACTACCAGCGCGTGATCGCGTCGCACGATGAGTCGCAGCCGTTCGCCGTGGGCGAGAAGCCCGCCGAACCTGCAACCACGTCGTTCGGCTGGTCGGTCATCCCGGCGTCGCTCACCGCCGTGCTCACGCGCGTCTCGCGGGAGTTCACCGCCCTGCCGCTCTACGTCACCGAGAACGGTGCGAGCTACGACGACTACGTCGACCCCAACGGAGACGTCGTCGACACCGAGCGGGTCGCCTACCTGCGTGGCTACCTCGGTGCCGCCGCCGACGCCATCAAGGCGGGGGCCAACCTGCGCGGCTACTACGCGTGGTCGTTCCTCGACAACTTCGAGTGGGCAGAGGGCTACAGCAAGCGTTTCGGCCTCGTGTGGGTCGACTACCGCACCCAGGAGCGGATCCCGAAACTGAGCGCGCACTGGTACCGGCGCCTCATCACCGAACATCAGGCGGCACTGGCACACCTAGCAGCCTGATCGCACCACACAGATAATGCACACACAGAGAAAAGGAACCTCAATGAAGAGAACAGCAACCTCCGTTGTCGCGGTCATCGCGGCAGTGGGGCTCACGATCGGCGTGAGCGCGTGCTCGACGCCGGCCGCCGAAGAGCCCACCGGCCCGCTCACCGTCTGGGTCATGGGCGATTCGGGCGAGAACTTCCAGAAGCTCGTCGCCGACAGCGGCATCGACGTCGATGTCGTCGCGATCCCGTGGGACTCGATCGACGAGAAGCTCACCACCGCCGTCGCCTCGGGCTCCGGCCCGGACATCCTGCAGATCGGTCTCTCCAAGCTGCGCACCTTCGCCGACGCGGGCGCCCTGCTCCCGCTCGATGACGAGCTCGCCAACTACCCCGGTCTCGACCCCGCGAACTTCCCGGCGGGCGTCTCGGGCACGGCAACCTCGGTCGGCGGCCAGATCGTGAGCGTGCCGTGGACGAGCGACACGCGCGTGCTCTTCACGCGCACCGACATCCTCGCCGAGAACGGCATCGACGCACCGCCCGCCACGTGGGACGAGCTGCGCGCTGACGCGAAGATCCTCGCCGCTCGCGGCAGCGGCAACTACGGGTACTACATCCCGCAGTGGGACGCGCCCCTGCCCATCGAGATGACGTGGAGCATGGGCGGCGAGGTCATCGACGCCGACGGCAACGTGAACTTCGACACCCCCGAGTTCCAGGACGCCGTCGACCTGTACACCGGCCTCTACGCCGACGGCAGCGTTCCCGTGAACAGCGACTTCGACCAGACGCAGGGCTTCATCTCCGGTGTCGCGCCCATGCTCGTGAGCGGCCCGTACCTGGGCAAGGGCGTGACGGATGCTGCGCCCGAGCTCGACGGCAAGTGGCAGGCCAGCCCGCTGCCCTCGGGCGACGGCGGCTCCATCTCGCTCTTCGCGGGATCGAACCTCGGCGTGTGGTTCAACACCGACCAGAAGGATGCCTCCCTCAAGCTGCTCGAGTACGTCTCGCAGCCCGAGCAGCAGCTCGCCTGGTACGGACTGACCGGCGAACTGCCGACCGTCACCTCCGCACTTGACGACTCGGGGCTCAACAGTGACCCGAACGTGAAGGTCTACACCGAGCAGCTCAAGACCGCAAAGGTGCTGCCGCTCGTGTCGAACTTCGACGGGGCCGTCGGCACCGAGCTGCTCAACGCGCTCAACGCCATCGTGCTCACGGGCGCCGACAGGACGGCGTCGCTCGACACGCTGTACTCGAAGACCGCCGGTCTCTCGATCAACTAGCTCCACCCCAGCACCACTCGCGGCGACACGGACAGGAAAGGAAAGGAACTCTCATGCGCAACCGACTGACTCCCTACCTGTTCGTGTCGCCCGCGATGCTGCTGCTCATCACCTTCGGGATCTTCCCGATCCTCGTCGCCGCCGTCATCAGCACGACGAACATGAACATCTCGGCCTTCGCCAACTGGAACAACGTCAAGTTCGTCGGTCTCGACAACTACACGAAACTCTTCGCCGACCCCGACTTCTGGCAGGCCATCGGCAACACGGGGCTCTTCGCCATCTTCGGCGTTCCCGCGATCGTGATTCTCTCGCTCGGGGTCGCGCTGCTGCTCAACCACAGCCAGAACTGGTTCTTCCGTGCGCTTCGCGCCTTCTACTTCATCCCCGCCATCACGGCCATCGTCGCCATCTCGCTCGTGTGGGGCTACCTCTACAACACCCAGTTCGGCCTGCTCAACTACCTGCTCTCCCTCGTGGGCGTCGACCAGGTGCAGTGGCTCTCCGACCCCACGCTCGCCAAGTTCTCCGTCGCGCTCGTCGCGGTGTGGCGCGGCACGGGGCTCAACATCATCATCTTCCTGGCGGCACTGCAGGGTGTGCCCAAGGAGTACTTGGAGGCGGCATCCCTCGACGGTGCGGGGGAGTGGAAGAAGACGTTCTCCATCGTCATCCCGCTCATGCGCTTCGCCATCTTCTTCGTGAGCGTCACGACGACAATCTCGTGGCTGCAGTTCTTCGATGAACCCTTCGTGCTCACCGACGGCGGCCCGCTCGGGGCCACGACCTCGGCCTCGATATTCCTCTACAAAGAGGGCTTCAGGCTCAATCAGTTCGGGTACGCGAGCGCCGGCTCGATAGTGCTGTTCGCCATCATCGCCGTCATCACGCTCGTGCAGTTGCGACTGAGAAGGGCCGACGATGAGTACTGAACGACGCCTCACCCTGCTCATCGGCATCGCGCTCGGAGTGGGCGCGCTCATCACGGCGTTCCCGTTCCTCTGGATGATCGCCACCGCGTTCAAGCCGCAGCGCGAGTCGGTGACGTTCCCGCCCACGATCCTGCCGCAGGAGCCCACCCTCCAGTGGTTCGGAACGCTGTTCACCGAACTCGACTTCGGCCGCTACCTCGTCAACACCCTCATCGTCGTGCTCATCGGATTCGTCGGGCTCCTGCTCATGGCGATGGCGGGCTATGCGTTCGCCAAGTTCGACTTCCGCGGCCGCAAGTGGATGTTCTTCCTCGTGCTCGCCACCATGATGATCCCGATCCAGGTCACGATGATCCCGACCTACCTGATCCTCAACGGCATGAAGCTCACGAACACCCTGGTCGGCATCGCGCTGCCGACCCTCGTGAGCGGGTTCAGCATCTTCCTCTTCCGGCAGTTCATGTCGACGATCCCGACCGAGATGCTGGAGGCGGCCCGCATCGACGGCGCAGGCGAGCTCCGGATCTTCTGGCAGATCGTGCTGCCCATGTCGGGCCCGATCCTCGCCGTGCAGGTCGTGCTCACCTTCATCTCCGGCTGGAACAGCTTCCTGTGGCCGCTCATCATCGCGAGCGACCAGAAGCTCTACACGCTCTCCGTGGGACTCGCGCTGCTCAACCAGCAGCTCGCCGTGAACCCCTCGCTGCAGATGGCGGCCGCCTCCGTGATGGTCGTGCCGATCCTCATCGTCTTCATCATCTTCCAGCGCTACGTCATCCAGGGCTTCGCCCTCTCCGGACTCAAGTAAGGCATCATGACCGACGTTCTCCCCACCACCACGTTCGACTCGCGACCGGCGAACTTCGACGGCTTCGTGCACGCGAAGGATGCCACGCTCGTCGACGGCTCCGGCCGCGAACTGCTGCTGCGCGGCGTCGGCCTCGGCAACTGGATGCTGCCCGAGGGGTACATGTGGCGCTTCGGGCCCGGCGCCGAGTCCCCGAGGGAGATCGAGTGGCTCACGGAGCGGCTGCTCGGTGTCGCGGGGGCCGAGCGGTTCTGGGAGGGGTTCAGGACGAACTTCATCGGGGAGCGCGATATCGCCCTCATCGCCGCATCCGGATTCGACCACGTGCGCCTGCCGATCAACTCGCGCGTCATCCAGGACGAGAGCGGCGAGCCCATCGAGGCGGGCTACGCCATGATCGACAGGCTCATCGAGTGGTGCCGTGAGCATCGGCTGTGGGTGCTGCTCGACCTGCACGGCGCCCCGGGCGGGCAGACCGGCACGAACATCGACGACTCCCCGCAGAACCTGCCGGAGCTGTTCATGGATGCCCGCTACCGCGACCTCACCGTGCGACTCTGGCGCGACCTCGCCACCCGTTACCGCGATGAGACCGTCGTGCTCGGGTACGACCTGCTCAACGAGCCGCTGCCCAACGAGTGGCAGTACACCTACGCGGATGCCCTCGCCGAGCTCTACCGCGACCTCACGCGCGAGATCCGGGCTATCGACCCCGACCACCTCATCGTCTACGAGGGCGCCCACTGGGCGACCAACTGGGACATCTTCACGGAGGTGTGGGACGCGAACTCGCTCCTGCAGTTCCACAAGTACTGGTCATCGCCCGACACCGCCTCGATCGCGCAGTTCCTCGAGGCGCGTGATCGCCTCGGCCTGCCCATCTACATGGGCGAGGGCGGCGAGAACACCCTCGAGTGGATCTACACGGCGTTCCGGATGTACGAGTCGCACGGCATCGGCTGGAACTTCTGGCCGTGGAAGAAGATCGAGACGCGCACCTCTCCCGCCTCGATCGTGCCCCCCGCCGGCTGGGACCGTGTGGTCGCATCGATCGACGACCCGTCGGCGATCACGCCCGGCGAGGCCAAGCGCGTCTTCGACGAACTGCTCGAGGCCATGAAGATCGAGAACTGCGCGTGGCAGCCCGCGGTCGTGGCGGCGCTGCTCGCGTCAGCGCCGTCCGTCATCCCCGCGTGGGGGTACGGCTACCGCGGCGCGGGCGAGTCATACTCGGTCGCAGCGCTCGGCGGCGTGCCCGGCATCCGGGACGACGACACCGTGCCGCTGCGCTGGGCACGCGAGGGCGAGAACCCCGCGAACCCGTTCGAGCAGAGTGACGGTCGCGCCTACCGGGTGGCCGAGGAACTGGTCGTCGACCTGTCCGCCGGCGATTGGCTCGAGTACGAGGTCGAGGGTGCCAGGACGGCTCGTGTCGTTGATGGAGAGGGCCGGGATGCCGCGGTCATCGTCGAGGGCACCGGGCGGGGCATCCGGATCACGGCAACCGGCGACACGACTGTCTCGCGCCTGTATCCCTCGGGCGGCGACGAGAGTTGGTAGGTTCGGGGTTCATGACCGGGCGCACCGCACTGACCGCCGCCGCTCCCGCGACGGTGAGCGATGTGCGCCAGCGCAACCGGGCCCAGGCCCTGCGCAGCGTGATCCTCACGGGGGAGACCTCGCGGGCCGCGCTCGCGCGCGAGTCGGGCCTGTCTGTTGCGTCGGTCACCAACCTCGTCTCCGAGCTCATCTCCGAAGGACTCATCATCGAGGCAGGATCCGTCGCCTCGAGCGGCGGTCGGCCCGTGACGCTGCTCGCCCCCAACCCCGCCGGTGCGTACTTCCTCGGAGCAGATGTGGGCGAGCGCGGTGTCGCCGTCGAACTGTTCGACCTCTCCATGACCCGCGTCGACCGCGAGTTCCGCGGCGGCCGGGCGGGCGAGCCCATCGAGGCCATCGCGGCCGACCTCGACGAAGCACTCGACGCCCTCCGCTCGCGCAACCCGCAGGCGTGGGAACGCATGGTCGGCATCGGCCTTGGCCTGCCCGGCATCGTGGAGACGGATGCCGATGGCAACCAGATCCTCTACGCGCAGAGCCTCGGCTGGCCACCCATCCCGGTCGCAGACCTCGTGTCGCACGACATCCCGGTGTTCGCCGAGAACGGCGCCAAAACGCAGGCCATGGCCGAGCTGTGGGATGGCTCGGCGCGCGGAGTCGGCGAGGCGCTCGTCGTGCTCCTCGGCCGCGGCGTGGGTCTCGCGATCGTCTCGCACGGCGAACTCGCTCGCGGCCTCAACAGCAGCGCCGGCGAGTGGGGCCACGTCAAGATCGTGCGCGGCGGGCGGCTGTGCCGCTGCGGCGGGCACGGCTGCGTCGAGGCCTACCTCGGGGCGGATGCGATCCTCGAGTCGTGGCGAGAGGCCGGCGGCACCTTCGAGGGGTCGGGCTGGCGCGCCATCGGCGAGTTGCTCGAGTCGGCGGATCCGGTCGCCGTCTCCGTCGTGGACGAGCTCGTCGCCACCCTGGGCTCAGCGCTCGGCGGCCTCGTGAACCTCACCAACCCGGAGCGCGTCGTCATCGGCGGCTGGGTCGGCCTGCGCCTCATGGAGGCCCTGGCCTCGCGCGTCGAGGATGCCACTCGTGCCGAGGCCCTCGTGCGGCCGGGCTCGCAGTTCGAACTGATGGCCTGCAGGTTCGGGGGCGACACCGTCGCGCTCGGCGCCGCGATGATGCCGCTCGAGGCCCTCATCGCCGAACCGCGCGGCAGCCGTTCGGCGTAGCCCGTCAGTCGGCGAGAAGACGACCAACCACGAGCAGCAACTCGGGTACGCGCTGCGATGCGGCTGCCCACACCACTGAATCGTCGACCACGGCGTAACCGTGAGCGAGGATGTTGCGAAGCCCGACGATGCGCGCGAGATCGGGGATCTGGTCCGCGGTAGACGGGTCCGCGTTCCGGAGGTTCTTCAGCGCTTCGCCGACGATCTCAAGCTGGCGTTCGACTGCCGAACGTCGCAGCTCGTCGGCCGCATACGTGTCCGCATCGAGACCACCGATGAAACCCTCGATTCGAGAGGCCGCCGCGTGCACATCCCAGAGCAGTGCAGCGGACTTAGGCTGCATAGACGTCCTCGGCACCGCCAGCTGCAGACGCGGCGAAGTGCGGGTTTCGGACGGCGTTAGCCATCACGAGATCCACTGGTCGGCCCAACAGCCCCTCGAGGTCTTCTTTGAGTCCGAAGTACGCGCCGAAGGCATCCTCCGCGCCCGGCGCAAACTCGACAAGGAAGTCAATATCGCTACGTGCGGCGTCGAAATTCGGCGATGTGGCCGATCCGAATACCGCGAGGCGTTTGACACCGTGCGCCCGGCAGACCAGAGCAACAGCTCCACGGTCAAGCGCGATGGCGATTGTCATGGCAAAAGTCTACTGACCGATGCCTGTTCGGCGGCGCCCGTCAGTCAGTGCGGAAGGCGGGACTTGAACCCGCACGCTCGAAAGCACAGGAACCTAAATCCTGCGTGTCTGCCAATTTCACCACTCCCGCTGGCACGCCAAGAGTCTACGAGACTCCGAGATGACTGAGGGTACCCTTACATAGAGGGGGAGGGGTGTAATTTAGACACGGCGCCACACGCGCTGATCAGAGAAACAAGGAGAGCGACATTACCGTTCACGAGCTTCAGCCGACCCTTTTCACTCTCGACGCCGCGCAGGCCGAGGCTATCCGCACCGCTGCGCTGACGATCACCGCCGACGCCAACACCCAGCCGGATGACTTCAACCTCCAGGCCGCGGCGGCGTCGTTCTCCGTTCCGGTGGAGGTGCGCGACGCGATTCTCAACTTCTCGAACGTCGGCTCCGACACGGGCATCCTCGTCATCCGCGGTCTCATCGTCGACGAGGATCTCATCGACACCCCGCTCGACAACAAGGGCGGTTTCGGCGCCAAGACGACGTTCGCGAAGCAGCAGGCGGTTCTCGCCCAGCTCCTCGGCACGATGATCGCCTACGAGGCCGAGGGCAATGGCCACCTCATCCAAGACATGGTGCCGAACCCGAAGCTTGCCACGACCCAGCAGTCGCAGGGTTCCAAGGTGGAGCTCGAGGCCCACACCGAGCAGTGCTTCTCCGACTACAAGCCCGACTACGTCATTCTGGGTGCCCTGCGCGGCGACCCGGATGCCCTCACCTACGCCTTCAGCGGCCGCAACATCACGACCCAGTTCACCGACGACGAGATCGCCAAGCTGCGCCAGCCGCTGTGGGCGACGATGATCGACGATTCCTTCCGTCCCTTCATCCCGAACCCGGAGGCCGTGCGCGGTCCGTTCCCGATCCTCAGCGGCCCCGCCGACGACCCCTACGTGCTCGTCGACCAGGACCTCATGCACGGCATCACGGCCGAGGCGCAGGAGCTGCTGCAGAAGGTCGTCAAGGTCTACATCGAGCACCGCGCCGCGTGGAACCTCCAGGCCGGCGACCTGCTCATGCTCGACAACCTGCGCGCCATGCACGGCCGCTCGATGTACGCGCCCCGCTTCGACGGCAAAGACCGCTTCATCGCCCGCGGTTTCGTCGTGCGCGACCGCCGTCGCCTGTGGCCCCAGCTCCTCGACGACCGTCGCACTGTCGCCGCCGTCTACAGCTAGCAGGTCGCGCGCGGCGTAGCCTCGGGAGATGACTCCCGACGACGCCGCGCGCATCCTCGGGGTCGACGTGGGCTCGAGCCCCGAGGCAGTGCAGCGTGCGTTCCGACGGGCCGCGCGGTCGTCGCATCCGGATGCCGGGGGAGCCGACGACCGCTTCATCCACTTGACCGCCGCTCGGGATGCCCTCCTCGCGGCACCGGAACCCCCGCAGCTCCTCGCCCCGAGGCCCGCGCCTGCGGCGCGCTGGAGTTGGCCGCTCTTCGCCACGTGGACGGCGCTGCTCGCCCTCGCCATCTTCCTGTGCGCGTACCTGGCGCCCCTGCCGCTCACCATCGCGGAGCCGCTCGTGCGCTTCCCTCTGCTCGCCGCGGGTCTCGTCGGCTACGCGCTCAGTGGCCGCCGGCCGCTACTGGTCCTCGGCCTGGTGATGCTCGCGGCGACGGCGGTCATGGGCGTGCTGTTCACCACCATCGGCGCGCTCGTGGGCCTGCTCGTCATGGTCGCCGCGGTGTTCGGACTCGTGACGATGGGGCAGTCGGTCGCCCGGCGGCGGGCCACCGGACCGTAGGGCTCAGCCCTCGAGGATGCCCTCGATCGTCGGGTTGGTCTCGATGACCCAGGCCTGGTAGAACGCGAGTGCGTCATCCGGGGAGGGAAGCTCGGTGGCCAGCTCGCCCGTGGCGTCCATGCGGTAGAGCGTGTAGCCCTCGGGGTACTCCACGACTTCGGCGACGAGTGTCACGAGCGACTGGTCCGCCTTTTTCTGGCGGATCAGGAAGTTGGGGGTGCCCGCGATGGGGTGGAGGCTGAACGTCACGCAACAATCCTGCACTGCGTGCAGCCATTCGGCGGGGAGCGCCACACGACCGACTTGTCTACGGCTACTTGTGGACAGTATTCGACGGTAAGCGGCGGGCCGGCCCAAGATCATCCGCATGCCCCACGCCCTCGCGACCATCGCCGAGCAGGTGCGCGAGCGGGTGCGTCTCGAGGGCATCGACCTCGCCGCCGACAGCGAGCGCGCCGAGCGCTATGTGCTCGACGAGGTGCGCCGCTACAGCGAGCGGGCGCTGGGTGGCTCGGTGCCGATGCTCGCCGACGAGCAGCAGGCCGCCCGCGAGATCGTCGCGAGCCTCACGGGGCTGGGGGCTCTCCAACCCTTCCTCGACGATCCCGCGATCGAGGAGATCTGGATCAACGCGCCCGACGCGATCTTCGTGGCCCGCCACGGCGTCTCCGAGCCGACCGGGCTGGTTCTGACCGACTCTGATGTGCGCGACCTGGTCGAGCGGATGCTGCAGTCCACGGGCCGCCGCGTCGACCTCAGCTCGCCGTTCGTCGACGCATCACTGCCCGACGGCTCGCGGCTCCATGTGGTCATCCCCGACATCACGCGCAAGCACTGGTCGGTCAACATCCGCAAGTTCAACCGCACCATCCGCGACCTCGGGTCGCTCGTCGCTCTCGGCAGTCTCACCCAGCAGGCCGCCGAATTCCTCCGGATGACCGTGCTCGCGCGCGGCACCATCGTGCTCAGCGGTGCCACCCAGAGCGGCAAGACCACGATGCTCGGGGCACTTCTGGCCGCGGCCCGCATCGAGGAGCGCATCGTCACGGTCGAGGAGACGTTCGAGCTCGCGCTCGGCTCGCGGGACGTCGTAGCCCTGCAGTGTCGTCAGCCGAGCCTCGAGGGGACGGGGGAGGTCACCCTCCGGCGCCTCATCAAGGAGGCACTGCGCATGCGCCCCGATCGCCTCGTCGTCGGGGAGGTGCGCGAAGCCGAATCGCTCGACCTCCTCATCGCTCTCAACAGCGGGCTGCCCGGCCTCTCGAGCGTGCACGCCAACTCGGCGCGCGATGCCCTCGTCAAGCTCTGCACCCTTCCCCTCCTGGCCGGTCGCAACATCGACTCGTCGTTCGTGGTTCCGACAGTTGCCTCGTGCGTCGACCTCGTCGTGCACTGCGAGCTCGACAGGTTCGGCCAGCGTCGCGTCGTCGAGATCGTCGCCCCGAGCGGGCGGGTCGAGGGCGGCGTCATCGAGGCGAGCACGATCTTCGCCCGGCGTGCAGGAGAGCTCGTGGCCACGGGCGGCTACCCGGCGCGCATGGCGAAGTACGCGAACGCCGGCCTCGACCCGGCGGTCGTGCTGCGGGGCACGGCATGAGCGTCGTCTTGGGGCTGGTGCTCGCGGCGGGGGTGCTACTGATGGCCTCGCCGAAGTTGTGGCCGAAGCGCCGGATGCCTCGGCAGTCCGCCGTCGTGGCGCTGTGGCGCGAGCGGCTCACGCAGGCGGGGCTCGCACGCGTGACCCCGGGGATGCTCGCCGCCGTGTCCCTCGTCATCGGAACTGCCGTGGCATCCGTCGTCCTCGCCCTCGTTCCGGTGGTCGCGCTCGCCGTTGCGGCCGGGGGTGCTGCCCTCGTACTGCCCGCCCTGCTCGTGTCGAGCCGCGCTCGCGCTCACCGCCGGGCGACGCGCATCGCGTGGCCCGACGTGGTCGACCACCTCGTGTCCACGGTGCGCGCAGGACTCGCGGTGCCCGACGGGGTGGCGAGTCTGGCGAGCTCAGGGCCGGCGCTCACACGCCAGGCGTTCGCCGCTTTCGCGGACCGCTACCGGATCACCGGAAACTTCGGGGACTGCGTCGACGAGCTGAAGTCGGCTCTCGCCGATCCGGTCGCCGACCGCATCCTCGAGACGCTTCGGATGTCGCGCGAGGTGGGCGGCGGCGAGCTGACCACGATCCTGCGCAACCTCGGCACGTTCTTGCGCGAGGAGGCCGCGCTCAGGTCGGAACTGGAGGCCCGCCAGTCGTGGGTGATGAACGCGGCGAAGCTCGGGGTCGCTGCTCCCTGGATCGTGCTCCTGCTGCTCGCCACCCGACCCGAGGCGGCAGTCGCCTACGGCTCGACGGCGGGCACCGTGCTCATCGTCGTGGGGCTCGCGCTATCGGTGGTCGCCTACCGCATCATGATCGGCGTGGGCCGCCTCCCCGAAGAGCGGCGGTGGTTCGCATGATGGCATGGGCGGTGCTCTGCGGCCTCGGCGTGGGGGTCGGCCTGTGGGTCATGGTGAGCCTGCTGCCCCGGATGAGCCGTCCCCGCCTCGCGCGCCGCATAGCGCCGTACCTCGCCGACATCTCGCCCTTCGCGCGCGAGTCCATCGCGGCACCCGCACCCGGCCCGCTCCCCGTCGTGGGACTGCTCTTCGCCCCCGCGCTGGACGCCGGGCAGCGGTTGCTCGCGAACCTCCTGGGCGGCGCCGAGGTCACCGCGCGCAGGCTCCGGCAGGCGGCATCCCCGCTCACCCTCGCGGGGTTCCGCTCCCGCCAACTGCTATGGGGACTGGGCGGCATCGCCCTCGGTGTCGCCGGGTCCTGGATGCTCGCCATGCCCGTGCCCGGAAAGGTCGCCGGTGTCGCCCTGGCCGCGGTGGTGGGCGTGCTGCTGCCCGACCAGCTCCTGCAGCGCGCCGCTCGGGCGCGTCTCGCTCGCCTCGACGCGGAGCTGCCTGTCGTCCTCGAGTTCCTCACGCTGTGCCTCTCGGCGGGCGAGGGCGTTCTGGATGGCATCCGCCGAGTGTCGCGCATCGGTCAGGGCGAACTGGCCCGTGAGCTGTCGGGAGTTGTCGCATCCGTCGGCACGGGCATCCCGCTCGCGGAGGCGCTCTCCACCCTCGCGCGCGAGCTCGACCTTCCCTCCTTCACGCGCTGTGTCGACCAACTGCTCGGCGCCTTGGAGCGCGGTACCCCGCTGGCGGAGGTGCTGCGCGCCCAGGCCCAGGACGCCCGCGACGACGCGAAGAGTCGCCTGCTCGAGACGGCGGGCAAGAAGGAGATCGGGATGCTCGTGCCGCTCGTCTTCCTCATTCTCCCCGTGACCATTGCCTTCGCGATCTTCCCCGGACTGCTCGTGCTGCAGGTCGGACTGTGAGTTGAGCATCCGTCGCCCTGTGGACAGTTGCCACCCTCCGAACGCCGTCGCCGCAATGGTTGTCGGATGGTTGCGAACAGACGTCACATGCTGCTCAAGAAGATGTCAGAGGAGGCCGGCGACGTCCCCGGCTGGGTGCTCATAACCCTCATGACAGCGGGCCTCGTCATCATCATCTGGGGCCTCGCGGGCCCGGCCCTCTCGGCAGTGTTCCAGCAGGCCATCGAACGGGTCACGGGGTTTTGAGGCTTCGGGATGAGACGGGCTCGGCGGTCGTCGAGTTCGTCATGGTGTCGGCGCTCCTGACCGTGCTGACGCTCGCCGTGCTGCAGGTGGGGCTCGCGTTGTTCGTGCGAAACACCCTCGCCGACGCGGCGGCGGAGGGTGCGCGCTTCGGGGCGCTCGCCGACAACACCGCGAGTGATGGCATCGCCCGCACCGAAGACCTCATCAGCGCCGCACTCGGCTCCAGCTACACGCACGACATCACTGCCGCGACCGACTCCTACCTCGGCCAGCCTGCGGTCGTGGTCACGGTCAGGGCGACGCTGCCCCTCGTGGGACTCCTCGGTCCGACCTTGCTGGAGGTGTCGGCACATGCCGCAGTCGAAACCTTGGGCTGACGAGGCCGGGTCGGCCTCACTCGAGTTCCTGACGATCGGCCTCATCTTGCTGGTGCCGCTCGTCTACCTCGTGCTCGCGCTGTCCGCCATCCAGGGGGCGGCTCTCGCGGCGGAGGGTGCCGTCCGCCACGGGGCCAGGGTCTTCGTTCAGGCACCCGACACCGCTGCCGCTGAGGCAGTCGCCCAGCGGGCACTCGACTTCGCCCTCGCCGACAGCGGACTGGAGGGGCAGAGCACCCTGAAGGTCGTGTGCAGCGCCACCCCCTGTCTTACGCGACAGGCCTTCGTGACGGTCAGCGTCGACATCCTCGTCCCGCTGCCTTTCGCGCCACCGATGTTCGGCGATCGCTTCCCGCTCGCAGTCCCCGTCCACGCCACGGCCACCGAGCAGGTCTCGCGGTTCTGGGGTGCTCCGTGACGCGCGAGGAAGGGTCGATCCTGCCGCTCACCATCTTCTACGGATGCCTCGGCCTCGTGCTGATCCTCCTCGTCACTGCCGCGACATCCCTCTACCTGGAGCGCAAACGCCTGTTCACCCTCGCCGACGGCGCAGCCCTCGCCGGGGCGGAGGCCTTCGACCTCGACGACGTGCGGGCCACCGACCAGGGCTACCGCCCCACGCTGAGCAGTCCGGATGTCGCAGCCGCGGTCGCCGCCTACCTCACGCGCGCACCCCACACCGAGTTCCATCAGCTGCACCTCGAACGTGCGGAATCACCGGATGGGCGCAGCGCCACGGTGCAGCTCTCCGCGTACTGGCAGCCACCCGTGCTCACGCTCCTGCTGCCCGAGGGGCTGAGGATCGACGTCACCGCGGTCGGCAGATCCGTGATCTCGTGATGGGTTATCCCGGCCGTCGGTGGCCGGTCCTACCATCGACCGCATGAGCGACACCGACCTCATCACCACAGATCTCATCGATTGGCTTCTCGACTCCGACCCGGCCCTGCGGTGGCAGGTGCAGCGCGACCTGCTGCACGAGCCCGAGAGCGTGTGGGGCGCGACCAAGGCGAGAGTCGCCACCGAGGGGTTCGGCGCGCGGCTCCTAGCGTTGCAAGACCCCGACGGGCAGTGGGCCGGCGGTGCGTTCTTCCCGAGCGACTTCAGCGAGGATGAGCCGCAGCCGTGGACAGCGACCACGTGGTCGTTGAAGGCCCTGCGCGAATGGGGTGTCGAGGCATCCGCGCTCGGTGACACCGCGGAGAGGCTCGCACGGAACTCGACGTGGGAGTACGACGACCTGCCCTACTGGGGCGGCGAGGTCGATGTGTGCATCAACAGCTACACACTCGCCACCGGCGCGTGGCTCGGCGTCGACATGAGCGCCCTCGCACAGTGGTTCGTCGAGCACCGCTTGGAGGACGGCGGCTGGAACTGCGAGTGGGTGGAGGGCTCGACCCGCTCGTCGTTCCACTCCACGATCAACGCGCTGCGCGGGTTGCTCTACTACGAGACCGCCACGGGCGGCACCGAGGCGACGCGTGCTGCGCGCAAGGGCGGCGAGGAGTATCTGCTGGAGCGGCAGCTCGTCCGGAAGCTCTCCACCGACGAGCAGGTGGGGCCGTGGGTCGATAGCTTCACGTATCCGACGCGCTGGAAATACAGCGTGCTGCGGGCCGCCGACCACTTTCGGCTCGCGTCGGAGCACGAGGGTACCCCGCCCGACCCGCGACTCGCGGAGGCGATCGAACTGATCCGCGCGGCGCGTCAGCCGGACGGCACGTGGCTGCAGACCAACCGCCAGAAGGGTCGCGAGTGGTTCGAGGTCGACGTGCCCGACGGCGAGCCCTCGAAGTGGATCACGCTCGACGCCCTGCGGGTGCTCGGTTGGTGGGAGACCTAGTCCTTGCCGTGCCCGAGGAAGAGCGACGCCGTGCCGAGCCCGATCATCATGACGCCGCCGGTTGCGCCGAGGGTCGAGATGCGACGCGGCGATTTTGCGAACCAGTCCCGTGCGAAGCCCGCCGCGAGTGCCCACACGCTGTCGGTGATGAGGGCGATGGTCACGAAGAGAGTGCCGAGGATGAGCAATTGCATCGGGATGGCGCCCGCGCCGTAGTCCACGAACTGGGGGAGCACCGCGATGAAGAAGACGATGGTCTTGGGGTTGGAGACGCCGACCAGGAAGCCCTGCAAGAGGAGCTTCCACTTGTGCGTAGCGCCGACGGGTGCGGTTGCCGCATCCGCTCGCTCGCGTCGATGGCGGATCGCCTGCACGCCGAGGTAGATGAGGTAGCCCGCGCCCACGATCTTGACGATCGTGAAGAGCACTGCCGACTGGGCGATGATGATGCCCACGCCGAACGCCACGGCGACCACGGCCACGAGGCCGCCCGCGGCGTTGCCGACGACGCTGAGGAGCCCACCCGTCCTCCCGAGCGAGAGCGACCTGCCGATGACGAACAGCACGCTCGGACCGGGCAGCAGGATGATGGGGATGGCGACGAGCGCGAAGGCGACGAGGTTGGCGAGCGGGAGCATCCTCGAATGCTATCGAGGGTGCACGTACCTCGGCACGTATCGCAAGAGAACTCCGGCCCCGACTACCCCGAGCACCCCGACGATTCCCGCGGCGAGGGAGATCGAGGCGACGGCGGTCACGCCCGCCACGAGCAGGGGAGCGCCGGCCCCGCCGAGGTTGCCCGTGAACCGCCACGCCCCAAGGAACGGCGCCGGGTTCGCCCGGTCGGCGAGGTCGGCGCCGATGGTCATGAGGATGCCCGAGCCGAGGCCGTTCGAGGCCGCGAGGATCATGGCCGCGGCGATGAACCAGCCGATGTTCGTCGATAGGTCGTGCGTGAGAGCGAGCACGAGGTGCCCGAGGCCCAGCCCGACCATCGAGGGCACGGCGCCCCACAACCGACCGAAGCGGTCCATGAGCTGGCCACCCGGATAGAACAGGGCGAAGTCGACGGCGCCTGCGATGCCGATGATGATCGCCGTGGTCGTGTCGCCCACGCCGATGCTCACGGCCCACAGCGGCAGGATGACCTGCCTGCTCGCGCGCAGGGCGCCGATGAGCGCGGCCCCGAGGCCCACCCGAGCGAGCACCTCGCGACTGTTCCACAGCGTGCGGAACAGTCCGGCCGACTCCTGCTCGACGAGCGCCTCGCCCTCGCGCAGGGTGCGACCGGCCAGGCGCACCGTGGCGACGCTTCCGAAGGTCGTGGTGGGGTCGGGCAACGTGATGAGCACGATGGCGCAGGCCAGGCATGCGGCGATGTGGATCCAGAATGCGTACGTGGCGACGCCCGTGAGGTGGATGACCGCGGCGGCGATGAATGGTCCGACGAAGGTACCCAGCCGATTCGCGCCGCCGAGGGTCGAGAGCGCGCGTGCCCGGTAGGGCAGCGGAACGAAGCTCGTCATGAACGCGTGCCGCGCGAGGGCGAACACGGCCGCCGAGAGGCCCACGAAGAAGATGCCGAACCCGAGCGCGACGGGGTTCGGCGCGATGACGCAGATCACCATGCCCACTATCGACAGCGCCGAGGCGCCGATCATGGCCGGGCGCTCGCCGATTCGGGAGATGAGCCAGCCGCTCGGGATGTTGCCGAGCAACTCGCCGATGGTGAGCAGGGCGACGACGAGCCCTGCGAGGGCGAGGGTCGCGCCCAGCCCGTCCGCCGCGATCGGGATGATCGGGATGATCGCGCCTTCGCCGATCGAGAAGAGCAGTGTCGGCAGCAGCGCGGGAAGCGCAATGGAGCGCCAGCGGAACGGGAGCTCGCCGGACGTCATCCCTGTCACGCTAGCTCAGTTGGCCGACCAGCCCTTGTTCGTGCCGTCAACGAAGGTGAGCAGTGCAGTCTTCGACCCCATGGGATTTGTCGCGGTGATGAAGAAAAACCAGATGTGGCGCTGACAGTCCACATTGGAGAACACGTAGGTTTCTTGCGGGTTGCGGCCCGGCCAGGTCTGGTCGAAGACGGGCGTGCCGCCTCCCGACTTCACGTGGACTGACACCGAGCCCGCGGGCGCGTTGGAGATCGACCAGGTGAGAGTGACGCCGCCGTTCGAGTCGCAGACGTCGTTCGTCGGTATCGCCGTGATGGAGTCGAAACTCGGGGGGATGACCGGAGCCGGGGGCGCGGGCAGCGGGGGAACCGGCACCGGCGGGGCAGGCAGCGGTGCGGTCGGATCGGGTGCGTTCGCGGGGGGAGCCGCATCCGCGTCTGGTTGGGCTGCAGGCGGCGACGTCGGCGAGGCCGTAGCCCGAGGAGTCGGGCGCGCAGCGGCTGATGGAGCGGGCAGCGGGGCGGCAACCGTGGTGACGGCCGGGTCGGGTGCAGCGCCGGGGCCAGGGGCGGGACCGCGCAGAACGAGGGGCGCAGCAACAGCGACGCCAGCCACAAGAAGCGCGAGCACCCCGGCGGCGGCTGCTGCGACGATGATCCAACGGCGTCGGCGTGCCGTGGGTGCGGCATCCGGAGGAACATCCTCGATCGTCATGGCCCAAGGATGCTCCCGTCCGACGCCCACGACCATGGGGGTTTCGGCGGTAGTCTTGACCGGATATGGACGAGCTCGATTTCACCGACGACATCTCCGCCCTTCGCTCGACCTTCGCGGACATCCGCGCGGTCGTGGGCGTCGAGAAGCTCGAGGCGGAGATCGCCGACCTCAGCGAGCAGGCCGGGGTGCCCGACCTGTGGGACGACACTGAGAAGGCCCAGAAGGTCACGAGTGCGCTGAGCCACCGGCAGGCCGAGCTCGCCAAGATCGTGTCGATCGAGTCGCGACTCGACGACCTCGAGATCATGGTGGAACTCGCGAACGAGGAGTCCGATGCGGGTGCGGCGGCGGATGCCCGCACCGAACTCACGAGCATCCAGAAGCTGCTCGGCGAGCTCGAGGTGCAGACCCTGCTCAATGGCGAATGGGACGCGCATCCGGCCGTCATCACGATTCGCGCTGGAGCGGGCGGCGTCGACGCGGCAGACTTCGCCGAGATGCTGCAGCGGATGTACCTGCGCTGGGCTGAGAAGCACAAGTACGCGGTCACGATCATGGACACGAGCTACGCCGAGGAGGCGGGCATCAAGTCGTCGACCTTCGAGATCGACGCGCCCTACGCCTTCGGCACGCTGAGCGTCGAGGCGGGAACGCACCGCCTGGTGCGGATGAGTCCGTTCGGCGCGGCGGGCAAGCGGCAGACGAGCTTCGCTGCCGTGGAGGTCATTCCTCTCATCGAGGAGGCTGGGGCCATCGAAGTGCCCGAGTCGGACATCCGGGTCGATGTCTTCCGCTCGAGCGGGCCGGGCGGGCAGTCGGTCAACACGACCGACTCCGCGGTGCGCCTCACCCACCTTCCCACCGGTCTCGTCGTCTCGATGCAGAACGAGAAGAGCCAGATTCAAAACCGTGCGGCAGCCATGCGCGTGCTGCAGTCGCGTTTGCTCATCCTGCAGCGCGAGCAGGAGGCGGCGGCCAAGAAGGAACTGGCCGGCGTCATCACCGCGAGCTGGGGCGACCAGATGCGCAGCTACGTGCTCGCGCCGTACCAGATGGTCAAAGACCTGCGCACCGAGTACGAGGAGGGCAACCCCTCCAAGGTCTTCGACGGCGACCTCGACGGCTTCATCAACGCGGGCATCAAGTGGCGCAAGCGAGACACGGCCGAGTAGGCGGCTGGCAGACCCTCATCTTCGAGCCCGAGCCGGTGACGTTCTGGGGATAGTCGTTCGAGCGATGTATGTCGCACCGACATACATCGTTGGCGGACGCCCCCGAAGGGCCATGGTCCTTCTCTAGCCCTGCGCGAGCAGAGAGACGTCGTTCCACTTCTCCCAGGTCTCAATACGGCTGGCGTAGTCGGCCTTGGCGATGCCGAGCGGGGCGGTACCGAAGAACACGCGCAGCGGCGGCTCGTCGGCGTCGACGATCTCGAGGATCGCTCGCGCGCTCGCTGCGGGGTCGCCCGAAGCACCCAGCCGCGCCCTGCGGCCCTCGGCGACTGCCGCGTGCACCGCGGCGTAGTCGGGCAGTTCGGCCGAGTGGACGGCGGAGTCGCCCGACCAGTCCGTGGAGAATCCGCCGGGCTCCACGAGGGTGACCTTGATGCCGAACGCGGCAACCTCCTGGGCGAGGGCCTGACTGAAGCCCTCGAGTGCCCACTTCGACGCGTGGTAGATGCCGACGAGCGGGAACGCCGAGATGCCGCCGATAGAGGAGACCTGGATGATGTGCCCCGAGCCCTGCGCGCGCAGGTAGGGCAGGGCGGCCTGGGTGATCCAGAGGGCGCCGAAGAGGTTGGTCTCGAGCTGGGCACGAGCCTCGGCCTCGGTGATCTCCTCGATGAAACCGAAGTGTCCGTAGCCCGCGTTGTTGACCACGACGTCGAGCCGCCCGAAGGTCTCGTGCGCGAGCTTGACGGCGGCGAATCCGGCCTCGCGGTCTGTAACGTCAAGTGCGATCGGCAGGATCGCGTCGCCGTACTTCGCCACGAGGTCGTCGAGGGACGAGACGTTCCGGGCGGTAGCTGCCACGCGGTCGCCGCGCTCGAGAGCGGCAGCCGCCCACTCGCGCCCGAAGCCACGGGAGGTGCCCGTGATGAACCAGATCTTCTCAGTCATAACTGCAGGCTACGACTTAGAGTGCGCTCGAAGTCAACAGCAAGCACTTCCTGTGAGTCTTGGGCGGGGGCGAGTCGCTCCACGCCCCCGCGAAGGGGCTATCTAGGCTTTCCCCGTGATTCGCTTCGACACCGTCACCAAGTCATACCCCGGTACGACTCGGCCCGCCCTCAATTCGGTGAGCCTAGAGATCCTCAAGGGGGAGTTCGTCTTCCTCGTCGGTGCCTCGGGCTCCGGCAAGTCGAGCTTCCTGCGGCTGATCCTGCGCGAGGAGAACCCCACGAAGGGCGCCATCCACGTGCTCGGCCAGCACCTCAATTCGCTCCCGAACCGCAAGGTGCCGTACTTCCGTCGCAACCTCGGCGTGGTGTTCCAAGACTTCCGCCTGCTGCCGAACAAGACGGTCTTCGACAACGTCGCGTTCACACTGCAGGTGATCGGCAAGAGCCGCGGATTCATCCAGGAGGCTGTTCCGGATGCCCTCAAGATGGTCGGCCTGGCTGGCAAGTCGAACCGCTACCCCCACGAGCTTTCGGGCGGTGAGCAGCAGCGCGTGGCCATTGCCCGCGCGGTGGTGAACAAGCCGGCGATCCTCCTCGCGGATGAGCCCACAGGCAACCTCGACCCGGCAACCTCCGCGGGCATCATGACCCTCCTGGAGCGCATCAGCCTCGGCGGCATGACCGTGCTCATGGCTACGCACGATGCGGGAATCGTCGACAAGATGCAGCGTCGTGTGATCGAACTCATCAGCGGCCAGATCGTGCGCGACGAACGCCAGGGCGGATACCAGACGCAGGCGGTCCCCGTCGTGCAGGGCTTCGGATCGTTCGGAACGAGCGAGGTGGCTCCGTGAGGCTCGGCCTGATTCTGGGCGAGGCCGGCAACGGCCTGCGCCGCAACGTTTCCATGGTGATCTCGGTCATCCTCGTGACCTTCATCTCGCTCACGTTCGTGGGCGCGGCGATCCTGTTGCAGATGCAGATCGGCCAGATGAAGGGCTACTGGTACGACAAGGCGCAGGTCGCCGTCTACATGTGCACCGATGTCGACACCACGGGCAACTGTTCGCAGGCCGAGGCCACCCAGGCGCAGATCGACGAGGTGAAGAAGCAGCTCGACTCACCGACCCTCGCGCCGTACATCGAGAAGTACGAGTACGAAGACCACGCGCAGGCGTACGCGAACTTCCAGTCGCAGTTTTCCGACAGTCCCATCGCCGCCTTCGTCACCCCCGACACCCTCAACGAGAGCTTCCGCGTGAACCTCGTCAACCCGAATGACGCTGACGTGCTCATCGAGAGTCTCTCCGGTTCGGCGGGCGTGCAGAACGTGGAAGACCAGCGGGGTTACCTCGACCAGATCTTCTCCGTGCTGAACGCCGCGAGTGCCACCGCCATCGGCATCGCCGTGCTCATGCTCATCGCCGCCGTGTTGCTCATCGCGACGACCATCCGCCTGAGTGCGTTCTCGCGGCGACGAGAGCTCGGGATCATGCGGCTCGTGGGTGCGTCGAACAGGTTCATCCAAACGCCGTTCATTCTCGAGGGCGTGTTCGCCTCGTTCATCGGTTCCCTGCTCGCGGGCGCCGCGATCGTCGGCATCGTCCAGTTCTTCGTGCAGGGCATCCTCGTGCAGACCCTCAAGACCACGACGACACTCGTGGGCCTCGGTGACGCCCTGACCGTCGTGCCCATCCTCATCGTCGTGGGCGCCCTGCTCGCGGCGGCATCAGCCAGTGTCGCCATCAGCAGGTATCTGAAGGTCTAGCCTGACGAGACCATGTCACTCGTCGAGCTGAGCGCAGTCACGATCCGCTACGAGCGGGCCGGGATGCCCCAGCTCGAGATCATCGCCGACTACCACCTCGCCCTCGAGGCCGGGCTGATGCACTGCCTCGCCGGGCGCAGCGGTTCCGGCAAGACGAGCATTCTGCGGGTGGCGGCCGGGCTCGTGCGGCCGACGTCGGGTGAGGTCGCGTGGAGCGGCACGCCGCTCGCGGGCCTCCGGGATGACGCGATCACCGAGCTACGGCGCACCCACCTCGGCTACCTCGACCAGGGCGGGGTGCTCGTCTCGGGCCTCACGGCGCTCGAGAACGTACTGCTGCCCGCGGTTCCCGGACGCAGGGTGAAGGCCCTCGAAGGTCGTGCGCGGGAGCTTCTCGAACAACTCGGTGTCGGAGCCCGCGCGGCGCACCGGCCCGATCAGCTGAGCGTGGGGGAGCGGCAGCGCGTCGCGTTCGCGCGCGCTCTCCTGCTCGAGCCGGCGGTGCTGATGATCGATGAGCCCACGGCCTCCCTCGATCGCGAGACCGCCGACGGCGTGATCGCCCTGCTCGAGCGCCTCACGGGCGACGGCATCGCGGTTCTCGTTGCCTCCCACGACGAGCACCTCATCGCAGCGGCAGACAGCCGCACGGCGCTGGCCTGACCATGGCTGTCCCGTCGGCGGCGCGGAGGTTGTGGCGCGACCGTTCGCGGGTGGTGGCGCTGGGGCTCCTCGCCGTGACTGCGGTTGCCGCATCCGGCCTCCAGACGACCTCCGCGATCGTGCTGCAGCAGACCCTCGACGAGAATTGGCGGGGCACGTACGACATCCTCGTGACGCAGGCGGGCAAAGATCCGGTGACGTCCGGGCTGCTGCGCTCCGACGCGCTCGTCGATGCGACCGGGGGGCGGTTGAGCCTCGACGACCTGGCGCTCATCCGGTCGCTGCCGGGGGTCGAGGTCGCGGCACCGGTGGCGGAGGTCACGTTCTCCAGCGCCGATCTCGTGGGCAACCCGGTGCTGTGGCTACCCGTTCCCGTGCGACCGGATGCGAGCCTCGAGAGCCCGCAGGCCTTCAGGGTGACAGTCTCGAGCGCGACGAACGACGGGGTGGCAGCACGCGATCTGGCCACCCAGACCATCCTCGCCTTCGCGTACCAGCCGAGCTACTCGCAGATCGTATTCGACACGAACGGCGCCCCGCTCGTGGGGCCCGACGGCAAGACCGTCTACGCGACCACCGACCTCGCCGACAGCCCACGCCTGCTCTCGGGCGACGCGCGCGTGAGCTTTGCCGGCGGCGCCTACGACGCGGCGAGCGGCACGATCCCGCTCGGCCTGTCGGTGGCACCCCGCCCCACCGGCACCGTCACACTCGTCGACCCGGTCGCGGAGCGGGCACTCCTCGGCGACGCGGGCGCCTTCCTCGACCCGCTCATCGCCCACGAGGGCGACGACGTGAAGCCCGTCGTCGTGCTCGACCGCTCGCCCTCGCCGCTGAGACTCACCGTCACGGTCGAGGAGTTCGACGACGTGACACCCGGTGTGGCCGGGGCCGAAGCCGTGGAGCAGGCGCAGAGCACGGGCTTCCTGCAGAACGGCCAGATCGCGCCCACGATCGCGGCGGATGCCTCCACCACGGTCATCGGCGACTACGAGGTGGATGCCACCCCCGTGCTCTCGCCGTTCTCCGACGACACGCTTGTGCTCGGCGGCCTCGCACCGGATCTCGCGCACGACCCCGCGGCGGCACCCGGAGCCGGCGCCCCGCGCTCGATTCTCGGTGCGCGCTACTCCGTGCCCGACAGCGCCACGACCACGGGGAAGGGAATCGTGCTCGTGCCGCGCGGGTACGTGTCATACGGGCAGTACGCCGAGGGCCCCCTGCGCACCGCGCTGCCGGGCGCCGTAACCGAGTACTCGAAGCTCTTCGGCGCCGTGGGCGTGAGCTCGCGGAAGGCGCCGGAACTCTCCGTCGTCGGCAGCTACAGCGTGGAACAACTGCGCGCCCTCTCCGGGGATGTGAGCTTCATGCCGTTGGGGGCGTACGACGTGCGGTCGCCCGTGCTCACGGCCGATGCATCCGGTGCGCCCATCGCGCCCGAGAAGCTCGCGACCTCGCTCACGGGCTTCGGTATTCCGGGCACCAACGACATGGCGGTGGGCAGCTTCTCGATCCTCGACGGGCTGGGTGTGGAGCGACCCATCTCCGCCATTCGCGTTCGGGTCTCCGGCATCGACAGCTATACGCCGGATGCCCAGCAGAAGCTGCTCACGGCTGCGAGCGGCCTCGAGTCCCTCGGGTTCACGGCGACCATCGTGGCGGGCTCATCGCCTCAGCAACTGCCCGTGCTCGTGAGCGGATATGCCCTTCCCGCCACGGATGCCGCGGGCGCCCAGCTCATCGGTGACCTCGGCTACATCGACCAGGAGTGGTCGCGCCTCGGAGCCGTGACGGAGGCCGACACCGCGGTCTCGGCCACGAGCATCGCGCTGCTCGTGGTGTGCGTCATTGCCATGGGCATCCTGCTCTCGGTGGTGCAGCTGGGCTCGATCCCGGCGCGACGAGCGCAGTCTGGGGTGCTGCGTGAACTCGGCTGGCGACGGCGCCGCATCGCCCTGTGGTTCGCGGGGGAGGAGCTTGTCGGTCTGGGGGTCATCGCGGTCGTCGGCTCGGCATCCGTCGCGCTCACGACGGTTCCGGTCATCGCGGGTGTGAGCGTGGCGCTTGCCCTCCTGTTCGTCGTCGTGACCTCGGTCGCTGCCGTGATGCTCGGGGCGCGCGCGAGCCGGCCCCGCACCCGTCGCATCGGCGCGCCGCTGCGCGTCACGGGTCCGCTCTCGTTCGGGGTGCGCCAGGCGCGGACCTCTCTCGGCAGCTCCGCGACGCTCGGCCTCGCTCTCGTGGTCGTCACGGTCTCCGTCGCCGTTGCCGTCACGGTGTTCGTGCAGGGGCGGACACTGGCCGGTCCGAGTGCGCTGGGAGAGGTGGCGTCGGGGCGGGCCTGGATCCCCCAAGGAGCACTTGCGGCGGCGAGCCTGGCCGCCGGGATCGTGCTCGCCGTGCTGTCGCGCCGCATGAACCTCGTCCGCCGCCGGGAGCAGTGGGCGGGCATCCGGGCCATGGGGTGGCGCGGCGCCGACGTGACTCGCGCGCACATGGCGGAGCTCGCCGTGTCCGCCGTGCCGGGGCTCGTGGTGGGGATCGCGATCTCGATAGCGATCTCGGTGTCGACGGGTTCGACCGCTGCCGTCACCGCGAGCGCTGTGGCGGGCATCCTCGCGCTCGGTGTGGTGTTGTTCTCGGGGCGCAAGCTAGACTGACAGGCTTTGTAAGAACGAGGAGAGAAGCACATGCCCAGGGAACGCGGCGAGAAGAAGGTTGTCGCCAGCAACCGCAAAGCGCGCCACGACTACACGATCGAAGACACCTATGAGGCGGGCCTGGTTCTCACGGGTACCGAGGTCAAGTCGCTGCGTGCGGGTCGGGCGAGCCTCGTCGACGGCTACGGCTTCATCGAGGGTGGCGAGGCGTGGCTCGATGCCGTGCACATCCCGGAGTTCAACCAGGGGTCGTGGAACAACCACCCCGTGCGCCGCAAGCGCAAGATGCTCCTGCACAAGGCGCAGATCCTCAAGATCCACAACAAGATCAAGGAGGGCGGCTACACGCTCGTCCCCCTGAGCATCTACTTCAACGACGGCAATGCCAAGGTCGAGCTCGCGGTCGCCAAGGGCAAGCGCGAGTACGACAAGCGCCAGACCCTGCGCGAGCGAACCGACAAGCGTGAAGCCGACCGCGCCATGTCGGCCCGTCGCAACATGGGCGACTGATCTCGCTCCGTTCGATAACCGCTACTTCGCGGTGAACCGGGCATCGACGACGGATGCCACGGCGATCTCCTCCGGCTTGAGCGCGAGCTGGGCGCCGCCTGAGCTGTCGAACTGCGCCTTCATGGCTGCGCGCGCGAACACCGGCTGGGGGCCGCCGTTGCCGCCGCCGGACGGGTCACCGAGCATCCCCGGGTCGGCGAGCGCTATCGCGGTGACCGATCCGAGCCCGATGCTCTGCGCGTAGACGCTCGCCTTCGCGACGGCGTCTTTCACGGCGCGAGAGCGCACCTCGACCGTGGCGCTCGTGCGCGTGGCATCGGTGAGATCCCAGGTGATGGAGCCGACGCTCGCGGCGTCGATGGCGGCGACCGACTCCACCCAGCGGGCGAGAGCCTCGAAGTCTTTGAACTTGGCGGTGAAGTCGATGGCGGCGTGGAAGACGGGGGCGAGCTGCTTGCCATCCTGGTTCCAGGGGCGCTCCGACCACACGCGCACGCTGTCCGACGACCACCACGTGATCGGCCCGGCCTGCTTGTCGTGGATGGCCTCGATGAGGGCGCGCACGGCATCCGACGACTCGACGGCACGGGCGAAGACGGAGTCGCGGTCGGGGCCGTCGGTGTGGATCGAGGCGCTGACTGTTGCCCGCTCTGCGGGGTACCACGCGGAGTACTCGCCCTGGACGGTGATGATCGTGTCGCTCATGCGTCTCATTCTGGCATCAGACCAATGGCTATCCACTTACGCACCACAGGAGTACATTGTGCGGAAAGCACTTTCCCACGAAAGGAACCACCCTTGTCAGAGTCGACATCTCCCGTTCGTCTGAAGCGTGCGCTGGGTACCCCGGCCCTCACGCTCTTCGGCCTCGCGTACATGCTCCCGCTCGCCATCTTCACCACGTACGGGCTCGTCACACAGCTGACGGGCGGCCACCTCGCCGGCGCCTACTTCGTGACGACGATCGCGATGCTCTTCACGGCGTACAGCTACGCGAACATGGTGAGGGCCTACCCGGTTGCGGGCTCGGCGTACACGTACACGCAGAAGACGTTCGGCGCGCACCTCGGGTTCCTCACCGGATGGACACTCCTGCTCGACTATCTCGCGCTGCCGCTGCTGAACTACCTCATCATCGGCCTCTACCTCAACGAGGCGTTCCCCGGCATTCCCTCCTGGGTGTTCATCGTCGTCTCGGTCATCGTCGTCACCCTGCTCAACGTCATCGGCGTGCGCTTGGTCTCCGGCGCGAACCTCGCCCTCGTGGGCGTGCAGATCGTGTTCATCGTCGTGTTCGTCGCCGTCGCGCTCGGCTACGTCGCCACGAGCGGGCAGATGCCGGGCATCCTCGACCCGTTCTTCTCGGGAGACACGACGCTCTCCAGCATCGCCTCGGGCGCCGCTGTCCTCGCCCTCGCATTCCTCGGGTTCGACGCTGTCTCGACCCTCTCCGAAGAGGCGAAGGACCCGAAGCGTAGCATCCCGCGCGCGATCCTCCTCGCCACCCTCATCGGCGGCCTGCTGTTCATCGTCATGGCGTGGGTGGCTGGCCTAGCATTCCCCGATTTCCAGAACTTCAGCGACCCCAACACCGCGTCGCTCGAGCTCATGACGCGCATCGGTGGGGGAGCACTCACGGCATTCTTCACGGCGGCGTACATTGCGGGCAGCTTCGCCTCGGCCATCACGTCCCAGGCGAGCGTCTCGCGCATCCTGTTCGCCATGGGCCGCGACGGACAGCTGCCCCGGCGCGTGTTCGCACAACTGCACCCGCGCTTCCGCACCCCGTGGATAGCTGTGCTCATCGTGGGGGTCGTCGGCCTGCTCGGCGCGATCTTCATCCCGCTCGACATCGCCGCCTCCGTCATCAGCTTCGGCGCCCTCGTAGCCTTCAGCTTCGTGAATCTCGCGGTGATCAAGCACTACGTGCTCGACGGCAAGCAGCGCGCCGCAATAGCGATTCTCAAGTACATCGTCGCGCCGGCCATTGGCTTCGGCCTCTCCGTGTGGCTGTGGACGTCGCTGGTGCAGCCCACGTTCACCTACGGCCTCATCTGGCTCGGCGTGGGGGTCGTGATCCTGCTCGTCATCACGCGCTTCTTCACGCGCAAGCCCCCGGTCATGGACCTCGCCGAGAGCGATGACCTGCGCGTGGAGAGCTAGCGCTGGCGCGAGGGGCGCATTCGGCGTAGTATAAAAGGCTGCCTGGGGGTTTCTCATTCGAGAGGCCCCAGGCGGCGTGACAACTCAACAGCGCGATGGTGACCCGCCGACACAGTCGGTGACATGGGGATGATCGGTTTCGACATTGCCTGCAAAACTGCGAGAAGCGGGTCGAGGATGCACGGTTAACTCGTTAACGATCCGTGCAAACTATAAGTGCCAATTCCAACAGCACTGTCTCTGCCAAGGCTGACTTCGCCCTCGCGGCGTAGTCTCCTTCGCACTAAATAGAGACCGTCAGCCCGAAGTCGTTCCCGATTCGGTTCCTGGCGTAATTGAGGGAACTTGCTGCACGCCTGTGTTTCAGGGACGTGCGGGACTCTTACTGATTCTGGGCCTGTTGATCTAGATGTTCGTGGCAAAGATCAGGGCCGAGTAGAACGTTTTCACGAACTACGCCCGTAGAAGGCGCGGAATTACAGCAGTGGACCGGGGTTCAATTCCCCGCATCTCCACCATGGGGTCACCATCGCGTTGTCGTTGTGCGACTGAGTCCTACGATGGTCTGCGTGACCTACATCGTCGATTTCGCCACCGTCTCGACCACGGGCCTGGAGTCCAGCCCCGTCGCGGATGCCCTCGCCGGCCTCCGCGCCAACGAGGCTCGCTATTTCTTCACCAAGTACCAGCACGCGTTCGCGGTCACGGCCGCCGAAGACGATCCCGCGACGCTCGACTACATCACCCGCATCCTCGCCGACGAGCGGAACATCCACATCGCGTCGCGCGCGCTCGAGGTGACCTCGTTCGAGGTGGCGGGCATCCGCATGGCCTACGTGTTCTACGAGTCCGGGCTCTCCATCAACGTGATGTACGAACTCGCGGAGGGCGGCAAGCGCGCGGTCGGCTTCAAGCTCTCCGACGGGATGGAGGTGCCTGATGAACTCGGCGCCTTCAAGTTCGCACGCCAGAAGTCGAAGCTCGCGGGCACGATCCGCGGCTCCTACTTCGTCCTCAAGGGCCAGTACTAAGGCTCAGCGTGCAGCGCCCTCGAGGGTGCCGGTCACGCGCGTGCCCGGATCCATGATGAGGCACAGGATGCGGCGGTCACCCGCGTCCCAGCTGCCTGCCGTGGGGAAGTAGTACGCGTAGTCGAGCGAAGAGTCGTCATAGGCGATGCCCGCGAAGGTGCTGAAGGCCTCGGCGCATCCCTTCTGCGCCTGTGCCGTGATGGCCTCGTCGCCGGGGAAGTCGTCGCCCGGAACCGGGATGCTCTCGTACGCTTCGCTGTCGTGTTCGGCCGAGCAGTCGACCACCGGAACTGTCGCGGAGACACGCGCATCGTCGGTGGCGAGGCAGTCGCCCACGGTGAGGGACAGCACGTCGATCTGGGGCGGTCCCGTGGGGATGGGGGTGGATGCATCGCCCGCGCCGCCGAGGGCGGAGCAGCCGGCGAGCAGGATGCTCACGACCGCAAGTGCCGCTGCGGCGACCGGGCGATGCACTGCCACTACTTGTTGATGCCCTTCAGGGTGCCGGTGATCTTGCTCGCGTCATCAGCGAAGGCCACGCACAGCACCTCACGGTCGCCCGCGGCCCAGCTCTCCTCGGTCGGGAAGTAGTAGCTGTAGTCGTAGACGGAGGCGTCGTAGCCCAGCCCGATGAACGACTCGAACGACGGGCCGCAGAGAAGCTCGGCCGCCTGGCTGATCTGGTCGTCGCCGGGGAAGTCGCCGTCGTCCAGGTCGCCGGAGTCGTACGCCTCGCTGTCGTGCGGCTGCGCGCAGTCGACGATCGGCACGGTGCTGACCTCGCCGCTCGTCGCAGCGTCGTTGAGGCAGTCGCCCACCTCGATGCTGAAGACGTCGTCGCCGGTCTCATCGACCGGTGTGCCGCTCTCGTCGCCCGACCCTGTGCCCGTGTTGCCGCCGGGCAGCAGGCTGCAGCCAGCCAGTGCGAAGCTACCCACGCTGATGGCGACGATCGCCAGCACGCGGGTGATTCCCTTGTCGGAAATGAGTGCCATGTTTCTGTTGTGTCCTCTCGGTATTCCCCCCGGTACTGGGAGAAGGCTCCCTTCGACCTTATCGATATGTTGTCCCCTGTATGGGGTACAACTCGCGCCCAACCGATATACGATCAGCGCTTCGTGAGGGCGGCGAGGGCCGCGTCGTGCAGCACGCCGTTGGTCGCGAGGGCGCTACCGCTCCACGGTCCGGGCTCGCCGTCGACTGACGTGAAGGTGCCACCGGCCTCCTCGATGATCGGGATGAGTGCGGCCATGTCGTACGCCTTGAGGTCGAACTCGCCGACGATATCGAGCGAGCCCTCCGCGAGCAGCATGTATGCCCACATGTCGCCGATCGCGCGCGAGCGCCACACGGTGCGAGTGAGGTCGAGCACTTCGTCCAGGCGCCCGGCGTCGTCCCAACCGGTGATGCTGTTGTAGCTCAGTGAGGCATCCGCGAGCTCGGCGACGCTGCTGACGTGCAGTTCGCGCGCGTCTTCGCCTGCGGCTTGCCCCCACGCGCCGTGCCCCTTCGCCGCCCACCAGCGCTTGCCGAGCGCGGGGGAGCTCACGACGCCCACGACGGGCACGCCGTCGACGGCGAGCGCGATGAGGGTGCCCCAGATCGGCACACCGCGCAGGAAGTTCGCGGTGCCGTCGATCGGGTCGATGATCCATTGGCGCGTCGAATCGCCCTCGGTGCCGTACTCCTCGCCGAGGATCGAGTCGGTGGGCCTCGCGGCCTCGATGCCGGCACGGATGCTCCGCTCGACAGCCTGGTCGGCATCCGTCACGGGGGTGCGGTCGGGCTTCGTGGTCACGACGAGGTCGAGCGACTGGAACCTGTCGAGCGAGATGTGGTCGGCGTCCGCCGCGAGGGCGAGAGCGAGGGCAAGGTCGTCAGCGTGGGTGTATTCCGTCACGAACCCAGCGTAGTGATGAGTCGCTGGAAGGATTCGAGCCGCTGCGCGCCCAGCTCCCCGAGCCGGCCCTCGGCCACGCCTTCGATGATCGCGCAGTCGGGGGCATCCGGCAGATGAGTGCAGCCCCGCGGGCAGTCTTCTGCGAGCTCCGCGAGGTCGGTGAACGACCTGAGGATGTTCGACGGATCGATGTGGCCGAGGCCGAAGGAACGCACGCCGGGGGTGTCGACGATCCAGCCCGTGCCGAGCCGGTACGAGATGGTCGAGGATGACGTGTGCCGGCCTCGTCCGGTGACATCGTTGACGCGCCCCACCGCGCGGTTCGCGTCGGGTACGAGGGCGTTCACCAGCGTCGACTTGCCCACGCCGGAATGGCCGACCGCGACCGTCGTGTGGCCCTCGAGCAGCTCGTGGAGCTCCGCCAGGGGAAACTCGTCGGAGCGGCTCTCGATGACGCGGATGTCGAGCCCCGCGAAGTTGGCGAGGAACTCGGCGGGGTCCTGCAGGTCGGTCTTGGTGACGACGAGGATGGGGGCGATCCCCGCGTCGTACGCTGCGACGAGGTAGCGGTCCACGAGGCGCGGGCGCGGCTCCGGGTTCGCCGCGGCGACCACGATGAGCATCTGGTCGGCGTTCGCGACGATGATGCGCTCGACGGCATCCGTGTCGTCGGCGCTGCGCCGCAGTAGCGTCTCGCGGGGCTGCACGCGCACGATGCGCGCGAGGCTGCCCTCGTCGCCCGTCGTGTCGCCCACGAGGTCGACGCGGTCGCCCGCGACCACGGAGATGCGGCCCTCCTGGGTGCGCAGCTCGCGCGCCTTGGTGGCGACCAGCTGGCGCTCCTGCGGCGTGTTCTCGTCCACCCACACGCCGTAGCGCCCGCGGTCGACGCTGAACACACGGCCGGATATCGCATCCGCGTGCTCGGGCCGCTGCTTGCTGCGCGGCTTGTTCCCCTTGGGGTTGGGGCGGACCTTCGCTGCCGACTCGTCGTACTCGGAGTACTCGCCGTCGTCGCCGTCGTCCGTGAGCCAGCTCACGCGAGCATCGTCTTCCAGAGCTCGGCGAACTGGGGGAGCGTCTTCGACGTCGAGTCGATGTCGTCGACAGTCACACCCTCCACGGCGAGGCCGATGATCGCGCCCGCGGTCGCCATCCGGTGGTCCTCGTAGGCGTGCCACTGACCCGCGGCCAGGGTGGCGGGGCGGATGATGAGGCCGTCGTCGGTCTCGGTCGCATCGCCGCCGAGGCCCGTGATCTCGGCCACGAGGGCCGCGAGCCTGTCCGTTTCGTGGCCGCGCAGGTGGGCGATCCCGGTGAGGACGGTCTCGGAGTCGGCGAGGGCCGCCACGGCGGCCACGGTGGGGGCGAGTTCGCTCGCCTCATCGAGGGTGATGCCGTGGATGCTCCCGCCGCCGGTCACCGTCAGCGCGCCATCCGCGAACTCCACGGAGCCGCCCATGTCGCTCAGGATGTCCGCCATGCGAGCCCCGACCTGCGTGGTCGTCTCCGGCCAGCCCTGCACCGTCACCGACCCGCCGGCGACGAGGGCCGCGGCGAGGAAAGGCCCCGCGTTGGACAGGTCGGGTTCGATGTCGACGTCGAGCGCCTGGATCTCGGAGTGGGGCACCACCCACAGGCCGGCTTCCGGATTCTCGACCACGACGCCGCGCGCGGCGAGGCACTCGATCGTCATCTCGATGTGGGGAAGGCTCGGCAGCGTTTCGCCCGTGTGGCGCAGGCGCAGGCCGTTCTCGAAGCGGGGAGCGGCCAGCAGCAGTCCACTCACGAACTGGCTGGAGGCCGACGCGTCGATCGACAGCTCTCCGCCCGCGACCGAGCCCGTGCCGTAGAGGCTGAACGGGAGGGCGCCGCGGCCGTCGTCACTCACGTCGACACCGAGGGCGCGCAGGGAGTCGATTGTCGTGCGCATGGGTCGTTTGCGCGCCGCCGCGTCGCCATCGAACGCGACGGGACCGAGAGCGAGAGCCGCGACGGGCGGCAGGAACCGCATCACGGTACCCGCGAGACCGCAGTCGATGGATCCGCCGAACATCTCCGCGGGCGTCACGAGCAGGTCGGGGCCGAAGCCGCCGTTGCCGGGCACCTCCTCGATGACGGTGCCGAGCGTGCGCAGGGCCTCGATCATGAGCGCGGTGTCGCGCGAGTGCAGGGGGGCGCGCAGCAGGGAGGGGCCGTTCGCGAGGGCGGCGAGCACGAGCTCGCGGTTCGTGAGGCTTTTCGAGCCGGGGAGCCGCAGCACCGCGCTGAGCGGACCGCGCGCCACGGGGGCATGCCACGGCCCGTCGTCGGGCGGGGCGATCGGGTCGTCGTCGCCGTACGGGTTGAACTGGGGCTGGGCCGCCTTCGAAATCGCCATCGCACACCAGAGTACCGGCGGGCTCGCGGAATAGCGGGGCGTGCACCGTGGTTTGGTCCAGCATGACGATGCTTCTCGATGTGCGACCGGTGAGTGCGGCATCCGGCGATCTAGAATTGGCGTCGATGACTATCGAAAGCACACCGGAAGCTGCGGCCGCTGAGAAGCGCGCGCTCTTCGAGGAGCAGGCGCTTCCCTTTGCAGACCAGCTCTATGCCGCCGCGATGCGCATGACGCGCAACCCGGCCGACGCCGCAGACCTCGTGCAGGAGACGTTCGTGAAGGCCTTCCAGGCGTTCGCGCAGTTCCAGCAGGGCACCAACCTGAAGGCCTGGCTGTACCGTATCCAGACGAACACCTTCATCAACAACTACCGCAAGAACCAGCGAAACCCCTACCAGGGCACGATTGACGACCTCGAAGACTGGCAGCTGGGTGGCGCTGAGTCGATGACCCAGTCGACCTCCACGCGCTCCGCGGAGGCCGAGGCCATCGACCATCTGCCCGACAGCGCCGTGAAGGATGCCCTCCAGGCGATCCCGGAAGACTTCCGCCTCGCCGTCTACTTCGCCGATGTCGAGGGCTTCTCCTACCAGGAGATTGCCGACATCATGAAAACCCCCGTCGGAACCGTCATGAGCCGCCTGCACCGCGGCCGTCGGATGCTGCGGGAATCACTCGCCGACTACGCGCGCGACCGTGGGATCGTCGCGCCCACCACCACTGGAGCCAAGAAATCATGACCGACTGCGGATGCGACAAGGCCAAGGCCGAACTCGAGGAGTATCTCCACAACGAGCTCGCCAAGCAGGATGCGGCGGACGTCGCGGAACACATGCAGAACTGCGTCGACTGCACAGAGGAGCACATGGTGGGCCTCGCGCTCACGCTCAAGGTGCGAAGTGCCTGCCGCGAGGTGGCGCCCGAGGAGCTCATGGACGCGATCCGGGCACGGCTCGCCAACGCCTGAGCCGTGAACGCTGACAGGGCCCCGTCGATGACGACGGGGCTCTGTCGCATTAATTCCAGAACTCGAGTCGCTGGGCCAGAGCGAGACCCTGCTCGTAGCCGCCGCGAGCCGCGGGAAGGCGCGTCGACGGGTCGAGGGCGTTCGCGGTGAACACCTCTCCGGCACGGGCATCCGGGAACACCGTCTCGACCCTGCTGCCGCCCGCGCGCAGTTCAGCGACCTGGGTGGCGAGGTCCATGCCCCACTCGAGCGGCTGGCGTGACCTGCCGCCGAACGGTTCGAGCACGAGCACCCGTGCGTATCCGGCGGCGAGGTCGGTGTTTGAGCTGCGCCGATAGCCGCCGTTGAGGTAGCGGTTCTCGCCGATGCGGTAGGGGGTCATCGCCGAGGTGCTCGCGGCGACGGCATCCACGAGTTCCACCCCGCTGTCTCGATGGAAGACGATGGGATCGCCCGTGCGTGCGTCCACGGCGGGGATCAGCACCGCCCGCGCGGGCCACTCGTGACGGGGGAGCCGGGCCGCGACGATAGCGCGCCAGCGGCTGGGGTCGTCGCCCGGATCCCTCTCGAGCGCCGCCGCCCCCATCCGGCGGCGCATGTCCGCGGCGTCCGTGGCGGAGGCGATGATCTCGTCTGACCAGTTCATGTAGTCAGGGCCGGACAGGTCGGGGCCGGAGAGGGCGGGTCCGCGCACCGGCGGCGGCGCCTCGGCGAGTATCGAGGCGTACAGGTCGAGCGGATCCGTGCCGCTCGTGATCTGCGCGGCCACAGTGGAACCCGCCGAGGTGCCGACGATGAGCTCGGCCGCGGTGAGATCCACCCCGGCCTCGGAGAGGCCTGCAATAAGGCCGAGTTGCCACGCGTTGCCTGCGGCTCCGGCACCGGCGAGAACCAGGGCGCGGTCGTGTGAATGTGTGTTCATGGGAATGCCTTTCGCGAATGCGGCGGGGCGCTCCCGGTGCGACTAGGTCAGTCGCGCACGTCGTACAGGGGAGCACCCATTGTGGATACTGCGGTCATGGGTGTCACCTCCTGGGGTCGACTGTCGGTACGGACATGATGCCACACCTACTAGATCCGGGCGTCGAATTCGACGACGCCCGGATCTCGTACGTGATCATTTCTAGAGCGCGAGCGCCCGCTCGATGAGGTCGACCTGCTCCTGCGCGCTGCGCTTCGACGAGCCCGTCGCGGGCGACGCCGACGACGGACGCGAGGCGACCTTGATCGTGCGGCCCTTGAGGTGCTTGGCCAGCTCGAGGCAGATGAACGGCCACGCGCCCTGGTTCTCGGGCTCGTCCTGAGTCCACACCAGGTCGGCGTTCGGGTACTGCTCGAGCGCCGCGTTCATCTCCTGGATGGGCAGCGGATAGAACTGCTCCATGCGCACGACCGCGATGTCATTCGACTCTCGCTTGTCGAGCTCGGCGATGAGGTCGTAGTAGATCTTGCCGGCAGTGAGGATGACCCGCTTGACCTGAGACTTGTCTTGCAGTCGCACATCGTCGAGCACGGGCTCGAAACGGCCGCGCGTGAAGTCCACGATCTCGCTCGTGGCACCGCGCAGGCGCAGCATGGCCTTGGGGGTGAACACGATGAGCGGCCGGCGCGGGCGCATGTACGCCTGGCGGCGCAGCAGGTGGAAGTACGACGCGGGCGTCGACGGGCGAGCCACGGTCATGTTGTTCTCCGCGCACAACTGCAGGTAGCGCTCGATGCGGGCCGACGAGTGGTCGGGGCCCTGGCCCTCGTAGCCGTGCGGTAGCAGGAGCACGACGCTCGAGCGCTGGCCCCACTTCTGCTCGGCGGAGGAGATGAACTCGTCGACTACGATCTGGGCGCCGTCGGCGAAGTCGCCGAACTGGGCCTCCCACAGCACGAGCGCGTCGGCTCGCTCCACCGAGTAGCCGTACTCGAAGCCCATGGCCGCGTACTCGCTCAGGAGCGAGTCGTAGATCCAGAACCGGGCCTGTGAGTCAGAGAGGTTCGCGAGCGGCAGCCACTCCTGGCCGTTCTCGCGGTCGTGGAGCACCGCGTGGCGCTGCACGAACGTGCCGCGGCGCGTGTCCTGACCGGCCATGCGCACGGGAGTGCCCTCGAGAAGCACGGAGCCGAGGGCGAAGAGCTCACCCATACCCCAGTCGATGGATCCGCTGCGGCTCATCTCGACGCGCTTCTTCAGTAGCTGCTGGAGCTTGGGGTGCACGGTGAAGCCCGCGGGCGGGTTGTCGTGGGCGTCGCCGATGAGCCGGATGACCGACTCGTCGACACCGGTGGTGGCAGGTTCGCCGGCCGAGTCATCCTGCTGCGAGACCGGCTTCTCGAGGTCGGCCACGGCAGCGTCGGCCGTGATGATCGGCATGGAGCCGGTCTGCGCCGCATGAGTCTCCGCGAAGGCGCGCTCGAGGCGATCCTGGAAGTCCTGGTGGCTCGCCTCGTACTCCTCCTGCGTGATGTCGCCGCGGCCGACGAGGGCCTCGGTGTACAGCGTGCGGACCGAGCGCTTGGCCTCGATGAGGTTGTACATGAGCGGCTGCGTCATCGAGGGGTCGTCGCCCTCGTTGTGGCCGCGACGGCGGTAGCAGACGAGGTCGATGACCACATCGCGGTGGAACTCCTGGCGGTACGCGAAGGCGAGCTCCGCCACGCGCACGACTGCCTCGGGGTCGTCGCCGTTCACGTGGAAGATCGGCGCCTGGATGGTCTTCGCGACATCCGTGGAATAGGTCGAGGTGTGGCCCTCGGCGGGCGGCGTCGTGAAGCCCACCTGGTTGTTGATGTTCACGTGCACGGTGCCGCCGGTGCGGTAGGCGCGCAGCTGCGACATCTGCAGGATCTCGACGACGATGCCCTGGCCGGACATCGCCGCGTCGCCGTGGACCATGATCGGCAGCACGGTGAACGAGCCGATGGGCCGACGGTCCTGCTTGGCACGCACGATGCCCTCGAGCACGCCGTCGACGGCCTCGAGGTGGCTGGGGTTTGCGGCGAGGTAGACGGGGATGGTGCGGCCGTTGGCGCTCGTGAAGGTGCCCTCGGTGCCGAGGTGGTACTTCACGTCGCCCGATCCCTGCACGGTCTTCGGGTCTTGAGTGCCCTCGAACTCGCGGAAGATCTGGCCGTACGTCTTGCCGGCGATGTTGGTGAGAACGCTCAGGCGGCCGCGGTGGGCCATGCCGATGGCGACCTCCTCGAGGTTCTCCTCCGCGGCCTTCTGGATGACGGCGTCGAGCAGGGCGATGGTCGACTCGCCGCCCTCGAGGCTGAAGCGCTTCTGGCCCACGTACTTGGTCTGCAGGAACGTCTCGAACGCCTCGGCCTCGTTGAGCTTGCCGAGGATGCGCATCTGCTCGTCGTGGCTGGGCTTGGCGTACTTCTGCTCGACGTGCTCCTGGATCCATCGGCGCTGGGCGGGATCGGCGATGTGCATGTACTCGATGCCGATCGTGCGGCAGTAGGAGTCGCGCAGCACGCCGAGGATGTCGCGCAGCAGCGCCGTGCGCTTGCCGGCGAAGCCGCCCGTGACGAACTCGCGGTCGAGGTCCCAGAACGTGAGCCCGTGGCTCGAGATGTCGAGGTCGGGGTGCGAGCGCTGGCGGTACTCCAGCGGGTCGGTGTCGGCCATGAGGTGGCCGCGCACGCGGAACGAGTTGATGAGCTCCTGCACGCGCGCCGTCTTGTCGACGTTGTCCGCGAGGTCCACCGAGATGTCGGAGGCCCAGTGGATGGGGTCGTACGGGATGCGCAGTGCCGCGAAGATCGACTCGTAGAAGTAGTGCTCGCCGATGAGGCGCTCGTGGATCTTCTTGAGGAATTCGCCCGAGCCCGCGCCCTGGATGACGCGGTGGTCGTAGGTGCTCGTGAGCGTGATGGTCTTGCCGATGCCGAACTCGGCGAGCGTCTTGGGGCTCGCGCCCTGGAACTCGGCCGGGTACTCGAGGGCACCCGCGCCCACGATGGTGCCAGCTCCTCGCATCAGGCGGGGGACCGAGTGCTCGGTGCCGATGCCGCCGGGGTTGGTGAGCGAGATGGTGTTGCCGGCGTAGTCGGCGGCGGTGAGCTTGTTGGCGCGACCGCGGGCGACCACGTCCTCATAGGCGACGAGGAACTCGGCGAAGCCCATGGTGTCGCAGCGCTTGATGCCGGGAACCACGAGGGACCGCGTGCCATCCGGCTTCGGGATGTCGATGGCGATGCCGAGGTTGATATGCGCGGGCGTGACCACGGAGGGCTTGCCGTCGACCTCGTCGTAGAAGACGTTCTGGCTCGGGAACTCCTTGAGCGTCTCGACCATGGCCCACGCGATGAGGTGCGTGAACGACACCTTGCCGCCGCGGGCGCGCTTGAGGTGGTTGTTGATCACGATGCGGTTGTCGATCATGAGCTTGGCCGGGATCGTCCGCACGCTTGTAGCGGTCGGGACGGTGAGAGACGAGTCCATGTTCGCGGCGAGGCTCTTGGCGGCACCCTTGAGCACGGCCACCTCGTCCTGCGCCTCGGTAGGCGCAGCCGCGTCGGCGGGTGCCGCGGGAACGGCGGCGGGGGCATCGGCCGGGATCGGCTGCGGCTTCGCTTGCACCGAGGTGGTGCGCGCGACGGGCTGGCTGCCCGTGCTGGGCGCGGGCTCCGGGGCTGCGGGTGCTGCAGCTGCGGGTGCTCCAGCTGCGGGTGCTCCAGCCGCGGGGGCTGCAGCGGCCGCCGGGGCCGCTGCCGAGGCATCCGGGATCGTGGTGATCACGCCCGTGGGGGTGGGGTCTGTGCGGTGGTAGCCCTCGAGAACCGGCCACCAGGACTGGTCGACCAAGTTCTTGTCCTGCTGGTAGAGCTCGTACATCTCGTCAACGAGCCACTCGTTGGCTCCGAATTCGCCCGAGGAGTCTCCATCGGGTGCGATTCCGGTCACTTGGCTTGACACAGCCGACCGCCCACTTTCAGTTCTCTTGGTGCTGCACGTGTGTGGTGCGTCCGCCAGTGGACACGCCTCAACAATCTTAAGGGTTCCACCTGCACAAACGCTGGCGCGACCGAGGAGCACTAGCGTTAATTTCATGCGCTTTTACGAAACGTCGCCCGTGCACGACCTCACCTACTCCGATGTCTTCCTCGTGCCGTCGCGTTCCGCGGTCGGCAGCCGGCTGGATGTCTCGCTCGCGCCGCACGACGGCACGGCGGCGACCATCCCCATCGTCTCCGCGAACATGAACTCCGTGACGGGCGCGCGACTCGCCGCGACCCTCGCGCGGCGCGGTGGACTGGGCGTGCTTCCCCAGGACATGCACGCCAACGACCTCGAGGCCGCCGTGCGGTGGGTGAAGGAGCAGCCCGTCGCGTTCGACGCCGCGCTCGACCTGCGACCCGAGCAGACGGTCGCGGCCGCGCTCACCCAGCTGCCTGCGGTCGAGGGGCACGGGATCGTGCTGCACGACGAGCACGGCGCCTTCCTCGGCGTCATTCCGGCGGAGCGCCTCGCCACAGCGCTTCCCGGCGCGCGCCTGGGCGACCTGCTGGGCGGTCCGCTCGCGTCGATCGACGTGGACGAGCTCGATGGCCCCCGAGCCGCGTTCGACCTCATGGTCGCGGCGGGCATCCAGTTCGCCCCGGTGCTGCACGACGGCAAAGTCGTGGGAACCCTGAGCCGCAAGGGCGCGCTGCGCTCGACCCTCTACCAGCCCGCTCTCGACGCCCAGGGTCGCCTCTCGGTGGCGGCAGCGGTCGGGATCAACGGCGATCCCGCAGGCAAAGCGCGGGCGCTCGTGGATGCGGGTGCCGACGTCATCGTCATCGACACGGCTCACGGCCATCAGGACGGCATGGTCCGCGCCATCGCCGCGGTCGCGGCACTCGACCTCGGCGTGCCGATCGTGGCCGGCAACGTGGTCACCACCGACGCGGTCAACGACCTCGTGGGTGCCGGCGCGACCATCATCAAGGTCGGTGTCGGGCCGGGCGCCATGTGCACCACGCGCATGATGACGGCCGTGGGACGACCCCAGTTCTCCGCCGTGCTGGAGACGGCAGAGGCCGCCAGGGCGCTCGGCGCGCACGTGTGGGCCGATGGCGGAGTGCGGTACCCGAGGGATGTGGCTCTCGCGCTCGCCGCTGGTGCGGCATCCGTCATGATCGGTTCCTGGTTCGCTGGGACCATCGAGGCGCCCGGCAGCCTCGCCCTCGACGAGAACGGGCGCGCGTACAAGGAGAGCTGGGGGATGGCCTCCACCAAGGCCGTGCGCGAGCGCTTCGACAAACTCGACGCGTACGAGCTGGCGCGCAAGACACTGTTCGCGGAGGGCATCTCGTCGTCGAAGATCTACCTCGACCCGCTGCGCCCCTCCCTCGAGGACCTCCTCGACATGATCACGTCGGGCGTGCGCAGCTCGCTCTCGTATGCAGGGGCGACCACGCTCGCGGAGTTCCACGAGCGGGCGCTCGTCGGCATCCAGTCGGCCGCCGGCTACGAGGAGGGCAAGGCGCTGCCGGTGTCGTGGTAGTGGCTGCTGCCCCTGCTGCCCCTGCCCGCCCTGCCGCCTCCGCGGTCGAACCTTGCGTGCGCGGTGCAAGCTTCGGCCGCGTCTGTAAGGTTCGACCGCGGTATCAGGGGCGGGGACTCGTTGAAGGCAGTCCGTCCCGGACCAGGTGATCGTAGAACCGGCGGGGCGTGTAGAGCTCGGCCGGTTCCCAGCGCGAAACTCGACCCACGATGCGTCGCAGCTGGTTCTCGCGGTTCTTCTCGTCGATGACCACATCCTCCGGGCTCCGACCTCTCAGGATGCGCGGATCGCGGTACTTCGAACGCCCATCGCACTCGCCGATGTGGTCGTACTCCTCCCAGTAGAAGTCGACTTCTGCCGTCCGCCCGTCGGGAAGGTGGAACACTCGCTGCAGTTCGGGTCGGGGAAACCCGAGGGTGTGAAGGAGCGCTCGACTGTGGGATTCCTCGGGGGAGTCGGACAGCGTGGTGGCGAAGGCCGAGACGGCTAGCGCTCGAGCAGATCCCGCTCGTCCGGAGAGTCCGTCTACCGTGACTGCGATGTCCGCGGATGTGGCGAGAGGAGTTCCACCTCGGATCGCCAGGGCGGAATCCATGGCAACGACCGCGTCCGTGAAGGGGAGGGTCCGGGCCAGATCGACAGCGGTTCGAGCGGGAGTGGTGACGCGCAACCCATCGAGCATCGTCACACCTGATGTCGGGACGCCAGTGCAGTGCCGCACAACTGCTGCTTGAGAGCGACCACCGCCTGCCGGCGGGACGGTCACGTGCACTGAATCGGGCCACGTGCCAAGAAGTCGTATCCCCCAGAGTGCAGCAGCGGCGAAGTGCGAGTAGACCGTGTCAGGGTGCAGCCTGCGCGCGTGCTCGATCACGCGCATCCGGTGCTGTTCGATGGGGTCCAAGGCAGACCACTCGTGAGGGCGAACGTAGCTGCCAGGGGCGATGCGCATCAGGATGCCCGAACTCACGGCGCGGTGCAGCTCCGCGTCGTTGCGCCCGAGAGCCACATGCTCTCGCCGGCGGGTCACGGGGACTGTTCTCACCGGAGCAGAGTGGCAGGAGCGTCCGGATGACCGCCCGGTGTCCCTCGATCCGTGAAGTGAACGACTCGAGCATCAAATGGGGAGGACGCGACGGCAACTTACGGGCGCGGTGCAAGCTTCGGCCGCGTCGGTACGTTCCGCTAGCGGCCAGGCGGGTGGCAAGGGACTTAGGGGATTCCCAGCCCCGAATTCTGTAGAGTTGATCAGATAATGTACGACCCTCCCAGTAGCCGCCCCACTTCCTTCTCAAGCAGCACGCATGTATGAGCTGATCATGCTCGGCGTCGGCCTGCTCCTCACCGTGGGCACGGGTTTCTTCGTCGCCTCCGAGTTCGCCCTCGTGAACCTCGACAGGTCAGACCTCGAGGTTCGGCAGGAGCGCGGTGAGCGCGGCCTCGGGATGGTCATCTCGGCGCTCAAGCACACCTCCACGCATCTCTCGAGCGCACAGCTGGGCATCACGCTCACGACGCTCCTCACGGGCTACACGCTCGAGCCCGCCTTCAGTGCGCTGCTCGAGCCGTTCTTCGCCGGATTCCTGCCCAAGGTCGTGGTCTCGGCAGTGGCCACCGTCATCGCGATCGTCGTGGCGACCCTGCTCTCGATGATCATCGGTGAGCTCGTCCCGAAAAACCTGGCACTGTCTCTGCCGCGCGCGATCGGCAAGGTGGTCATCCCCTTCCAGGTCGTGTTCACCGCGATCTTCCGGCCCGCGGTCACGCTGCTGAACAACACGGCAAACGCGATCCTGCGGCTCGTGGGCATCGAGCCCAAGGAGGAGCTCTCGGGTGCGCGCACCGCCGAGGAGCTCACCTCGCTCGTGCGCCGTTCGGCCAGCGAGGGCAGCCTCGACAGCGACACCGCGACGCTCCTGGCCCGCACGCTCGCCTTCGCCGACCACACCGCGCAAGACGTCATGACGCCCCGACCCCGTGTCGCGAGCATCTCGCGTACCGACACGGCGCTCGACGTCATCGACCTCGCGCGCCGCACGGGGTTCTCGCGGTTCCCCGTCATGGACGAGAACATCGACGACGTCGTGGGCATCGTGCATGTCAAGCAGGCAGTTGCCGTGCCGCGCGAGAAGCGTGCGGACGTGCCCGTCTCCGCGCTCCAGTCCGACGCGCTGCGCGTGCCCGAAACCATGAAGCTCGACGGGCTCCTCGCCGAGCTTCGCGGCCGTGGCTACCAGATGGCTGTCGTGCTCGACGAGTACGGCGGCACCGCGGGGGTTGCGACACTGGAGGACCTCGTCGAGGAACTCGTGGGCGAGGTATCCGACGAGCACGATCGTACGAAGGCCGATGTCGTGCGATCCCGCCTGTGGTTCACGTTCCCCGGAATCCTCCGGCCGGACGAACTGCTCGAGCGCACGGGGGTCTCCGTTCCCGAGGAGGGTCCGTACGAGACCGTGGCCGGATGGTTCATGAGTGAGCTCGGCAAGCTGCCCGTAGTGGGTGACTCGGTCGACGTGCCGGGTGGCACATTCCGCATCGAACGGCTGGACGGCCGCCGCATCGACCGCGTGCGCTACACGCCCGTGGTCGAAGAGGGGGGCGACAACTGATGGATGTCTGGGGAATCGTCTGGCTCTTCGTGCTGCTGCTCGTCAACGCCTTCTTCGTCGGCGCCGAGTTCGCGGTCATCTCCGCGCGCCGCTCGCAGATCGAGCCCAAGGCAGAGGCCGGCTCCCGGTCTGCCAAGACTGCGCTCTGGGCCATGGAGCATGCGACGCTCATGCTCGCGGCGTGTCAGCTCGGCATCACCGTGGCGTCGCTGCTGATCCTCAACGTGTCGGAGCCTGCGATCCACCACCTGCTCGAGATTCCGCTGCACCTCACGGGCCTGCCCGAGGAGGTCATCGGAACCATCGCGTTCATCATCACGCTGCTGCTGGTGTCGTTCCTGCACGTGGTGCTCGGCGAGATGGTGCCGAAGAACATCTCGTTCTCGGTGCCCGACCGGGCGGTGCTCATCCTCGCGCCGCCGCTCGTCTTCGTGGCTCGCGTGTTCAACCCGATCATCTGGGGGCTCAACGCGATAGCGAACGGCGTGCTGCGCCTGTTCCGCGTTACGCCCAAGAACGAGGCGAACAGCGTGTTCACGCTCGACGAGGTGGCGACGATCGTCGCTCAGTCGACGCGCGAGGGTGTGCTGACGGATGCGGGCGGCACACTCAGTGCGGCGTTCGAGTTCACCTCCAAGAAGGTGCGCGACGTGGCCGTGGGCATGGCCTCACTGGTCACGCTGCCCGAGGACGCGACCCCCGCGGATGTCGAGCGGGCCGTCGCCCAGCGCGGCTTCTCGCGCTACATCCTGGTCGACGAGGAGGGGGAACCCACCGGCTATCTGCACCTCAAAGACGTCATCGACCTCGATGAGACTGAGTTCTCCGAGCCCGTGCCTCCTAAGCGCATCCGGCAGCTGATTTCGATCTTCCGGGGCACTGACCTCGAGGACGCCCTCGCGACGATGCGCCGCTCGGGCGTTCACGTGGCGCGCGCGTTCGACGAGAACGGCGCGACGCGCGGCGTGCTCTTCCTCGAGGACATCATCGAGGAACTCGTGGGCGAGGTTCAGGATGCGACGCGACGCAACTAGGTGAGGCTCTGCGGGCGGATCCCGTCGAACGCCCGAGCGGTGCTAGCCGACGGCATACTTCGCGCGCAGGTACTGCTTCGGGTAGTAGTCGAGTTCGACCCCCAGCTCGGCGGCCATGCGCCACGCCGTGTGGGGGTCGCGCATCATCTCACGGCCCATCATCACCGCGTCGGCCTTCCCGGATGCCACGATCTCCTCGGCCTGCTGGGCTGACGTGATGAGGCCCACGGCGCTCACGGGAGCTTCGGCCTTCTCGTGCACGAACTCGGCGTATGAGACCTGGTAGCCGGGGCGGACGGGGATGGACACTCCGCTCACGAGGCCGCCGGTGGACACATCCATGAGGTCGGCGCCCGCGTCGTGCGCCCAGGCGGCGACGGCCGCGGTCTCCTCGCGCGTCCAGCCGTTCTCGGCCCAGTCGGTTGCCGAGAAGCGCACGAGCACGGGGATGTCGGTGCCGACCCTCTCCCGCACGGCCCGCACGATGGCGAGCAGGAGTCGCGCGCGGTTCTCGAGCGAGCCGCCGTACTCGTCGGTGCGCTCGTTCGAGAGCGGGGAGAGGAACTCGTGCAGGAGGTATCCGTGCGCCGCGTGCACTTCGAGGAGCTGGAAGCCCGCGTCGATCGCCCGCCCGGCGGCTGCCGCGAAGTCGTCGACGATGGAGGCGATCTCGTCGACGGTGAGTTCGTGCGGCACGTCGTATCCGGGGAAGGCGATGGCGGACGGCCCGACGGCGCTCCAGCCGCCCTCGGACGCGGGCTGCGTGCCGTGCCGTGGGTCGAACTCGCGCCAGGTGGAACCCTTGCGGCCCGCGTGAGCGAGCTGGATGCCCGCGACAGCGCCCTGCAACCTGATGAACGCGGTGATGCGGGCCCACGCGTCGCGCTGCTCGTCGTTCCAGATCCCGGTGTCTTCGGGGCTGATGCGGCCGACCGGATTCACGGCCGTCGCCTCCGTCATGACGAGGCCCGCACCCCCGAGGGCGAACGATCCGAGGTGCACGAGGTGCCAGTCGGTGGGCACCCCGTCACGCTCCTCCACCGAGTACTGGCACAGCGGGGCCACCCACAGGCGGTTGCGGAACGTGGTGCCGCGCAGGGTTAGAGGAGTGAAGAGAGCGCTCATGCTGCAAGTGAACGCAGGAACGCGTCGAGACCTTCCACACCCGTGAAGTGGTGGGTGGTCACGCCGAGGGCTGCTGCGGCGTCGGTGTTGACCGACTTGTTGTCGACGAAGACCATCTGCGTGAGGGCGATGCCGAGCTCATCGGCGACCTCGGAATAGATGGCGGGGTCGGGCTTGATGGCATCCATCTCCGCGCTCACGAACACGCGCTCGAAGAACGCGCCCATGGGGGAGAGCCGGAAGCCACTGCCGAAGTCGAAGCCCGCGTTGGAGAGGATCGCGAGGCGGGTGCCGCCCTCGAAGAGCTCCTCGATGAGGTCGAGGGTGCCGGGTTCGAGGCTCCACCAACTGCGGAAGTCCGCGATCCAGAGGGCCTGCACCGTGGAGGCACGCCACGAGAGTCCGAGGTCCGCGGCCACGAGCGCCCAGTACTGCGGGACCGAGATGGTGCCCTCGTCCAGGTCGTCGCGGTGAGCCCAGTAGGCGGGCCAGAACTCGGCGTCCGAGCATCCGGCGATTCCGACGAGTACCGCGCGGTCGGCCTCACTCGGGGAGCGCGAGATCACCTCCCCGTAATCGAAGACGACAACGCGATCGGGGATGCTGATAGCCACCAGCCCAAACTATCGTGAGTCGGGTGACCTCCTACACCGCATGGACCCCGGATGACGCAGCCGACCGCATCGCGGTGCCGGGCGAGCACTCCGACAAGTACACGCGCGGCGTGCTCGGTGTGATCACGGGCTCGAGCATGTATCCGGGAGCCGCCGTGCTCGGGGTCGAGGCGGCATTGCGCACGGGTGTCGGGATGCTGCGCTACCTCGGCCCCGCACGCGCCGCCGACCTCGTGCTCCAGCGCCGGCCAGAAGCCGTCACCGCGAACGGCCGTGTTCAGGCGTGGCTGCTCGGTTCGGGCATGGACCACGTCGAGCGCGAGAGTCTCGCCGAGATGACCGACGCGCTCGCGCAGGGGCTGCCGACGATTCTCGACGGGGGAGCGCTCGACCTCCACGACCGCGCTTCGGGCCCCGTCGTGATCACCCCGCACGTCGGCGAGCTCGCGCGCGTGCTCGGTGTCGAGAAGACGGATATCGCGGCCGACCCCGCCGGATTCGCCCGCCGCGCGGCCGACGACCTCGGCGTGACCGTGCTCCTGAAGGGCCACACGACCTTCGTCGCGGGCCCCGGAATCTCGCTCTCCGCCGCCTCGGCCCCCACCTGGCTCGCCACCGCCGGCGCGGGAGATGCGCTTGCCGGGATGCTCGGGGCCCTCGTCGCGACGCACGCCGACGAGATCGCCGCCGACCCCGCCGAGCTCGCGCGCCTCGCCGCGACCGCCGCGGTACTGCACGGCCTCGCGGCCTCCCGCGCCTCGGCGGGTGGCCCGCTCACGATCCTCGACCTCGCGGCCGCGGTGCCCGCGACGATCGCGGAGTTGCTCGCGCTCTGATCCCCAGCAGCTCAGCCCAGGAAGCGGCTGAGGAACTCACGCGTGCGCGCCTCGCGCGGCGACCCGAAGATCTCGGCGGGGGTGCCCTGCTCGGCGATCGTGCCGCGGTCGAGGAACACCACCCGGTCCGCGACGTCGCGCGCAAACGCCATCTCATGCGTAGCCATGACGATGGTCGTGCCGTCGGACTTGAGTTCACGCACGAGGTCGAGCACCTCGGTGACGAGCTCGGGGTCGAGGGCGCTCGTGATCTCGTCGAGTAGCAGCAGTTCGGGGTTGGTGGCGACGGCGCGCACGATCGCGGCGCGCTGCTGCTGGCCGCCCGAGAGGCGGTCCGGGAAGGCGCGAGCCTGGTCGGCCAGCCCGATGCGGGCGAGCAACTCGATGCCGCGCGCCTCGGCCTCGGCGCGGGGCATCCGGAGCACGTGCCGCGAGGCGAGCGTCACGTTGTCGAGCACGGAGAGGTGCGGGAAGAGGTTGAAGTGCTGGAAGACGACGCCGATGCGGGCGCGCACGGCGTCGGCCTTGGTCGTGGGGGTCGAGACGTCGACGCCCGAGAGCCAGATCTGGCCGTCGTCGATCGGCTCGAGGAGGTTGATCGTGCGCAGGAGGGTCGACTTGCCCGAGCCGCTCGCGCCGATGAGGACGACGACCTCGTGCGAGTCGACGGAGAGGTCGATGCCGCGCAGCACGTCGGCGTCGCCGTACGACTTCCAGATGTTGCTGAGGGTGAGCACCGTGCTCATACGATCCCCCCAATTTGCTCGCGTGACCGCAGGCGGGCCGTGTACCAGTCGGTGAAGCGGATCATCGGCAGGGCGAGCAGCACGAAGAGCAGGCCCGCGACCACGTAAGGCGTGAAGTTGAAGAAGTGGCTCTGCTCGATCTGGGCTGCGCGCACCGCATCGACAGCTCCGAGCACCGAGATGAGCCCGACATCCTTCTGCATGGCGACGAAGTCGTTCATGAGTGCGGGGGTGACCTTGCGCACGGCCTGCGGCAGGATGATGAGTCGCATCGAGGCGCCGTGCGAGAGCCCGAGCGATCGCGCCGCGAGGCGCTGCGAGGGATGCACGGCCTCGATGCCCGCGCGGAACACCTCGGAGACGTAGGCCGAGTAGGTGAGGATCAGCGCGATGGTGCCGAGCACCTCGGAGGGGATGCGCGGCCCGCCGGGCCCGATCAGCCCGGGGATCCCGAACCCGACGAGGTACAGGGTGATGATGAGGGGCATGCCGCGGAACAGGTCTGTGTAGCCTGACGCGAGCGCGCGGAGGGGGAAGAACACGGGCCCCCGCAGCGTGCGGATGGCCGCGATGATGATGCTCAGCACGAGCACCCCGACGACCGCGAAGAGCAGAACGCGCAGATTGAGCAGGAACCCCTGGCCGATGCGCGGGAGCGCGGCCAGCGCGACCTCGGGGTTGAGGAAGCTCTGCTGCACGCGCGCCCAGCCCGGGGTGTTGATGAGGGTGAGCCACGCGACAGTGGCGAGCACGAGCGTGCTCGCGAGGCTGATGAGCACCGAGCGCCTGCCCTGACGACGTCGGAAGGCCCGGCGTTCCAGCTCGATATCGCTGGGCCGCCGGGCCTCCTCGGAACTCACCCCTGAACGCTACTTGAGGACGGGTGCGGATGCCTCATCCGCGAGCCACTTCGTGGCGATCTCGGCGAGCGTGCCGTTGTCGCGCAGTGCGTCGACGGCCGCGGTGACCTTGGCCGTCAGCGGGCTGTCCTTGGGCAGTACGAGACCGAACTCGTCGCCGGTCTTGCCGTCGGCCTCGGGCAGCTGGCCCACGATCAGGCCGCCGTCGAGCTGCACGCCCGTGGCGTAGAACGCGGTGGGCAGGTCGAGCACGATCGCGTCGACCGTGCCGTTCTGCAGCGCGAGCACGGCATCGTCGTTCGTGTTGAACACCTGGGCGCCGGCCGTGGGCTTGATGATCTGCTCGACGGCGTCGAAGCTCGTGGTGCCGGTCTGGGCGCCGATCAGCAGGTCTTTCAGATCGGCGATGGACGTCGCGCCCGCCGCCTTCGAGGTCTCGGTGGTGATGACGACCTGCGTGGTCTCGTAGTACGGCGAGCTGAAGTCGACGTTCTGCTTGCGCTCGTCGGTGATGGAGAACTGCTGCAGATTGAAATCGAAGTCCTTCGCGCCGGGGGCGATGGCCTGGTCGAAGGTCGTGCGAACCCAGACCACGTCCTCCTTCGCGAAACCGAGCTGGTCGGCGACGGCGTAGGCGATGGCCGCCTCGAAGCCCTCACCCGACTCGGGCTTGTCGTCGATGACCCACGGGTAGTAGGCGGGCTCGCCGGTGCCGATGGTGAGCTTGCCGTCGGTGACGTACCCGCTCGCCTCGCCGGAGGTCGAGGTGGTCGGGGCGCACGCGGCGAGCGAGAGAGCGAGTGCTGCGGCCGAAGCCGCGGCGAGGGTGCGAAGAACTGTACGGGACATGGGCGGTCTCCTTGGGGGTTTGCTGTGTGCTTCCATCATCCCGCAGCGCGCTGTCAGGTCACGAATTGTTACCGGGATACGCTGGGCACGTGATCCTCCGGACGCTCATGCGCACCCCCGTGGCCGTCTGGGTCGCCTTCATCCTCGTGCACCTGTGGCTCGGTCTCCTCAACCTCTACGCCACGGGCCTTCCGCTCGGCGACGTGACCATCGTCTACAAGTTCTGGATGGACCAGGCGACCTTCGCGCACTACTGGGTGGGCATCGACACCGTGTGGGTGTACCCGATCCTCGCGCTCGTGCCCATGGTGGCCGCCACCGTCTTCGGCCCCGATCTCTACGGCAGCACGTGGCTCACCATGATCATGCTCCTGAATACCGTGGCCTTCGGCTTCGTGACCGGATGGGGCCGCTCGCGTGAGCGCCTCACCGTGGCGTGGTGGTGGGTGGCGTTCCTGCTCCTGCTCGGGCCCATCGCGCTCGGGCGGATCGACGCCGTGACGGTGCCTCTCGCCCTCGTCGGCGTGACACTCATCGCGACGCGCCCGCGCGCGGCGGCGGTCATCCTCGCGATCGCCACCTGGGTCAAGGTGTGGCCCGCGGCGCTCATCGCCGCGGCCCTCATCGCCCTGCGGGCCCGCGTGAGCATCCTCGTAGCCGTGGCCGCCGTCTCCGGGGGCATCATCGTCGTCGCCCTCCTGCTCGGCGCCGGGACGAACGTGCTGAGCTTCATCACCGAGCAGACCGGCCGCGGTGTGCAGGTGGAGTCTCCCATCGCGACGGCGTGGTTGTGGCAGGCGCTCGCCGGGGTTCCCGGCGCGCACGTCTACTACGACAAGGAGATCCTCACCTACCAGGTGCAGGGTCCCGGCATCGCCATCGTTGCCGCGATCATGACGCCGGTGCTCGGGCTCGTCATTGCCGCCATCGCGTTCCTGGGTATCCGGGCCGTGCGTGCAGGGGCGTCCGCGGGCGACCTCTTCCCGCCTCTCGCGCTGGCGTTCGTGACGACCCTCATCGCCGTCAACAAGGTGGGTTCGCCGCAGTTCATCGGATGGCTCGCCGTTCCCATCGTGCTCGGGCTCGCGACGAGCGCCGCCGGTCACGGGCGCTCGTTCCGCTTTCCGGCGATCCTCGTGCTCGTGATCGCCGCCCTCACCCAGACGATCTACCCCTACCTCTACGGCCATCTCCTCGCCCTCAATCCGCTGCTGCTTGCCGTGCTGAGCGTGCGCAACATCCTCGAGTTCGTGCTGCTCGGCTGGGCGGTCCTCGCCGTCGTGCGAGCTCCCTCCCAGCCGGGTGCCGACGACGACCCCGACACGACGTGGCTGCCCTCGGTGTGGCCCTTCGCCACGCGGGCCGAGGCGGTCGACCGGTCGTAGACTGGGGCTCTGCTCGACGGTGAGCGTGTCCCGCTTCCCTCACGATCGGCCAGTCTTGTCACTTTCTCCCGCGCGCGTCAGGCTCGCGATTCTCGCTCTCGCCCTCGGCGGTTTCGGTATCGGACTCACCGAGTTCGTCGCCATGGGCCTGTTGCCCAACCTCGCGGCCGACCTCCTGCCCGGTGTGTGGGCCGTCTCGCACGAGAAGGCGAATGCCCAGGCCGGATGGCTCGTCTCCGCCTACGCGCTGGGCGTCGTGGTCGGCGCCCCCACGATCGCAGCGCTCGCCGCTCGCTTCCCGCGCAAGCAGCTCCTGCTCGCGTGCGTCGGCGTTTTCGTGCTCGGCACCGTGGCCTCCGCCGTGCTGCCGACCTTCGGACTCGTTCTCGTGGCGCGCTTCGTGGCTGCCCTGCCGCACGGCGCGTACTTCGGCATCGCGGCACTCGTGGCGGCCTCCCTCATGGGCCCCGGCAAGCGCGGGCAGGGCGTCGCGTTCGTGCTCGCGGGGCTCACCATCGCCAACGTCGTGGGCGTGCCTGCCATCACGTTCCTCGGGCAGCAGGCCGGGTGGCGCATCGCCTATCTCGCCGTGGCCGTGGTCTTCGTGCTGACCTTCGTGGCCGTGGTGTTCCTCGTGCCGCTGCAGCCGGGGGATCCGGCGGCCACGATGCGTCGCGAGCTGCGCGTCTTCCGCAGGCCGCAGGTGTGGCTCACGCTGCTGCTCGGTTCCCTCGGGTTCGGCGGGTTCTTCGCCGTGTACACGTTCATCTCGCCCGTCGCGACGAATGTGGCACAGCTGGACGTCAGTCTCGTGCCCTTCGTGCTCGTCGCGGCCGGCCTCGGCATGACCATCGGCAATCTCGCCGGCGGTAGGGGCGCCGACCACCACGTCATGCGCACGCTCTTCATCTGCTTCGGGATCTTCGCGGTAGCCCTCACGGGCTTCGCACTCACCGCCCAGTATCCGGTCGGGCTGTTCGTCTTCGTGTTCCTCGTGAGCGGCGCCGCATCCGCCCTCTCGCCCGCCATCCAGACGCGCCTCATGGATGTCGCGGGTGACAGCCAGTCGATCGCTGCAGCGATCAACCACTCAGCGCTCAACATCGGCAACAGCCTCGGCGCCTACCTCGGCGGCATCACGATCGCCGCCGGGCTCGGCTACCTCTCGCCGACGTGGGTCGGCCTCCTGCTCTGCGTGCCGGGAGTTGGGCTGGCGCTCATCAGCCTGGGGCTGGAGCGTCGCACCCGCCGCCGGTCAGCAGCCTCAGAACTGGCGGGGCAGGTCGCTCTCGACGAGGATGCCGTCCTCGATCGCACGCTTGCGTAGCGCCACCTTGGTGCCCACGTCGAAGCCCGCGACACGGTACTTCTCGCGGATGCGCTTGAGGTAGCTCTTGGCCGTCTCCTCGGAGATGCTCAGCTGGAACGCGACGGCCTTCACGGGCTCGCCGCCGCCATACAGGGCCATGACCCGGCGCTCCTGAGCGGAGAGCTTCGGCGATCCGCCGATCTCTCCCGCGTTGAGCGCGAGGTCGAGCTCGGCAGAGATGAACGACTCGCCCTTCGACGCTGCCCGGATGGCCTCGACGATCATCCCGGCGTCCTCGCTCTTGACGAGGTAGCCGAGGGCGCCCGAGGCGAGCGCCTCGCGCACGACGTTGGGCTCGGAGTACGTGCTCATGAGCACGACCTTCACGCCCGTGGTCTTCAGGGTGTTGATCTTGAGCGAGACCGGGATGTTGTCCTTGAGGTCGAGGTCGAGCAGAACCACGTCCACGGGGAACTCGGGGTGCGTGATGAGTTCGGGCCATGTGGGGACTGCGGCGACCATGGCGATGTCGTCTGCCGCGTTGCCGATCCACTCCGTGAGGGCGCCGAGGAGCATCCGGTGGTCGTCGACGAGGGCGACACGGATGCGGTCAGTCGAGTCAGTCACGATTTCGATCCTTCTGTAGGGGCTTGCTGGTGCTGAGCGGTGCTACTGGTCTGCGGGGTTGTCGACGAGGCACTCGATGTCGACCCGAAGGCTGGAGTTCTGGGTCGAGTCACTGTACTGCCCGACCTTCCGGATGGCTTCCCACGTGGCCGGGTCGACACGATTTCGTGCCACACCCGTAGTCTCCACGACGATGGGCACGCTGATCTTGCGGCCCTCGCGTGTCTCGAGGGAATCGGTGGCCGGGCCCACGGTGATCTGCACGGTGCGGCTGACGTTCTTGGTGCCGTCGCTCACGAGCAGCCACGCGGTGGAGAGCAGCCCATCGCGCTGCTGCGGGTCGAGGAGGCCGGCGAGGCTCGACTTGTCGTTGAGCGTCACGGCCTTACCGAGGTGGTCGGATTCGGTGATCGCGTGGTACAGCCACGTCTCACGACGGCCCTCGATGAGGTGCAGGCGTAGCTCAGTGGCGAGCGAGGCTGCCAACGACGCGGTCTTGGGGTCGAGCGGGAGCTTCACCTTGCCGGTAGCGACGGTGTCGAGCAGCTCCTCCGCGGCGAGGTCGAGGCGGGCGAGCTCCTCCGAGGCCATCATGCCGACGGCGAAGCGAGGAGCGGATACGGTGCTCTGCACGAGCACGCGGTCGAGTTCCACCTGCACGAGCCTGCGGAACCCACCGATCAGCACGATGCCGATCACGGCGGGCAGCACGGCGAAGGCGAGGGCGGTGACCTGCGGCGCGAGGTCATCCGGCACGAAGGGGGTATTGATGATCATCGCCGTCAGGAGCACGGCGCCGAGGGCGATGACCGCGATCAGGATGTCGCGAGTGCGACGCAGGGTGATGACGACGATGAGGCCCATGCCCGCGGTGATGGCGGCGGTCGCGTGGCGGCCGATGTCGTGCAGTGGCCAGATCGCGTAGAGGTCGAGCGCCACGGCGATGGCGAGGCCCGCAAGGAATATCGCGAACATCCAGTTCGGCAGGTGGCCGAGGACGCGCGAGACGACGAAGGTGGCGATGAGTACGGCGAGGAGAACGCCCCACGCCGTCGCGGCGGGCCACAGCTCCCGGTAGATGTCGCCCGCGAAGACCTGGCCGACGAACCACGCGAGGCCGTAGATCGCGCGTAGGCCGCACACGATGGCGGCGCCGATCCCGATGAATCCCGTACCGAGGCTCGAGCGGTGGGGGGTGGCGGCCCGGATGACGCGGCGGGTGGCATCCGCCTCGCGACGCTTGCCGCGCCCGAGGATCACGCCGAGGGTGTTCTCCTCCGGAGGTGCGTAGCTCATCGGTGTACCTCGCTCATCGGGGCACCTCGAGCACGACTGTGGTTCCCGAACCGGGGGCGGAGAACAGGCGGGCCTTGCCGCCCACTTCCTTCAGGCGGGCGACCACCGACTCCTTGAAGCCGAGCCGCGCAGAGTCGACATCGTCGAGAGTGAACCCGACGCCGGAGTCGGTGACCATCGCGCGAACCATGAGCTCATCTTCCGTGATGGTGACGTGGGCCTCGGTCACACCGGAGTGGCGGCGTACGTTCTCGAGGCACTCTGCGAGGGCGAGCAGGAAGGCGTCGAGCACCTCGGTGGGCAGGAGGACCTGGCCCGTGCCGTGCCAGCTCACCTCGAGGCCCATGCGGCCGAAGCGCTGTTTGACCGACTCGAGCGTGGTGCCGAGCACCATGTCGTCGTTGGTGTTCTCGAGGCTGTAGGCGCCGGACTGCTGGGGTGTGGGGGTGGCGCCCAGTCGCAGCTGTCGTAGCAGACGTGCATCTTCGCCGGCCTGCTGGCGCATGGCATCCGGCGCGACGCCGACACCGGAGTGCGCGAGGAGGGTCAGGGTCGCGAGCACGGTGTCGTGAAGGAGACGGGCACCCTGGCGGCGCTGGGCCTCGGTCTCGCTGGCCTGGCGCTCGGCGCGGTGGGCGCGGCCGATGCTCGCGATGCGGCGCGCGGCCTGCGGAACCCCCGCGCTGATCCAGAAGCCCACGATGGTGGCGAGCACCCAGCCGAGCACGAGCAGAGCGAGCGTGCGTCCCGGCACCTGGAACGGCGCCATGAGCAGGGTGGTCAGCCCGACGGTGAGCACGAAGGCGACCCCGAGGAAGATGCGGCGCCGCATCTCGGTGGTGAGCACTATCGCGATCGACGCCATGGATGCCGCACTCAACTGCGCGACGGCCGAGACGCCGGCCTCGCCCGTGCCCTCGGGTGCGAGGAGGGCCACGACGGCCACGACGCCGAGGCCCGCGACGAGGATCGGGATGACCCACAGCAGCGAACGGCTCGACCCGATGCGGTACTGGCAGAGCGCGATAACCAGGTAGAGCGGCAGGGAGACGAAGAAACTGCCCGTGTCGACGGCACCGGGAATGGCCAGGCAGATCAAGGAGACAACGGTGAAGCTCAGGCCGTAGACGCGGGCAGTGCGTTGGAGCAGCCTGTCGCGCTCCTTGGCTATGAGATCCATTGGCGTCATGCTGACATATTCCTCCCCACAAGTGGGGGTGCCGCACCGCAGGAATCGCCGGTATCCGCCGAGATGTCTCCTGCCGTTCTCTATATGCTCGAAGGCACAGAGGGGCGTACGTGGGATACCACGGCCGCACGATGTACCCGGCATCACAAGGGGATCGCCAGGGGTCGCTGGGGAAACGCGGCCCCTGGAACCCGAGCTGGCCCGCGGCCTATCCCGGCAACCCGCAGTAGTCGGCGTAGAACTCGTACAGGCTGCGCCGCACCTCGTCGCCCACGGCGATGTAGATCGTGCCCGAGCGTCCGTCGCTCGTCTGCACGTCGAGCGGGAAGAACGTTCCCCGCTTGTCCTCCTCGACGGCGTGCGGGTCGCAACGGTTGGGGATCACCGCGATCCGGATGCCCGCAGCCGGGCTCTCGGCGTCGACGGCCAGTCCCACCGGCAGCAGCGTGATCGGTGCGCCGTTCGCGTCGGCAAGGCTCAGCAGCACGGTGCCCTTCGCGTCGAGGATGGTCGCCGTCCCGTCCCCTCCCGTGGGCGTCACGCTCAGTGCGACGATCGCCGGCTCGTGGGCACCCGGTGTCCACTCGAGGGCACCGGGCGGGTCGATCGCCGCGACGGCCGCGACCGATGCCCCGAGGCAGTCCTGCTCGTTGATCGTGTCGACGCGCCCCTGGTCGTCGTCGGGCGTGAGCGTCGCCGTGCCGCTCGTACCGTCGGCGAGGGTGAACGACAGCGTCACGGAGTCGGCGGCCTCCGCCGCGTCGCACACGGGGTCGGGCAACTGCACCTTGAGGTCGCGCGCACCGCCCGCCGGGATGTCCTGCGGGCGGTCCCAGACCGCGGGCTCGCTGAAGCGCGTGGACTCGAAGGCGGCGCGCGTCACGGTGACGGCGGCATCCGTGCCATTGGAGACTTTGATCTCCAGCACGCGCGCGCTGTAGTCGAAGCGGTTCTGGAAGACGCTCACGCCCACGCCGTCGGGCAGGGCGGCGCCGGGGGCCGAGCAGCCCGTGAGCACGGCGGCGATCACGAGGACCAACACCACCGCGCGCCGCATGGCTCGATGCTAGCGCCGGGTCAGTCCGGCGCGCTCCAGCCCTGGTTCGCCGCGAACTCGCGCAGCCGGTCACGGGTGCCGAGGTCGATCCCGAGCTCGCGGAACTTGCGGCGTGCCCGTTTGATGTACGACTTCACGGTCTCCTCCGTGGTGTCCATGAGGTTCGCGACATCGCGCACCGAGCGGCCCGCCGAGTACAGCACGAGGGCCCGTTCCTCCTGCCTGCCGAGTCCGGCATCCGGACCGGTCCTGGCCCCGCGGACAGCATCGGCGCGGTGGTCGGCGAGGTGCTGTCCGCCGCGCGCGGCAGTGCGGATCGCCGCGACGAAATCGCCGGGGGAGTCTTTCGTCCCGACGAAGCCCCGCGCACCGGAGCGCATCGCCGTGGCGACGGATGCGGCATCCGTGCGCCTGCTGATCACCACGGTGCTGACGCCCAGAGCGGTGAGCTCGCGCACCTTGGTGCCGACGAGGATCCCGTCGTGAAGGCCCGCGTCGAGCACGACGACATCGGCGGGCATCGCCGGATGCCCCAGCAGCGAGTCCCAGTCGCCGACGGTCGCCACCACCGAGAGGTGTGCGCGCTCCAGTAGGGCGCCGAGACCCTCCGCCACGAGCACGTGGGCGTCGAGGATCGCGACCCGGATGATCTCCACGGCCCTCACCTCCTGTGCGACTAGAGGGCCAGCCTAGACCTACTGGAGATTTTCTCAGCTGTGCAACAGGCGCAGGATCTGTTCGCCCACCAGGCGATCCTCGATAAGAAAGCCGTCATGGCCGAACGGCGACGAGATGATGTGCGGCACATCCCCGTCGATATTGTTCGGCAGGTGCGCTGCCACGTGCTCCTGCTCGGCCACCGGGTAGAGGCGATCGCTGTCGATTCCGAGCACGAGGGCTTTCGGAGTCGCCCCCGAGAGAGCCTTGGCGGTGCCGCCCCGGCCGCGGCCCACGTCGTGGGAGCTCATGGCGCTCACGAGCGTGAGGTAGCTGTTGGCGTCGAACCGGCGCGTGAACTTGTTGCCGTGGAAGTCGAGGTAGCTCTCGACCGCGTACCTGCCGCCGCCGCCGAGCGGGCTCAGGCCGCTCTGCCAGCTGCGCTCGAACCTGTCGTTGAGCTCGTTGGGCGAGCGGTAGCTGTGCAGGGCCATGCGGCGGGCGAGGGCGAGTCCGCGGTGGGGGCCCTCGCCGTCGGCCGCGTCGTAGTAGTCGCCGTCGGCGAATGCCGGGTCGAGGTGCACGGCCTCGGTCTGCAGGAAGTTGAGGGCTATCGCATCCGCATTGGAGAACGCGGGAGCCGCGAGCACGGCGACGCGTTCGAGGCGATCGGGGTAGCTGACCGCCCACTCGAGCGACTGCATGCCGCCCATCGAGCCGCCGATGACGGCAGCCCATTTCTCGATGCCCAGCTGGTCGGTGAGAGCGAGCTGCACGGCGACCTGGTCGCGCACCGTGACGAAGGGGAAGCTCGCGCCCCACTCGACCCCCTCGGGGGAGTGCGAGGCGGGCCCCGTGGTGCCCTGGCAGCCGCCCAGCATGTTGGGCGCGACCACGAACCACTTCTCTGTGTCGACGGCCTTGCCGGGCCCGACGAGTCCGTTCCACCAGCCGCCGGTCGGATGCCCGGGGCCGGGCACTCCCACGACGTGACTGTCGCCCGTGAGCGCGTGCACGATGAGGATCGCGTTCGAGCGGTCGGCGTTGAGCGTCCCCGCGGTCTCGTAGGCCACGCGGACGGAGGGCAGCTCGCCTCCGCGCTCGAGAGTCATGGCGCCGAGCGAGGCGAACTGCCGGTTGCCGACGGGATCGCCCTCGCGCCAAGCCCCCGTGGCCGGGGGCTTGCCGAGAACCGCCCTCGCGTTGGCCTCAGTGATGAAGGCCGAGGGAACCGTGTCCTCTGGGGTCTGCCAATCCATGTCTCCACAAGTATCCGGGAAAACGGAGGGGCCCCGGTGATTGTTACACCGGGGCCCCTCTGGTCGAGCGTGCTTACGCGCTGGCGCTGTTCGCCGCCGCGGCCGCGCGGGCGGCGTCGAAGCCCGCCTGCAGGTCGGCCTTGAGGTCGTCGACGTTCTCGATGCCGACCGAGAGGCGCACGAGGCCCGGCGTGACACCGGTCGTGAGCTGCTGCTCGGGGGTCAGCTGCGAGTGGGTCGTCGACGCCGGGTGGATGATCAGGCTGCGCACGTCGCCGATGTTGGCGAGGTGGCTGAACAGTTTGACGTTCTCGACGAGGGCGCGGCCCGCGTCGACGCCGCCCTTGAGCTCGAACGAGACGACGGCGCCGACGCCCTTGGGGGCGTACTTGTTGGCTGCCGCGTACCACGGGCTCGAGGGCAGGCCCGCGTAGTTCACGGAGGCGACGTCGTCGTGGTTCTCGAGCCACTCCGCGATCTCCTGGGTGTTCTGCACGTGGCGCTCGATGCGCAGACTGAGCGTCTCGATGCCCTGGATGAGAGCGAACGAGGTGTCGGGCGAGACCGCGGCACCGGTGTCGCGCAGGAGCGTGACGCGCGCCTTGATGACGTAGGCGATGCCGTCGCCCAGCACACCCGTGTAGCTCGCGCCGTGGTAGCTCGGGTCGGGCTCGGTGAGGCCGGGGAACTTGTCGGCGTTGGCCGCCCACGGGAACTTGCCGCCGTCGACGATGACGCCCGCGATGACCGTGCCGTGGCCGCCGAGGAACTTCGTCGCCGAGTGCACGACGATGTCGGCGCCGAACTCGAACGGGCGGATGAGGTACGGGGTGGCGATGGTGTTGTCGACGATGAGCGGCAGGTTGTTCTCGTGCGCGACCTTCGAGACTCCCTCGATGTCGAGGATGTTGATCTTCGGGTTGCCGATGGTCTCCGCGAAGAACAGCTTCGTGTTCGGGCGGACTGCGGCAGCCCACTCGGCCGCGTCGTCCTGGTCTTCCACGAAGGTGACCTCGATGCCGAGGTTGGCGAGCGTGTACTTGAAGAGGTTGTACGTGCCGCCGTAGATCGACGAGCTCGAGACGATGTGGTCTCCCGAGCGCGCGATGTTGAGCACGGCGTAGGTGATGGCCGACGAGCCGGATGCCACGGCCAGTGCCGCGGTGCCGCCCTCGAGTGCCGCGACACGCTGCTCGACGACATCCGTCGTCGGGTTCATGAGGCGCGTGTAGATGTTGCCGAACTCGGCGAGTGCGAAGAGGTTCTGCGCGTGCTGCGTGCTGTTGAAGACGTAGGAGGTCGTCTTGTAGATGGGCGTGGCGCGCGCGTTGGTGGTGGGGTCGGGCTGTGCGCCGGCGTGAACCTGCTTGGTCTCGAACTTCCAGTCGCTCATGGTGGTTCTCCTTGAAATCTGGGTGTGGGGGCGGGACGATCGCCCACTCGGGAGTGAGCCTAGGCACCCATCCTGTGCGCAGCAATGGAGCCTGCAATGAGGCGTAACAGTGTTGACTTTGCGCGACTAGTCATGCGAGAGTACTTCGGTGTCGTCCATCCGTCTCTTCATTCTCGGTTCGCTCGTCGAGCGCGGCCCCATGCACGGGCACGCCCTGCGGCTGCTCGCCGACGAGGAGCATGTCGAGGAGTGGGCGGATGTCACGCCCGGCGCCATCTACGGCGCCATCAAGCGCCTCGCCGCCGAGGAGTTGATCGACGTGCTGCGCGTCGAGCGGGAGGGGAACTATCCCGAGCGCCAGGTGTACGACATCACCGCGGCGGGGCGGGCATCACTGTCGGCGATCCGCCTCGACGCGCTCGAGAGCATCCTGTATCGGCCCGACCCGTTCGACCTGGCCATGGCACGGCTCGGCCCCGAGAACCTCGACGACTTGCGCGAGACGCTCGAGGCCCGGCTCGCCGAGTTCCGCGCCCGGCTCGATGCCGAGGTCGTGCATCAGGCGACGATCACCCAGTACCTCACCCTCACGGAACGCGCGGTGACCCGCCACGACTGGCACCGCCTCCAGGCGGAGATCGCGTTCCACGAAGAACTCATCGCGAATCTCCCCGCGATCATCGAAGACGAAACGTCCAGGAAAGGACAGCAGAAATGACCAGCACGCCCGTCGGCCCCACCACGGCGGCCTTCAACGCCTCACGCGAGGTGCCGCGCACCGCGTGGCTCGCCCTCATCGTGCTCCTCGCGGGCATGTTCATGGCCCTGCTCGACACCACGATCGTGAATGTCGCGCTTCCGACCATCCGCACCTCGCTTGATGCTTCCGAGTCGACGCTCTCGTGGATCATCTCCGGCTACGCGCTCGCGTTCGGCCTCGTGCTCATCCCGGCGGGCCGCATCGGCGACCGCTTCGGCCACAAGTGGGTGTTCTTCACAGGCCTCGCGATCTTCACCGCGGCGTCGCTCGCGTGCGGACTCGCCCTCGACAGCACGGGCCTCATCGTCGCGCGCGTCGTGCAGGGCCTCGGCGGCGGTATCTTCTTCCCCGCCGTCACGGCCTTCATCCAGCTGCTGTTCCCGCCCATGACGCGCGGCAAGGCGTTCGCGATCCTCGGTGCCGTCATCGGTGTCTCGTCCGCGCTCGGCCCCATCGTCGGAGGCCTCCTCATCGAGGCACTCGGCGAGGAGAACGGCTGGCGCTGGATCTTCGCCGTCAACCTGCCCATCGGCATCGTGGCACTCGTGGCCGCGGTCATCCTGCTGCCCAAGGGTGCCGCGGGCAAGAAGACCTCGACCGACCTCATCGGGTTGCTTCTGCTGAGTGCGTCGCTCGTCGCGATCCTCGTTCCGCTCATCCAGGGCCAGGACGCCGGATGGCCGCTGTGGACGTACCTCTCCATCGCCGGGGGCATCGTGCTCCTGGTGCTGTTCGCACTGTGGGAGCGCAGTGTCGCCCGCCGGGGCGTCGAGCCGCTCGTGCCGCCGCACCTGTTCTCGCACCCGGCGTTCACCGGCGGGACCATCCTGGCCCTCGTCTTCTTCGCGGGCTTCACGAGCATCTTCTTCACCATCTCGATCCTCTGGCAGGCGGGCCTCGGCCACACGGCGCTCGAGTCGGGGCTGGTCTCAGTGCCGTTCGCTGTCGGAAACATCATCGGTGCGTCGCAGAGCGACAGGCTCGCCCAGAAGCTTGGCCGGACGGTTCTCGTCATCGGCAACGCCCTGCTCTCGCTCGGCCTCATCGCGCTGTTCCTCATCCTGCTGCTCGTTCCGACCGCCGACCTCACCAACTGGGACCTCCTCGGGCCGCTGCTCGTCGCGGGCTTCGGCGCCGGACTGTTCATCGCCCCGAACGCGCGCTTCATCGTCGCGACCGTCGACCGTGCGGAAGCCGGTGCCGCAAGCGGCGTGATCGGCGTCATGCAGCGCATCGGTGCGGCCATCGGTATCGCCATCATCGGCTCGGTGCTGTTCGGCAACATCGGTCCGATCACGGGACCGGCCGACCTGCCAGCGGCGTTCGGCCAGGCGGCGACACCGGCGCTCGCCGTGAGCGCGGCCTTCGCGATCGCCGCGTTCCTGCTCGTGTTCACGCTGCCCAAGCGCGTCGAGCTGCACTAGCTCGCCACCGGGAAGCGGTGAGCAGCTAGGGCGTGGGGCGGCGCACGTCTGTCGGGTCCGGACGGGACGGCACCAGCTTCTCGTCGGCCCGCTGCACGAAGAGCCAGCTCGCGCGCGGCTCGACGAGGGGCCGGAAGATCCGTCGAACCAGGGGACTCGCGAGCGCCAGCGCGATCGCGATGCCCGCCAGAACCATGCTCGCCACCCACGCGGGTGACGAGTGCTCGCCGCCCAGCACGCCGCTCTCGCGCACGGGGTAGAGCACGAACGTGTGCAGCAGGTACACGTACATCGTGGCGCGGCCGAGATCGGTGATCCACGTCTCGCGGCGCGGGACGAGAGCGAGGAATGCGGCACTGAGGAGCACGGCGAGCACGATGAACCCGAGCCTCGCGGCACCGGCCCACCAGGCGGCATCCGCGATCACCGAGTACGAGTCGTTGTAGAAGAACCAATTCTGAACGTGGATGTCGCGCAGCGGCCCGAGTAGGGCCACGACAGTGCCCACCCACGCCGCGAGCACGAGCACCGCCGCGGCGCGCACCCACCACGCCGCGCGGCGGGCGGCGAGCCAGCGTTCCGCGAGGCCCCAGTCGCGCAGCTTCCACCCGAGCACGAAGAACGGCAGTAGCCCGATCGCCCGCGAGAGCGAGAACGTGCTGTCCACGTTGGCGAAGTAGCCCACGGCCACCGACAGCGCGACGGCCCACGCGAGCGGCCAGCGCAGCAGCGCGAGGTACGGCAGCACGAGCCGGAAGATCGCGAGGGCGAGCAGGAACCACAGGGTCCAGCTCGCGGTCGTCGGGTTGAACTCGCCCCGGCCCTCGACGAGGAACTGCACGAGTGACCAGATCGACTCCATGATCACGTAGGGGATCACCAGGTCGGTGAGCACGCGCTTGAGCTGCGCCGCGGTGGGCGGGTCGGCCTTCGAGAAGTACCCGCTCACGATCGCGAACGCGGGGATGTGGAATCCGTAGATCACGAGGTAGACCACGAGGGCGGGGTCGGAGTCGCCCGTGAGGCGCTGCACCCCGTGCCCGATGACGACGAGGGTCACGGCGACGAAGCGTGCGTTGTCCCAGAACGGGACCCTTCGTGTGGCTACCGACTGCTCTGTCGTCATTTTCCCCACCCTAGCGGCGCTACTTTTAGTACATGACGGCTCGACGCGCGGTAGTGACTGGTGCTAGCTCAGGGATCGGCGAGGCGACCGTTCGCTTGCTGCGGGAGCGCGGATGGAGCGTGGTCGGCGTCGCGCGCCGGGCGGATCGCCTCGAGGCGCTCGCCGCATCGACGGGCTGCGACGTCTTCGTCGCTGACGTCACCCAGCAGGCCGACGTGGATGCCCTCGCCGCGTACCTCGAGTCCTCGGGCGGCGTGCACGCCCTCGTCAACAACGCGGGCGGCGCGCGCGGCATGGGCTCCGTGGAGGAGAGCAGCGTCGACGACTGGCAGTGGATGTTCGACGTGAACGTGCTCGGAACCAAGCGCGTCACGAGCGCCCTGCTCCCGCTGCTGCGCGCGAGCTGGACGCCCGGCACGAGCGTCGACATCCTGACGGTCACGTCCGTCGCGGGCTACGTGACGTACGAGGGCGGCGGCGGCTACAACGCCGCCAAGTTCGCGGAGCGCGCGCTGGTGGGGGTACTTCGCCTCGAGCTCGCGGGGGAGCCCATCCGGGTCATCGATGTGGCCCCCGGCATGGTCGCGACGGAGGAGTTCTCGCTCAACCGGTTCGGTGGCGACAAGGCTGCCGCAGACAAGGTCTACGAGAACGTGCAGGAGCCGCTCACCGCGGACGACATGGCGCTCGCCATCGTGGGAGCCCTCGAGCTGCCCCACAACGTGAGCGTCGAGCAGCTGACCGTGCGCCCCGTGGCGCAGGCCGCGCAGCACAAGGTGATCCGCGGGCCGCTGCTGCCGAAGCAGTAGGTCAGACCTCGATCTCGCCGCCCACCGTGCGCAGGTGCTCGCGGAACGTGAGCTCCGGATGCGCCGCCCGAGCCTCCAGGAACGCCGCGAAGTCCACCTGCTCGCGCAGCGAACGCCCACCGCCCCGTATCAACTCGGCCTGCCGACGCTCGGTGTCGCGGATTGCCTCCGCCACCGTCAGCAGCTCGTCCAGGCGGTCGGCGGGCAGGAACAGCAGCCCGTCCTCGTCGCCCGCCACGATGTCGTCGCTCGTGACTGTCCACTCGCCCACACGCGCCGACGTCAGCGCGTCGGTGAGCCGATCTCCCACGGCGAGCGGGCCCGTGGGGATGCTCCCCGTGCTGAACAGGGGTATCCCGATCGCGGTGATGTCGATGGTGTCTCGGTGCAGTCCCCAGATGACGATGCCCGCGAGGCCCGCCGACTGCGCCTCCTGGGCCATGAGGTCGCCCACGCACGACTCGTCGCGTCGGCCGTCGTTGTCGGCGACGAGCACGTCGCCGGGGGAGGAATTCGCGATGGCCTCGAGGAACACGTCAACGCTGCCGACGTGGCGGGCGGGCAGCACGCGCCCGAATACTCGCATTCCGGGCGTGAGGGCGACGAGCTCGGCGGGTGCGCAGCGCACCGGCAGGCCCATCCGGACGCACGCGTCGGCGAGGTGCGGCGTGGTGAGGTCGTCAAACCTCGACATCGGTCGCCTCCGAGGGCAGCAGAACCTCGTCGTCGACGTCCGCGAACGCGAGCTTCGGCACGAGGAACAGCAGCACTGCCGCCACGAGCGCGCCTCCGCCGCAGATCGCGAAGACCGTGAGGTAGCCGAGCAGGCTCGAGGCCGTGCCGATGGCGCCGATGGCGAGCACGATCGCGAAGGTCGCTGAGGCGAACGATCCGCCGATGGTCTTGGTCGTGTTCGTGAGCGCCGTCGCGATGCCGGTCTGGCCGCGGGGTGCGGCTGCCGCGGCCGCGGACGGGAGGGCGCCGACGAGGGCGCCGGATCCGATGCCCGCGATCGCCATGTTCACGAAGGTGCCCGCGATGGTCGTGTGGTTGACGAGGAAGAGCAGGTATCCGGTGGCGACGAAGAAGGTTGCGACGATGAGTGCCACTCGGGGGGACGTCCACTTCGACAGGCGAGGGAAGAGCAGGGCGCCGATGATCATCGACACGAGGTACGCGCCGATGATGTACGAGATCGAGTCGGCCTCCATCCCGAGCCCGTAGCCGTTCTTGGGGTCGGTGCCGGCGAACGTCGCGAGCGGCGCCTGGGCGCCGAGCAGGCTGATGCCCACGAGACCCGCCGTGAGCTGGATGGGCCACATCGTGGGCTCGCGCAGCACGCGCAGGTCGATGGCGGGATCCTTCTGCTTCAGTTCGAAACGGCCCCACGGGATGAACACCGCGATGCCCACGACCATGATCGGGATGGCGATCCACCACAGGTCGGTGCCGATGTTGATCTTCAGGAAGGTGAGCCCCGAGGTGATGAGCAGCAGGCCCAGCGAGAGGATGGCGAACCCGCGCCAGTCGAGGGTGCGGCCTGGAAGCGGCTTCGACTCGGGCACCCCGAACAGGATGGCGAAGAACACGAGCGTGACCGCGATAGCGGGGATCATGAGGGTGGGAGCGACTTCTCCGCCGAATGCCTTGAACAGGCGCCCGCCGCCGAGGGCGCCGAGGATGGCACCCGCCTCGAGGGCGACCACGAGGTATCCGGCGGCCCGCCTGGTCTGCGATGCGCCGCGGCCCGTCGTGCGGCCGCGGTCGAAGATGAGGGCCACCTCGAGCGGCAGCCACACCACGTAGAAGCCCTGCAGCGCCCACGCGATGAGGAAGCTCGTGAAATCGCCCGTGAAGGCGAGCCACCAGGTCGCGCCTGCGGTGAGCACTGTGGAGATGAGGAGGATGCGCTTGTGGCCGTACATGTCGCCGAGCTTCGCGAGGATCGGGACGACGATGGCACTGAGCAATAGCTGCGCAGCCTCGAACCAGTTGAAGTCAGCATCCCGGATTCCGAGGTGCTCGACGAGGTCGGGGATGAGCGGAACGTAGAACCCCTGGAGGATTCCGCTCACGAGCTCGACAAGGAAGAGGTAGCCGACGAGGCCGAACGTTATGGCGCCGGCCTTCCCACGCACGAGTGACATGAACGGATGCTACCGCCCGGTAGCGTTGTCGCATGAGCGCGACAGCCGAGGCCACCACGTCAGACGAGCGCGAAACGCTCACCTACGAGACCTTCGGGGTGGCATCGCGGGAGCTCGCGCTCGACATCCTGCGCAGCGGCTTCGAGCCCGAGGTGGTCGTCGCGATCGCGCGCGGCGGGCTGCTGCTCGCCGGCAGCATCGCCTACGCCCTCGGCATCAAGAGCTGCGGCGCTGTCAACGCCGAGTTCTACACGGGTGTCGGCACGCGGCTTCCCGAGCCCGTCATGATGCCCCCGCTGCTCGACCAGGCCTCCATCGACGGTAAGCGCGTGCTGCTCGTCGACGATGTCTCCGACTCCGGCCGCACGCTCGCCATGGTCGTTCAGCTGCTCGAAGCGGGCGGCGCCGACCTGCGCACCGTCGTGCTCTACACGAAGCCCGGCACCGTGTACGAGCCCACCTATACGTGGAAGCGCACCGACAAGTGGATCAACTTCCCGTGGTCGGTGCAGCCCGTGGTGACGCTGTGAGTATCCACCTCATCGGGGGTGGGCGCGCCGACGACGCTGCGTCCATGAGAAGCGTCAGCGAGGTCTACGAGGTGTTCCTCGAGGAGGCAGCGGCGCGGGCATCCGTCAGCGGTCGTGACTTTGCGCGCGTGGCCGTTCTCCTCGTCGGCGGCGGTGCGGATGCCCCCGCCTACGCCGAGGCCTACCGCGACCAGTTGCTGCGTACCGCGCCATGCGAGCCCGTGGTCGTGAGCGTCGCCGAGGGTGGAACGTTCGCCTCGTCGGTGCTCACGGATATCGACGCCCTGCTCATCGGCGGCGGGCATACCCCCTCCTACCTCGAAGCGGTGATCCCGCTCATGGACGAGATCCGGCTCCTCGTGGCCGACGGCCTGCCGTACGCAGGATTCTCCGCGGGCTCGATGATCGCCTCCGACCGCGCCATCATCGGCGGCTGGCAGATCGGCGGCGTGCCGGTGTGCCCGGAGGAGACCGGTGAGGATCTTGACGAGCTCACGGTCGTCGAGGGCCTGGGCCTCGTCGATCTCGCCATCGACGTGCATGCCGCCCAGTGGGGAACCCTCTCGCGCCTCGTTGCCGCGACCGAGGCGGGCCTCGTTGACGGCGGTGTGGCCATCGACGAGTTCACGGTACTCATCGTGGGCGACGGCGAGCTGCGCGTCGAGGGCGCGGGCAGCGTCTGGAAAGTGACTGCCGAGCCCAACGGCGTTCTCGTGGGCACGCTCGGCGCCTGATGGCCCTGTCGCTCGCGGAGCTCGTCGACCCCGCGTGGGCCGCAGCGCTCGCCCCGGTCGAGCCGAACGTGCATGCCATGGGCGATTTTTTGCGGTCCGAGACTGCTGCTGGGCGTCGGTACCTTCCGGCGGGCGATCGTGTGCTCCGCGCCTTCGAGTACCCGCTCGCCGACGTGCGGGTGCTCATCGTCGGTCAGGACCCGTACCCCACGCCGGGGCATCCGGTCGGACTGTCGTTCTCGGTCGACCCGAGCGTGCGGCCCGTGCCGCGCAGCCTGCAGAACATCTACAAGGAGCTGAACTCCGATCTGGGGCTGCCGATCCCGCCGCACGGAGACCTGTCGGCGTGGGCCTCGCAGGGGGTCATGCTGCTCAACCGCGTGCTGACCGTGCAGGCCGGGGCTGCTGGCTCGCACCGGGGCAAGGGCTGGGAGGCGGTCACCGAGGCGGCGATCCGCGCCCTCGTCGCGCGCGGCGGTCCGCTCGTCGCGATCCTGTGGGGGCGGGATGCCGCGAACCTCGCGCCGCTCCTCGGCGACACCCCCATCATCCGCAGCGCACACCCGAGCCCGCTCTCGGCCCACAACGGATTCTTCGGCTCGAAGCCCTTCAGCCGTGCCAACGACATGCTCGTCGCGCAGGGTGCCGCGCCCGTGAACTGGTCAGTCCCTCTCCAGCACTAGCGGTTGCGGCGTCGCAACGATTACGCTTGTTCTATGAGAACTAGAACAAGCATCGAGTTCAGGAACGTCAGCAAGCACTTCGGAGCCGTTCACGCCGTGTCCGATCTCAGCTTCACTGTCGAACCGGGGGTGGTCACGGGGTTCCTCGGGCCGAACGGTGCGGGAAAGACGACCTCTCTGCGCATGCTTCTGGGGCTCGTGCGGCCGACGAGCGGCGCGGCGACGTTCGGCGGCACCGCCTACGGCGACCTTCCTCGACCCCTCGCGACCGTGGGCACGGCACTAGAGGCCTCGAGCTTCAGTCCGGGGCGCACGGCGCGGAACCACCTCGCGGTGTATGCCGTGGCGGCGGGCATTCCTCGCACGCGGGTGGCTGCCGTGCTCGAACTCACGGGAATCGCCGACGCCGCGGACCGTCGTGTCGGCGGCTTCTCGCTCGGCATGCGTCAGCGCCTCGGGCTCGCGTTCGCCCTGTTGGGGGATCCTGAGGTCCTCGTGCTCGACGAGCCGATCAACGGGCTCGATCCGGAGGGTATCCGCTGGATCCGCGGCCTGCTCCAGCATCTGGCCGCGGAGGGGCGCACGGTTCTGGTCTCGTCTCATCTGTTGAGCGAGGTGCAACAGACCGTCGACCGGGTGGTGATCCTTTCCCGCGGGCGGATAGTTCACCAAGGGTCACTGGACGATCTGGAGACCGCGGCAACGGTGCTCGTCGACGCCCCCGATCGCGGCGCCCTACGAGCAGCCCTGCAGGCGGCGGGACTCGCGGTGAGCGATACGGATGCGGGGCTGGCCGTGAGCGCGGCCTCGGCCGATGTCGGGGCGATAGCCCTTCGGGCCGGAGTGCCACTGAGCCTCCTGCAGCAGGAGCGGGCCGGCCTGGAGGACGTGTTCCTCGAGCTCGTGGGCGCACCGGACGGAGACCGGGCATGATCGCCGCGATCCGCTCCGAGGTGCTCAAGCTCACCACGACGCGGCTGTGGTGGGTGCTCGCACTCATCATGATCGGGTGCGTCGGGTTCACGGCGGCCCTGCTTGCGGGGCTCTTCGGCGCGCTAGGCGACCAGCTCGCCGCCCAGTCGGATGCCCCGCAGCTGCCGCCGGACATGATCCCTCCCGTGGTCTACTCGGCGGTCACCGCGGTCGGGTACGTGTTCCCCCTGATCCTCGGCACGCTGGCGATCACGTCGGAGGTGCGGTACCAGACCCTCACCCCGACGTTCCTCGCCCAGCCGCGCCGGGGCCGCGTGCTCGGGGCCAAGCTCGTCGTGCTGGCCGTCGCGGGCGCCGTGTTCGGCGTCGTCGGCCTCCTCGCCTCCGTGGGCCTCGGGGCCGCTATCCTCACCGCCACGGGCAACGATGCAGCGCTCGGTGACACCGCCACGTGGGCGCTCGCGGGCCGGGTGGTGCTTGCCATGGCGCTGTGGGCGCTCATTGGGGTGGGGGTGGGGTCGCTCATCCAGAACCAGGTGGCGGCGATCATCAGTGTGCTCGCCTTCACCCAGTTCGTTGAGCCCATCCTGCGATTCGGAACGTCGATCTGGGACTGGACTGCGGCCGTCGGCCGTTTCCTCCCCGGTGCGGCAAGCGATGCCCTGGTCGGGTCGAGCATCTTCACGTCCTTCGCCGGCGGCGGCGCCGACCCGCTCGAGTGGTGGCAGGGTGGCCTCGTCCTGGCGACAGTGGCGCTCGTCGTCTCGGTTCTGGGCTACCTCACGGCATGGCGACGGGATATCACCTAGCCCCTATGCTCGGTGCATGGGAGCTGGTCGTTGCTAGAGGAGGAGTACCAGCCGCGTCGGCAGCTGCCTGCGCACCTGCGCCCGCCGGAACCCGAGGAAGCCCCGTTCTCGTTCGAGATCCGTCTGGCCGAGCCGGGAGATGTGCCGAGCATCCGGGAGATCTACAACCACTACGTGCTCAACTCGTCGATCACCCTGACCGATACGCCGTGGAGCCTGGCGGAGGCGCGTAAGAAGCTCGACAACGCGCGCCAGCGCGGCTACCCGTTCATCATCGCGGTGAGCCCGACGGGCCAGCTGCTCGGGTTCGCGTACGTCTACCCGTGGAAGCTCAAGGCGGCGTTCCGGTTCTCCGTCGAAAACCATATCTACCTCGGCCCAGCTTCGACGGGGAAGGGGCTCGGAAAGCGGCTGCTGGGCGAGCTCATCGAGCGTTCACGGGCGGCGGGCGTTCGGGAGATGATCGCGGTGATCGCCGACAAGAACGCCGACGCCTCGATCCGGCTGCACGAGAGCTTCGGTTTCAAAGACGTCGGCCATATGGGCAAAGTCGGCTTCAAGTACGACCGTTGGCTCGGCACCGTCATGATGGAGAAGAACCTCCGCAGGACCTAGCCGGGTGCTCGCCGCCGTGACGAAGTCGCTCAGGACGCAATCTCGCGCAGGGTCGCCTCGACCTCGTCGACCGTCGCGGGTTCGCCGAGCCACAGCATCCGCAGCATGAGCCCGTCGATGGCCATCGACACGAGCCGACTGCGCTCCGGATGCTCGGAGCCGGGGTCGACCGCGCGCTCGAGCGATCGGTACCACAGCTCGGCATCCTGCCGAAGCGCATCGCGCCTCATCGCGAGGAACATGAGCTCGTACTGTGCAATGGCGGCCCCACGGTCGCGGTACACCCACTCGTGCAGCAGTGCGGCGAACTGGCGCAGGTTGCCGGCCTCCAAGCCCTCGAAGAGCGCGACCTGCTCGAGCGTGGCACGCTGCAGGGCGCTCACGTAGAGGTCGTCGATGCTCGCGAAGTAGTAGGTCGCGGCGGCGAGCGGCACGCCCGCCTCGGTGGCGACCGAGCGGTGCGTGATGCTGCCGGCGCCGTCGCGCGCGAGCACGCGCAGCACGGCGTCGAGCAGCGCGTCGCGCCGTGCCTCGCCCTTGGCGGTGAGGGCCACTAGTGCTTGCCGCCCACCTCGAGCAGCACGACCCCGCCCGCGACGAGCGCCATCCCGAGGAGCTGCTGCCACGTGAGGGTCTCGTGAAAGACGAGCCAGCTGATGATGGCGACGGCGACGACACCCACGCCGGCCCAGATCGCATAGGCGATGCCCAGGGGCACACCCTGCTTGAGGGTGAGCGACAGCATCGTGAAGGCGAAGATGTAGCCCACGCCGACGATCGCGTAGGCCCACCAGATGGCCTTCTCGCCTGAGGTGAGTTTGAGGAACGAGGTCGCGATGACCTCGCCGATGATCGCGAGTGCGAGGAAGAGGTAGCCCATAATGGTACAAATGTACCAGAATTAGCGAGCGGCGTCCTCCGGGGCTCCCGACTCGCGGTGGATGATGATCTGCGCGCCCTCCGACGCGGCCTGCAGGGTGCGCAGTTGCAGGAGCATGGGGTTCTCGGCCATGAGTTTGGCGCTGTTCGCGAGGCTGCGCAGGGATGCGGCCTCGCTTCGGGTGCGCTCGAGCTCGGCGAGGCCGCGCTGCTTGGCGAGCGCTGCCTGCGCGACCGCTGCGCGCACCTCCTGCGGCAGCGTGATGTCCTTGATCGCGATGGCCGTCACCGTCGCGCCGAGGGCGGCGGCAGCGGGTGCCAACTCGGCTTCGACGCCGTCGAGCAGTGTCGAGCGGCTGGACGAGAGATCCATGAGATCCGTGTCGGCGACGCGGTCGCGCAAGGCGACCTGCACCGCCGAGTAGATCAGGTCGTACGGGGATGACGAGGCGAGCGTCCAGACCGCGGCATCCGTGATGCCGAGCGTGGCGATGACGGAGAGTCGCACCTGGACGCCGTCTTTCGTGAGCACCTCCTGGGCGGGTATGCCCAGCAGGCGAGGGCGCACGTCGACGAGGAGCCACTCGGTGCGACGACGACGGCGGTAGCGGCCGGGTCCTGCGGTCTCGGTGTGCACGCCGTCGGTGAGTACCACGGCGCGCTCCCACTCCGAGATCGTGACGTGGCGGCCGAGACGCTGGTTGCTGCTCTGGCCGACGAGGAAGGACGAGGTCACGGGGGTGCTCCTTGCTTGTGGTGCACGCGCCCGCCCTGACATCCGCGAACCGGCGGGAGGGCCATCCGGCAACCGGAGTTGCCGTCACGCCTCGCAAGGCCGGTCCGCATCTTCCCGCACGCGGGAGTCAGGGCGGACACGTGCTGCGGAGTCGAACCGCTAATGCCAACAGAGTGGGTCCGAAGACCCGGCGAGGCTCCCGATGCGCGGAACGTCCCGGCGACAGCCGGTGAGCCGCACGGATGCCTCGCGCCCATGCTAATCGCGTGCCTAGGCTTGCACCATGACCTCCGCCACGCAGCTCCGTCTCGTTCTCGAAACCGCCGACCTCGACGCAGCGCTCGTCTTCTACCGCGATGCCCTCGGACTCACCGAGCTCGAGTCGTACGACGGACCGGATGGGGCGCGCGTCGTCATCCTCTCCGTTCCGTCGGTGACCCTCGAGCTCGCCAACCCCGCACAGGTGCGCTTCATCGACGACGTGGAGGTGGGACGACCCACGAGCCGCCGCTTCGAGGCGACGGTGCGCGTGGCCTTCGAGGTGGATGATGCGGCCGCGGCGACGGCCGAGCTCGAGGCTGCCGGCGCGACCGTGCTGGCCGCGCCGACAGTAACCCCGTGGAACTCCCTCAACGCCCGCCTCGAGGCGCCCGGCGGGATGCAGATCACCGCCTTCCAGGAGCTCAGCTCTTAGGCGTCGCCCTGCGCAGTACGAAGAATCCGCCGATGATCGCGATCGCACTGATCACGAGACTCCATGCGAACGAGCCGACGAAGCCGGAGGCCGCGAAGAAGTTGCCGAACGCCGCCCACGAGTTCGTCAGGGTGAACAGGGCCGCACCTCCGATCAGGACGACGCCGAGACCGACGAAGAAGCCGATGAGGCCGTTCGACTTCCAGCGCACCCAGATCGATGCTGCGGCCATCCCAACCGAGAAGAAGAACAGGAAGGCGCAGAAGTAGATGAACAGGCGCTGCAGCCAGCCGTCGCCGTAGTAGACGGTCGTGAACATGCGCCCGCCGAGGCCCCAGCCGTTCGTCGCTTCCTCGATAGCCGAGAGGATGGTCAGGCCGATACTGAACATCGCCGACAGCCCCACGAACGTGAGTGCCGTACCGAGGTAGTAGTCGCGGCGGGTGACGCCGTAGCCCAGGGCGAACGGGAAGGTCACGGCGATCGCCTGCACGGCCACGATCATGATGTACACGAAGATGTACGTGCTCGCGCCGCTGTAGCCGAGACCCTCGCGCACGTCGGCGATGTCGGCGGTGGGGGTGTTGGCAAGAATGAGCGCCCAGACCGCGATGTTGCCCACGAGGATGATGCCCATGATCAGCCACGGCAGGATGATCGTCGTCCACGGGTTGGTGAGGTGGAGTTTCACCACGCTGGCTATGCGGTTCATGCTGAGACCTCGAATTCCTTCTCGTTGGTGTTGGTGCGGCGGATGATGAGCTGCTGCAGGGAGACGGGTGCGAGCTCGAGGCCGGCGGCCGTCGCCTCCGCTCGCTCCTGAGCGGTGAGCCCCGTGACGGTGACGGATGCGAGGCCCCCGATCGCGTCGCGGTGCAGTACCTCGCGCGAGCCGAGGAAGCCGTCCACCGCCGCACGCGTGCCGACGACCGTGGTCGCGCTGCCGCGCAGGGCCTCCGCGTCGTCGTCGATGATGATGCGGCCCTCGTCGATGACGATGACGTGCTCGAGCAGGTTGCTCACCTCGTCGATGAGATGTGTGGAGAGCACGACGGTGCGCGGGTGCTCCGCGTAGTCGGCGAGCAGGCGGTCGTAGAACGTCTGGCGCGCGACGGCGTCGAGGCCGAGGTAGGGCTCGTCGAAGAAGGTGAGCGGCGCGCGCGAGGCGAGACCGACGATCACGCCGATGGCCGACACCTGCCCTCGCGACATCTTCTTGATGCGGCGGTTCACGGGCAGTCGGAAGTCGGCGATGAGCTGCTCGGCGAAGTCGGCGTCCCAGTTCTCGAAGAACCACGGCGCGCTTCTGAACACGTGCTTGGCGCGGAAGTCTTCGGGGTACCGCTGGCTCTCCTTGATGAAGGAGATGTGCTGCAGCACCGAGGCGTTCTCCACGGGGGACTTGCCGAAGACGCGGATGCTGCCCGTGGTCGCGAAGTCCTGGCCGGTGAGCAGCTGCATGAGCGTGGTCTTACCCGCTCCGTTGCGCCCGAGGAGGCCGTAGATCTTGTTCTCGCCCACGCTGAACGTGGCGTCGTCGACGGCGGTGACGTTGCCGAATCGTTTGGTGAGGCCCTGGACCTCGATGATGTTGCTCACGCCTTGTCCGCCTTCCGGATCATGTCTGCCAGTTGTTCTGAGGTGATGCCGAGTTTCGCCGCCTCGGTGAGAAGCGGTGCCACGAACTCGGCGCTGAACTTGTCGCGCCGCTTCGTCTTGAGTCGCGCCTGGGCGCCGTCGGCCACGAACATGCCGATGCCTCTCTTCTTGTAGAGGGCTCCCTCATCGACGAGCATCGTCACGCCTTTGAGTGCGGTGGCCGGGTTGATCCGGTGGAACGCGGCGAACTCGTTGATCGACGGAACCTGGGTCTCCTCGGCCATGACGCCCGAGATGATGTCGTTCTCGATCTGCTCGGCGAGCTGAACGAAGAGGGGACGGGATTCATCCATGGAGACCTCCTTCCATGTTCTTGGTTAGTGCGTTAGTTGGTCATGTAACTAACCAATCAGGCTTGACCGATTCTGTCAAGCCGTATCCTCGGAGAATGGTCGAACTGCGCTGGATTCCGGGCGATCCAGTGGTCGCGATGGAAGGCCAGGAGCGCGTAGGGCTTCGCGGGCTCAGGACGCGGCGCGGGCGCCGGGCGCGATGGGCCGCTCTAGCTGGGGCGGCCGTGAGCGGGGGCCGGGGCATCCGGTGGCCGCGTGCCGAGCAGCGTGACCGGGGCTGGTGGCCGCAGGGCATCGACGTGCAGAGCGGCCTCGCGGTCGTGAGCTGGCACCATCTCGTCGACGGCGCGGATAGCGACGTGCGAGTGAGCTTCGTCGAGCTCACGGATGCCCGCCCGAGGTTCTGGCACGTGCGCCTCGTCGAGCGGGTCGAGGGCGAGCTGCGCCCGATTGCCATCCACGCGGGCGGGCTGGCCTGGGCGGGTGACCGGTTGTACGTGGCGGACACCTTCGGCGGGGTTCGGCACTTCGACACGCGCGACATCCTGAGCGTGCAGCGGCGAGGGCGGCTCGCGCGGATGCTCGGACTGCACGACCACGTGCTGCCGCAGTCGGGCGGCTTCGCGGCGCAGCCGGTCGAGGGGCAGCGGGCGCTGCGCTATTCGTTCCTCTCCCTCGAGCGCGACGAGCCGGGCTCCGAGCACGCGCAACCGCGGTTCGTCGCGGGGGAGTACCGCAACGGCACGGATGACGCGCGCCTCGTGCGCGTGGGGGCCGGCGTCTCCGAGGTGCACGAGGGCCTGTCCCGCATGCAGGGCGTGTGCCGAGCGGACGGCACCTGGTACGTCACGACGAGTAACGGCCGCCGGCGCAACGGCGACCTGTGGGTGGGGCAGCCGGGAGCCCTCGTGCGGCGTGCGGGCGTGCTGCCGCCCGGTCCGGAGGACCTCGCGCACGAGCCCGGTGCACGCCGCCTGTGGTCGGTGAGCGAGCATCCGGGCGCCCGGTGGATCTTCGCGATAGCCCTCTAGGCTCGAAGCGTGTTCGAACTCCATCACCTCACCGCGCAGGAGCAGCTCGACTGGTTGCGCCGCGGCGAGGTCTCTCCCGTGGAGCTGGCCACCCACTATCTCGAGCGCATTGCTCGGCTCGACCCCGACCTCGGCGCCTTCACGACGGTGACTCCGGATGCCGCACTCGAGCGCGCCCGCTACGTGCAGGAGTCCGTGCCGAAAGCCGCTCCGCTCTGGGGCCTGCCGCTCGGCGACAAAGACCTGTGGCAGCGTCAGGGCGTTCGCACGACGAAGGGATCCCGCCTCTTCGCCGACTTCGTGCCCGACACCTCTGACGAGATCGTGCGCGTGCTCGACGAGGCCGGCGGCGTGAGCCTCGGCAAGACCAACGCGCCGGAGTTCGGGCTTCCCGCCTACACCGAGTCGCTCGTCGCCGACCCGGCACGCACGCCGTGGGACACGTCGCGCGGCGCGGGTGGCAGCAGCGGGGGAGCGGCGGTCGCCGTCTCCGCGGGCCTGCTCCCCGTCGCACCCGGCTCCGACGGCGGAGGGTCGATCCGGATCCCCGCAGCGGCAACCGGGCTCGTGGGGCTCAAGCCCTCGCGCGGCCGCGTTCCCGCGAGCTCCGGATTCACCTCCCTGGGTGGCCTCGTCGTGGCAGGCCCCCTCGCCCGCACCGTCGCCGATGCCGCCCTGCTCCTCGACGCCATGGTGGCGCCGTCGCCGTGGTCGGTGCAGCCGCCCACGTGGGACGGCGGCGCGTTCCTCAACGCCGCGGTACGCGGGGAGGGCAGGTTCCAGCTCGGCGTCATGACCTCCTCGCCCTGGGAGAGCTCGTACGAGATCACCGTCTCGCCCGAGGCGCACGCCGCGCTCGACGTCGCGCTGCGCGAACTCGACGCACTCGGCCACGGCATCGAGCACATCGCCCTCGAGCCCGATGACAGCTACGGATCCGCCTTCCGCACGATCTGGCAGGCGGGAGCCGCGGGCATCCCGGCCGAGGGTGATCAGCTCGAGCTCCTCGAACCGCTCACGCGCTGGCTCGTGGCACGCGGACGGGAGCTCGGGGCCCGCGACCTCGGGGGCGCGCTCGTGCAGCTCGCCCAGTACGAGCGCAGCGTCATCCGCCAGTTCGCGTCATTCGACGCCGTGCTCACGCCGACGCTCGCGCTCACGCCCCGGCCCCTCGGCTGGTTCGATCCGGAGGATGCCGAGCGCAACTTCGAGCAGCAGTGCCAGTACTCGCCGTGGACCAGTTTCGTCAACGTGAGCGGGCTGCCGGCCATCACGCTGCCGGTCGCGCAAACCGAGGACGGGCTGCCGATGGGAGTGCAGCTCATCGGGCGGCCGGGCGGTGAGGACGTGCTGCTCGCGATCGGTGCGCAGCTGGAGCGGCGCCTCGCGTGGCAGCGGCGGCATCCCGCGGCGTGGACGGCGTGATGCACAGCGAACCGAGAGGTTCGAGGGCTGTTCGTATTAGGTAAGGCATGCCTATACTGAAAGGGACATGTCGACTCCCGAAACCTCAGCCTTCCTCTCGTGGAACCCGCCAGCTGACGCAGACCGCCTTCTGCTCGCCGGCGATGAGTCGACCCTCGAGACCATGCGCTTCATCCTCGCCACGCTGCCCGCCACCGCGCGCGGCCAGGTGTTCGTCGAGGTCGAGTCGGCAGACGACATCGAGACGCTGACCGCTCCCGGCCGCTTCGCCGTGTGCTGGCTCGTGCGCGACCGAGGCCAGTCACTGCGCCGCTCGGTCGACGCGTGGCTCGCCGAAATGCTGCCCGTGAGCGCGTTCGGTGCGAGCACGGTCTACGCGTGGGTCGCCGCCGACGGCGCCGCCCGCCTGCTGACCTCCGACTGAGACCAGCCCGACTACCGTTCCGCGGTCAGGGCTTCTCCGCGGTCAGGGCTTCGCTCGCTGCCCACAGCGCCTCGGCCACGCCGGGCTTCTTCGCCCTGCCGTCGATGCGGCCGAAGGGCTTGAGGCCGTCGAAATAGGTGCCGCTCGGCACATCCGTGCTCTCCGCCGTCGCGAGGTGCACGAGGGGGCTCGCGCCCTGCTCCGGGGAGATGCCGAGAGTGTTGTTCGACACGAAGTTCGCGAACCGTACGAGAGGTGAGTCGGCGCCGAAGCCCGTGGCGACGTATCCGGGATGGAACGCGTAGGCCTCGACCCCGCGCTGCGCGAGCGACTGCGTGAACAGGATCGTCGCGATCTTCGAGGTGCCGTACGCCTGCCAGCCGCCGAACCAGGGCCGCTTCTTCCACTCGAGGTCGTCGAGGCGCAGGTTGCCGAACACGTTGGCGACGCTCGCGGTGCCGATCACGCGCGCGGAGCTCTCCGTCAGCCGCCGCAGGAGCAGGTTCGTGAGCAGGAACGGCGCGAGGTGGTTGTGCTGCAGCGTGCGCTCGTGGCCGTCGGCCGAAACCCCGCGGGAGTGGATGAGCCCCCCGGCGTTGTTCGCGAGAACGTCGATGTGGTCGTACCGGGCCAGAAGCGCCCCAGCCAGCGCTCGCACGTCGTCCAGCCGGTCGTAATCGGCGAGGAATGCGGTGCCCCCGATGCTCTCGGCCACAGCCTTGGTGCGCTCGGGGTTGCGCCCCACGACAGCCACGTCCCATCCCGCGGCCGCGAGGCGGCCCGCCGCGTTCGTCCCGATGCCGGAGCTCGCTCCCGTGATCACTGCGGTCTTCATCGCACGTACCCACCCTTCTTGAGGCCGGCTTCGACTTCGAAGCGGTTGGCGCGGGCATCCTGCCCGGCGTCGATGTAGAGCGGAAGGAAGGCAAACCCGTAGCGCTTCCACTGGGCGCGGTGCACGGCCTCATGCTCGAGGATGTCGGGGCTGATGTTGTCGGTGGTGAGGTACACGGCACCCACCGTCGTGCCGCCGCGCCCGTAGGCCCACTTCGGCAGGTGCGGCGCCACGATGAGGCCGCCCTCGCGGCGCAGGCGGAAGCCGCTCAGGATGCCACCCCACACGATCGCGCACGCCGTGGTGAACCAATAACCGGGGCGGGCGATCACCGGGGAGAGAACCACCGGACGCAGCCAGCGCACCCCGCGGAATCGTCGCACGAGACCTGGTCGTTTCGTGGGGGTCTGCGCCATATCCGCAGAATACAGTGGCAGCATGACCGTTGCCGTCGAGCGGGTCGCGATGATCGCGATGCACACCTCGCCCGTCGCCCAACCGGGCCGGGCAGATGCGGGCGGCCTCAACGTCTCGGTGCTGGGAGTTGCCGCCGAGCTCGCCGACCGCGGGGTGGAGGTCGACCTCGTGACGCGGGCGCGCGGGCGCAGCACACAGCGCGAGCTTCGCTCCGGCGTGACCCTGCACGAGGTCAAGGCGGGTGAGCCGGGAACGCTCCCGAAGGAGAACCTGCCCGCGGTCGCCGATGAGTTCGGCGAGGGATTGGCACGCCTCGCCCGCACGCGCGACTACGACGTGCTGCACGCGCACTACTGGCTCAGCGGTATCGCGGCACTGCCCGTCGCGATCGAGCTCGACCGCCCGCTCGTGCAGAGCTTCCACACCCTCGGCGTGATGAAGAACGCTCTCGCGGGGGAGGGTCAGCCGCTCGAGCCCGAGCAGCGCGTGCGCAGCGAGATGTTCCTCGCCACGCAGGCTGACGCCGTCGTGGCGGTGTCGTCTGCCGAGGCGACCGTGCTGATCGACGACGTCGGTGCTCCGCCCGACCGCACGTGGATCATCCCGCCCGGTGTCGACCTCGACAGGTTCTCGCCGCGGGCCTTCGTCGCCCATTCGGCCACCCGCGAGTCGCTGCATCTCGAGCCCGACCGGCCCATCGTGGTCATCGCCGGGCGCGTGCAGCCGTTGAAGGGCCACGAGCTGGCCGTGCGTGCGCTCGCCGAGCTGCATGCCCTGCGCGGCTGGGCGCCCCTGCTCGTGGTCGCGGGCGAGGCCACTCCCGGCGACTCCGGGTTCGCGGGCCAGTTGCGGCGGCTCGCCGCCGAGCTCGGCGTGGGCGCAGACGTGCGGTTCGTCGGTGCACTCCACCAGGATGAGCTCGCCGCGCTCTTCGCCGCCGCCGATCTGACGATCGTCCCGTCGTTCTCCGAGACGTTCGGGCTCGTCGCGCTCGAGTCTGCTGCCACGGGCACCCCCGTGATCGCGTACCGCTCGGGCGGCCTCGCCGAGTCGGTGTCTGACGGCACATCCGGACTGCTGCTGGGCACGCGCGAGCCGCGCTACTGGGCGACGGAGATGGCACTGCTCATCGAGGACGACGAGCGGCGCACGGCCTTGGGCGTCACCGCGCGCGGGTTCGCCGAGCGCTTCACCTGGGGTGCCGCGGCGGCCTCCCTGTTGGGCGTCTACGCCGGCGTCAAGAGGTAGTCAAGGCCTGCCGTAGGTCTCGAGCAGGCGCAGCCAGACCTCGTTCATCGTGGGATACGCGGGGACCGCGTGCCACAGGCGCTCCAGCGGGACCTGCCCCACGATCGCCGTGGTGGCCGCGTGGATGAGCTCGCTCACGTCCTGCCCGACGAACGTCACACCGAGGATCACGCGGCGCTGCTCGTCGACGACCATCCGGGCCATGCCCTCGTAGCCGTCGGCCTGCAGCGATGCCCCGGCCACCCAGCCCAGGTTGTAGTCGACGACCCGGACGTCGTAGCCGGCCTTGCGCGCGGCCTCCGAGGTGAGCCCTGCCGAGGCCACCTCCGGCTCGCTGAACGTCACCTGCGGAACCGCCTCGTGGTCGGCCGTCGCGACGTGCGTGCCCCAGGGCTTGTCGTCCACGGGCGTGCCATGGGCGCGGGCGGCGATCACGTCGCCCGCAGCACGCGCCTGATACTTGCCCTGGTGGGTGAGGAGTGCCCGGTGGTTGACGTCGCCCGTGGCGTACAGCCAGTCGGTCCCCTTCACGAGGAGGGTGTCGTCGACGTCGATCCACTCGCCGGGCGTGAGGCCCGCGACCTCGATGCCGATGTCACTGGTACGCGGAACCCGTCCGGTCGCCACGAGCACCTGCTCGGCGATGAGAACCTCGTCCCCGACGTAGAGGGCCACGCCGTCTTCCGAGCGCTCGACCTTGGTGGGCGAGGCCTTCCGGATGTCGACACCGAGGTCGCGTAGGCCCGTCGTCACGGCCTCGGCCGCGAAGTCCTCCTGACCCTGCAGTAGCCCGCTGCGGGCGAGGATCGTGACCGTGGTGCCGAAGGATGCGTACGCCGTGGCCATCTCGACGGCCACGACCCCTCCGCCGATGATCGCGAGGCTCGACGGCGCCGACTGCGCGCTCGTCGCCTCGCGCGGGGTCCACGGGGTGGAGTCGAGGAGGCCGGGGATGTCGGGCATGAGCGGGTCTGATCCGGTCGACACCACTACCGCGTGCGTGGCCGTCAGCACCGTGGTCGAGCCGTCGTCGGCCGTGACCGTGACCTCCTTGACGCCCGTGAGTCGGCCGTGGCCGCGCACGAGGGCGATGCCCGCGCCGTCCACCCAGTCGACCTGGCTCGTGTCGTCCCAGTCGTGGGTGAATCCGTTGCGGCGAGCGAACACCGCCGCGACGTCCAGCTCGCCCGTGACCGCCTCCTTCGCGCCGCCCACGCGCTTCGCCGCGCGCAGGGCGAGTCCGCTGCGGATGAGCGCCTTGGAGGGCATGCACGCCCAGTACGAGCACTCGCCGCCCACGAGCTCCGACTCGACGAGCACGGCGGTCAGGCCGCCCTGCACCGCGCGATCCGCGACGTTCTCCGCCACCGCCCCTGCCCCGATGATGACGACGTCGTACGTTGTGGCGGTCATGATGCCTACTCTCCTAGGAAGACTGCGGGTGTGCGAGTCACGAAGGCCTGCATGCCGATGGCGGCGTCCTTGCTGCTCGCGAGGCGCACGAGGTCGGGCTGCAGCGCGACCTCGGCTGCCGCATCCCCGTCGCGGATGGCGATGCGCGCGTTGGCCAGGGCGGCCTGGACGGCGAGGGGAGCCTGTGATGCGACCCGCTGGGCGAGTTCGAGGCCGCGCTCGTACTGCTGGCCGTGCGGCACGACCTCCTGCACGAGGCCCATGCGGTGTGCCTCGGCGACGGGGAACGAGTCTCCCGTGAGGATCCACCGCATGGCATTGCCCCAGCCCACCGCGCGCGGGAAGCGGATTGTCGCGCCGCCGAACGGCAGGATGCCGCGCGCCACCTCGATCTGCCCGAACGTCGTCGAGTCGGCGGCGACCACGATGTCGCTCGCGAGCATGAGCTCGATGCCGAGCGTGAGGCACGTGCCCTGCACGGCCATCACGACGGGCTTCGTGATCGACTGCCCGGAGACCTGCCACGGGTTGATGCCGCCCTCGGGAACGATGTCGAGGCCATCAGGGCCGATGCGCGGGCCCACATCGGCGAGGTCGAGGCCGCCCGTGAAGTGGTCGCCGTGCGCGAAGACGAAGCCCACGCGCAGGTCGGAGTCGCGCTCGAGCTCGCCGTACGCGAGCGACAGCTCCTGCAGGAGACGGAAGTCGGCGGCGTTGCGCTTCTCCGGCCGGTTGAAGCCGATGAGCAGCACATGGCCGTCCCGTTCGACGGTGATGCGGGGAACGTCGGTCATGCTCCCACGCTAGCTGTTGAGCGCGCCGATCAGCCTCAGAATGGTCGGCAGATCCTCCACGGCGGCGTCGGGCGTCGCGGGTGCGAACTCGGTGATGCCGGCGCCCGCGAGGGGGAAGCGGGCGACGAGCGCCCTGATGGTCTCGACGAGCACCCCGGCGCGCACTCCGAAGGGCTGGGGGTCGCCGATGCCGACGATGTCTGCGGGGTCGAGCACGTCGAGGTCGATGTGGATGTAGACGGTCGACGCGCCGGTCGCCTCAACGGCGGCGATGAGTGCGTCGGGCGACACGTCGTCGGCGGCGAGCATCCGGATGCCCCGCTCGGCGATGTAGGCGTCTTCTCCGGGGTCGACCGACCGCACGCCGGCGAGCACCACGCGCTCGCTCGGGAAGGGACGGTCGGGCACGAGGGCCGTGGGTCCCTCGCCGAGGAGCGTGCGCAGGATCATCCCGGTGAACGCGTGCGACGGGCTCGACTCGGGGGTGTTCAGGTCGGGATGCGCGTCGAACCAGATGATCGCGGCATCCTGGTCGAGCACCCGTGGGATGGCCCCCAGCTCCACGCTGCAGTCGCCGCCGATGGTGATGACCGCGCCGTCAACGAGCGCGAGCTCCGCGATCAGGCGGTCGCGCACGATGGCTATCGCGCTCAGCCGGTTGACCCCGCTGCCCTCGGCGTCGCCGGCCTCGAGGGGCACGGCGACGACGCGGGTGGAACTTGCGGGAAGGTCGCCGCGGATCGCCTCCGTGCCATCCACGAGCCGCATGGCCCTGGATGATGCAGACCCCTGCCATTGGGGGACTACGACGAACGTGGCGGCCATTCCTGAACCCTAGCGCGTTGCCTTCGTGAGGTTCTCGCGCAGCTCATCGGCGGTCTGGCGCACGACGTAGGCGGGCTGGTCGCGCTCGACGCGCCAGCTCTCGGAAAGCGGGCCGACGTCGACGGTGTCGAAGCCGAACTGGTCGTAGAGGGCGGTCACGCGGTCTTTGGCGGCCTGGTCGTCGCCCGCGATCGCGAGCGCGCGGCGGTTCGGCGTGCCGGCCGGGTGCGAGTCGTCCGTGATGTCCTTCGACGGGATGTGGTTGAACGCCTTCACGACGTGGCTCGCGGGCAGGTGCTCTTGGAGCATCCCGGAGACCGTTGCCTTCTTCTCGTCGAGCTCCGCGATGTGGCCGTCGCGCTCGAAGTAGTAGTTGTTGGTGTCGAGCACGATCTTGCCGGCGAGGGGCTCGACCGGCACATCCCGGTAGGCCTTGAGCGGCACGGTGACCACGACGATGTCACCCGCGGCGGCGGCCTCTGCCGCGGTCGCCGCAGAGGCCTTCGGGCCGAGTTCGGTGATGAGATCCGCGAGGGTCTCGGGCCCACGCGAGTTGCTCATCACGACGTCGTAGCCGTTCTCGATGGCTTTGCGCGCGACCTGGCTGCCGATGTGGCCTGAACCGATGAATCCGATAGTTGTCATGCACGGGCAAACAGAAGGGCGTCCGGGGATGTTCCCGGACGCCCCAACCTGAAGAATTGCTGGGCCTGAACCTCTTACTGGCCGATGGCCTGCGTGGTGCCACCCGATTTGAGGGCGGCCAGGCGCGCGTCGACCTCGGCCTGCTCGCTCAGGTCGTCGAGGCTTTCGAACTGGGCGTCGAGGCTGGATGCGGCGAGCTCCTGCTGCCCGGCGACCTTGGCCTCCTCGCGGCGGATCTTGTCTTCGAAGCGACCCAGTTCGCTCGTCGGGTCCATGAGGTCGATCGACTTGATGGCGTCGAGCACCTGGCCCTGCGCCTCGGCCGTCTTCGAGCGGGCAACGAGTTCATCACGCTTCGAGGTGAGCTGCGCGAGCTTGGCGTGCATGCCATCGAGGCCCTTCTTGAGGGCGTCGACGGTGACGGTCTGCGAGGCGATGGTCGGCTCGGCCTGCTTGGCCTCGTTCTCGGCGGAGACCTGCCTGCCGATGGCGATCTTGGCGAGGTTGTCGAACTTGTCGGCGTCTGCGGTGTTGCCCGCGGCGCGCAGCTCGTCGGCCTTGCTGCTGGCGGCGAGAGCCTTGCGGCCCCAGTCGGCTGCCGACTCGATGTCTTCGGCGTGGTCCTGCTCCATGAGGCGCAGGTTGCCGATGGTCTGGGCGACGGCGCTCTCGGCCTCGGCGATGCTGTTGGTGAAGTCGCGCACCAGCTGGTCGAGCATGAGCTGGGGGTCTTCGGCCTGGTCGATGAGCGAGTTGATGTTCGCCTTGAGGAGCTGGGAGATACGTCCGAGGATTGTCTGCTTAGCCATACCTAGAACCTACCGCCGCGGCTGCGGCCACCACCACCGCTGCTACTGCTTCGGGAGGGCTGTGCGTGGTCTATGGCACCCGTTCGGGTGGGGTAGGCTGACGCTCGCGAATAAGGAATCGCCGTCTCAATGGGGAGGCGGCGATTTCCTGTTTCAACCGACAGCTCACCCGATAGCGACGGGCGACACTGGGCCGCTCACGAGGTCGAGCTCGGCGGTGGCCGCGCCCATGGAGGCATCCGGCGTGAAGTCGATGAGGGCCGAGAGCCCGTATCCGCCGGGCCCCACCGCGGGCAGACCGGTGCGGAACGACTCGGCCTCGTCATCGGCGATGTCGCAGCGCACGGGTTCGAAGGATGCCGCGTACTCGAGCGATTCGCCGGGGGCGAGGTCCACAGCCACGATGGACAGCACGGTCGGACCGTTGCTGTGCCACAGCACTATCCCGTCCTGCGAGAACGTGATCGCGGGACTCGACGGCGTGTAGCCCACGACCCGCACGTTCGACGTGTTGGTGAGCCGCACTGTGACCGGAACGGATTCGCCGCCCACCGGAGCCGTCGTGGGGGAGACGATCTCCAGTTGCAGTCCGTACTGGCTCCCCGCGACCTCGCTCAGGGGTGCCGTGCACAGGTTGATCTTGTCGGCGGGAGCGCGCTTGAGCATGGTGTCCATCTGGCTCGAGTCCGTCTGGCTCGAGTCCGCCTCGGGTGCCGCCTCGCTGGACTCGAACGCTTGGCCACCGGACATGCTCGTCGTCGACGGGAAGTTCGTGGTCTGGATCGCGAGCACGGTGACTCCGGCGAGCACGAGGGCTCCGCCCGCTGCCGCGGCGATCTGCTTCGGCAGGCGGCGCGCACGGCTCTTCGCCACGATGCGCCGGGCGTCGAGGGTGTTGGTGGGCGAGTCTGCTCCGTGGAGCATCCGGCGCAATTCTTCTTCGTCAGTCATTGTCCACCTCCCGGGTGAGCGAGACGGCCATCTTCGCGAGCCCGTCGCTGAGGTAGCGCTTGACAGCGCCGGGGCTGATCCCGAGCCACTCGGCGATGTCGTCGACCTTGAGATCCTCGTAGTAGCGCAGCACGACGCACGCGCGCTCGCGCGGGCTCAGCCGAGCGAGCTGGCCCTGCAGGTCGAGGCGCGACTCGGTGGCCTCGTCTTTCGCCTCGTCGATCTCGGGTACGGCCTGCAGGTGGGCGATCTTGCGCCAGCGCGTCACGCGTCGACCCGAATCGAGGTAGGTGTTCAGGATGGCGCGGCGCACGTACGCCTCGGCGCTCGCGATCGTGTAGCCGTTGCGCAGCCGGCCGAACGTCTTGACGAGGGCGTCCTGCACGAGGTCGGAGGCGTCGTCGCGGTTGCCCGAGACGAGGAACGCGTAGCGCGTGAGGGCGTCGCCGCGCTCGGCAACGAGACGCGTGACAACGTCCTCCCACCGGGACTCGTCGCTCACGGCCCGCTCCCTCGATCGCGCCGGGCTGGCTGGCCCGGACATCTCAAAAGTAGTGGTCACACCTACTGAGACGCCCGAGTGGCGCGGAACGTTGTGCTTTAGGCCAGCTTCTGCCGGAGGATCGCGAGCTGATTCTCGACCGCGGCGGGAACGCGCCCCTCGAAGGTTGCGAAGAACTCCTCCGTCGCATCCGCCTCGGCGCGCCATGACTCGGGGTCGATGGCGAACAGCTCGTCGAGGTCGGCATCGCTGACGTCGAGGCCCTCGAGGTTGAGCGCGCCGTCGTGGGGGAGCAGCCCGAGGGGGCTCTCCTTCGCAGCGACCTGTCCGTCGACGCGCTCGAGCATCCACTCCAGGACGCGCGAGTTCTCGCCGAAGCCGGGCCACAGGAAGCGACCGTCAGCGCCCTTGCGGAACCAGTTGACCTGGAAGATGCGCGGCACCGTGCCCGTCTTGCGGAGGTCGGCACCGACCTTCAGCCAGTGCGCCCAGTGGTCGGCCATGTTGTAGCCGACGAACGGCATCATGGCGAACGGGTCGCGCCGCAGTTCGCCTAAGGTGCCTTCGGCGGCCGCCGTCCGCTCGGATGAGATCGTGGCGCCCAGGTAGACGCCATGCTCCCAATCCCGTGCCTCCACCACTAGCGGCACGTTGGTCGCGCGGCGACCGCCGAAGATTATCGCGTCGATGACGACGCCCTGGGGGTCTTCCCAGTCATCCGAGATGCTCGGGCACTGTCGCGCGGCGACGGTGAACCTCGAGTTCGGGTGTGCGGCATCCCGACCGGACGCGGGCGTCCAGTCGTTCCCCTGCCAGTCGATGAGGTGATCGGGAGCCTTGTCGCTCATGCCCTCCCACCAGACGTCGCCGTCGTCGCGCAGGGCGACGTTGGTGAAGATCGTGTTGCCCCAGATGGTGTCCATCGCGGTGGGGTTGCTCTGCCATCCCGTGCCGGGAGCGACGCCGAAGAATCCGGCCTCGGGGTTGATGGCGCGCAGGCGACCGTCGTCTCCACGACCGAGCCACGCGATGTCGTCGCCCACGGTCTCGACCTTCCAACCGGGGATCGTCGGCTGGAGCATGGCGAGATTCGTCTTGCCGCACGCGCTCGGGAACGCCGCGGCGACGTGGAACACTCGGCCTCGCGGGTTGGTGACCTTGATGATGAGCATGTGCTCGGCGAGCCATCCCTCGTCGCGCGCCATGACCGACGCGATGCGTAGCGCGAACGCCTTCTTGGCGAGGATGGCGTTTCCGCCGTAGGCCGACCCGAACGACCAGATCTCGCGGGTCTCCGGGAAATGGGTGATGTACTTCGTGTCGTTGGACGGCCACGGCACATCCGTCTCGTGCGCCCGCAGGGGAGCGCCCACGCTGTGCACGGCCTTGACCCATTTCTCGCCGATGAGGGCGAGGGCCTCGGCGCCCATGCGGGTCATCACGCCCATGCTCGCGGCCACGTAAGGGGAATCGGTGACCTGCACGCCGAGCTTCGAGAGCGGCGAGCCGAGCGGCCCCATCGAGAACGGGATGACGTACATCGTGCGGCCGCGCATGCTGCCGTCGAACAGGGGACGCAGGGTGGCGCGCATGTCGGCGGGGTCGTGCCAGTTGTTCGTGGGGCCCGCATCCTCCTGCTTCTCGGAGCAGATGAAAGTGCGCTGTTCCACGCGGGCGACATCGTGGGGGTCGCTGCGGGCGAGGAAGCTGTACGGGCGGTGCTCGGCGTTGAGCTTGGTCAGGGTTCCCGAGGCGACCATGAGGTTGGCGAGGGCATCCCACTCGGCCTTCGAGCCGTCGCACCAGACGATGTCGTCGGGAAGCGTGAGCGCGGCGATGTCCTCCACCCACGTGACGACGGAGGGGTGTGCGCCCTCGGGGACGGGAGAGTCGGTTCTGATGATCTCAGCGATGCTCATGATGTCCTTTCGCTCGAAGATTGTGGTGTTCTTCCACTATGCGCGCTGAAATATCCCGCCTAGTGAGATTGGGCCGTGAAAGATCTGTAGATCTTTAGGTATGGTGACGGTGTGAATGATCTTGTGACACTGGGGCAGCGCATCCGCTACTTCCGTACGCGGGCCGGGCTCACCCTCGACCAGCTCGGTGAGAAGATCGGCATCGCGGGCAGCCAGCTCTCCCTCATGGAGAACGGCAGGCGCGAGCCGCGTCTCACCCTGCTGTCGTCGATCGCGGCGACGGTGGGCGTGCACCTGTCCGACCTGCTGGATGAGGCGCCGCCGAGCAAGCGGGCAGCGCTCGAGATCGAGCTCGAACGCGCGCAGCACAGCAGTGTGTATGCGTCACTGGGCCTGCCGAGCATCCGGCCCGCCAAAGGCACCAGCGACGAGACCCTCGAGGCCATGGTCGGTCTGCACCGCGAGCTTGCGCGTCGTGCTCGTGAGGCGATCGCAACGCCCGAGGAGGCGCGGCGCGCCAACACCGAGCTCCGGATGCACATGCGCACGCTCGACAACTACCTGCCCGAGATCGAGGCGATCTCGGAGAAGCTGCTCGCCGACGTCGGGCACACCACGGGCGCGCTCACCCATCGCTCTGTCAGTCGGATGGCCGAGAAGCTCGGTTTCGAGCTCGTGCATGTGCACGACCTGCCGCACTCAGCGCGTTCCGTGACCGACCTGGAGAACGGGAGGATCTACCTCCCGCCGGCCTCCATTCCCGGCGGGCACGGCCTGCGCGGGATGGCGCTGCAGGCCATGGGTCACCGCGTGCTCGGCCACGAGACCCCGGTGACCTACGCCGACTTCCTGCAGCAGCGGCTCGAGATCAACTACTTCGCCGCCGCAGTGCTCATGCCCCAGCGGCAGTCCGTCGAGTTCTTGGCGGCAGCCAAGGCGGATCGCAACATCGCCGTCGAGGACTTCCGCGACGCGTTCGGTGTCACCCACGAGGCCGCGGCCCTGCGCTTCACCAACCTCGCCACCGAGCACCTCGACCTCGAGGTGCACTTCCTGCGGGTGGGCGATGACGGCGCCGTCTCGAAGGCCTACGAGAACGACGGGCTGCGCCTGCCCGTGGACGTGACCGGATCCACCGAGGGCCAATTCGTGTGCCGCCACTGGAGCGCGCGCACGGCGTTCACGCGCACCAACCGCACCACGGAGTTCTACCAGTACACGGACACCCCCGAGGGCACGTTCTTCGACTCCACCCAGACGGGCACGACCGCCGCCGAGGAGTTCTCGATCACGATCGGGGTTCCCTTCGCGCACTCCAAGTGGTTCCGCGGTCGGGAGACGACGAACCGCACGACCTCGACCTGCCCCGACGAGAACTGCTGCCGTCGCCCGGCGGCCGACCTAACCGAACGCTGGGCGGGCAAGGCGTGGTCGAGTGCCAAACTGCACGCGCACATCCTGTCGCCGCTGCCCTCCGGCACGTTCCCCGGCGTCGACGACCGCGAGCTCTATGAGTTTCTTGAGGTGCACTCCGCCAAGGAGGTGTAAGAAGTTCCCATGACCGTCACTGCCATCACCCTGTTCGTCGACGACCTCCCCGCCGCGAAGGAGTTCTATGCGCGGGCGTTCGCGCTGCCCGTCCATTGGGAAGACGACGTCTCCGCGGTGTTCAACTTCGGCAACACGCTCATCAACCTCCTGCAGTCGACCGAGGCGCCGGAGCTCATCGCTCCCGCGACCGTGGCACCGCAGGCATCCGGTTCGCGTATGCAGTTCACGATCGCCGTCGACGACGTGGATGCCGCGGCCGCGGAGTTCGTCTCGCGCGGGGTCGAGCTGCTGAACGGTCCGATGGACAGGCCGTGGGGCATCCGCACCGCGGCCTTCGCCGACCCGGCCGGGCACATCTGGGAGCTCGCGACCTAGCTAGCCGAGCGACGCCGTCGGCAGGTCGAACCAGCGCAGGTGCTCGAAGTCGGCGCTCACACGATCTGCCACGTGCTCGTCGCCGGGCTCGGGCAACGACGCGAAGAGCGCCTCGGCCTCCGCAAGGTAGTCGGCGAGAACCGACTCGGGTGCGGTCTCGTTATGGCGCGGGAACGTGAGGCGGCCGTCGGCGTCGAACGCGAGCTGCGAGAGGCGCATGGGCGGCTCGATCGGCCCGTTCTCGTGGCGCCACAGGCCGGTGTCGAGCGAGAAGCGGTACTGAGGCACGAGCTTGTAGCCGTGCTCCGCGATCATCGTCACGGCCCGCACGATGTACTCGAAGACGGTGTCGCTGATGAAGTAGTTGAAGCTCACGCGCACCCATCCGGGCTTGATGCCCTCGCAGCCGCCCGCGATCTCGCGCTCGAAGGCGTGCGACCGGTCGAGGTCGATGCCCAAGAGTCTGTGTCCGTAGGGGCCGGCGCACGAGCATCCGCCGCGCGATTGGATGCCGAAGAGATCGTTCAGGATCGCGACCACGACGTTGTGGTGCAGGTACCTGCCGCTCGGCCGTTTCACGACGAAGGAGACGATCGAGAGGCGCTCGGCGAGGGGGTTGCCGAGAACCTGAATACCCGGATGCTCCCCCCACGTCACGAGCGCACGACGCAGGAAGTCGTGCTCGAGCGCCTGGATGGTCTCCACCCCCACGGCCTCCTTGAGCCCGAACACGAGCCCTGCGCGGATGGACTCGATGATCGCCGGCGTGCCCGCCTCCTCGCGGTGCGCGTGGTCGCTCAGATAGCGATGCTCGAGCGGATTCACGTACGCGACGGTGCCGCCGCCCACCATGTCGGGCACGGTGTTGGTCAGCAGGTGCTTCCGGGCCACGAGCAGGCCCGGTGTGCCTGGCCCGCCGATGAACTTGTGCGGCGAGATGAAGACGGCGTCGTAGCCGTGGCGCATGTCGATGTCGACGTAGGGGGCCGCCGCGGCGAAGTCCCAGAATGCGAGCGCGCCGTGCTCGTGCAGCGTCCGCGTGATCAGCTCGGAGTCGGTCACGATGCCCGTGACGTTGCTCGCGGCGCTGAACGAGCCGAACTTGAGCGGCCGGTGCGCGTACTTCTCGAGCTGCTCGGTGAGGTGTGCGAGGTCGACGTGGCCGTCGGCATCCTCGTGGATGACCACCACATCCGCTATCGACTCGCGCCAGGGCAGCTCGTTGCTGTGGTGCTCGAACGGCCCCAGGAACACCACGGGCTTCTCGTCGGCAGGGATTTGGTTCGACAGCCCGTACTTGAGGTCGAGGTCGGCGGGGATGCGCAATCCGAGGATTCCGACGAGCTTGTCGATCGCGGCCGTCGAACCGCTGCCGGCGAAGATCACCACCGTGTCGTCGTCACCGTGCACGGCGCGGTGGATGGTGGCGCGGGCATCCTCGCGCAGTCGTGTCGTCTGAAGGCCCGTGCCGCTCGACTCCGTGTGCGTGTTCGCGTAGCGTGGGAGCACTTCGTCGCGTATGAAGCCCTCGATGAACCCGAGTGACCTGCCGCTCGCGGTGTAGTCGGCGTACGTGACGCGGCGTGGGCCGAACGGGCCGGGCGTCACCTGGTCGTCGCCGATGACGGATTCCCGGATGCGCGCCAGGAGCGGTGACTCGACGAGCTCCGCGTCGGCGGGCGGGATGTCTGGCATGAGGAGACGGTAGCAGCGGGAGGGCTCCCGTCGTCGAGTCTCGTGATGAGACACTCTCGGTATGACCGCGATGCCCGATCACGAGCTCGAGGAACTGCGCAAGCGCGCCTACGGGCCGAGCTCCGACATCCATCTGGACCCCGGCGCGGTGCAGCGCCTCCGAGACTTGGAGGAGGCAGTCCGCCCGCCGGCGCCCCCTCGCGCGCCCGTCGAACCGACAGCGCCGATCGTCGTCCCGGAGGTGCTGGAGGAGCACGCCCCGGCCGGTCCCTCTCGCTGGATGCTCCTGTTTGCGGGGCTGTGGCGGTGGATGCGCGGCGTGCGCCGGTCCACTTGGCTGATCTCCCTCGGTGCTGCGGCCCTCGCGGCCGTGCTCGCGACCACCCTCGTGGTCGTGCAGCGCGTGCAGAGCGATCCGTTGCTGACGGGCGCCCAGCAGGTGGCGCGCCTCTCTCTCGACACGGGCTACGAAACTCCGCCCTTCTTCCTCGGGTACCCGGCCAATGAAGGGGCCGACCTGCCGATCTATCAGGAGTTCCACGGCCTTCGTGCGGCGATCACCACCGGCGGGCTCTACGGCGGCTCACCCGACGGCGTGTGCCTCGTGGTGTTCTCGGAGGCGGACGCGGACGCGTCGACCGAGAATTCATTCTCGGGAGCACTCAGGTTCGGCTGCAACGCGGGTGCCTTTCCCGCCCTGACCCAATTCAACGCCGACGACCAGCAGCTGCCCGAGCAGCTCGGAGCGGCCTTCCCCGACTCGACGGGCCTGCAGTTCGTCTATGACGCTGCCCACAACGAGGTCGTGGTGTTCGCCGATAAGTCGCCGAACTGACGGGTTCACCAGCACGATGCTGGGCTGACCGGTCGCTAGCCGCCGAGGATCGGTGCAGGCTCGACCATGGTGGCAACCGAGGCCGCCCACACTGCGAGGTTCACCGTCAACCCGATCCACGGGATTCGCGCGGCCTTCGGGGAGAGAACTATCGCGACGACCGTCGCGACCACGATGAGCACCGCGACAACCAGCAGCGATCCGAGGATCGTGGTCGACAACGATCCCACTTGGTAGAGCTGGTCGCGGAAGCCCAGCTGGGGAAAGCGACGGTAAGCGACCGTGACCGACAGCAGTCCGAGAACGGGCAGGGACGCAAGGTAGACCAGCAGCGCTCCGGCCGCCGCGAGCCGTTGCCGTCTCGTAGGGCGCATGTGACCACGATAGGAGTCATACGGTGCCCCCAGGCAGATTCGAACTGCCGCTCCTGATCAGTATCGCTGACCATGATTTGGTTCAAGTGTTGCCATTCTGTTGCTACGGGTAAGCCAAATGGGCTCTTGTGAATCTCAGAAGAGTCGGGGTCGCGTCCCTAAAGTGGTCCTATGCCAGAGGAGCCTTCGCTGCAAGACCTCGCGACAGAATGGTTAGCCAAGGGTGACGGCTTGTCGGCCCACTTCTATGGGACCGCACTTGAGTCAGCCGGTCGCTTGGTCGAAGCTGAAGCGGTTTACAAACAGGCAATCGATTCCGGGTATCTCGCGGGCTATTACGACCTCGCGTGGCTGGAACGAGGTCGAGACAACATTGACGTCGCGATTGAGCTGCTCGAAGGCTATGTCCGTCAGGACGACGACCCCGATGACTTTACGTGGCATGTGATGGGGGTGCTTGGGCACTGGAAGTGGTACTTCTTCAACCAACCGGAGTCGGAGCCCCTGCTCCGCAAGGGCGCCGACTACTACCCGTCCGCACGTGCTGACCTAGCGTCTCTACTCAAGGCAACCGATCGCCTGTCTGAAGCAATCGAGGTGTTGCAGCGTGGAGTGGAGGAGGGCGAGGTGGAAAGCTTCCTGCCACTAGCCAATATTCATGAAGAGAACGCTGAGTTTGACCGCGCGGAAGATCTTTTCCGTGGTGGGTTCGGGCTCGGAGACGCCTTTTCTGCGTTCAACTTGTATCGGTTGTTGGACGACCTCGGCCGCGAGGAGGAGGCAGCTGAGTGGCTGTGGAAAGCGGCGCAGGGTGGAGATGAGTTGGCGATTGAGGCGATGGCCCGAGGCTTGGATGAAGGCACAACGTCAACCGAGTAGTGCCTGACATTGATACTGCCGAGGGTGTCTGGCCAGCCATGCCTGCCTCATGTCCTCTAGTGAGCCGAGCCCAACTGGCGACTTCGAAGCAGGACGCGACTCTTCGACGAGGCATCGGCGGCCGCCGAGCGCATTCGGGTAGCGGCCGGCTTGGCGCCGGTGGCGTAACGGCTTCTGCGCTTGTTGCCAAAATGTTGCCACCGGTTCTGTTGGTGCCCCCAGGCAGATTCGAACTGCCGCCCCTGCCTCCGGAGGGCAGTGCTCTATCCCCTGAGCTATGGGGGCTCATGGAACGTCACCAAGGCTACCAGCGCCGTGACAGGATCGGAGCATGCTGCGCACCGTGACCAATCACCTCGAGCTCGACATCAAGGGCACGACGAACATGGTGTTCAGCATCACTGCCGCGCAGGGTTCTGCCGTGACATCCGAGACCCTCAGTTTCGTCCTTGATGGTGAGCCCATGAAGGCCACCGAGCTCACCGATCGGCATGGCACTCGCCTGCATCAGTTCGTGTCGGGCCCCGGCCGGATGCTCGTCGACTACACCGCCGACGTGGCAGGCCGCTCGGATCCGGCTCCGTCGGTAGACCTCGATCTCGTCACCTACCTGCGTCCCAGCCGCTATTGCGAATCGGACAGCCTGACCCCCACCGCCCGCTCCGAGTTCGCCGGCCTCAAGGGCCACGAGCTGCTCTCGGCGGTGACGCTGTGGGTGTGGGAGCGGCTGCGCTACGTACCGGGCTCGAGCCTGCCGACGGACGGCGCGGAGCAGACCCTGCTGGCCCGCCGCGGGGTGTGCCGCGACTACGCGCACCTCGTCATCGCCCTGCTGCGCGCGCTCGATGTGCCCGCGCGCATGGTCGCGGTCTACGCGCCGGGGCTGTCACCCATGGACTTTCACGCGGTCGCTGAGGCCCACGTCGACGGAGCGTGGTGGGTGGTCGACGCGACGCGTCTCGCCCCGCGCGAGAGCATGGTTCGCATCTCCACGGGCCGTGATGCGGCAGACACCGCGTTCCTCACCAACCACTGGGCAGACCTCATCCTCACCGACCTGAGCGTGCTGGCCATCGTCGACGACCTGCCCCGCGACGACGTGAACGAGTTGGTTCAGCTGGGCTAGCTAGCCCAGCGCCGGGAGGATGTACTCCATGAGCGGCGACACGTCGCCCGCTCCGAAGAACGTCGTCGACTGCGCAGTGATCCAGTACTCGCCCGTGAAGGCCTGTGCGACGCCCGGTCCGCCGTTCGCGAAGAAGTAGCCTTCGACCCCGTAGTCGTCGACGGCCGTCGAGCTCGCCTTCGCTGCGGCCTCGGCATCCGTCAGCCGCGTTCCGAGGAGGTGGGCAACGGCGATATCGATGGTTGCGCCGCTCGACTGGTTCTGCCAGCGGCACGCGACTCCCTGCGCCGCGACGGCGTCGCCGGCGAACGTGCCGGGGGAGGGTGCCCATCCGTCGATGAGCCCGAAGTTGAGGTTGTACTCGTACATCTGGTCGGCGCTCACGAGGTCGGAGCAGGCCAGAGTCACCGGTTCGGATGTCGCATCCGCTGTCGCACTGGCCGTCGGGGTTGGCGAAGAGCTGGGCGGCGGCGTGTAGCCCGCCGTCTCGGTCGAGGTGGGGGTGGGGATGTTGCCATCGCTGGGAGTCTCGACGCATCCTGCGAGCACGAGGAGGAGCAGGGGTGCGGCGAGCAGTGCGTGACGAGAAGACATTCTTCTATTGTCGAGGGATGCGCCGACCAGCCCGGTCAACGCGCCGCGGCTAAGCTTGGTGCTCGTGAATCCAGCCGATCTCTCCGCCGCCATGCTCGCCGTCGTCGCAGGGCTCGTCGAGCGACGCGGTGGCACGATGACGGTCACCGTCGACGATCTGGTTCTCGAGCGTCCTCGTAACCGCGACCACGGCGACTGGGCCTCGAACATCGCCATGAAGCTGGCCAAGCCCCTAGGGGTCAACCCGCGCGAGCTTGCCGACGAGATCGCCGCGGGCGTCCGCGAGCTCGACGGCGTCTCCTCGGTCGATGTGGCAGGCCCCGGCTTCATCAACATCTCACTGGATGCCGCGGCATCCGGCGCGCTCGCCAAGGTGATCGTCGAGCAGGGTGAGGCCTACGGCCACGGTGACCTGTACGCCGGCGTGACGATCAACCTCGAGTTCGTCTCGGCAAACCCCACGGGGCCCATCCACATCGGCGGCGTTCGTTGGGCAGCGGTGGGCGACAGCCTCGCGCGCATCTTTCAGTCGCAGGGCGGCATCGTCACGCGCGAGTATTACTTCAACGACCACGGCGCGCAGATCGACAGGTTCGCGCGCAGCCTCCTCGCAAGCTACCTCGGCGAGCCCGCCCCGGAGGACGGGTACGGCGGCGCCTACATCTCCGACATCGCTGCCCGTGTGATCAACACCTATCCTGGCGACCTGTCGGGCATTCCGCGCGACGAGCAGCAGGAGGTGTTCAGGGCCATCGGCGTCGAGCTCATGTTCGGCGACATCAAGGCGGCGCTGCACGAGTTCGGCGTGAAGTTCGACGTGTACTTCCACGAGAACGAGCTGCACGAGTCGGGCGCAGTCGAGCGCGCGATCGAGCGCCTACGGTCGATGGGGGCGATCTACGAGGCCGACGGCGCCACGTGGTTCAAGTCCACCGACTTCGACGACGACAAAGACCGCGTGGTCATCAAGAGCGACGGCGAGGCGGGCTACATCTCGGGCGACCTCGCGTACTACCTCAACAAGCGCGAGCGCGGGTTCGAGCGCAACCTGATCATGCTCGGCGCCGACCACCACGGCTATGTGCGCCGCCTCATGGCCATGACCAAGGCGTTCGGTGACGTGCCGTACGTGAACCTCGAGATCCTGATCGGCCAGCTCGTGAACCTCGTGCGTAACGGCGAGCCCGTGCGCATGTCCAAGCGCGCGGGAACCGTCGTGACCCTCGAAGACCTCGTCGAGGCCGTGGGTGTGGATGCGGGTCGCTACGCCCTCGTGCGCAGCTCGATCGACTCTCAGGTCGACATCGACCTCGACCTCTGGGGCAAGAAGACGAACGACAACCCCGTCTTCTACGTGCAGTACGCGCACGCGCGCACCAACTCAGTGGCGCGCAACGCCGCGGCCTCTGGAGTCGACGACAGCGCCTTCGACGCGAGCCTGCTCGACCACGAGACGGAGAGCATCCTGCTCGGTATCCTGGCCGAGTTCCCGCGCGTGGTCCGCCAGGCCGCCGAGCTGCGCGAGCCCCACCGGGTCGCCCGATACAGCGAGGAACTGGCCGGGGCCTACCATCGGTGGTACGACAACTGCCGCGTCACCCCGCTGGGCGATGAGGATGTTACGGACCTTCACCGCACGCGCCTCTGGCTCAACAACGCGGTAGGCCAGGTGCTCCGCAACAGCCTCGGACTGCTGGGAGTGAGCGCACCCGAGAGGATGTAGCCCATGGCCGAGCCGATCGCTGAACGCGACACTGTCGTCATCGAGGTCCCCGCGCCGCCGAAGAAGAAGCGCCGCCGCTGGATCGGCGTGCTCATCGCTGTCGTCGTGCTGGTCATCCTGCTCGTGGTCGGATTCTTCGTCGCGGATGCCTACGCCAAGACCTACGCGGAGAACTACGTCCGCGAGCGCATAGTCGAGGTGCTCAAGCTCGACCCCGCGGCGAAGGTCGACGTCGACCTCGGGTCTGGATCGGTGCTCCTCCAGGCCGCGCGCGGCGCGCTCGATCAAGTGAACGTGCACGTCGACACGATCACCTTCGGTGACATCTCGGGCGAGGCGCAGATCACCGCCACCCAGGTGCCGCTCGACAGCAGCAAGCCTCTGGACAAGCTCGGCATCCAGGTCACGGTCACCGAGGAGAACGTGACGAAGCTGTCGGGCTTCCTGAGCGGGATCGACCTCAAGACGATCGAGCTCAAGGACGGGCTCATCCGGATCGGCACCGACTTCTCCTTCCTCTTCATCTCGGTGCCGGTATCCGTCGACCTCAACCCAACGGCCAAAGACGGCGGCATTAACTTCGATCCGGTCACGATCCTGCTCGGCGAGCAGCAGATCTCGGTGGCCGACCTTCGCGGCAACCCGCAGTTCAGCGCGCTCGCCGGTGATCTGCTGCGGTCGCGCGACTTCTGCGTCGCGGGGTTCCTGCCCCAGGCGCTCACGCTCGACACGGTGCAGGTGGTCGGCACGACCCTCGTGGTCGGTATCGACGGCGATGGCACAGCCCTCTCCGACCCCGCGCTCTCGACCCTCGGCACATGCCCGGAGGGCACCAACTAGCCCCGGTAGGATTTACTCCCGTGTCCCGCAATCCCCTCGCCCCGGAGTGGCTCCTCGAGCCCGACGATGCCAACGCGCTCGCCCCGGCGGTGTGGTCGCGCAACGCTGCACGTGAGCCCTCGGGCGAGCTGAGCATCGCGGGCGTGTCCGCCACGGAGCTTGCACAGCGGTTCGGCACTCCCGTGTACGTGGTCGATGAGGCCGACGTAAAGGCGCGGGCAGCGGGCATCCGGGCGTCATTCGACCGCGAGTTCGCACGGGTCGGTTCGAGCGCGAAGGTCTACTACGCGGGCAAGGCGTTCCTGTCGACCGAGGTCGCTAGGTGGGTCACGGATGCGGGGCTCAACATCGACGTCGCAAGCGGCGGTGAGCTCGCCGTGGCGCTCGCCGCCGGTGTGGATCCCGCCCGTCTCGGGCTGCACGGCAACAACAAGAGCCTCGCGGAGATCGACCGCGCCGTGCGCGTGGGTGTTGGTGCGATCGTCATCGACAGCGAGATCGAGATCTCACGGTTGGCAGCCGCGGCCTCGCGCTACGGCCGCGTGCAGCCCGTGCGCTTGCGCATCAACAGTGGTGTGCACGCCTCCACTCACGAGTATCTCGCCACCGCCCGCGAAGACCAGAAGTTCGGAATACCGCTTCCGGATGCCGCGGCTCTCGTCGCCCTCATCAGGGCGGAGCCCTCGCTTGAGTTCCTCGGGCTGCACTCCCACATCGGCTCGCAGATCTTCGAGTCGGACGGTTTCGCCGAGGCCGCACGGCGCCTGTTCGCGCTCCACGCCGAGCTGCTCGAGGGCGGCCCGGTTCCCGAGCTGAACCTCGGTGGCGGTTTCGGCATCGCCTACACGAGCGCGGACGAGCCCCTCGCCATCGACGAAGTCGCGGTTCGTTTCGCCGACATCGTCGCCGGGGGAGCCGCGGAGTTGGGCATCCCGGTCCCCATCGTCGCCATCGAGCCCGGACGCTCGATCATCGGCCCCTCGACCACGACGCTCTACACCGTGGGCACCATCAAAGACGTGCTCGTCGAGGGGGCGAATGTGCGCAAGTACGTCTCCATCGACGGCGGCATGAGCGACAACGTGCGCCCCTCGCTGTACCGCGCCGACTACTCCGCGCGCCTCGCCAATCGCTCCTCGACCGCCGAGCCCGCGCTCGTGCGTATCGCTGGCAAGCACTGCGAGTCGGGCGATATCGTCGTGCACGCTGACTACCTGCCCTCCGACGTGCAGCCGGGCGACCTCGTCGGGGTTCCCGCGACGGGCGCCTACGGTTGGGCGATGGCGAGCAACTACAACTACCTCGGCAGGCCTCCGGTCGTCGCCGTGATCGACGGCGAGGCCCGCGTGATCGTGCGCGGCGAAACCGAGGAAGACCTGTTGAGCAGAGACGCTGGAGTGTCCCGATGATCGAGTACCGCAACCTCCGGGTCGCCATCCTGGGCGGCGGAAGCGTGGGCGCCCAGGTCGCGAACCTGCTCATCACCCAGGGCGAGGAGCTCGCCGCTCGCGCTGGCGCAGGCCTCGAGGTTGTCGGCGTCGCCGTGCGCAACCTCGACGGCAAGCGCGACACCGACATCCCGCAGCACCTGCTCACGACCGACGCCGAGGCGCTCATTCTGGGCGCCGACATCGTGGTGGAGCTCATCGGCGGTATCGAGCCCGCTCGCACGTACATCCTGCAGGCGCTCAACTCGGGTGCAGACGTCATCACCGCGAACAAGGCCGTGCTCGCGAACCACGGCCCCGAGTTGTTCGAGGCCGCGGAGCAGGTCGGAGCTCAGCTGTACTACGAGGCGGCCGTGGGCGGCGCGATCCCGATCATCCGTCCGCTGCGCGACAGCCTCGCGGGCGACCGGGTCACGCGCATCCTGGGCATCGTCAACGGCACCACGAACTTCATCCTCGACCGCATGGACACCGAGGGTGACACCCTCGAGGATGCCCTCGCCGAGGCCACGCGCTTGGGCTATGCCGAGGCGGATCCCACCGCCGACGTGGAGGGCTTCGACGCCGCGCAGAAGGCAGCGATCCTCGCGAGCCTCGCGTTCCACACCACGGTTCCCCTCGATGCCGTCCACCGCGAGGGAATGACCTCCGTCACCCACGAGCAGGTGCTCGCCGCCCGCAAGGCCGGCTACGTCGTCAAGCTCCTCGCCATCTGCGAGCGCATCACGGATGCCTCGGGCCTCGAGGGCGTGAGCGCCCGCGTGCATCCGGCCCTCGTGCCGCTCGGCCACCCGCTGGCCGCAGTCCACGGTGCCAACAACGCGGTCTTCGTCGAGGCGGAGGCTGCGGGCAGTCTCATGTTCTACGGCGCGGGTGCCGGCGGCATCCAGACCGCCTCGGCAGTGTTGGGCGACCTCGTCTCCGCGGCCCGTCGCCACGTGGCGGGCGGCCCCGGCGTCGCCGAGTCGACGCACGCCAACCTTCCCGTGCTGCCCATGTCGAGCGTGACCACGCGCTACCAGATCACCCTGACCGTGCTCGACGAGCCGGGCGTGCTGGCGGCCATCGCCACCCTGTTCAGCGACCGGGGAGTGTCAGTCGAGGGCGTGTCGCAGTCCGTGCGCGATGGCGGCGACGCCGATCGCCCTACGGCTACCCTTGTGATCATCACGCACGAGGCGTCCGAGTCTGCTCTTGCCGCGACCGTGGAGGCACTGTCCACCACGTCCGTCGTGAGTGCTGTCGTATCCGTTCTGAGAGTCGAAGGACTGTAACAAGTGGCCCACCAATGGCGCGGAGTTCTCCGCGAGTACGCCGACCGTCTCGACATCTCCGAGACGACGCCCGTCATCACCCTCGGTGAGGGCGGCACCCCGCTCATCCCCGCCGCCGCCCTCTCGCACCGCACGGGCGCGACGGTCTGGGTGAAGTTCGAGGGAATGAACCCCACGGGCTCCTTCAAAGACCGCGGCATGACGATGGCTGTCTCGAAGGCCGTCGAGGCCGGCGCCAAGGCGATCATCTGCGCCTCGACCGGCAACACCTCGGCCTCGGCTGCGGCCTACGCGACCCACGCCGGCATCACCGCTGCCGTTCTGGTTCCCGAGGGCAAGATCGCCATGGGCAAGCTCGCGCAGGCCATCGCGCACGGCGCCGAGCTCCTTCAGGTGCAGGGCAACTTCGATGACTGCCTCGACATCGCGCGCGACCTCGCGGCCAACTACCCCGTGCACCTCGTCAACTCGGTAAACAACGATCGCATCGAGGGCCAGAAGACTGCGGCGTTCGAGGTCGTGGAGGTTCTCGAAGACGCCCCCGACTTCCACTTCGTACCGGTCGGCAACGCGGGCAACTACACGGCGTACCACCGCGGCTACAACGAGGAGCTCGAGCGCGGCATCACGACCAAGATGCCCCGGATGTTCGGATTCCAGGCCGCGGGAAGCGCACCCATCGTGCTCGGCCACGTCGTGAAAGACCCCGACACCATCGCGAGCGCCATCCGCATCGGCAACCCGGCCTCGTGGGAGCTCGCGATCGCGGCCCGTGAGCACAGCAACGGCTACTTCGGAGCCATCAGCGACGAGAAGATCCTCGAGGCGCACCGCATCCTCTCCGCCGAGGTGGGCATCTTCGTCGAGCCGGCGTCGGCGATCAGCGTCGCTGGCCTGCTCGAGCGTGCGGATGCCGGCGAGATCCCGAAGGGCTCGACTGTCGTGCTCACGGTCACGGGCCACGGCCTCAAAGACCCGCAGTGGGCGCTCCGCGCCGCCGACGGCTCCGATGTGAAGCCCACAGTGGTCTCCACCGACATCACCGAGATCGCGGGCGTGCTCGGCCTGAGCGCTTCATGACCCTTCCCGTCGGTCTTGCAGCGACGGTCAAGGTTCCGGCCACCTCGGCGAACCTCGGTCCGGGCTTCGACACGCTCGGGCTCGCGCTCGCGCTGTACGACGTCCTGACCGTCACGGTCGTCGAGGGCACGGATGTCCACGTCGAGATCACGGGCGTGGGCAAGGGGGAGGTGCCGACCGACGAGAGCAACCTCGTGGCACGGGCCATCCGGTACACCTTCGACCACGTCGGCCAGCCCATGCCGGGCCTGCGCCTCGACGCCAACAACGTCATCCCTCACGGCAGCGGCCTCGGTTCGTCGGCGGCGGCCATCGTCTCGGGCATCATGGCGGCCAAAGGCCTCCTCGAGGGCATCGTCGAGCTCGATCTCGACCGGATGCTCGTCATCGCCACGGAGCTCGAGGGCCACCCGGACAACGTGGCACCAGCACTCTTCGGGGGTCTCACCATCGCGTGGACCACGCCCGAGGGCCCGCGTGCCAAGAAGCTCATCGTGCACAGGGGTGTATCGCCCCTCGTGTGTGTCCCCGGCCACAGCGTCTCGACCGCCCTCGCGCGCAGCCTGCAGCCCGCCTCGGTGCCCTACGAAGACGCGGTGTTCAACCTCTCGCGCTCGGCGCTGCTCATCGCGGCTCTCGTGCAGAGCCCCGAACTGCTGTTCCAGGCAACCGAAGACAAGCTGCATCAGGACTACCGCGCGAGTGCCATGCCCGAGACCAATTCCCTCGTGCACGCGCTGCGAGACCATGGCCTCGCGGCAGTGGTCTCGGGCGCGGGTCCGTCGATCCTCGTGCTCGCCGACGACCCCTCCCAGCGGCTCGTCGCGGCCGACCTCGTGGCTCAGGAGGCCGAGAACGACTGGCAGTCGCTCCTGCTGGCCGTCGACTTCAAAGGTGCTACAGTGGCAACGCACCAGGTAGAAGCTCCGGCCCAGCCGTAGCCTCCCGGTTGTATCTCAACCCCTCCTCCCGCAGCAGAGATTCCTGCGCACCCGCGCAGACAGCCGCTAAGAGGAATCAGCTCTCCGCCGACAAGCACCCCTGTCCATACAGGTACAGCTTCGGTAGGGGAAAGGAACCCCAGCAGTGACAGACGTCAACATCCGTGCAACGAGCGCGGATTCCCGCACCGATCTGAGCACCCTCAAACTCGCCGAGCTTCAGGCTCTTGCTAGTTCTTTGGGCATCAGCGGCGCATCAAAACTTCGTAAAGGAGAACTCGTGGACGCGATCAACGAGAACCAGGACACCGAGTCGACCGAGTCGGCAGCGGTAGTCGAGGCCCCCGTAGCCGAGGCGCCCGCCGCCGAGGTGCCCGTGCGCAAGCGCGCGTCGCGCCGTGTGACGAGTGCCGACACCGAGGCTATCGCCGCGGCCGGTGCCGGCGTGGGCGCGCCCGTCGTGGATGCCCCCGCAGAGGCCGCAGCGCCCGCCGAGAAGCCCGTCAGCGCCCCGCGCTCGGCCCGCTCGCACGTCGCTGAGACCGTTGCAGAGGCTCCCGAGGCCGTCGCCGAAGACCCGACCCCCGCCGACGTCGCCGTCGGTGAGGACGCACCCTCCGACGCAGAGTCGGCGGACGAGAACGGCGAGCAGGAGGGCGGCCAGACCCGCTCTTCGCGCAACCGCAACCGCAACCGCAACGGTGGCGGCAACGCCAACGGCGGCCAGAACGGCCAGCAGAACACCACCAACCAGCAGCAGAACGGGCAGGCCCGCAACGGCCAGCCGCAGCAGCAGCGCGTGGCGGACGCCGAGGGCGACGAGCGCTCCGGCCGCAACCGCTACCGCGACCGCAAGCGCGGCCGCGGCCCCCTCGGCGACGACTTCGAGCCCGAGATCACCGAGGATGACGTGCTCATCCCGGTTGCGGGCATCCTCGATGTCCTCGACAACTACGCCTTCGTGCGCACCTCCGGCTACCTCCCGGGCAACAACGACGTGTACGTCTCGCTCGGCCAGGTGAAGAAGTACAACCTGCGCAAGGGCGACGCCGTGGTCGGCGCCATCCGCCAGCCCCGCGAGGGCGACAACGCCCAGGGCCGCCAGAAGTACAACGCCATCGTGCGCATCGACTCGATCAACGGCCTGCCCGTCGAGGATGCCGCGAACCGCGTCGAATTCGGCAAGCTCACGCCGCTCTACCCGCAGGAGCGCCTGCGCCTCGAGACCGACTCTGCCAAGCTCTCGACCCGCATCATCGACCTCGTGTCGCCCATCGGCAAGGGTCAGCGCGGCCTCATCGTCTCGCCGCCCAAGGCGGGCAAGACCCTCGTGCTCCAGGCCATCGCGAACGCGATCTCGAAGAACAACCCCGAGGTCCACCTCATGGTCGTCCTCGTCGACGAGCGTCCCGAAGAGGTCACCGACATGCAGCGCACGGTGAAGGGCGAGGTCATCGCCTCCACCTTCGACCGCCCCGCCGAAGACCACACCACGGTTGCCGAGCTCGCCATCGAGCGCGCCAAGCGCCTGGTGGAGCTTGGTCACGATGTCGTGGTGCTCCTCGACTCGATCACGCGACTGGGCCGTGCGTACAACCTCGCGGCACCCGCATCCGGCCGCGTGCTCTCGGGTGGTGTCGACTCGTCGGCCCTCTACCCGCCGAAGCGCTTCTTCGGTGCGGCTCGCAACATCGAGGAGGGCGGCTCGCTCACCATCATCGCGACCGCGCTCGTCGAGACCGGTTCCAAGATGGACGAGGTCATCTTCGAGGAGTTCAAGGGCACCGGCAACATGGAGCTGCGCCTCTCGCGTCAGCTCGCCGACAAGCGCATCTTCCCGGCAGTCGACGTGAACGCCTCGGGCACCCGCCGCGAGGAGATGCTCCTCGGCGCCGACGAGGTCAAGGTCACCTGGAAGCTGCGTCGTGCCCTCGCGGGCCTCGACCAGCAGCAGGCGCTCGAGATCGTCCTGGGTCGCCTCAAGGAGACCTCGACGAACGTCGAGTTCCTCATGCAGGTCCAGAAGTCGATGCCGGACACCAAGGGCAAAGAGGACTAGTCGTGTTCGAGTCAGTGCAGTCGCTGCTGGCCGAACATGATGAGCTCCAGGTTCAGCTTTCCGACCCGGATCTCCACTCAGACCCGGCCCGCTCGAAGAAGGTCAATCGGCGGTATGCGGAACTCGCGCGCATCGTCGCGGCGTACGAAGACTGGCGCACCCTGACGGACGACGTCGAGGCAGCCACCGAAATGGCGGCGGAGGACGAGGCATTCGCGGCCGAGCTCCCCGCCCTCACGGAGGCGCTCGACCTCGCCCAGGAGAAGCTGCGTCGCCTGCTCATCCCGCGCGACCCCAACGACGCCCGTGACGTGATCATGGAGATCAAGATGGGGGAGGGCGGCGCCGAGTCGGCGCTCTTCGCCGGCGACCTGCTGCGCATGTACCTGCACTACGCGGAGTCGAAGAAGTGGAAGACCGAGATCATCGAGCAGACCTCGAGCGATCTCGGCGGCATCAAGGACGTGCAGGTCGCGTTCAAGGGCAACTCCACAGATCCGGCCGAGGGCATCTGGGCGCACCTCAAGTACGAGGGCGGCGTTCACCGCGTGCAGCGCGTGCCGGCCACCGAGTCGCAGGGGCGCATCCACACGTCCGCGGCGGGCGTTCTCGTGTTCCCCGAGGTCGATGAGCCCGAAGAGGTCGAGATCAGCCAGAACGATCTCAAGATCGACGTCTACCGCTCGAGCGGTCCCGGTGGCCAGTCCGTCAACACGACGGACTCTGCGGTGCGCATCACCCATCTCCCGACGGGCATCGTCGTGGCCATGCAGAACGAGAAGTCGCAGCTGCAGAACCGCGAGGCCGGCATGCGAGTGCTCCGCGCGCGCATCCTCGCCCGGTACCAGGAAGAGGCTGACGCCGAGGCGTCGGAGTACCGCAAGAGCCAGATCCGCACGATGGACCGCTCGGAGCGCATCCGCACCTACAACTTCCCGGAGAACCGCATCGCGGACCACCGCACGGGTTACAAGGCGTACAACCTCGACGCCGTGATGAACGGTGCACTCGAGCCGGTCATCCAGAGCTGCATTCAGGCCGACGAAGAGTCGCGCCTGGAGGCACTCGGCTCCGAGAGCTGATGACCCTGATCTCAGCCATGCTCGATCACGCCACGAGCGTGCTCGAGGGGGCTGGCATCCGGAATGCGCGGGTGGATGCCGAACTCCTGCTCGGCCATGTGCTCGGGTTGAGCCGCGGGGGAGTGCAGGCGAAAGCCGTTACCGGTTCCGCCTTGAGCCCCGACGACACGGTCACCGTCGCGGGACTCGTGGAACGCCGCGCCGCGCGCGAACCGCTGCAGCACATCACCGGTGTCGCAGCGTTTCGGCAGCTCGAGCTCGCGGTCGGGCCCGGCGTCTTCGTGCCGCGGCCCGAGACGGAGACCGTCGTGCAGTTCGCCATCGACGCGCTCGCGGCGACAGCCTCGCCCCAGCCCGTCGGCGTCGACCTCGGCACCGGCAGTGGCGCGATCGCCCTCGCCATGGCCACGGAGGTTCCACACTCGCGCGTCTACGGCGTCGAGGTCTCGCCGCTCGCCTACGTGTGGACTCGGCAGAACTTCAGGCTTGCCTCCAACGCGATCCCGGTCTTCATCGACCTCGCCGATGCCCTGCACGAGCTCGACGGCACTGTGGACGTCGTCATCTCGAACCCGCCGTACATCCCGGTCGGCGCGATCCCGCGTGACCCAGAGGTGCGCCTGTTCGACCCCGAAATCGCGCTCTACGGCGGTGAGGACGGCCTCGACATCGTGCACGCCGTGTCGACCACCGCACAGCGCCTGCTGCGTGATGGCGGCACGCTCGTGCTCGAGCATGGCGAGGTCCAGTCGGCAGCCATCGCCGAGCTCCTCGCGGCCGACGGCTGGCGCGCGATCGCCCACCACCGTGACCTGCTCGGCCGCGACCGCGCGACGACCGCGCTGCGCTGAGCAGTTTCTGACGGCTCAGCGGTCGGCGCGCGCTGCCGCGAACTCCTCGATCGCGGCGAGCAGCCCTTCGGGAGTCCCGAAGTGGTAGCCCGTGATCCCGATGCTCTCGGCGCCCTCGATATTGACCCGCATGTCGTCGGCGAAGAAGGTGTCGACGGCCGGGACGCCGTAGGCCTCGAGCACGCGCTCGAACACGACGGGGTTGGGCTTGCGAGCGCCGTAGTGGCTCGACGTGAAGAGGTGGTCGCCGAACAGATCGACGAGCTCGGGCGCGAGAGTGCGCAGGTGCTTGCCGACGAGGGCACCGTTGTTGGTGAGCAGGGTGATCTGACCCAGCTCGGATGCCCGGCGAACCGCATCGAGCGACGCAGGCCAGGCGGTCATCGCCTCACCGCGGACCCGCACCCACTCGTCTTCGTCCACGGGCGTGCCGATGGCCTCCGTGAAGGCGGACAGGTACTCGTCAGCGGTCTCGTACCCTCCGGCCTCGGCGCGCCACTCGCCTTCGTCGTTCCACCACAGACGCCGCAGCTCCTGCAGCGAGAGGCCCGTGAGCGCGGTCATCCCGGCCATGCGCACGCGCCAGTCGTACTCGTACAGCACGTCGTCCATATCGAAGATGAAGAGCAGGGTCATGAGCGCCTCCCGGCGAACGCCTCGATGGCCGCGAGCAGGGCATGGGTGTCGTAGGTGCCGCTGTGCGACATGAGCTGGTGGCCCGTGATACCGACGGCTCGGGCGCCCGCGATGTTCGCCGCGGAGTCGTCGGCGAAGAAGCAGTTCTCGGCGGCGACACCGTAGTGCTCGAGCGCGCGGCGGTAGATCTCCTCGCCGGGCTTGCGCGAGCGCAACTGATAGCTGAAAAGCCTGTTCTCTCCGAGGATCTCTACCACGTCGCGGGCGAGCAGCGGCAGCGCCGTGGCGGTCGCCGCGGGGTTGTTCGAGAGCAGCGAGACCGTGCCGAGTTCGGCCGCGCGCGCGAGGGCCGCGATACTGCCGGGGATGCGCGTCATCGCGAGGCGGCGGGCCGACGCCCACTCCTCCAGCGCGAGGCGGCGGGTGCCGGTCACGCGCGCGAACTCGTCGAGGTACTCGTCGGCGGTGGGCCAGTCGCCCGCCTCGGCGCGGGCCTCGCATCCGGATGCCCACCAGGTCTTGGCCAGGTGGTACTGCGAACCGCCGCTCAGGCGGGCGAGTTCCGGCAGGCGGTAGCGGAAGTCGTACGCGTAGAGCGTCTTGTCGAGGTCGAAGAAGTAGAGGTCCACGGGCTCTCCAGTCTCGCACTGTTCTGACGGGTACCATGTAACGGACATGGCCCCCATCTACGACTGCTCGGTCGACGCCGAGCTCCTCACCGGTATGCGCCTCGCCAGAACAGCTATCGGCCGGGGCGATCTCGTCGTGATCCCCACGGACACCGTCTACGGGCTGGCTGCAGACGCCTTCAACCCGGATGCGGTGCAGAAGCTCATCGACGCGAAGGGCCGCACGCGCCAGTCGCCGCCGCCCGTGCTCATTCCCGGCATCCCCACCCTCGACGCGCTCGCGGAGAGCGTTCCGGACGAGGTGCGCGCGCTGGTCGCCGCGTACTGGCCGGGCGGCCTCACCGTCATCCTTCCCGCGCAGTCGTCTCTCGTGTGGGATCTGGGAGAAACCCGCGGCACCGTTGCCCTGCGCATGCCCGCGAGCCGCATCGCGCTCGAGCTGCTCTCCGAGACGGGCCCGCTCGCGGTGTCGAGCGCCAACCTCACGGGCCAGCCCGCGGCGACGACTGCTCAGGATGCCGAACGGATGCTCGGCGACACCGTCGCCCTCTACCTCGACGACGGCGTGGGCGGCACACTGGCCTCCACGATCGTCGACGCGACGGGGCTCCTCGCCCCCGAAGGCAAGCTGCGGATAGTGCGTGAGGGCGTCATCGCCTCGGCCGACATCCGCGCGCTCGTGGGGGACGACAAGTGCGAATAGTCTTCTACGTCCTCGTCTCGGGCATCTCGGCCGCGGTCACGTTCGGCCTCGCCATCGTGATCTGGAAGCTGAGCATCAAGTACCGGCTCTACCCGAAGATCCGCGAGCGCGATGTGCACTCCCGCCCGACCCCGCGCCTCGGCGGTGTTGCGATGTTCCTCGGCATGGTCGTGGCCTTCCTCGTCGCCTCGCAGCTCGGCAACTTCAGCATCGTGTTCACCGAGCCGGCCAAGGTCCTCGGCCTGTTCGGTGCGGCCCTCATCATCGTGCTCATCGGCGTCGCCGACGACCTGTGGGACCTCGACTGGCTCACCAAACTCGCCGGTCAGATCATCGCCGCGGGCCTCCTCGCCTGGCAGGGCATCCAGATCTCCACGCTGCCGATCGGCGGCCAGACGATCTTCTCGCCGTACCTCTCGCTGGTTCTCACCATCTTCGCGATAGTGCTCGTGATGAACGCGATCAACTTCATCGACGGCCTCGACGGCCTCGTGGCGGGCGTCGCACTCATCGCCAACGCCGTCTTCTTCATCTACACGTACCTGCTTCAACTGCAGGCTCAGACGGAGTACTTCAACCTCGCCTCGCTCACCACCGCAGTGCTCATCGGTGCGTGCGCGGGCTTCCTGCCGCTCAACTTCCACCCGGCGAAGCTGTTCATGGGCGATGCCGGTGCACTGCTCACGGGGCTGCTCATGGCGTCGTCGGCGATCCTCGTCACGGGTCAGGTCAGCTCCGACTTCCTGGCGCGCCCCGACCAGTTCACCGCCTCGCTCGTGCCGGCGTTCATCCCGATCCTGCTGCCGTTTGCCGTACTCGTGGTGCCGCTGCTCGACTTCGGGCTCGCCATCACGCGGCGCCTGCGCGCGGGCAAGTCACCGTTCACTGCCGACCGCAAGCACCTGCACCACCGCCTGCTCGACATGGGCCATTCGCACCTGCACGCCGTGCTCATCTTCTACGGCTGGACCCTCGTCGTCTCCGTCGGCTGCCTCGGCTATATGTTCATGCCCTGGTACATGGCGACCCTGCTCATCGCCGTGGGTCTCATCATCCTGACCATCATCACCCTCTCACCGCTCAGTCGGCGCAAGGCCATGGAGGCCGTCGCGCAATCGACGGGCGGGCCGGATGCCGCACCCGATGTCGCCCGCTACGACGGCCTCGACGCCGCGTCGGAAGACGAGCTCGAGCCCGACGACGACCCGATCACCGAACCGAAAGAAGCCCGCGCATGAAGACCGCACAGATCCTCGCGAGAGCCCTCGTCTACGGCGGCATCCTGACCGTCGGCATTGCCGGTGTCGGGTCGATCATCGGCTACCTCATCGCAGGAGGCCCCGGCCTTCTCAGCGCCCTCATCGGGGCCGGTCTCACCGCGCTGTTCATGGGCTTCACGGCGCTGAGCATCGTCATCGCCGCGCGCGTCAGCAAGGACGAGGTGTCAAGCACGCTGTTCTTCGGCATCGTGCTCGGCGTGTGGCTGCTGAAGTTCGTCGTCTTCATCGTGATCCTCGTTCTGCTGCGCAACCAGCCGTTCATCGAGCCCGTCATTCTCTTCGTCTCGATCGTCGTCGCGGTCGTCGGGAGCCTCACTGTCGACGTCATTGCGTACGTGCGGGCACGGGTGCCCTATGTCGGCAACATCCCTCTTCCCGGCGACGAAGGAGCGCAGCACCCCTAATAAGAGAAGAGTGAGTTCGACAGCCCGTAGAACTTTGATAGGGTTACTGAGAACGCCCCCCACATTTTCATCGCCGCACAATCGCGTGCCCCGATTCTGGAGATAGCGCTGCTACACCACGCTCTCACCCTCGTTACTACCCTCGCCACCGATGACGGAACCGGCGATGGTGGCTTCCACGCTCCCACGCTCGATGACTTCTTCCCTCCGGCGATTTTCTTCGAGGGCACCTGGTTCCAGATCGACCGCATCATTCTGATCCGCTTCCTCGTGGTCGCGGTACTCCTGCTGGTCTTCTGGCTCGGTACGCGCCGTATGCGTGTGGTTCCGACCCGCGGCCAGTCGGCGCTCGAGTTCGGCTACAACTTCGTGCGCGACCAGATCGTCGTCGGGGCGCTGGGCGAGAAAGACGGCAAGCGGTTCCTCCCGCTTCTCATGACGATGTTCTTCTTCATCGTCGGCATGAACATCACGGGAATCATCCCCGGCCTCAACCTCGCGGGCACGGCTCGCGCGGGTCTTCCGATCGTTCTGGCTCTTGTCGCGTACGCGGTATTCCTCTACGCGGGCATCAAGAAGCACCCGGCCGGGTTCTTCAAGAACGCGCTCTTCCCGCCGAACGTGCCGTGGTACCTGTACATCCTCGTGACGCCGATCGAGTTCCTCTCGACGTTCATCCTGCGTCCGGTCACGCTCTTCATCCGACTCCTGATGAACCTGGTCGCCGGCCACATCCTTCTTGTCCTGTGCTTCTCGGCCACCCAGTTCTTCTTCTTCAGCAACGGCGTGCCCGTCGCTCTCTTCGGCGCAGGCACGCTGGCTTTCGGGTTCGTGTTCACCCTCTTCGAATTGCTGGTTGCCATCCTGCAGGCCTACGTCTTCACCTATCTCACCGCTGTCTACATCCAGCTCGCGCTGGCTGAAGAGCACTAGCCCAACAAGCACGATCGAACCTGGCATTCGCCAGTAGTTCACTACACACAGAACCACCCCTGGAAGGAAACCCCGTGGACCCCATCACGAACGTCGCCGAGATCACCGGCAGCCTTGCTCCCGTCGCTTTCGGTATCGCGACCATCGGCCCGGCCATCGGCGTAGGTATCGTCGTCGGCAAGACCGTCGAGTCGGTTGCACGCCAGCCCGAGCTGCAGGGTCGCCTCACCGGCCTCATGTTCCTCGGTATCGCGTTCACCGAGGCACTGGCGTTCATCTCGATCGCCGTCGCGTTCATCTTCCCGTAAACCTGACGATCTACTAAGGAGACAGGGATGCTTACCGAGATTCTGGCGGTTGCCGCAGAGACAGAGGAAACTCCGAGCCTGCTCATTCCCCAGCCCTACGACATCCTGTGGTCTGCAGTCTGCTTCGCCGTCATCCTGTTCTTCTTCGTCTGGAAGTTCCTTCCGGCCATCAAGAAGACACTGGACGCGCGCGCAGAGGCGATCGAGGGCGGCATCAAGAAGGCCGAGATCGCCCAGGCCGAGGCTGCCGCCGCGCTCGAAGAATACACGGCGAAGCTCGCGGAGGGTCGCGCGGAAGCCGCGAAGATCCGCGACCAGGCCCGCCTCGACGCCACGAAGATCGGCAACGAGGTGCGCGAGCAGGCAACTGCCGATGCTGCTCGTATCACCGCGAACGCCCAGGCGACCATCGAGGCGGAGCGCCAGAGTGCTCTCGTCTCGCTGCGTTCAGAGGTCGGTTCGCTCGCCATCGATCTCGCCTCGGGCGTCATCGGCCAGAGCCTGACTGACGACAAGAAGGCCTCGGCCCTCGTCGACCAGTTCCTCGCCGACCTCGAGAACGACGAGAAGGCGAAGGCAGGCAAGTAGTGGGATCCGCAACGAGGGAGGCGCTCGCCAGCGCCCGTGCAGCGCTCGCGAAGGTCGCTGCCAAGGACGCGCTCGCCGCGGGCACCGAACTCTTCCAGGCCGCGCGCGTGATCGGTGAGTCTGCGCAGTTGCGCAGCGTGCTCGCCGACCCCTCCGCTGGTTCGACAGAGAAAGCTGCCGTGATCGGCCAGGTCTTCTCGTCCATCGGAGCTTCCGCTCGCGAGCTGCTCTCCGAGATCGTCTCGTCGCGCTGGTCGACCCAGGATGACCTCCTCGCCGGCATCGAAGAGGTGGGCATCCGTGCCGTCGCCTCGTCCTCGGCGAAGGGCGACTCGCTCGAGTCCGAGCTCTTCGCCTTCGGTGCGGCAGTGGCGTCAGACCCGGAGCTCGAACTGGCTGTGGGCAGCAAGCTCGGCTCTCCTGCAGCGAAGTCTGCGCTCGTCACCAAACTCCTCGCGAAGAAGGCGAGCGTGCAGACGCTCGCCATCGTCGACCACCTCGTGCAGCAGCCCCGCGGCCGCCGCATCGGTGAGCTTGTGCGCACCGCTGCCGCGACGGTCGCCGACGAGGCGAACCTCGCCATCGCGACGATCATCACCGCCGCGCCGATCAGTGCGGTACAGCTCGAGCGCCTGCGTGCGGGCCTCGCGAAGAGCTACGGTCGCGACCTCAAGCTCAACCTGGTCATCGACCCCTCGATCCTCGGTGGAATCCGCGTGCAGATCGGTGACGACGTCATCGACGGCAGCGTCTCCACGCGCATCAACGACCTCAGGCTCCAGCTCGCTGGCTAGCGAACCTGCGCTGACTAACGACAGACCAAGAAGGAACAACTAATGGCAGAACTCACCATCAGCCCGGACGAGATCCGCGACGCGCTGAAAGACTTCGTCAAGGCGTACGAGCCCGGCTCCGCGTCGAAGACCGAGGTCGGCTACGTCATCGACGCCGCCGACGGTATCGCCCACGTCGAGGGCCTTCCCGGCGTCATGGCGAACGAGCTCATCAAGTTCTCCGACGGCACGCTGGGCCTCGCCCAGAACCTCGACGAAGACGAGATCGGTGTCGTCATCCTCGGTGAGTTCACCGGCATCGTCGAGGGCATGGAGGTCACCCGCACGGGCGAGGTTCTCTCCGTCCCCGTGGGCGACGCCTTCCTCGGTCGAGTCGTCGACCCGCTGGGCGCCCCCATCGACGGCCTCGGCGAGATCAAGGCGGATGCGCGCCGCGCCCTCGAGCTTCAGGCTCCCGGCGTCATGCAGCGCAAGAGCGTGCACGAGCCCATGCAGACCGGTATCAAGGCGATCGACGCCATGATCCCGATCGGCCGTGGCCAGCGCCAGCTCATCATCGGCGACCGCCAGACCGGTAAAACGGCCATCGCGATCGACACGATCATCAACCAGAAGGCCAACTGGGAGTCGGGCGACACCAAGAAGCAGGTTCGCTGCATCTACGTTGCCATCGGCCAGAAGGGCTCGACGATCGCTGCCGTCAAGGGTGCGCTCGAAGATGCAGGAGCCATGGAGTACACGACGATCGTCGCGGCTCCCGCCTCCGACCCGGCCGGCTTCAAGTACCTCGCTCCCTACACCGGCTCGGCCATCGGCCAGCAGTGGATGTACGACGGCAAGCACGTCCTGATCATCTTCGATGACCTGTCGAAGCAGGCCGAGGCCTACCGCGCTGTGTCTCTGCTCCTGCGCCGCCCGCCGGGACGCGAGGCGTACCCCGGCGACGTGTTCTACCTGCACTCCCGTCTGCTGGAGCGTTGTGCCAAGCTCTCCGACGAGCTGGGTGCCGGCTCGATGACCGGTCTTCCGATCATCGAGACCAAGGCGAACGACGTCTCGGCGTACATCCCGACCAACGTGATCTCGATCACCGACGGCCAGATCTTCCTCCAGTCCGACCTGTTCAACGCCAACCAGCGCCCCGCAGTCGACGTCGGCATCTCGGTGTCGCGCGTCGGTGGTGACGCCCAGGTGAAGTCGATCAAGAAGGTCTCGGGAACCCTGAAGCTCGAGCTCGCGCAGTACCGCTCGCTCGAGGCGTTCGCGATGTTCGCGTCCGACCTCGACGCGACCAGCCGCCGCCAGCTCGCCCGCGGTGCCCGCCTCACCGAGCTCCTGCGCCAGCCGCAGTACTCGCCGATGCCCGTCGAGAAGCAGGTCGTCTCGATCTGGTCCGGCACGAACGGCAAGCTCGACGAGGTTCCGGTCGAAGACATCCTGCGCTTCGAGTCGGAGCTGCACGACTACCTCGCGCGCAACACCAAGGTGCTCGACACCCTGCGCGAGACGAACGTGCTCGACGACGACACCACCACGGCGCTCGGCGAGGCCGTGGACAAGTTCAAGCTCGAGTTCCAGACGGGCGAGGGCAAGCCCCTCCTCTCCGCGGGTACCGAGGTGTTCGAGGAGATCGAACCCGAGGACATCGAGCAGGAGAAGATCGTCAAGGGCAAGCGCGCGTAGTAGCGGGCACCGAGTAACGGCAACGGACTAGGGATACAAGCACATGGGAGCGCAACTTCGGGTCTACCGGCAGAAGATCAAGTCTGCCCAGACGACCAAGAAGATCACTCGGGCCATGGAGCTCATCTCCGCATCGCGCATCCAGAAGGCGCAGCAGCGGGTGGCGGCCTCCGGGCCGTACTCACGCGCCGTGACGCGCGCGGTGTCGGCAGTGGCGACGTTCTCGAACGTCGATCACATTCTCACCACGGAGCCCGAGAAGATCGAGCGCGCAGCGATCCTGATCTTCTCGTCCGACCGCGGCCTTGCCGGTGCGTTCAACACGAACGTGCTGCGTGAGGCAGGTGAGCTCGCGGCCCGTCTCCAGGGCCAGGGCAAGGATGTCGTCTACTACCTCGTGGGCCGCAAGGCCGTGGGTTACTTCGCCTTCCGCAAGCGCGAGGCGGAGCGGGTCTGGACCGGCGGCACGGATGCACCGGAGTTCGAGACTGCCAAGGAGATCGGCGATGCAGTTGTCGCCAAGTTCCTGCAGCCGGCGAGCGAGGGCGGCGTCGACGAGATCCACATCGTCTACAACCGCTTCGTGAGCATGCTCCTGCAGGTTCCCGAGGTCGTTCGTCTCCTGCCGCTCGAAGTGGTCGAAGGCGTCGACGAGCCCGGCGAGCACGAGATCCTCCCGCTGTACGAGTTCGAGCCTGAGGTCGGCGACGTTCTCGACGCGCTCCTGCCCGTCTACATCGAGAGCCGCATCTTCAACGCCATGCTGCAGTCGGCGGCCGCCAAGCACGCCGCGACCCAGAAGGCCATGAAGTCGGCGAGCGACAACGCCGACAAGCTCATCACCACCTATACCCGACTCGCGAACAACGCTCGCCAGTCGGAGATCACCCAGCAGATTTCCGAGATCGTGGGCGGCGCAGACGCCCTGAGCTCGGCTAAGTAAGTACGACAGGAAGAGAAACCATGGCTACCGCTACCAAGAAGGCTCCTGCCGCCAAGGCCGCCGCCGGCGTGGGACGCATCGCGCGCGTCACCGGCCCGGTTGTCGACATCGAGTTCCCGCACGACTCGATTCCCGGCATCTACAACGCCCTCAAGACGACGATCACGATCGGCACCGAGTCGACGGAGATCACGCTTGAGGTTGCCCAGCACCTCGGCGACGATCTCGTTCGTGCGATCGCCCTCAAGCCCACCGACGGACTCGTCCGCGGCCAGGAGGTGCGCGACACCGGTGAGCCGATCACGGTCCCCGTCGGCGATGTCACCAAGGGCAAGGTCTTCAACGTGATCGGCGAGGTCCTCAACAACGAGGGCGGCGAGCCGATCGAGATCATCGAGCGCTGGCCCATCCACCGCAAGCCCCCGGCATTCGACCAGCTCGAGTCGAAGACCGAGCTCTTCGAGACCGGCATCAAGGTCATCGACCTGCTCACCCCGTACGTGCAGGGTGGAAAGATCGGCCTGTTCGGTGGCGCCGGTGTCGGCAAGACCGTGCTCATCCAGGAGATGATCCAGCGCGTTGCGCAGGACCACGGTGGCGTGTCGGTGTTCGCCGGTGTCGGCGAGCGCACGCGTGAGGGCAACGACCTCATCGCCGAGATGGAAGAGGCCGGCGTCTTCGACAAGACCGCCTTGGTCTTCGGCCAGATGGATGAGCCGCCGGGCACGCGTCTTCGCGTTGCACTGTCGGCGCTCACGATGGCGGAGTACTTCCGCGACGTGCAGAAGCAGGACGTGCTGCTCTTCATCGACAACATCTTCCGCTTCACGCAGGCCGGTTCCGAGGTCTCCACGCTGCTCGGCCGCATGCCGTCCGCCGTGGGCTACCAGCCGAACCTCGCCGACGAGATGGGCATCCTGCAGGAGCGCATCACCTCGACGCGTGGTCACTCGATCACGTCGCTCCAGGCGATCTACGTTCCCGCCGACGACTACACCGACCCCGCGCCGGCTACGACGTTCGCCCACCTCGACGCCACGACCGAGCTCAGCCGCGAGATCGCGTCGAAGGGTCTTTACCCGGCCGTCGACCCGCTCACCTCCACGAGCCGCATCCTCGACCCCCGCTACCTGGGCGCCGACCACTACCGTGTTGCCACGAACGTGAAGGCCATCCTCCAGAAGAACAAGGAGCTCCAGGAGATCATCGCGATCCTCGGTGTCGACGAGCTCTCCGAGGAAGACAAGATCACCGTGTCGCGCGCGCGCCGCATCCAGCAGTTCCTGTCGCAGAACACCTACATGGCGAAGAAGTTCACCGGTGTCGAGGGTTCGACGGTTCCGCTGAAAGACACCATCGAGTCGTTCGACGCGATCACCAAGGGCGAGTTCGATCACGTGGCGGAGCAGGCGTTCTTCAACGTCGGCGCCATCTCGGATGTCGAAGAGCAGTGGGCGAAGATCCAGAAGGAGAACGGCTAGCCATGGCCGATGTCAAGGCCCTCAAGGTCAGCGTCGTCTCTGCTGACCGCGAGGTCTGGTCCGGCCAGGCGAAGCAGATCATCGCCCGCACGACTGAGGGCGAGATCGGCATCCTGCCCGGTCACGAGCCGATCCTGGCGATTCTGGCCCAGGGCGAGGTGCGCGTGACCCCGCTGGAGGGCACCGTCATCACGGCGAACGCCGATGACGGCTTCCTCTCGGTCGAGCACGACACGGTCACGATCGTGGCGCGCAACGCCGAGCTCGTCTAGCGTCACTGTATGAGTCAGAAGTCGCCGTGCTGATCACGATGGCCGGGCTCCCCGGTGCGGGGAAGTCGACGATCGGGCAAGTGCTTTCGGGGCGCCTGAACGTTCCCGTCGTCTCTGTCGACCCGATCGAGTCCGCAATCCTGCGCGCGGGTATCGATCGCGACCAGCCCACGGGGCTCGCCGCATACCTCGTGGCCCGGATGCAGGCGGCCACGCTGCTCGAAAGCGGCCGCAGCGTGCTCGTGGACGCCGTCAACGCGGTGAACCCTGCGCGCGAGCAGTGGGTGACCCTCGCGGCCACTCTCGAGGAGCCGTTGAAGTTCATCGAGGTCATCTGCTCCGACCCCGAATTGCACCGCCAGCGCATCGAGAGCCGTGAGCGTTCGCTTCCGCACCTCGAGCTGACGTGGAACGCCGTCGAGCAGAGTCTCGAGGACTACGCGGAGTGGAGCGGCCCGAGCGCCGCCATCGCCCGCATCACCCTCGACTCGGTCGAGCCACTCGGTGTGAACGTCGAGCGGGCGCTCGCCTTCCTCGAGCCGTGAGACAGTAGAGCAGGGCCGGTGCTCCTCGTTCTCCCGCCGTCGGAGACCAAGCGCGACGGCGGGGATGCCCCACCCCTGTCGCTCGGCGACCTCTCGTTCCCGGCTCTTCTGCCCCAGCGAAAGGCCGCCCTCGCCGCCCTGCGCTCCCTCTCACGCTCGGTGAGCGGATCGATGGGCGCCCTCGCCCTCGGCCCGACCCAGCGTTTCGAGGTCGACCGCAATCGCGCGCTCACGTCGTCGCCCGGAATGTGGGCGCTCGACCGGTACACGGGTGTGCTCTACGACGGCCTCGAGGTCGAGTCGCTCTCCGCCGCCGAGCGGGAGTTCGCGGCGAGTCACGTCGTCATCCACTCGGCGTTGTTCGGACTTCTGCGCGCCGACGACACGATTCCCGCGTACCGGCTCTCGCACGATTCTCGTCTGCCGGGCCTGTCGTTGCGCAGGCTCTGGCGCGAGGCGGTCGCTGCTGCCCTGGCTGCGGAGCCGGGCCTCGTGCTCGACCTTCGCTCCGAGTCGTACGCCACACTGGGGCCCGCGCCGGAGTCTGCCACGTACATCCGGGTGGTCTCGGAAGACGGCACGGGGCGCCGAGTGGCGCTGAGCCACTTCAATAAGAAGGGCAAGGGCGAGTTCGCGCGTGCGGTGATCGCGGCGGGGATCGACCACGGCAGCGTGGAGGGTTTGCTCGCCTGGGCCGCCGACGCCGGGATCCGGCTGGAGCGCGGTGCGCCCGGTGAACTCGACTTGGTCGTAGGGTGATCGCATGGATCCCCATCCGATCGACCCGATAGGCACCGAAGCGTTCTTCGCGGTATTCCTCGCGCTGTACATCGGGTTCTTCGTCGTCGTGATGCTGTTCGTCGTCGCCTACTACGTCGTGGAGTCGCTCGCGCTCTCGAGGCTCTTCGCGAAGGTGGGCATCGAGCCGTGGATCGCGTGGGTGCCGTTCTATCGCACGTGGCGCTGGCTCGAGCTGGGCGGCCAAGCGGGCTGGTTGTCGTTGCTCTCGCTCATCCCGTATGGCGGGATGGCCACCTCGGTGTTCCTGTACATCGGCATGTACCGCACAGGTATCGCGTTCCGCAAAGACGGTTCGTGGGTGGTGCTCGGGATCTTCCTGCCGTTCGTCTGGGCGTTCCTGCTTGCTCGTCCGACGGAAACCTACGACCCCGAGCTCATCGTGCAGGCGGGCTATCCGCGCCCGCTCGCGGGCTTCGGCTCCGTGCCCAAGCCCACGGTCTAGGTCGCGCGCCAGCAACCCTCGACGTGGTCATCGACCATTCCGGCGGACTGCATGAGCGCGTGCATCGTCGTGGGACCGACGAACCGGTAGCCGCGGGCCTTGAGAGCCTTGCTCATCGCCGTCGATTCGGGAGTCACCGCGACGACATCGCCGAAGTCCCGTGGCCGGGGACGGGGACCCACGGGGGCGAAGCTCCACATGAGTTCGTCGAGCGCGCCGGGGGAGTCTGCGGTCAGCGCGAGCGTGGCGCGCGCGTTGCCGATGGTCGCGACGATCTTCGCGCGATTGCGGATGATGCGCTCATCGAGCATGAGACGCTCGACATCGGTGTCGGTGAAGGCCGCGATGGCCACGGGGTCGAAGTTGTCGAACACCTCGCGGAAGCCGGGCCTGCGCCGCAGGATGGTGATCCACGACAGACCTGCCTGAAAGCCTTCGAGGCTCAGCTTCTCGAACAGTTGCCGGTCGCCGTGCAGGGGGGTGCCCCACTCCTCGTCGTGGTAGCGCGTGTATTCCGCATCCGTACCCGCCCAGGCGCAGCGCGCCCGGCCGTCGGCCCCCGTGATGAGGCTGCTCACTTGTGCGCGATGCCCTCGTGGTCGAGCAGCCACACCTTGGTGGGAATGCCGTTGCCGCCGCTGTAGCCCGTGATGCGGCCATCGGAGGCGAGAACCCTGTGGCACGGGACGATGATCGGGATCGGATTCGCTCCGACAGCCCCGCCCACGGCACGGCCCGCAGTGGCGCGACCGGTCGCGTGGCCTATCTCGCCGTAGGAGACAACGCCGCCGAAGGGGAGGTCGGCGAGCTCCGCCCAGACCGCGCGCTGGAACTCGGTGCCCGCGAGGGACACGGGGAGGTCGAAGTCGGTCCGCTGCCCGGCGAAGTACTCGGTGAGCTGGTCGACTGCGCGCTCGAGCACGGGGTTGCTGCGCTCGGGGAGGCCGTCGTGGGGCAGTTCGCCCGCCCGTTCGATGGCGAGGGAGGTGACCGAGTCGCCATCGCTCGTGACCTCGAGGCGGCCGATGGGGGAGTCGACCCTGACCAGGAACTCGGGTGCTGTTGCTGTGTGCATGCTCCGACTGTAGCCGGGGCATCCGACAGCCCTCTGGCACTTTTCGGACATGGGGTGAAGCTCGCGCAACTCGCGGCGGGGGAGGATAGGAGCATGGCGAACATCGAACACCGCGTCCTCGGCAACAACGGCCCCAGGGTCTCCACGATCGGCCTCGGCTGCAACAACTTCGGCAGGCCGGGCACTCTGACGGCGACGCAGGAGGGCACGACGGCCGTGATCGACGCTGCGGTCGAGCTCGGTGTGACGCTGCTGGACACCGCCGACATCTACGGCTCGGCAGGTACGAGCGAGACCCTCATGGGCGTGGCGCTGCGGGGCAAACGCGACGCCGTGGTTATCGCCACCAAGTTCGGCCACGGCCAGTTCGACATGGGAATCCTGCCGGGGGTGCCGAGGGCGTCGCGCGCCTACATCCGCGAAGCCGTTGACGGTTCGTTGACCCGGCTGCAGACCGACTACATCGATCTCTACCAGCTGCACACCCCGGATGCCGCGACTCCCATCGAGGAGACCATCGCCGCGCTCGATGAGCTCGTGGTCGAGGGCAAGATCCTGCACTACGGGCACTCGAACTTCTCCGGCGCGCAGATCGCGGAGGCCGCGGCTGCGGGCGGGAAGTTCGTCTCGGCGCAAAACGAGTACAGCCTCCTCGTGCGCGGTGTGGAGGAGGAGGTGCTGCCCGCGGTGCGCGAGTACGGGCTCGGGTTCTTGCCGTTCTTCCCCCTGCAGAGCGGACTGTTGACCGGCAAATTCACCCGCACCGAGCATCCGGCGGACACGCGCATCATGCGCCAGCGGCCGCACCTCGTCGAGACCGCCCCGTGGGATGTTCTCGAGGCCTATGCCGCATTCTGCGCGGCGAACGGCATCACGATGCTGGAAGCGACATTCGGGTGGATGCTCGCGCAGGCCAATCTCACGAGCGTGATCGCCGGGGCGACCACGGCCGAACAGCTCAGGCAGAACGCCGCGGCGTCGACGGCGTGGAAGCCCACCCCCGTCGAGGTCGAGGAGATCTCGCGGATATTCTCCTGATCACCTCTTGTGAGTGAGTGCTCACTCAGTTACGCTCGCTCGTGTGACTGAGACCTCGACGCGCGCGAAGCCCATGGGGCTCGAGCAGCGCCGAGACATGATCATCGGCGTGGTCATCCCCCTCATCCTCGAGCACGGCCGCGACCTCACGTCGAAGCAGATCGCCGAAGCGTGCGGCATCGCCGAGGGCACGATCTTCCGCGCATTCGGCGACAAGGAGACGCTCATCACTGCCGCGGTCGAGCGCTACCTCGATCCGCTCGCGCTCGGCACGGCCCTGCGCTCCATCGACGTCGATCTGTCGCTCGACGACAAGCTGCGCGCGATCTTCGACCTGCTCCGCGAGCGGTTCAGTGGGGTCATCCGGATGATGGCGGCGGTAGGACGACAGGGACCACCATCCCGACAGGCTGATCGCTACGGGTTCGCGATCGTCGTCGCCGATCTGCTCGCCCCCCACGCCCACGAGTTGCGGATCGCCCCCGAGCAGGTCGCGCACTTCGCCCGAGTCCTCGCGTTCACGACGGCCCTGCCCGTGTTCGGCGACACCATCCCGTTCACCACAGACGAACTGCTCGACCTCTTCAAGCACGGCGTAATGGAAGGATGACCATGCTCCTCAAGCTCATCGGCCGCTACCTGCGGCCCCACGCGAAACTCATCGTGGGTGTCGTCGTGTTCCAGCTCGTCCAGTCGATAGCGAGCCTGTACCTGCCGAGCCTCAACGCCGACATCATCGACAACGGCATAGCCAAGGGCGATACGGGCTACATCCTGATGATCGGCGGCATCATGCTCGCCATCACCCTCGTGCAGATCGCCGCCGCGATCACCGCCGTGTACTTCGGCGCGAAAGCCGCCATGGCGTTCGGCCGCGACGTGCGCGAGGCGATCTTCGTGCGGGTGGGGGAGTTCTCGGAGCGCGAGGTGTCCAAGTTCGGGGCGCCGTCGCTCATCACGCGCACGACGAACGACGTGCAGCAGGTGCAGATGCTCGTCCTCATGACGTGCACGCTGCTCGTCTCGGCGCCGATCCTCGCCGTCGGCGGCGTCATCATGGCGCTGCGTCAGGATGTGGGGCTCTCGTGGATCATGGTCGTCGCCATCCCCGTCATGCTCGTGGTCATCGGCTTCATCGTGAGTCGCATGGTTCCGCTCTTCCGACTCATGCAGGCGCGCATCGACACGGTGAACCGCGTGCTGCGTGAGCAGCTGACGGGCATCCGGGTGGTCCGCGCGTTCGTGCGTGAGGGCCTCGAGACCGCACGCTTCGAAAAGGCCAACGCGGATGTCACGCGCACGGCCGTGAGTGCCGGTCGGCTGTTCGCCCTCGTGTTCCCGGTCGTGATGCTCATCATGAACGTCTCGAGCGTGGCCGTGCTGTGGTTCGGTGCCTACGCGGTCGACGAGGGCACCGTGCAGATCGGGGCCCTCACGGCGTTCCTGAGCTACCTCATCCAGATCCTCATGGCGGTCATGATGGCGACCTTCATGGCGATCATGATCCCGCGCGCGGCCGTGTCGTCCGACCGCATCGGCGAGGTGCTCGGCACCCCGACGTCCGTGGTTCTGCCGGCGCATCCGGTCACCGAGCTGCGCGGTACCGGGCTCATCGAGCTGCGCGATGTCGAGTTCGCCTACCCCGGCGCCGAGCAGCCGGTGCTGCGGGGCCTGAGCTTCGAGGCGCGCCCCGGTGAGACCACGGCCATCATCGGCAGCACGGGGGCGGGCAAGACGACGCTCGTGAACCTGTTCCCCCGCCTGTTCGACGCGACGGGTGGCACTGTGCTCGTCGACGGCGTCGACGTGCGCGAGCTCGATCCCGACCTGTTGTGGGGCCGCATCGGCCTCGTGCCGCAGCGGGCGTACCTGTTCTCCGGCACTGTCGCGAGCAACCTGCGGTACGGGAATCCGGATGCCACAGACGACGAGCTCTGGGCAGCGCTCGAGACAGCGCAAGCCAAGGACTTCGTCTCGGAGATGCCCGAAGGACTGGACGCCCCCATCGCCCAGGGCGGCACCAATGTCTCCGGCGGCCAGCGCCAGCGCCTCGCGATCGCGCGCGCACTCGTCAAGCGCAGCGAGATCTACGTGTTCGACGACTCGTTCTCGGCGCTCGATACCGCGACGGATGCTCGTCTGCGCCGTGCCCTTGCGAAGGCCGAGAAGAAGGCGACGAAGATCATCGTTGCTCAGCGGGTATCGACCATCGTGGACGCCGACCAGATCCTCGTGCTGGAGGACGGCGAGATCGTCGGCCGGGGCACTCACGCAGAGCTCCTGGAGAGCAGCGAAACCTACAAGGAGATCGTCGATAGCCAGCTCCGAGCGGAGGACGCAGCATGAGCACGGCAACCAACCGTCCGCCCGTCCGCCGTGGCCCCGGTGGCGGAGGCCCCATGGGCGGCATGGGGATGCCCACCGAGAAGTCGATGAACTTCCTGCCCTCGGCCAAGCGCCTGCTCGGGCGTCTGCGCCCGCACCGTGTGGGAGTCGTCGGCGTCGTGTTGCTCTCCGTCGTGAGCGTGGCGCTCGCGGTGGTCGGCCCCAAGCTCCTCGGCGAGGCGACGAACATCATCTTCTCGGGAATCATCTCGAAGTCGCTGCCGGCGGGAGTGACGCAAGCCCAGGTGATCGACCAGCTGCGGGCATCCGGTGACAACCAGAAGGCCGACCTGATCAGCGGCATGACGCTCACGCCTGGCCAGGGAATCGACTTCAGCGCGCTGCAGATGATCCTCGGAATCGTTCTCCTGATCTACGTGCTCTCGTCGGTGTTCTCGTGGCTGCAGGGCTTCGTGCTCAACGCGATCGTGCAGAAGACCGTCTACAAGCTCCGCGAGGATGTCGAGACCAAGGTCAACGCGCTGCCGCTGAGTTACTTCGACAAGATGCAGCGCGGCGAACTGCTCAGCCGCGTCACCAACGACGTGGACAACATCGGCCAGAGCATGCAGCAGACGCTCTCGCAGCTCGTCACGAGCCTGCTCACGGTCGTCGGCGTGCTGCTCATGATGTTCCTGATCTCGCCGATCCTGGCTCTCATCGCGCTCGTGACCATCCCGCTCACCCTCGTGATCACGACAGTGATCGCCAAGCGATCGCAGAAGCTGTTCGTTGCGCAGTGGGCCCACACGGGCGAGCTCAACGGACAGGTCGAGGAGGCCTACTCCGGGCACGCCCTCGTGAAGGTCTTCGGCCGCCACCGCGAGGTGGAACAGCGGTTCCGTGAGAAGAACGGGCAGTTGTACGAAGCGAGCTTCGGCGCCCAGTTCGTGAGCGGCATCATCATGCCGTCCATGATGTTCATCGGCAACCTTGTGTACGTGGCCATCGCCGTGGTGGGCGGGCTCTTCGTCGCGAACGGCTCGATGACCCTCGGTGACGTTCAGGCGTTCATCCAATACTCGCGCCAGTTCACGCAGCCGCTCAGTCAACTGGGCTCCATGGCGAACCTGCTGCAGTCGGGGGTCGCCTCCGCGGAGCGGGTGTTCGAGCTCCTGGACGCCGACGAGCAGCGGCCGGACCCCGTTCCCGCCGCTACCCCGGCGGGGGCATCCGGCCGCCTGGTGTTCGAGCACGTCTCGTTCGGCTACGACGCACCTCTCATCGAGAACCTGTCGCTCGTAGCCGAGCCCGGCCAGACCGTGGCCATCGTGGGGCCGACCGGTGCGGGCAAGACCACCCTCGTCAACCTCATGATGCGCTTCTATGAGATCGACGGCGGACGCATCACGCTCGACGGCACCGACATTGCCGAGATGACGCGTGACGACCTGCGCTCGCGCATGGGCATGGTGCTGCAAGACACCTGGCTGTTCGCGGGCACGATCCGCGACAACATCGCCTACGGTCGTCCGGATGCCACGGAGGAGGAGATCCTCGCCGCGGCGAAGGCCACGTACGTCGACAGGTTCGTGCACTCGCTGCCCGACGGGTACGACACCCTCCTCGACGACGAGGGCGGCAACGTGAGCGCGGGGGAGAAGCAGTTGCTCACCATCGCGCGGGCGTTCCTCGCGCGACCGAGCGTGCTCATCCTCGACGAGGCGACGAGTTCGGTGGATACCCGCACCGAGGTGCTCGTGCAGCAGGCCATGAAGGCACTCCGGCAGGACCGCACGAGCTTCGTTATCGCCCATCGGCTCTCCACGATTCGCGACGCGGACCTCATCCTCGTGATGGAGTCGGGCGCGATAGTGGAGCAGGGCACGCACGCCGAACTGCTCGCCGCCGGGGGAGCGTACTTCACGCTGTACACGTCGCAGTTCGCGGCGCCCGTGGCGGAGGAGGCGTAGGGGCTGCGGGTCGGCGTTGCTAGCCCTCGGTGCCGTCCGCGGCGCGCGGTGAGATGTTGATGCTCTGGTTCAGCTCGTCGACCTGCGCGTTGAGGTCGTCGAGCTGGGCGACGAGGTCGTCGTACTGCTGGGCCCGCGCGTCGATGGAGGCGTAGAGGGCGTCGAGGTCGGCCTGGCGGGCGATGAGGTCGTTCCGCTCGGCGTTGAATTGCGACTGGCTGTCGAAGTCCCCGTTCCCGGCGCGGTCGTTGAAGGTCGCGATGTCGGCATTGAGCTGGTCGTAGCCTGCGTTGTAGGAGGCGTAGTCGGCATCCACGCTCGCCTGCAGCTCGTCGAGCTGGGAGACGAGGGCGTCGATGGCCTTCTGCTGCTCTTCGAACACCGCGTGAGAGGCGTCGTGCAGGTCGATGAGCGCCGCACGGTCGGTGAAGTAGTGCGCGTAGTGCGCCTCCAACTCGGGGCTGAGATCGCGGAACTCGGTGCCGATGATCGAGTGCAGCTCGTTGGCCCGCTCGCCCGGCTCGGCCTGGGCGTAGTACTCGAGGGTCTTGGCGAAGTCGGCGTCGTCGGCTTTCGTGGCGGCGGCCGCCTCCAGCAGCGGCTCGAGGTCGTCGCGCTCGGCCTCGCTCATGCGGTCCCATGCCGCGTGCAGCATCTCGTGGGCGGCTACGACCTCCTCGATGCCGTCGAGGCGGTCATCCGTGACGTCGAAGAGGTAGATGCGCTTGTCGGCGTGCTGGTAGCAGCCGAGGATGCCCACGCCTTCCGTCTGGCTCGAGCAGAGGGTGTCGAACTGCGGGTTCGCGGCGACCTGTGGCCGCGAGGCGTAGAAGAGGAAACGGCCCTCGTCGGTCATGGTCGAACGGTCGGCATACCCGGCGATCGTCGCATCCGCGCTGAAATTCCAGACGGTGAACTGGTCGGTGACCCGCTGCGGATGGGTGAGAACCCACGTGCCGGCGAGCGCGAGTGCGACCACGGCGAGTCCGCCGATGACGAGCCCGACGATGCGGCCGGGACCGGAACGAGCCCGCTCCCGCCGCGGACGCAGCAGGGCGGGCTCGTCGAGTTCGGGGATGGCCACGAACTCATTGTGGACTACTTCTGCAGCGCGACCTGAATGTCAGCAGTGATCGTGACGTCGTCACCGAGGGTCACGCCGCCGCCCTCGAGGGCGTTGTTCCAGCTCACGCCGAAGTCGTGGCGGTTGATCTTGCCGGTTACCGTGGCACCGGCCTTCACGTTGCCCTGGGGGTCGGTCATGATGCCGCCGAACTCGCCCTTGAGGGTTACGGGCTGCGAGACGCCGCGCAGCGTGAGGTCGCCCGTGACAGAGAACTCGCCCTTGGTCACGTCGCCGTCGAAGCCGGTCGAGCGGAACGTCATGGTGGGGTGCTCCTCGACGAGGAAGAAGTCGCTCGTGCGGAGGTGGTTGTCGCGAGGCTCGACGCCCGTGTTCACGGAGGCAACGTCGACAGTCGCCTCGATCGTCGACTCGCGCGGGTCCTCGGCGGTGACGATAGTCACGTCGAAGGTGCCGAAGGTGCCCTTCACCTTGGAGATCATGAGGTGCTTCACCGAGAAGGAGAGCTCCGAGTGGTACGGGTCGAGCTTCCAGGTGCCGGTGAGGTAGTCGGGATGAATGTCAGTTCCAGTTGTCATGTATCCATGCAAGCGCATGAAGGCTGGGAATGTTCCCGATTTAGGTGACATGTCACAAAAAGTTAATCCAAGTAACGGAACTCGGTCGCGGTCGCGCTCTCGAGTGCTGCGCGGGGAGCGGACTCCGCGTGCTGGGCGGCCCACATCGACGCATAGAGCCCGTTGGCCTCGAGGAGCTCGCGGTGCGTGCCCTGCTCGACGATCCGACCCCGGTCGAGCACATGGATGCGGTCGCACTGCGTGACGGTGGCGAGACGGTGCGCGATGAAGACGACCGTGGACGAGTGCAGCTCGTCGAGGATCGCGCTCACCACGTTCGCCTCCGTGAGCGAGTCGAGGTCGCTCGTGATCTCGTCGAAGAGGTAGAGGTCGGCGTCCTTGAGCATCGCGCGCGCGAGGCCGAGGCGCTTGCGCTCGCCGCCCGAGAGTCCAGCACCCGCCTCTTAGAGCACGGTGTGCGCACGATGGGGCAGCCGCGAGACGAAGTCGGTGGCGTGGGCGAGCTCGAGCGCACGGCGCACCTGGGCCTCGCCCGCATCCGGTCGCGACAAGCGCACGTTCTCGGTGATGGATCGGGAGTAGAGGTGCACGGACTGCGGCACGTAGGCCACGGCACGCCGCAGGCTCGCGGGGCTCACCTCGCGGCTGTCGACCCCGCCGAGCGCGATGCGACCGTTCTCGACGGGATACATGCGCAGGATCAGTTTCGCGATCGTCGACTTGCCGCTGCCGCTCGGGCCCACGAACGCGACCTTCGAGCCCTCCTCGATGCTGAAGGTCACGTCGTCGAGCGCGGGTTCGCGCATGCTGTAGCTGAAGCTCACCGCCTCGAACGACACGGACGTGACCCTCGGGGCGATGCTCGCGCTCTCCACGGTCTCCGAGGGCTCCGGGTCTGATTCGAGAATCTCGCCGATGCGCCGCAGTGCGAGCCCCGCCTCCTGCCACGACAGCTGTAGGCCGACCAGCCGGATGACCGGGTCGATGAAGAACGTCGACAGCGAGACGAAGGCGAGCAGGGTGCCGACGCTGAGGTCGCCCGCGAGTACGCGGGACGTTCCGAGCATGAGCACCACGAGCCCTGCGAGCGTTTGGGCGAGGGACCCGATGCTCGAGTGCCCGTTGCCGAGCATCCCCTCCCGATAGGAGATGCGCAGGCTTGTGACGTACTCACGCTCGATCCCCTCCATCTCGCGCGCCTCGTTCGCGTCGAGCTTGATGCCCTCGATGCCGCGGAGGCCCTCGATGATGCGGCCGTTGAGCACGGAGGCCTGCTGCATCTGGGCCCGGTTCACGTCGCGGAACGGCACGCGGAAGATGAGCACGATGACGATGGACACGACGACGAAGGCCGCGATGATGAGGAAGAGCGTGCGATCCATGGAGAAGAGCACGATGCCCGTGATGAGGGCCATGACCACATCCATCACGACCGTGAGAGCCGCGCCCGTGAACACCTCCTTGATCGTGAGGGCGTCGCCGAACCGGGTGAGGATGTCGCCCACCGACCGCGAGGCGAAGAAGGAGATCGGCAGGCTGTAGACGTGGCGGAAGTATCCGAGGATGAGCGGCAGGTCGATGCGCTGGGAGAGGTGCAGGATGATCCACTGCCGCACGAACTGCACGAGGTGCTGCACGAGGGCGAGCCCCACGAAGAGGGCGAAGAGCGGTGCGATGAGCTGCGCGAGGTCGTAGTGGAGCACCTCGTCGAACAGGATCTTCGTGACGAACGACCCGGCGATGCCGAGGATCGTGAGGATGAGCGAACTCGCGATCGCCCACGCAAACAGCCCCCGCTGCGGGAGCAGCAGCTCGACGAACCTCGCCGTCGTCGGGCTCGTGCGCGTGCGCGCCCTCACGAAGCCGGACGAGGCCATCATGAGCACCAGAACGCCCGTGAAGCTTTCCAGGAAGGCGTTGATCGTCACCCACCTCGCCGAGCGCAGGGCGGGGTCGCCGATGAGCAGCGACGCGCGGCGCCTGCGGTGGATCACGACGAAGTGCGAGTCACCGTTCGCGTTCAGCACCTGGGCGATGGCCGGCAGGCTGTAGCGCGAGCGAAGGGCCGCCGCATCCACCCGCGCGGCTTTCGCCTCGAGGCCCAGTTCGTCGGCGGCGCGCAGCAGTCCTCGCAGGCTCGTGCCGCGCAGGCCCGTGCCCATGACATCGCGCAACTGCGTGATGCTGATGTCGCGGCCGTGCGACGCGGAGACCATGGCGAGGCACGCCGCGGCGCAGTCGGAGGTGTCGTGCTGCTGGATGTGGACCCTGCGCATGTCAGCGGATCCCGACGAGCTCTGCGAAGTACTCGAGGTAGCTGATCTCGGTGTAGACGATCTCCGAGGTGACCGCGGTGCCGTTGCCGAGGTCGCGCCGCACGCCGTCACGACCTTCCACCCAGTACTTGTCGAGCCGGATTGTCGCGCCGAAGTACTGCCCGGAGCTCGCGGTCGAGGGGCCTGCGTCGCCCGGAGCCACCGTCGTGACATCCGAGTCGATCGTGGTCACGATGCCGTCGATGCTGTCGTAGGCGAGCGGGGGTAGGCCCGCCACGGCGACCCTCGCCGTGTCGCCCACGTTCACGAACTGCCGCTGTGTGGCCTCGAGGTAGACCCGCACCTCGAGACCGGAGTCCGGTGACGCAATGGTGCCGACCGGCTCACCGGCCGAGATGATCGTGCCGGGCTTCAGGTCGGGGTTGAGGGTGACCTCGCCGGACGCCGCGGCGCGGACGGTGTACTGGGCGCTGCCCGCATCGAGCCCGGCGAGGTGGGTGGTCAGCTGGTCGATCTGACCGCGCAGGTCGGTGGCGCGCGTCGCCGAGTCGCCGAGAGCTGCGGACTCCAGCTGGTCGATCTTGAGCTGGTTCGAGCGCACCACGTTCGCGATCTCCACCTCCGAGTATCCGATGGCTCGCAGGCTGTCGGGATCGGCGCGCAGCCCCCAGCGTTGACTCGCGAGCGCATCGAACTGGTAGTAGAACGGGGCCTCATCCGGATTGGCGGCGTCGAAGGTGTTCTCGCGCGCGTCGACGGCAGCCGTGTACCGCTCCTGGAGGGCCAGCGACTTCTGCAGTTGGGCGATCCGCACGATGGTCGCCTCGCGCTCGATGTCGAGGTCGACGCTCTCGATGGTGATCATGGCCTCGTCGCGGTCGACGGTGGTTCCGTTGGGAGTCAGTACGTCGTTCACGGCCCCCGACACACTGCTCATGATGTAGGTGCGGTTGTCGCTCTCCACGGCGCCGGTGCCGGTGGCGACGCTCGGCTTGGCCGTGTTGGCCGCCCAGAGAACAGTGCCCGCGAGGGCGACCAGCACGGCGGCGATGAGGATGTAGCCGAACCGCGGAGGGCGCCGTTCGTAGAGAAGACGGCTGTCAGTGAGCTCCTCCAGTTGCATGACCCGCACGGCTACGCCCTGCCGCGCGTCGCCGCGAACACATCGGCGCGCACCGACGCGCCGTCGTCATCGACGATGACCGTGTAGAAGGTGCCGGAGAGCTGCAGTTCTTGCTCGTAGGCAAACACGGCGAACTTGCTGTACACGATCGGCAGGTCGGCCGCTGCCCCTCGAAACTGGGCGAGGACGCAGTCGGGGAGGCGCAGGTCGCGCGTGAACCCGACGGTCTCGGGCATGTTCGCAAGAGGGCCGCTCGCCTGGCGGAGCAACTCATGCGAGGGGACGTCGTCGTCTGCGCGCGTGCGCTGGATGAGAGGACCCACCGGCGCGGCGTCACCCGCGCGGATCGCCTGGCTGAGCCTCATTGCACGACGCTTGATGTCAACCGGGTCCTGTGGGTCGAAGGCCGTGTGGGCGACATTCTGGAGGGTGAGAGTTCTCGGGTAGGTCACATCGATAGCGTGGGTCATGGGCTGGACCGTTCGTTCTCTCGCTGGGTAGACGTCGTGTGCGCCGTGCGGCACCGGAACACCGGGCGACACGGATGCCCCGTGGTCGAGCGACCGCGGGGCATCCGCACGCTCTATCCCTCGTCGCCGGTGGGCTGGGGGTTCGCTGCGACGCGGGGCTTCCGTCGCCTGAACACCTCCCAGAGGTGGACGCCCACCCAGAAGAACATCGCCATCGCGATGAACGGCTGAGGCGAGCTACCGAGGAAGGAGATGAAGGTGAGGATCGTGATCAGGAACGCGTCGAAGACGATGAAGCCCTGAAGCCACTGTCGGGCGAGCATCAGATCATCGAGTAGAACTGGTTCTCGAACCCCAGGAGCACGGCGCCGCCGGCGGCGATGCCGGCGATGCCGAGAACCCCGCCCCGGACGTTCCACTTGACCTGCTGGTACTCCGGATTGCGCAAGCCGGCGTAGTAGCAGCGCTGTGCGGCGTAGGTACCCGCCGCGTAGAGGGCTCCGAGTGAACCGATCGCCGCGGCGATGATCGCGAGCACGGGAACGGCGCCGCCCTCGAGATCGTCGAACTCGTCGTCAGCGACGGTCGTGTAGCTGACGGGCATTTCCAGTAGTGCTGACAAGGTGCCTCCCAGTGTCATGGTCGACGTGTCCATCACGTCTGGGAGCACCATATAGGTATTGCCATACTGTTGTTCGAGTTTTACACAGGATCAGTGGCCAGTGAGCGGCCCCATCACTCGCGCGGCGAGAGACCGCCGGCCGGTCATCCGCTCCTCCGCATCGGCAACCGTCATTGCCGCCAGTCCCGCGTTCGCGCCCACGAACCGGAGGGGTTCCGGCTCCCACGACGGCGAGCGGTGGTTGACCCAGGGCAGGGCGGTCAGCTCCGAGTCCGTGCCCGTCATGAGGTCTGCGAGCGTGCGGCCCGCGAGGTTGGTGGTGCTGAGGCCGTCGCCCACGTAGCCGCCGGCCGAGGCCATTCCGGTCGCCGGGTCGAAGCTTGCGCTAGCGTGCCAGTCGCGCGGGACGCCGAGCGGTCCGCCCCAGGTGTGGGTCACGGGCACCGTGCCGATCGCGGGGAACAGCTCGCCGAGCGTCCGGCGCAGATGTGCGAAGACCGCGGGAACCCGGTCGTACTCGGCCCGGATGGCGCTGCCCCAGTGGTATCGCGCGCCGCGCCCGCCGAACGCGAACCTGTTGTCGGCGGTGCGCTGCCCGTAGACCAGCAGGTGGCGGTAGTCGGTGAAGGTCTGCCCGTGCTCGATGCCGAGCTCCTGCCACGTCGAGTCGGGCAGGGGTTCGGTGGCGATCATGAGTGAGTACAGGGGCAGCACGCGGCGGTGGGTCGCGCGCAGCGTGGCGCCGTATCCCTCGGTCGCGACGACCACCCGGTCCGCCCGCACGGTGCCGAGCGCGGTCGTGACCTCGCGCGGCCCGTAGTCGAGAACTTCGGTGCCCTCGTAGAGTGTCGCGCCGCGGGCCTCGACTGCGCGGGCGAGCCCCCGCACGAGCTTGGCCGGATGCACCCGCGCGCAGTTCGGGTCGAAACTCGCGTCGCCCCGCATCACGATCGGATCGACCCCGTATCGTGCGGCCTCGTCAACCTCGGCCTGCGCTGCCCGCAACTGGACTGCCGAGCGTGCGAACGCGATGGTCCCACCCTTGGCGTAGTCGATGTCGAGGTCCAGGGATGCCGCCACTCGCCCGACCTCGTCGACCGTGTCGATCATCGCCCGCCGCATCGCGAGGGCGGCGTCGAGCCCGTGAGTGCGCTCGAGCGACGCCGTCGCCCGTGGGAACAGCGCGCTGCACCATCCGCCGTTGCGCCCGGATGCCCCGAAACCGGCGATCTCCTTCTCCAGGATCACGATGTCGAGGGTGGGGTCGCGCTCGAGCAGGTACCACGCCGTCCACAGGCCCGTGAGGCCGCCGCCGATGATCGCCACATCGGCATCGAGGGTGCCGGGCAGCGCCGCGCGTGGGGTGAGGTCATCCGGCACCGTGTCGTGCCAGAAGCTCAGCCCGCGGTAGTCCGGCGGAAACGCGCTCAGAGTCGCGTCCACGCCTCGGTGAGAACTCCGCGCAGGATGCCCTCGATCTCGTCGAACTCGGCCGGGCCGATGGTGAGCGGCGGCGCGAGCTGGATGACGGGGTCTCCGCGGTCGTCGGCGCGGCAGTACAGACCCGCGTCGTAGAGCGCCTTGGAGAGGAATCCGCGCAGCAGTCGCTCCGACTCGTCGTCATCGAAGGTGGTCTTCGTGGCCTTGTCCTTCACGAGCTCGATGCCGAAGAAGTAGCCGTCGCCGCGCACATCGCCCACGATGGGCAGGTCGGTGAGGCGCTCGAGCGCCGCGCGGAACAGCGGGGAGTTCTCCTTGACGTTCTGCACGAGCTTCTCCTCCTCGAAGATGTCGAGGTTGGCGAGGGCCACAGCCGACGAGACCGGATGCCCGCCGAAGGTGTACCCGTGGTAGAACGCCGTCGTTCCGTGGCGGAAGGGCTCGTAGATCCGGTCGCTCACGATCGTGGCGCCGATGGGCGAGTAGCCGCTCGTCATGCCTTTCGCGCACGTGATCATGTCGGGCTGGAAGCCGTAGTGGGTCGACGCGAACATCTCGCCGATGCGCCCGAAGCCCGTGATGACCTCGTCGGCGACGAGCAGCACGTCGTACTTGTCGCAGATCTCGCGCACGCGCTGGAAGTAGCCGGGCGGCGGCGGGAAGCATCCTCCCGAGTTCTGCACGGGCTCGAGGAAGACCGCCGCGACGGTCTCCGGCCCCTCGAACTGGATCATCTCCTCGATGCGGTTCGCCGCCCACAGGCCGAAAGCCTCTAGGGAACCGTCGAAGCCTGCCTCCTGGGCGCGGTAGTAGTTCGTGTTGGGCACGCGGAAGCCGCCGGGCACGAGTGGCTCGAACATCTCCTTCATGGCCGGGATTCCCGTGATCGCGAGCGCCCCCTGCGGGGTGCCATGGTAGGCGACGGCGCGCGAGATGACCTTGTGCTTGGTGGGACGCCCCTGCAGCTTCCAGTAGTACTTGGCGAGCTTGAACGCGGTCTCGACCGCTTCGCCGCCGCCCGTGGAGAAGAACACGCGGTTGAGGTCGCCGGGCGCGTAGTCGGCGAGACGGTCGGCGAGCTCGATGGCGTTCGGATGCGCGTACGACCAGATCGGGAAGAACGCGAGCTCCTCGGCCTGCTTCGCGGCGGCCTCGGCGAGGCGCTTGCGGCCGTGGCCGGCGTTGACCACGAAGAGTCCGCTCAGGCCGTCGAAGTACTTCTTGCCCTTGCTGTCCCAGATGTGGTGGCCGTCGCCCTTGACGATGATGGGCACGCCGTGCTCCTCGAGCACCGACTGGCGCGAGAAGTGCATCCAGAGGTGGTCTTTGGCCTTCTGCTGGAGGTCTGCGTCGTTGTATTCCATGCTTGTTACCTTGTTCCCCAGTTGTAGAACTGCTTGTGGAGCTTCAAATAGACGAACGTCTCCGTGGACTGCACACCCTCGATACCGCGGATCTGCTTGTTGAGCAGGTCGATGAGGTCTTCGTCGTTCTCGCATACGACCTCGGCGAGGATGTCGAAGCTGCCCGCCGTGAGCACGACGTAGTCGACTGCGGGCAGGCGGCCGAGTTTCTCCGCCACGATCGTCGTGTCGCCCGTGACCCGCACGCCGATCATCGCCTGGCGGTAGAAGCCGAGCTGCATGGGGTCGGTCACGGCGACGACCTGCATGACGCCCGAGTCGGTGAGTTTCTGCACGCGCTGGCGCACTGCCGCCTCGCTGAGGCCCACGGCCTTGCCGATCTCGGCATAGGAGCGACGGCCGTCGCCCTGGAGTTGCTCGATGATCTTCTTGGAGACGTCGTCGAGCTGGATCGGTTTCGAGCCCGGAGGCCGTGCGGAAGGGCTCATGGGTCGATTGTGGCAGTCTCGTAGCGCTGTCACAAGCGAATCCGCAGTGAGCCACTCCCTTTCGCGACGGAATCGGTAGCCGGTAGGTTAGGGCCATGGCGACTAACGAGATCCGCAACTTCATCAACGGCGAGTACGTTTCGGCGAACGCAGACTCGAGCTTCGACGTGATCGATCCCTCCACGGAGGAGACGTACGCGAGCTCGCCCGTGTCGGGGGCCGCCGACGTCAACTCGGCATTCGAGGCCGCGGCCGCGGCGTTCGAGGAGTGGGGTGAGACAACTCCCGCCGAGCGGCAGCTGGCGCTGTTCCGCATCGCCGATGCCATGGAGGCGCGCGCCGAGGAGTTCGCCGACCTCGAGTCGAAGGACACCGGCAAGCCCCGTGCATCCCTCGTCGACGATGAGATCATGCTCTCGGTCGACCAGATCCGCTTCTTCGCGGGGGAGGCCCGGCACCTGAGCGGCATGGCCACGGGCGAGTACATGAAGGACCACACGTCGTCGATCCGCCGCGAGCCGATCGGAGTCATCGGCCAGGTCACGCCGTGGAACTACCCGCTCAACATGGCGGTGTGGAAGATCGCGCCCGCCATCGCCGCGGGCAACACGACGGTGCTCAAGCCGAGCGACACGACCCCGAGCAGCACGCTGCTGCTCGCCGAGGTCGCCGCGGAGTTCCTGCCCAAGGGCGTGCTCAACGTCATCACGGGAGACCGCACGACGGGCGGCCTCATGATCGACCACAAGACGCCGCAGATGGTGTCGATCACGGGATCCGTGCGCGCCGGGATGGAGGTGGCCAAGGCCGCCTCGAACGACCTCAAGCGTGTGCACCTCGAGCTCGGGGGCAAGGCCCCGGTCATCGTCTTCGAGGACGCGGACATCGAGGCTGCCGCCGAGGGCATCGGCGGCGCGGGGTACTTCAACGCGGGCCAGGACTGCACGGCCGCGACGCGCGTGCTCGTGCACGCGAGCGTGCACGACGAGTTCGTCGCGGCGCTCACGGCGTGGGCGAAGGCGAACGCCGCGACGGGCGCGCCCGACAGCGGCTCGTACTTCGGCCCCGTCAACAACGCCAACCAGCTCGAGCGCGTGAGCGGGATCATCGAGTCACTGCCGTCGAACGCGCACGTGGAGCTCGGCGGGGCACGGCAGGGCAGCAAGGGCTACTTCTACCCCGCGACTATCGTCACAGGCCTCAAGCAGACGGATGACGCCATCCAGAACGAGATCTTCGGCCCGGTCATCACCGTGCAGAGCTTCACCGATGAGAAGCAGGCCCTCGCGTGGGCCAACGGCGTGCAGTACGGCCTCTCGTCGAGCGTGTGGACGAAGGACCACGCGCGCGCCATGCGCTTCGCCAAGCACCTCGACTTCGGGTGCGTGTGGATCAACACGCACATCCCGCTCGTCGCGGAGATGCCGCACGGCGGCTTCAAGCACTCCGGCTACGGCAAGGACCTGTCGAGCTACGGCTTCGAGGACTACACGCGCATCAAGCACGTCATGTCGTACATCGGCTGACGCGGGCCGCGGCCGAGCATCCGCCCCCTTGCCGTGTTCGTTTCTGCGGAGAAACCGGAGGCGAACCTCACTGACCACGCCTGGGACCGGCGTGTCGCGCGAAAGCTCCGCAGAAACGATGGGGACGACGGATGCTCAGACCGCGGCGCTGACGCGGGCCGCGCTTCCTCGAAAGCGCGACCGGGGTACGCTCGATACTGTGAGCAACGACACGGGGGACACGGTGGTCGGGCGCACGCCCAGCACGCCGCTGGCCGCCGCCGACCCCGACGCCGATACGGTCATCCCCGATGCCGCGCCCGTGGCGGCCCCGCTGCAACGCCGCACCGAGGCCCGCACGAAGGCGCCGCGGCAGCCGATCACACTGTTCTACAGCTTCCGGATCGGCGGGCTCAAGGAGTCGATAACGCTCGACCGACCCGTGCGAATCGGCCGTCGCCCGAGCTCCCCGCGCATCGCCGCGGGCCAGCCGCCGAAGCTGCTGCGCGTCGAATCGCCGCAGCGCGAAGTGTCGGCAACGCACGTCGAGGTGCGCCAGCTCGGCGCCACCGTGGTCGTCACCGACCTGCGCAGCACCAACGGCACAGTCGTCCTCGTTCCCGGTTCCACGCCACGGAAACTGCTCCAGGGTGAGTCGGTGGTCGTCTCGCCCGGCACGCTGGTGGATATTGGAGACGAGAACATCCTGCAGATCCTCCCTCTAGACCGAAGGCCATCGTGACCGAAATCGGCGGCAGCAATGCCAGCCTCGCCATCCCGATCCCGGGGCGGGCCGGCGCATCGGTGACCATCGCCTGGGCGGCGGCCACCGACACCGGCAAGCGCCGCGCCGCGAACGAGGATAGCTTCGTGGCGAAGTCTCCGCTGTTCGCCGTCGCCGACGGTATGGGCGGGCACTCCGCGGGCGACCTCGCTAGCGCGGCGGTAGTCGAACGCCTCGCCGAGATCGTCGGATCGGACTTCCTCGCACCGCGCACGGTGGAGCGCGCGCTCGAGCGCGCGACGGCCGACATCACCGAGATTGCCGGCGACAGCGAGCTGGGCGTGGGCACGACAGTCACGGGTGCTGTACTGACGCTGCAGGAAGATGACGCGTACTTCGCGGTGTTCAACATCGGAGACAGCCGGGTCTACGCCTTCGAGGCCAATGAGCTCGTGCAGGTGACCGTCGACCACTCCGTCGTGCAGGAGCTCGTCGAATCCGGCGCCCTCACCAAGGACGAGGCGGAGCACCACCCCGACAGCAACATCATCACGCGGGCCGTCGGCTTCAACGCCAAGCCCTACGCCGATTTCTGGATGCTTCCCGCGCGCACGGGTCTGCGCCTGCTGATGTGCTCGGACGGCCTCACGAAAGAGGTGAGCGACGACCGCATCCGGATGCACATGGCCGCGGGCCTCAGCCCCGTCGAGACCGCCGGCGCCCTCATCGACGCAGCGCTCGCCTCGGGCGGCCGCGACAACATCACGACGATCATCGTGGACGTGCTGGACGCCCCCGCGATCGTCGACCTGGAGGACACGGCGCCGCGCTCGAAGCGCAGATAGCCGAGGGTTAGCACACATCTGTACCCCTGTGAATGGGGGTCCGGCAGGTGGCCCCCGTTGGGGGGACAACAGGTCGGTCCGGAGGCAGTGCCTGCCTACAATAAGGGAATCCGTCGTCTGGGCTAAGGGGGTGTTCGTGGCGCGTCGCTTGCCATCAGCGCCTCCCGTGCTGCCCGGATTCGCTCACGTCCACGTGCTCGGCTCCGGCGGTTTCGCCGATGTGTTCCTCTACGAGCAGAACATGCCTCGCCGCCAGGTCGCGGTCAAGGTCATGCTGAGCGAGGTCGTCAATGACCAGGTTCGCCAGATGTTCCAAGCCGAGGCGAATCTCATGGCGCAGTTGAGCGCGCATCCGGCCATCCTCACGGTCTATCAGGCGAGCATCTCGTCGGACGGCCGCCCCTATCTCGTCATGGAGCTGTGCTCCTCGGCCCTCAGCCAGCGCTACCGTACCGAGCGCATCCCGCTGCCCGAGGTGCTGCGTGTCGCCGTGAAGATCGGCAGCGCCATCGAGACCGCGCACCGCTCGGGTGTGCTGCACCGCGACATCAAGCCCTCCAACATCCTGCTCACCGCCTACGGGCACCCCGTGCTCTCCGACTTCGGCATCGCCGCGACGCTCGGGGAGTCGGAGAACCTCGAGGCCGTGGGTATGTCGATCCCGTGGTCGGCGCCCGAGGTGCTCATGGACGAGACCGCCGGCACCATCGAGTCGGAGATCTGGTCGTTCGCGGCCACCGTCTACTCGCTGCTCGCGGGCCGCTCGCCGTTCGAGTCGCCGGGCGAATCGAACAAGTCGAGCGACCTCATCTCTCGCATCAATCGGGCCAAGCCCAGCTCCATCGGGCGATCGGATGTTCCCGCCAGCCTCGAGCGTGCGCTGGCCAAGGCGATGTCGCGCAAGCCCGAGAACAGGCACGAGAGTGTTCTCGAGCTCGTGCGCGAGCTGCAGGCCGTCGAGTCGGAGATCGGTGTTCCGCAGACCGCCATCGAGGTCATCATGGATGACTGGGCCCTCACCACCACGTCGAACCTCGAGGATCGCACCCGCATCAAGGGCGGCCACGACGCCGTCTCGTCGGTGGCCCAGCGTCGTCGTCGTCGCCGCGGGGAGCCCGAGGGCCCGTACAGCGCCGTGGGGACCATCGTGCGCGAGACCGGCAGCAAGTCGAACGCCGCGCCCGTGGGGGCGAGCCGGAGCATCCGGGCCTTCGCGTGGGCCCTCGTCGCTGCCGCCGTGCTCGTCCTCGCTCTCGGGACGACGGCAACCCTCGTGCTCATCAGGGCCACGAGCACCGACATCCCGACCGTCACCGATGTCCAGTCCACGATCAGCGACGGCACCGTGACCTTCTCGTGGGCGGACCCGGGCATCGACGCCACGGACTCGTACCAGATCGGCACGAACACGGGGGAGTCGAGCATCCAGCGCAGCCCCGAATTCACCGTCGACGCGCAGCCCGGCGATCGCGTGTGCCTTACAGTGACGGTCAACCGCGACGGCAAGACTGGTGCGCCCAGCAGCGAGAAGTGCGCGGACGTTCCCCGGTGATGGGCAGTCGTGTTTAGGAAGTGGCTCACCGGTCACCTTTCGCTCGTGGCCAGCGCCGCGAGCGGGGTGGTCATCGCCGCGCTCGTGGCGACGGTGGCGATCGTCTCCACCGGGTACACGGCGCAGAAGGTCGACCTGGGCGACGGTGCGGTCTGGGTTGCCAACAGCCAGCAGCAGGCGATCGGCCGCGCGAACACAGAGGTGCTCGAGCTCAACACCGTCGTGGCGACCACGGGAAGCGACGTCGACGTGCTGCAGTCGGGCGAGGTCGTGCTGCTCTTCGACCGCACGGGCAACAAGGTCGACATCGTCGACCCCGCGACCTCCACCACGACAGACAGCGTGCCGCTGCCGCCCGCCCAGCCCGAGGTGTTCCTCGCGGGCACGAACGTCATCATCTTCGAGGCCGGAACCGGCAAGCTGTGGATAGTGCCGTGGAATGACTTCGCCAACTTCGACGCCGAGTCTGACTCGACCCTGAGCCTCGGTGCAGGATCGGTGGTCTCCGTGGACCCGGCAGGGCTGCTCTTCGCCTACTCGCCCTCCACCGGTCAGGTGCTGCGGGTCGACGCGGCCGTGTCGGACGCCGTATCCGGCACCGAGTCGGTGGCGATCCCGGATGGCGGCGACCTCACCATCTCGTCGGTGGCAGGCCGCTGGGCGGTCCTCGACTCCGACAGCGACACGCTCTACCTCGCGGGCCGCACCGTCGAGCTCGCTCCTCTCATCGGCGGCGGGACCGGCGCCGTGCTCCAGTGGGCCTCGTCCGACGGCGACCGCGTGCTCGTCTCCTACAGCGCGGGACTCATCAGCATCCCCCTCAGCGGTGCCGCGGCAGTCGCCCTCGTCGACGGGGAGTCCGGCACCGCCGCACGCCCGCTCGTGCTCGCGGGTTGCGAGTTCGCGGCCTGGACCAACGGCGACAGCTGGCGACGCTGCGCGACCGACGGCGGCGCGGGGGCGACCCTCGCGCTCGCCGACATGTCGGGCACCGCGCGGCTGAGTTTCGTGAGCAACGGCGATCGCGCCGTGCTCAATGACCGGCGTTCGGGCCAGACCTGGGCTGTGCAACGCAATGGCGAGCCCATCGACAACTGGGACGACCTCATCGTCAAGGACGATGTGCCGCCGCAGGAGCAGCAGAACGACGAGGACGTTCCGCCCGAGGTCGAGAAGGTGCAGGAGCCGCCCGTCGCCGTCAACGACGCTTTCGGCGCCCGGCCGGGCCGCGCCACCGTGCTGCCCGTGCTCCTCAACGATTTCGACCCCAACGGCGACGTGCTCGTCGTGAGCGACGTGAGCGCGATCGACGAGAACGTCGGCCACCTCGACCTCATCAACGAGCGCCAGCAGATCCAGCTCACGCTCTCGGGCGCCGCGACCGGCAGCGTGAGCTTCACGTACACGATCACCGATGGCCGCGGCGGCAGCGCGTCAGCGACGGTGGTCGTCACCATCCGCACTCCCGCGGAGAATTCGCCGCCCGTGCAGGTGCGCTCCACCAAGGCGACCGTGCAGACCGGCGGGCGCGTGACGAGCGAGGTGCTCGGCGACTGGGTGGACCCCGACGGCGACGCGTTCTACCTCACGAGCGCCTCCGTCTCCGAACCGGACACCGTGTCGTACAAGCCCGGCGGCGCCGTCGTCTACTCGGACTCGGGAACGGGCAGCGACCTGAAGATCGTCAGCCTCGTCGTCTCCGACGGCACTGCCGAGAGCTCGGGGAGCCTCTCCGTGACGGTCAAGGCCGCGGGTGACGTGCCCATCGTCGCCGACCCCTTCGTCGTGCTCGCCTACTCCGGTCAGGAGCTCACCATCTCGCCGCTCGACCACGTTCGCGGGGGCACGGGCACCGTGCGGCTCAACAGCGTGCCGGCGAAGTCGGACGTGACCATCACCCCGAGCTACGAGACGGGCACGTTCAAGTTCCAGAGCGAGGAAATCCGCAGTCACTACCTGGAGTACGTGGTGACGGATGGCACGCAGACGGTCACGGGCCTCGTGCGAGTCGATGTCGCGGCCCCGCCCGACCCGAACACCAAGCCCATCACCGTGCCCAAGACCGTGTTCGTGAAGACACTGCGCAACGAGCGCATCGATGTCGCGGGCACCGACGTCGACCCGGCGGGCGGAGTGCTCCTCGTCACCGAGGTGTCGAACCTCGCCGCGAACTCGCACGTGCGGGCGGAGGTACTCGATCAGCGCGTCGTGCGCGTGAGTCTCACGGGGCCGCTCGACGACGGGCCCGTGACCTTCAATTACCGCATCACCAACGGGCTTGCCGAGGCCCAGGGCGTCATCACGGTCGTGGAGATCCCCACGCCCGACCGCGTGCAGGCACCCATCGCCAACGATGACAGCATCACTGTGCGCGTGGGGGAGGCCATCGACATTCCCGTGCTCGACAACGACGAGCATCCGGACGGTCTCGATCTCACACTGCAGCCCAAGCTCGACCAGGAGCTGCCGGAGGGCTCGGGTCTGCTCTTCGCGTCCGGGCGCGTGCTGCGCTACCTCGCCCCCGACAAGACGGGCAACTTCACCGCCGCCTACACGGTGACGGGCCCCGACGGCCAGGCCGCGACCGCGCTCGTGAAAATCGCCGTGCGCGAGGCCGACCCCGCCACGAACAACGCGCCCGTGCCCAACACGGTGACCGCGCGGGTCATCGCCGGCGAGACCGTGCGCGTGCGTATCCCGCTGAATGGCATCGACCCCGACGGCGACTCGGTGCAGCTGCTCGGCCAGGCGACGAACCCCGAGAAGGGCGCCGTCGTGCAGGTCGAGTCCGACACGATCGTCTACCAGGCCGGCGACTACTCGGCGGGAACGGACACCTTCACGTACACGGTCATCGACTCGCTCGGTGCGCGCGCCACGGGCACGGTGCGCGTGGGCATCAGCCCGCGTCTCGACGGGGCGCGCAACCCTGTGGCGATCGTGGACGAGGTGACGGTGCGTCCGGGCTTCACGGTCTCCGTACAGGCCCTCGCGAACGACTCCGACCCCGACGGCAGCCCGCTCACCATCGTGTCGGCGGTGCCTAACGACGACGTCACCAAGGCCAAGATCGTCGGAACGGATGTCGTCGACATCACGCCCCCGCGCGCCGAGGGCACCTACGGCGTGATCTATCAGATCGAGAACGAGCGCGGCGGTATCAGCCAGAACTTCATCAGGGTGACCGTCGACGCGGATGCCCCCCTCTCGTACCCCGTCGCGAAAGACAGCGTGCTCACGCTCTCCGACGTGCTCGACCAGCAGCGCGTGACCGTCGACGTGCTCGCCAACGTCTTCTTCGCCGACGGGGATGCCCGCAGCCTCGGGCTCTCCGTCTACCCCGGCTACGGCGCCGCGGCACGCGTCACGAGCGACAAGAAGATCGAGGTGACGATCGGCAACCGCAGCCAGATCATCCCCTTCAAGGTCACCCACCCGGAAGACCCGACGGTGTTCACGTACGCGTTCATCCGCGTTCCGGGCTTCGACGACGCGCTGCCCCAGCTCGATCGGCGGGCACCCGCTCTTCGCGTCAACAGCGAAGACCAACTCGTCATCGACATCAACGACTACGTGATCGCGGTCGGCGGCAAGCAGGTGAGCCTCACCGATTCGAGCACGGTGCAGGCCACCCACGCGAACGGCGACAACCTCGTCGTCGACAACGACACGCTCGTGTACACGTCCGCGGACAAGTACTTCGGGCCCGCATCCATCTCGTTCGAGGTCACGGACGGCAGGTCGGCCACCGATCCGCAGGGCCGCACGGCGATCATCGTGCTGCCCATCACGGTGAGCGCGCGCGACAACCAGCCGCCCGACTTCGGCGGCGCGGTCATCGAATTCGAGCCGGGCCAGGAGAAGGAGATCGACCTCCTCAAGCTCACCACCTACCCCTACCCCGACGACCTCAATGAGCTCGTCTACTCCGTGCTCGCGCCCCTGCCGGAGGGCTTCGAGTACGCCCTCAACGGCAACATGCTGACGCTGCGCGCCAAGGAGGACGCGGTGAAGGGCTCTGTCACCAACATCACCGTCGGCGTGAAGGACGACCTGAGCGTGGGCGGTGCGGGGCGTATCGAACTGCACGTCGTGCCCTCGACCAAGCCGCTGCTGATCCCCGCCGCCGACACCGCTGTGGCGCCACGCGGTGGAACGACGAGTGTGGATGTGCTCCTCAACGACCAGGCGACCAACCCGTTCCCCGGCAAGCCGCTGAAGGTGCTCAACATCCGCGGGCTCGACGGCGCAGCGGTTCCCGCGGGTATCGACATCGTGCCGAGCGCGGACAACAGCAAGCTCTCCGTCTCGGTGGCAAGCACCGCGGCGCCCGTCGATGTCGCGCTGCAATACCAAGTGGCGGATGCGACGAACGACCCGTCGCGCTACGTGTGGGGCAGCATCACGATCTCCGTACAGGACCGTCCTGACCCGATCGCGAACCTCGCCCCGAGCGGATTCTCCGACCGGCAGATCACCATGCGCTGGAACGCGGGCTCGTTCAACAACTCGCCCATCACCAACTACAAGGTCACGACGACTCAGGGCAGCACGGTCGTCGACACGACGAACTGCACGGGCACCACGTGCACGATCCCGACGCCGGGCAACGGACCCGCCAACGGCGTGACGGTCACGGTCATCGCGACCAACTCGATCGGCGACTCCGATCCCGTGGTGCTGGGTGAGAAGGTCTGGTCGGACATCATCCCGCCGGCCCCCAGCGTGCTCTCGTCCGCGCCGCTCGACCACGGCCTGCTCATCAACTGGAACGAGGTCGCGACCCCCTCGGGCGGTTCAGCGGTCGACAGGTACCATCTGGCCGTCGGCGGTTTCTCGGGCGATGTGAGCCCCTCCGTGTGCAGCGGCGGCACGTGCTCGGTCAACACCGCGAGCCTCGGCTGGTCGTTCGACAACGGTGTTGCCGTCACCTACACGGTCAGTGCGCGGAATGCGGCGCTCACGGCGCTGTCGGTGTGGAACACGAGCGAGCCGGCATCCGGGGTTCCCGCGGGCCCGCCGATCGCCGTCGCCTCGCCGAGCGCCACGGTGCAGAGCGACACGTCGGTGGCCCTCGGCTGGGACCAGGCTTTCAGCAGCAACGGGCGCGCCATCACGGCGTACACGGCCGCTGCGTACACGGGGGCGGTCCCGACCTGTTCGCCGAGCGGCGTGATCTCCGCGAACGGGGCGTCGATCATCTCGGCGGGAACGGGCACCTCCGCGGTGTTCACGGGACTCTCCGCCAATGCCACCTACACCCTCGTGGTGTTCGCCTACAACGGGCAGGGCTGCACGATCAGCTCGGGAGTGGTTGCTCACACACCGCCTCCCGTCATCACGAACATCGCGGTGGCGGGCCCGTCCGCCAACGGGGCGTTCTACGACTTCGTGTTCACCGGCGGTACGGCGGGCGGATCATCGCTCGGCAGCGCTGACTCCATCTACTACCGTCTCAACGGCGGTAGCGAGTACGGGCCCGTGACGCTCAACGGCTTCCTCGCGGCAGACGCCACCCAGTACGGCCAGGCCGTATCGATCACGGCGCGCGCGTGCCGCACCTACGACGGCGTCGCCGTGTGCCAGACCGTGGCGTCGGCCCCGCAGTCGCTCGGCGTGCCCGTCGATCCGCGCCTCTCCGGCCTCGCCTTCGTCAACGACGGCAACGCGCTCTCGCCCAACAGCGGCACGTTCACGTGGCTCGGACTGCCGTCGGGCTCCGGATACACCTCCGTGGAGTACGCGTGCGGCGCTGCCGCCGGGGGAAGTTTCGCCCCCGCCGCGGGAGTAACCCAGTGCCACGCCGATGCCGGATTGCTCGGAGACGCCTACCTGACCATTAGGGTCGGCGCGAACGGCACAACGTACGACATCACCTACCGCGGAAGCCAACTGTGATCGAATCAAACCCGAGGGACTCCCTATGACCATGACACCCGAGCAGGCCACCTGGTTCTCCGACATCTTCAACCGGCTCGTCGCCAACGTCGACCAGGTGCTCCTGGGCAAGACCTTCGTGATCCGGTTGGGATTCACGGCGCTCCTGAGCGACGGCCACCTGCTGCTCGAGGACTACCCCGGCACGGGCAAGACGTCGTTCGCTCGCGCCATGGCGCAGAGTGTCGCGGGCACGAGCAGCCGCATCCAGTTCACCCCCGACCTGCTTCCGGGCGACATCACGGGTGTGAGCATCTTCAACCAGGCCGGTTCCGAGTTCGAGTTCCACCCGGGACCGATCTTCGCGAACATCGTGCTGGCGGATGAGATCAACCGGGCGAGCCCCAAGACGCAGTCGGCGCTCCTCGAGGTCATGGAGGAGGCGCACGTCACGGTCGACGGCGTGAGTCACCCCGTGGGTGCGCCGTTCATGGTCATCGCCACCCAGAACCCCATCGAGCAGGCGGGCACCTACCGCCTTCCCGAGGCGCAGCTCGACAGGTTCCTGATGAAGGCGTCGATCGGGTATCCGGACCACTCGTCCACGGTGCGCATCCTCGAGGGTGCTGGTGTGAAGGCGCACGAGACCGTCGTGCCGCCCATCGTGACCGCCGACGTCGTCGTCGAGATGGCGCAACTCGCACGCACCGTGCACGTCGACCCGACCATCAACGACTATGTGAGCCGCATCGTCGAGGGCACGCGCACGGCGACGGAGGTCCGTCTCGGAGCGAGCGTGCGCGGCGCCCTCGCGCTCGTGCGCACGGCCAAGACCCTCGCGGCCGCGAGCGGCAGGCACTACGTCATCCCGGACGACGTCAAGGCGCTCGCCGAGCCCGTGCTCGCCCACCGTCTCGTCATCGACGCCGAGGCGGAGTTCGACGGCGTTACGGCTCCGAGCATCATGAGCCAGATCCTCATAGAGACCCCGCCGCCGAGCGAACGGCAAGCCGTGTGACGGACGCCGGGGCAGCACAGAAGACGAAGAAGAAACCCGCGCAGCCCGGCGCCGCGCAGGCGGTGGCCGGTGTGCGCATCGACTCTCACATCACGACGACGGGCACCCAGGGGCTCACTAACGCGCGCACGCGCATCGTCGGTGACCGCACGGGATTCCTCGCCGACGCGGTCATCGCGACCGTGCGCTTCTTCGCGGCCGCCCGCGGATTCCTGGCCCGCATCTTCGGGCGACTCGCCGGGGTCATCACACCCCTCGGATGGTCGATCCTCGTCGCGATTCCGGTCACTCTCGTCACGGGCTACCTCATCGGGTGGATCGAGCTCGTCGTGGTGGGGTTCGCCCTTGTCGCGCTCATCATCATCGCCTTCATCTACCTCGTCGGGCGCAGCGCGATCTCCATCGACCTGAGCGTGCCGCACAGCCGCGTCGTCGCGGGGGAGCGGGCACGGGGCGAGGTGCGCGTGAGCAATCCGGGGCGTCGCCGCACGTTCGGGGTGACCGTCGAGGTTCCCGTAGGGCCTGGGCTCGCGGAGGCCGCCCTGCCGGGGCTCGCGCGCGGTGCCACGTTCACGCACGAGTTCTCCATCCCCACGCTGCGTCGCGGTGTCGTGCCCGTCGGCCCTGTGCGCACGGTGCGCGCCGACCCCATCGGGATCGTGCGGCGCGAACTCGTGTGGACCGACGTGGCCGAGGTGTTCGTGCATCCGCGCACCATCTCGATCCCCAGCATGAGCACGGGCTTCATCCGCGACCTCGAGGGAAACCCCACGCGCGACCTGTCGAACAACGACGTCTCGTTCCACGCGCTGCGCGAGTACACGCCGGGGGACGAGCGCCGCTACATCCACTGGAAGTCGACGGCGCGCACCGGCACCCTCATGGTCCGCCAGTTCGAAGAGACGCGGCGCTCGCACCTCGTAATCGCCCTGAGTCTCGCGGCCAGCGACTACTCGACCGACGACGAGTTCGAGATGGCCGTGAGCGTTGCGGGGTCGCTGGGGGCACGGGCCATCCGGGATGCCCGCACGGTCACCGTCGTCGCGAGCGAGGTGACTCCGCAGTTCGCCAAGCGCAAAGTCTTCGCGGTCAAGCTCCTGTCGACGCTCACGCGCGCTCGCCTGCTGGACGACCTGTCGCTCGTGGAGCGTGTCGAGACCGCGCTGCCGATCACGGATGTCGCGCGCGTCACGGGTGAGCAGGCCGCGGGTATCTCCGTGGCGTTCCTCGTGTGCGGCTCGGGCGCGACCCCCCAAGAGCTCCGCGCCGCGTCGACCAAGTTTCCCGCCGACGTCGAGGTGGTCGCCGTCGTGTGCGACCCCGACCGACCGCCGGGACTGCGCCGTGTCGCGGGTCTCAGCGTGCTCACCATCGGCTTCCTCGAAGACCTGCAGAAGTCGCTCGCCCGATCGGCGGCAGTATGAGCACCCCGTTGCGCTCGCGCCCGCGCCGCCGCACGACGACCCTGCAGTTCACTGTCGTCAACACGCTCATGCTGTGGCTCACCACGATCATCGCCGCGACGGCGCTGTGGCCGATCTACCGCAGCCCCGCGCTCATCGTGCTCGTCGTGGTCGCTCTGGTCGTCGGATCCGCCATAGCCATAGTGGGGGCGGAGTTCCGGTGGAGCTCGCTCACCGTCCTCCTCACGACCATCGCGGCCTTCCTTGCGATCGGCGTGCCGCTCGCCGTACCCGGCAAGACGCAGTTCGGGGTGCTGCCCACGATCGGCGGCTTCCTCGACCTCGTCACGGGTGTTGCGCTCGGCTGGAAGCAGCTGCTCACGATCTCGCTGCCCGTCGGCGACTACCAGGCACTTCTCGTCCCCGCGCTCGTCCTCGTCTTCGTCACCACCGTCGTAGGGCTCACCGTCGCGTTGCGCGCCGCGTATGGCGAGCTCGGCGTGTTGGCGCCCATCGTGCTCTTCATCGTGGCTACGGCGTTCGGCCCGCGGTTCCCGGACTTCACGCGCGCCATCCCGATCGCCCTGCTCGTGGCCGTGCTGTTCTGGCTCGTGTGGTTCCGCTGGTACCGGCGGCGCGCCTCGATCCGACGCCTCGCCGCACAGTCTGCCGACGCTCCCGCGGCTGTCGAGAGCGGCTTCTCGGGCCTGCGAACCGTGCTGAGCGCCGCCATCATCCTCGCTATCGCCTCCACGTCGGCAGTCGCGGCTGCGGGCGCCGTGCCGCCCGCGGCCGACCGCGTGGTGCTGCGCACGAGTATCGAGCAGCCCTTCGACCCGCGCGACTACGTGAGCCCGCTTTCCGGATTCCGCAGCTATTGGAAGCCCGCCAAGCTCGACGATGTGCTGTTCACGGTGAACGGCCTGCCCACCGGCGGACGGCTGCGCCTCGCCACGCTCGACACGTACGACGGCGTCGTCTACGCCGTCGGCAGCGACACCGTCTCGAGCCTCTCGGGCTCGTTCACGCGGGTGCCATCGACGGTCGACCAGTCCAGCGTCTCGGGTGACGACGTGTCCGTAGAGGTCACCGTCCGCGACTACGCGGGCGTGTGGCTTCCCACGGTCGGCAAGCTCGAGTCGGTCACGTTCGGGGGCGCGGATGCCTCGGCCCTGCGTGACTCGTTCTACTACAACGACGCCTCGGGCACCGCGGCGGTGGTGCGCGGTCTCGCAGCGGGCGACACATACACGCTCACCGCCGTGGCGCCGGACCAGCCGACCGTCGCGCAGCTCGCCTCGCTTGAGCCCGGCACGGCGACCGTGCCCGCACCGCGCAACGTTCCGGATGAGCTCACCGGCAAGCTCGACGAGTACACGTCGGGCATCGACACGCCCGGTCGCCGACTCGCCGCGATGCTCGCGGGTCTCGCCACGGACGGCTACATCAGCCACGGCGGCACGGACGAGCCCGCGAGCCGCTCCGGCCACGCCGCCGATCGCATCGCCGAACTCGTCACCTCGCCGCGCATGATCGGCGATGCCGAGCAGTACGCGGTCGCCGCGGCCCTCATGGCCGACGACCTCGGGTTCCCGTCACGCGTCGTCGTCGGATTCGCGCCGTCCACCAACTCGGTGACGGGCGGCGACGTGTCCGCCTGGATCGAGGTCAACACGGCGCAGTACGGCTGGGTCACCATCGATCCGACGCCCGAGGTGCGCGACATCCCCGAGGAGATCCCGGAGGACAACGCGCAGGTCGCGCGCCCGCAGACGATCGTGCCGCCGCCCGTGGTCGAGAACGACAACATCGACCGCCAGACCACTCCCGAGAGCCAGCAGGAGCTTCCGCCCGACCTCAACCCCGTGCTGCAGGTGCTCCTCGCCGTCGCGAAGGGACTCGGGATCGCACTGCTCGTCCTGGCGATCATCCTCGCGCCCTTCGTGCTCGTGATCGCCGCCAAGATCCGCCGGCGTCGTCTCCGACGGCGCTCGCCCGATGTGCTGCAGCGCATTAGCGGGGGCTGGCAGGAGTTCGAGGACTCCGTGGTCGACCACGGACTGAGCCCCGCGGCATCCGCCACCCGCAGCGAGGTGGCGTCGATCGCGGGCGGCACGCAGTCGCAGGTGCTTGCTGCGGTGGCCGATCGAGCGATCTTCGCTCCGGATGACCCGCAGGAGTCCGACGCCGACAGCGTGTGGCGCGCCGTCGACGAACTTCAGGCGTCGCTCGATACGGGTCTCACCCGGTGGCAGCGGCTGCGCGCGCGAATCTCGTTGCGTTCCCTCGGCGGTTATAGTGTCAGCAGGCTCTTCAGAGAGAGAAAGACCGGCCCGTGACCTGTTTCTACTGCGGTACCGAGCTCCCCGCGGGCGCCATGTTCTGTGGCGAGTGCGGGCGTCCGGTCAACACCAAGGGTGGTCGCAGGCCGAAGGCGGGCGCGGCAAGGGCCGCTGCCGATACCGGGGTCACGCCCGAGCCGCTCACGGAGCCCGACGCCGTACAGCCCGCTGCGGCACCCGCCGTCGAGGCCGTACCTGCACCTGAGCCTGAGCCTGAGCCTGAGCCTGCACCTGAGCCTGAGCTCGTAGCGGAGCCACAGCCGGACCCGGAGCCTGAGCTTGTACCGGAGCCGGTCGCTGTTGCCGAGCAGGTGCCCGAGCCCGTCGTGGAGCCCGTCGTGGAGCCTGTCGCCGAATCCGAGCCGCTCATACTCCAGCCTGTCTCCGCGCTCGAGCCGCCCGAGCCCGTTCTCGCGGCACCCACCGAGCGGTGCGCCCAGTGCGGTGCCCCGCTCGCGCCGTCCGACATCTTCTGCCCCGAGTGCGGCTTCGTCCGCCAGCGCGAGAGCGCGCGCCCCCGCCCGAGCGACACGAACGTGCTCGACCCGTTCCCGTGGGGACTCCCGCGCTCCACCGAGCCCGTGGTGGTCCATCACCACGAGCCCGAGCCGGTGCATCCGGACGCCGCAATCCCCGCACCGGATGCCCCCGCCGCAGCCTTCGCGGAGATCGCCGACGTCTCGGAGACCCGGCTCGTGCCCCGCGGACCTCGTGGCGACCGCTTCGTGCTGCAGTTCAGCACGGGGGAGTCGGTGAGCGTCTCGGGTACCGGCCTCATCGGCCGCAACCCCGTCGCCGAGCCCGGCGAGTATTTCGACACCCTCGTCGCGATAGTGGATCCGGGCCGCTCTGTCTCGAAGACGCACCTCGAGTTCGGCCAAGATGGCACGTCGTTCTGGGTGAGCGACAGGTACTCCGGCAACGGCACGGTCGTGCGCGAGCCCGACACCGAGCCGCGCCGCTGCGACGCGGGCAAGCGCTACAGGGTCGGTCGCGGAGCGCGTGTCGAGATCGGCGAGCAGTTCTTCATCGTGAGCTGACCCCTCCCCGGCTGGTCTCTCCACGGCCGGTCTCTGCACAGATCCGGTCCTCTCGCGTTGCCCGCAGGCCGCCATCGGATCTGATTGCGGGATGGCCAGAATCGTGGCACCCCGTGCGGTGCAGCCCCCACCGCCGTTCCGCTTCCCGATAGTGGCGAGCATCGCCCCGCTCGTCGTCGCGGTGGTGCTGTGGCTCGTCACGAACTCGCCATACTCGCTTCTCTTCGCCGTTCTCGGTCCGGTGACCGCCGTCGCGGGTCTGGCCGATTCCCGCCTGGGCTCCCGCCGCGCACGGCGCCGCGAGCGGGAGCGCTTCGATCGCGAGGTCGTCGCGGCACAGGCCGCCATCGACGCCGCTCACGAGGACGAGCGGGCCGGACTCGCCGAGCGCACGCCCGGCTTGGTGGAGATCCTCGACCGCGCAGGCTCCGACCCGTGGCGGTGGACGGTGGTGGGGCCAGCGGTGCCCGTCGCGCTGGGCAACGGTTCTGTGGCGAGCTCCGTTGTCGTCGAGGGGGAGAACGAGCAGCTCTCCCGTCGCGCGGCACTGCTCGGGGGCGCTCCCGTCGTGGTCGACGCGTCGCTCGGCATCGGTCTGTTCGGTCCCGAAGTGCTTGTCGCGGCGATGGCCCGCGCGCTGGTCATCCGACTCGCGTGGGCACTCTCCCCGGCCACGCACGCGTGCGCGGGTACCGAGCAGTGGGTCACCGCGCTCCCGCACGCGGTGGAGCGCGCACCGCGCGCAGGCCTCATCGCCGAATTCTTCGAGCGGGGCGAGCACGCGTGCACCGTAGCCGTCGCCACTGCCCGAACACAGGTCGAGCTGCCGGGGGAGTGCCGCATCGTGGTGGGGGTGAGCCCGGAGGGGGCGGCCATCGTGCAGCATCCGGATCGCGCCTTCCGAGGGCCCGTCCGTCTCACAGCCGCTACCGCGGAGAGCGCGAGGGTGTGGGCGGCGGAACTCTCCGCAGACGCCGCACGCGAGGGTATCGTCTCGGCGACGGCGGGGCTCCCCGACATCGTGCCCCTCGCCGATCTGCTGGGCGAGCCCAATCTGCTGGGCGAGCCCGACTCGCTGGGCGAGCCCGGCGCGGGCCTCGCGTGCACGGTGGGGCTCGACGCGCACGGTCCGGTCACGCTCGACCTGGTGGCCCAGGGCCCGCACGCCGTGGTGGGCGGCACGACCGGAAGCGGCAAGAGCGAGTTCCTCGTCACGTGGGTCGTCGCGATGGCGGCCGTGGCCTCGCCCGAGCAGCTGACGGTGCTGCTCGTCGATTTCAAGGGCGGGGCCGCCTTCGCTGCGCTCGACCGACTGCCGCACACCGTCGGCATCATCACCGACCTCGACGACGAGCGCGCGGCACGGGCCCTCGCGAGCCTGCGGGCCGAACTCCGCTACCGCGAGCGGGCGCTGGCCGAGGCCGGTGCGCGGGACATCGCCGAACTCCGGGGCCTCCCACGCCTGGTGATCGTCGTCGACGAATTCGCCGCCATGCTCGCCGAGCATCCCGACCTCCACGCCCTCTTCTCCGACATCGCAGCGCGCGGCCGGTCGCTGGGCGTGCATCTGGTGCTCTGCACCCAGCGCCCCGCGGGCGTGGTGCGCGACGCGCTGCTGGCCAACGCCGACCTGCGTCTGTCGCTGCGCGTGAACAACCGTGCAGACAGCGTTTCGGTGGTCGGCACGGATGCCGCGGCCACCCTTCCGGCGCGAGCGAGGGGCCGCGGCGTCCTCGTGCCACCGGACTCTGCGCCGCGCGTCGTCCAGTTCGCGCTCACGAGTGCGGCGGAGGTGGAGAGTGTGGCGTCCCGCTGGGCGCACAGTCCCCCGCCCCGGCGGCCCTGGTGCGAGCCGCTGCCCGACGTGGTCACGCCGGCCGAGGCATCCGGAGGCTTCGGGCTCCTCGATATCCCCGAGGAGCAGCGGCGCGGCCTCGCCACCTGGACCCCAGCTCGCGACGGCCACCTGCTCGTGCTCGGTGCTGCTCGCAGCGGACTGTCGACCGCCCTCGCGGCCCTCGCCCCCGGAGCCGTGCAGGTGCCCATCGACGTGCCCTCGGCGTGGGACATGCTCATGGGTGAGCTCGCCGGGGTGATCGCCATCGACGACGCGGACTCGCTGCTCGCGCGGTTCCCTCCGGAGTACCGATCCGCGCTCATCGACAGGTTGTGCGGGGTGCTGCGCGACGGGCCGGCCCAGCTCGTGCTCTCCGCACGGCGCCTCACCGCCGACCTGCAGCCCCTCGTGGCACTCGTTCCGGGCCGTCTCCTGCTACGGCACGCGTCCAAGCATGACTGGGTGCTCGCCGGCGGGGAGGGGGCGCAGTTCCTGCCGGCGCTGCCTCCCGGTGGCGGCGTGTGGCGGGCGCACCGCGTGCAGGTCGCGAAGGCTCCCGTGCTCGCTGTGCGTGCCGCGGCGGCGCGGCTCGACGACCTCGACTCCGGCCGACCACTCGCCGTGGTCACCACGCGAGGCCGCCACCTGCTCGAGCGACTACCGGGCGCACAGTCGCTCGCCGAGTCGCAGCCCGGTGCGGCGGTGGTCGTGGGCGATGTCGAGGAGTGGCAGTCGCGCTGGGGTGCGCTCGCCGCGATGCGTCAGGTCGCCGACGTGGTGTTCGACGCATGTTCGCTCGCCGACGTGCGGGCGCTCACGCGATCGCGCGACCTGCCACCGCCGCTCACAGGGCTGCGGGGTGCAGCGTGGCGGCTCGAGCCCGACGGGACGATGGCGCGTGTGCGGTTTGTCTAGAGGCTCCCGGTCCAGAGACGCAGCACAGCTACGCGAGCGCCTCCGCGAGTTCCGTGTGGGCGAGGCCGTGCGCGGCGGCGACCGGGCCGTTGACGACGCTGCCCGCGTGCGTGTTGAGTCCGAGGGCGAGCGCTGCATCCGAGCGCAGCGCGCCCTTCCAGCCGAGGTTCGCGAGGGCGCGCACGTACGGCATCGTCGCGTTGGTGAGCGCGTAGGTGGAGGTGTTCGGCACGGCACCGGGCATGTTCGCCACGCAGTAGAAGAGCGAGTTGTGAACGGTGAACGTGGGGTCGGCGTGCGTGGTCGGCCGGGTGTCGGCGAAGCAGCCGCCCTGGTCTACAGCGATGTCGACGAGCACACTTCCCGGCTTCATGCGCGAGACGAGGTCGTTGCTCACGAGCTTGGGAGCTTTCGCTCCCGGCACGAGCACCGAGCCGATGACGAGATCAGCCGTCAGCAGCGCCCGCTCGATCTCGAAGCCGTTCGAGGCGATCGTCTTGATGCGGCCCGCGTACAGGGCGTCGAGCTCCCGCAGGCGCTGGATGTTCGTGTCGAGAACCGTCACGTCGGCACCGAGTCCCACGGCCACCGAGACGGCGCTCGTGCCCGCGACACCGCCGCCGAGCACCACGACGTGAGCCGGGTGGGTTCCGGGAACGCCGGGGACGAGCAGTCCCGGTCCGCCGTTCGGCTTGAGCATCGCGTTGGCCCCGACGATGGGTGCCAAGCGCCCGGCGACCTCGCTCATGGGGGCGAGCAGCGGCAGCGCGCGCGTGGGCAACTGCACCGTCTCGTACGCGATCGCGGTGACCGAGGCATCCGTGAGCGCGCGAGTGAGCTCGGGCTCCGCTGCGAGGTGCAGGTAGGTGAAGAGCAGCAGGTCGCTGCGGAAGTAGCCGTACTCGGAGGCGATGGGTTCTTTCACCTTGAGCAGGAGTTCCGCCGACGACCAGACCGTCCCGGCATCCGGGGCTATCGTCGCGCCCGCGGCGACGTACGCCTCGTCGGTGATGGACGAGCCGAGGCCCGCGCCCGTCTCGATCAGCACGTCGTGCCCGTGGGCGACGAGGTCGTGGACGCCTGCCGGCGTGATCGCGACGCGGAACTCGTTGTTCTTGATCTCTTTCGGAACAGCCACTCTCATGGCCCCAGCGTAGCGGCGAGGTGGTTCGGATTCCGCACAAGATTCCCGCGTTCTGCTGCTGATTTCGTGAAATTCTTGTTACGAACGCCACCCTTTGCCCCTTGGAGGCTGCGCCCGCCGGAAGTCGTGTGCCAGTATCGAGAAACGCGCGAACCCCCGCCACGTGAAGGAGTTGCCCTCATGACGAGACCGATGCCGCAGGATCCGATCATTGCCGAACTGGTCGCCCACGCCCGTCGCACGCAGCTCAGCAGGCGCCACCTGCTGCAGGGTGCCGGCATCGGCGCAGGGGCTCTCGCCCTCGCCGCGTGCGCTCCGGCGGGTGCAGGAGCGCCCGAGCCCGCGGAGGACGTCTCCGCAACCGACAAGACCCTGACGTGGGGAAACTGGCCCGCCTACATCGACGAGGATGACGCCGGCAACTACCCGACCCTCGTGGCCTTCGAGGACTCCACGGGCATCAAGGTCGAGTACAAGGTCGAGATCGACGACAACAACACGTACTACGGCACCATCAAGGACCAGCTCGCCCTAGGGCAGGCCACGGGCTCCGACACGTTCTGCCTCACCGAGTGGATGGTGGCCCGCCTCATCCGGTTCGGCTACGTGCAGGACCTCGACGCCGCGAACATCCCGAACAAGAAGAATCTTGCTCCGGCGCTGCTCAACCCCGATTTCGACCCCGGCCGTGCCAAGTCGCTGCCGTGGCAGAACGGCTTCGCCGGCATCGCCTGGGACACGGATGCCCTGCCCGACGGCCTCGAATCGCTCGACGACCTCTGGGCCCCCGCGCTCAAGGGCAAGGTCACGGTGCTCAGCGAAATGCGCGACACCATGGGGCTCATCCTGCTCAGCCAGGGTGTGGACATCTCGAGCGCCGACTGGGGAACTGACGAGTACGCGGCCGCGATCGAGGTTCTCGAGAAGCACGTCACGAGCGGGCAGATCCTCGGCATCAAGGGCAACGAGTACCTCGAGGACTTCGCGAGCGGCAACGCCATCGCGGGCATCGTGTGGTCGGGCGACATCACCGCCGCCAACCTCGAGGCCGGCTACGAGAAGTTCAAGTTCGCGCTGCCGAGCTCGGGCGGAACCCTGTGGGGCGACACGTTCGTGGTCCCGATGGGCTCGCCGCGCAAGGCTAACGCCGAGGCGCTCATGAACTACTACTACGAGCCCGAGGTCGCCGCGGAGGTTGCCGCGTGGGTGAACTACATCACCCCCGTCGTCGGTGCGCAGGAGGTTGCGGCGGACAAGTTCCCCGATATCGCCGACAACCAGCTGATCTTCCCCAACGAGGAGACCCTCGGCAACGCGCACATCTTCCGCACCCTCGACTCCGCTGACGACCAGGCCTTCAACGCCGAGTTCCAGCGCGTCAAGCTGGGCGCCTGATGGCGAGTGGGTTCGCCGAGGCCGGCGCCGATCTCGAACTCGTCGGCATCCACAAGCGTTTCCCCGGCTTCACCGCCATTGACGACCTGGACCTGCGGATACCCGCTGGCTCGTTCTTCGCGCTGCTCGGCCCCTCGGGCTGCGGCAAGACGACGACCCTGCGGCTCGTCGCGGGACTTGAGCAGCCGACATCCGGTCGCATCCTCATCGGCGGCAAGGACGTCACCGACGTCAAGTCGTTCAAACGCCCGGTGAACACGGTGTTCCAGAGCTACGCGCTCTTCCCCCACATGACGGTGCTCGAGAACGTGGCGTTCGGACTGCGCCGCCGCGGCATCGCGGATGCCCTCGGCAAAGCCCACGAGGCCCTGCGCCTCGTCGAGCTCGATCACCTCGCCGCTCGCCGCCCCGCGCAACTCTCGGGTGGCCAGCAGCAGCGCGTTGCCCTCGCCCGCGCCGTCGTGAACCGCCCGGCCCTGCTCCTGCTCGACGAGCCGCTCGGCGCCCTCGACCTCAAGCTACGCCGCCAGATGCAGCTCGAGCTCAAATCGATTCAGACGGATGTCGGCCTGACCTTCCTCCACGTCACCCACGACCAGGAGGAGGCCATGACCATGGCCGACACCGTCGCGGTCATGAACAAGGGCCAGATCGAGCAGATGGGTGCGCCCGAGGAGCTGTACGAGCTGCCGCGCACGGCGTTCGTCGCCAACTTCCTCGGCCAGTCGAACCTCTTCACGGGGCCGATCACGGCGTCGAAGGGCGAGTCGATAGTCGTCGACATCGCGGGCGTGAAGATCGAGGTTCCGAAGGAGCGCGCCCAGCGCCACACGGGCGAGGTCACGATTGGCGTGCGACCCGAGAAGCTCATCCTGCACACGAGCGCACCGAAGCCCGCCGCGGGCACCAACGTGCTCGGCCCCGGCCGCGTGACGGATGTCTCTTTCAGCGGCGTGAGCACGCAGTACCAGATCGCCGTCCCCGGCCTCGGACTCATCACGGTCTTCGCCCAGAACATGGTGTTCGGTCCCGTCGTGAACGTCGGAGCCGAGGCCTGGGTCGCGTGGACGGTCGACCACGGCTTCGGCCTCGTCGACGAGCCCGAGCACAGCCCCAAGTTCTCCTCGGACACCGATACGGCAACGATCGCCATGCAGACCAGGCACGAGCTGCTCGCGGAGATCGAGGAGGCCTAGGGATGGCATTCGCCGCCTTCGGGTCGTCATCCGGCCCCGTCGAACAGGCCCCGCGCCGCCGCAGCTGGGTCGCGCTCGTGCTGCTCCTGCCGGGCCTGGCTTACCTCGCCCTGTTCTTCCTCACGCCGTTCGTCTCGCTCATCATGACGTCGCTGCAGACGCCCGTGGAGTTCGGCGACGTCGGGCAGTTCCAGCAGGCGTTCAAGATCGAGAACTACGCGATAGTCGTCGGCCAGTACTGGCCGCATTTCCTGCGCGCCTTCGGCTACGCGCTCGCCGCGACCTTCTTCGCCCTCGTCATCAGCTACCCGCTCGCGTACTTCATCGGCGTCAAGGCGAGGCGCTGGCCACTCATCCAGGCGCTCATGCTCACGCTGGTGATCGCACCGTTCTTCATCTCGTTCCTGCTGCGCACCCTCGCGTGGAAGGCACTCATGTCGGATGAGACGCCGCTCGTCGAGGCCCTCAAAGCGCTGTCGATCATCCCGAGCGACGGGCACCTCACGGGCACGGCCTTCTCGGTGATCTTCGGACTCACGTACAACTTCATCCCGTTCATGACGCTGCCGCTGTACACGACCCTCGAACGCCTCGATACGCGGTACCTGGAGGCCGGCTCCGACCTGTACGCGGGGCCCGCGACGACGTTCTGGAAGGTCACGGTGCCGCTGTCGATGCCCGGTATTGTCTCCGGGACACTCCTGACCTTCATTCCCGCCTCCGGCGACTACATCAATGCGAGCGCGAGCTTCTTGGGTTCGGCGCAGACGCAGATGGTCGGAAACGTCATCGAGACGAACTTCCTCGGGCTGCTCAACTACCCCGCGGCGGCGGCGCTCTCGGTGATCCTCATGGCGATCATCCTCTTGATCGTCGGTGTCTACGTGAAGCGAAGCGGAACGGAGGACCTGCTGTGAAGCTGTCGTTCGGCAAGTTCGCACTCCCCATCTACAGCGCCCTCGCTCTCATCTTCCTGCTCACCCCCATCGCCTACACGTTCGTGTTCTCGTTCAACGACTCCACGAAGTCAAACGTGCAGTGGGTGGGCTTCACCTTCGACAAGTGGCTGAATGTCTGCGATGCCCAGGGCGTGTGTGCGGCATTCGCGACGAGCATCTCGGTGGCCGTGGTCGCGACACTCATCGCTACGGCGCTCGGGACGCTCATGGCCATCGCCCTCGCGCGCTACAAGTTCCGCGCCCGCTCGGCGATCAGCCTCCTGCTGTTCCTTCCGATGGCCACCCCCGAGGTCGTGCTCGGTGCGGGCCTCGCCGCGCAGTTCCTCTCCGCGGGCGTACCCAAGGGCTTCGTGACCATCGTCATCGCGCACGCGCTGTTCTGTCTGAGCTTCGTGGTCGTGACGGTCAAGGCGCGCGTCGCAAGCCTCGACCCGGCCCTCGAGGAAGCCGGGCGCGACCTCTACGGCTCGCCCGCGCAGGTGTTCTGGAAGATCACCTTCCCCCTGCTGCTGCCCGGCATCATCGCGGCGGCGCTGCTCTCGTTCGCGCTGAGCTTCGACGACTTCATCATCACGCGCTTCAACAACGGCGGCGTAGAGACGTTCCCGATCTTCGTCTACACGGCGGCCGCGCGCGGCGTGCCCGCGGAGGCGAACGTCGTGGCGTCCGCGGTGTTCCTGCTCGCCCTCGTGATCGTCATCGTCGCGCAGACCACCTCGGCGGCGCGGCGCAAGCGGCTCGCGAAGCTCGGCTGACCCACATGTACGACGATCGCGAGCGGCTTGCCGCGCTCTGGGAGAGCGAGCTCGCGGTGTTCCGCGCGGCCCGTCCGCTCTCGGAGCAGCAGTGGGTGCGAGCCGCCGAGCACATGCCCGACGGGGTTCCCATGCTGTGGATGGCGAAGTGGCCGGGACCCTGGCCGGTGTACGTGAGTGCGGCATCCGGCGCGCATTTCGAGTGTGTCGACGGCATCGATCACGTCGACCTGTGCCTCGGCGACACGGGGGCGATGTGCGGGCACGCGCCGCCGGCGTCGGTGCTCGCGATCACGAAGCAGCTCGCCCGCGGGTCCACATTCATGCTCCCGACGGAGGATGCGGCGGCCGCTGCCGAGGCGCTCGCGAGCAGGTTCCGCGTGCCGGTGTGGCAGTTCTCACTGTCGGCGACGGATGCCAACCGCAGCCTCATCCGATACGCGCGGCAGGTGACCGGCCGCCCGCGCATCCTCGTGCACGACCACAGCTACCACGGTACGGTCGACGAGGCCTATGCCACTCTCGACGACGACGGTGACGTGGTGAGCCGCCGCGGCAACATCGGCCCGCCCGTGCCGCTCGAGCAGACCACGGCCGTCGTGCAGTTCAACGACATCCCGGCGCTCGAGTTCGCGCTGTCTGCGGGCGACATCGCCGCCGTTCTCATCGAGCCCGCGCTCACCAACATCGGGATCGTGCTGCCGGATGCGGGCTACCACGAGGCCGTGCGTGAGCTGTGCACGAGGTATGGCGCGATCCTCATCATCGACGAGACGCACACCTTCAGCGCGGGACCCGGCGGCATGACGGAGACCCTCGACCTGCACCCCGACGCCGTGGTGCTCGGCAAGAGCATCGGCGGGGGCATCCCGGCCGGGGCGTACGGGATGACGCGCGAGTTCGCCCTCGCCGTGCGCGACAGCCTCGAACTCGAGGACATCGATGTCGGGGGAGTGGGCGGCACACTCGCCGGCAACGCGGTCTCGCTCGCGGGCATCCGGGCGACCCTCGGGGAGGTACTCACGCCCGCGGCGTTCGAGCACATGATCGCCCGCTGCACCGAGTGGACCGCGGGTGTGCAGGCCGCGCTCGACGAGTTCGACGTGCCGTGGCAGGTCACCCAGCTCGGGGCGCGCGCCGAGTACAGCTTCCGCCCGACGGCGCCGCACGATGGGGCTGAGGCGGCCGCCGCCGACGACTTCGAGCTGCAGCAGTACCTGCACCTGCACGCCCTCAACCGTGGCATTCTCATGACGCCGTTCCACAACATGGCGCTCATGTGCCCCGAGACCTCGGCCGACGACGTCGAGCGCCACACCGTCGCTTTCCGCGAAGCTGTCGCGAGCCTGTACGCGGAGTTCCAGCGCTCCGATAGCTGATCCACAGGCTTGACCCCTACCGTTGTCGGGTGCCCCTTCGCAGACTCCTCCCCGCTCTGTCCGCCGCAGCACTGCTCGTCGCGCTCGCCGGATGCACGGCAGCGACCTCCACGGACGCCGACACCTCCACGGCCGAGGCGTCGACAGACGTCTGCGCCGTCCCGTCCGGATCCGCCTCCGACGCCGTCGATGTGACGGGAGACCTCGGGGCGGAGCCGAGTGTCGGCTTCGATGCGGGCCTGAGCGTGGAGACCACAGAGCGCACGACGGTCATCACGGGCACGGGCGACGAGATCCCGGCCGGAGGCACGGCCACCGTCGCGTACGCGCTCTACAACGGCACCACGGGCGCGAAGATCGACAGCTACGGCTTCACCGACGGCGAGAGCGTGAGCTTCACCGCGAGCGTCAACGCCGTGCTGGCGGGCATCGCCAAGACGATCGGATGCGAGACCGTGGGCTCGCGCGTCGTCTCGGTCGTGGCGCCCGGTGACGCCTTCGGCACCGAAGGCTACGAAGACCTGAGTATCGGCGGCAATGACTCCCTGGTCTTCGTGATGGACATCCTGGCCCTCGTGCCCGACCGCGCGGACGGGATCGACCAGCCCGCCGTCGCGGGGATGCCGACGGTGGTGCTCGCCGACGACGGCACGCCCACGATCACCCTTCCGGGCACCGCAGCTCCCACGACCCTGCAGGTCGCGGTTCTCAAGAAGGGCGACGGTGCCGCGGTCACCGCTGCCGACACCGTTACCGTCCAGTACCTCGGCGTCGCGTGGTCGACCGGTGAGGTATTCGATCAGAGCTGGGGCACCGGACCGACCACGTTCCAGCTTTCCGAGGTGGTCCCCGGATTCGCCCAGGCGCTCACCGGCCAGACCGTCGGATCGCAGATCCTCGCCGTCGTGCCCGCGTCGCTCGCCTACGGCGAGGCGAGCGAGTCCAACACCGCGAGTCTCGCGGGGGAGACCCTCGTCTTCGTCGTCGACATCCTCGCCATCAACTAGCGGCTAGACACGCAGGAGGCCGATGCCGAGGTGGCGGCAGATCACCTCGAGGTCGTCGGCGACGTGCCGGTCGGTCGCGCACGAGTGGTGCCCGACGCCCGCCGAGCCCCAGCGCTGCCAGGCCTCGGCTATCGGCCCCGACGCGAACTCGAACGCGGCATTGAGGGTGCCGGAGTCGGGAGCCGTGCGCTCCGTGAACCGGCCCTCGGCGACGACGACGGTGAGCGAGCCATCCGCACCCGAGGCCACCCCCACGAGGCTCGCGGGACCCGCGGCGAGGGAGAAGAGCGCCGACGCCGTCGCGTGCTCGCGCGGGAACCACGGGTTGTTGATGATGCGCCTCGCCGTCGAGCTGCCGAAGCGCGAGTCGTGCTCGCCCGAGTTGGCGAGGATCGCCTCGTGCGACACCTCGTCGAGCGCCTCGATCTCGTGGTACAGCGTGGGGGCGCCGAGGGAGGAGACGAGGAGCATCGCGAGGGACGTCGCGACGTCTCCCGTGCACGTCCACGGCACTCCGCGCGAGGTCGAGCGGCCGAGCGCGAAGCACGGTGCCGACCCGAGGGACGGGTCGAGCCTCAGCTCGGCGACGTGGCAGTTGAGCGTGCCGGCCGAGAGCCGCCCGTCGTCGACGAGCGACTCGAGCGCCACCGAGTAGCGCAGGGCGGTGTCGAGGGCTGCGGGCTCCACATCGGCGTCGACGCTGAAGCCGTCGAGGCTCGTGCGTGCCGCGGTCACGGCCTCGGGGGTCACCGTGCGGATGCGAGCCGCGAGCTCCCCGGCGGTGCTCGGGACCACCTCGATTCCGATCGACGCGAGGCGGGCATCCGGGATGCGCGCCCACTCGTACCCCGGAATCGTCGAGCCCACCACGGCGAGGCGGGAGCGCCGCACGGCCCCGGCGGCTGCCGCGCGTCGCACGGCGTCGCCGATGGCCGACCCGTCGGTGATCTCCCCCGCGACGAGGTCGTAGGCCCTGCCCTGCCGGGTGAGGGCCGCGCCGATCATGGGGCTGCCGACCGTGCCGCCGCGCAGGGTGATACCCGTATGGCTCAGGTTCTCGTCGACCGCGAGGCCTCGGTGTGCTGCCCAGATCACGAGCGGTGTGCGCTCGAACGCGGCGAGGAGCTCGACCACGGCTCCGGGGGAGGCTGCCATGGTGGAGACGACCACGAGGGCGTCGATGTCGCTGTCGAGGGTTGCCGTGAGGGCCGCGATGTCGTCGCCGGGCTGCACGGTCGCCTCCCAGCTCACCGTCGCGCCACCGGCCTCGAGGGTCGCTGTCGCGACGGCGCCCAGGGCACGGCGGTCGGCGGCGAAGTCGCCCTCGACCGCTGACTCCCAGAAGCTCCAGTACGGATGGATGACGCCCACGCGGCGTTCGGTCATGGCGTGTCCTCTCGGTCGAAGTCGTCACCGTTGTTCTGGCCGAGCGCCGGGATGGGCCCCGGAACGGCCCCCACGCCGTCGAAGAGCAGGGGCAGGCGGGGGAGCAGGAACGGGGTGCCATCCTCGTGCACGGCCCTCGGGTCGTCGAGCACCTGGAAGAGTCCGCGCTCCGCGAGATGCGGGTCGTCGCGCACCTCGGCGATGGTCTGCACGACTCCCGCGGGCTGCCCGGCTTCGCGCAGCATCCTGGCGGCCTCCGAGCGCGTGAGCGTCGCTGCCCACGCCTCGAGGGCGGGGATCACGAGGTCGTCCATGTGCTGTGCGCGCTTCAGTACCGTGTCGAGCTCGGGGGAGGCGGTGAGATCCTCGCGGCCGATGGCCACGCAGCATCGGCGCCACATCTCGTCGGTGGGGATCACCATCGAGACCCATCCGCCGTCTCCCGCGCGGAAGCTGCCCACGGGGCTGAACCTGTCCGCGCCGCGCGAGGGAACGTCGCCCGTGAACTCGTGGAGGGTCAGCGGGCGCTCGAGGAACGCCGCACCGATGTCGTACATCGACGCGTCGACATGGGTGCCCCTGCCTGTTGCCTGCCGGGCGACGAGCGCGGCGAGAATCCCGACAGCCGCGTACACGCCGCCCAGGATGTCCATGGTCGCCATGGGAGCGAGACCGGGCGGCGAGTCGGGCGTGGCCCCGAGCAGGCTGCTGAGGCCGCTCATCGCCTGGATCACCGAGTCGAAGGCGGGCCAGGCCGCGTACTGGCCGGTCTGGCCGAAGCCCGAGATCTCGCACACGACGAGGGTCGGGAAGCGCGCGGCCGCCTCATCCCGCCCGAGCCCGTACTTGGCGAGCGAGCCCGGTCGCAGGTTCGACACGAGTACGTCGGCGCCCGCGAGCAGCTCGTCGAGGCGCTCGCGCCCCTCCTCGGTAGTGAGGTCGAGCTCCACGGACTTCTTGCCCCGGTTGTAGGAGGCGAAGCCGCCGCTCAGCGTGCCGTCGGCGTCGGTGCGGCGCGGGTCGTACGACCGGCGGGGGTCGCCGACTCCGGGCAGCTCGATCTTGATGACCTCGGCGCCCGCGTCCGCGAGGATCGAGGTGCAGTACGGCGCCCCGATGTACTGCTCGAGCGAGATGACGCGGATGCCCGCCAGAAGGGTCACGGGGTTGGTCATGCTGCACCTCCGGTGAGCAGCAGCACGGGGTGCCACTCGAGAACGGCGACCGGATCGGCCCCCTCGCGATGCGCGAACGTGCGCACCGTCACATCCGCGAGCCGGAAGCCCGCATTCGGCAGTACGGCGTCGACGGTGACCTCGACACTCAGAAGGTCGTCTTCGAAGACGGGCGCGAGGTGGTCGCAGCTGCGCCACGCGAGCACCGTGAGGAGGTCTGGCGTGAGGCGTGACAGCGAGGCCTGCGCGAGTGCCACGGTGTGGCCGCCGAAGACCAGTCGCCTGCCGTTGCTGCCGACGCGGGCATCCCGATGCGCCGCCGCGCGGTTCTGCGTCAGCCGCACGAGCTCGCGCGCCGACGACACGGTGTCAGCGAGCGGGTCGGTCCAGGTCACCCCCTCGGCTAGCTCCCGCGAGATGTGCCCGGCCGGATGCCCCCACCCCGGTGGCACGAGACGCGCGAAGTCGCCCAACTCGACAGCGGCTGCCGCCGCGGGCAGCGCGCTCGGGACGAGCCGATCCGGATCCGCCACGGGCAGGAGCGCGAGCCGCTGGTAGTGGGCTACCTGCTCGCCCTCCGCCGTCGAGACGGCCATATCGAGAAGCACTTTGGCGCGCCCGGTGCCCGAGCTCGTCCACGACGCGGCGAGCGGCGTCACGACAGTGCGCAGGGTCTCGCCGACATGCAGCTGCCGCAGGAGGGCCAGGTTGTCGTAGCGGAGGTTCGCGATGACCCTGCCGGTGGCCACCGTCGACTGCCCGATCGACAGGGCGATGACGAGATTCGGGTTGGCGAGGCGTTCAGCGCGGCCCGTGAGCGCATGCGAGAGTGGCGAGCTGAGTGCGGGTCGGAGTTGGTCGCCGCTCACGGCGAGGTACTGTGCGGCGATTCCCTCGTCGACGGTGATGTCTGGCGCAGGGTCGAGCGGGACGCCGGGCTCGAGGTCTTCCGCGAAGGGCGGTGAGGCGGTCATCCGTGGCTCTCCACGAGGGTGCGCGCCCAGCGCACGGTCGCGAGGTCGCCCATGGTGCCGTCGACCGAGAACGCGCCGTGCCCGTTCGCGACGCTCTCGTCGAACGCCGCGATGACGCGCCGCGCCTCGTCGATCTCCGCCTCGTCTGGAGTGAATACCTCGTTGGCGATGGCGACCTGGGCGGGGTGGATGCACGCCCGCGACGCGAATCCCCGGTTGCGCAGGAGCATCGTGGACGCCCGGAACGCCGCGAGGTCGGTGTAGTCGGTGTCGACGGGACCGACGGCAGGGGCGAGCCCGCGGATCGCCGTCTCCATGACGATCCTCGCACGGTAGGGCACCATGGCTTCCTCTGAAGAGTCCCTGATGCGCAGGTCGGCCCGCAGATCGACCTCGCCCAGTTGGGCGAGCGAGTCGGCCGGGACCTCCGTGAGCTGCGGCATGCCGACCAGTCCGCGTGCGCTTTCGATGAGGATGCCCACGCGTGCTCCCGCGGCCGTGATGGCCGCCACCGCGGAGTCGAACCAGTGGCCCGGTTCGGCTTTGGGCAGCCAGAATCCGTCGATGCCCATGCCACCGAGTGTCGCGATCTCACGCAGCCCCCGTTCGCCTGAGTTCACGCGAACCCACCGCTCGCCAGCCTCACTATCGGTCGCGGCGAACGCGGTCACCGCCTCGAGCGCGGCGTCTTTGCGCGCGGGCGCCACAGCATCCTCGAGATCGACGATGACGGCGTCCGCGCCGCGGCCCTCCGCGCGCTCGAGCATGTGCGGCTGGTCGGCGGGAACGTACAGGTGCGAGCGAATCAGTCGCGCGGTCATGGCTCTATCCTGCGCGACGCTCGAAGTTTCCGGACGCGGCACTGCGGTAGGCGATGTCGAGCGCCTCGACCACGCGCGCGCCGAGTTCGGCGGGGGACTGGTTGATGAACGCCTCCCCGCGCGCTGCGCTCAGCACGGCATCGATGGGCCCGACGCAGTCGTACGCGCCCTCGCCGTCGACGAGCTCGACCTTGGTCTCCACGCCGTCGCGGAACAGCCACACGGCCTCGCGCTCGACGTCGACGAGCAACTGCCCCTCGCTGCCGATGGCACGGACTTCGAGCGCGTGCTTGTTGCCGTTGACACCGAGGTGGGCGGATCCGCCCGAGAGCACGCCCACGCCGCCGCCGTCGTAGTTGAAGACGATCGCGTCGTGGAGCTCGACGGGCGCGCCGAGCGGGGACGCCATGGTGGCGAAGCCGCCGGATGCGCGCGCTCCCGTGAGCCAGAACGCGAGCCCGAGCGCATGGGTGAGCTGGGCCTGCCCGTATCCGCCGCCCGACAGTCTCGGGTCGGTCCACGTTCGCTGCTCCGGAACCGCCTCGGGAGCAGCTCCCGGGTAGGAGCCGGTGTTCGACAGCAGTTCGCGCGTCGCCGACGACATGTGCACGGTCATGTGTTCGAGGGTGCCGATGCCGCCAGCATCCATCATCGCCTTGGCCTTCTGCACCATGGGGCGGTAGTTCCAGCCGAACGAGACGACGAACGCCTTGCCGAGCTCCTCCGCGCGCGTCGCGAGCGTCCACGCGTCCTTCGGGTCGATGGTCACCGGCTTCTCGCACATCACGTGCGCACCAGACTCGAGGGCGGCCATGGCGTGCTCGAAGTGCAGCCCCGAGGGGCTCGCGACTACCGCGACGTCGACTCCCTCGGCGAGCACGTCGCGGTAGTCCTCGGAGGCCACCGCGAATCCGTACTCGTTCTTGATCTTCTCCAGCAGCTCCGGCCCCTTGCGCGAGACGCCGACGAACTCGACGTCAGCGTGCTTGGCGAGGTTCGGTAGGTGGGATGCCACGGTCCAGCTGCCTGCACCGATCACTCCGACTCGAATGGTCATCGGATGTCCTTTACTTGTCGCCAGTGAGGCGCAGTCGGAGCTGGTCGAACCCGACGGCCGCCAGCAGCAGAACGCCGCGCGCGACGTCCTGCCAGAACGAGTTGATGTTCATGAGGGTCAGGCCGTTGTTGAGCGTGCCCAGGATGAGCACACCGAGGAGCGTCCCGACGATCGTGCCGCGCCCGCCGGCGAGGCTCGCGCCGCCGAGGATCACTGCGGTGACCACGGAGAGCTCGAGACCGGATGCCGCGTTGGGAGACGCCGCGCCGAGCTGAGAGACGAGGATGAGCCCGCCGATGACGACCGCGGCCCCCGACAGCAGGAACCCGCCGAAGATCGCCGTCTGGGTGCGGATGCCCGCGAGCCGGGCCGCGACCGGGTTTGCACCGATGGCGTACATCGAGCGGCCGAACACCGTGAACTTCATCACGAGCGCCGTGATGATCACGACAGCGACGAAGACGAGCACGGGTACGGGGATGTTGAGGAACGGCCGGGCGTTGCCGAGGTCGTTGAACCCCGGTAGCAGCAGGGTCTGGCCGCCCGCGAGCACCTGCCCGAGACCCCGCAGGATCGCGAGCGTCGCGAGCGTCGTGATGAGCGCGTTGATGCCGAGCACGGTGACGGCGAATCCGTTCACTATGCCGATCAGCAGGCCCGCGACGATGGCCAAGAGCACACCGGTCGGAACTCCCCACTGCGCCGTCGCCCACGCCATGACGACGCCGATGAACGCCGCGCCGGAGCCGACCGAGAGGTCGAACTGTCCGGCCACGAGCAGCAGCGTGCCGGGGGCCGCGATGATGCCGATGACGGAGGCGCTCACGAGGATGTTGAGCAGGTTGTTCGGCGTCAGGTAGAACTGCGATTGCGTGGCGAAGAAGATCGCGAGAGCGAGCAGCACCGCCGCGAGTACCGCGGTGTCGGGTATCCGGCGTCGGGTACGGGTGGGCTTGCGGTCTGCCACCGGCTCGATAGCGGTGTCGAGTGGAACTGTCACGTCAGCCTCCTGCTGCAATGGTTAGGTTCTGGGCGGTCACGTCGTTACCGCCGAATTCTGCGACCTGCTGGCCGCGCTGCATGACGACTACCCGATCGGAGAGCTGTACTGCCTCCTCGTAGTCGGAGGTGACGACGAGTACCGCCTGCCCCTCCGCTGCGAGAGCACGGATGGCCGCGTAGATCTCCTGGCGAGCACCCACGTCGACGCCCCGCGTGGGCTCGACGAGCACGAGCGGGTTCGACGTGCGTTCGAGCCAGCGCGCGAGCATGACCTTCTGCTGGTTGCCTCCGGAGAGTTGCGAGATCTGCTGGTTGGCCGGATCCGCCGACTTGATGCCGAGCTTCGAGGCCCACCTGCCGTATGCAGCCCTCTCCATGCCCGCCGTGACGACGAGCCTGCCGAGGGCGAGTTTGTTCCACGACGCCGCGGCCAGGTTCTCGACCACGGAGCGGCTCATGAAGGCGCCCTCGCGCTTGCGGTCGGGCGGGAGGTATCCCACGCCACGCCGGATCGCCGCGGTGGGCGAGGTGGGGAAGCCCGTGGTGCCCGCAATGTCGAGCGTGCCGCCCGTGGGCTTGCGGATTCCGAAGCACACCTCGGCGACCTGCGTGGTGCCGCTGCCGAGCTTGCCGTAGAGGCACACGACCTCGCCCTTGCGCACGGTGAGCGAGAGCCCAGCCACCTGGTCGTCGACGTGCAGGTCATCGATGGTGATCATGGGATCGCCGTCGGCGCCAGCACCGGCGCCGACGGGACGGGAGACCTCGCCGATGTCGCGGCCCACCATCGCCTCGACGAGCTGGCGACGGGTGACCTCCGAGGTGGGCGCGGTGAGGGCGACAGTGCCGTTGCGCAGCACCTGCACGCGATCGGCGAGTTCGAATACCTCGTCGAGGCGGTGGGTGATGTAGACGATGCACACCCCGCGGTCGCGCAGGCGGCGCACCCACTCGAAGAGGCGGTCCACCTCCTGCTGCGAGAGCGCTGCGGTGGGCTCGTCGAGGATGAGGAGCTTGGCGTCGTCGGCCAGTGCCCTGGCGATTTCGACGACCTGGCGCTCTCCGACCCTGAGGGAGCTCACCAGGGCGCCGGGGTCGATATCGACCCCCATCTGCCCGAGTACGTCGTCAGCGCGGCGGCGCAGTTGTCGCCACGAGATGAGCCCGCCAGCGGTCGGCCAGCGGCCGAGGCTGATGTTCTCGGCGACCGTGAGGGCACCGGCATCCTGGAACTCCTGATGGATCATCCGGATGCCGAGCTTGCGCGCGGTGCGAGGGTTCAGGCCGGGTGCGGGTACGCCGTCGACGACGACGTCTCCGCCGTCGGGGATGTAGTCTCCCGCGAGTATTTTCACCAGTGTCGATTTGCCAGCGCCGTTCTCGCCCAGGAGGGCGAGAACTTCGCCGCCGACGGCGCTGAGGTTCACCTGGTGGAGAACCTCAACGCCGCCGAACGACTTACTGATGTCGCGTAGTGCCAGGGTCAGCTGCGACATCCGGACTTATCCGTAGTACTCGGCGAAGTTATCCGCGTTGATGAAGACGTGCTTGGTGAAGACGTTCTCCGGCACGCTCTCACCCTTGATCAGCGCGATGATCGACGGCACGGCGAGCTCGCCGTACTTCTCCGGGAAGTACGCGGTGTCACCGATCCAGTTGGGGTTGTTCTTGATGTCGTCGAACGAGCTCGGGTCTGCACCCTGCGCCACGCCGTAGACCTGCTCGGAACGACCCTGCGCGTCTGCCGCGGCAAACGAGCCGAGGAGCATGTCGTCGTTGAGGCTGACAACCGCGATACGGGATGCGCCCGTGAGCGCCGTGAGCGTGTCACCGAACGAGGTGAGACCACCGTCGATGGTTCCACCGCCGTCGACGCTGCGCTTCTTGTCAGCGGGGATGGCCCCACAGACCGACTCGAAGCCCTCGACTGCACCGCCCGTGCGGTCGAGGTTCACCTGGCCCGCGGCCGGCTGCTCCATCGACACGAAGGCATCGTACTCGCAGTTGAACTTGTCCTTGAAGTAGTTGCCGAGCGCCTCACCGGCGATCTGCCCGGCGGTCTTGTTGTCGGCGCCGACGAAGACCTTCTCGCAGGGACGCTGGTGGATGTCGACGGCAACGACGGGAACGTCGGGGCCGGCGGCGCAGATGGACTCCGCAGCCTTCTCGTCGACCTGGAAGTTGATGATGCCATCGACTCCCTGGGTCTTGAAGGTCTGCGCGCAGGCGAGCGCCTTGGCGGCGTCGAGCTGCGAGTCGCAGAAGAGGAACTGGGCGCCTGACGCCTCGACCTCTTTCTTGATGCTGTCCGAGACGAGCTTGACGAACGGCACGGAGTCGCCGAGCGAGATGTAGCCGATCTTGAGGCCGGCGCCATCGCCTGCTGCTTCGCCTCCGTCGGTCCCGCCAGTGCTTCCCGTGGAACAGCCAGTCAATCCCAGCACGGTGATGGCGGCGGCTGCGACGAGTACGCCGAGTCCCCCACTATTCCGTATAGCGCGCATGAATCGTTCCTCTCTGAACTGATTCTGGAACCCTTTCCAGTAATCAAGAATATAAGCCCCTAGGCCTTCGGGTTGTCAATAGCGCAAGGGCAATCGTTAGGTGTTTCGGCTGTTGTCGTCGTCGTCAGCAGCTATCCCCAGCGTAGAACTCATCGATGTTCGTGCTGTTGAAGACCGAGTGCTGAACATGCAGGTCGGGGTTGATGTCTTTGCCGTCCAGCAGGGAGATCATCGCGGGGATCGCGATCTCGCCGTAGCGCTCCGGGAAGTAGCCCACATCGGCCACCCACTGGGGGTTGGACCGGATCTCGCAGTGGCCGCTCGCATCCCCACCCTGGCTCGCGACGAACAGGTCGCCCTTGCGCCCAAGTGCCGACGCCGCGGCGAGTGCGCCGAGGGCGGCGTTGTCGTCGATGGTGAAGACGACGACGCGGTGCGAGTCGGGAGCGGTGGTGAGGGCATCCGTCATGGCCTTCTGCGACTCGTCGATGAGCCCCGCCGTGTCGATGTGCACGAACTCGATGGCGTCGCCGCACATGCTCTGGTAGCCCGTTGTCCAGCCGGAGACGCGCTTGGTGTTCGTCTCGCCGGAGTTGACGTCTTCGAGAGAGAAGATCTTGTCGATGTCGCAGCCGAACCGTGCGTCGACGTAGGCGCCCATGGCGACGCCGGCGAGGTATCCGGCGCGCTCATCCTCCGCGCCCACGAACGACAGTTCGCACGGCTTCTGGTGGATCGCCAACGCGATCGTCGGAACATCGTTGACCGCGCAGATCGCGGGCGCCGACGCCGCGTCGACCTGCATGTTGAAGAGCCCGGTGATGCCCTGCGTCGAGAGGTCGTTGGCGCATTGCAGCGCCTTGGCGGCGTCGAACTGCGCATCGCAGAACCGGAGGTCGACGCCGGCCTTCTCGGCCTGCTCCTGCACGCCGACGGTGAGCGCGTGCACGAAGGGGCTCGCCTCACCCGCCGAGATGTAGCCGACCACGAGGCCCGTGCCGCTGCCGCTGGTGGCACCCACGAACTCGGCGGCATCGGGGTCGTCGGTGTTGGCTGCAGCCACCGCGGCCGTGAGGGCGGCTGTCGCGTCGCCGCTGTCGGGGGTGCGATTCTCGTCGGCCGTCGTGGCGGTGCCTGCCGAGCATCCGGCCAGCAGCAGCAGTGCTGTGGCGAGGCTCGCAGCCGCCAGGGCCCCGCGGGTCCGGATCCTTCTGGATGTGCTCATGAGTGGTTCCTCTCTGAACCGTCAGATTTCTGGAATCAATTCCAGAATTCGACGCTATTGTCCGCCTGCGACCGATGTCAAGGAATCGGTTGGGTTTCTGGAAATGATTCCGTAATCGGGGCCGAGTGCCGCATACTGTTGTGCATTACCGTGGCCGACGGCCGTGACGAGAGGGTGCGCAATGGAGCGGGTCTGTTTTACTTTCGAGCTGTACGAAGGCGCTGAGGCGGAGTACAAGCGACGCCACGACGAGATCTGGCCCGAGCTCGTCGAGGTCATCGAAGCGTCTGGCCTCAAGAACTACAGCCTGTTCCGCCGGGGCACCCAGGTGATCGGCTACGTCGAGGCACATCCGGATGCGGCAACCGCATTCGCGAAGGTCGCGGAGTCGGAGTACAACGGCAAATGGTCGGAATGGTTCAGGGATCTGATCGTCAACCAGGCGAGCGATCGCGGCGATCAACTGAGTTTCACCGAGGTATGGCACCTCGAATAGGCCATTCTTGACGGTGAGCGCGTTCGACAACGGGCGGTCCAGGAGAAGTCAGGCGCAATGGCAATAGAAGAACCGCGATCGGTCACCATCCACGACGTCGCGAACCTCGCGGGAGTCGCAGTGTCATCCGTCTCGCGCGCCCTCAGCTCCCACCCAGATGTGAGCCCCGCCATGAAGGCGAAGGTGCTCGCGGCGGCGGCGGAGCTCGGCTACTCGCCCGACCCCGGCGCCCAGAGCCTGCGCAGCGGATTCACCCGCACCGTGGGCTTCGTCGTGCGCGACTTCGCCAACCCGTTCTTCGGCGAGATCATCCACGGCGTCGAGGAGGCCCTCAACGACGCCGGCTACACGCTGCTCGTCACCAACTCGAGCGGCGACCCGGTGCGCGAGGTCGACAGGCTCTCGCTCCTGCGCCAGCGGCGAGTGGATGCCCTCCTCGTGTCCTCCATCAGCGAGGCCTCCACGCGCACGAGCAAGGCTGTCGCCTCGTTCAACCGCCCCGTCGTGCTCATCGACCGCGATCCGCGCAAGATGAAGGTCGCGAGCATCCTGCTCGACCACGCGGCGGGCGTGCGCGAGGCCACAGACGACCTGCTGCGGCTCGGGCACCGCAGGATCGCCATGATCACCGGTAGTTCGGCCATCCGCCCCACGCGGGAGCGCATGCGCGGCTACACCGAGGGCTTGGCCGCCGCGGGAGTGCCCGTGGACGAGGAGCTCATGGCCTCCGGCGCGTTCTCCTCAACGTTCGCGCGCGAGACCACCGAGAGACTTCTCGCGTTGCCGAAGGGCGAGCGACCCACCGCCATCATCGCGGGTGGCGTCGTCACCACGATCGGTGTTCTCGAGGCCCTGTCCGAGCTCGGCGTGCGCCTCGGTTCCGACCTTTCGCTCGTCGTCTGCGACGACCTGCCGTGGCTGCGGGTGATGCGCCCGCGCATCAGCGTGGTCACGCGCGATGCCGAGGAGATGGGGCGCCAGGCTGCGGCCCTCGCCCTCGAGATGATCCGCGGCGCGGAACCGCGCTCCGTGACCCTCCCCACGTCGTACGAGGTGCGCGAGACCTCGGTGGCCCCCGCGGAATGAGCGGAGAGCTGCTGCAGGTTCCGTTGGCGCGGATCGCCGGGCTGCTGCGCGGCACGACGGAGGTCGAGGAGGTTGTCGGCGGCATCGTGCCGCTGCGGCTTCCGGCCTGGACACGCGTGCAACAGGCCGACGAGTGGATAGACCTGTGGGGCGCCCACACCCTCGGGGTGCGGCTCGTCGCCCTGACGGCGGCCACGCGCATCCGGCTGTCGGTCACGGTCACGCGCATGGCGCCGGGTCGGGGTGCTGAGCCGCTGTTCGCCGCCGGATTCCTCGCCACCGTCGACGGGGTAGTCGTCGATCACGCCATCGTCAGCGAGGGGCCGCGCATCGTCACCCTCGCCGACCGCAGCAGGCTCGACGAGCCCGGTCCGGCAGTGGTCGTCGACCTCGAACTCGGCACTCCGGATGCCCCCCGCGAGGTTGTGGTGTGGTTCCCGCACAGCGCCTCCGTGGTCATCCACGAGGTCTCGTCGGACGCGGAACTGGCGCAGGCTCCCGTCTCGCCGCGGCCGCGCTGGCTCCACCACGGCAGCTCGATAAGCCACAGCCTCGAGGCACCGACGCCGCGCGACACGTGGCCGCAGCTCGCGGCGACCGCGCTCGACCTCGAACTCACCAATCTCGCGATCGCCGGCAATGCCCAGCTCGATCCGTTCGTCGCCCGCACGATCGCCGCGGTGCCCGCGGACATCGTGACCCTCAAGCTCGGGGTCAACGTCGTCAATCGCGATTCGATGCGCGACCGCGCGTTCACGCCGGCGCTGCACGGGTTCCTCGACATCGTGCGGCAGGGGCATCCGGGGGTGCCCGTCGTCGTCATCACCTCGATCGCCGCACCCGCCATCGAGGACGTGCCGGGGCCGACCTCGAAGCACCCGGACGGCAAGTTCTACGGCACCCACCGCGAGGTGTCGCCGGGCGACGGAACCCTCACGCTCGCGCGCACGCGCGAGCTCGTGCGCGAGGCGGTGCGCAGGCGCCAAGCCCACGACGCCGACCTCTACCTGGGCGACGGTCTCGCGCTGTTCGGTGTCGACGACCGGGAGCTGCTGTGGGACGGCCTGCATCCGACCGCCGAGGGGTACGCGCTCATCGCCTCGCGTTTCGCAGCCCTCGCGCGCGACCCGGCGGGCCTCCCCGGCGGCATCGGCGACGCCTTCGCGAGGGTTCTCTAGCCCCATCCCTTGACTGGTGCGCCATCTGCTCGCTATCGTTGGAAACGATTCCAAATGACAGCCCTCAATGACGAGCGGAGGCCGCAGTGGCGCGGGTTACCGGGTTCTTCCACGCGGGTATCACCGTGCGCGACATGGATGCCTCGCTGGCGTTCTACCGCGACGGGCTGGGCCTCGAGCAGCAGTTCGACAGGCTCCTGGATGCCGACTACCTGCGCGACGTGCTCGCGCTGGGGTTTAGCGCCATCCGGGCCGCGTACCTGTCCATTCCGGGCGGCGGGATAGTCGAGCTTCTCGAGTACCAGGGGATCGAGCGGCTCTCCGCGCGGTCGCGACCCAACGACTACGGCGCGGGTCATGTGTGCCTCTACGTCGACGACGTGGCAGGCATGGCCGAGCGACTGCGAGTGCACGGCGGCACCTCGCGCTCGGCGGGGGTCGTCGCCATCACGAGCGGCCCCAACGAGGGCGCCACCAGCATCTACATGCTCGATCCCGACGGTTATGCCGTCGAACTGTTCCAGCGGAAGAAGGACTCATGACGAAGACGGCACTGGTCACGGGCGCGGCGAGCGGCATAGGCCACGCGACGGCGTTGCGGCTGCAGCGCGAGGGGTACGACGTGCTCGCCGTCGACCGCGACCCGGCGGGCCTTGCCCCGCTCGAGGCGGCGGGAATGCGGGTGCTTGCCGCCGACCTCTCCGATGACGACGCGAGGGCCGGGGTCATCGAGGCGGGTCGCGGGGTCGACGCCCTCGTGAACTCGGCGGGGATCATCCGGCTGAAGCCCATCCTCGAGCTCACGGTGCGCGACCTGCGCGACATCTACGCCGTCAACGTCGAGGCCGTGTGGGACCTCACCTCGGGCATCGGTCGCACGATGCCCAGCGGGGGCGCGATAGTCAACCTGAGCTCCAGTTCCGCCAAGCTTGCGGCAACCACCGAGGCTGCGGCCTACGCGTCGTCGAAGGCGGCGGTGCTGAGCATCACACGGTCGTTCGCCTACCAGTTCGGGCCCGCCAACGTGCGGGTCAACGCGATCTGCCCCGGCATCATCGATACGCCCATGCAGGACACCGTGCTCGCGAAGGCCGCTGTGGCACGCGGGCTGACTGTCGAGCAGCTTTCCGAGGAGCGCACCCGCAGCGTGCCCTTGGGGCGCGCGGCGTCCGCAGAGGAATGCGCCGGCGCCATCTACTTCCTGCTGTCCGACGAGTCGGCCTACATGACCGGGCAGGCTATCAACTTCACCGGCGGACTGGTGATGTTCTAGGCGTTCGGATGTTCTAGGCGCTCGTGATGTTCGGAGCGCGAAGCGTGAGGAACGCCGCGGGGTTGTCGACGAACAGCTGTCGGATGCCCTCCTCCGAGACCCCGTGAGAGCCCAGTAGCGGCACGAGGTGGCGCAGCATGTGCCCGTAGCCCCACCCGCCGTACTGGCGCAGGCGCGTGCGCACGCCGACATCCTGCGACATCATCACCTGTGCGCCGAAGCCCTCGCGCTGCAGCGCCGCGATGGTCGCGACTCCCTCGTCATCGCTCGGAGGCCAGCGGCCGGGCCCCAAGAGAGAGTGGTCGAAGCCGAAGAGGTCGAACGACAACTGCACACCCGTCTGCAGGAGCGACCGAAGCCTGTCGTCTTCTCCCACCGCCGTGCTCATGTGGTTGAGCAGCACGCTGGAGATCGACAGCCCCGTCTCGCCGACCACGGAGAGCACTCGGTCGGCGTTGTCGCCCCACGGGTGCAGGTGGAGGGAGAGCGGAAGCCCCGTGTCGAGCGACGCCCGCGCGGCGCCGCGCACGACGCGCAGCTCGCTCTCGGTGGGCGGGTCGGAGGTTCCGATCTCGCCGATCATCCCCGGCCGGATCCCCCCGCTCCCGTCCACGTGGTCGGCGAGTATCGCGTCATAGGTTGCCGACTCCTCGTCGCCCGCCGGCAGGAAGGCGCGATGGGTGGCCTCGAGGTAGTACCCGGTGCCCATGACCACGTGCAGGCCGCTCTCGCGCGACAGGCGGGCGAGGGCATCCGGATTGCGGTCAAGGTCGAACGGGGTGGCGTCGACGATGGCCCCGCCGCCGAGCTCGCGGTAGTCGAGCAGGTCGTCGAGCACGGGCTCGTGCTGCGTGAACCGGTAGTTGTCCGGATGCGCGCCGGGGTTCCAGCGGCACTCCGTAGCAGCCGCCAGGTCGAACTCGCCGGGGTCCGGGTTCGGTACGTACCCGTGCGCCGCGGCAAGCGCGCTGCAGTCCATGTGCAGGTGCTCATGGATGAGCGTCATACCCAGCTCGGACGCGGGAACGTCTCCCAGGACCGTGCGAACCAGCCGCTCGGCCGTCACAGCCCGAAGATGCGCGCCGCGTTACCGGACAGGATCTTGGCCTGCTCGCTCTCGCTGAGCGCCGAGATGTACTCGCGGTACAGGTCCATGATCACGTCGTAGCTCGAGTAGAGCCGGTCGACCGGCCAGTTCGAGCCCAGCACGCAGCGGTCGGGTCCGAACGCCTCGACGCAGCCGTCGACCCAGCGTCGCAGTGACTCCTTCGTGAACTGCGGGTCGGTCATCCCGAGTCCGGAGATCTTGCACGTGACGTTCTGCGCCCCGGCGAGGCCGCGGATCGCGGCGTTCCACGAGTCGAAGTACGCGTCGTCGCGACTGCGCGGGAAGCCGATGTGCTCGAGCACGATCTGCAGGTCCGGATGGCGGTGCGCCATCTCGAGCGCCGCTGCCATGTTGAACCATTCGCAGTCGAGGTCGAAGACGATGCCCCGGTCGGAGAGCACCGCGAGGGATCGTTCGTACACCGGGTCGATCTCGCCAGAGGCGAGCATAGGCTCCGACGCGAAGTCGCGCACTCCCACGAAGTACTCCGACTCGGCGTGGCCGTCGAGCTGGCGCATGGCGTCGTCGCTGCCGAGGTCGGCGTGAGCGACGATGGTGAAGGGCACGGGTGCCGTGGCGCGCATCCGGGTCAGCCAGCGGGTCTCCGCCACCGGGTCGTCAGAGCCGAGGGCCGCCTGCACGTGCACGAATCCGCTCACGTCGGCGAAGCGCGACTCCGCGAAGACGTGGTTGATGTCGAACTTGACCGACTTCATGCCGTCGATGTCGCCGAGGATCGGGTGGATGAACTCCTTCTCCAGCCAGACCCACTTCATTCCCTCGTCGGGAGTTGCCATGTTCCAGAAGTGGACATGGGTGTCGATGATGGGATGCCTCGTCATTGTGGCTTCCTTCTTTCGTTCTAGTGAGTGAACTCGATCGTGTACTTGGCGATGTAGTCGAGGTCGAGCTCCCAGCCGAGGCCCGGCCCTGTCGGCAGCGTGATGTGGCCGTCCTTGAGCTCCGGACGGTTGGCGATCACGTTATGCCAGATGGGGTCGCGCTGGGGGTGGAAGTACTCGAGGAACGTACCGTGGGGGATCGACGCGAGGAGGTGCGCCGAGACCTGCGGCTCCTCGTGGTGGGCCATCTTGACGTCGTAGACGCTCGCGATCGCTGCGGCCCTGCGCCATTCGGTGGGGCCCCCCGACCACGACGAGTCGAAGTTGAGGTAGTCGACGGACCCGGTCTCCATGAGGTCGCGGCATCCGGCAGCGGAGAACTCGCTCTGACCGGCGCACACGGCGACTCCCGCAGAGAGTCTGACATCGCGCATCGCGCGGCGGTCGTTCTGCCAGATGGCGGGCTCCTCGAACCACATGAGGTCGAGGTCCTCGACGAGCTTGCAGAACCGGATGGCCTCCGCCGGGGTCCAGCCCTGGTTCGCGTCGACGGCCAGCTTGAAGGAGTCGCCCGCAGCCTTGCGTGCCTCGCGGAAGCGCACCGCGTCTTCGTCGGGGGTGAGCCCGCCGATCTTGAACTTCATGCCGGCGAACCCGGCCTCGACGAGGCCATTGACCTCGGCGGTGATGTTCGCGTCTTCCGCGTAGTAGCCGCCGATCGTGATGACCGGCACCTTGTTGCGGTAGCCGCCCCAGAGCTTGTAGAGCGGCATCGAGAGAGCCTTGCCGACGGCGTCCCAGATGGCGAGGTCGACGCAGGCCGTGGCCACGAGGCCGAGTCGGCGGTCGCGCAGGATGTTCCAGGTGGCCGGGCGGGCGAGGTCCCAGCAGCGCTCGGTCGCGAAGGCGTCCTCGCCGATCAGGAGGGGCTCGATCTCGAGGTGGATGATGCCGTCGATCTCCTCGAGACCCGCATCCTCGTCGCCCGCGTAGGCCTCGCCGATGATGCCGCTCGCGGTGTGCACTCGCGTGATGATCGTGGAGCGGTGGGTCATCCGGTAATGGCTGCCCTTGTACACGCGGTCCAGGGGAACGCGAACTGCGACCGTCTCGATCTTCACGATGGTCAGGTCTGGGAGCACCGGTGCTGCCTGCTGATTGAGCGTCATTGCCAACTCCTAGTTACGTTTCTGGAAACGTTTCTATATTAGCGCCGCACGGGTCGGCGATGTCAAGATTCCGCAGTCTCCGACGGCCTAGCGGATGAGGAATCCGCCGTTGATATCGACAACGGCACCCGTGATGAAACCGGCGTGCTCCGAGCAGAGGAAGGCGATGAGGTCGGCGACCTCCGTGGGCTGGCCCAGACGCCCCACGGGCACGCGTGTGATGAGCTCGGCGATGTTGGCGACCATGTCTGTCTCGATGAGGCTCGGTGCGAGGGCGTTCGACGTGATGCCGTAGGGCGCGTACTCCGTGGCGATCGCCTTGGAGAGGGCCATCACGCCGGCCTTGGATGCCCCGTAGGCCGCCGTCGATTTGCTGCCGCCCGTGATGCCCGCGCTCGACCCGAGGGCCACGATCCGGCCATACCCCGCCTCTCGCATATGGGGCAGCACCGCCTGGGCGACATGGAAGGCGCCCGTGAGATTCACGGCGATGCTGAGGTTCCAGCTCGCCGCTGTGGTCTCCTCGAACGGCTCCACACGGAAGATGCCCGCGGCCTGCACGAGTATTGCCGGCGCTCCGAGTTCGGCGACGATGCGGGCTACCCCCGCGCGCACGTCGGCCTCGTCCGTGACATCCATCTGCACGTTCAGGCAGTCGGGAACATCGGATTCGCGAGCATCGGTCACCGCGACCCTCGCCCCGAGCTCGAGCATGCGCTCGGCGACCTTCCTGCCGATGCCGCCCGCACCCCCGGTGACTATCGCTACTCGATCGGTGAATCCGTCCAACTGCATTGGTGCTCCTTGTTAGTGGGTCTGCTGCTCAGTACATGAGCTGGCCGCCGGACACGTTCATGACCGAGCCGGTCACGAACGAGGCGGCGTCGGAGGCGAGGAAGACCACGGCGCCCGCGAGCTCGTCCGTCTGCGCCAGGCGCCCGAGGGGGACCATCGACAGGAACGAGGCGAGCGCCTCGGGGGTCATGCCCTCGTTCATCATGGGAGTGTCGACGCCGCCGGGAGCTACCGCGTTGACGCGCACGCCGTTGGCGGCGAACGAGCGGGCGAGTCCCTTGGTCAGGGTGGTCACGCCGCCCTTGCTGGCGTTGTAGACGACGGATCCGCCGAAACCGCCTGTCCACCATCCCTGCGAGGTGAAGTTCACGATGGCGCCGGGGGTGCCCGCCGCCCGGAACGCCGCGTTGGCGCTGCGGCCCAGGAAGAACGTCACCTTGAGGTTGACGTCGAGCTGGAGATCCCAGTCCTCCTCGGTCACGTCGTCGACGGTGACAGCGCGGCGCAGCACCGCGGCGAGGTGCGCGAGGGCCGCGAAGGGGGCGAGCTCGTTGGCCCGCTCGAAGATCGCCGCGTGGCCGGACAGGTCGAGGAGGTTCGCCTCGATCGCGAGGTGCGGGCCGCCGGGAAGGGCCGCGACCACCTCGGCGACGGGGGAGCCGGGCACATCCACGGCGACCACGTGGGCGCCGGCCTCCGCGAACGCGCGTGTCACCGACCTGCCGATGCCTCCCGCGGCACCGGTAACCACGACGCTCTTGCCCGCAAGGCCCGCATCATTTCGCCACGTCATCGTGTGTCTCCTTCTGTCGGTTCTCTAGGGGAATCCGCTGTCGGGGACTCCATGGTCAGGACCGTGCGCAGCACTGCCCCGCTGCGGAGGTCGGCTATCGCCTCGGCGGCCTCGTGCAGCGGTCGGCGGTTCTGGGTGAGGTGGTCGGTGGTGAGGGCGCCCGACTGAACGAGGGCGAGCACGTCGGCGATGTCGCCGCGCGTGAACCCGCGGCTGCCCTTGAGCGACAGCTCGCGCCAGATCAACTCGGTGGCGCGCACGGGGAAGTCCTCCTGCGACACGGCGACGAAGACCACACGCCCGCGGAACCCGGCGATGTCGATCGCGAGCCTGTCCATGGCGGTGTTCTCGCCCACGCACTGCAGCACGACGTCGATCTGGCCGCCCGCCGCGGAGATGATCGACTCCGCTCCGTCGGCGGAGTGCGCGGTGATGCTCGCGCCGAGCTCGCGCGCCTGGGCGAGCTTGGCCTCGCCGCGCCCGACGGCGACGACCGTGGCACCCAGGTGCCTTCCGATTTGCACGGCGTTGCTTCCGATGCCCCCGAGCCCGATGACGGCGAGCGTCTCGCCCCGCTGCAGCCCCGCTATCGCGGTGAGCGCGTGGTACGGCGTGGCGAGGGCGTCGGTGGCCACGGCGACGGAGGCCGGATCCATCCGCGGGTCGACAGGGATGAGCGTCGTGAGCGGCCGCACCACGTACTGGGCGAACGCGCCGTCGACGTCGACACCCATGCGCCGGATGCCCGGCCCGATGTTCTCGTGTCCGCCAGTGGCCCAGACCGAGTCCACGGGACCCTCGATGTAGTAGAGCGCGACCTGTCGGCCGATCCACTCGGCGTCGCCGTCGTCGCCCACGGCGACGACAACTCCCGCGGCCTCGTGGCCGGGAACTCGCGGGAGCTTGTCGGCCCCGAACCCGCCGTCCTGCAGGAACGCGTCGGAGCCGCACACTCCGCACGCCTCGATGCGCACGAGCGCTTCGCCCGCGGCGGGTGCCGCGACCGGGCGCTCGACGAGGCGCAGCGGGGCGCCATCCGGCGGCATGACGACCGCGGCGCCCAGGGTCGGGATGGCGCTCATCCGCTGCCGGGCATCCCGAACATCGTCGGGTCTGGCAGATCGACGACGTTGTGCGCGCGCGAGCCGAACTCGGTCGGCTTCGTGCGGCCACTGCGTGTGTACATCTCCTCCGGCACGGTCGTGGGGTCTTTGAACATCGTCCACTTGCACTGCTGGCGCACGGCCGGGTCCTTGTTCGTGTCCGGGTAGATGGGTGGGTCGACGACGCGCACGGGGTACCCGAACCTGTCCATGGGCATGTGCTCCATGAGGATCACGCAGTGCGCGCAGTACAGGCACACGCCCTTCTGGTAGTGGTTCCAGTCGCGCTCCTCCTCCGACACCCGGAAGTTGTACGGCGCCTCCATGCGCGCGGGGGTGCCCTCGATCCAGTCGCCGCGGAGGGTGCGGCCACCCGACCCGCACGCGTCGAACTTGAGGATGAACCGGTCGGCGAGCTCCTCGAGTTCGAAGTTGCCGTTGCGCTCGGGGCCGCTCAGGTGGCCGCGCATGGCCTCGCACGAGACGTACATGAGGGTCTCGAGGCCCTCGTCCCACGGGTGCTTGTCGATGTCGAACTTCTCGTAGCGCCACGCGAACAGGGGCACGAGCACACGCTCGTACATGCGCGGAATCGCGTCGTCACCGTATCGGCGCGCGGTCTCGCTCATGTAGAAGTAGGTCTTGTCGACGTCGCGGTCGTGGGTCTGGCGCCAGATCTCCTTGGCCTCGGCCATGAGTGCGGCACCGCGCTCGCCGTCGTGCTCCTGCGCGGCCGTGACGACGCCAGCGATGAGTTCCTTGAACTGGTCCCACATCGCGAACGTGTTGAACTGCGATCCGTCGGGGAGCGGGGTGAGATCGATGAGCGTCTGGCGGATGCGCTCGAGATCTTCGGCGGACGTGCCCTCGTCGCGCAGGAACCCCTCGAGATCGGAGAGCCACTGGCGGTACAGCTGCCAGCAGACCGCGGCCTCGTCGACGAAGTACGAGGCGAGCTCGGCGGCGTTCGTCCAGTCGTGCTTGCCGAGTGCGTCGATGACCAGGTCGTACGTGGCCACCTTCTGGTCTTGCCACGAGCCGAGGCGCACGCGGCGCTGGAGGATGTCAGAGAACCCCATTGTGTCTGTCATGGGTGCGACGATAGCGCCTCGGTGATCGGGCTGCAATGATTACTGGAAAGGATTCTAGTTTTCGGTCGATCCACAGCAGTTTTTAGTACATCAGGAGTCCGCCGCTGACGTTGACCGTCGCGCCGGAGACGAAGCTCGCGTTCGTGGAGGCGAGGAAGACCGCGACCCCAGCCACCTCCTCCGCCGTGCCCATGCGCTGAAGAGGGCAGTTCTCGACCACGGCGGCCATCGCCTCCGGGGTGTTCTCCTTGCGCTGCATGGCCGTCTCGATCTGGCCAGGGGAGATCGCGTTCACCGTGATGCCGGCGGGGCCCAGCCGCCGCGCGAAGCCCTTCGTCATGGTCACCACGCCGCCCTTGGACGCGGCGTACACGTCGCTGTTGATCATGGGGCCGGTCATCCAGGCCGCGGACGTGAAGTTGATGATCCTGCCGCCGCGGCCGCCCGCCGTGAGCAGCTCGCCCGCGACCCGGTTGAGCCAGAACGTCGCCTTGAGGTTGACGTCGAGCTGGGCATCCCAGCTCTCCTCCGTGACCTCGGCCGGCGTCTGCCTGCGCAGGAACGCGGCGGCGTTGACGAGCCCCCAGAAGCTGTCCAGGCGCGCGACGGCCTCCCGGATGACGGGCTCTACGGCACTCGTCGCACCCAGGTCGAGGCCCACCGCGAGGTGGTCGGGTCGGCCGGGAAGGGCCGCGACTGCCTCCTCGAGTCGTGGCCCCGGAAGGTCGACTGCGCACACCTGGGCACCCGCGTCGGCGAGGGCGACGCAGATCGCCCCGCCTATCCCGCCTGCCGCGCCCGTCACGAGGACGCCGGCGCCATCGAGGCCCGCTCCGAGCAGGGTGGCGGTCACGAGAGGGCGTAGTGCTGGATGACCCCGAGGTCGGGCACGACGCCGATACCCGGCCCGCGAGGAACGGCGACCATGCCGTCGACGGCCCGGATCGGCTCGGCGACCAGTTCGTCCTGCATGGGGTTCGGGTCGGGCTTGAGCTCCTGCAGGAGCACGCGATCGCTCGTCGCGGACAGCGCGATCGACACCGCGGTGTTGACGGCGCTCGACCACGCGTGGGAGTTGAACCAGCGGTGCTCGCGCTCGACGACGGCGAGCACCTGGAGTGCTCCGGTCACGCCGCCCGCGCGACCGACATCGCACCCGACGACGTCGATGAGGCCGTCGGCGAGGGCGTTCTCGTAGCCGTGTACATCCCACTCGCGCTCACCCCCGGCGATGAGGCATCCGACCTGCTGGCGCAGTGCGAGAAGCTCTCCCGAATGGTCTGGCTCGAAGGGCTCCTCGATCCACTTGAGGCCGTACTGCTCGAAGCCGCGCACGCGTGCGATCGCCTCGTCGAGGCTCCAGGTGATCTTCTTGCCGCGGTCCATCATGATCATCGCGTCGGGTCCTGCTGCCTCGCGCAGCAGCCTCATGAACTCGATGTCGCGGCCCACCTCGTAGCCGATGTGGGTTTCGCCGCGCTTGCCCATACCGATCTTGAAGCCCCTGAAGCCGCGCTCCGTGACGTAGCGCCCGTGGCGCTCGGCCTCGACCTCGAGCGAGGGGTCGAAGGCGTGGGTGGAGGCGATCGTGGGAAGCGCGTCGACCCGCGCCCCGCCGAGCAGGTCGACGAGCGCGACATCCGTCAGGCGCCCCTTGAGGTCCCACAGGGCGATGTCGATGGCCGACAGCGCGAACGAGAAAATGCCGCCGCGGTGGCCGTACCACCACGCCTCGTTCTGCAGTTCGTGCCACAGCGCGACGTTCGCGAGCGGATCGCGCCCCACGAGCAGTTCGCGCACAGACTCCACCAGGATGGCGGTGGCCTTCGTGGCTCCCGGGAACATGGTGACGGCCTCGCCCCATCCCTCGGCGCCGTCGGAGCTGCGGATGCGCACGAACGTGAGGCATCGCAGGGCGCCGGAGTCATTGGGCTCCGGGTACTGGACGGGGAAGGCGTCGACCGCCGTGATCACTGACATGGGTGCCTAACTGGTGAGGGTGTGGACAGGGGGAAACGTTCGCGGATGCGCTGGCTGAAGGTCGGCGACGGTGAGCCATCCGGCCCGAGCGGCGACCACGCGGTCTATCGAGTGGGCGATGAGGCTCTGCGACCCGGACTGCGAGCCGATGCCGGGATCGATCGCGCACGTCAGTGGCGCACCGCTCGACGAGATCTCGACGACGTCGCGCGCGGAGAGACCCGCGGCTGCGGGGGAGAGATGGCCGATGAAGCTCGCGCGGAACCAGTCGCGCCCCTCCACGACGGCCACGTAGTTCTGCACGACGCCCACCGTGAGCCCCGCATCCAGGGTCGGCAGTATCTCGGTAGTGATGCGCTCGATGGTGATTCCCAGGGCGTCGGCGACGATCCACATCGACTGCGGGAAGCCCGCGTGGCCGAGGATGCGCCCACTCTCGACGCCCGCGGTGAACTCGGCTAGGGACACCCCGAGCCCGAGACGCCCCTTCACCGCCGGGCCGAAACCGGAGAGGTCGACCGTGCGCTCGACGGTGATCCGCGTGGGGTGCGCGACAGCGCCGAGCAGGGTGAGCACGAGCGCGTCGAACACGAAGCCGGGGTTGAGCCCGCCGCCGACCACCGTCACTCCGTACTCAAGCGCCAGGGTGTGCAGCCGGTCGGCGAGCGGGCGGTCGACGGCCCACGGGTATGCGCACTCTTCGGCGGAGACGATGACGTTGGAGCCCGCGCGGATCGCCGCCTCGATGTGGTCGGCGACGTCGGCGAAGTGCGTTGTCGTGGCGATGATCGCGACAGTCGCACCCGTTCCGATGACGGCGGGTATCGACCCGCGCGGGGTCGGCCCGACCACGCGGATGTCGGCGCGGGAGGCGAGCTGGTCGGCGATCCCGCGGGCGAGCTGGCCATCGCCGAGTATCGCAACGTCGATCACGGCACCGACTCCCGTCGCCAGGAGGACGTTCGTCCTCGAATCGTTTCCAGAACCATACCGAGTTCGTTGCCGTGAGGTCAACGGCACGGCGTCCGATGAGTTGACGAGCCGGAGGTCGGGGCATATCCTCGAAACGATTCCAGAAACGAAGGGAACAATGACGTGACTCAGATGCGCTTCCGGCAGGCCATAGTCGCCGCGCTCGAAGATGAGATGGAAGCAGACCCGAGCGTCATGGTGATGGGCGAAGACATCGCCGTCGCCGGAGGGCCCTTCAAGACCTCCGAGGGCCTCCTCGACAGGTTCGGCCCCAACCGCGTGCGCGACACCCCCATCTCGGAGATGGCGTTCACGGGCGCGGGAGTCGGAGCCGCGATCGCGGGCCTGCGCCCCGTGATCGAGATCATGTTCATGGAGTTCCTGGGCGTCGCTCTCGACCAGCTCGTGACGGGTGCCGCGAAGATGCACTACCTGAGCAAGGGTGCGCTCTCCGTTCCCCTCACCGTGCGGGCCTCGGTCGGCAGCGGTACGGGGTTCGGCTCTCAGCACAGCCAGACGCTGGAGAACTGGGTCACCGCGACGCCCGGCCTCACCGTCGTCACGATGAGCACGCCGCAGAACGCCTACGGCATACTGCGGGCGGCCATCCAGTCGCCAGGCCCCACCATGGTCCTCGAGCCCCGCAACCTCTACGCGGTCCGCGGGGAGGTCGTGCGCGGTGCGGCAGGGCTCGTGCAGCTGGGCCGCGCGGAGGTCGTCCGGCCCGGAAACGCGGTAACCATCGTCACGATGGGGCAGATGCGCACGGCGGCCCTGGAGGCTGTTGAGGCATCCGGGATCGACGCTGAGGTCATCGACCTCATCACGCTCGCCCCCTGGGATCGCGACACGGTTCTCGAATCGGTCGCGAAGACCCACCGCCTCGTCGTTATCGAGGAGGCGCCAGAATCGGGCGGATGGGGCAGCGAGATCGTCGCTGCGGTGACCCGCGAGCTCTTCTCGAGCCTGTCGGCGGCCCCGTTCCGCATCACGACACCGAACGTGCCAGTTCCCTACAGCAAGGCGCTCGAGAGTCGATACCTCCCGCAGCCCGATGACATCGCCCGCCAGCTCGCGCAGTACCAGACCACCGGCACCGTCCCCACCCCGTGGTGGGTTCTCGAAGGGTTGAGCAAGTGACCGACACAGCACTGTCCGTATCGCGCAGCTCGCTCGAGCGCCGCGCCATCCTCGCGGACGACGCGACAGCGCGCCTGGAGCGCATGTTCGAGATCCGCGGGTTCGAGGAGCGCCTCAACGTGCTCTTCGCCACGGGCGCCATCCACGGTACGACCCACCTCGCCATGGGCCAGGAGGCGCTCGCCGTGAGCCTCGCCGCCGAGTTGCGCCCGACCGACCTCGTGACGGCGACCTACCGCGGTCACGCGATGGCGCTCGCCCTCGGGATGAGCCCGCGGGCGGTACTCGCCGAGATCATGGGCAAGTCGGAGGGTTCCACTGGCGGTCTCGGCGGGTCCATGCACGTGAGCGACGACGCCATCGGCCTGCTGCCGACCTTCGCGATCGTCGGTGCGGGCCTGCCCGTCGCCGCGGGTGCAGCGCTCGCCTTCCAGTACCGCAACGAAGACCATGTCGCGGTCGCCGTGTTCGGTGACGGCGCCACGAACATCGGCGCCTTCCACGAATCGCTCAACCTCGCTGCGATCTGGAAGCTGCCCGTCGTGTTCCTGTGTGACAACAACGTCTACGGCGAGTACAGCCGGATCAACCTCACGACGCCCATCGAAGACCTCCACCTGCGCGCCGCGTCGTACGCGATGCCCGCAGAGGTCGTCGACGGCATGGATGTCACAGCCACCCGTGCGGCGCTCGCCCGCGCCATCGAGCGCGCGCGCACCGGGGGAGGGCCGACGCTCGTCGAGGCCAAGACGTACCGGTTCGCCGGTCACTCGCGCGCGGACACCGCGCCCTACCGGCCCGCGGGGGAGCTCGAGTACTGGCAGGAGCGCGACCCGATCAAGCGGGCCCGCGAGGAGCTCGTCGCCGGTGGAGCAGCGCTCGAGCAGCTCGCCGACCTCGAGAGGGCGGTCGGGGCATCCCTCGACGCCGTGATCGACGACGTTCAGGCCCTGGCCGACCCCGTCGTCACCGACATGTTCAACAACATCTGGACGCCCACAACACGAAAGGCCGGCTCATGAGCGAAGCACGCGTGGTCATGCCGCGAGTATCCGAGGCCATCGACGATTCCTATGTCGTCGAGTGGATGATCGCCGTGGGCGGCACGGTGGCCGAGGGCGAGGTGCTCCTGCGCGTCGAGACCGACAAGGCCATAGTCGATATCCCGAGCACCGTGACCGGCCGCCTCGTGCAGCAGCTCGCCGGGGTCGATGACGAGATCCACACGGGCAACGACATCGCGGTCATCGAGACCGCGTAACTCACCGATTACAGCGCCGCGAAGGCCTCGTCGATCACGCCGATCGCCTCGCGCAGCAGCTCGTCGCTGATCGCGAGCGACGGCAGGAACCGGATGACGTTGCCGAACGTCCCCGCCGACAGCAGCAGCACGCCGTGCTGTGCGGCGAACGCCGTGATGGCGGGCACGGCAGTCGGGTGCGGGTCTTTCGTTCCGGGCTGGACGAGCTCGATCGCGAGCATCGCGCCGATGCCGCGGACGTCGCCGATGATCGGGTACTTCGCCTGCAGGTCGAGGAGCGCGGGCTTCAGGACGCCCTCGATCCGGCCGGCCTCCGATAGGAGGTCGCGGCGCTCGATCTCGCCGAACACGGCGATCGCGGCGGCAGCCGCCACGGGGTTGCCAGCGAACGTGCCGCCGAGCCCACCGGGGTGCGGGGCATCCATGATCTCGGCCCGGCCGGTGACCGCCGCGATGGGCAGGCCGCCCGCGATGCCCTTGGCCGAGAGCACCAGGTCGGGCTCGACGCCGAAGTGCTCGCTCGCGTAGTAGCGGCCGGTGCGCGCCATTCCGCTCTGGATCTCGTCGGCGACGAACACGACGCCGTGGGCTGTGCACCACTGCTGCAGGGCGGCGAGGTAGCCCTCGGCGGGGACGACGAATCCGCCCTCGCCCTGGATCGGCTCGGCAACCACGCAGGCCAGGTCGGAGGCGCCTATCGACTTCTCCAGGTAGCTGATGGTGCGGGCGGCGGCCTCGGCGCCCGTGAGGCCGTCGCGGAATGGGTAGGAGCCGGGCACGTGGAAGACGGAAGGAGCGAGCGGCCCGAAGCCCGACTTGTACGGCATGGCCTTGAAGGTCATGGCCATCGTGAGGTTGGTGCGCCCGTGGTAGGCGTGGTCGAGCACAGCGACGCCCGCGCGCCCGGTGTAGTGGCGCGCGATCTTCACGGCGTTCTCGACGGCCTCGGCGCCCGAGTTGAGCAGCACGGTCTTCTTGGCGAAGCTGCCGGGGGTGTGCTGCGCGAGCAGTTCCGCCACGCGCACGTACGACTCGTAGGGCGTGATGGTGAACATCGCGTGGGTAAGCTCCTCGAGCTGAGCCTGCGCCGCGGCAACCACCGCCTCGTCGGTGTGGCCGATGGTCATCACGCCGATGCCCGATCCGAGGTCGATGAACTGGTTGCCGTCGACGTCGACGACGATGGCACCGTGCGCGCGCTCGGCGAACACGGGCAGCGCGGAGGAGACTCCCGCCGCGACGACGGCGAGGCGGCGCTGCTGGAGCGCCACGGACTTCGGGCCGGGGACGGCGGTGAGTACGCGACGCTGCTGCTCGATGGTCATGCCACGAGTTTAAGGTGGAGGCATGGATCACAGCTATGCAGTTCGGGTCGAATGGCAGGGCAACTTCGGTGCGGGTACGACGGGGTACCGCGACTACGGCCGCGACCTGCTCATCTCCGCCGACGGCAACCCCGACATCCCCGGCTCCGCGGACAAGCCGTTTCGGGGCACGCCGGAGCGCTGGAATCCGGAGGAGCTGCTGCTCGCGGCCCTCGCGCAGTGCCACATGCTCAGCTATCTGCACGTCGCCGTCAAGAACGGCATCGTTGTCACGGCGTACGAGGACGACGCTGTCGGCTCCATGGCGCAGGTGGGCGATGGCGGGCACTTCACGTCGGTGACGCTGCGCCCGGTAGTGACGATCTCCTCCGGCGATCCGGAGCTCGCGCGCACTATCCACGCCGAGGCGAGCGAGCTGTGCTTCATCGCCTCCTCGGTGAACTTCCCGGTGCTGCACGAGCCGGTCATCCGAGTCACGGCCTGATCCTCACCCCGCACTCAGCGTTCTTCCGGCAGGATGGAGCGTCTCTTCTAGAAAGGTGCCCCGTGCGCATCGCAACAACCCTCCTCGTGACTGCCGGCCTGGTCGTCTCGCTCGCGGCGTGCTCCACGCCCACCGAGACCGCAGACCCCAACTGCCCCGTCACGCCCTCCGGCAAGGTTTCCGACTCCATCAAGGTCACTGGCGACTTCCTCACCGAGCCCAAGGTCGACTTCAGCATTCCGCTTACGGCACCCGAGGAGACCCAGCGCAGCGTCGTGATCAAGGGCGACGGCGACACCGTGCAGCAGGGTGACACGGTCAACGTGCTCTTCTCCATCTTCAGCGGCGCGAACTCGGCAGACATCGCGGGCACCGACTGGGCGAACGAGACGACCACCGAGCTCCCGGTCGACGCCGCCCAGTTCCTGCCCGGCATCGTCAAGACCATCCAGTGCTCCACTGTCGGCTCGCGCGTCGTCGGTGTCATCCCTCCCGCTGATGCCTTCGGCGAGGCCGGATCCACCGACCTGGGTGTCGGCCCGACAGACGCCATCGTGTTCGTGGTCGACATCGAGTCGATCAAGGCCGCGGCGGAGCCCGCCCTCCCCAAGGCAGACGGCGTGGACCAGCCCCCCGTCGACGGCCTGCCGACAGTCGTGCTCGCGGATGACGGCCGCCCGACCGTCACGATCCCCGACACGGCCCCGCCGACCGATCTGCAGCTTGCCGTGCTCAAGAAGGGTGACGGCGCGGTGGTCGCCGACGGCGACAGCGTGACCGTGCACTACGAGGGTCTCAACTGGACGAGCAAGGAGATCTTCGACGAGAGCTGGGCGCGCGGCACACCGTCCACGTTCACGACATCGCAGGTCATCCCCGGCTTCACGCAGGCCCTCGTCGGCCAGACCGTTGGCTCGCAGGTGCTCGTCGTGATCCCGCCGGCCCTCGGCTACGGCGAGGCGAGCGAGACGAACACCAGTCCGCTCGCGGGGCAGACCCTCGTCTTCGTCATCGACATCCTCGGGATCGGCTAGCCGCCCCCGCCTAGGCTGAAGCCATGAGACGCGTCATCATCCTGGGTTCCACCGGTTCCATAGGAACCCAGGCGCTGGACGTGATCGCGGCCAACCCCGACCTGTTCGAGGTCGTCGGGTTGGCCGCGGGCAGCAACCGTGCGGTGATGGATGCCCAGGCGCGGGCCTTCGGCGTGGAGCACACCGCGCTCGGCGCGTCCGAGGCCTCAGCCCTCGTGCGCAGCGTCTCGGCCGACGTCGTGCTCAACGGGATCACGGGCTCGGTGGGCCTCGAGCCCACGCTCGCGGCCCTCGAGGTCGGAGCATCCCTCGCTCTCGCCAACAAGGAGAGCCTCATCGTGGGCGGCGCGCTCGTCACGTCGCGCGCGAAGCCGGGGCAGATCGTCCCGGTCGACTCGGAGCACTCGGCCATCGCGCAGGCGCTCCGCTCGGGGAGCCACGCGGAGGTCGGCAGGCTCGTGCTGACGGCATCCGGCGGTCCGTTCCGCGGTCGCACACGGGAGTCGCTCGCGAACGTCACCCCGCGCGAGGCGCTCGCGCACCCCACGTGGGACATGGGTCTCGTGGTGACGACGAACTCGTCGACCCTCGTGAACAAGGGGCTCGAGGTGATCGAGGCGCACCTGCTGTTCGACGTGCCGTACGACCGCATCGAGGTGACTGTGCATCCGCAGTCGATAGTGCACTCGATGGTGGAGTTCGTCGACGGGTCGACCATCGCGCAGGCGAGCCCGCCCGATATGCGGCTGCCGATCTCGCTCGGTCTCGACTGGCCGAACCGCGTGCCGGGAGTGGGCGCACCGCTGGACTGGACCACCGCAAGCCAGTGGACATTCGAGCCGCTCGACGCCGAGGTGTTCCCCGCGGTCGCCCTCGCCAAGCGTGTGGGGGAGGCGGGCGCCACCTACCCGGCAGTGTTCAACGCGGCGAACGAGCAGGCGGTGCTGGCCTTCCACGACGGACGCATCGGATACCTCGACATCCTCGACACCGTCGCGGCCGTCGTCGACGCGCACGCCGTCGAGGGCGAGCTCACCCTCGAGTCCGTGTACGCCGCGGAGGCGTGGGCCCGTTCAGCAGCAGACCAGCGGCTTCACAGGTAATAGGCAACCCCGCAGCTAGGGTTAGGCCCGTGGAATCGGTTCTCCTATACATCCTCGGCATCCTGATCATCCTCGTCGGGTTGGCGATCTCGATCGGCCTCCACGAGGTCGGCCACCTCCTCCCCGCGAAGAAGTTCGGCGTGAAGGTCGGGCAGTACATGATCGGCTTCGGGCCGACGATCCTCTCCTGGCGCCGCGGTGAGACGCAATACGGCATCAAGGCCCTGCCTCTCGGCGGCTACATCTCGATGGCGGGGATGTACCCGCCCGCGCGACCCGGCCAGCGTGGCCGCACCGCCACGACGGGCATGTTCGAGACTCTCGTGCAAGACGACAACAAGGCCGCAGTGCACGTCGACACGATCGAGGAGGAGGAGCGCGCGTTCTACCGCCTCCCCGTGCTCAAGCGCGTCATCATCATGCTCGGCGGGCCGGTCATGAACCTGCTCCTGGCCATCCTCTTCTTTGGCATCGTGCTGTGTGGCTTCGGCGTGGCCACCACCACGACGACGCTCGGCAGCGTCGCCGAGTGCCTGCTTCCGGTCTCCGAAACGCGCACCGACTGCGCTGCGGGCGATCCTGATGCGCCCGCTCACGAGGCGGGCCTCGAGCCCGGCGACCGCATCGTCGCCATCGATGGCAAGGCCATCGCGACCGTCGCCGACGCCACCCCGATCATCCGGGAGTCGGCGAACACGCCGCTCACCGTCACGATCGAGCGAGACGGCTCGCAGCAGGATCTCACCGTCACTCCCGCGCTCACGGAGCGCTACGTGCTCGACAGTTCGGGCCGCAAGACGACGGATGCCGCGGGCAAGTACATCACCGAGAAGGTCGGGTTCCTCGGCATCGGGTGGGCAACCGAAGTGCAGCAGCAGCCGGTCACGGCCGTGCTGCCCATGGTCGGGGACACTATCGGCCGCCTCGTGACCACGATCGCCCACCTGCCCGAGCGCGTCGTCGACCTCGCCGTGTCGACGTTCGGGCCGGGGGAGCGCGACCCCGAGGGCCTCATCGGCGTCGTGGGGGTCGGCCGCATCGCGGGGGAGATCACGAGCCTCAACTCGGTTCCCGTCGCCGATCGCGCAGCCTCGCTCATCCAACTCGTGGGCGGGTTGAACATCGCGCTGTTCGTCTTCAACCTCATCCCGCTGCCGCCTCTCGACGGTGGCCACATCGTCGTTGCCCTCATCGACGGCGTGCGCAGGCTGTTCGCGAAGCTGTTCAAGCGACCGGCGCCCGAGCCCATCGACGCGGCGAAGGTCATCCCCGTGACCCTCGTCGTCGCGAGCCTCCTCGGCGCCCTCACGCTGCTGCTCGTCATCGCCGACATCGTCAAGCCCATCAGCATCCTCTAGATCAGGTCCTGCACGGCTGCGACGCGTAGGCTTAGAGCCGTGCCAGCCATCAATCTCGGTATGCCGAAGACGCCCGAAGTCCTGAGCCCGCGACGCAAGACCCGCCAGATCAAGGTGGGCAAGGTCGGGGTCGGTAGCGACTCCCAGGTGAGCGTTCAGTCCATGACGACAACGCAGACCACCAACATCAACGCCACGCTCCAGCAGATCGCCGAACTGACGGCCACCGGGTGCGACATCGTGCGCGTGGCGGTTCCCCACCAGGACGACGCGGATGTGCTGCACATCATCGCGGCGAAGAGCCAGATCCCGGTGATCGCCGACATCCACTTCCAGCCGAAGTACGTGTTCACCGCCATCGACGCGGGCGTGGGCGCTGTGCGGGTGAATCCGGGCAACATCCGCAAGTTCGACGACCAGGTGGGCAAGATCGCCGCTGCCGCGAAGGCTGCCGGCGTGAGCATCCGGATCGGTGTCAACGCGGGTTCGCTCGAGCCGAGCATCCTGCAGAAGTACGGCAAGGCCACCCCCGAGGCACTCGTCGAGAGCGCCGTCTGGGAGGCTGGCCTCTTCGAGGAGCACGACTTCCACGATTTCAAGATCTCGGTCAAGCACAATGACCCGATCGTCATGGTCAAGGCCTACCGCCTGCTCGCCGAGCGCGGCGACTGGCCCCTGCACCTCGGTGTCACCGAGGCGGGTCCCGAGTTCCAGGGCACCATCAAGTCGGCTACCGCGTTCGGCATCCTCCTCTCCGAGGGCATCGGCGACACCATCCGGGTCTCGCTGTCGGCCCCGCCGGCGCAGGAGGTCAAGGTCGGGCTGCAGATCCTGCAGTCGCTCAATCTGCGGGAGCGCAAGCTCGAAATCGTCTCGTGCCCGAGCTGCGGGCGCGCGCAGGTCGACGTCTACCAGCTCGCCAACGACGTCACCGCGGGGCTCGAGAAGATGACAGTGCCGCTGCGCGTCGCCGTCATGGGCTGCGTCGTGAACGGTCCGGGGGAGGCCCGTGAGGCCGATCTGGGCGTCGCGAGCGGCAACGGCCGCGGCCAGATCTTCGTCAAGGGCGAGGTCATCAAGACCGTGCCGGAGGCCGACATCGTGGCGACCCTCATCGAGGAGGCGAACCGCCTCGCGGCGGAGATGCCGCCCGGTGCGGTGGGGTCTCCCGAGGTCGTCACGGTCTAGAACCCGCAAGGTTTTTAGCGGGTGACACGCCCGACCCCCTTATTGGGGACATGTACCCCTTTTTTTCTCCCCAATCAGGGCTACAATCGTCTCAACGGACTTTCGAGTCCCTGTCACTTTCGGCCGGATCCGTAACCCTGCCTCGTGTGAGAAGTAGCGTTGACTTTTGAGTGACCAACTTTGTGGGGAGTTGGTATGAGCTCGTCAATCTCGATGCGCCGTGTTGACTCCGGCACAGGCCTATCAGAGCTTTCAGGTTTCCATTCCGGTAACCAATCCAACGTTGCATCACGGATCCGCAACGTTGGGAATCGGAATGGGAAGGGCGGCCCGCGGTCTCATCAAGCCCCCCTTGATGCCGACCGCGGGTCCGCTTGCTTCTCACTCTAAGAGGGGCATTCCGAATCCCACCTCTGTGGACTCGGAGTTGGGTGATCTCACGTGCTGGCGCGGATGTCTCGGGATGCCGTCCGCGCCAGCGCCCGACCACCCCGCCAGCGCGCCGGTAGCATGGCACGGTGCCTACACGTCTCTCGCAGCTCTTCGTCCGCACCCTCCGTGAGGACCCCGTCGACGCGGAGGTGACGAGCCACCGCCTCCTGGTGCGGGCGGGCTACATCCGCCGCCAGGCTCCCGGCATCTTCGCGTGGCTACCGCTCGGGCTGAAGGTGCGCCGCAAGATCGAGGCGGTCATCCGCGAGGAGCTCGAGGCCTTCGGTGCGCAGGAGGTGCACTTCCCGGCGCTTCTGCCGCGCGAGCCCTATGAGGTGACGGGCCGCTGGACCGAGTACGGCGATGGGATCTTCCGCCTACAGGACCGCAAGAAGGCCGACTACCTGCTCGCCCCCACGCACGAGGAGGTCTTCACGCTGCTCGTGAAAGACCTGTACTCGAGCTACAAAGACCTGCCGCTCGCGCTGTACCAGATCCAGGACAAGTACCGCGACGAGGCACGTCCGCGGGCGGGCCTGCTGCGCGGGCGCGAGTTCTCCATGAAAGACAGCTATTCCTTCGATTACACGGATGCGGGGCTCGACCTCTCGTACCAGCAGCACCGCGACGCCTACGAGCGCATCTTCCAGCGCCTCGGCCTGGAGTACGTCATCGTGAAGGCCGACGCGGGAGCCATGGGCGGCTCGCGCTCCGAGGAGTTCCTGCACCCGACCCCCATCGGCGAGGACACGTTCGTGCGGTCCGCCGCGGGCTATGCGGCCAACGTCGAGGCCTACGTCACTCCCGTGCCCGAGGCGCTGCCCACCGAGGGGCTTCCCGCGCCCACGGTGTTCGACTCACCGAATACCCCGACCATCCAGACTCTCGTCGACCTCGCGAACGCGCAGCACGCGCGCGACGATCGCCCGTGGACTGCGGCCGACACGCTCAAGAACGTGGTTGTCGCACTCACCAACGTCGACGGCTCGCGCGAGCTGCTCGTCGTAGGGCTTCCCGGCGACCGCGACGTGGACATGAAGCGGCTCGAGGCTGCCGTGTCGCCTGCCGAGGTCGAGGCTGCGACAGAGGCCGACTTCGCCAAGAACACGGCGCTGGTCAAGGGATACATCGGCCCGTGGTCGGCCGAGGGCGCCGTGCTCGGCCTCGAGAGCAGCACCAAGATCCGGTTCCTCGTCGACCCGCGTGTCGTCGACGGCACCTCCTGGGTCACGGGAGCCAACATCGACCAGAAGCACGTCTTCGGCCTCGTGGCCGGCCGCGACTTCGTCGCCGATGGCGTCATCGACGTGTCGGACGTGCGTGAGGGCGACCCCGCCCCCGACGGCTCGGGCCCCCTTGAGCTCGCGCGCGGCATGGAGATCGGGCACGTGTTCCAACTGGGCCGCAAGTACGCCGAGGCGCTGGGCCTCAAGGTGCTCGACGAGAACGGCAAGCTCGTGACGGTCACGATGGGCTCGTACGGCATCGGAGTCACGCGCATCATGGCGGTCATCGCCGAGACCAACAACGACGGCAAGGGACTCATCTGGCCCTCCAACGTCGCCCCCTACGACGTGCACGTCATCGCCGCGGGCAAGGAAGAGCTCGTGCACACCACGGCCGAGGCGCTCGCCGCCTCGCTCGAGGAGAGCGGCTTCGATGTGCTCCTGGATGACCGTCCGAAGGTTTCGCCCGGTGTGAAGTTCGGCGATGCCGAGCTGCTCGGCGTTCCCCTCATCGTCATCGTCGGGCGCGACGCGGCCGAGGGTCGCGTCGAGGTGTGGAACCGCCGTTCCGGTGACCGCACGAGTGTCTCCCTCGACGAGGTGGGAGCGGCGCTGGAGGCTGCACGGTGAGCGAGAAGATCACCGCAGACGAGCTCGCTCGGGCAGCGGGCATCCTCGCGGCCATCGACGAGTCGTACTCGGCGAAGGTGGTCGGCCAGGCAAGCCTGCACCGCAGTCTCCTGATCGGGCTCATCACGGGCGGGCACATCCTGCTCGAGAGCGTGCCGGGCCTGGCGAAGACGACGGCGGCGCAGGCGATCGCCGACGCCGTGAACGGCTCGTTCAAGCGCATCCAGTGCACTCCCGACCTGCTGCCGAGCGACATCATCGGCACGCAGATCTTCGACTACACGAAGCAGACGTTCACCACCCAGCTCGGGCCCGTGCACGCCAACTTCGTGCTCCTCGACGAGATCAACCGCTCGAGTGCGAAAACGCAGAGCGCCATGCTCGAGGCCATGCAGGAGAGGCAGACGAGCATCGGCGGTACTGTCTACCCGCTGCCGGAGCCGTTCCTGGTGCTCGCCACCCAGAACCCCATCGAGCAGGAGGGAACGTACCACCTGCCCGAGGCGCAACTCGACCGCTTCCTGCTCAAGGAGGTTCTCGACTATCCGGAGTTCGCCGACGAGATCGAGATCCTCGACAGGATCAACGCCGGCGTGTACGAGCAGAAGCAACCCAAGGCGGCGGTCACGATCGCCGACGTGCTCTTCCTGCAGGACGCCGTCAAGCGCGTGTTCATGGATGAGTCGATCACGAACTACATAGTGTCCGCCGTCTACGTGACGCGGCAGGCGGAGTCGTACATCGGCAAGGAGCTTGCCGACTGTATCGAGTACGGAGCGAGCCCGCGCGCGAGCATCGCGTTCAGCCGTGCTGCGCGTGCACTCGCGCTGCTCGAGGGCCGCGACCACGTCATTCCTGAAGACGTGAAGGAGCTGCGGCACGTGGTGCTGCGGCACCGCATCATCCTGAACTTCGAGGCGATCGCCGACGATATCCGGCCGGAGAAGATCATCGACGCGATCTTCGACTCGGTCAAGGTGCCCTGAGTCTTGGAGCGTCTTCTGCGTCGTGTGCAGACCCGGCTCTACATCCGCGCCCACCGCGCGGTGCGAGGGCTCATCGAGGGTGAGTACCGGTCGGTATTCCACGGGCGCAGTATGGACTTCGACGACCTTCGGCCCTACGTGCCGGGCGACGAGTTCAAGGACATCGACTGGAAGGCCACGGCGCGCTACGGGTCGCCGCTGACCAAGCGCTACATCGCGTCCCGCAAGCACACGCTCGTGCTCGTCGTCGACACCGGGCGCGACATGGCGGCCCTCGCGGCGAGCGGCGAGAGCAAGCGCGACATCGCCATCCTCGCGGCCGGAACCTTGGGATACATCGCTATCCGCCACGGGGACCTCGTGGCGCTCGTCTCGGGCACCGACGCCTCGACGGAGTTCGTGCCCGGCGAGCTCACGGAGTCGCACCTCGAGCGCATCCTGCAGCGCATCCACTCGGCAACGCGCCTCGACGGTGCCCGCAGCAACCTGTCGTCGCACCTCGCCTACGTCATGCGCGTCTTCCGGCGTCGGATGCTCGTGGTGGTGATCGCCGACGACCGCCAGCTCGACGACGCTGAGCGCAAGCTCGTGCGCCGCCTCGCAGCGCAGCACGAGATGCTCTGGCTCTCGGTGGGCGATGCGGACCTCATGCGCGAGGACTGGGCCCGGCGCGACATGTACGACGTCGCCGACTCCAGCGGCGTGCCGAGCTTCCTGCGCGAGAACCCGCGCCTGCGTGCGGCCTTCCGCGACAGCGTCACCGCGACAGCCGAGCGCAGTGACGAGCTCTTCGAGAGCCTCTCGATCAGCAGCAGGCGCGTGACCTCGCTCGACTCCGTCATTCCGGGCATCTTCCGGCTCCTCGAGGCGCACAAGCATGCCCGGCGGTGAGTTCCTCCCGCCCGTCCAGTACCAGCCGTGGTGGGCGCTCATCGGCATCCTGATCCTCGTCGTTGTCGTCGCGTGGTGGGTGTTCGTCTTCGTATCGACGAGGCGCAGCCGCGTTCCTGCCCCGCCCGTCGTGGGGCCTCCAACGGGTCAGGAGGCTGAGCGCATCCGGCGCCGGTACCTCGGGCTCATCGACGAGACGCGCGCTGCGTACGCCAGTGGCGACCTGCACGAGCGCGATGCCTTCCACCAGCTGAGCATGATCATGCGCTCGTACGTGGAAGAGCGCGAGGGCACGCGCACCGTGACCATGACGCTCAAGGAGCTGCGGACCACACCCCTGAAACCCCTCTCGGATGCCGTCGCGCGCCTGTATCCGGGTGCCTTCAGTCCCGACTCCACGAGTACTGTCGCGCAGGCCCTGGATGACGCGAGGGGACTGGTGGCCTCGTGGAAGTAGTGACCTGGTGGGCTCCCCTCGCGTGGGCAGCGGCATCCGTCGCCGTCGTGGCTCTCGTCGTGTGGCGACTGCGCAAGCGGAGCGACGACAGCCCGGACCGGCTCCCGATCGCTCATGCCGAGCGGCTCACGGCGCTGCCCGCGTACCGCCGGGCGCTGGCGGTCTATCGCGCGCTCGTGGTGGGCCTCGTGCTGTGCGTCGTCGTGCTCATCGGGCTGAGCGCCGTGCTCACCGCGCGCCCGGCGACGGTGAAGCTCACCAATCCGGAGCTCCACAACCGCGACATCGTGCTGTGCCTCGACGTCTCCGGCTCGATGATCGCCTACGACCAGGCCGTGCTCGACGTGTTCGACTCGCTCACCACGCAGTTCACGGGCGAGCGGATCAGCCTCGTCATCTTCAACGCCTCCGCAGTGACCTACTTCCCCCTCACGAACGACTACTCGTACATCTCGCAGCAGCTCGAGCGGCTCGGCACCGACTTCGAGGCGCAGGATCCGGCCTACTTCGACGGCACACTCCTCGGCAACGGCTCGTCGCTCGTGGGAGACGGGCTCGCCTCGTGCGTCACGCGGTTCGACCGCACCGGCGACGAGCGCTCGCGGTCGGTCATCCTCGTGACCGACAACATCATCGCGGGGGAGCAGATCTTCAGCCTCCCGCAGGCGGCCGCGCTCGCTGTCGACCGCCACGTGCGCGTGTACGGGATCAACCCCGGTGACACGACAGCGAAGGACTACCTCGCGGCATACTCGCAGGAGTTCGAGGCGGCCATGACGGAGTCCGGCGGTGCGTACTATCCCCTGGATGACCCCTCGGTGGTGCCCTCGGTGGTGTCGAGCATCGAGGCCGAGCAGGCGGCGGTGATACCCGGCGCTCCGCTCGTGACCCGCACCGAGCATCCCGAGGTGTTCGTCATCGCCGCGTTCGTGGCTCTGGGCGCGCTCCTGCTTCTGGCCTGGAGGTTGCGCCGATGATCGCCAACCCCGTGCTGCCCGGATGGGCGCTCGCCCTCATCACCGTCGTGCTCGGCGGATTCACGCTGTGGCGCCTCATCGCGTCGCGCCGCGATCGCACTCTCGCCCTGCACTGGGTGGCGCGCCTCGCGATGGTGCTGCTGCTGCTCGTCATCGCGCTGCGACCCACCATTCCGACCGAGGGGCAGGGGCCGCGGGTATCCGGAGGCCTCGAGGTGTATGTGGTGGTCGACACGACGAGCAGCATGGGCGCCGAAGACTGGGGTGAGGGCCGCACGCGGCTCGACGGTGTGAAGGCCGACCTCGAGCAGCTCGTCGGCGCCCTGCAGGGTGCGCAGTTCTCCCTCGTGACCTTCGACGCCGTCGCCGTGCAGCGCGTGCCGCTCACCTCCGACTCCGCCGCGATGGTCTCGGCGGTCTCCGTGCTCAAGCAGGAGATCACGACATACTCGCGCGGCAGCTCCATCGATGCCCCGGTCGCCGAGCTTGCCACGCTCCTCGGGGATGCGCAGGAGCTGAACCCCGACCAGCGGCGCGTGCTGTTCTACCTGGGAGACGGCGAGCAGACAGCAGACACCCCACCGGGCAGCTTCGCGGAACTCGCGCCGTACCTCGACGGGGGAGCCGTGCTCGGCTACGGCACCGCTGATGGCGGCCGCATGCAGGAGTACCTCGGCGAGGCGCCCACCCAGTTCGGCGACACCGCGACGACCCCGCCGACTCCCGAGCCCACCGTGCCCGCCGTGCCCACCTACATCCAGGACTACTCGAGCGGCGAGGCCGCTGACGCCGTCTCGCGCATCGACGAGACGGCCCTGCGGGGCATCGCGGAGCAGCTGGGCGTGCAGTACCTCCCTCGCGCGCCGGATGCCCCAGTCTCACCCGCTCTCGACGGCATCGACGTGGGCGCGCTCACCGTCGAGGACGGCGAACCGGATTCCGTCGTCGAGCTGTACTGGGTCTTCGTCATCCCGTTCGGACTCCTCGTGCTCCTGGAGCTGTCTGCCGTGCTCGGCGCGGTGCTCGAACTCAGCGGCTCACGCTGGCGCCGCACCGGGAGAACGTCGTGAGTGGGCAGCTGACCGTGCAGGGGCTGCGCCGCCGGCGGCGGCTGCTGTTCTGGCTGACCCTGCCCGTCGCCCTCTTCGCGATCTTCTGGGGCGTCAAGTTCCTCGGGCTCGCCCCCACCGCGCAGACGGCGATCGACCAGTTCTACGACGGCGACTACGTCGGCAGCGAAGACACGTCGGGTTCTCTGCTCTTCCTCAACGTCGCCGAGCCGTACCTGCCCTACTTCAACCGCGGTGACGCCTACGCGGGGGAGGCCTACTACGGGCCCGCCACCGATGACTTCGAGAAGGCGCTCGAGCTCGCACCCCTGGAGCGCAAGTGCGACGTGCGCCTCAACCTCGCCCTCGCGTGGGAGCGGTTCGGCGACAACTATGTGCAGCTCGGCTACTACCAGGGTGCCGTGCTGCTGTACGAGGCATCCCAGGCCGTGCTCGACGACGCGGGGCCGGAGTGCGACCCTCCGCCGAACAGGGACGAGTTGGATGAGTCGAAGGGCCGGGTGGACCAGAAGAAGCAGGATGCCGAGGACCGGCGCGACCAGCGGCCGCAGGCGACGGACGGCAACGGCCAGAGCCAGCAGGACCAGCAGCTTCAGAAGCTGCAGGAACAGCAGCAGCAGGCCGCGCAGGAGAAGGCTGACCAGCAGTCGGGCGACCGCGGCGAGCAGTCGGGCGGCGCCTCCACGGCCAAGCCCTGGTAGCGGCGGGTACTGGACGGGACCGCTAGACCGACAGCCCCAACTCGTCGGCGAATTCCGCCCGGACGCGGTCGCGCACCTCGACGAGTTGCGGGTAGGCGTCGAAGAACGCGAACTTCTGGGCGACCACGGAGGTGCCCGTCGGGTCGTCCTGCACCACCCACGTCATGAACGTCTCGGCGATGTCTTCCACGGCGTTGGTCGCCGCGTAATCGTCGACGAAGTCGTCCTCGTGCGCGAGGTAGAAGTCGTAGGCGACGTCGCTGTCGGAGTTGCCGACATCCGGGGCGGAGTCGCCGTAGGGCGCCCAGAACTGCTCCTCGAACGCGTCGATCGCCGAGCCCGCATCCGCGCAGCCCTCGTCGAGCACGAGAGTGTCGCACGACGCGTAGTGCGACGAGACCTGGTCGACGCCGAGCGTCAGAATATGCGCGTACTCGTGCACGAGCGTGCCGATGAGATCTGTGCGGTTCTCGCTCGTCGCGAGGTTGGCCGCGAGGATCCACTGGGACGGGTCGTTGCTCTGGTACACGTACGCGAGGGTGTCGCTCTTGGGCGCGTCGCCCACGCGGTACTGGCTGATGGTGCTCACGACCACATCGAGAGTGGCGACCCGGATGAACGTCTCCCAGATCTCGGCGGTGAGCCCGGAGGCCTCAGGATCGAGGGTGCCGTCGGAGTTCACGGTGTAGACCTCGACGGTCCCGAAGTCGTCGTCATCCTCGGTCGGGGCGCCGCTCGTGGAGCCCCCGTCGGAGCCGCCGTTGTTCGCTGCGTCGTTGCTCGTGGAGATGAAGTTGCCCGCGGCGAACACCGCGCCGCCCACGAGGGCGATGACGACGGCAATGATCAGGAGTATCCGGCGGGCTTTCATGGCACAAGAATGGCAGACCCGCAGCTCGGGTAGACTCGACACGCAAGCCGCTGTCACCGCGCGGTCAATAACTTAACTACGGAGGCCCTCAGTGGACATCGACCTGAGTGTGCTGCGACTCATGGAGCGCGAGCGCGAGATCCCATTCGAGGAGCTCGTGCAGATCATCGAGCAGGCGATCCTCACCGCCTACGTCAAGCACGTCACCGAGGGTGACACCCCCTCGGCGTCGAAGGACGCGGTGGCGCCCACCGCGCGCGTCGTCCTCGACCGCAAGACCGGCAAGGTCAGCATTTTCGTACCCGAGCTCGACGACGAGGGCGCCGTCATCGGCGAGGCCGAGGACAGCCCGAGCGACTTCGGGCGCATCGCGGCCTTCGCCGCGAAGCAGGTCATCAACCAGCGCCTGCGCGACATCGGCGACGACAAGGTGCTCGGTGAGTTCAAGGGGCGCGAGGGCGACATCGTGGCCGGCATCATCCAGCAGGGCCCCAACCCCCGGATGATCCACGTCGACCTCGGGACCATCGAGGCGATTCTGCCCCCGGAGGAGCAGGTGCCCGGTGAGGACTACGCCCACGGCACGCGCATCCGGGTGTACGTCACATCGGTGAGCAAGGGGCTCAAGGGTCCGCAGATCACGGTCAGCCGCACGCACCCCGCGCTCGTGCGCAAGCTCTTCGCCCTCGAGGTGCCCGAGATCGCGAGCGGGATCGTCGAGATCACCTCGCTCGCGCGCGAGGCGGGCCACCGCACCAAGATGGCGGTCCGTGCGCTCGAGCCCGGCGTGAACGCCAAGGGCGCGTGCATCGGTGAGCTCGGCCAGCGCGTGCGCGCGGTCACCTCGGAGCTCAACAACGAGAAGATCGACATCGTCGACTACTCGGACAACCTCGCCACCTTCGTGGCGAACGCGCTCTCGCCCGCCAAGGTCACGAGCTCGTACGTGATCGACGAGGCCACCAAGGCCGTGCGGGCTCTCGTTCCCGACTACCAGCTCTCCCTCGCCATCGGCAAGGAGGGGCAGAACGCCCGCCTCGCGGCGAAGCTCACGGGTGCGCGCATCGACATCCAGCCGGATTCGATCCTCGAGGACTGAGTTCGATCCTCGAGGGCTGAACCGCCGCGGGCGGAAGCGCCAGTACAGGGGTAGTATGGAACCCGTTAGAACCTGCCTCGGCTGTCGCCAGCGCGCCGACACCTCCTCTTTGTTGCGGATTGTCGCGTCTGGCAACCAGATTGTTCCGGATCCGTCCGCCACTCTCCCCGGTCGTGGGGCCTGGGTGCATCCCACGGTGTCCTGTGTCGAAAGCGCTGCCAAGAGGCGAGCTTTCGGTCGGGCGCTGCGGGTGACCGAGGCGCTGGGTATCGAACAACTACAGAACATCATCCCTAATCAAAAGGCTGATTGACCTATGGACAACTAATGAGCGGCTCGAAATGAGTTCCGTCCACTAATCGTCTGTGCCCTGTCTGGGCGCAGACTCAGACAGGAGAATTGTGGCTAACCCACGAGTGCACGAAGTCGCCGCCGATCTCGGCGTTGAATCGAAGATCGTGCTCGAAAAACTCAAGGCCATGGGCGAGTTCGTCAAGGGCCCGTCCTCGAGCATCGCGCCGCCCGTCGCGCGTCGCGTCAAGGAGGCGCTCGTCGCCGAGGGCGTCAAGCCCGCCGCTGCGCCCGCAGCCCCCAAGGCCGCGCCGAAGGCGGCAGCGCCCAAGCCCGTCAACCCGACGCCCCCGCCCGCCCCTGCCCCCGTGGCAGTGGAGGAGCCCGCCGAGGCACCCGCTCCCGCGCCGCTCACCGTCGCGGAGCGCCAGGCTCGCGCCGAGGCTGCAGCAGCGGCTCCGGCAGCGGCACCCGCCGATGACGCTGCGGCGGCCACCGGTATTCCGCGCCCGTCCACCCCGCGTCCCGGCAACAACCCCTTCACGGGTTCGGCGAGCACGCCTCGCCCCGGCATCCCGCGTCCGGGTAACAACCCCTTCGCCTCCAACCAGGGCATGGGTCGCCCGGCGTCGCCCGGCTCGATCCCGCGCCCCGGTGCACCGCGCCCCGGCGGCCCCGGCCAGGGAGCCCGCCCCGGCGGCTTCGGCCAGCGTCCCGGCGGCCCCGGTGGCAACTTCCAGCAGCGTCCGGGCGGTCCCCGTCCGGCCGGTGCGGGCGGCTTCCGTCCCGGTGGTGCGCCCGGTGGCGCCCCCGGCAACAACTTCGGGCCCAACCGTCCGCCGGCCGGCGGTGCCGGTGGTCGTGGTCGCGGACCCGGCGGTGGAACCGCTGGAGCGTTCGGCCGCGGTGGCGGAAAGTCCAAGGCCCGCAAGTCGAAGCGTACGAAGCGCGCCGAGTTCGAGCTGCGCGAAGCGCCGTCGCTGGGTGGCGTCAGCGTTCCCCGCGGGGACGGCAAGACGGTCATCCGTCTGCGTCGCGGTGCGTCGATCTCCGACCTCGCGGACAAGCTGGAGACGATAACCGGATACTCCGTGCAGCCCGGTGCGCTCGTCACCGCCCTGTTCCACCTGGGGCAGATGGCGACAGCCACCGAGTCGCTCGACGAGGGAACCTTCGAGATCCTCGCCGGTGAGCTCAACTACAAGATCGAGATGGTCTCGCCCGAGGATGAAGATCGCGAGCTGCTCGCAGGCTTCGACCTCGACCTCGACCAGGAGCTCGAAGACGAGACCGACGAAGACCTGGAGATCAGGCCCCCCGTCGTCACCGTCATGGGCCACGTCGACCACGGTAAGACCAAGCTCCTCGACGCGATCCGCAAGGCCAACGTCGTGGCCGGTGAGGCGGGTGGCATCACCCAGCACATCGGTGCCTACCAGGTCTGGACCGAGCACGAGGGCTTCGAGCGCGCCATCACCTTCATCGACACCCCCGGTCACGAGGCGTTCACCGCCATGCGTGCCCGTGGTGCGCAGGTCACCGACCTGGCGATCCTGGTTGTCGCTGCCGACGACGGCATCATGCCGCAGACGGTGGAGGCGCTCAACCACGCGCAGGCCGCAGGGGTCCCGATCGTGGTCGCCGTCAACAAGATCGACAAGGAGGGGGCGAACCCCGCCAAGGTGCGCCAGCAGCTCACCGAGTTCGGTCTCGTCGCCGAGGAGTACGGCGGCGACACGATGTTCATCGACGTGTCGGCGCTCAACAATCTCGGCATCGACAAGCTGCTCGACGCGGTGCTCCTGACTGCCGACGCGGGCCTCGACCTGCGCTCGAACCCGAACAAGGATGCCCGTGGTGTCGCCATCGAGGCGAAGCTCGACAAGGGCCGCGGTGCGGTTGCGACAGTGCTCATCCAGTCGGGAACGCTGCGCGTCGGAGACGCCATCGTCGCGGGAACGGCCTACGGCCGAGTCCGCGCGATGCACGACGAGAACGGCGACCCGGTCGAGGAGGCGTACCCGTCGCGTCCCGTGCAGGTGCAGGGACTGTCATCCGTGCCCCGCGCCGGCGACACGTTCCTCGTCACCGAGGAAGACCGCACGGCCCGTCAGATCGCCGAGAAGCGTGAAGCCGTCGAGCGCAACGCCCTGCTGGCCAAGGCCCGCAAGCGCATCAGCCTCGAAGACTTCACCAAGGCCCTCGAAGACGGCAAGGTCGAAGCGCTCAACCTCATCATCAAGGGTGACGTGTCCGGTGCCGTCGAGGCGCTCGAAGACTCGCTGCTCAAGATCGAGGTCGACGACTCCGTTCAGCTGCGGATCATCCACCGTGGCGTCGGTGCTGTCACCGAGAGCGACGTCAACCTCGCGACCATCGACAACGCGATCATCATCGGGTTCAACGTGCGCCCCGACACGAAGGCGCGCGAGCGCGCCCAGCGTGAAGGTGTCGACGTGCGGTTCTACTCGGTCATCTACGCGGCGCTCGAGGAGATCGAGAACTCGCTCAAGGGCATGCTCAAGCCCGAGTTCGAAGAGGTTCAGTCGGGTGTTGCCGAGATCCGCGAGATCTTCCGCTCCTCCAAGGTCGGAAACATCGCCGGTGTCATCGTGCGGTCGGGAACGATCACGCGCAACGCCCGTGCTCGCGTCATCCGCGACGGCGTCGTGGTCGGGGACAACCTGGCCATCGACTCGCTGCGTCGCTTCAAGGATGACGTCACCGAGGTTCGCACGGACTTCGAGGCCGGTATCGGCCTCGGCAAGTTCAACGACATCCAGATCGGCGACGAGATCGAGACGATCGAAATGAAGGAAAAGCCGCGCGTCTAGCGCGGTGACGGAAGCGGTTCGGGGAGTCATCCCCGAACCGCTTCCCCGATTGAGGAGCACAACGTGGCAGATGCAGCACGCGCGGCCAAGATGGCCGACCGCATCAAGGTGATCGTGGCCAAGACGCTCGAGCGCGGGGTCAAGGATCCGCGCATGGGGTTCGTGACCATTACCGACGTCCGCGTGACCGGTGACCTGCAGCACGCCTCCGTGTTCTACACCGTCTACGGTTCCGACGAGGAGCGTGCAGACACGGCTGCCGCCCTGAAATCGGCGACCGGGATGCTCCGCAGCGAGGTCGGCAAGAACATCACTGCGCGGCTCACGCCGTCACTCGAGTTCATCGCGGACGGCATCCCCGAGAACGCCGCCCTCATCGACTCGCTGCTCACCGAGGCCGCCGCGCGCGACGCCGAGGTCGAGAGCCTCAAGGCGACCGCCCAGTACGCCGGCGACGAGGATCCCTACGTCAAGCCGCGCGTCATCGCGGACGACGACGAGGACTTCGACGAGGACGAGGACGAGGACGACGACGACAAGGCCTGATCCCGTGATCGTTGTTCGGGCCGCCCAGCTGGGTGATGCGGAGGCGATAGCGGAGATCCATGTCAGGGCCTGGCAGCAGACGTACCGGCACCTCGTGGACGTCGGCCGGCTCGACGCGCTCGATCCCGCCGACCGGGTGGAGCGCTGGCGCGAGATCGTCCTCGGCCGTGACGAGTCGGTATGGCTCGGCCTCCTCAATGGAGCAACAGTCGCGTGGGCGACGACCTCCGGGCGCGAGCATCCGCGACAGCGCGAGCTCAACGGGATGTACGCGCTCGCATCCGCGCACGGGAGTGGTATCGGCCAGGCTTTGCTGCAGGCATCCCTCGGCGACGCCCCCGCGTTTCTGTGGGTAGCCACCGACAACCCTCGGGCGCAGGCGTTCTACCGCAAGAACGGATTCTCCCCCGACGGTGAGACCGGTACCCACGACCTGCTGGGGTCATCCGTGGCCATCGAGCGCTGGGTACGCTGAACCCCTAAGTTCTACTTCAGCAACCTGCTCAGCACGCGGTCGGCCAGCGGCTTACCGCCCGTCTGGCAGGTGGGGCAGTACTCGAGGCTCGAGTCGGCGAAGCGCACCTGCCGCACGGTGTCACCGCACACCGGGCAGGGCAGGCCGGCCCGTCCGTGCACCTGCAGGTTCGTCTTCTTCTCGTGTTTGAGCTCGGAGGCCGAGAGGCCGTCGGCCCGCCCGACCGCGGCTCGCAGCGTCTCCTGGATGGCGTCGTAGAGCCGCTGCACCTCGTCGGGAGTCATCGAGGCGGGCTTGTACGGCGACATCTTCGCCGCGTGCAGGATCTCGTCCGAGTACGCGTTGCCGATCCCCGCGATGATCGACTGGCTGCGCAGCACCCCCTTGATCTGCGATCGGCCCTGACCGGCGAGGATGCCCGCCAGCGCGTCAACCGTGAACTCGGGTTCGAGCGGGTCGGGCCCGAGCGTGGCAACCCGCTCGACATCCCGCGGGTCGCGTACGAGGTGGATCGCGAGGGACTTCTTGGTCCCCGCCTCCGTGAGGTCGAAGCCCGAGCCGTCGTCGAGCACGAGGCGCGCGGCGAGCGGACCCTTGCCGCCGGGGCGGACCGGGTTCGGGGCCGAGTCGCGCCAGCGCAGCCATCCGGCCCTCGCGAGGTGGATGAGCAGATGCAGCTCGCCGACGCCTACATCGAGATACTTACCGTGGCGGGTGACCCCCGTGACGGGCAGGCCGTGCAGCTCGGAGACGGGCGGGTCGAAGGTCTTGAGCGCCGCGAACGAGATGAGCTGGAGCGTGTCGACCGTGTGGCCGGACAGCCGGCCGCGCAGATCGGTGACGAGCGCTTGCACTTCGGGGAGTTCCGGCACGAGTCCAGTCTGCGCTAGGGCAGCACGTACCCGCCAGTGACCTCGACCGCCAGACCGTCGGCCAGCAGGCCCGCGAGCGCCCGGTCGCGCTGGGCCGCGTCGGGCCAGACTGTCGCGATCTCAGCGGCAGTCACCGGGATGTCGCTGCCGCGCAGCTCGGCCATGATGAGGCCGCGCACCTGCCTGTCGCTGCCCTCGAACTTGGCCTGCACCGCGGCCTTGGGGCCGGCGTAGGCGGGGTAGCCGTCCGCGCGCCAGCGGCAGGAGTCCGCGATCGGGCAGGCGCCGGGCTCGCTCAGGCAGCGAGGAGCGCGGGCCGTGCACACGACGGCGCCGAGCTCCATCATGGCGGCGTTGAAGAGGCGGGCATCCGGCAGCGATGCGGGCAGCAGCGCCTCCATGGCGGCAAGGTCGCGGCGGGTTGACGGCGGACCGGCCTCCGCGTTGCCGTCGATCGCGCGCGCGATGACCCTGCGTACGTTCGTGTCGACCACCGGATGCCGCAAGCCGAACGCGAACGCGGCGACGGCCCGTGCCGTGTAGTCGCCGATACCGGGCAGGGCCAGCAGCTCGTCGACATCGGACGGCACCACCCCGCCGTGCACGTCGGTGATCACGACCGCGGCGGCGTGCAGGCGCAGTGCCCGCCGCGGATAGCCCAGCCGCTCCCACGCGCGCACCGCCTCACCGGGAGGGGACGCCGCGAGGCCGGCGGGGGTGGGCCATCGCTGCAGCCACTGCTCGAGCCGGGGGATCACGCGCGCCACGGGCGTCTGCTGCAGCATGATCTCGCTCACGAGGATGCCCCAGGCGCCGAAATCGGGCGCCCGCCACGGCAGGTCACGACTGTTCGCAACGAACCACTCGTTGACGGCCGGCGCGATGTTCACCCCACAAACCTAGACTGGCTCCATGGCCCAGTGGACGCCCCTCAAACGCGACACCCTCGACTCGCTCGCCGACGAGTTCTTGCACAACTACTCGAAGGGTCGCACGCTGCTAGCGGTCGACGGCATCGACGGCGCGGGCAAGCGTCCGTTCGCGGATGCTCTCGCAGAGCGTCTCGGCCGGGGCGGGCACTCGGTGTTCCGGGCCTCCATCGACAGGTTCCACCGGCCCGCTGCGGAACGTTACGCGCGCGGCGTGGACTCGGCCGAGGGCTACTACCGCGACTCTTTCGACTACGACCTGTTCCGGCGCGTGCTCGTGCAGCCCTTCAAGCTGGGCGGCAGCACCGGATTCGTCACCGAGGCGTTCGACGTAGAGCGCGACCAGCAGATCGAGATGGAGTGGAAGAGCGGCCCGCAGGATGCGACGCTCGTCGTCGACGGCGCCTTCCTGCACCGCCCCGAGCTACGCGGGCTGTGGAACTGGTCGATCTGGCTCGACGCCGATCCGGTGGTCGCCGCGCGACGGCTGTTCGAGCTGGACGGGGCCGCAGGGCAGAGTCCGAGGTATCCGGACGGCCAGGCGCTGTACGTGGCCGAGGTCCGCCCGCGCACGCTTGCGTCGGCCATCGTGGACAACACCGACCCCGAGCATCCGCGTCGCGTCTTCGCCGACAGCTGCTAGCCGCGCACCCGCGCAACGACCTCGGCAGGTGTGAGGAATGTGCCGCTGGCCTCGACTTCGTGCACGAGCGCGACGAGGGCGGCGTTGACGGGAGCTTCGCGACCGAGTTCCTGCGCGGCACGCACTACTGCGCCATTCAGGTAATCGATCTCCGTGGCCTGGCCGCGCTTGATGCTCTGCAGTGTCGATCCGGGGTTGGGAGTCGTGCCGATGCGTCGGCTCATGAGCCGCGGTAGTACCTGGCCGATGCCGAGCGGGAGCCCCGCGAACATCCTCAGCCCGCGGTGGTCGAGTCCCTGCAGTTTCTCGAAGTGGACGCGTCCGGCGAGGGCGGTGCGCACGCACTCGCGCATGCTCTCGGTGAGGATGCTGCGCAGCCCGCTCTCGGCGATGGTCTGCTGCACGCTCAGGCCCGTGATGGCGGGCAGCGCGTTGACCTGGTTGATGACGAGTTTCGTCCACTGTGCGCCCGCGAAGTTCGGCACCGTCTCGGTGGGCAGTGCCTCGTTCATGATGCGTGCGGCGTATCGGGCTGGCACATCGCTCGTGCCCGCGGCGACGCCGAGATAGAGCGGGCCGGCCGTCGTGACGGTGATGTGCCCCGCCGACAGGTACGACGACGCGAAGATCGCGAGCCCGCCGACGATGTCGGAGCTCGGCGATGCGGCTTTCGCGGTGCCGATCGAGTCCAGGCCGTTCTGCACGACGACGAGGGGGATGCCGCGCAGCACCGACAGGTTCTCACGGATGGCCGCTGCCGCATCCTGCGCCTTGGTGGCGATGATCACGAGCTCAACGCCGCGCGTGAGGGTCTCTCCGGCGTCCACTTGCGCGCGGTAGTCACCCCACGCGCCCGAGAGGATGATGCCCTGCTCCTGGATCGCCTCGAGGTGCTCGCCGCGGGCGGTGATCTCCACCTCGTGCCCCGCGCGGTGCAGGAGTGCGCCGATGGCGCCGCCGACAGCCCCCGCTCCGACGACGCCAATACGCATGCTCAGATACTAGGGGCGGCTTCTGGTGAAACGCGGGAGGTGCGTCCCGCGGGTAGCGCGGCGGCGATGAGCGCCGAGAGCGCGAGGGCACCAGCTCCGACGAGGATCGCGGGGATTGCCGCATCCACGTAGCCCGTCGGGGTGAGCGAGCCGCCCGCGCCGACGAAGACGGCGGTGAGCACGGCGATACCGAGGGCGACGCCGATCTCGCGCAGTGTCGAGTTGGTGCCGCTGGCTTTGGCGTGGTCGTCCTGTTTCATCGTGGCGAGCACGGCCGTCGACAGCGGCGCGAAGACGAGCCCCATTCCGATGCCGGCGATGACGAACGCGGGCAACATCTCGAGGTAGGGCGTGGTTGCCGACATGACGAGGCCAAGCCAGCCGAGCGCGATCGCCTCGAGGCTGAGCCCCACGATGATGAGGATGCGCGTGCCGACGCGCGGTGCGACGAATCCGGCGAGCGGAGCGATGACCATGGGGGCCATCGTCCACGGCATCGTCGCGACTCCGGCCTGGAGGGGTGTGTAGCCCTGCACGACCTGCAGGTACTGGATCAGGATGAAGATCGCGCCGAAGATGCCGAAGCTGAACGTGAGGCCCACGATGTTGGCGACGGTGAAGCTGCGATCGCGGAACAGCCGCAGGGGCAGCAGGGGAGCTGCCGAGCGGTTCTCCCACCCGATGAAGGCGGCGATCAGTACCACGCCGAGGCCGAGCGAGCCCATGACCTCGAGGCTGTCCCAGCCCGCGTCATTGCCGCGCACGATGCCGAAGACGAGGGCGAGCACGCCTATGGCGACGAGGAGCAGGCCCACGATGTCGGCCCGCACGCGCGCGCCGAAGGTGTTGGGCAGGGCCGCGAGTGCGAGCGGGACCGCGATGATGCCCACGGGGATGTTGATCCAGAAGATGGCCTCCCAGCTGAAGCCCTCGACCACGGCGCCGCCGATGAGCGGGCCGAGCGCGACGCCGAGGCCCGAGATGCCGCCCCAGATGCCGATGGCGAGGGGGCGCATGCGGGTCGAGACGGAACCGACGAGGAGGGTGAGCGACAGCGGCATGATCGCTGCGGCGCCGAAGCCCTGCACTGCGCGGCCGAGGATGAGCATCCACGGCTCCGTGCTGAGAGCCGAGTAGACGGAGGCGAGGGTGAAGACGACGATGCCCGCGACGAAGACGGTGCGGCGGCCGAATCGGTCGCCCAGGGCCGCGGCCATGAGGATGAAGCTCGCGAAGCTCAGCGTGTAGGCGTTCACGAACCACTGCAGCTCTTCCACGGAGGCGTTCAGGTCGCCCCGGATGGTCGGCAGCGCGTTCGTCATGACGAGGTTGTCGAGCGTGGACATGAACATGGGCAGCGAGGCCGCGATGATGGCGAGCCAGATGGGGATGGCGCGGCGCGAGCCCGTGGTGTCGGGGGCCTCGAGCAATTGGGTCATGGGGGAGCTCCAAGTGGTTATCGAATGATTACTTGGGTGAGACTAGTTATCGACTGATACCATGTCAAGCGTGACCGTATCCCGTATGAAATCTGAGGACCGCAGGGAGCTGATCCTGCAGGCCGCCACCGACGTGTTCGGCCAGTTCGGCTACTACGGCGCGACCACCGACCAGGTAGCGAAGGCCGCCGGCGTCAGTCAGCCCTACGTCGTGCGGATGTTCGGCACCAAGGAGCGCCTGTTCCTCGAGGTGATCGAGCGCGCGCTCGGGTTCATCCTGACGAGCTTCCGCGCGGTGATCGCCGAGGGTCTTCACGACCTCCAGCCCCGGTTGGGTTCGGCGTACGTCGACCTGCTGCGCCAACGCGGCCTGCTGCTCTCGCTCATGCACTCGTTCGTGCTCGGCGGCGATCCCGCAATCGGGGCGCGGGCTCGGGAGGGCTTTCTCGAGGTCTACCGTTTCCTCCGCGACGAGGCGGGTCTCTCCCCGGAGGATGCGAATCGCTTCCTCGAGGGCGGCATGCTCCTCAACACCCTCGTCGGCCTGCGCATGAGCGACGAGTTCGAGTCGAGCGAGATGGCCAACGAGATGCTGTGCGCGGCCCTTCCCAGCAAGCTCGACGTTCTCCTCGAGCTCGGTGACGCGCAGCGCGAGGTCTCCTAGATGGGCAAGGCTCCGACGAATCCGGCGAGCGGCATCCTGCTCGTCGACAAACCGCAGGGCATCACGAGCCACGACGCCGTCTCTCGCACACGCAAGGCCGTGGGCACGCGCCGTGTCGGTCACGCGGGCACCCTCGATCCCATGGCGACGGGCCTGCTCGTGCTCGGCGTCAACGGTGCGACGCGGCTGCTCACCTACGTCGTCGGCCTCGACAAGGAGTACACGGCAACCATCCGACTGGGCGCCGCGACGAACACCGACGACGCCGAGGGCGAACTGGGGGAGCAGCACGACACCTCGGGTGTGACCGATGAGGCCATCGCGGCCGGGATCGTGCCCCTGACCGGCCCGATCCTGCAGCGCCCCAGCTCCGTGAGCGCGATCAAGGTCGACGGCAAGCGCGCCTACACGCTCGTGCGCGAGGGCGAGGATGTCGTGCTGGCCGAACGACCCGTCACCATCAACGCTTTCGAGGTGCTCGCGGTGCGGCGGGTGGCACGCTCGACCGCCGACACCAGCGACACCACCCACACCAGCGACACCACCGACTGGGTCGATGTCGACGTGCGCGTCGAGTGCACCTCCGGCACATACATCCGGGCGCTCGCGCGCGACCTCGGTGCGGCCCTTGGCGTGGGCGGCCACCTCACGGCGCTCCGCCGCACCCGCATCGGGCCCTTCACCGTGGCGGGGGCATCCGGCCTCGATGCCGACCTCGCCGGCCTTGCCGACCGGATGCTCGCCCCCGCGTCCGTCGCGACGACACTGTTCGAGCGCCTCGACCTGAGCCCCGAGTCCGCCGTCGATCTCGGCCACGGCAAGCGCATCTCGCTGACCGGATCGGGGCCCGGCCCTCTCGCCGCCATCGCCCCCGACGGCAGGCTCGTCGGACTGGTGGAGAATATCGGGGGGCGCGCGCATGTGCTCGTGAACTTTCCCGCGACAGGCCCGGAGGCAGGCACGTGATCCCGTGGTTCGAGTACGTGCAGCTCGTGGTTGCGGTCGTGGCCGGGCTGTTCTGCCTGATCGCCGGATTCGCCGGTCGCCGCCCGAGTGACTACACGCTCGGCGTCACTGCGGTGGTGGAACTACTGCTCATCGCACAGGTCGTCGTGGCGATCGTGGCGCCGCTCGCGGGCAACCCGCCCACGGGCAGTCTCGTGGAGTTCTGGATCTACCTCGGATCGGCTATCCTCATCCCGCCGGCGGCCGCGATCTGGGCCCTCATCGGCCGCGATCGCTGGTCTACGGCGATCCTGGGCGTCGCGTGCCTCGCCATCGCCGTCATGCTCTACCGCATGGGCCAGATCTGGTTCGTGCAGGTCGCCTAGGAGAATAGGCTTTGAACCGATGTCTACGAACGGTTCCTCGCGCGCGGTCGGTGTCGGCCGCGTACTGATCGCGGTGTACGCGATTCTCGCCCTCGCCGCCACGGCGCGCTCGGCATACCAGATCGCCACCAAGTTCGACACGGCGCCCGTCGCCTACCTTCTGTCGGCGCTCGCCGGTGTGGTCTACATCGTTGCCACGATCGCCCTCCTGAAGCGCGGCGACACGTGGTACCGCGTCGCGTGGGTCACCATCGTGTTCGAACTCGCGGGCGTGCTGGCCGTGGGTACGCTGAGCCTCGTCGACGGCGTGCTGTTCCCGGCAGACACCGTGTGGTCGTTCTTCGGTCGCGGCTACGTCTTCATCCCGCTCGTGCTGCCCATCCTCGGCATGCTGTGGCTCTACCGCCGTCGCCCCTCCGCGGTGTCGGCGGTGCCGGCGGAGACAGCCTGATGCTCTCCTTCGACTCCCTCGCGGCCGTGCCTGCGGACTTCGGTCCGAGCGCGGTGACGATCGGGAAGTTCGACGGTGTGCACGCGGGCCACCGCGCCGTCATCGCGCGCCTCGAGGAGCTCGCGGCGCCGCAGTCGCTCACGACGACCGTCCTCACGTTCGACAGGAACCCCCTCAGCCTCCTGAAGCCCACGCAGTGCCCCGCGCCCCTCGTCAGCAACGCGCAGAAGCTCGACCTCCTGGGCGACACGGGCCTCGATGCCGTGCTCGTCGCCGAGTTCACGAGAGCGTTCAGCGAGCTTCCCCCCGAGGAGTTCGTGACGAGCATCCTCGTCGACGCCCTGCACGCGAAGATCGTGCTCGTGGGCCGCGACTTCCGCTTCGGGGTCAAGGGCAGCGGTACCGTCGTGCTCCTCGTCGAGCTCGGAGCGCAGCACGGGTTCGACGTCGTCGTCATGGACGATGTCGCGCCCCAGGGAGATCGCCGGGTCTCCTCAACGTGGGTGCGCGAGCTCCTCTCCGAGGGTCGTGTCACCGAGGCCGCCGAGCTCCTGGGTGCGCTGCCCACGATCCGCGCGACCGTCGTGCACGGTCTCCAGCGCGGCCGCACCCTCGGGTACCCCACGGCGAACCTGTCGCCCGTCATCGAGGGCTTCGTGCCTGCCGATGGCGTGTACGCGGCGTGGTTGACGGTGCGGGGCATCCGGTACCCCGCAGCGGTCTCGATAGGCAACAACCCGACATTCGAGGGCGTGCCCGAGAAGCAGGTCGAGGCACACGCCATCGACCAGACCGGCCTCGACCTCTACGACGAGATCGCTGAGATCTCCTTCGTGGAGTACATCAGGGGCATGCACAAGTTCGAGGGTCCGGATGCGCTCGCCGAGCAGATGGGCGCCGACGAGCGCCGCATCCGCGAGGTGCTGGGCGTCGTGCCCTCGTGACGACGGTTCCGCCGATCCCGCTGCGGCCGCTGTGGGCCGGGAGGGCCGCCGCCGTCATCGGCATCCTGCTCCTCGCGCTCAACCTGCGCACGGCCGTGGCCGTGCTGTCGCCGATCCTGTCGTACGTGTCGGGCGACATCCCGCTCACGAGTGTGGGCATCGGACTGCTCGGGATGCTCGCGCCGCTGGCTTTCGCCGCATCAGGTTTCGTGGCCCCCGTGGTCGTGCGCCGCATAGGCCTCGAGACCACCACGGTGCTGGCGTGCTTGGCCATGATCGTGGGACCGCTCGTGCGCGCCACCGCGTTCTCGTACCCCGTGCTCGTCGTGGGCAGCGTGTTCGCGATGGCGGGCATGGGCTTCGCCAACATCGTGCTGCCGCCCATCATCAAGAAGTACTTCCCCGACCGGATCGGCCTGCTGACCGGCACCTATGTGACCCTCATGTCGATCAGCGCGTCGGTGCCCCCGCTCATCGCGGCGCCGCTCGCCGATGCCGCGGGCTGGCGCGTGACGCTCGGTGTGTGGGCGTTCCTCGCCGCGGCGGCTCTCGTGCCGTGGGTTGTCGTGCTCGTGCAGCACAGGGGCCGTGCGCGGCAGTCCGCGGCCGACGGCACCGTGCCCGTGCTCCCGCAGGCACTGCTCGGCCGGATGCACAGCTCGCGTGTCGCGCGGGCCCTCGCCCTCGCCTTCGCGATCACCGCGCTCAACGTCTACGGACTGTTCGCCTGGTTGCCCGAGATCGTCATCGACACGGCCGGAGCGTCTCCCGCCGAGGCCGGAGCACTGCTCGCCCTGTTCGGGATCATCGGCCTTCCGCTCGGCCTCCTTGCTCCCGTGCTCGCCACGCGCGTGCGCAACGTCGGCTGGGTACTCGCTGTCGCTGTCGCCGTCTACGTGATCGGGTACCTGGGGCTGCTGCTGGCCCCCGCGACCCTCACGTGGCTCTGGGTGCTGCTCGCGGGCACGGGACCGCTCGTGTTCCCGCTGTGCCTCGTGCTCATCAACCTGCGCACGCGCACGCACGAGGGCTCGATAGCGCTCAGCGGTTTCGTGCAGGGCATCGCCTACGCCGTCGGGGCGCTCGGCCCGCTGCTGCTCGGGCTGCTGCACGACATCTCGGGCGGGTGGACGGTTCCGCTCTTGTTCCTGCTCGCGACGACGCTCGTGACTCTCGTCTCGGCAGCCACGCTCGCGGCGCCGCGCATGGTCGAGGACGAGCTCGACGCTGCCCGCTAGGTCCGGCCCGGCGTTGGCTCGTCGAGGACGAGCTCGACGCTGCCCGCTAGGTCCTGCCCGCTCGCTTCGGGTCAGGAGACGATGTGCGCGCGGTGAACGAGCGCCGCGGCACCGATGAGCGGACCCTCGCCCGACAGCCCCGACGGGATCACGCGCACCTTCGCCACGAAGGGGAACGGCGCGCGCTGGGCGATCGCGTCGCGCACGAAGCCGAGCAGGTCGTCGGACACGTGCGAGAAGCCGCCGCCGACGGCCACGACGTCGAGGTCGAGGAGAGCGGTCGCCGAGGCGATCGCCTGGCCGATCGCGCGCCCGGAGCGCGTGACCGCCTCGACTGCTATCGGGTCGCCGGACGCGTAACTCGCGGCGAGCTCTTCGCCGGTCTCGCCCGTCCAGCCCTGCTCTCGCGCCCAGCGGACGGTGTTCGGTCCGGATGCCACGGCCTCGACGCATCCCGTGCCGCCGCACAGGCACGCCTCGTCGAACCCGCCGACCTCCACGTGCCCGATGTGGCCGGCGTTGCCCGTGGGCCCTGCGACCGCCGTGCCGCCGAGGATGAGCCCGCCGCCGATGCCCGTGGAGACGACCATGCCCATGAGGTTGTCGATGCCCTGGCCCGCGCCGATCCAGTGCTCGGCCATCGTGATGCACTCGCCGTCCATGCGCAGCGTGACCGGCACGTCGGCGCCGCGGAGAGACGATGTGAGGGCCGCGACATGGTCACGCAGCGGGAAGTCGCGCCAGTTCGGGAGGTTGAGGGGCGAGACGAGGCCGCGGTCGACGGTGATGGGCCCCGCACTGCCGATGCCGACGCCGAGCAGCGTCGCGCCCTCGGGAAGGGCCGCGAGCGCCTGGGTGACAACGGTGTCGGCGCTGTGAGCGAGCTGCTCGCTCGACGAGGAGCGGCCCGTGGGGGCGCGGAAGCGGCTGCCCTCGAGGAGCACTCCCGCGGGGTCGACGAGTGCCGCCTCGATCTTGGTGCCGCCGAGATCCACGGCCAGTGCGTAGCTGCTCATGAGATCGGCAGCGCCATCCCCGTGACCCAGGTGGCCACGTAGAAGGAGACGAGCGTGAGGAGGATGCCGCCGAGCGGCCACACGAAGGTGACGCGCTTCTGGATGATGCGCACGATGACCATCCCGAGCGCGATGCAGAAGGCCAAGACCGTCACGATCAGCAGGGCGTAGGCGGTGACGGTGAGCGCGCCCGCGTTGCAGCCGGGGTAGACGCCGGCTGAGCAGTCGTTCGCGGCGGTGTTGAGTTGGCCGACGAAGCCCAGAACGGTCAGGCCGAACACGAGGGCGAAGCCGATGAGGATCACGGACGCCAGGATGTCGAGCACGACGAGAGCCAGCGAGCGTTTGCGTGGGGGAGCGGTAGGGAAACTCACCCCGTCAGCTTAGGAGGTCATACAGTTGGTGCATGCTCGATCTGGCCTTCGAGCGCGACCTCGAGTTCGCGCCCGTCATCGTCTGGGACGCCCTCGTGGACCCCGATCTCGTCTCCGGCTGGATGGGGGAGGCAGTGATCGACGCGGTGGTCGACGGTGAGTTCAACCTCCACTGGCCGGAATGCCCGGGAAAGACTCCCATGTTCGGCCGGATCACCCTGCTCGAGGAGCGCGAACGCCTCCACCTCGCGACGGAGAACATCGGCACCGTCGAGTTCGAGCTCCACGAGTTCGCGGGGGGCAACCGCGGCACCAGCACGCGGCTGGCCGTGCGTGTCGCCGTGCAGATCGAGAAGGTGTTTGCGGCTCGTGTGATCGCCGATTGGCTGACGACACTCGACCAGCTCGACGACCTGCTGCGCGGGCATCCGGTGGACTGGGCCCACTGGGACCGTGACCGGCAAGGATCGTGGACCGAGCACTACGAGGTCGCTGCCCACTCCGCTCGATAGAGTGGGTGGGTGAAAGCACTAGCCCCGGCCCAGCGTGCGGTGGACCTCATCGGTACCGACCTCACGGAGAAGAGCCTCAGACTCCACCTGGAGGGGCTTGCCGGCGTCGACGCCGTGGGCCTCGAACAGCGCGCGGCCGGTCTCGGCACGCGGTCCATCAAGACCACGTCCAAGGCGTGGGCGCTCGACACGATCATCAAGCTCATCGACCTCACGACGCTCGAGGGTGCAGACACCCCCGGCAAGGTGCGGTCGCTCGTCGCGAAGGCCGTCAACCCGGATCCGTCCGACCCCACCACGCCGCGCGTCGCCGCGGTGTGCGTCTACGGCGACATGGTTCCCGCTGCGGTCGAGGCGCTCGGCTCCTCGTGGTCGAATGGCACGGATGACGGCATCAACGTCGCGGCGGTCGCCACCGCCTTCCCCAGCGGCCGGGCGTCACTGCCCGTCAAGCTCGCGGACACCTCGGATGCCGTCGCGAGCGGTGCTGACGAGATCGACATGGTCATCGACCGCGGCGCATTCCTCGCCGGCAACTACGGTCTCGTCTTCGACCAGATCGTCGCCGTGAAGGAGGCTTGCCGCCGCGAGGACGGCACCTACGCGCACCTCAAGGTCATTCTCGAGACGGGCGAGCTCAACACCTACGACAACGTGCGCAAGGCATCCTGGCTCGCCATCCTCGCGGGCGGTGACTTCATCAAGACCTCCACGGGCAAGGTCGCTCCTGCGGCGACGCTGCCGGTGACGCTGCTCATGCTCGAGGTCGTCAGGGACTGGCACAAGCTCACGGGCGAGCGCATCGGCGTGAAGCCCGCCGGCGGCATCCGGTCGTCGAAAGACGCCATCAAGTACCTCGTGACGGTCGCCGAGACCGTGGGGGAGGAGTGGCTCGAGCCGCACCTGTTCCGCTTCGGCGCATCATCGCTGCTCAACGACGTGCTCCTGCAGCGCCAGAAGCTCTCCACCGGTCGGTACTCCGGCCCCGACTACGTGACGATGGACTGATCATGGCCTCCTTCCTTGACTACGCACCCGCTCCCGAGTCGACGAGCATCCTGCACCTGCAGAAGAGCTACGGGCTCTTCATCGACGGGGAGTTCGTGAAGGGGCACGGCAAGCCCTTCCAGACGATCTCGCCCGCCACCGAGAAGACGATCGCCGAGATCGCGAACGCCAACGCGAAGGACGTCGACACCGCGGTCGCCGCAGCGCGCCGTGCCTACGACCGCACCTGGAGCAAGCTCTCGGGCGCCGACCGCGGCAAGTACCTCTTCCGCATCGCGCGCCTCGTGCAGGAGCGCGCCCGCGAGCTCGCTGTCGCCGAGAGCCTCGACAACGGCAAGCCCATCAAGGAGAGCCGGGATGTCGACGTGCCCCTCGTCGCCGCGTGGTTCTTCTACTACGCCGGCTGGGCCGACAAGCTCGACTACGCCGGGCTCGGACCGAACCCGCGCGCGCTCGGTGTCGCCGCCCAGGTGATCCCGTGGAACTTCCCGCTGCTCATGCTCGCGTGGAAGATCGCCCCGGCGCTCGCCGCGGGCAACACGGTGGTCATCAAGCCCGCGGAGACGACGCCCCTGAGCGCGCTCATCTTCGCGGAGATCCTCCAGCAGGCCGACCTCCCCGCGGGCGTCGTGAACATCCTCACGGGCGCGGGCGACACCGGTGAAGCGCTCGTCAACCACCCCGACGTCAACAAGGTGGCTTTCACCGGATCGACGGCCGTCGGCCGCGCGATCGCCAAGTCGGTCGCAGGTACGGGCAAGAAGGTCACCCTCGAGCTCGGCGGCAAGGCGGCGAACATCGTCTTCGACGATGCCCCCATCGACCAGGCCATCGAGGGCATCGTCAACGGCATCTTCTTCAACCAGGGGCACGTGTGCTGCGCGGGCTCGCGTCTTCTCGTTCAGGAGAACATCCACGAGGAGGTCGTCGACCGCCTCAAGACCCGCCTCTCCACGCTGCGCCTCGGCGACCCGCTCGACAAGAACACCGACATCGGGGCCATCAACTCGCGCGAGCAGCTCGAGCGCATCCGCGAGCTGAGCGACATCGGCGAGAAGGAGGGTGCCGACCGGTGGACCGCCCCCTGCGTCATCCCCGACAAGGGCTTCTGGTTCGCGCCGACGATCTTCGACAATGTGTCTACGAGCTCGACTATCGCGCGCGAGGAGGTCTTCGGTCCGGTCCTGAGCGTTCTTACCTTCCGCACCCCGGCCGAGGCCATCGCCAAGGCCAACAACACTCCCTACGGCCTCTCCGCGGGCATCTGGAGCGATAAGGGCTCGAAGATCCTCGCGGTCGCCGACCAGCTGCGCGCCGGCGTGATCTGGGCGAACACCTTCAACCGCTTCGATCCGGCAAGCCCGTTCGGCGGCTACAAGGAGTCGGGCTACGGGCGCGAGGGCGGCCGCCACGGCCTCGCCGCCTACCTGGAATCGGCCGGATGGTCGGCCCCCGCGATTGGACAGAAGAAGTGACCCGCCTCGCCGTGCCCAAGACGTACAAGCTCTACATCGGCGGGAAGTTCCCCCGCAGCGAGAGCGGCCGCACCTACGAGGTGCACACCAAGAAGGGCGCGTTCCTCGCGAACGCGGCCCTCGCGAGCCGCAAAGACGCGCGTGACGCCGTCGTCGCCGCGCGCGCTGCCGTCGCCGGCTGGTCGTCCGCGACGGGCTACAACCGCGGCCAGGTGCTGTACCGCATCGCCGAGCTGCTGGAGGGCCGTCGCGACCAGTTCGTCGAGGAGCTCGTGAGCGCCGAGGGCCTCTCGAAGGCCGCCGCGACGAAGCAGGTCGACACCGCCATCGATGCGTGGGTCTGGTACGCCGGATGGGCCGACAAGTACGTGCAGGTCGCCGGTAACGGCAACCCCGTGAGTGGGCCGTACTTCAACCTCTCCACACCCGAGCCCACGGGCGTCGTGGCGATAGTGGCTCCGCAGGCGGGAGATTCCCTCCTGGGTCTCGTGGCCGTCATCGCCCCGGCGATCCTCACGGGCAACACGGTCGTCGTCGTGGCATCCGAGACGTCCCCGCTCGCCGCGATCAGCCTGTCGGAGGTGCTTGCGACGAGCGACGTGCCCGGCGGAGTCGTCAACATCCTCACGGGCTCGCCCGCCGAGATCGCTCCTTGGCTCGCCGGCCACGCCGACGTCAATGCGCTCGACCTCGCGGGCGCGGGCGACCTCGACTGGGTAGACCTTCAGATTGCGGCCGCGGATACCCTCAAGCGCGTCCTCGCTCCCGAGCAGGGTGCTCCGGCTCCCTCCCTCGAGCGCATCGTGGCGTTCACCGAGACGAAGACCGTTTGGCACACCAAGTCGCTCATCTAGCTGTCAAGACCCCCTGGGTGCGCATCCCTCCCGCTTAGCGTGGAGGGATGCGTATTCTCGTCACGGGCTCCACCGGCTACATCGGAGGGCGCCTCGCGCCCCGCCTCGCGGAGGCGGGCCACGACGTGCGGGTGATCGTGCGCGATCCGCTCAAGCTGCGCGACGCACCGTGGGCCTCCGGGGTGGAGGTGGTCACGGGTGACCTCACGGATGCCGCAGCCGTCGCCAGCGCCGTCGAGAACATCGACGTGCTCTACTACCTGGTGCACGCCATGGGTGCGCGCGGCGACTTCGAGCGGGCCGAGCAGCTGGCCGCGGGGAACGTTGCCGCCGCGGCTCGCGCCGCCGGGGTGAAGCGCATCGTGTACCTCGGCGGGCTCCATCCGGATGTCCCCGTCGACGAGCTCAGCCGCCATCTGCGCAGCCGCGAGCTCGTGGGGCGGATCCTGCTCGACTCGGGCGTGCCGACAGTCGCGTTCCAGGCGGGAGTGGTGATCGGATCGGGCTCGGCCTCGTTCGAGATGATCCGGCACCTCACCGATGTGCTGCCCTACATGCCCGCGCCGAAGTGGGTGCGCAACCACATCCAGCCGATCGCGGTGCGCGATGTGCTCTACTACCTCGTCGCCGCTGCGGACCTGCCCGACGAGGTCAACCGCACTTTCGACATCGGCGGCCCCGACGTGCTGCGCTACGGGCAGATGATGAACGGCTACGCGCTCGAGGCGGGCCTGCACCAGCGGCCGATCGCGAGTCTTCCCGTGCTCACGCCGTGGCTCGCGTCGCAGTGGGTGAACCTCGTGACGCCGATCCCTCGCGCGCTCGCCGTGCCGATCATCGAGTCGCTGCAATTCGACTGTGTCGCGACCGAGCACGACATCGCCGAGTTCATCCCCGACCCCGAGGGCGGCCTCACGGGCTACCGGAAGGCCGTGCGCCTGGCCCTGGCGAAGATGAAGGACGGCGAGGTCGAGACGAGCTGGCAGAACTCGAGCGTCGCCGGCGCGCCGAGCAACCTGATCCCGAGCGACCCGGACTGGTCGGGGCACACGGTGTTCACGGATGTCCGCGAGCAGCACTCGGACGCCCCGGTAGAGCGCCTCTGGGCGGTAGTCGAGGGTATCGGCGGCGAGAACGGCTGGTACTCGTTCCCGCTCGCGTGGGCGCTGCGGGGATGGGCCGACAAGCTCGTGGGCGGTGTCGGCCTGCGCCGAGGGCGCCGCAACGCCTCGCGGCTGGCCGTGGGGGAGGCGCTCGACTTCTGGCGAGTCGAAACGCTCGAGCGCGGCCACCTGCTGCGGCTGCGCGCGGAGATGCGGGTGCCGGGTCTTGCGTGGCTGGAGATGACGACGACGGCGGATCCGGCGGGCGGAAGCATCTACCACCAGCGTGCAGTGTTCTTCCCGAGCGGACTCGGCGGGCGCCTGTACTGGTTCGCCATCCTGCCCTTCCACGGCATCATCTTCGCGGGCATGGCGAACCGGATCACGCGGGCCGCAGAGGGCCGGACCGAGCACGCCAGGACCGCGGCCTGACTACCCGGTACCGTGGGAGCATGCCCAGTGTCGTGATCGTCGGAAGTGCCAATGTCGACCAGGTGTTCCGCGTGACCGCCATCCCCGCGCCGGGGGAGACTGTGCTGTCGAACGGGTTCTCGATAGCCCTCGGCGGTAAGGGGCAGAACCAGGCCGTCGCCGCGGCTCGGGCTGGGGCATCCACGGCCTTCATCGGCGCGCTCGGTGATGACGGGTTCGGCGCCTCGATCCGTGAGGGCCTCGCCGCCGACGGCATCGACTCGTCGGGCGTGCGTGAGGTGGACGCCCCCACGGGCACGGCGCTCATCGCCGTGGACGACGCCGGCGAGAACACGATCATCGTCGAGGCCGGAGCCAACGCGCTCCTCGAACTGACGGCTCCGGATGCCTCGGCCATCGCCGCGGCGGAGGTGCTCGTGCTCCAACTCGAGATCCCCCTCGCGACGGTCGCGGCCGCCGCCCGAGCGGCCACGGCCGCGGGCACGCGCGTGCTGCTGAACGCCGCCCCCATCCGCGACCTGCCTGCCGATCTGCTGGCCGACGTCGACATCCTCGTCGTCAACGAGCACGAGGGCGCGCACCTGGCTCGTGGCGGCGCGGTGGAGAGCCTCGCGCCCGTGGTCATCATGACGCTCGGCGCCGCGGGAGCCGTCGCGTACGAGAACGGCACGGAGGTGCGGGTGCCAGCGCCCACGGTGTCCGCGGTTGACGCAACAGGGGCGGGAGACACATTCTGCGGGGCACTCGCCGCGCGCTTGGCCGAGGGCGCCGAACTCGGGGATGCCCTCCGATTCGCCGTGGCTGCGGCATCCCTCTCGGTGCAGAAGCACGGGGCCGTACCGTCGATTCCGGGCCGCGCGGAGATCGACGCGGCCGTCGTCTGACCTCGTCACCTGGCTGGCCAGCGGCGCTCGATGAGCGCATGATGGAGGTGTGAGTGACGACAGCACGATCGAAACACGTCAGAGTATCGCCTTCATCGGCGACAGCATTACCTACCACGGTGACTGGGAAACGTGGTTCCCCGACCGCGAGGTGCGCAACCTCGGAGTGAGCGGCGACACCACGGACGAGCTCATCGCCCGTCTCGACGAGGTGGTCGATTTCCATCCGGATGCGGTGGCCCTCCTCATCGGAACGAACGACTTCGGGCAGCGCAAGTCGGTGGAGCACCTCGTGCGTAACATCGAGTATCTGCTCGTGACCCTGCGCCGCGGACTGCCCGGCAGCCGCATGCTCGTGCAGTCGATCATGCCCCGCGGGGCCGAGTATGCCGAGCGCGTGCGCGACGCCAACCGCCACTTGCGCCAGTTCGCACCGAGCGTCAACGCGCAGTACCTCGACCTGTGGCCGGCGCTCGCGGGAGGCAGCGACGAGATCGACGAGAGGTTCTCGGACGACAAGCTGCACCTCACGGCCGCGGGCTACGAGGCCTGGCTCGGCGAGCTGCACCCCGCTCTGGAGCGCCTCGACGATGCCCCGCCCATGTCGAGGCCCATCACGATCATCCGGGCCTAGAGATCATCCGGGCCTAGCGAACAGTCGAGATCAGAGCGCTGCCACCAGGGCCCGGTAGAACTCGATGCCCCTGAGGAACGTCGCTACGTGCATCCGCTCGTTCTTGGCGTGTAGGGTGTCGCGCTCGTCTTTCGACATCTCGAACGGCGAGAACCGGTAGACGCCGCGGGAGAGGCGCGTGAAGTGCCTGCTGTCGGTGGCGCCGTTCTGCACGTACGGCGTCACGATAGTGCCCGGATACGTCGCCTCCACAGTCGAACGCAGCACCTCCCAGCCGATACCCGACAGCAGGGACTCGGGTGGCGCGACGGACCCGTGCACGAGCTCGACGCGCACCTGGTCGTCGCCGATGGCGCGCGTGACGTGCGCGATCACCTGCTCGAGCGTCATGCCGACGGCGATGCGCACGTTGACGTTGGCGACGGCGCGCTCCGCGAGAGCGTTGGGCGCTTGGCCCGCCTCGAGGATGGTCACGGCCTGCGTCGTGCGCACCATCGCTGTGAGCTCGTTGCCCGAGCGCGCGACAACGCGCAGCAGTAGCGGCCTCGTGAACCGAACGTGGCGGAACGCCCACCCGACGGCGCCCGTGGCATGGTCGCCCAGCGTGCGGAACATCTCGATGGCCGTGGGGCTGAACCGCGCGGGGAACGGCCGCTCGTTGAGGCGCACTATCGCCTTTGCGAGCCGCACCGTCGCGGTGACTGCCGGCGGGGTCGACGCGTGCCCGCCCTGCTCCTCGACGACGAGCCGCAGGTCGGCCTGGCCCTTCTCGGTGACGCCCACGACGGCCACGGGTGAACTCACCGCGGGGAACACGCCCTCGACGACCGCCCCGCCCTCGTCGAGCACGAACACGGGCCGGATGCCCCGGCTTTCGAGCAGGTCGACGACGGCGGGCGCGGCTCCACCCGCTGACTCCTCGTTGTGCGTAAACGCGAGGTAGATGTCTTGGGCGGGAACGAGCCCCGCCACCAACTGTGCTTCGACTGCCTCGAGGATGCTCACGACCGAGCCCTTGTTGTCGAGGGTTCCACGGCCCCAGATGAGTTCGTCCTTGCCGCGCCCGCTCAGCTCGGCGGCGAACGGCGGATGCTTCCAGCCGAAGTCGGTGGCGGGCACGACGTCGTAGTGTGCCATGAGCAGCGAGGGCTCCGACGAGTTGCGGCCCGGCCAGCGGAACAGCAGCGAGTGCCCGGCGACGATGTCGCGGTCGAGGCGCGCGTGCACCTGCGGGTACAGCTCGGCGAGGGTGGCGATGAAGCTGTCGAACTGCGACCAGTCGATGAGCGTCTCGTCGGGGTAGGAGATGGTGGGGATCCGCAGGAGCGTCTGGAACCGTGCCACGGCGGGTTTGTTGGCCATGATCCGACTCTACTTCGCCCGCGCACCCGCTAGTTTTGAGCGCATGAAGCCTCAGCTCTTCGCAGCTATCGGTCTTGCCCTGCTCCCCGTCATCGGCGTTTCGGCACCCGCGTCCGCTGCCCCAGCGGTGAGCTGCGACCAAGGCGACGACAGCGCCTTCACGTTCCAGAGCTTCGACGCCGACTACTACCTCGATGTCGATGAGAACGGCAGATCCGTGCTCACGACCGTCGAGACCTTCGTCGCGGTGTTCCCCGACATCGACCAGAACCAGGGGATGCGGCGCGCGATCCCGCTCGAGTACAAAGACGCTCCCACCGATATCAGCGTGCAGTCGGTCACCGATGGCGAGGGCAATCCCCGCCAGTTCGACGTCGAGAACGACGACGACAACGAGTTCCTGCTGGTGACGAGCCGCGACAGCCAGTGCGTGCACGGCCCCCAGACCTACGTGTTCACCTACACGCAGCACAACGTCACGCGGTTCTTCGCCGACACCGACGACGACGAGTTCTACTGGGACACCGTGGGCACCGGATGGGCGCAGCCCTTCGGCTCCGTGACCGCACGGGTGCACATCCCCGACTCTCTCACCTCCAGCCTCACAGGCGACACGTCGTGCTACCGGGGCCCTGAGGGGTCGACAGCGGGCTGCGACCTCACCTCGGCCGACGAGAGCGGCGGAACGGTGTTCACCGCCCATGAGACACAGCTCGGCCCGTACGAGAACGTGACGGTCGTCGTGGGTTTCGAACCGCACACGTTCGTGCCCCGTGACGAGTCGTACTTGGGGTCGCCGCTGGGGTTCGTGCAGCTCATCGCCGTGATCGGCAGCGGCCTCGCCCTGCTGTGGGCGGCGGTGCTGCGGCGCACGAAGCTCGCCGATGGTCGAGGCCGACCCACGATCATCGCGGAGTACTCGCCGCCGAAGCGCATGGAGCCGTTCACGGCGTCCGTGCTGCTCAAGCGCACGAGCAGGGCAGCGGCGGCGGCGTTCGTCGACCTCGCGGTCAGCCGGAAGATCAGGATCGTCGAGACGCCGAACACGGGCTTCCTCGCGCGCGGCTCCACCTACCAGCTCGACCTCGTCGACCCGAGCGGGCTGACCGGTCCGGAGCTCAACCTTGCGCAGGGGCTCTTCGGCCCCACGCTCACGCCCGGCACCGGCTACCTCATGAGCGGCAAAGACACGACGCTCAGCGCGCACGTGCGCACGATCATCCAAAAGACCACCGCCGACACCGTCACCGACGGGCTGCGCAAACGCGGTACGGGAGCGCACGGCGTCCTGCCGACTCTGCTCGTGGTCGCGGCGGCCGCGGCCACCTTCATCGCGGGGGTGTCAATGGTCGACGGCGCGGTGGGCGGGTTCCTGCCCGGCGTGCTGATTCCCGTTCCGATCATCATTGCGCTCGTCGTCATGAAGCTCGTGTTCCGCACCCCGCTCACGGATGAGGGTGCCGAGCTGCGCGACCATCTCGCGGGCCTCGAGCTCTACATCCGCCTCGCGGAGGCCGACCGGATGCAGATGCTGCAGAGCCCGCAGGGTGCCGAGAAGCAGGCGGTCTCCACCTCCGACCCTCGCGAGATCGTGAAGATCTACGAGAAGCTGCTGCCCTACGCCGTGCTGTTCAACCTCGAGAAGCAGTGGGCCGTCGAACTCGGCAAGTACTACGCGGATGCCGCTCCCGACTACTACTCCGGATCCGGCGCGTTCAACGCCGCACTGTTCGCCTCGAGTATCAGCTCGATGTCGACGACAGCGGCGACGTCGTACTCGGGCAGCTCGTCGAGCAGTTCGAGCGGCGGATCCGGTGGCGGCGGCTCCTCGGGCGGGGGAGGCGGTGGTGGCGGTGGTGGCGGCGTCTAGCTCGCCCAGCTCGTTTACGCGAACATCACGAAGTAGCCGACGACGATAGCAAGGCTCATGAGGATGATGCCCCACAGCGTCGCGGGCCAGCTGCGCCTGCCGACCACGACGCGACTCAGGTAGATGATCGTCGTGAGGAGCACGACGGCTCCACCCCCGAACACCGCGATCCCGAGTCCGAAGGACAGTTGCTCGCTGTTCGAGCCGCTCCCGGCGCTCAGGCCCGCCTCGTACAGCGCGCCTATCGCGAGCAGCCCCACGAACAGTTCTGCGACGAGGATGACGAGCCCCACGATGGCGTCGAGGCCGCGCTCCGTGCCCTCGAGCCGCGTGCGCGTGGCGAGGTTCACGGCACCGGGAACCGCCTTGTTGTAGGAGTAGCCACCACCGTTGAGGGTCATGCTGCAAGCCTACGGGGCTAGGTGACGGGGCCGGCAGCCCAATCGACGACGACATCGTTCGGCCCAGCGCCGAGCTTGGCGTGCAGCTTCGAGCCGGGATAGACGAGCGGGAGGGCGCTCGCGGGCACGGCGTTGCCGACCTGGATCTGGTACGGCGTCTCGACGCCCGTGGCGATAGTGAGGGTGAGCGCGTGCACGGGATCGCCCAGAGCGCTCTTCATCCCGAGCGCCTGGTCGGCGACGAGGACGACGGTCACGGGCGTGCCATGGGCGAGGATGTCTGCCGCGCTTCCCGGCCCGTGCGACTCGGGAAGCGTGACCTCGGGCGGCTCCGAGGCGAAGTCGATGGCGATGCGTGAGCGGTCGGCAGGGTCCACGCGCACCGCCACGGAGACGCCCGGCTGGGTGAGCTGCGGCAGCGTCACCTCCATCACGCGCTGGACCACCGTGGCGTCGTAGGGCGGCTGGCCGTCCATCATGACGCGAACCACGAACGTGCAGTTGCGCTCGACGAGACCGTTCATGACCTGGATGGTCGTTCCTGACGGGCTCACCTGCAGCAGCTCCCCGCGGGCGAGCGTGCCCGCGGCGATGAGCTCTTCGTCGACACCGCCCGTCAACTTCCGGAAGCCCTGTGCGAGATCGTCGAAGAAGCCCATGGATGAATTCCTCTCAGGTGGTGACGGGCCCAGCGTAGCCCCGAGCGCTCGTAGACTGAAGGGCTCGTAGACTGAAGGGGTGAGCAGCAGCGCTAGGTACCCGTCCAAGTCGCGCCGCACCGCCCTCGTGCCGTCGCTGCTCGCCGTCGTCGCGCTGCTGATCGGGGTGGCGCTCATCACGAGCGACGGATTCACGGTCATCCGGTACGTCGTCTCGATCTTCGCCCTTATCGTCGCGTGGTTCGCGTGGCAGGCTCGCCAGTGGTGGTGGATCATCCTGCTCGTGCCCATCGCGGTGCTGTGGAACCCCGTCTTCCCGCTCGACCTGGGGCTTCCCGACGTGTGGCTCGGCTTGCAGTATGTCGCCGCGATCATCTTCATCGCGGTCGGGATTCTCGTGAAGGTGCCCGATAAGGGCTAAGATGGTGCTACAGCCCGCAGAGCCCACCAGTTGCATCAGCGATTGGGTCTGGACCACTCGTGCAAGCTGGTTCTCCCGGTAGTCGCCGGAGGAACTTCCCGCACCTTCAGCAAGAGGCAGCATCCTTGACACCTTCGGGACAGACCGAACCCGGCCAGCGTCGTCGTCAGCGACCCGCGGCGCAGCGCCAGTCCAATGGCAACCAGCAGCGGCGTCGGGTGCGCCCCGGTGACGACATCGGCGTGATCCCCGTCTTGGCTCGCGCCGCGCGCGAGGTCGAGACCGCAGTCCAGAAGGGTCCGCTCAAGCCCGCGAACCGCGCCCGCTTCCAGGTCGCAGCGCTGCTGCTGCGCGAAGAACGCGCCCGCGTGAAGGCCGACAAGACCCTCACCGATGGCGAGCGCGCCAACGAGCAGAAGCGCCTCGACGGCCTCGCGGGCATCCTCGCGAAGACCGCCGCGCGCGACACGAGCCTCATCGTCATGCTCGCGGACGACGCACCCGTGACGGCGGCCGCCAAGGCCCTCCGTCGCGACCTGCTCATCGCCGCGGGCGTGGAGCTCAGCCCCGACGAACTGATCATCACCACGGAGCCCAAGCCCGTGGACAAGCAGGTCGAGAAGCAGGTGGTGCCAGCATCCGTGCGCCAGATGCAGATGTCGAACCCCTTCCTCGCGCCCGACTTCAGCGGTATGCAGGCCGCCCCCGCCAAGGTGAACCGCCTCGGCAACTGGGAGCTCATCGAGCCGCTGTTCCGCTCGTTCGAGTACGGTGCGGGCGGAGGAGCTGCGACCATGGACCTCCCCGAGGCCACGTCGCTGCGCACGCGCGGCAACCTCGAGATGATGCGCCACCAGGCGCGCTTCGTGGAGGAGGTCCGCAAGGGCCACCGCACCTTCCTGCTGGCGGATGAGCCGGGCCTCGGCAAGACCGCCCAGTCGCTGCTCGCGGCCGAGGCATCCAACTCGTACCCGCTGCTCGTCGTCGTGCCGAACGTGGTCAAGACGAACTGGGCGCGCGAGGTCGAGCTGTGGACGCCCGGCCGTACCGCGACTGTCGTGCACGGCGACGGCAAGGACGTGGACGCGTTCAGCGACGTCGTCATCGTGAACTACGAGATCCTCGACAGGCACGTCGGCTGGCTCGGGCGCTTCGGCTTCAAGGGCATGGTCGTCGACGAGGCGCACTTCATCAAGAACCTGAAGTCCGAGCGCTCGAAGCACGTGCTCGCACTGTCGAAGAGCATCCGGGCCACCTCGCCGCGCGCGCTCATGATGGCGCTCACGGGCACCCCGCTCATCAACTCGATCGAAGACTTCCGCGCGATCTGGCAGTTCCTCGGCTGGATCGACGACAAGAAGCCGCTGCCGCAGCTCATGGAGAAGCTCGAGGACACGGGCCTCACCCCCGCCGACTTCGGGTTCTTCGCCGAGGCCCGCCGCGCCGTTGTCGACATGGGCATCGTGCGGCGCAAGAAGGTGGATGTCGCAGCAGACATCCCGGCCCGCCGCGTCGCCGACATCCCCGTCGAGCTCGACGACGACCTCGGGCGCTCGATCCGCGCCGCCGAGGCCGCCCTCACCGCGAGGCTCGTCGACAGGTTCCGCCGTGTGCGCGACCTCAAGCCCGACCTCACCGACGACGAGATCATCCGTGTCGTCGCCCACGCCGAGCTCGAGGAGTCGAAGGGCGCCACCACCGGTGAGAACGTCTTCACCATGGTCCGCCGCATCGGCCAGGCGAAGGCGACACTGGCCGCCGACTACACGGCCCAGCTCGCGCGCTCGGTCGGCAAGGTCGTCTTCTTCGCCAAGCACATCGACGTCATGGATGTCGCGGAGGAGCACTTCGCGAAGGCGGGCATCAAATCGGTGTCGATCCGCGGCGACCAGAGCGCCAAGGCCCGCCAGCTCGCCATCGACTCCTTCACCGAAGACCCGGAGGTCTCGATCGTGGTGGCCTCGCTCACCGCTGCCGGCGTCGGCCTCAATCTTCAGGCCGCGTCGAACGTGGTCCTCGCCGAGCTCAGCTGGACGAGCGCCGAGCAGACCCAAGCCATCGACCGCGTGCACCGCATCGGTCAGGAGTTGCCCGTCACCGCGTGGCGCATCATCGCCGCCCACACGATCGACGCGCGCATCGCCGAACTCATCGACAGCAAGGCCGGCCTCGCCGCCCGCGCGCTCGACGGGTCCGACGAGGAGGTCGCCGCCGAGTCGAACATCCAACTCGAGGCACTCTCGAGCCTGCTGCGCGACGCTATCAGTCCGCGCAGCGACCACGAGTGACGCCCGCCCTCACCCTCCTCGGCCGGGCACACCCGCGCCTCACCGCACGCCCCGACATCACCGTCCGCAAGGGCCGCTTCACCCTCATCAACGACGACACCACGCCGACGGATGCGACAACCGCCGACCTCGTCGCCATCCACGACGCGCTCACCGCCGCACACATCGAGCACCTGCTCGTGCGCCGCGACGACGACCGTCCGGTCATCGCGGTAGACAGGTCCACGGCGCCCGAGGTGGAGGCCGCCCTCGTCGCGGCCTTCGCGCGGGAGCCCTTCTACGCCCGAGCCAGCTCGGAGCTGCTCGTCGCTGACGGGGCGCTGCGGGAGAAGGCATCCTCGCGCGTCGTGCGCCTGTACCGGCCCCGCGCGAGCCGCACCGGGCGTCTGCGCTACGGCGCCGCGGGCGGTGTCCGCCTCGAGTACTGGGATTTCGGCACCGACACGATCACGGCCCCTGCCGAGAACGCGCTCATGCGCCGGATGCTTCCGAGAGCCGAGGCCATCGACGCGACCGTCGAGTTGCACGGCCGCACGTGGGCCACCCTCGGCGGCATGTTCGATACTCTCGCCACCGACATCACCTTCGACATCGACCTCGTGTTCTCGTGGGTGGACGGCACGTCATCCGAGTTCCAGCGCGCCCGCGCCCAACGAATGAAGACCTACGTGGTGGGGGAGGGCGACGACTCGGAGGCGCGCTACCGCCAGATCGACGAGCTCAAGTACGCCCTGCGCAGCGTGTATCTCTACGCGCCCTGGATCCGCCGCATCTTCATCGTCACCGACTCCCCGGCTCCCGTGTGGCTCGCCGACCACCCCGGCGTGACCATTGTGCGCAGCGAGGAGTTCTTCACCGATCAGGGTGCCCTGCCCACGCACAACTCGCACGCCGTCGAGAGCCAGCTGCACAACATCCGGGGCCTGAGCGAGCACTTCCTCTACTCGAACGACGACATGTTCTTCGGGCGGCCGGTTCGGCCGGAGATGTTCTTCTCGCCGGGGGGCATCACGAAGTTCATCGAGGCGACCACGCGCATCGGCCTGGGCGAGCCCAACGCCGCGCGCAGCGGTTTCGAGAACGCCGCGCGCGTGAACCGCGAACTGCTGCGTCACCGGTTCGGCCGCGTCACCACGCGGCATCTCGAGCACGCGGCGACGCCCCTGCGCCGCAGCATCATGGCCGAGCTCGAACAGACCTTCCCCGACGACTTCGCGCGCACGGCGCGCTCAGCGTTCCGCTCGGCCACCGACATCTCCGTGACGAACTCGCTATACCACTACTACGCGCTCATGACGGGCCGCGCTGTCGTGCAGTCGGAGGCCTCCGTGCTCTACATCGAGACGACCCTCGCGAAAGCGGAGGGCCAGATGGAGAGGCTGCTCAAGGGCCGCGACGTCGACTTCTTCTGCCTGAACGACGGCAGCCTGCCCGAGATCTCGGTGGCCAAGCGAACCAGAAACGTGCAGCGGTTCCTCGAGCGCTACTTCAGCGTCGCGGCGCCGTGGGAGGTCGTTACGCCTGGACGCGGATCGGCATCGTCATTGGGGGCTCGGGAGCTACCGGCGGGTTGACGCGATCGGCGATCCGGATGCCCGACTCGGCCAGGCGGCGACCCGTCTCCTCGGCGCTGATGTAGTCGAGGGCCGAGTACTGCCCCACGGGGACCACCGAGTGCAGCACGAGGTTCTCGTACACGTGGACGAGGTTGAACGCCCGCGCGCCGTCGCGGCCGCGGGTGCCGCCCACCGGCACGTTGAGGTCTTGCGTGTAACACGTCGCCGAGGCGACGGAGACGGGGATTCCCGCGAACGTGCCTGTCGAGCTGTAGTGCAGGTGGCCCGCGATGATGCTGCGCACGTCGGACCCGAGCAGCACCTCGGCGAGTCCCGACTGGTCGCGCAGCTCGACGGCCACGGCGAGGTCGAGCACGCTCGGTAGGGGCGGGTGGTGCATAGCGAGGATGGTGCCGTGCGGCGCGCGCGTCGCTAGCTCCTCCGCGAGCCAGTCGAGCTGGGCGCCCGTGACCACGCCGTGGTGGTGGCCGGGAACCGTCGAGTCGAGGGTGATGACGCGCAGCCCGTTGATGTCGTAGGCGCGGTCGACGGGGCGGTCGGAGGGCTGCTCGGCGAAGAGCTCGCTGCGGAACGCCGCACGGTCGTCGTGATTGCCCATGACCCAGATCACCTGGGCGCCGAGGCGCGCCGCGACGGGCTCGACCATGCGGCGCAGCCGGTCGTAGGCATCGGGCTCACCGCGGTCGGCGAGGTCTCCCGTGAAGATGATCGCCTCGGGCCGCCCCTCGGAGGCCTCGAGTTCGGCGAGCAGCTCGCGCAGGTGCGCCTCGGCGTCGACGGTGCCGTAGAGACGGCTCCCGGCTCCGAGGAGGTGGGTGTCGCTGAGGTGGAGCAGAAAATGATCCGGCCGGGGATACTCGGCCGTGCGGATGCTCACGAGTGCGCCATTCGGGTCGGGGAGTCGATGCAAACGCACCAACACTAGTGAAGTGCACCAGTTGCACGGTAGTTCGGAGCCGAAGTTCCCGGCGATTCCCAGATTCGCCCCCAGATGTTCATCGAGCCCAGATTCACCTAGCGGACAGCCGCCGCAGTGCCGTGACGGGGATCTCGATCCACGTGGGGCGGTTCCGCGCCTCGTAGACGGTCTCGTAGAGCGCTTTGTCCACCTCGAACGCGTCGACGACTGCGCGGTTCTCGCGCAGGTCGCATCCGGATGCCTCGCTGTAGCCCTCCGCGAAAGCGGCCCGTGCCGTGGCCGCCCACTCCGACCCGCCGCTCGCGCCGGCCATGGCGAGCGAGCCCGCCACGTAGTCGAAGGAGCGCAGCATCCCCGCCACATCCCGCAGCGGATTGTCGAGGCGGTTGCGCTCTCGCATGGGCCGCAGCGGCTCGCCCTCGAAGTCGACGAGCACCCAGCCGCGGCCGGGAACCTTGAGCACCTGGCCGAGGTGCAGGTCGCCGTGGATGCGCTGCTGGGCTGGCCAGCTCGCGAGCGACGCGCGGGAGAACACCTCGCGCAGGGAGGGGCCGTACTGGGCGAGCGCGGGAACCTCGCCGATAGCCATCGCGAGCCTGCCGTGCATGGTGTCGATCACGGCGTCGACGTCGTCGCGCGTGGTCTCGCTCGTGGGGAGGCTCGCCGCGAGCGTCGCGTGCACCCCGGCGGTCGCGATGCCGAGCTCACGGGCCTCCCGCGAGAAGTCGGTGCCGGCCTCGGCGGCGGCGAGTGCCACCCGCCAGGCATCCTCGACGCCGGGCAGGAACTCCTGCGCGAAGGCCAGGTGCCCCTTGGCGCGGCCGCTCGCCTCCCCGCGGTCGTTCCACTCGGCGACGATGTGCCCCACCGGGCTGGGCACCGCGTCCGAGCCCGCCAGCGCGAGCGCGGTCTGCAGCACGACATCCGGGTTCTCGCCGTCGTGCAGGGCGCGGAACAGCTTGACGATGAGGGGGGTGGCGCCCGGCGCCTCGAAGATTATCGACGTGTTCGACTGCTCGCCCGTGAGTACCCGCGACGTGAGGCCGTCGGCCACCGTGCCCGCGGTGTGCTGGCCGATGGCCCAGGTGCGGTCTCCGTGCACCTCGGTGCCGTTGGCGATGAACGCGAGCAGTGCGCCGGTGAATGCCGGGTCGTGCGGCCCGTCGTAGACGTACACGCCGTCGAGCCTGCCCACGAGGGCGTTCGACAGCGGCAGCGGCTCCTCCCGGTAGGTGAGGGGCACCTGGTACAGCGCGGGCTTGCCGATCGTGTGGTCGAGGAGGAGGTGGGTGACCACCTGAACGCCGGGCTCGGCGGTCTCGTAGCTCCACGAGCCGATCTCTTCGAGGGCGGGCTCACCGCCCTTGTTGGCGAACCAGCGCTGGCGGGTCATCCACGGCCCTAGAAAGGCGAGGGATGCCTGCGGTGCGGTCATTCTCCAGAGTAGCCACGCTGCGGCATCGCCGGTCAAGGGTTGGGCACCGCATTGCGCAAATGCCAACCGTGTGCTCAGGCAACCGTAGGCCTCGCGTTCTACCGTTGCCGGATGCCGCTGCCCACCCTCCCGCTCTCGCGGGTACCCGTGTGGGCTTGGCGCGCGCTCATGGCGCGCCTCGCGCCCGGTGAGCTGCGCAGGTTCAGCGCCGACCCGATCGGCGCCATCGACTACCGGCTCGACATCGACTATGTCGGCGACGGGATGCGGGAGCACCGCCTCGACGTGCTCCGCCCCACCGGCGTCGTCGGCACCCTCCCGGTGTACGTGTACTTCCACGGCGGCGGCTGGACCTCGGGCGACAAGGCCCCGCTCACCCGCTACTGCGCCAGTCAGGCGAAGGACGGGATGCTGGTCGTCAACGTCAACTACCGCCGAGCGCCCAAGTTCCAGATGGAGCACATGCTGCAGGATGCCAACCGGGCGCTCGCCTGGGTGCGCGAGCACGCGGCAGAGCTGGGGGGCGACGAGCACCGCATCGTCCTCGGCGGCGACTCGGCGGGCGGGCAGATCGCCGCTCTCCTCGCGGCGGCGCTGGGCAGGCCCGAGCTCGCGGAGCACTACTCGCTCGACCCGGCGGTGTCGGCTCCGAGCATCCGTGGCGTCGTGCAGCACTGCAGCGTCTCAGACTTCTCGGTCGTGTTCGAGAAGGGCTTCGTGCTGGGGCTTGGCTTCGTGCGGATGCTCCTGCCCGGCCGCGGGCGGGGGCAGCACCTCGAGCACGCGGCGCGCTTCCTGTCTCCCATCGAGTGGATCGACCGCAGCTACCCGCCGGTGTTCGTGACCACCTCGCGGCGCGACTACCTGTACCGGGCCAACCTCAACTTCATCGCCGCCCTGCGCCACCACGGTGTCGGCGTCGAGACCCTCGTTGACGACGACGCCCTGCACACCTGGCAGCAGGACAGCAGGCACCCCGCGTCGGCCGAGGTGTACCGCCGGCTGCAGGAGTTCGTGGGCACTGTCACGCAGCGCGAGCGGATGCCCGTCCAGGCGTAATATCTTGCGGGTGACGGCCCCGACAGCAGAAGAGCTACTAGACGAAGCCCTCCCCGACATCGACTGGACGGTTCCGCCCGAGGGCGCGGAGCGCGGCTGGATCGACGCCCCCAGCGGGCGGCTCGCCACGCTCGTCATGGGCGAGCCGGGGCATCCGCGGGTCGTGCTCGTGCCGGGCGTGACCGGGTCGAAGGAGGACTTCGCCCTCATGCTGCCGCTGCTCGTCGCCGAGGGGTTCCGGGTCGAGAGCTACGACATGGCGGGGCAGTACGAGTCGGCGGCGGCCGGGCCGCCAAAGGGCCAGCACTACGACCACCGCCTGTTCGTGCGCGACCTGCTGTTCGTGCTGGGAGAGACCCCGGCGCACGTGCTGGGCTACTCGTTCGCCGGTACCGTCGCGCAGCTCGCGCTCCTCGCGCGGCCCGACCTGTTCCTGAGCTTCACCCTCCTGAGCGCGCCGCCGCAATCGGGGCAGGGGTTCCGCGGTGTGAAGCGCCTCGGCCCGTTCACCGGCCTCACCACGGGCAGCATCGGCGCGGCGCTGATGATCTGGGGCGTGCGCAACAACTTCACCCATGTGCCGCCGAAGCGCCTCAAGTTCGTGCGGCACCGGTTCTCGCTCACCCGGCGCTCGAGCGTCGCCGACATCATCTCGCTCATGAAGCGCGCACCGGATGTGCGCGCCGAGCTCGCGGCGGCCGACATCCCGAAGCTCGTCGCGGTGGGCGAGCACGACCTCTGGCCGCTGTCGCTGCACGCGGCGCTCGCCGAGGCGATCGGCGCGCGCATCGCCGTCTACCGCACCGGCCACAGCCCGTGCGAGACGGCACCGCACCAGCTGGTGCGAGACATGGTCGCGCTGTACAGAAGCTGATCTGCCGGCCTGACCTACCGCGGCTGAGCCTGTCGCTGGTGCGCCCGCCGCGCCCGACGGCGGTCGAGCAGCGACCGCTCGCGCCAGTTGAGGCCGAGGGTGCCGAACGCCCAGTCGATGCGCCGCGCGAAGCCCGCGAAGCTCGCGAACGGGCGCGCGGAGACCCCCACCCGCAGGGCCTTGTCGAACCGCACGGTCTGGTCGGGCTGCACGTGGATCGCCAGGTCGAGATCGTCGTGGATCTCGCGCAGCCCGCGGTGCACGGTGCCGCGAATGCTTAGCCACGCGTCGGCCCGCATCGCCAGGTTCGAGCCGAAGAGCGGCGGATGCCCCAGCAGCAGCCCGACGAACCACACGTAGCCCCCGATGTACAGGGTCTCCGCGAGCCAGTGCACGAGGCGGCTCGACCCGTAGAAGTCGCCGGGGCCGCTCAGGAAGTCGAGAGCGGGGTCTGCGTCGAACGCCGCCTCCAGCCGGGAGACCCAGTCGGCGGGCGGGAACGAGTCCGCATCGAGGCGGGCGATGATGTCGCCCTCTGCGGCATCGAAGCCCGCGGACGTGGCCGGGAAGATGCCCCGGACCGGCTCTTCGATGACGCGGGCGCCGGCGGCCCGCGCGACAGCAGCCGTATCATCCGTGCTGCCGTTGTCGACGACCACGATCTCGTCGGGAAGGCGGGTCTGGCTCGCGAGCGCGCCGAGGCACCTCGCGAGCATCGGGGAGTCGTTGAGCGCCGGAATTACCACCGAGATTCTGGCCATGAGGGCTATAGCCTAACCAGCGCTATCGTCACCTCGTGCACGCGCCCCGATACCTCGCATCCGCCGTCGCCGCTCCAGTGGCGGCGGAGGCGGCCGAGGTGCAAGACTCTAGCCGGTGGACATCTTGCTCGTTGTCGTGCTGGTCGTCGCGCTGGCTCTCTTCTTCGATTTCACGAACGGGTTCCACGACACCGCCAACGCCATGGCCACGCCCATCGCGACGGGCGCGCTCAAGCCCAAGGTCGCCGTCGCGATCGCTGCGGTGCTCAACCTCGTGGGAGCCTTCCTCTCCACCGAGGTCGCCAAGACCATCAGTGGCGGACTGATCCGCGAGGGTGACAACGGGGTGCAGATCACTCCCGTACTCATTCTCGCGGGCCTCATCGGTGCCATCGTGTGGAACCTCGTGACGTGGCTGCTGGGCCTACCGTCGTCGTCCAGTCACGCCCTGTTCGGCGGCCTCATCGGTGCGGTCGTGGTGGGAGCGGGCTTCGGCGCTATCGACGGGGGAGTGCTCGTCTCCAAGATCCTCATCCCCGCGATCCTCGCGCCCTTCACCGCGGGCCTCGTCTCGTTCATCGCCACGAAGATCGCCTACGGCATCACGAAGAAGCGCGAGCGCGACGGATTCAAGCGGGGCCAGATCTTCACGTCGTCCCTCGTCTCCCTCGCCCACGGCACGAACGACGCGCAGAAGACCATGGGCGTCATCACGCTCACCCTCATCGCCGCGGGAATGCAGACCGCCGGTAGCGGCCCCGAGCTGTGGGTGATCGCCGCGTGTGCCCTCGCCATCGCCATCGGCACCTACTCGGGTGGTTGGCGCATCATCAAGACCCTCGGTCGCGACATCACGGACATCGAGCCGGCGCAGGGATTCGCCGCAGAAGCCGCGACCACCGCCACGATCCTCGCCTCCTCGCACCTGGGGTTCGCGCTCTCGACGACCCAAGTCGCCTCCGGATCGGTCATCGGAACGGGAGTGGGCCGCAAGGGTGCCTCCGTGCGCTGGAGGACCGCGGGCAGGATCGCCCTGGGCTGGCTCATCACGATCCCCGCGGCCGGGCTCGTGGGTGCCGCCGCCGCGTTCATCGCGGGCTTCGGCTTCTGGGGAATTGTCATCGACGTCGTGCTTGCGATCGGGGCGATCCTCACGATCTTCCTCCGCTCGCGCCGCACGAAGGTTGACCACCGCCAGTTCCACGTTCCCGAGCCTGGCGTTTTCGTGCGCCCCAAGAAGCGCAAGAAGGCGAGGTCGCGATGATCGACTGGAGCTCGTTCCCCCTCGTCGTCGGTGCTTCGCTCCTGTCGGCGTGCCTTCTCGTGGCCCTGTTCGCGACCGCCCTGCGGGTCGGGGCGAGCGAGCTCGTGTGGCGCCGTGCTGCCTCTGTGGGCCTGTACGTGCTGTGCGCCCTCGTGGTGGCCTTTGGGATCTACCTGATAGTTCCCGCGCTGCACGCCGCCGGCTAGGCAGCTAGTCGATCAGGGCACGAACTGCGAACGCGGCGTCCGTCGCCGCGGGGACGGTCAGTTGGGGCAGTGTGGCCGCGGTGGAGCCGTCCTTCGTGAGGCCCTGGATGGTGATCGAGATCGCGGTGTCGAACAGATACAGCGACGAGTCGAGGTGGCCGTCGGCCGCGTCATCGGCGGCGAAGGTCTGCAGCACAGCGCCGTAGGCCGCGAGGCGCGTGTCGGCGATGGCGTTGGGCAGGGTCGCGTAGCTGTCGAGCTCGCCCTGCTGGAAGGGGATGGCCGCGATCGTCACGCCCAGCTGGGTGTTTGCGTCCGGCGAGATGAAGACGCACACGCGCTGGTCGTATGCCTCCTCGGCCGTGTTGGTGTCGGAGGTCGCTTCGTCGTAGGTCAGGCCGTCGACGAGGGATCCCACGGCGGCGGTCACCGCATCGCAACTGGGCAGCCTCGACGAGCTGGCCGGAGCGGCTGCCGTCGTCGTGGGGGCGGGTGCGGCATCCGTGGGTTTCGGCGATTCCGCGGTGCAGCCGCCCAGTGTGAGGGCCAGAATGACGAAGAGCGGGATGGCAGCGGGGGCGGCAGCGAGGGCGCGTGGCATCCCACGACCCTAACAACCGATGGCTGTGAGCACGCGTAGAGTTGTTCACGTCTAGTCAAAGGAGATTGAGACATGAATACGACGCCACAAGCGTTCAACAACATGGGTACCGACACCGCGCAAACCATTGCGGGTGACGAGAACTCGCCTCGCAGGGCCTATGAGACGGCCCTCGAACTCACCGCGGGAACCCGCGAGGAGACCGATTCACTGGGTTCGATGCCCATCCCGATCGACGCCTATTGGGGTGTCCACACCGCCAGGGCCCTCGAGAACTTCCCCATCACCCGCCGGGCGATCTACAACTACCCGGATCTAGTCAGGGCTCTCGCCCGCGTCAAGCAGGCGTGTGCGCGGGCCAACGCCGAGATCGGGGTGCTCTCGGCGGAGAAGGCCCGCATCATCGAGCAGGTGTGCGAGGAGATCATCGCGGGTGAGCTGCACGCCGAGTTCCGCGTCGGAGTCATCCAGGGCGGTGCCGGCACCTCGACGAACATGAACGCCAACGAGGTCATCGCCAACCGCGGCCTCGAGCTCATGGGCTTCGCCAAGGGCGACTACGCGCACCTCAGCCCCATCGACGACGTGAACCGCAGCCAGTCGACCAATGACGTCTACCCCACGGCCATCAAGCTCGCGATGGTGTTCGGGGTGCAGCGCCTTCTCGCGGAGCACAAGCTGCTCACCGCCTCGTTCGCCGCCAAGGGCCGCGAGTTCGCGAATGTGCTCAAGATCGGCCGCACCCAGCTGCAGGACGCCGTGCCCATGACGCTCGGCCAGGAGTTCGGTGGTTTCGCTCACACCCTCGATGAGGACTACGACAGGCTCTCCGAGGTGATCCCGTGGCTCAACGAGATCAACATGGGCGCGACGGCGATCGGCACGGGGATCACCGCCGACCCGCGCTACGCCGAGGCTGTGCGCCGCCACCTTGTCGAGGTCACGGGCATCGAGATGGAGACCGCGCCCGACCTCATCGAGGCCACGAGCGACGCGGGCATCTTCATGACCTTGAGCGGCACGCTCAAGCGCGCGGCAGTCAAGCTCTCGAAGATCTGCAACGACCTGCGCCTGCTGTCGAGCGGGCCGCAGGCCGGTATCGGCGAGATCAATCTCCCGCCGCGCCAGGCCGGGTCGTCGATCATGCCCGGCAAGGTGAATCCCGTCATCCCGGAGGTCGTCAACCAGGTGGCCTTCAGCGTCATCGGCGCGGATGCGACGGTCACCGCGGCCGCGGAGGGCGGCCAGTTGCAGCTCAACGCGTTCGAACCGGTGATCGCGCACTCGATCCTGCAATCGCTCGCCTGGATGACGAACGCGTGCTACACACTGCGCGTGAACTGCGTCGACGGCATCACGGCCAACCACGAGCGGCTCGCGATGCAGGTCGAGACGAGCGTGGGAGTCGTCACCGCGCTCACGCCCTACATCGGCTACGCGGCAGCGGCGACCCTCGCGCACACGGCCCTCACGACGCACGCGTCGATCGCCGACCTCGTGATCGAAGCCGGCCTCATGACGCCCGAGAAGGTCGCCCAGGTGCTCTCGCCCGAGCGTCTCAGCGGCATGGTGGCGATGACCGGGCCGCTCACGCTGCCGGGCTTTCCGTCGACGACCTAGTTACTTCGCGGGCGTGTCGTCCTCGTCATCGATGATGTCGAGGGCGGCCTCGCGTGCCTTGCCCGCGGTCTCGACCGCCGAGTCGACCAGGTCTTCGCCGCGCTCGCGCAGGTCGGCGGCGACATCCGTCGCGCGGTCGCGTACGTCCTTCGCGGTAGCTGCGGCTTTGGCCGAGACATCCTTGGCCGTCGCGGCGGTCTTGGCGGCAACATCCTTGGCGGTGTCGGCGGTCTTGGCGGCGACATCTTTCGCGGTCTCGGTGGTTTTCGCCGCAACATCCTTGGCCGCGGTGGCGGTCTTCTCGGCGACATCCTTGGCGGTGTCGGCTACCTTGCCCGCGACATCCTTCGCGACGCCGGGGGCAGCCTTGGCTGCCGCCTCTGCGCGCTCCCGGATGACCGGTGCCTGCTGTCGGGCGTAGGCCTCCACATCGCGGCGGGTCTTGACCACGCGCGGGTCTTCCCAGAGCTGGGTGGCCTTGGCCTTCATCTGGTCGTACCGGGCGCGGCCGTCGCGCGTTCCGAGCACGTATCCGATGGCGACACCGACGGCGAGGGCGAGGATTCTGGGGTTCATGGTGACAGCCTAGGTCGCGGCATCCGGCGCTCCTACCCCTTGCGCTCGCTCTCGGGAACCACTTCTGACGGCTCCTTGTCGGTGCGCCACCCCCGCCAGCTGGGATGGCGCAGCTTGCCCGTGGGCGTCCATTCGCTGAATTCGACCTCGCCCACAAGCACGGGGGAGATGTACTGCGCGTCCTTCGCGTCGAGGTCCGGCAACTCGGTGAACGGGCTCGTCTTACGCTCGAGCCGCCGGAACCGGGTGGCCATGGCGTCGAGGTCGCGGTCGGTGAATCCGGTGCCGACCCTGCCCACGTAGCGCAGGTTGTCGCCGTCGGGGATGCCCATGAGCAGCGATCCGACCCGGTGCGAACGGTTGCCGGCACCCGGCCGCCACGCGCCGATGACGACCTCCTGGGTGAGGTGGTGCTTGATCTTCAGCCACGACGAGGCGCGCTTGCCCGCGGTGTACGTGCTCGTGCGTCGTTTGGCCATCACGCCCTCGAGGCCGAGGGTGCGGCTCATCTCCATGGCCGCGCGCACGTTGCCCTCGAACACGGGCGGCACCTGCACAGCGCCCGCCGACTCGACAATGCGCTCGAGCACCTCGCGGCGTGCGCCGTAGGTCTCCTTGGTCAGGCTTCTGCCCTCGAGCTCGAGGATGTCGAACGCCATGAAGTGCACGGGCGTGCCCTTCATCACGCGCTCGATCTCGGCGAGTTTGGTGAGGGCCATACGTTTCTGAAGCAGCGCGAAGTCCGGCCGCCCGGCGCGCGTGAGCGCCACTATCTCGCCGTCGATCACGGCATCGCCCTCGACGGCGTCGGCGAGCATGGCGAGCTCGGGGTAGCGGGACGTCACGTCTACGCCGTTGCGGCTCGTGAGGCGTACCTGTCCGTGCGAGACCTGCGCGACGGCCCGGATGCCGTCCCACTTCATCTCGAATGCCCACTGCTCGGCGTCCCCGAGCTCACCCTCGGTGCCGAGCGTCGCGAGCATGGGGGAGGGCGAGGTGCGGTCGCGGGGCTCCCGTGTGCCGCCGATGACTTTGCGGCGCGAGTCGGCCTTGGCGTGCCTCGTCGGCTGCTCTTCCACCGACTTCATGAGGTGGATCAGCCACGTGTTCTCCGACCCGTCGCGCCCGCCGGTGTGGATGAGCGCATAGCGGTTCGAGCCGTGGTTCTCGCCGTGCAGCGTCGCGATGACCTCCTTGCCGTCGCGCCACTTCTCCAGCTCGTACGTGCCGCGATCCCAGATCGTCACCTTCCCGGCGCCGTACTGTCCGGCCGGGATGGTGCCCTCGAACGTCCCGTACTCAAGCGGATGGTCTTCGGTCTGCACGGCGAGGTGGTTCTTCGCGATATCCGTCGGCACGCCCTTGGGCAGCGCCCAGCTCACGAGCACACCGTCGTGCTCGAGCCGGAAGTCGTAGTGCAGCCGGCTCGCGTGGTGCTCCTGGATGACGAACGTCTGGCCGTGGGTGGGCGGCGCGACTCCGGACGGCACCGGCTCGGGCGTGAGGGATCCGTCGCGCATGCTGCGGTACTGGGCGAGCCGGTCGTCTGCGCCGTCCGCGTGCTCGAAGCCGGCCATCCGCGAGGCTGTCGGCTCGAGCGAGGATAGGTGCCCCGCCGTGAGGTCGGCGAGGATGTCCCCCTTCTTCGCCACGCGACGAATCACTTCTCGATAGTCGAGTTGGGCGAGGTCGGGGGAGTCGAGCTCCTTCCACGTGCGGGGAGCGGCGACCATGGGGTGCGACTTGCCGCGCAGCGAGTAGGGCGTGATCGTGGTCTTGTTGCCGTTGTTCTGGCTCCAGTCGACGAGCACGCGCCCCTCGCGCAGGGTCTTCTTCATGTCACTGACGACGAGCTCCGGATGATCAGCCTCCAGCGCCCGCGCCAACTCGTGCGCCACCTCGGACACCTGGTCGGAGGTCTGTTTCCCGTCGAGGGCCGCGTACAGGTGGATCCCCTTGCTGCCGCTCGTCACGGGCAGGGGGCTGAGCCCCATGTCTTTCAGGATGGCGCGCGCCCAGCGGGCCACCTCCGCGCACTCCGCGAGCCCGGCGCCAGGGCCTGGGTCGAGGTCGAGCACCATGCGGTCGGGGTTCTTGCGGGCTCCCGTGCGGCCGAACTGCCACTGCGGCACATGGATCTCGAGAGCGGCGATCTGGCCGAGCCACGTCAGGGTCGCGAGGTCGTTGACGAGCGGGTAGGTGTTCACATGGTCGGAGTGCTGCAGCTCGCGGCGCAGCACCCACTGTGGTGTTGAGCGCTCGTCGAGGTTCTTCTGGAAGAACATCTCGCCCGGCTCCTCGTCGGTGCCCACGCCGTGCACCCAGCGCTTGCGCGTGGCCGGCCGGTTCTTGGCGTGCGGGATGAGCGCGGTCGCCACGCGCGCGTAGTAGTCGAGTACGTCGGCCTTCGTCGTGCCGGTCTCGGGGTAGAGCACCTTGTCGAGGTTGGTCAGCTTGAGGCGGTGACCATCGATGGTCACGGACTGGTCTTCTGCTGCCATTGTCCAATCATCCTCGGAGGTGTTGGATTGAGGCAATGTGTACTCTGCACACATTCGAACAGGGAGTCACATGCGATCCATCTGGAAGGGCGCGATAACCTTCGGGCTCGTCAACGTGCCCGTGAAGGTCTACAGCGCCACCGAGGACCACGACGTGTCGCTGCATCAGGTGCACGCGAAGGACGGCGGGCGCATCCGGTACAAGCGCACGTGCGAACTCGACGGCGAGGTCGTGGAGTACGCGGATATCGCGAAGGCCTTCGACGACGGCGAGAAGACGGTGATCCTCACCGACGACGACATCGCGCTGCTGCCCGCCGAGAAGAGCCGCGAGATCGACGTCGTCGAGTTCGTGCCGAGCGAGCAGGTGGACTCGATCATGTTCGAGAAGAGCTACTACCTCGAGCCGGACTCGAAGTCGGTCAAGGCCTACGCGCTGCTGCGGCAGACGCTCGAGCAGACCGACCGCACGGCGATCGTCCAGTTCGCGCTGCGCCAGAAGACGCGACTGGGCGCCCTGCGGGTGCGCGGCGACGTGCTTATGCTGCAGGCGCTCCTGTGGGACGACGAGGTGCGCGAGGCCAAGTTCGCCGCCCTCGACGAGAAGGTGACGATCACCGACAAGGAACTCGAGATGTCGCAGGCGCTCGTCAAGAGCTTCGAGGCCGACTTCGACCCCGCGCGCTTCACCGATGACTACCAGGAGCAGCTCAAGGAGCTCATCGACGCGAAGCTCGAGAAGGGCGACGCCGTCGACACCGCGGAAACGTTCGGGGAGATCGCCGAGGAGTCGGATGGCGGCGGCGAGGTGCTCGACCTCATGGAGGCCCTTCGGCGCAGCGTGGAGAAGAACCGTGAGGCCGCGAAGAAGACTCCGGCTGCCAAGAAACCCGCAGCGAAGAAGAAGACCGGCTAGTCGCCACGCTCCCGGATGGCCCGGCCCTGCGCCTCGTCGGCGGCACGCTGTCGCGCGAGCATGAGGTTGCGACGGGAGTCGCGTAGCGGCAGCTGGATCACCTCCTCCGCGCGGATGCCCGCGCTCAACTGCCGCACGCGCACGAGTTCGGCGTCCACTTCGGCGCCGAGCACGAGTACAAGGTTGGTGAGGTAGAGCCAGATCAGGAGGGCGAGGCCACCGCCGAGCCATCCGTAGACGCGGTCATAGGTCTGCACAGTGGAGACGTAGAACGCGAAGGCGGTGGTCGCCGCACCCCAGGCGATGATCGCGAACAGGGCGCCGAAGCTCACCCAGCGCATCCGGTCGTGCCGCACGTTCGGGGTCACGTAGTAGAGCACGGCGATGAGCAGCGTGAAGAGGGCCGCGAGGATGGGCCACCGTGCGATCGCCCACGCGGTGAGCCACGGCTCGGTCATGCCGACGGCCTGGGCGACGCGGTTGGTCGTGAGCAGCAGTACCGCGATGCCCGCGAAGACGACGGCGAGGAACGCCGCGAGCACGAGCATGAGGCCTCGGAACTTCCAGATCTGCCGGCCCTCCTGCACCTCGTACACGGTGTTGACCGCTCGCCCGAACGCCGTCGCGTAGCTCGAGAGCGACCACAGCGAGAGCACGATGCCGAGCGCGAGCGCGATGCCCGGATTCGACACCGTGAAGAGCTGCGTCAGCGGCTCCCTGATCGTCTCGACTGTCGACGGATGCACGACCTCGCCCACGACCTGGAGCAGTTCGGCGGCCGCATCCTCCCGCCCGTTGCCGATCGAGTATGCGGAGACGACGGCCAGTGCCATGGGGAACAGCGCAAGCGAGGAGAAGAACGTGAGCGCTGCTGCGGAGTCGATACCGCGGTGACGCATGAACCCGTGCCACGCCCGTCGCGCGACGAACGCCCAGTCTGAGCGCCGGATGCCGCGCACGGTCGGCGGTGCGGCCTGCTGCCCTGTCTGCTGCGCCGTCGGTCGCGGTGCGGACTCGGTCACTCCCAGCGCCGTCGCATGATCACCGGAATCGCGAACCACGCCGAGGCCAGCACCGCGAGGGTGATGCCGCCCACGATGATGCCCGCGGCGCGTCCCACGACGACGTCGATGATGAGCATGACAGTTCCGGTGAGGGTCAGGGCGACGGCGATGATCGCCACCTGGAGTACGCGGTTGGCCAACAGCACCATGTTGCCTTTGGCGCTGTGGCGGAACAGCGCGCGGTGCAGGGCGACCGGGGAGAGCGCGAGCAGCGTCGTGATCACCGCCATGGCCACGAGCACGAGATAGGTCACTACCTCGTACGTGTTCAGCGTTGCGAAGCGCGCCTGGAAAGGCAGGGTGAGCAGGAAACCGGTGAGGATCTGCGTGCCGGTCTGAATCACCCGCAACTCCTGCATGATCTCGCCCCAGTTGCGGTCGTTGCGCTCCTGCTCGGTCTCGTCGCGACCGTCGAACGGGTCGATATCGTCATTGGGATTCACAGTCGAAGTCGAGGTCACGCCACCGATTCTAGAGTCACGTCTGAGCGCCCGGCCGTGCCCTCCAGAGGTGCATCCCTGCGTAGCTGCGCCACGGCGCCCAGCGCCGAGCGTGCTCGGTGAGGCCGCGCGTCGTGCCGGGCAGGCCGAGGGCGGCGGCGCTCTGGAGCATGACGAGGTCGGTGCCGAGCATGACATCCGGATTCCCCAGCACGCGCATCGCGAGGTAGCCGGCGGTCCACGGCCCGATTCCGGGGAGCGCGACGAGTCGCGCCGTGAACTCGTCGACGGGCATCCCGACGTCGAGCACCAGCTCGCCCGAGGCCAGCGCCTCCGCGACACCGAGGATCGTCGAAACCCGGCTTGCGGGCCCGCGCAGCACCGTCGGCCCGCCCTCGATGAACTGTTGGGCGGTGGGGAAGAGGCCGTCGGTGCCGAGTTCGCGAGTGAGGGTGCCGAGCACCGTGCGCGCCGCAGCCACCGAGATCTGCTGCCCCACGAGGGTGCGGAAGAGCGCCTCCTCGGCATCGAGCGAACCGGGCAGCCGGATGCCGGGCCGCGCCCTCACGAGCGGCCCCAGTGCCTCGTCGCGCGCGAGCGCGCCGTCGATGGACACCGAGTCCGCGTCGAGGTCGAAAAGGCGCCGCACACGCGCGACGAGGGTGGAGAGGTCGGCGATGCTCTCGAGCCGTGCAGCGCACGCGATGCCGTCGCCCTCCAGCTGAAGGCGCACGTGCGCGACCCCGCCGGGCAGGCGCACGGGCCGTTCGAAGAACGTGTCGTCTCCGCTCTCGAGCCCCGCCACGGCGTGATCGGCGAAGAAGCGCATGAGCCCGGCGCCGTCGAACGGGGCACGGGCGGGTAGACGCAGTGCGATCGTTGACGGCACCTCGCTCGCCCTCGCCCGGCCCGCGCGACGCGCGAGCGTGCGCAGTTCGGTGGGGGTGGTCTCGTACACGGCGAGAATCGTGTCGTTGAATTGCCGGATGCTCGAGAACCCGGCAGCGAACGCGACGTCGGCCACGCTCAGGTCGGTGGAGGCCAGCAGCGTGCGCGCACTCTGCGCGCGATGCGCTCGCGCGAGGGAGAGCGGACCCGCCCCGAGCTCCGACACGAGCACGCGCGTGAGGTGGCGCGGGGTGTAGCCGAGGCGAGACGCGAGGCCGGGCACACCCTCCCGCTCCACGACGCCGTCGGTGATGAGGCGCATGGCGCGCGACGCGAGGTCGTCACTGAGGTTCCAGTCGGGGGAGCCCGGTACGGCATCCGGCTGGCATCTCTTGCACGCGCGAAGGCCGGCCTCGTGCGCGGCCGCGGCCGTGCGGTAGAAGCTCACGTTCTTCTCGCGCGGGGTCATGGCGGGGCAGCTCGGCCGACAGTAGATGCCCGTGGAGTGCACGCCCGCGATGAACTGGCCGTCGAATCGCGAGTCGCGTGACGACAGGGCCGCATACTTCTCGGCGAACGTCGTGTCGGTCATGAGTCCAGCGTCACACGGCCCACCGACGTTGCCTAGCGGAATTCGGACACCGCTGCGCGGCTATATCCCAACAGGTACAGCACACGCAAGGTCTACCCCCCGTTCACCCACGGGCTGTTAACTTTTCCCGTGACCGCAGAGCTGACGCCCAACACCCCCAGGACCACCGACCGCCCCCTGACGGCTGCGCAGCGCACGCGCATCCGCACGCGACTCGTCGCCGACCTCCAGGACGCCCACGACCTCGAGGAGAAGTTGCGCCACGAGATCGCCGAGGGCATCGAGTCGCGCCGCGGCTCGTCGAACGACGAGATCGACGACCCCGAGGGCTCGAACACCGCGTTCGAGGGTGCCCAGTCGCGCGCCATGCTCGACCAGACCACCCGGCACGCGCAGGAGATCTCGATAGCGCTCTCGCGCATCGATCAGGGCACGTACGGCACGTGCAGCTCGTGTGGCGGTGGCATCGCGAAGGGCCGCCTCGAGGCGCGCCCGTCGACCGAGCACTGCATCAGCTGCGCCGCCTGACGAGCTCGCCCTCGTAGAATCGCAGGATGAGCGTCACCAGCCCGAGCCATGCACAGACGCACTCCGCCGAGGTCGTCGAACTCCTGCGTGCGGCACTCGGTGACGCGGTCTCTACGGAGGCAGAGGCACTGGAGGCCGCCCGAGCCGACCGCTCGGGCCACGTGTCGGGGAGCGCACCGCTCGCCGTCGTGAGCGCCAGGTCCGTCGACGACGTGCAGCAGACCCTGCGCATCGCGTCGCAGTGCAACACTCCCGTCGTCACGCGCGGAGCGGGTACGGGGCTCGCGGGTGGTGCTATCGGCTCCGGCGGCGAGATGGTGCTCTCCACCCTCGCCATGAACCGGATTCTCGAAGTCTCGGTAGACGACGAACTCGCCGTCATCGAGCCGGGCATCATCAACGCCGACCTCAACGCGCAGCTCGAACCGCACGGGCTGTGGTTCGCCCCGGACCCGGCCAGCCGGGCCATCTCGACCGTGGGTGGCAACATCGCCACCAACGCCGGCGGCCTCCTGTGCGCGAAGTACGGCGTTACGCGCGACGCCGTCCTCGGTCTCAAGGTGGTTCTCGCCGACGGCCGCCTCATCGAGCTCGGCCACCGCACGGTCAAGGGCGTGACCGGCCTCGACTTCACCGCCCTCATGATCGGCTCGGAGGGCACGCTCGGCGTCATCGTGGAGGCCACGGTGAAGGCGCGCCGCCTCGTGACGGGCCCGGTCGCGGTCGTGAGCGCGACATTCCGGACGGTGGATGAGGCGGCTCGCGCCGCGGCGGTGATCACCTCGTCCGGTCTGCACCCCGCGATCATGGAGCTCATCGGCGAGAGCGCCATGGCGGGCATCGCCGAGCACCTGGGGATAGCGCATCCGGGCGGCTCGCAGTTGATCGTGCAGGCGGATGGGCCGGCCGCGCTCGTCGAGGGCGACGCGATTCTCGCCGTCATCACCTCGCTCGGAGGAACCGCAGAGCTGTCGACGGATCGCGCCGAGGGGGAACGGCTGTTCGCGGTGCGCAGGGCCTTCCACCCGGCCATGGCCGCGCGGGGCACGGTGCTCATCGAGGACGTGTGCGTTCCGCGCAGCAAGCTGCCCGCCATGTTCGCGGCGATCGGCGAGATCGAGGGGCGCTACGGCATCTCGATCCCGACTGTTGCGCATGCGGGCGACGGCAACCTGCACCCCAACTTCGTGTTCCCGTCAGACGGGAGCAACGAGGTTCCCGACTACATCTGGGCGGCGGCCGACGAGATGTTCCTCGCCGCCCTGCGCCTCGGCGGCACGCTCACGGGCGAGCACGGCATCGGCATCCTCAAGAAGCGCTGGCTCAAAGACGAGCTCGGCGACGACCAGCTGGAGCTGCAGAAGCGGGTCAAGGCCGTCTTCGATCCGCAGGGCATCCTGAACCCCGGCAAGGTCTTCTAGGACGCCAGCGGGGAATACTCCGGACAGACTGATCGTTCTGTCTGATATGACTCGCAGCATCGCTCCCCGCCCCGCCGAGGGTGAAGTCCGCGTTCAGGTCGCCTCCGTCGCCCTGAGCGCACTCGGCACCCAGCTCGCCGGAACCGTGGACGCCGTCGCGAGGGACAGCATCGGCTTCGCCCGCGGCGACCGCGTGGCCTTCGCCTCGGCGCGCCCCGAATCCGGCCGCATCATCGTCGCCGAGCGCGACCTCATCGGCGTGCCCGCCGATGTGAGCCTCGACGCCGCCGCGGGCATCTTCCCCTGCGCGCTGCTCGCTCGGGCCGTCACGCGCCAGGTGCACACCATCGGAAGCGGCGACCGCGTCGACGTGCGCGATGGCTCCGCGCTTGCCCCGTTCATCCGGGCGTGGGTCGACCACCTCGGTGCCACAGTCGTCGAGAGTGACAGCAGCACAGCCGCGCAGGTGACGGTCAGGAGCGACGACATCCGCCTCGCGCGCGCTTGGCGCAGCGCCCACGGAACCGCCCAGCAGGCTGCGGCCGACGTGTTCGCCGCCATCCGCGCGGGTGCCTTCGACGGCATAGCCTTCAGCACTCCGGATGAGGCCCGCCGGGGTTCCCGCTCGCCCGTCATCCTCCACCCCGCCGAAGTAACACTGGCGGCCTGACCGGGTCTGGCAACTACCCTTGGGGCATGACGTTCCTCCCGATGACCAGCCCCGAAACGCTCGGCGCCGAGGCGCGGGCGGCCAGTGACCGCCAGGTGGAACTGCACGGCGGTCGCATCACCAACATGAAGGCCACGCTGCTCAGCCACGTACCGAGTTTCACGGCCTACATGGAGTGGTACACGCTGCGCGACGAGCTCGTACCGTTCATCGGCGAGCGGGCGGTGTCGCTCTTCTCGTACGCCATCTCCGACGAGAACGACTGTCTCGTGTGCTCGGTGTTCTTCCGACGCATCCTCATCGACAACGGGGAAGACCCGGACAACCCGCAGGTGACCGAGGCCGAGCAGCTGCTCATCGACTGGGGCAGGCTCATCGCGAGCACTCCGGGGGACATCCCCGACGAGTTCTACGCGCGGCTGGAGAAGGTCTTCAACCCGCAGTTGCGCGTGCTTCTCCTCGCGTTCGCGGGGCAGATGGTCGCGACCAACCTCTTCAACACCGTCGGTCGCGTTCCGCTCGACGAGGTGCTGTACGAGTACCGCAAGCCGGGCGACGAGCGTGTCAGCTGAGTTCGAGGGTCGCGTCGCGTTCGTCACGGGAGCTGCCCACGGCCAAGGTCGCGCGGTTGCACTCGCGCTTGCCGCGCACGGTGCTGACATCGTCGGGTTCGACGTGGCGGCGAAGATCGAGTACCCCGCCTACGCGCAGGGCTCGACAGCCGAGCTCGACTCCCTCAGGGCCGAGGTCGAGGCCCTCGGCCGTCGCGCGCTCGTCATCACGGGCGATGTTCGGGATGCCGCGGCCATTCAGTCGGCGGTCGACGAGACGGTGGCCCAGTTCGGCAGCATCGACATCCTGTTCAACAACGCCGGCATCGTCGCCTACGCCGCGGCGGACGAGATGACCGAACTCGAGTGGGACACGATGCTCGACGTGAACCTCAAGGGCCCTTTCCTCGTCGCCCGAAGCGTCATCCCCGTGATGAAGAGGCAGGGTTCGGGCGTCATCATCAACAATTCCTCGGTGATGGGGCTGCGTGGTGGCAACCGCCTCGCGCACTACGTGGCGTCCAAGCACGGACTCACGGGTCTCACGAAGGCGTGGGCCATCGAACTCGCCCCGCACGGGATCCGGGTCGTGAGCATCCACCCGACCGGCGTCGACACGCCCATGAACGACGGGCTCGCCGCGCTCGAGGGCGCCACAGCTGTCGAGATCGCGGAGCGCAGCGCCGGAAACCTCCAGCCCGGCGTGCCGTGGATCGAGACCTCGGATGTGGCGGAACTCGTGCTCTACCTCGCCTCAGACCGGGCGCGCTACGTGACGGGGAGCCAGCACGTCGTGGACGCGGGCCTGCTCACGCGCTAGGCGTTAGCGGGGCGGTACACCCGCCGGTACTCCGTGGGGGACTGCCCGAAGCGCCGCTGGAACTGCGCGCGCACGTGCGTGCCGCTGCCCAGGCCGCTCAGCCGTGCGATCTCGTCGATGTAGAGGTCGGTGCCCTCGAGCAGCTCGCGCGCTCGGGCGAGGCGTTCGGCGGTGATCCAGGCCGTGGGGCTCGTGCCGGTCCGTTCGCGGAACCGCCGCGTGAATGTGCGCTCACTCATGGCCGCGCGCCGCGAGAGGGACTCGACAGTCAGCTGCTCGCTGAGGTGCTCACTCGCCCACGCGAGCACGCCCGAGAGGCGCTCGCCGTCGTCGGCGGGTCGTGAGCGCTCGATGAACTGCGCCTGCCCGCCCGTGCGTCGCGGTGCCATGACGAGCCGCCTCGCCGCCTCGTTGCCGAGGGCGATGCCGAAGTCTTCCGCGATGAGGTACAGGCACAGGTCGAGCCCCGCCGCCACACCCGCCGACGTGAGCACGCCGTCATCGACGAACAGCACGTCGGGTTCCAGGCGCACGCGCGGGAAGGCTGCACGGAACTCGTCGGAGCGGCGCCAGTAGGTGGTCGCGCGACGCTCGTCGAGCATCCCGGCAGCCGCGAGCACGAACGCCCCCGTGCAGATCGACACGATGCGCGCGCCCCGTGCTTGGGCGGCGAGCAGGGCGTTGCGCACGGACGGGTCGAGGGTGTCGGCACGCGAGCTGCGCGCTCCGGTGCCGGGAAGCACGATCACGGTGTCCGCCGAATCGACAGCCGAGAGGTCGTGACCCAGCACGGCGGTAAAGCCCGCACTGGTCTCGACGGGCGCCCCGCCGGGGGAGCAGACGCGAACCCGGTATCGCTCGGCGCCGTGTTCGTCGGTCAGCCCCTCGAACACCTGCGAGGGCATCCCGAGGTCCATGGCGTGCGCGCCGGGCAGGGCGAGGGCGACGATCTCGTGGGGCATGGCAGGCTTCTCCCGGTATTTGGCCGAATAGTTGCGTTATTTACTGTTTCGGCCAGACTCGAACCCACCATACTCGAACCATGACCACGACGCCCGTTCGCACTCGACGCCTGCATCCGGCCTGGATAGTGGCCATCGTCGCGTTCCTCGCCCTCGTCGGGGCCGCCGGCTTCCGGGCGGCACCGAGCGTGCTCATGCTGCCGCTCGAGACGGAGTTCGGATGGTCGCGCACGGAGCTCTCGGTCGCCGTGACCGTCAACCTCCTCTTCTACGGGCTCATGGCGCCGTTCGCGGCAGCTCTCATGGCGCGCTTCGGGCTGCGCCGGGTCACCTCCGTGGCGCTCCTGCTCGTATCCGCAGGTGCAGCGCTCAGCATCTTCGCGACGGCCCCCTGGATGCTCGTGCTCACGTGGGGCGTGCTCATCGGCCTCGGCACCGGGTCGATGGCCCTCGTCTTCGCGGCGACGGTCGCCGACCAGTGGTTCATGAAGAGCCGCGGACTCGTCGTCGGAATCCTCACCGCGGGCAGCGCCACGGGCCAGCTCGCGTTCCTCCCGTTCATCGCGATCCTCGTGCAAGACCAGGGCTGGCGCCAGGCGTCGCTTCTCGTGGCCGGGGGAGCCCTGCTCGTCGTGCCGCTCGTGCTGGTGTTCCTGCGCAACCACCCCGTCGATATCGGGATGACCCCCTACGGCGCCCCGGCCACCTACATCTACGAGCCACCCGTGCGCGGCAACGCGGTGAAGATCGCCCTCGGCACCCTGCGCCGTGCCGCGAAGGTACGCACGTTCTGGGCCCTCGTCGCGGGTTTCGCGATCTGCGGGGCGACGACGAACGGACTCATCGGCACGCACTTCATCCCGAGCGCCCACGATCACGGCATGCCCGAGACGACAGCAGCGGGGCTCCTCGCCGTCGTGGGGGTGTTCGACATCCTCGGCACTATCGCGTCGGGTTGGCTCACCGACCGCGTGAACCCGCGCATCCTGCTCGCCGGCTACTACGCCTTCCGCGGGCTCGGACTGCTCGTCCTGCCGTTCCTGCTCTCGGCGACGGTGCAGCCGCCCATCATCATCTTCGTCGTCATCTACGGCCTCGACTGGGTGGCGACCGTGCCACCGACAGTCGCCCTGTGCCGCGAGGTGTTCGGCAAGGACGGCCCCATCGTCTTCGGCTGGGTATTCGCCTCGCACCAGGTCGGTGCGGCCATCGCCGCGACCGTCGCGGGAGTGGTGCGCGACCAGACCGGGCAGTACACCGCGGCGTGGTTCGGCGCCGCCGGGCTGTGCATGGTTGCGGCAGTCGTGAGTGCCACCATCACGCGCAAGAAGCAGCTGCAGGCCGCGTAGTCGCCGCGAGGGCCGACCGATAGTCTCGGGGTGTGGAAGCTTCCTGGATGTTCCCGGCCGCGGCCTTCGGTCTCTGGCTCGTCGCCCTCTCGCTCCAGCTCGCCGACCTTGGCACCGCGCGCTTCGACGCCCGGCTCCTCGCGCGCGGCACCCGAACTGTCGTGCGACTGCATCCGGTCGCGTGGGTGGTGCCGCTCGCGGCCCTCGTGATCGTAGGTCTCGGCCTCGGGCTCGACTGGGAGGCGCGGCTGCTCTTCGACGAGCACGACCCGCTCTCGGCGACCATCGTCGCCGTCGTCATGCTCGTGGGCCTCGTCGCTGCGTGGCTCGCGATCACCGTGGCTGCGACGAACCAGGCCGCCGACAGCTACCGCGCCGTGCGTGACGAGCTCGTGGATGTCGTGGGAACGCGCATCCAGCAGGAGCGCATCGATGAGATGCGCTCGCGACTCTCTGCCATCGACGCCGATCGCGACCGGACGCCCCCGCCGCACAGTGCCTCGACGGCCGCCGTCGCCCTGTGGGTGTTCCAGCGCCCGCAGCGCGTGCTGCCGACCCTCGCGGGCGTGCTGCTGCTCGTATTCGCGAGCATCGCCGCGGCCGAGAACTCCGGGCGTGGATGGACTATCGCCCTCGCCATCGTCGCGGTGGTGCTCAGTACCGCGCTCGCCATTGCGGGCGCGAGGGCATCCCTCGTGCTGCTCAATGCCGTACGCGACACGCAGGTTGCCTACCGGGCGGAGGTCGTGCACCTGCTCGCGGAGGCCGAGAAGATCTCCAAGAAGCCCGTGGCGGGCCTCGGCGAGCGTGTCTCCCGTGCGCTGCAGATCCTGCGCGAACAGCAGGGATGAGTGGTTCGGCGCCGCGCCGCGCCGATAGTGTCTGAGGCATGACCTCGTCAGAGCCCATCGCGCCCCAGCCGCAGCCCACTGCCGCGCCCACCGATGTCGCGGAGCACGCGCAGGCCACCGTGCAGCCGGGTCTCACCCAGCCGCCGACGCGCGGCAACACGACTCTCGTGCTCGGCATCATCGGTGTTGTCGTCCTGTCGGTGCTCGCGCTCTTCGTCATGGGATACGTCATCATCGGCCTCGGCGTGGATGCCTTCGCCCTCGGTGGGGTCATGGCTCTCGTGCCCCTGGCCATCGTGTTCTTCGGGGTGCGCTGGATCGACAGGTGGGAGCCGGAACCTCGCCTCGCCGTGGTCTTCGCGTTCCTGTGGGGTGCCGCCGTCGCTGTCATCATCGCGCTCGTGGTGGGCGCGGGCGTCGACCCGCTCATCACGGCGCTGTCGCAGGGCGACGACTTCACCTACCAGTTCATCGGCGCGGCCATCCAGGCCCCCCTCGTCGAGGAGAGCGCCAAGGGCCTCGGCCTCCTCGTGATCTTCTTCTTCGCGCGGAAATACTTCGACGGCCCCGTCGACGGTGTCGTGTATGCCGCGTGGATCGCTGGCGGGTTCGCGTTCACGGAGAACATCCTCTACTTCGGCGGCCAGCTGCTCGACTCCGGGAGTGTCGTCGGCGGCGGTGTCGGCGAGATCTTCCTCATCCGCGGCATCATGTCGCCGTTCGCCCACATCATGTTCACGTCGGCCACCGGTATCGCCCTCGGGTTTGCCGCCCGCTACCGGAGCCCGCTCGCCGCGATCGGCCTCTACTTCGTGGGCCTCATCCCGGCCATGCTGCTGCACGCCCTGTGGAACGGTTCGCTGTTCTTCGTGAGCGACTTCTACGGCTACTACGCGATAGTGCAGTTCCCGCTGTTCCTCGGAGCCGTGGCGCTCGTGTTCTTCCTGCGCAGGCAGGAGTCGCGCCTCACGCGCGAGAGGCTCACCGAGTACGCGGCGGCAGGCTGGTTCGCTGCCGATGAGGTGCCGGCGCTCTCCACCCCGCAGGGCCGCCGCACGGCGCTCGCGTGGGCCGCGCGGTTGGGCAAACGCAAGGAGATGAAGCAGTACATCCAGGATGCGACCCGCCTCGCCTTCGCGCGCCAGCGCATCGTCACCCACCGCGGCGGCATCGGCGCCCAGGCCGATGAGGCGGCGCTCCTCGGCGCGATAGTCGAGTCGCGCAGGAGTCTCGTGGGCTACGACCATCCGGATGCGCCTGCCACGGCCTAGCGCCAGGCAACCCGGCAGCTAGCGCTGCGGATCCAGCGCGTCGTACTCGCGGAAACTGCGCTGCACCCGCAGCACTACAGCGATCAGGACGATGATCGCGAGCCCGCCCAAGAGCGGCGGGAACCACAGCGACGTGAGCCCTGCGAGCCCGCCGATGAACAGCTCGCCGAGGCGCGGTCCGCCCGTGACGACGACCGTGAACACTCCCTGCACGCGGCCGCGCATGTCGTCGGGCGCGGCGGACTGGAGCATGGTCATCCGGAAGATCGTGCTCACGTTGTCGGCGGCGCCCATGCCCGCCGACATGAGGGCGGCAACCACGAGCGCGGGAATGTTTGCCTGCGAGATGTCTTGGCCAACGCCCCCGAACCAGCCCGTGGCCATGGCCCCGAACACGAGACCCATTCCCGCGACGAAGGCGCCGTAGACCGCGATGGCCCAGCCAATGGCGAGCCCATGCCAGCGGTAGCCCGTGAGGCGGCCCGAGAACAGGCTCGAGAGCAGCACACCGATGGCGCCCGCGGCCACGAGAATGCCCACCGTGATCGACCCGCCGCCGATGACGAGGGCTCCCACGGCCGGGAAGAGCACCTGGGGCCGGCCGAATGTCATGGCGATGATGTCGACGAGGAACGATGCGCGGATGTTCGGCGCGGTGCGCAGGAAGTCCCAGCCGGCCTTGAGCGACGCCCATCCGGGCCTCGTGGTCTGGCCCTCGGGGCGAAGGCCCGGCAGTGTGACGATGCCGAGGAAGCCCGCGACGAACAGCAGCACGTCTACCGTGTAGGTCCAGCCGAAGCCCGCGACAGCCACGAGCACTCCCGCGAGGGCGGGGCCGACGGTGAGCGCCGTCCCGAACGCTATGCCGTTGAGGGCCGAGCCCGCGGGCAGCAGGTGGGCGGGCAGCAGGCGCGGGATGATCGAGAACCGCGTTGTGCTCGAGGTCGCCGCCGTCACGGCACCCACGACGGCGAGCACATACAGCGGCCACACGGTGTCGATACGAAGCCACGCGAGCACGGCCAGCGCCGCACTGCACACCCACGAGATGCTCGCCGACCAGATGAGTACCGTGCGCCTGTTGAAGTAGTCGTTGAGGAGGCCGGCGTAGATGCCGAAGACGACCATCGGCACCAGGGCGAATCCGGAGACGAGCGCCACGGCGAACGTCGAGTTCGTGATGTCGTAGACCTGCAGCCCGATCGCCACGAGGGTCAGTTGCGCGCCGATGGCCGAGATGGCGGTGCCGATCCAGAGGCGCGCGAAAGCCGGGCTCTCGCGCAGCGGCGACAGGTCGACGAGCGCGCTCCTGCGAACCTGGGGGTCGTCGCTCACGGGACGAACGACGAGACAGTGCGGATCACCCGTCCACCCTACTCAGGGCCCCGCACACAGACTCATCGCCCAGTGGCGGGGCACTGCCTCCGGCTCTTCTGGGCGATGAGTTGTACTACGACCAGAGTCCCACCATGACCCCGGTCGCGCAAGACCCTCGTGCCGATGCACGTAGAATAGACAGTCCTGTTTTGTGGCCCGAGAGGCAGTGCTGTGACGAACGAACTGGAGCGTGAGCGCCGCTATGTCGGCTCGCTCTACGGGCGTCTCGATGAGCTTCGTGCCGAGGCCGAGCGCGCGCTCGAGTCGGTGCGGCGGTCGAATCCTGGGGGCACCCACCAGAACCGCTCGGAGCGCGATTCGTTCGCGAGGATCTACGAGGACCGGATAGGCCAGCTCCGCCAGATCGACGAGCGTCTCGCGTTCGGCAGGCTGGAGTTGGGCACCAACGACGACGACAGCGTGTACCGCTACATCGGCCGCATAGGCCTGCGCGACGAGGACCAGCAGCCCCTGCTCCTCGACTGGCGCGTTCCGCAGGCGCGGGCGTTCTATCAGGCCACGGCCGCGACGCCCCTCGGCGCGAGGGCTCGTCGCCACCTGCAGAGCCGCGGTCGCGAGATCGTGCGCATCGACGACGAGATCTTCGACGAGGCGCTGCTCACGGAAGACGTGGAGTCGCTGCAGGGGGAGGCAGCCCTCATGGCCACCCTCACGTCGCAGCGCACCGGTCGTATGGGCGACATCGTGGCGACGATCCAGGCCGAGCAGGACGCGATAATCCGGTCAGAGCTGCGCGGCACTCTGGTGGTGCAGGGCGGCCCCGGCACGGGCAAGACGGCCGTTGCCCTGCACAGGGCCGCGTATCTGCTGTATTCGCACCGGGAGCGGCTCGCGTCATCCGGCGTTCTCATCGTGGGTCCGTCGCGCAGCTTCCTGCAGTACATCGAGGCCGTTCTGCCGTCGCTCGGCGAGACGGGCGTGGTGCTCGCGAGTGTGGGGCAGCTGTTCCCCGGCCTCGATGTCTCGCGCGACGACACCGCGGAGATTGCGGCCCTCAAGGGCTCGCTCGAGATGTCGCATCTCATCGCGCGTGCCGTGCGGTCGCGGCAGGTGGTGCCGCGCGAGCCGCAGGTCGTCGACGTGAACGGCGAGCTGCTGACGATCGAGCCGCAGCTCATCCACTCCGCGATGCAGCGCGCGTGGGATACGCGAAAGCCACACAACGTCGCCCGCGTCTCGTTCAACAAGGCCGCGCTCGCAGCCCTTGCGCGCCTCCTCGCCGACCAGCTGCGCGACCACGGCAACACCATCGAGGACAGCGACCAGGCCTGGCTGCGCGAAGACCTGCGCACGTCGCACGACGTGAAGGTGGCTCTCAACACGGCCTGGCTGCCGCTCACCCCGCAGAAACTCCTGCAGGATCTCTACGCGCGCCCGCAGTGGCTCGAGTCGCTCACTCCGAAGTGGACCCCGGAGCAGCGAGCCCTGCTCCTGCGCGGTCGTGACGAGCCCTTCACGGTGTCGGATGTCGCCCTGCTCGACGAAGCCGCAGAGCTACTCGGCGAGGTCGATGCGACTGCCGACGCGAGCAAGCGGGAACTCAAGCAGCAGCGCAAGCGCGACCTCGAGAACGCGCAGGCCGCCATCGAGAACATGCAGGTCGAAGGCCAGGTGGATGCTCGCACCCTCGCCGAGGGTTTCGAGGCCTCGGTCGAGCGGGGCACGACTGCCGAGCTCGCCGCGTCCGACCGCACATGGGCGTACGGCCACGTGGTGGTCGACGAGGCGCAGGAGCTGTCGCCCATGCAGTGGCGCCTGCTCATGCGGCGCAATCCGCTCAAGTCGTTCACCATCGTGGGCGACATCGCCCAAGCGTCAGCCGCGGCGGGTGCCGCGAGCTGGGAGGCCGCCCTCGCGCCGCACGTGAGCGAGTGGCGCCTTGAGGAGCTCACGGTCAACTACCGCACGCCCGCCCAGATCTCCGAGGTCGCCGAGGCCATGGCCGTGGCGCACGGTGTCAACATCACCCGCTCGCGCGCCGTGCGCGAGAGCGAGTGGCCCGTGAACATCGTGCGTGCGACGGATCTCCCCGCCGCGGTGCTGGAGACGGTCATTGCTGATCGCGCCATAGGCGAGGGCACTGTCGCCGTCATCGTGAGCGAGTCGCTCGTCGGCGACGTGTGGCCAGCGCTCGCCGCATCCCTCGGCACGGATGTCGGCAGGGGAGCCGCGGGCCTCAACCGGGCAGTTGCCGTGCTCACGCCGCAGGAGTCGAAGGGGCTCGAGTTCGACGCCGTCGTCGTCGTCGAGCCGCAGCGGATCGTGGACGAGATCACGCGCGGCGCCGCGGCGCTCTACGTGGCCATGACGCGCCCCACACAGCGCCTGCACATCGTCACCACGGGCAGCCTGCCCGCCGGCCTCTAGGAGCGGAGCCCCGCGGCGTCCCCCGCACAGGGATGCCCAGTAGTGGGGGCTGTGCGCGGGTGCACACCGCGCGCACACTGTTACTACGAACGGACCTTCGGGGGAGGGGAAGTTCGAGAAGCAACGAGTAGGGCCGGAGGCGGGGGAGCCTCCGGCCCAACGTTCTTCACTCAACACAGACTCCGCAGGTGGAGTGCAGCAGTTCCCCTGACAACCAGAGGGGGAGGGGATGGCGCAAAACCGCATCCTCCGCGAGAGAGTGGCGGGGCAGTCGGCGATGGCCGCTGTCGTCAGCGCCCAGGCCTCAGCGCCCCGACCAGGTCGTCTCGCCCGAATCTTCGGTGCCAGCCCGCTCACGTCGGAGGCGCGCGCCAACTACCGTGGTGCGCTCGGAGAGCTGCTCGTCGGTGACGCCCTCGAAAACCTGGGCCTCACGTGGGATGTGCTCCACGACCTACCGCTCGACGGCTCGGTAGTCGACCACCTCCTCATCGGCCGCGCGGGTGTCTTCACCGTGCGTGCCGCCAACCACGGCCGCAGCGATGTCGTCGTCGACGGCGCGAACCTGCTCGTCGCGGGCGAGTCGCGCGACGACATCCCGCGCGCGGCGACCGAGGCCGCGGAGGTCTCCCGCCTGCTGAGCGCGGCGGCGGGCAAGGCGATACGGGTGCGCCCGATGCTCGTGATCGTGGATCCGCAGCGCCTCACCATCAAGTCGCCGACCCCCGAGGTGCGGGTCATTTCGTCGAGCGAACTCGAGGGCATCCTGGCCACCGCTGCGAGCACCCTCACGGGCGAGGAGGTCGCCCACATCTCGGATGTCGCCGACCTCGAGTCCACGTGGCCCACCGGCGATGCCGTGAACCTCGACACCCAGCAGTTGCACCGCGACTTCGGCACCATACGCTCGCGTGTCAACGACGCCCTCGTGCGGCGCATCCTGTGGGCCGCCGTCGCCACGATCGTGGTCTACGCCGCCGTCTGCTCAGTCATCGCTGCCCTCGTGACGGTGGTCGTCGCGCACTAGCTCATTCCCGGATGCACGGCCCCGAGTCCACCGGATCGGTCAGCCCCGCGGCCTGGTTGGTGACGGGCTCCAGCTCGGCCATCGTCATCGCGTAGCCCACGTCCGCCCGGTCGCCGCTGCGCGCGAACACGACGCCCGCGACCGAGCCGTCGAGAGTGAGCAGCGGGCCTCCCGAGTTGCCCTCGCGCACGTCGGCCGCGAGCGTGTAGACCTCGCGCTGCGAGCGAGCGTCGCCGTAGATGTCGGGCACCGCAGGGGAGCTGATCGAGATGACGTTGGCGGCACCGGAGGAGAACGGGCCACCGTACGGGTAGCCCTCGATCGCCGCATCCGTCGCCGCGGGAAGGGTCGAGCCGAGGGGCAGCGCGGGTGCGGCGAGGCCCGGCACGGCGAGCACGGCCAGGTCGTCGACGGGGTCGAAGTAGACGATCGTCGCCGGCAGCGACTGGCCGGACAGCGACTCCACGACAGGCTCGCTGACCCCCGCGACGACGTGGGCGTTGGTGATGATCCGCTCCGGGTAGACCACGAATCCCGAGCCCGACTGTGAGACCCCGCACGCGTACGCGTTGCCGGTGATGCGCACGACCGACTGGGCTGCGGCGTTGAGAGCACCGCTGCCCGTGTCGATCTGGGGAATGACGGGGGTGCCCTCGAGTGCGCCGGTGAACAGCGGGATGCCCTTGTCGACGACAGCCCCGCGCACCTGCGCGAGGAAGGCCTCGACGGGGTCGGGCGTGAGGGTGCTGACGATGCGCAGGAACGTCGAGCCCGAGATGGCCTTCGAGAGGATAGGCACGCCCAGCTGGCCCACGCTGAACGACACCATCGAGGCCACGAGGGCCGCGACGATACCGGTGGCGAGGGCGCCGAGCACGCGATCGATGCCGCTCAGCGGGCTGTGCAGGATACCCCGGCGGATGAAGCGGCCGATAGCGCTGCCGAGGGCGTGGCCGATCGCCACGAAGCCGATGGCGACGACGATGGTGAGGCCGAGCCTCAGGAACGCTACCGGAACGAGGTTCGCGATGAGGGGCGCGAGGAAGAACGCCGCGATGATCCCCGCGATGATTCCGGCGATGGTGAACACCGTGCGGGAGAGGCCGTTGCGGAAACCGTAGACGACATAACCGACGAGCATGAGAACCAGGAGCACGTCGAGGATCAGGGACTCGGTCATCCGTTCATTCTGTCGTATCGATCCTCACGGCTGGCTCACTGCTTTCCCGTGGGCTCACGATAGGGTTCGGGATTCTGATTGCCTCATGAACGAATCGCCCACCACCCCAGAGACAAGCCCTGTCGGCGACCCCGCGGCTGTCGCGCCCACGAGCGTCTTCCGCCGCCACCGGGCACCGCTCATCGCATGCGCGAGCGTGCTCGCGATCCTCCTCGCCGGTGGCGGGGTGGCGACAGGCGTGGCGATCTCGTCCGCGCCGGCAACCACGTCCGCTGCCCCACAGATGTACACCCGGCCCGCCGTGCAGGACACCTCGACCTCCCTCGACGTGACTGCCGCTACCGACGCGCAGGAGGTGGGAGTCGTCACGATCCTCACGACTCTCTACTTCGAGCCGGATGCCCAGGCCGCCGGCACGGGCATGATCCTCACCTCCGACGGCGAGATCCTGACCAACAACCACGTCATCGAGGGCGCCACGAGCATCGAGGTGACAGTCGAATCGACGGGGAAGACCTACACCGCGGACGTGGTCGGAAGCGACGCGGTGACGGATGTCGCCGTGCTCAAGCTCGTGGACGCCTCCGGGTTGGACACCGTCCAACTCGACTCGTCGTCGAGCGTCGCCATCGGTGACGCCGTCGCGTCGGTGGGCAACGCGGAGGGCACGGGCGACCTCGTCGTCGCATCCGGGGTCGTCGACTCTCTCGACGAGTCGATCACGGTCTCCAACGAGCTCACGGGGGAGCCGGCGAACCTCACCGGGCTGCTCGAGGTTGATGCCGACGTGGTGTCGGGCGACTCGGGCGGACCGCTCATGGATGCCGACGGCGAGGTCGTGGGTATGGTGACCGCCGCGTCGTCCGGCTCTCGGAACATCACGGGATACGCCATTCCGATCGCCACGGCGCTCGCGGTCGTCGACCAGATCGAGGCGGGCACCGAATCGGGCACCGTCACGCTCGGTGTTCCCGCCTTCCTGGGCGTGACGGTCTCCAAGACCTCTCCCGGAACTGTCGCGTCAGTGCTGGAGGGCATGCCCGCCGCTGCGGGCGGCCTCGTCGCGGGGGATGTCATCACCGCCGTCGACGGGGTCGCCGTGGCGACGACGCTCTCCGCCCTCATCGGCACCTACGAGCCCGGCGACTCGGTGACGATCTCGTACACCGACACGGCAGGGGTCGCGCAGACCACGACGGTGACGCTCGTGGCGGGGCCCGCGAGCTAGGAGGGCCTGCGAGGAGAGCTGGACGCTACGAGCTGTCGGTGGGAGCCGGCCGCCCCGGGATCCGTGAACCGGGACGGCCGACATTCACACCCGGGGACACGGCACCGTCGGGTTCGGCTCTCACTAGAAGTGTGGCACCGCTCCCATCGTTAGGCTAGGGGGTAATCCTCTGCATTTTTCGGAGGTGGAAGTGCTCGCGCTCGACGGAATCAGTTGCATGCTGCGGCAAGGCCTGCGGCACCGTGAAGGGCCTCAAGACCTCGACGCTATTCCCCGTCCTTGCCGAGCCGCATGGGGGGATTAGCTCATTCGAGCTGCAGCCGGTCCCCGGACTGGGGACTCCCGCCAAAACCCTGACATCCGCTTGACTTGCGGCACGTAATCCGGGGGGATCATGACTGACTTGCTGGCTCGGGGGAGCCACACCACTGCCACCAGCGCGACCGCTGCGACCACGCGTCGCGGGCCCGCCTACGGGGTCATCGCGGAGTGCCTTCGCATCCAGTCGACGGCGCGTCGCCAGAGCCGCCTTGCGTGGCTGTTCGGCCGCGACCCGATCCTGCCGGATGCCCGCAGCTGGTACCGCGGCGCGCTCGGCGAGATCCAGGTGGCCAAGACGCTCGCCGCTCTCGGGCCGGAGTGGACAGTGCTCTACAGCGTCGACCCTCTCGCCGAGGCATCCGACCTCGTCATCGGCCCGGCCGGTGCCTTCACCATCAAGACTCGCAACCACTCGCGGCAGCGCGTGTGGGTGGGTGAGGGCCAGTTGCTCGTCAACGGGCACCGCACCCATCATGTTCGGGATGCCCGCCACGAGGCTCGCCGACTCAGCCACCTGCTCGGCATTGCGGTGACGCCCCTCGTCGCCATCATCGACCCAGCCACCCTCACGATCAACGAGCGCGCGGACGGTGTCGAGGTGCTCGCCTCGTCCCAACTCGTCGGCCACCTCACGCGCCGCAAGGCACGGCTCACGGATGACGCGGTCGCCTCGCTCGTCGAGCGCACGGGTCTTGACGGAACCTGGAGCGCGGATGTGGTCGATGAGACGCTGCAGGACGAGGCGCGGTTCGCGAAACTCAAGGGCGTCGTGGATGCGGCTCGTCGGCGGCGTGTGGCGTGGGTGGTCGGCAGCGTTGTCGTGATGATTTCTCTCGTCGTTGTCGCCACACTGGCGTCATGACCGATAGCGCAGCAGCTGGGGCCGTTGCGGTGTCTGCCCAGCCCCCGAGCGTGTACGCGCGTCGCGCCCTGGTCTTCGCCGGGGACGTGCGATAGCGGCGATCGTGCTGGCGAGCATCCTGTCGGCCCTGTGGCTGGCCAGCGTCATCGTGCTGATCGGGCAAGTCATTGCCGGTTTCGTGGTGGGGATCGGCTCGCCGTCGTACTGAGCGTCACTAGAGTTCAACAAATCCTCAGGCATACACTCGTGGAATCGACGATGGCGTCGAAAGAATCCGGGTGCTCATGACTACTGCAACAGCCTCGCCCAAGTGGGAGACCGCCACACGCGAACGGGTGCGTACCGCACTCAAGAAGTTCACGCGACCGTTGCAGGACCTGGTTGCCCGCGATGCCAACGAAGGCGATACGCGGCTCCTCATCACCGACCTGCTGTGCGACGCGTTGGGTTACGACAAATACGAGGATCTCACCACCGAGTACATGGTCCGTGGCGAGTTTGCAGACTACGGCGTGCGGATCGACAAGCAGATGGTCGCATTCATCGAGGTGAAGCGGGCTACTACGAAGCTGGGCGTCAAGCACCTTCGACAGGTCGAGATGTACGCGGTCAACGAGGGCGTGGAGTGGGTGGTGCTCACCAACGGAGCGCACTGGCAGGTCTACCACCTCACCGCAGGGCTTCCGGTGACTATCGACCTCACCCTTGATCTGGATCTGCTCGGCCCCCAGACCAGCAACCACAAGGTGGACCAGCTCTTCTACCTGAGCAAGGAGTCTTTCAAGCGCCGTCAGATCGACGACGTCTGGAAGCAAAGCGCGGCGACTGCTCCTCGAGCGCTGCTGGACGTCATGCTGTCGGAGCCCGTCCTCGATGCAGCGCGCAAGGAGCTTCGGCGCCGTGCGGGCTACAACGTTGACCCGGCCGACCTCGCCAGGTTGCTGCGCGCATCCGTCGTGCGTAGCGAAGTGATCGACGGGAAGTAGCCGAAGCGGTCTCCCACCCTAACCTCTGCTAAACTCCCAAGGTTGCCGTCTAACGGCCGCGGATAAAGAGAGCCCAGTCATTCGGACTACGGGCACCGCGCAACGAGGAGAAAGGGGATCACCTTATGGCTCTTGAAGCCAGTGTCAAGAAGGCGATCATCGACGAGTACGCAACCCACCCGGGCGACACGGGATCCCCCGAGGTCCAGGTGGCGATGCTCACGCACCGCATCAAGGACCTGACGGAGCACCTCAAGGAGCACAAGCACGACCACCACTCACGTCGTGGCCTGCTGCTGCTCGTGGGACAGCGTCGTCGTCTCCTGGGTTACCTCCAGGACATCGACATCGAGCGTTACCGCTCGCTGATCGAGCGTCTCGGACTGCGCCGCTAGTCGCACGACCGCGTCGAACTTGACGACGGGCCGTCACCGCCGTGCTTATGCACGCGGGTGACGGCCCGTTTTTCTATGCGGGCGCTCGGATATGTCCGCCAAAACCCTCATATGCACTCCGCCAATACCCCCATGTGCGCGCATCACCGCCGTCCTAGCGTGTCGAGGGGGAGCGAGTAGGTCGCGTCCCTAGCTGAGGAGACGCAGATGACCCGAATCACGCCCTTCGCCGCGGTGGCAGTGATCACCCTCGTCTTCGCGGTGGGCGCGACGGCTCCCGCCAACGCGGCAAGCCCCGGTGCTACGCCGACGCTCACGATCACCCCGAGTAACGCTCTCACCGAGGTTCCTTACCTGACGTTCACGGGCGGGTGCCCGACCGGCTCGGACGCGGTCGAGATCATCGCGCCCGGCGGCGGCTCCATCATCCCGGTGCTCGACGGCGCTTTCGACTTCTCGACACCGGGCGTCGGGTACTTCGCCCCCAATTTCGGTTCACCGGGGACGCCGCTCACATTCACCGTCACCTGCTCGACCGCCGGCGTTGCCTCACCGTCGACCAGCGCAGTATTCACCAGCCCCTTCTACGGCTCGTCGGTTACGGTGCCCGCGAGCGTGCAGATCAATGCGGACATCAGCATCTCGGGCACCTGCGGTACCACTCCGGGTGTCTCCTCTGTCACGGTCAGGTATTACGGGCCCGGTGGGGTGATGCCGGTCAGCGACTTCCGTGCGCTGCCGGGCGGTGGCGCATTCTCGTTCACCGACCTGTCGACGCCGGGCGCGATCGGCTACGCGGTGGGCGATACCGCGGGCCTCAACGTTTTCTGCGAGACCGTCGTCGGTCCCACCACCTTCAGCTATACGACTGCAACGTCTGCCAATTTCACGATCACGGCCATCCCCACTCCGGTCAACCACGCGGTGCTGACGGCAACAGTCACCGTGCCGACCAACGAGAACAGCCCAGTGGACTTCGCGGCGGAGTGCGGCCCGACCACCGATGCCGCCCAGCTGCATTGGAACGGGCCGTCAGACAGCGGCTTCTACAACGAGGCGGTCGATGCCAACCAGGAGTTCACCGACACCGTGGACGCGGACGAGTTCGGCGCACCGGGTGAGGTCGTGCCGTTCACGCTGGAGTGCTACGCCGGCGCAACCCTGGTCGGGTCGGTGGGGACGAGCATTACTCTGCCCAACTCCGGCAGTGCCGTGACCATGGCGCCGACGTTCTTCCCCGGCGCGCCGCTGGTGCTCTCCGGGACCTGCGGCACCACGGGTGCGACCACGGTCACCGTGCTGTGGGGCGTGGTCGGCGGCCCGCCGCTCCACTCCGCGACCCTGCCGATCACGACCGCGGCATGGTCGCTCGCCACCGCGCCGACTGCCGCGAGCTTGGGCATCCCGGTGGGCGCGAACGGTTACGCCCAGGCCTACTGCGGTTCTGGTGGGCCCGGCACGCTCTCCGGTCGTAGCGCCAGCTTCGCGGTAGTCACCGCGCCCGCGACGATCGCTGTCTTGGCAAAGACGGGACTGGATGCCACGGCTCCCGCTCTCGCGAGCATCCTGTTGATGGCGGCTGGAGCAGCGCTCCTCGTCCGCCGCCGACGGGCGACTCGGGCCTAAGCGCGCGGCCCCGCGACAGGTCCGACCCTTGTCAGTATCGAGGAGTTTGTCAGTATCGAGGAGTTCGACCACCGGTCGTGTCGTAGGTGTCGTAGGTGACGACGGGCCGTCACCTACGGGTGGCGGCCCGTCTTTCGGGCTCGGCGAAACTCTCTGTGGGTGGTGGACCGGCGGGATAGGTCTGGTACGTCTTGCCTGCGGGTGATCGCCACCTCACGACACCCCGCCCTCCGGGATCGTGGGCCGGACTCCATGCGGTGGCGTGTTTGAGCGAGTGGTGCCCTCGGCAGAGGAAGGCCAGGTTGTCGAGGCTCGTAGTGCCGCCCTTGGCCCAGTCGACGGTGTGGTCGATGTCGCAAAACTCAGCCGGAACCGAGCACATCGGCATCGTGCACGTCGCTTGCTCGGCCCTCAGCGCGGTCCTCATGTCGCTCGGGACCGTGTAGCGCTCCCTGCCGACGGAGAGCCGCGCGCCCGTCTCCGGATGGGTGAGGATGCGCACGAAGCTGGGCGCGTGGGCCGCGAGCTCTCGCGCCGTCGAGGGGGCAATGGGCCCGTATCCGTCGAGATCGCCCGGAGTCTCAGCGACACCCAGCAGGGTGAGCACGGGGACGGTGACGAGCACGTCGGGCTTGAGCCTCGTGCCACCGAGGGCGTCGAGCGTGCCGGTCAGGAGGGCGTCGCGCATCACATCGACCCGAAGCTGGGCCAGCGTGCGCGGTTCGTTCGGGCCGGACAGCCGATGGGCAGCCTCGGTGGCGCGCGAGTAGATAGCCTGCACGTCGTGGCAGGGGAGGTGCAGCACGAGATCGGCCATCCCATCGCGCCCCGGTGCCCAGCTCGCCTCACGCCGTTCTGCAGCTGCCGCCGTGCGTGCCTCGATGGTCGACGGGTCGAGGGATTCGCGCAGGCGACGCGCCTTCCGCTCGAATGACGACGCCGTCGTCGTGGCCGCGACGGGTACGGCGAGCCGCTCGAAGGCAGCGAGCTCACTCGACTCCAGTCCGGCGCCGTGGTCGACGATGACGTGTGCGTGACGGTAGCTGATCTCACCCGAGGCGAGCGCGCCGAGGGTGCGAGGGAGGTCTCGCACGAGCATCCGGGCCTCGCCGAAAAGGTTCTCGACCGAACGCTCGGGAAGGCGCAGGGCGCACGCGACCTCCGCGCGCAGCGAGCGGAAGGCCATCTCACGTGACGTCGGGGTCGAGTGCGGCTCCGTCGACTCGACGAGCTCGCTCCACTCGTGCATGCCCTCGAGCATTCTCGTGCGCAGTGCCGTGAGCCTTGAGATGGCGGCATCGACGCCGACGAGCGCATCGACCATGCCTTCGAGCACGTCGACCTGTGTGGGCACGTCGACCTGTGTGGGCACGTCGAACCCGGCGGGCGCATCCGGGCCCAGCGCGGGTGCGGGCGTCTCGATCAAGCTCATACGAGTATGAGACACCCACCCGCCGACATTCCGGTCCAGTCGGCGGCGCGCGGGGAGGAGCTCTCGCCAACGGGCACGGGGGAGGAGAAGAACCCCGCGTCAAGGGGCGGGCCGCGGCATCCGCACGCCCGTAGTCTCGAGCCATGACCTCACCCGCATTCCTCGCCCTCGGCGACGGACCTTTCGTCTCGCTCACCACCTTCCGCAAGAGCGGGGAGGGCGTCTCGACCCCGGTGTGGATCGCTCGCGAGGGCGACACCCTCATCGTCACGACGCCGTCGCGCACGGGCAAGGTCAAGCGGCTGCGCAACGACTCCCACGTCGAACTGCGACCCTCGAATCGCATGGGCAAGGTCGCGTCAGACGCTCCAGTGCTGCACGGTACGGCCGAGATCATCGAGGATCCCGTCGCCGTCGAGGCCATGGGCGAGATCTTCCTCGCCAAGTACAAGCTCGAGTACCGCATATTCCTGTGGATCGAGCGCCGCGGCAAGCACGGCCAGGCCGAGCGCTACAAGCTGCGCATCACTGAACGATAAGGACGACGACCGCGCCCGAGAGCAGCCCGAGCCCGAGCACGATCATCGCGACGCCGGCGATGCGGGCGACCCGCGGGTCGGGCTCGTCCGCGAAGAGGGACGGATGCGTCTCCCCGAACATCTGCTGGAGCGTGAGCCGCGCATCCGCGACTATCGCCGCCGCGTGCAGCCACATGTAGACGCCGAAGGCGAGCACCCCGCCGCCGAACAGGAGCAGCCCGAGCAGGGTCCCGAGGTTCATCCGAGCGCCTCCAGGCGCGCAGCGGTCTGGGCGACGTACGCTCCCATCGCCTCCTGCGCGCCGGCAGCATCCCCGGTGCTGTCGAGGGCGATCCGCACGGTGACGTTGCGGTAGCGCAGGTCGACGATCATGCGCTGTTCGTCGCCGGATGTCTGCAGCCACCCGGTGCTCGTGACATCCGATGCGCCCGTCTCGAAGCTGAGGGGCACCACGGCCACGGTGCGGTGCTCGCTACCGTCGTCGAACTCGTAGGACGCGCACTGCTCGATGGGCGAGCGCAGGCTGCCGAGGTAGCGGCCGGCATAGATCTCCGCTTGGTACACGCGGGCGGTCTGGGTGAGCACCGAACCGTCAGCGCTCGTGAAGCTCGCGAGCGGCACCGTGAGGTCGTCGCGGGCGTCGTACTCGGGCCCGTTGGGGCTGAGGGGCGCGTCGGAGTCGCCGAAGAAGCAGACCGCGGGGGATCCGTTGCTCTGCACGTAGCGGAAGCGCACGGCGTCCCACACGGGGCCGATCTCGTGGGGCGTGAGGTCGGCAGACGCATCCACGGCGAACGCACCCAGGGCGGCGACGTCGTCGGCTGTCGGGATGAGCGCGCCGAGGTCGTCGGAGGTCAGGCAGTCGCTCTCGCACCCGCTCGGCGGCGTGTATGTGCCGAGAGAGGTGTCGAGACCGTTGACCTGCGCGATGACCTGGTCGATCGCATCCCGGAACTCCTCCTCCGTCACGGAGCCGTCGGTCGACAGGTACGTGCGCACGACGAGGTTGGAGCGCTGCACGTCGAACGAGTAGAAGCGGCCGAACTCCGAGCTCTCCACCCACCCCTGCACCGCGACGCTGTCGGGCACGTCGAGGGCCGGGGCCGCCGTCACGTCGTAGGTGAGGGCGTCGCCACCTGGCCGGATCGTGTACTGCGAGCATCCGGCGATGGCCTTCTGCAGGCTCGCCATGTGCTCCTCCGCGCCCTGTGACGTGCCGAAGACGCGCACCGACTGCGCCATGTAGGAGTAGCCGATGCGGTCGGTGTGGGTGCCCGTGTAATCGAGCACGTCGTCGCTCGGGTCGGGCGCCGTTGCGAGGGTGGTGACGACGGGGCGGGAGTAGTAGATGAAGAAGCACTGCTGGGGCGAGCCCCTGTCGGTGGCCCACGCTTCGGTCGTGTAGTCGAACTCGTCGCGCAGGCTCGTGGTGTCGTAGTCGCCCCACTTGTCCGACTGCTCGATGAGGCCCATCTCCTCGTAGGCGGACGTCGCCAGGATGGTCCCGCCGATGGATCCGACGGAGAAGCAGTCGTCGGGGCACACGAGCGGGTCGACGGCGACCGCGGGACCGGGCGTGCCCGAGACGAGTTCTTGGGCGGTCGGACTCGTGGGCAGCGTGCCCACGATGGCCTGCACCACGAGCCCGATGGCGAGACCGATGCCGCCGAGCACCAGCAGCGAGCCGAGCACGATGGCGCCGATCATGAGCCCGCGGCGGTTCTTCGCCGGGGGCGTGGTGACGGCGACAGGGGGAGGCGGGGGCGGCCACGACGCTGAGACCGGGGCGGTCGGCGTGGGTGGAGCCCACCCCGTTACGGGTGTCGGTTCGGGTGCCGCCCAAGGGCCTTCCGGCTTCGGTTCGGGTGGCGGAACTGCGTCAGACACGGCTAGCCTCCAGCGGGCCTAGGGGTGAGGTGCTCTCAACACTAGGGTGTGGGCATACTGGAGTCATGCGTCGCGTACAGTTCAGTTCCCTCGGTGGCCCGGAAGTTCTCGAAATCGTGCAGGTCGAGGCGCCCCATCCGGCGCCCGGCGAGGTGCGCGTGCGCGTGACGGTGGCCGGTCTCAACCCGCTCGACGCGAAACTGTTCAGCGGTGCGCCGACCTCCTCGGGCCGCTCGCCCGAGCTGCCGAGCGGCAACGGCCACGACTTCGCCGGCGACATCGACGAGCTCGGCGAGGGTGTCACCGGCTGGGAGTTGGGCGACGCCGTCTACGGCCAGGTGCCGTCGCGCGCACAGGCCGACTTCATCGTGATCGCGGCCGACCAGCTCACCCGCAAGCCCGCCGACCTCGCCTACGAGGTGGCCGGCTCGCTCAGCGTTGCTGGACGCACGGCCTGGAACAGCGCGACATCCCTGAATCTCGGCCCGGATGACACGGTCTTCGTCAGTGCCGCCGCGGGAGCTGTTGGCGCTCTTGCCGCCCAACTCGCGGTGCGCGCCGGGGCCACCGTGATCGGTTCGGCCAGTGCCGCCAACCACGACTACCTGCGCTCCCTGGGCGTCGTCCCCGTCGAGTACGGCGACGGACTGCTCGAGGCGCTGAAGGCTGCAGCCCCTGACGGCATCACCGCGGCCCTCGACAACCACGGAAGGGCCTCTGTCGATGCCGCGCTCGCCGCCGGGGCTCCCGCCGCGCGCGTCAACTCGATAGCCGACTACGCGGCCGCGAAGGACTACGGCACGACAGCGGTCGGCGGGCGCGAGTTCGACCGAGAGGGGCTCGAGACGGTCGCGTCGCTCATCGCGAGCGGCGAGCTCGACTTCCCGATCGAGTCAGTGTTTGCCCTCGAGGCTGTGAGCGGGGCGTACGAGCGACTACTCGGCTCCCACGGGCCCGGCAAGATCGTCCTGGCGCTCGACTGATGCCCGCACACGACCGCAACGACCTCGGCAAGGGCAAGCTCACCCAGTACCGCGGCGTTCTCGTGCCCGTCAATGGGCGCATCCGGATCACCCTCGCGGGCAGCAACCCGCACCAGGACGAGCTTCGCGCCATCGTCGAGAGCGGAGCGAAGCCCCTCGAGACGGCGGTCAGCCGCCGCACGCAGCAGCAGGAGGGCCAGGACGCCGAGATCGAGGTGCGCCTGTTCACCGGGTCGCGTGTGAGCGCGCCGGTCGGATGGGTTCCGCGCGGGCTCGAGGCCGTCATCGACGAAGCGCTCTCGCGGCTCGACATTGCGGGTCGCAAGCAGCGCATCCCGGTGGAGATCGTGCGTAAGGGCGGCCTCTACCGCGTGGAGCTGCTCATCGGCGCGACGCGCTGAGCGAGTAGGAACGACGGGAAACTCCGGCGCGGGTAAGCGGCGCCGGAGGTTCCTCGGTCTCAGGAGAGTACTGGTGGTGGCCAGACCCCTCTGGCCACCACCGGGTCGTACCGACCCCCGTCGGTACTTGGTCTCTACGGCACCCGATGCCCGCGAGACTCCCCGTGCGAACGGGCTGGGGGCCCGCCGCTAGTTTCCTCTTCTATCCATACATTCGGCACTGGTGGGTTTGCGGTTTGGCACCACTTAGGGGGTCACGGAATAGATTCGTGGTGCGAACAGTTCTGTACTAAAGTCAATGCAAACGCATGGAAAGCAGGAGAGTCAGATGCAGTTCGGAATCTTCACCGTCAGCGACGTCACCACCGACCCCACGGATGACACGACCCCCACCGAGGGCGAGCGCATCAAGGCACTCGTGACCATCGCCAAGAAGGCGGAAGAGGTGGGCCTCGACGTCTTTGCACTGGGGGAGCACCACAACCCGCCGTTCGTCTCGTCGAGCCCCACGACCATGCTCGCCTACATCGCCGCCCAGACGACAAACCTGCTCCTCAGCACCTCCACGACCCTCATCACCACGAACGACCCGGTGAAGATCGCCGAGGACTACGCGATGCTGCAGCACCTCGCCGACGGCCGCGTGGACGTGATGATGGGCCGTGGCAACACCGGCCCCGTGTATCCGTGGTTCGGCAAGGACATCCGCGACGGCATCCCGCTCGCCATCGAGAACTACGCTCTCCTGCACCGCCTGTGGCGCGAGGACTTCGTCGACTGGCAGGGCCAGTACCGCACGCCGCTGCAGGGCTTCCAGTCCACGCCGCGCCCGCTCGACGGCGTGCCGCCCTTCGTGTGGCACGGGAGTATCCGCAGCCCCGAGATCGCCGAGCAGGCCGCGTTCTACGGTGACGGATTCTTCGCGAACAACATATTCTGGCCGAAGGAGCACTACATGCGCCTCATCGCCTACTACCGCCAGCGCTTCGAGCACTACGGCCACGGCACCGCGGCCCAAGCGATCGTCGGTCTCGGCGGCCAGGCGTTCATGCGCACCAAGTCGCAGGATGCCGTGAACGAGTTCCGTCCGTACTTCGACAACGCCCCCGTGTACGGCCACGGGCCGTCGATGGAGGACTTCACCGCGCAGACCCCGCTCACCGTGGGATCCCCGCAGGAGGTCATCGACAAGTACGCCGGTATGCGTGAGCACTTCGGCGACTACCAGCGCCAGCTGTTCCTCATGGACCACGCGGGCTTGCCGCTCAAGACCGTGCTCGAGCAGCTCGACATCCTCGGCGAGGAGGTCGTGCCCGTGCTTCGCAAGGAGTTCGCGGTGAACCGTCCGGCCGACGTGCCCGACGGCCCCACGCACGCGGCCCTCGTCGCTGCTCGCGACGCGGCAGCGGTGCCTGAGGCTCTCGAAGGCGTGAACTCATGAAGCGCCTAGCCGTGGTGGCCGCCGGCCTCAGTCAGCCCTCCTCCACCCGCTTGCTCGCCGATCGCCTCACCGAGGCTGTCGTGCGGGCGGTCGGTGAGGAGGTCGAGGTCACCGTCATCGAGCTCCGCGATGTCGCACAGGACGTCACGAACAACCTGCTCACGGGCTTCCCGAGCCCGAAGCTCGACGCGGCGATCCAGGCCGTGACGGGCGCCGACGGGCTCATCGCCGTCACGCCCATCTTCACGACGAGCTACAGCGGGCTCTTCAAGTCGTTCATCGACGTGCTGGACCCGCAATCACTGGCCGGGATGCCCGTGCTCCTGGGTGCCACCGGGGGGACCGAGCGTCACTCCCTCGCTATCGACTACGCGATGCGCCCGCTCTTCACCTACCTGCACGCGAATCCCGTCTCCACGGGTGTGTACGCGGCGTCGAGCGACTGGGGCAGCGAGGCGGGGCTGCCCGAGCGCATCGAGCGTGCAGCCACCGAGCTCGCGGCACTCGTACGCGTGAGTGACAGGTCGCAGCGCATTCACGACCCGTTCGCCCTGCCGGAGGGCTTCAGTCCCGTTGGCGGGTTCGGCGCGCAGTAGCTGGTCGAGCGCCGGTGCCGGTGCGACACTGGGAGCATGGCTCCTCGTCGCGCCGCACTGGCGCTCGCCGCATACGCGGGTGCGGCATCCGTGCTGCTGCTCGCCGGATGCGCCACGGCCACCCCGGTGCCGCCGGGGGCGACGGATGCCGAGGCCGACCGCGTGGTCGCCCAGGCGCTCGTGCACTACTGGAGCTCGCTCGGGCCTGGGCAGGCCAACGGACGTGTCGTGGCCAAGCGCATAGCGTTCACGACGTCGGAGAACTGGGCATCCCAGCAGGTCAGCTGCCTCATCGCCGCGGGGCTCGACGCGCGGGAGGTGAGCGGTGGTTTTGCCATCGACTCCAACGGCGCGCTCTCGAACGCCGACGGCCTCGACGCGCAGCTCACCTGCCTCGCCCAGTACCCCGTCGACCCGCGCACGCAGGGCTTCCTGAGCGACGCGCAGGTGCTCTACATGTACGACTACTTCACCGAGCGGCTGAGCCCGTGCCTCGCGGGCTTCGGCTACCACGTGCCGGCGCCGCCGCGGCGCAGCGTCTACGTGCAACAACTGCGCAACGGCCTGCCGTGGACGCCCTACGTGGCGGTGCAGGGCGACGCGCCGTGGGCGCTCATCAACGGCAAGTGTCCGCCCCTGCCCGCCGACCCCTACTCCGACTTCCAGCCGCCGGGGGCCGGATGACTCGCGCCCGCGCTCTCGTGGCGCTCGCCGCATCCGTCGCCCTGCTCGCCGGCTGCACCACCCCGCCGCCCCTGCCCGCACCGCTGACCGCCGCGGAGAAGGCTGACCTGGCGGCGCAGAACCGCGCCGACTGGTGGAACTCGATGTTCCCGGATGAGCCGCAGCCCGCCATCGAGCCGGTCGCGTACCTCACCGCCGACTCCGATGGCACCCAGATCATGCAGTGCATGAAGGACCAGCACATCGAGGGGATGGTGTTCTCCGAGAACTCGTGGACGTACGCAAGCACTGCGCCGTACGGACAGGATCTCGCCAACCGCGCAATGTTCGTCTGCGACGCGCAGTACCCGATGGACCCTTCCCTCGTGGGCTACCTGAGCGACGCCGAGATGGAGTGGAACTACAACTACAACCAGAAGCGGCTCGTGCCGTGCCTGCATCTGATGGGCTACACGGTGGCCAATCGCACAGGGGAGTACGCGAAGGGATCCAACGACTACTGGGTGCCGTACTACGAGATGACTCCCATGCCGACGGCCCAAGAGTGGAAGATCGTCGACCTCAAGTGCCCGCCGTCGCCTGTCGGGTCAGACCTGCTGTACCGCCCCACGAACGGCTGACGCTCACAGGTTACATTCAGGTCCCCCAAAGAGCCGTCTTGCCGTTTGCCTAGCCCGTGTTGTTTTATCGATTTACTAAAGCGTGCACCTGTGCGGCCGGGTGCACTGATCGGACAAGGAAGTCAGGTTGGAATGACGAACGCACCCGCACGGCGCTCCCGCGCCTTCACACGGTCCCGCCGACGCGTCGGCATCATGGGAATCCTCACCGCGGCGATCATGGCCGCGGCACCGATCCTCGCACTGCCCGCGCAGGCGGATCCGCCCCCACCCTCGCCCGGCCCTCTCGCCGAGGGAGATGTTATCTACCAGGTGCTCGTCGACCGGTTCTACGACGGGGATCCGACCAACAACGATTTTGGCGACGGCGAGTACGACCCCGACGATCTCGGGTTCTACCACGGCGGCGACTGGGCCGGCCTGACCGACAAGCTCGAGTACATCGCCAACCTCGGGGTGACGGCGATCTGGCTGTCGCCGGTCTCCGACCAGCAGCCGCTCTCGCGGGACAACAACGAGGCGAGCTATCACGGCTACTTCACGCGTGACTTCGCCACCCCCAACGAGCACTTCGGCGACACCGCCGATCTCCAGGATCTCATCGACACGGCCCACGGGCTGGGCCTCAAGATGATCCTCGATGTGGTGCCCAACCACACCGCCGACTACTTCAACGGAACGTCGACGTCGTACTCTCCGAGCACCTACAAACCGGCAAGTCCGCTCGACAACTCGGCGTACTACCACCACAACGGCGACTGCCTCTTCAACGGCCTGGAGACCCAGACCCAGATCGAGGAGTGCGACCTGGGCGGTCTCGACGATCTCAACCAGTCGAACTCCACGGTGTCGAACTACCTCATGGACACCTACAAGGACTGGGTGGACATGGGCTTCGACGGCATCCGCGTGGACGCCGCGCGGTCGATCCCGAAGGCGTGGCTCGAGGACTTCGAGGACGCCATGGACGTCCCGACGTTCGGCGAGGTCTTCGTCGGTGACGTCGACTACGTCTCGGAGTACCAGGACTACCAGTGGGGCGAGCTCGACTTCCCCTACTTCTTCGCGGTGCGCAGCGCCTTCGCTGCCGACACGGACATGAACGCCCTGGGTGATCTCTTCGACCAGGACTACAAGTACGCGGACGCGAACAAGCTGGAGACGTTCATCGACAACCACGATCGAGCGCGGTTCCTGACCTGGGCCAACGACAACTACCAGCGGCTGCGGTCGGCGCTCACCTTCATGATGACCACGCGCGGCATCCCCGTGATCTACTACGGGACCGAGCAGGCGGATGACGGCAACGGCAACGCCTCGGAGAATCCGATCGCGAACAAGGACAACCGCAAGGACATGTCCAGCTTCGACGAGGACTCGAACATCTACAACCTCATCCAGCAGCTCACGGCGATGCGGGCGGCCTACCCGGCCCTCCAGATCGGCACGCAGCGCGAGATGTGGTCGGACACGACCGTCTACGGCTTCTCCCGCCGGGATGACACGTCCGGTGCCGAGGCCATAACGCTGTCGAGCAACTCCTGGGCCCCGCAGACCCGCACGATCCCGCTGCGGGCAGAGAGCACGATCGCCGTGAGCACCGTGCTCACCAACGCCATGGACACCAGTGAGACGGTGACCGTGACCTCCGGGGGCGTGACGGGCAAGCAGATCACGGTCACCCTCGGGGAGCACGAGACCGCGGTCTACGTGCCCGGAACCCCGGCGAGCTACTCACCGGAGGCGCGCAACACCACGACGATCCGCGTGCACTACAACGTCGGGTTCGGAAACAACATCGCGATCAGGGGTGACACGTATCCGTTCAGCTGGACTGCCGGTCGGGCCGCCCGCAACGTCGCGTCCGATGTCTGGGAGTTCGAACTCGAGCGGATCCCCGACGGAACCAGTTTCCAGTTCAAGCCGCTCATCAACGATGCGACGTGGTCGACGGGCAGCAACTACACGGGAACGGGCGGCGATGTCATAGACATCTATCCGACGTTCTAGCACGCAGCATCCGGGTAGCGCGGCCGCAATAATCACACGCGCCATCCGGATGGCGGGCCTCCGGGCTCGCGGCAGGGGCCCGTTCCGCGCCCGCGGACGGGCCTCTGCCCATGCTGCGGAAAAGCACTTGCACCCGCAGGAAAACATGTTTAGTGTATCGGTTAACCAAAACCCGAACTCAAAGGTGAGCATGAGCGTTCAGTGGTGGCAAGACGCCGTCGTCTATCAGATTTACCTGCGGTCGTTCGCCGACGCGAACGGCGATGGCATCGGGGATCTGGCTGGCCTCACGTCTCGTCTCGACTACCTCCAGCAGCTCGGCGTCGATGCCCTCTGGCTCAACCCCTGCTACACCTCGCCACAGCGCGACCACGGCTATGACATCGCCGACTACTACTCGATCGATCCCGCCTACGGCACCGTCGACGACCTCGAGCGCCTCGTCGACGAAGCCCATGGCCGCGGCATGCGCCTCGTCATGGACATGGTCGCCAACCACTGCTCCGAGCAGCACGAGTGGTTCGTCGCCGCTCTCGCTGCTGCCCCCGGCAGCCCCGAGCGCGAGCGGTTCCTGTTCCGCGACGGCCGCGGCGACTCGGGGGAGCTTCCCCCGAACAACTGGCAGAGCGTCTTCGGTGGCCCGGCCTGGACGCGCGTGGCCGACGGTCAGTGGTACTTCCACGCGTTCGACTCCAGCCAGCCCGACTTCGACTGGCGCAACTCCGACGTCGTCGACTACTTCGACGGCGTGCTGAAGTTCTGGTTCGACCGCGGGGTCGACGGCTTCCGCATCGACGTCGCCCACGGTCACATCAAGGATGCCGCTCTGCCCGACCACGTGGGCGACGGCCACAACTACGCCATGTGGGACCAGCCCGAGGTGCACGACATCTACCGTCGCTGGCGCGCCATCGGAGAGCAGTACGATCCACCGCGCTACTTCGTCGGCGAGATCTGGGTGCCGAGCGTCGAGAGCATGGGGGCGTACCTCGCCCCCGACGAACTGCACCAGGCCTTCACCTTCGACCTGCTCGTGCAGCCGTGGGAGGCGGGCCGGATGACCGCCGCCATCACTCGCGCGCTGGCCCAGGCCGCGGCGGTAGGGGGTCCGCCCGCGTGGACGCTCTCCAACCACGACGTGCACCGCCCCGCCACTCGCTACGGGCAGGAACAGCACCTCGATGCACCTCTGCCCACCGACATGATCGCCGCCGCGCGCCGCCGCGGCGAGGCCGACCTCGCCCTCGGCGTGCGCCGCTCGAAGGCCGCGGCGATGCTGCAGCTCGCGCTGCCCGGCGCCACCTACCTCTACCAGGGCGAAGAGCTCGGGCTCCCCGAGGTGCTCGACCTGCCTGAGGCGGCGCGCCAGGACCCCATCTGGCTGCGATCCGCCGGGCAGGAGCTGGGGCGCGACGGATGCCGTGTCCCGCTCCCGTGGGACGCCGCAGCACACGCCTTCGGGTTCAGCCCGGAGGGTGCCGAGGGGGAGCCGTGGCTGCCGCAGCCCGAGTGGTTCGGGGAGTACGCCGCGCTCGCACAGGCCGCCTCCGAGAGCTCTGCCCTCGCGCTGTTCCGCCGAGCTGTGCGCGCGAAGCGCACAGTGTTCGCGCAGGGGGATCCCGTCGAGTGGCTCGCGAGCGGGCATCCGGACCTCCTGGCCCTGCGTCGCGGTACCGGCGTGTGCGTCGTGAACTTCGGGAACGCCGACCTGGCGCTTCCCGCCGAGTGGAACGCCGAGCTCGTGCTCGGCTCCGAGACCGCCGGGAGCGACAGCGTCGTTCCCGCCAACAGCGCCGCCTGGATGACCGTCGACCGAGCACGCGCGAGCTCGCCGACATCACCGACGGATCGAGTCCTCCAGGACTCACCAGCCCGATAACTGGAAAACCCCGGCCTGAAGAGGCCACAATCACATGAGGAGCAATGATGCACCGCAGTTCACTGAGGCTTGCCGCCCTGGGCGCAGCCGCCGCGCTGGCCCTGACGGGATGCGCCGCCGGCGGTAGCCCCGCCGCGGGCGGAACCGTCGACGTCACCGTCTGGCACTACTGGGACGGCACCAACGCCGACACCTTCGACGCCATGGTCGACGACTACAACTCCACGCATGACGGTGTCGTGATCAAGACCTCGAACGTGCCCAACGCCGACTTCCTCACGAAGCTGCGCGCGTCGGCCACCTCGAACACCCTTCCCGACATCGCCATCGGCGACCTCGTGTGGGTGCCGCAGATCAACCAGATCGGCACGCTCGCCGACCTCGCCCCGCTGCTGCCCTCCGACGTGCTCTCCGACATCAACCCGGCCCTCACGTCGTTTGGCACCATCGACGGCAAGCAGGTCTCGGTTCCCGTGTCGGCGAACAACCTCGGATACATCTACAACAAGACCCTCTTCGAGGCCGCCGGCCTCAACCCCGAGGAGCCGCCAGCCACGTGGGAGGAGCTCAAGGCCGACGGCGAGAAGATCCTCGCCGCCACGGGTAAGCCCGCCTACGAGCTGTTCACGCAGGCCGGCGACAACGGCGAGGGTCTCACCTGGAACTTCCAGGTGAACCTGTGGCAGGCCGGCGGCGAGTTCCTCACCGCCGACAACTCCGCCGCGGCCTTCAACACGGCAGCGGGTAAGGAAGCCCTCGGCTACTGGAAAGACCTCATCGACTCCGGTCTGAGCAAGGTCGGTGCGTGGGGCGAACTCGGCAAGGGCGAGGTGGCCTCGGCTACCGACGGCTCGTGGATGGTCGGAATCTGGGCGCCCGACCCGCCCTTCGACTTCGGGATCGGCCCGGCTCCGTACCCGGAGGACGGCACGCCCACGACCAACCTCGGTGGCGAGCAGGCCATGGTCTTCGATAACAGCCCCGAGACCACCCAGGCCGCTGCCGACTTCCTCGCGTGGTTCCTCGAGCCCGAGCAGGTGCTCTCCTGGAGCGAGGCCACGGGCATGCTGCCCGTGACCAACTCGATAGCAACGAGCGACGAGTACCTGGGCTGGGTCGACGAGAACCAGCCGCGCCTGCGCCCGTACGTCGAGCAGATGGCCGACGCGCACGCCCGCCCCAACACCCCGCTGTACCCGGCAATCTCGCTGGCGTTCGCGAAGGAGATCGAGAAGGCGCTCACGGGCGACGTCTCGGTGGACGACGCGCTCGCCAACGCCGAGAAGGCCGTCAACGCGGTCATCGCCAAGGGCTAGCCGCTTGACCCAGATGCACTCCGGTATCCGCCCCGGTCGCGTACGCGGCCGGGGCGGTTCCCCGCGAGAACGCTACAACCGCGAAGAGGTACTCACCGCGGGGCTGTTCCTGCTGCCCGCTCTCGCGGTACTCGGGATCTTCGTCATCTACCCGATCATCTCCGCCGGGTACATCTCGCTCACCTCGTGGAACGGCTTCTCGCCGGTCAAGGAGTTCATCGGGTTCGACAACTACGTCCGGCTCTCACAAGACCCCGAGTTCTGGAACTCGCTTCTCGTCACGTGCCTGTACGCGTTCGGTGTGTGCGTGTTGAGCGTCGCATCCGGGCTCGTCGTGGCTCTGCTTCTCGACGCCCCGATCCGCGGTCGGGGCTTCTACCGCGGCGTCTACTTCCTGCCGGCGGTCACCTCCTCGGTCGCCGCCGCGATCGTGTGGCGGTACATGCTCGACCCGTCTGGCTTCGTCAACACGGTGCTGGAGGGCGTGGGCATCCAGGGCCCCGACTGGCTGCAGGACCGCTGGCTCGCGCTCGGCGCCCTTACCCTGCTGACGGTGTGGAAGAACGTGGGCTTCAACGCGATCCTCTACCTGACGGCGCTGCAGGCCCTGCCCGAGGGTGTGTTCGAGGCGGCACAGATCGACGGCGCGACCTTCTGGCAGCGCATCCGGTACATGACCATTCCGCTGCTCAAACCCATGACGTTCTTCGTCGTCGTACAGGCGCTCATCACGAGCTTCCAGGCGTTCGACCTCGTCTACGTGCTCACGGGTGGAGGGCCTCAGGGCGGCACCGAGGTGCTCGGCATGATCATGTACCGCGAGGCGTTCCGCCTTAGCGACTTCGGCTACGGCACCTCGATAGCCTTCGTCACCCTCTTCCTTGTACTCGGCGTGACCCTCGTCAACTGGCGCGCCTCCGGATCGGGAAGGTCGCCCCTGCGATGAAGCGCTCGACAACCTCAGCCCTCGGGCGGCACGCCCTGCTCATCGTCGGCGCGGCCTTCGTCGTGCTGCCGTTCCTGTGGATGTTCACGACGTCGCTGCAGACCCGTGCGGAGACCTACGCGAACGGATCGATATTTCCCACGTCATGGCACTGGGAGAACTACGCCGTCGCGTGGCAGGCGGCCCCCTTCGGGCAGTACTACCTGAACAGCCTCATCATGGCGGCGGGGATCGTCTCCGGCCACCTCGTGCTCGACGCGTTCGCGGCCTACGCGTTCGCGCGGCTGCGGTTCCCACTGAAGAACGCGCTGTTCGTCGTGCTGCTGGGCGCCCTCATGATCCCGACCTTCGTGACGATCATCCCCGCGTACTCGCTCGTCGCCTCGTTCGGCTGGATCGACACCTACGCGGGCCTCATCGTGCCTCGCCTCGCCGACGTGTTCGGCATCATCCTGCTGCGCCAGTTCTTCGCCTCGATCCCCGCGGAGCTCGAGGATGCCGCCCGCATCGACGGCTGCAGCCGCATCGGCACGTTCTTCCGCATCATGGTCCCGCTGTCGATGCCGGCGTTCGCCACCCTCGCGATCTTCAGCTTCCTGTTCGCGTGGAACGACTTCCTGTGGCCGCTGCTCGTCACCAACTCCGACGAGCTGCGCACCATCCAGATCGGCCTCTCGGCGTTCCAGGGGCGCTACGGCACGTCGTGGAACTACCTCATGGCGGGCACGATCACCGCCACCATCCCGAGCATCATCGTCTTCATGGTCTTCCAGCGCGCGCTCGTGCGCGGGATTGCCTCGAGCGGACTGAAGGACTGACATGACGAGCCCAGACTGGCTGGCCGACGCCGTTTTCTACCAGATCTTTCCCGAGCGGTTCGCGAACGGCGACCCGGCCCTCGACCCTCCCGGCGTGGAGCCGTGGGGCGCGGAGCCCACGCGCGACAACTTCTTCGGGGGAGACCTCGCGGGCATCACCGCGCACCTCGACCACATCGAGTCGCTCGGTGCGAACGCGATCTACCTGACCCCGATCTTCGAGGCCGACACGAACCACCGGTACGACGCGAAGGACTACTTCGCGATCGACCACCGGCTCGGCGACCTCGGCGCGTTCAAGACCTTCCTCGACGCCGCACATGGGCGGGGCATCCGGGTGGTGCTGGACGCCGTGCTCAACCACTGCGGCGACGGTCACTGGGCGTTCCGCGACGTGGTGGAGAAGGAGGCAGACTCCGAGTACGTGAACTGGTACTCGGTCGAGAGCTTCCCCGTCAGGCCGCATCCGGAGCCCAACTACCGCACGTGCTCGGGCTGCTACTACCTGCCCAAATGGAACGCGTACAACCCGGAGGTGCGCGACCATCACTACCGCGTGGCACGCTACTGGATCGAGCAGGGAATCGACGGCTGGCGCCTCGACGTGCCCTACTTCATCAACGACAACTTCTGGCGCGGCTTCCGTGACGTCGTGAAGGGCATCGACGACGACCTCTACATCGTCGCCGAGGAGTGGCGCGAGCCCGAGCAGTGGCTGCAGGGCGACCTCGCCGACGGCACCATGAACTACACGCTGCGCGACCTCGTTCTCGGGTTCGTGGCCGATCGCACGATCAACGGGCGGGCCTTCGCCGACGGCATGAACGCTCTCACGGACCGCGTACCGGACGGCTACCGGACGGGGATGCTCAACCTCCTCGGCAGCCACGACACCGAGCGGCTCGTCACGCGGCACGGGGGAGACCTCGCGGCCCTCGAGCTCTCCTACGCCCTGCTCCTGCTCGCCGAGGGCGCCCCCATGATCTACTACGGCGACGAGGTGGGCCTCGAGGGCGACAACGATCCGGGATGCCGCGGCACGATGCCCTGGGACGAGAGCCAGTGGAACCACGACCTCCTGGCGAGCATCCGCGACCTCATCGCCGTGCGAAAGTCGCACGTGCAGTTCACGCGCGGATCGCAGCGCGTCCAGGCGCTCTCGGACGACGTGGTGCGCGTCGACCGCACCCTCGACGGCGTCACCGTCTCGCTCGTGGTGAACAGGGGCGCCAGCGAGTTCGCCCTCGAGACGGGCTCGGTCGCCGCAAACGCTATCGTCGTACTTGCCGAAGGAGGCGAACGTTCATGAAGGCCCGTCGGATCACCATGCAGGATGTCGCCGAGCGCGCCAACGTGTCGAAGACCGCGGTCTCACTCGCCTTCAACGACAACTCGCGCCTCTCCGAAACGACCCTCAAGCACATCCTCTCCGTGGCCGCCGAGCTCGGCTACTCGCAAGACCCGGCGGCCCGGATGCTCCGCACGCGCCGCACCAACAGCCTCGGGCTTCTCCTGCCGCAGCAGCTCGACAAGGTGCTCGAGAACCCGTACTACTCGCAGTTCCTACAGGGGATCGGCCAGACCTGCCAGCGCGAGGGCTACACGCTGCTGCTCGCTCCGCCGCTGCGCGGCTCGATGCTCAAGACCATCCCGTACGCGGCAGTCGACGGGTTCATCGTGAGCGGCCTCGAGTACGACCGCGGCGAGGTGAGCGCGCTCAAGCAGCGCGGCATCCCGTTCGTGCTCGTCGACAGCGAGTGGCACGAGGGCGTCTCCTCCGTCGAGATCGACGACAGTGAGGGCATCGAGCAGCTCGTGCGCCACCTCCTCGACCTCGGGCACCGCTCCATCGCCATCCTCGCCTTCGAGACGGGCGTCGAGGGCGGCTACGAGCACTGGCGCGGCCCTGTGCTGCGCCGGATGCAGGGCGCCATCGCCGCCCTGAACGCGTACGGCCTCACGCCCGAGAGTGACGGCATCTCGATAGTCGAGGTGCCGTGCACGCGCCAGGGCGGAACGCGCGGATTCCAGGAACTCTGGTCGCGCGACGAGCGCCCCACCGCGATCGTCACCTTCAGTGACATCATCGCCCTCGGCGTGCTCGACGCCGCGCGCGATGCCGGGGTCTCCGTGCCGGGCGAGGTGTCCGTGAGCGGGTTCGACGACCTCGCCGAGGCCGGATGGGCGATGCCGAGCCTCACTACCGTGCGTCAGCCCATCGAGAGCAAGGGTCGCCTTGCCGCCGAGTTCCTCGTGGAGTCGATCTCCGCCGAAGATGTGTCGCGGGTGCACCAGCAGCGCCTGCACACCACCGTGCTCGTGCGCAACTCGACGGGGCCCGTTCCGGCACGACGGCAAGCCGCGGCGAGCCGTTCCTAGGCCCCCGACACGCCGTACTGATAGTCTGAGTGCGAGCAGGCTGGCAAGAAGCTGGTCACCGGTGGTGAATTTCGGAACCCGTGCTTTTTAGGCGTCCGAGTTTTTCTACTGTTGGCCAGAGCAGCACTTACCTGAGTGCATTGCCAAAGCGCATGTCATATGCCAGCGCCCCTTTCTGCCCGCTCGCTCCTGTGTTTCACAACACGCTGCTGAGTCGCACGCCATACGGGCGCGCGACGTAAAACAAAGGAGAAAGCCCCTTGGAGGGTCCAGAAATCAAGTTCGCCGAAGCCGTTATCGATAACGGCAAGTTCGGCACGCGCACGGTCCGTTTCGAGACCGGTCGCCTCGCGCAGCAGGCACAGGGTGCCGTCGCTGCGTACCTCGACGAAGACACCATGATCCTGAGTGCCACGAGCGCCGGCAAGCACCCGCGCGACGGCTTCGACTTCTTCCCCCTCACGGTGGACGTGGAAGAGCGCTCGTACGCCGCTGGCAAGATCCCCGGATCGTTCTTCCGTCGTGAAGGCCGTCCGTCGACGGAGGCCATCCTGGTCTGCCGTCTCATCGACCGGCCGCTGCGCCCGACCTTCGTCGAGGGTCTGCGCAACGAGGTCCAGATCGTCATCACGGTGCTGTCCATCGCACCCGACGAGTTCTACGACGCGCTCGCGATCAACGCGGCATCGGCGTCTACCCAGATCTCCGGTCTTCCGTTCTACGGACCGGTCGCGGGCATCCGTCTCGCCCTCATCGGCGACCAGTGGGTGGCGTTCCCCAAGTTCAGCCAGCTCGCTGACGCCGTCTTCGACCTGACCGTCGCCGGCCGCCTCACTGTCGACGAGAACGGCAACGAGGACATCGCCATCATGATGGTCGAGGCCGAGGCCACCGAGGGCAGCTGGGAGCTCATCAAGGCGGGTGCGACGAAGCCCGACGAGGCGATCGTCGCCCAGGGCCTCGAGGCGTCCAAGCCGTTCCTCAAGCAGCTCGTCAAGGCGCAGCAGCACCTCGCCGACCAGTCCGCGAAGGCCATCCAGGACTTCCCGCTCTTCCCGCCGTACCAGCAGGAGACCTACGACGCCGTCGCTGGTATCTCGTACGACGAGCTCAAGGGCGTCTACCAGATCGCCGACAAGACGCAGCGCCAGGACGCGGATGACGCGCTCAAGGCCCGCGTCAAGGACGCGATCGCCGCCAAGGTGTCCGCAGAAGAGCTGCCCGAGTCCGCCCTGGGCGAGGTCAGTGCGGCCTACAAGTCGGTGTCGAAGAAGGTCATGCGCGCCCGCGTGCTGACCGAGGGCATCCGCATCGATGGCCGTGGCCTGAGCGACATCCGTGCGCTCGACGCCGAGGTGCAAGTCATCCCGCGCGTTCACGGCTCGGCGATCTTCCAGCGCGGCGAGACCCAGATCCTGGGCGTCACCACGCTCAACATGCTCAAGATGGAGCAGCAGATCGACTCGCTGAACCCCGTCACGAAGAAGCGCTACCTGCACCACTACAACTTCCCGCCCTACTCGACCGGTGAGACCGGTCGCGTGGGTTCGCCGAAGCGTCGCGAGATCGGGCACGGCTTCCTCGCCGAGCGCGCCCTCGTGCCGGTGCTGCCGCCCCGCGAGGAGTTCCCCTACGCGATCCGCCAGGTGTCCGAGGCTCTCGGCTCCAACGGCTCGACGTCGATGGGCTCCGTGTGTGCGTCGACCCTGTCGCTGCTCAACGCCGGTGTGCCGCTGCGCGCACCCGTTGCGGGTATCGCCATGGGCCTCATCTCCGACGAGGTCGACGGTGTGACGCGCTACGCGGCTCTCACCGACATCCTCGGCGCTGAAGACGCCCTCGGCGACATGGACTTCAAGGTCGCCGGTACCTCCGAGTTCGTCACGGCCATCCAGCTCGACACGAAGCTCGCGGGTCTCCCGTCCTCCGTGCTCGACGGTGCTCTCAAGCAGGCCAAGGAGGCTCGCACCGCGATCCTCGCCGTGATCAACGCCGCGATCGACGCTCCCGACGAGATGGCGCCCACCGCGCCGCGCGTCATCAGCGTGCAGATCCCGGTCGACAAGATCGGTGAGCTGATCGGCCCGAAGGGCAAGACGATCAACCAGATCCAGGACGACACCGGCGCCGACATCTCCATCGAGGATGACGGCACCGTGTACATCGGCGCTGTTGACGGCCCCTCGGCCGAGGCGGCTCGCGCGGCGGTCAACGCCATCGCGAACCCGCTCAACCCCGAGGTCGGCGAGCGGTTCCTCGGAACCGTCGTGAAGCTCGCGACCTTCGGCGCGTTCGTCTCGCTCACCCCCGGCAAGGACGGCCTGCTGCACGTCAGCGAGGTCCGCAAGCTCGCCGGTGGCAAGCGCGTGGAGAACGTCGAAGACGTGCTCTCCGTTGGCCAGAAGATCCAGGTCGAGATCACCAAGATCGACGACCGTGGAAAGCTCTCGCTCGCCCCCGTGCAGGATGACGCGGACCCCGCGGACACCGACAGCTCAGCTGCCGCGTCCGAGGGCCCCGAGGCTCCCGCAGAGGGCTAGCACCCAGGTCTGCTCGGGCCTCTCGCCAGGCGCCGAGTAAGACGAAAGGCCCCTTCCTTCGGGAAGGGGCCTTTTGCTTGCCGTGGTGCTACTCGCGCATCACATCCGAGATGGGCACCCGCCAGGAGGTATGGTCTACGGTCGGAACCATGAGCCCTTCAGGTAGTCCGAGCGCGGGCTGGCGCTCCCAGGGCGCGCGAGCCGTGTTCTGGGTTCTCGCCTCCTTCGGCCTGCTGGCCCTGTGCGCGGCGTGGTTCTGGTACGGCCTGGCGTTCTCCGAGGAGATGACAGAGCAGGGCAAGTCCCTCGCCGCGGGATCTTCGGGGGCGGGGACTGGCTTGCTCCTCGGTGTGCCCCCGCTCGTATTCGTCCACTTGGCCGTTCTGATTCCTCTGCTCGTGATTGGCGCCAAGTACCACTCGCGACCGGACAGGGGCGTGGTGCTCGCACTGATCGTCGTCGCGGTCGCGGGTGCTGTCGGCATCGTGCTGGGTCAAGTCCTGTGGGGTGGATGCCTGTTTGCAATGTCGGCAGGCTCCGTCTGCCCGTCCTTCGTGCCCTGAATCAATACGTCCGCATCGAGCTGTCTGCCCCCCAAGTGGGGGGATCGAGTCAAGCGCTTGCCGCCCTAGGGTGAGCGAATGGCCCGAATGCTTACCCCGTTCGACAGCTTCATGAGAGACCTCGCCGTGTGGATCGACAGCGCCTGGTTCGTGTGGATCGCCCTCGCGGCGACCATCGTGCTCGTCGTCGTGATCGTGACCGTGAGCAAGGCCAGGGCGCGCGCTCGGGCCCGCGTTCCGCAGTACCGCCGCCAGTCCTAGACCGTTTCGGAACGGCCGCTCAGCTGAGCACGCGCGACGATGTGGTCGTGCAGCGTAAAGCCGAGCAGCGCCGGCGTGCTGCCCTCGGGGAGGTCCAGGCGCTCGACGTCGAGGGCGCTCACGGTGAAGAAGTAGCGGTGCTCGCCGTTGCCGGCGGGCGGGGCCGCCCCGAGGTACCGCTCGAGGCGCACCTCGTTGGGCAGTGTGATTGCTCCGAGGGGCAGGAGCCCTGCATCCGGATTCCCCGCATCCTGCGACAGCGATGTCACCTTGGCGGGAATGTTGTACACGGCCCAGTGCCACCAGCCGCTGCCCGTGGGGGCGTCCGGGTCGTACATGGTGAGCGCGAAACTCTTGGTGCCGGATGGCGCGCCCTCCCAGTGCAGCGTGGGGGAGCGGTCTTCGCCGCCCGCGCCCGCGATGCCCGAGCGCGCCCACTGCGGCAGAATGTCACCCTCCTCGAAGTCGGGGCTCACGAGGGTGAAGGTCGGCACGTCCGGCAGGCGCCAGTTGGGGTGGTTCGACATGTCCCCAGTATGGCTCAGTCGATGATGACGAGGGGCTGGTACGGGTCCCAGATTCCCGTCTGCGAGAGGGCGACGATGCCGGCAGCGATAGCGACCACGGCGATCATGCCCCCAGACAGGAGGATGAGCGCCAGGCGTGGCCGCGGCGTCGTGAAGAAGAGCACGACCTGAGCGGCGAGCAGGGCGATGAGTAGGCCTATGCCGAGGAACGCCGCGATGGGGGGCTGGGGTGCGCCGCAGCCGGGTGGGGCAGGGTAGATCAGGATGCAGATCTGGCCCATGTACTGCAGCGGCCAGAGGATCGCGATACCCACGACCGTGAGCACCGCCCCGAGGGCGAGCCACAGCCTGGGCCTAGTACTGGGGGTGCGGATATCCGTCATGATCTCTCCGAACTGTGGTCTTAATGATCAAGACGCACGATGCCACGAAAACGTTGGGGCGACCACTCCAGCACGGTGTCGTAACGATCGGGCGGTTCTCACGTCCCGTCGCGGAACGCGCCAATAGATTGGGATCCAGGCCTCGGGGGAGGGACGCATGACACAGCTGGACGTGAGCAGGATGGTACCGACGACGGGAGAGACCGCCGCGATCGTCGGCGCGCGCGTGGCCCGCCCGCGCACCATCGGCCTCTCCGAGCTCAGCGTCTTCCCGCTTGCCATGAGCGGCAACGTGTTCGGCTGGACCGCCGACGACGGTGCCACCAACGACATCCTCGACACGTACGCGGCCCAGGGCGGCAACTTCATCGACACCGCGGACTCGTACGCCGCGGGCCGCAGCGAGACCATGATCGGCAACTGGATGCGCGCCCGTCGCAACCGCGACCGCATGGTCATCGCGACCAAGGTCGGCAAGAGCGCGGACAACCCCGGACTGAGGGCGCGCGTGCTCACGCGGGCCGTCGAGGCCTCTCTGAACCGGCTGGGCGTCAGCCACATCGATCTGCTCTACCTGCACATCGACGACCAGGCCGTCGAGTTCGACGAGACGTTGCTCGCCGTCGACGAGCTCATCCGATCCGGCAAGGTGCGCTACTTCGGCGGCTCCGACCACACGGGCAACCGCCTCATCGAGGCCCGCATCGCGAGCGCGCAGCTCGGCGTTGCGCCGATGGTCGCCCTGCAGAACCACTACAACCTCATGCACCGCAGCGAGTACGAGGGCGACCTCGCCCACGTCGCCGCGCGCCAGGGGCTCGGCGTGATGCCGCGCTTCGCGCTCGCGAGCGGCTTCCTGACGGGCAAGTACCGGCAGCGCGCGGACCTCGCCAAGAACGAACGCGGGGGAGAGGTCGCCAAGCTCCTGAGCCGCCGCGGGCTGCGCATCCTCGGCACGCTCGATGCCGTCGCAGCTGCCCACGACGCGAGCGTTGCATCCGTTGCCCTCGCGTGGCTCCTGACGAAGCCGAACGTCGTCGCGCCCGTGGTCTCAGCGAGCCAGCCCGAGCAGGTGCTCGACCTCACGGCCGCGGCCCATCTCATGCTCACGCGCCACCAGGTCGCCGACCTGGACCGCGTCTCCGCGTAGGCGGGAACAGGCCCAGACACGGCGAAGGCCGCGCCCCCGAGGGGAACGCGGCCTTCGACTCCGGATGCCTAGCTGATGCCGGGGATCTGGAAGATGTTGAACGCCACGATCACCACGATCGTGTTGAGCACGAGCGCGATGATCGTGATGGCGGCCCCACCCCGGCGCGTCGATCCGCGGATGATGAGCTGCAGGATGAGCACCACCTCGAGGATCAGCGAGAGGATGCCGATGCCCAGGGCAGTCGTGAGGATGCCGAACAGCGCCAGCAGCATGAGGGCCGCGGCGACGATCTCGACGATCGCGAGGATGGAGTTGCCGCGCTTGCCGCGCAGCCGGACGATTCCGTCGTAGAGGGAGAGGGCTCCCGCGAGAACGGTGATTACGAGTAGCAGAGTGACTGTCATCGTGATGACCTCTTTTCGAGTACTGCTGAATTGCACCCCCGCCGCGATCCAGCGTCGCGGCGCGCTCCAACCCTAGTGACCGCCGTGCCGTGGGGCAGGGGTCTGGTGCTGCGGCCGCGCTTCCGCTAAGGGAAGCTACGCGGTGTGTGCTTCGGCCAGCACGCGCTCGGCGATGCGGCCGAGGGCTGCGGACGCGGCGATCGAGTCGCCCGCATAGCCGCCCGACAGGGCGCCATCGCGCGCGAGCAGCAGTTCGTCTGCCGCGTCGCCGGGCACGGGGTGGCCCATGTCCTTCAGGAGCTCCGCGAGGGTGTCGACGTACCACTCGCGGTGGCTCGTGACGACCTTGCGCACCGGATGCTCGGCGTCGGGGAACTCGGCTGCTGCATTGATGAACGGGCAGCCGCGGAATCCGGGGGTGTCGATCTCGGCGATGATCGCGGCGACGAATTCGCGAAGTGCGGAGCCCGCGTCGGGCGAGTTCTCGATCATGGCCTCGACGTTGGCGCGCACACTCGCGTGGCGGGCGGTGATGTACTCCACGATCAGGTTGTCTTTGGCGCGGTAGTGCTTGTAGAACGTGGCCTTGGTGACGGATGACGCACTGATGATGCGGTCGACGCCGACGTTGCGGATGCCGTCTTCGTAGAAAAGCACGTTGGCCGTCTCGAGGATGCGGCCCTTGGCCGGCGCCCTCTGGGGCTCCGGAGCGCGCTGTGCGGTCGGAGCTATCTCAACGACCATCACAGCGCGACTCCTTCGGAGAGATGACGTTGGGGGGATGTCATCAGTTCGGGTTATGTGCACCTCGCTGCTCGGGCAGCAGTTCGGTGCGGAGGCTTCGGGTGCCTATGTGAAGACAGTAGCACAGGAGGACAGACAGACCAGTCTGTTTGTCCGCATTTTCTGTCCCCCCATTTCGGGGGGTCAGGATTCTGGGGGTATTGGTGACGTAGGCTCGGCGGGTGATGAACGGTGCCGTCTCCCTCCCGCTCGATCTCCCAGAACTGTCGTTCACCGCCTCCGGTGAGTCGCTCGTACGGCGCACGGTGCTGCCGAGCGGTGTGCGCATCCTGAGCGAATCGGTGCCGGGGTCCCGCAGTTCGACCATCGGCTACTGGGTTGCCGTGGGCTCGCGCGACGAGCAGCCCTTCACCTACGGCTCGACGCACTTCCTCGAGCACCTCCTCTTCAAGGGCACGCCTACCCGCAGCGCCCTGGATATCGCTGTCGCCTTCGACGCCGTGGGTGGCGAGCACAACGCCATGACGGCCAAGGAGTACACCTGCTACTACGCCAAGGTGCAGGATCGCGATCTCCCCATGGCCGTCGACGTGCTCGCCGACATGTTCACGTCGTCCACGCTCGAGGCTCAAGAGTTCGAGACCGAGCGCGGCGTCATCCTCGAAGAGCTCGCCATGGCCGACGACGACCCGTCCGATGTGACGAGCGAGCGCTTCTTCGAGGCCGTGCTGGGGGAGCATCCGCTCGGGCGCCCCATCGGCGGCAGCGCCGAGACCATCCGTGCGGTCACGCGTGACGCCGTGTGGGAGCACTACCGCTCCAACTACCGCGCCCAAGACCTCGTGATCACGGTCGCCGGCGCCGTCGATCACGACGACCTCGTGCGGGGCGTTGAGGCGGCGCTCATCCGGGCCGGCTGGGACCTCTCGCTCGAGGCGGTCCCCGTAGCGCGCCGTGACGCCACCCGCGGGCTCATCGAGCGCGGCAGCGCCCTCGTCACCGTCAAGCGCCCTATCGAGCAGGCGAACATCATCGCGGGCGTCCCCGGCATCGCCGCCTCCGACGAGCGCCGCGCTACCCTGAGCGTGCTCAACTCCATCCTGGGCGGTGGAATGTCGAGCCGCCTGTTCCAGGAGATCCGCGAGAAGCGCGGGCTCGCCTACTCCGTGTACTCGTTCGCACCCAGCTACTCCGATGCCGGCCTGTTCGGCATCTATGCCGGATGCTCGCCCGCCAAGGCCGCGCAGGTCACCGAGCTCATGCTCGAGGAGTTCGCGACGCTCGGCTCCGGTGGCGCCACCGCCGAAGAGCTGTCACGCGCCGTCGGACAGCTGAGCGGCGCCTCAGCCCTCGCTCTGGAAGACTCCGACACCCGCATGTCGCGCCTCGGCCGCAGCGAGCTGACCCTCGGCGAGTTCGTCGACCTCGACGAGTCTCTGCGCCGCATCGGTGCGGTCACGCTGGAGGGCGTGCGCGAGCTCGCCGTCGAGCTGGCCTCGCGGCCGCTCTCGATCGCCGCCGTGGGCACCGTGGACGACAAAGCTTTCGCGGGGTTGGCAACGTCGCCGGCCCCTGCCGCGTAAAGGAATAGCAGGTAACACCCTCATGGCACATTTCATCTATCTCGTGCGCCACGGCGAGCAGCAGGACGCCGAGTACGGCCTGCCCGACGGCCCCCTCTCGCCCAAGGGCAAGCGCCAGGCCACCGCCATCGCCGAGCGCTTGAGCGGCGTGCCATTCGCGCGCGCGTGGCACTCGCCCCTGCAGCGGGCAGCCGAGACCGCCGACATCATGACCGGGCGGATGCCCGCCCTCCAGTCGCAGCCGAGCGCACTGCTCATGGACTGCATCCCGAGCGGGCCCGAGCTCGACATGCCCAAGGCCTTCGAGCCCTTCTTCGGCTCGATCACCCCCGAGCAGATCGAGGCGGGCGAGGCTCAGATGGCCGATGCCATTGCCGAGTTCCTCACTCCCGCACGCGAGGACCGCCACGACCTCCTCGTCACCCACAACTTCGTGATCTCGTGGTTCGTGCGCGAGGTCCTGGGTGCTCCCTCGTGGAGGTGGCTCGGCCTCAACCAGGCGAATTGCGGGCTCACGATCATCCGGGTGCGCAGCGCCAAGCCGCCCGTGCTCATCGCCCACAACGACCTCGGACACCTGCCCGTCGAACTGCGCACGGGGATGCCGGAGCTGCAGCCGTTCTAGGTGGTTGTGGGTCTCATGCGGCTAGGCGGTCCTGAACAACTGTGCCGCGATGTCGCGCACTCGAGTGTCGAGCTCCTGAACCGAGCCTTGATACCACCCGGCGATGACTCCCTCGAACTCGTCGTCCAAGCCAGCGAGCTCGTCGATGGGGTCGGATCTGCCGTCGTGTCCGAAGCGCTGGTGAACCCACGCCACGAACACGCGCGGCTCCAACGTTCCCAGAACCACCGACCGGCACAGCGATCTCATCGCGATAGTGTCCATGTCACCCGACAGCGACTCCTGCAGGTCCAACTCAACCACGACCCGGTCGACGAGTGCGTCGAAGGTGACCTGCTCCGCATCGGAATACAGGCTCGCCAGTTCCTGAACCGCCGGGTGTTCGTCGCCGGCAACGAGCATGTTGACGGCGGCGTCGACAAGAACACGGCGGGCGTCGGGAAACGTGGCGCGCCACCCCGCGATCGCCTCGACCAGCCTCTCCACCGGCTCGACCGCATCGAGGCCCGAGACCTCGACGTGCTGTTCGCGACCGTCCCAGCCGGTCGGAACGACATCCCCAGGTGCGGCGCCCCAGAGAGACCTTTGCTTCACCACCCGGCCCCGTGCATGAAGCGCCAGAAAAGCCGTCGCCGCGAGGGCGCCGACCATGACACCGACGAGTGCGGGAAGGACTGTCGACGTCATCGTTTCATCACTTTCCGCTACCAAGGGGGTGGACTGGGGCCGCTCAGCCTATCGGCTAGGTGAGCACCTTCCGGTACCAGTTCGTCGCGTTGGGGTTGTCGTTGTATGGCTCGATGTCGACGTACCCGCTCGAGCGGTACAGCCCGCCCGCCGCCTCGAGGCTCGCGTTGGTGTCGAGCACGAGCTCGGTCGCTCCGAGCAAGCGTGCTCGTCGTTCCAGTTCCGAGAGCAGTGCGCGGCCGAGGCCCTGCCCCTGCGCGGTCGGCCGCAGCCACAGGTGTTTCACCTCGAAGCGCGAACCCCCGAGCGAGCGGATGCCTCCGCACCCCACGTCCTCGCCGTCGACGACCACCACGAGGAACACCCCCTGCGGCTCCACGAACCGCTCGGCGGAGGGGAACGTGGTCACGTAGCCCGCGGCCTGGGGGAACGTCTCGGCGCGGTACGCGAAGTACTCGCCCAAGAGCGCGTGCGCCGCGGCATCCGTCACGGGGGTTTCGCGGAAGGTCACCACATGGTCGAGGTTATTCCACGGCGAAGGTCACGCAGTAGACACCGAGAATGGGCTGCGAGGCGTTCTCCTGACCGGCGGGTGCCTGGAACGTGTCGTCCTTGACGACGACGACACTCGCGAAGCCGGGGCGGCCATCGGCGTCGGAGTCGAACACGTTGAGGTTGTTGCTGTACGTGCCGTCACCGTTGTCGAGGAGGTTCTGGCCGCCCATGATGATGGGCGTGCCGTCGTCGCTCACATAGGTGAGGTTGAGGGTCGGGGAGTAGCCCGCGCCCATCGCGAGAGTGAAGCTCAGCGTCGAGCCGTCGCCGTAGACCGCACCCGGTGCGGGGGCCGAAGTGACGAGGTCACTCGAGAACAGCTCGTAGCCGTCGACGACGGGGCAGTCTCCCGCGGACTCGCCGGTCGTGGGGGAGTCACCCGTGGCGGGGGCGTCGCCACCGTCCGCCGAAGGGGTCGCGGGGGTGCAACCCGCAAGCACGAGAAGGGATGCTGCGATCAGTGCGGTACGCAAGACGGTGCTCATGCGGCAATACTTGCGCGCCGCGGCATCCGCGCGCAGTAGGGAAAGCGCGCAACATCGAGCAGCGCGACCACTTGGTAGATTTGCGGGATGACAACGAAAGTCGCCGTGATCGGCGCGACGGGCCGGATGGGCCAGCTGGTCTCGCACCTCATCGAGGCGTCCGAGGAGTTTGAACTCGTCGCCCAGCTCGACTCCACAGCCGACCTGAACGCCATGCTCGGTGCCGACATCGCCGTGGATGTCACGGTCCCCGCGGTCTCGCAGGGGGTCGTGGACTTCGCCGTGGCCCATGGCATCAACGTGCTCGTGGGCACCTCGGGCTGGTCGAACGAGCGCATCACCGCCCTCGCGCGCACGGTTGCCGCGTCGCCCGAGGTCGGCGTCATCATCGTGCCCAACTTCTCCATCGGCTCGGTGCTCGCCACCTCGTTCGCCACCATGGCCGCGCGCTTCTTCGACTCGATGGAGATCATCGAGGCACACCACGCCTCGAAGGTCGACTCGCCCTCCGGCACGGCTGTGCGCACGGCCGAGCTCATGGGTGCCGCGCGCGGGGCGCTGGGGCCCGTCGTCGCCCCGCACGTCGACCAGCGGGCGCGCGGGCAGCAGGTGTCGAGCATCCCGATTCACAGCCTCCGGATGCAGGGCGTCGTCGCCAAGCAGGACGTGGTCTTCGGCGGCAACGGCGAGGTGCTGACGATCACGCACGAGACTCTCGCCCCCAACGCCTACGAGGCCGGAATCCTCCTCGGCCTGCGTGCCGCGCGCACGGCTCGCGGAGTCGTCGTCGGCCTCGACAAGCTCATCGACCTCGGTCTCGACCGCAAGTGAGAGCCCGTGTCGCCGCGCTCGTCATGGCGGCGCTCCTCGTGCTCTACCTGGTCTTCGTCGTGGGCTACGCGCTGCTGCTCATCAACGACCCGCAGCCCATTGCGAAGGCGATCGGGTTCGCCCTGATCGTGCTGCCGTTCCTGGGCGCGGGCGTTCTCGCCGCCGACCTCGTGTTCGTGGTGCGCGGCGAGCGACTCGTCAAGCTTCTGGGCGCGGAGGGCGGACTGCCCGTCGACGACCTCCCGCGACTGCCGAGCGGCAGGCCAGACCCGGGGGTCGCGGACCTCGAGTTTCCCCGGTACCAGGCCGAGGTCGAACAGTCGCCAGAGTCGTGGCGCGCGTGGCTGCGGCTCGGGCTCGCCTATGACGCGAGCGGTGACCGCCGTCGCGCACGCTGGGCGACCCGCAAGGCTATAGGTCTCGAGCGATCTCGCCGATAGCCGCTTCGACGGTGTCGTAGCGGAAGGTGAAGCCGTCGGCCAGGAGTCGCTCGGGGATCACGTTCTGGCTGAGCAACAGGAGGTCGTGGCCCGCGTCGCCGAGGAGCTTGAGCGCTACCTCGGGAACCACCCAGGGGTGCCAGCGGCCGAGGGCCTCGGCGAGGGCATCCGTGACGCGCTGCGAGGTTGCCGGGGTCGGACCCGCGATGTTCACGACACCGTCGAGCTTGGACGTGAGCAGGTGCTTGATGGCGGCGGCCTCGTCGCGCAGGGCTACCCACGGCCAGTTCTGCTGCCCGCTTCCGAAGCGTGCGGCAAGGCCCAGCCGCGTGAGCGGGATGAGCGGGGTGAACGCTCCGCCGCGACCGACCACGAGTCCCGTGCGGAACGTGACGACACGCGTGCCGTCGGGCGTGAGGTGCGCGGCCTTCTCCCACGCCTCCACGACGTCGCTGAGGAACCCCTCGCCCTTGGCCCCGGACTCGGTGAGCTCGACACCCGGCTGGTCGCCGTAGTACCCGACAGCCGACCCGCTGAGGAAGATCGTGGGCGGATTCTCGGCCCGCCCGATAGCCTCCGCGAGCGTCTGGGTGCCGTTCACGCGGGAATAGAGAATCTCGCGCTTGTAGCCCGCGGTCCACGGGACGCGGCCGGTCGTCGCCCCCGCGAGGTTGATGACGGCGTCTGCCCCTTCTAGGGCGTGGGGGTCGATGTCGAGAGTCGCGGGCATCCAGAGGAACTCGTTCTCGTTCCGGGGCGCACTGCGGCTGAGCTTCACGACCGTGTGGCCGTCGGCCTCGAGCTGTGTCGTCAGCTCGCGACCGATGAATCCGGATGCCCCAGCGACGACGACGCGCACGGCTAGGCCAGGGTCGCTTCGAGGGTGATGGGGATGCCCGCGAGGGCCTGTGAAACCGGGCAGTTCTGCTTCGCATCCTCGGCGAGCCGCTGGAAGTCGTCTGCGGAGAGACCGGGAATCTTCGCGCTCACGAGCAAGTGGCTACCGGTGATACCCACACCCGGCTGGAACGTGATGGCCGCCGTGACCTGCAGGCTCTCGGGCGGGGTGCCGTTGCCCGCGAGGGCGTTCGCGAACGCCATCGAGTAGCACGCGGAGTGCGCAGCGCCGAGGAGCTCTTCCGGGTTCGTCTTACCCGCGACTCCCTCGGAGCGCGCGGCCCAGCTGACGGGGAATTCGGCGGCGTCGGATGAATCGAGAGAGGTCGTTCCCGACCCGCTCATGAGGTCTCCGAACCAGAGGGTCGTTGCTTCGCTGGTGACTGCCATGGGTGGTTCCTTTCGTCACTCCCACCCTAGGCGCACGCTAGGCAGGCTTGCCGAGAATTCCTGCTCGCGCGAGCAGCAGATAGATCTGGCAGCCGAGGCAGTAGCCGAACACAGAGTTGAGGAACGCCGCGACGAAGGCCGCTGCCGCCGCGATGACGAGGGCGTACGGCACACCCGCGAGGTGCAGCACGAGGCCTGCGAGGGTGATGACGAAGCCGACGCCCTGGGCGAAGGTCGGCGGCACCGGGTCCTCCAGCTCGGTCGGGGCCGCGAGGCGCGGGCGCACTACCGCGCGGAACAGGGCGCCGTACGGGTGGCGACGCACGCCCGCGAACGCTCCCCACGCGAACAGCGCCGTGATCGCGGCGAAGATCACCACGGCGGCGAGCGTTGCGCCCGAGAGCGCGAGTCCGATCACGAGGAGCAGGAGTACTGCCGTGATCCCCGCGCTGAAGCGGGGACCGCGCGGGTCGATTCCGTTGGTCGTCATGCTGCGAGGATCCGTTCCAGTTCGTGGGTGAGCGCATCCCGCCGCGGAGCTCCGCCGATGCGGGCGCGCACGACGCCCTTGCGGTCGAGGATGAACGTCGTGGGCGTCTGCAGGATGTTGAACCGGCTCGCAAGGTCGGGCCGGTGCGTGAGGTCGAGGTCGACGTGGGTCACGTCCGAGCGACCGGATGCCACATCCCCGAGCACGGCATGGGTTGCACGGCACGGCGCGCACACCTCGGTGGAGAACTGCAGCAGCGTCGCCCCTCGCGCGAGCCGGGTCACTCCCGGCAGGTCGGATGCGCGCACCACCGTGCGGCCGTCGGTGCTGCGCACGCGGCCCTGGGCGCTCCGCCACAGCAGTCCCAGCCCCGTCGCACCCGCGACGAGGCCGCCGAGCACGACGATGACGAGGACCGGGTTCATAGTGGTGCCACGTTAGGCGCGCATCCGGCCCCGTGGGGGAGTGTTGCCGTCTGTTACGCGCCGCCGTCGGTTATCGTGAGGGCCGTGCCAGAGACCGAGTCGCCCACGTTCCGTTCAGACATGACCGTGGAGCTCGTGCGCTCCAGCGCTCACGACTCCGATGTGCTGTTCGCGGCGCGCGTGTCGACCCAGGGGGAGCAGACGCTCGAATCCGCGCAGGATTCCGAGGTCGACGCGTCCCGCTCCCAGGGACTCATCAACTACCTCATGCGCGACCGCCACGGCTCGCCGTTCGAGCACAACTCGATGACCTTCTACGTGCAGGCGCCGATCTTCGTGTTCCGCGAGTTCATGCGGCACCGCATCGCCTCGTACAACGAGGAAAGCGGCCGCTACCGCGAGCTCAAGCCGGTCTTCTACGTGCCCGGAGCCGACCGCAACCTCGTGCAGGTGGGCAAGGCCGGAGCCTACGATTTTCTTCCCGGAAGCCCCGAGCAGACCGAGCTCGCAGTCTCGGAGGCGACCCGCGTCGCGAGCGAGGCCTACGAGTCGTACCAGCGGATGCTCGACGCCGGTATCGCGCGCGAGGTGGCCCGCATCGTGCTCCCGCTGAGCATCTACTCCTCGATGTACGTGACGGTCAACGCGCGGTCGCTCATGAACTTCCTGTCGCTGCGCACCAAGCGGGAGGGAACGCACTTCCCGTCGTTCCCGCAGCGCGAGATCGAGATGGTCGCCGAGAAGATGGAAGACCTCTGGCAGGGACTCATGCCCGTCACCCATGCGGCCTTCAATCAGAACGGTCGCGTCGCCCCGTAACCGGTATCGGATACCCTGTAGACCGTGTCTACTGACAATCCTTTCGGCCAGGTGCTCGTCGCACTCATCACTCCGTTCACCTCTGAGGGCGAAGTCGACTGGGCCGGCGTCGAGAAGCACGTCGACGATGTCATCACCGCGGGCTGCGACGGCATCGTCATCAGCGGCACGACGGGCGAGACCTCAACCCTGACCGACCCCGAGAAGCTGCGCCTCGTCGAGGTCGCCAAGAAGGTCGCGGGCGGCCGCGCGAAGATCATCATGGCGGGCGGCTCCAACGAGACCGCCCACGCCATCGAGCTGCACAAGGCTGCGGTCACAGCGGGCGCCGACGCCGCCATGATCGTCACCCCGTACTACAACAAGCCCACGCAGGCCGGTGTGCTCACGCATTTCCGCCTCATCGCGGACGCCACCGAGCTTCCCGTGATCCTGTACGACATTCCCGGTCGCACGGGCATCCCGATCAAGTACGAAACCCTCCTGCGGGCCTCCAAGCACCCGAACATCATGGCCGTCAAAGATGCCAAGGGCGACTTCAGCGAGGTCAGCCGTGTGCTCAACAACACGGACCTTCTCTACTTCTCCGGCGACGACGCAAATGTGCTTCCGCACCTCGCCATCGGGGCCACAGGCCTCATCGGCGTGACCGCGAACATCACCGCCGCGCCGTACCGCCAGATCGTCGACGCCGTCAACAGGGGCGACCTCGCCACGGCCACCGCGGCGCACAAGGCCCTCGAGCCCCTCGTGCGCGCCGTCATGACGCACGTGCCCGGCACCGTCGCGGCGAAGTACATCCTGCACGGCCTCGGCCGCATCGAGTCGCCGCGCGTGCGCCTGCCGCTCGTGGGCCCCGAGGAGAACGAGGCAGCCATCATCGAGGACGACCTCGCCCTCGTGCGGGACATCCCCGGAGTGAGCTTCGACAACTTCCGACCGGACCGCAATGCGGCCGCGGGCGGCGCACTACCCAAGGTGGCGGGCACAACCCGCTAGGAAGCAGCACATGCCAGTCTCCGTTTACGATCCGCCCGCCCTCGCTCCCGGAACTCTCCGCGTCACGCCCATCGGCGGACTCGGTGAGATCGGTCGCAACATGACCACCTACGAGATCGACGGGAAGCTGCTGGTCGTCGACTGCGGCGTGCTCTTCCCCGAGGAGAACCAGCCGGGCGTCGACCTGATCCTGCCCGACTTCAGTTCCATCCGGGATCGCCTCGACGACGTGCTCGGCATCGTGCTCACGCACGGCCATGAGGACCACATCGGCGCCGTGCCCTACCTCCTGAGGCTCCGGCAGGACATCCCGCTCATCGGCTCGACGCTCACGCTCGCCCTCATCGAGGCGAAGCTCAAGGAGCACCGCATCCAGCCGTACACGCTCACCGTCAAGGAGGGCCAGACCGAGCAGCTCGGCCCGTTCGCCCTCGAGTTCATCGCGGTGAACCATTCGATTCCGGATGCCCTCGCCGTGGCCATCACGACGAAGGCCGGTGTGGTCCTCCACACGGGTGACTTCAAGATGGACCAGCTGCCCCTCGACGACCGGATCACCGACCTGCGCGCCTTCGCGCGTTTGGGTGAGAAGGGCGTCGACCTGTTCCTGCCCGACTCGACCAACGCCGACGTGCCGGGCTTCACGCCCAACGAGCGCGACATCGGCCCCGTCATCGAGGCCGTCATCGCGAAGGCCCCGCGCCGCGTGATCGTCGCGAGCTTCTCGAGCCACGTGCACCGCGTGCAGCAGGTTCTCGACGCCGCCGTCGCCAATGACCGCAAGGTCGTGCTCATGGGCCGCTCGATGGTGCGCAACATGGGCATCGCGGCCGACCTCGGCTTCCTCAAGGTTCCCGACGGCGTGCTCCTCGACGCCAAGAAGGCCGCGGACCTGCCGGACAACCGCCTCGTGTACATGTCGACCGGCAGCCAGGGCGAGCCCATGGCGGTGCTTGCCCGCATGGCCAACATGGAGCACCAGATCGAGGTGGGCAAGGGCGACACGGTCATCCTCGCGTCGTCGCTCATCCCCGGCAACGAGAACGCCGTCTACCGCGTCATCAACGGCCTCATGAAGCTCGGCGCGACCGTCGTGCACAAGGGCAACGCGAAGGTGCACGTCTCCGGCCACGCGGCCGCGGGCGAGCTGCTCTACTGCTACAACATCCTCAAGCCGAAGAACGTGCTGCCCGTGCACGGTGAGCAGCGCCATCTCGTGGCCAACGCGAACCTCGCGATCCAGACCGGCGTGCCGGAGGAGAACACGATCATCGGCGAAGACGGCACGGTCATCGACCTGCGCGACGGCGTGGCGAAGGTCGTCGGCCAGCTCGACCTCGGCTACGTCTACGTCGACGGCTCGAGCGTGGGCGAGATCACGGATGCCGACCTCAAGGATCGCCGCATCCTCGCCGAGGAGGGCTTCATCTCGATCTTCGTCGCCGTCGACCCGCAGACCGGCAAGGTCATCGTCGGGCCGGAGATCCAGGCGCGCGGTTTCGCGGAAGACGAGGGCGTGTTCGACGCCGTGCTCCCGCAGATCATCAAGGCGCTCACGGATGCTGCGGAGAACGGCACTCGCGACACCCATGCCTTCGCGCAGGTCATCCGGCGCACTGTCGGTCGTTGGGTCAACACCCAGCACCGTCGCCGCCCGATGATCATCCCGGTCGTCATCGAGGCGTAGCCGGATGAGTGACAAACAGGGTATCGAGGCGTAGTGGGGTTCTGGGGGAAGCTGTTCGGTAGGGCCGAGTACGACACGACGGTCACCGACTATCAGGCAGGCCCGGTGAGGCCGTTCCGGCTCGACATCGAGGACGTGTTCTTCATCACGGGCCGAGGTGTCGTGGCGACGGGCACGGTGGGCGGCGGGGTGCTGACCGTGGGCGATGCGGTGACGGTGCGCAGAGCCAACGGCACTCACGTGTCGACGACGGTCACGGGCATCGAGTCGTTCCGCAAAATCCAGAAGTCCGCGGGTCCCGGTCAGCTGATCGGGGTACTCCTCGACTCGGTCTCCCGTGACGACCTCGCGAGGGGCGACACCATCGAGGCGTAGTCTCGCCCCATGACGACAACTCGGCGGGCGACCGCGGCTGACCTGCCCTTCCTCGAGGAGGTCTTCGTCATGACGATGGACTGGAACCCCTCCAACGCCAAGGGCGCAGCTCACTGGCGCACGGATGCCACCTTCCAGCAGTACATCGGCGGGTTCCCCCGCGCAACAGACTTCGGCCTCATCGCCGAGCGCGACGGACAGGATGTCGGTGCGGTGTGGTCGCGCTACTTCACCGCGGAGGAACCGGGCTACGGTTTCGTCTCGGCCGAGACTCCCGAGATCGGCATCGGTGTCGTCGAGGGCCGCCGCGGCGAGGGAATCGGTCGCGCGCTGCTCAACGCGCTGATCGCGGCATCCCACGGCGATCTGAGCCTGAGCGTCGAAGACGGCAACCCCGCCGAGGAGCTCTACCGCAAGCAGGGCTTCGTGCCCGTCGGCCGCGTGGGCAACTCGACGACGATGCTGCGCAGCGAGCGGCGGGATGCTGGCGAGAGCTAGTCCGAATGGCGCACATCGGTGCGCTCTCGAGCGTACCGCAGCGTCTCGATGATCACGACTGCAACGCAGATGCCCGCGGCGAGCCCGATCGCGGCGAGCGCGGGAAGTCCTGCGGCCAGGGGGATGACCGCGAGCAGCACCGTCGCACCGATCAGTCGCGAGGGAAGCCATGTGTGTGCCACCCGCCGCCAGAAGAACGCGTGACCGGCGAGGTACAGCGACGTTCCGCCGAAGAGCGCGACGGCACCGAACAGCCCGAGCCCGTGCTCGGAGTCGAGGTGGGCGAGCACGTTCTCGACGCCCAGCGCCGAGATGATCACGCCCGCGACCAAGGTGAAGTGCAGGTAGGTGTACGCGTCGCTCGCGAGGTTCGCCCGTTCATTGCCCGCGAGTTTTGAGAGGTACTTCTCCGCGCCGATCGACACGATGTCGAAGTACAGCCACCACAGCGAGATCGAGAGGGCTATCGCGAGCAGGGCCGCGATGAGGATGGTCACCGAGATCGGCTCCTGAGCGGCACCGAACCCGATCTCCACAATCGACTCGCCGAGCGCGAGCATGACGATGAGCCCGTAGCGCTCGGCCCAGTGCGCCGCCGACTGCACGCGCCATCCGCCGTTCACCGACAGCAGGTAGGTGAACAGCACATCGAGGCCGATTCCGGCGAGCCAGAACCACACCTGCCAGGGCGACCCCAGAAGGGCGCCGACGAGCATGAGCGACACACCCAGCACCATGGGCCAGACCGACCGGTAGAGCTGCCGGCGCAGCCCCGGATCGTCACCGGCGGCCGCCAGGTAGACGAATCCGTGGATGAGGCGGATGACGAGGTACGCGACGACGAACACCACGGGTGCAAAGAGACCGCCCTCGCGGTCGTCGAACGCCTCGGGAATCACGAGAGACACGATGAACAGCGCGCCCATGGCGACGCAGAAGCCCGCGCGGGCGATTCCCTCGTCGATGCGGGTCTGGTTGGCAAGCCAGCTGTACGAGGTCCACGACCACCAGAGCATGGCGAGGATGACGAGCCCCTGAAGCACTCCGACGGCCCTGTGCGACTCGGCCATGAACCCCGTCACCTGGGTGAACGCGAACACGAACACGAGGTCGAAGAACAGCTCGAGCGTGGTGACGCGGTGCGATTCATCCGTCGTCCGAAGTCGGAGAAAGCTGCGCCAAGGCGTGGTGGTCATGCGCACAGGATAGGCGCCCGACGTTCCAACTGTGGGAAACGTTGGGCTGGCGGAATCCGCCTCTGGGATGATTCGCTAGACCCGCGCCCCCGGATAGTGTGGCGAGGACTTCTGCACCGAACCCCTGGGGGATGCACCACGTGAGTATTGCGCGCAAATGGGTTTTTCCGATCATCCGGATCGTCATCTTCATGGCGATCGCCGCGGCCCTCGTGAAGATCGCCTTCTTCGCCGACCCGGTTGTCGACGACGCCGCGAAGCCGACGGGGGAGATCGTCGAGCCGCAGGTTGCCGTCGCCACGGGCACCATCCAGAACGATGTGACGCTCACCGGCACGGTCGCCAATGATCCCGCCGTGTCGGTCAAGGCGACCCTCACGGGCGTCGTGCGCGACGTGTACGTGACGCCCGGCCAGCAGGTCGACGTCGGTACCGAGATCCTGCGCATTCGTGCCGAGATCACCAACCCGGATGGCACTCAGTACGTCGACTACGAGACTGTCGTCTCTCCCATCGCGGGTGTGCTGTCGACCTTCACGGCGCTCGAGGGCCAGTCGTTCTCCGTCGGGGACGACGTGGGCAAGGTCTCGCCGCCCACGTTCAACGTGAGCGGAACCATCGCGCCCGAGCAGCAGTACCGCCTCCTGAACCGGCCGACCGAGGCCCAGGTCGCCATCACGGGCGGCCCCGCCCCGTTCACATGCACGGGCCTCACGATCACTGCCGCGACCCAGAGCTCGAGTGACGGCAGCGGCGGTACGTCGAACCCCACGGTGAAGTGCTCAGTTCCCGCTGGCGTCACCGTCTTCCCCGGCCTCTCCGCCTCGCTCGTGATCGCGGGCGGTATCGCCGAGAACGTGCTCGTCGTTCCGATCACCGCCGTCGAGGGCTCAGCCGAGACCGGCAACGTCTACGTCGTGCTCCCGGATGGCGCCACCGAGGCCCGGCCCGTGACCCTCGGCCTCAACGACGGCATCAATGTCGAGATCAAGGACGGGCTCAAGGAGGGCGACATGATTCTCCAGTTCGTCCCCGGAGCCGCGGCACCCGTCGACGACGGCACCGGAGTGGTGATCAAGGGATGACCCTCCTCGAACTCGCCAAGGTCACGCGCACCGTCGAGCTGCCGGATGACGAGCCCCTGCACATCCTGCGGGGAGTAGACCTCTCGGTGTCCGTGGGCGACCACGTGAGCATCGTCGGCCGCTCGGGTTCGGGTAAGTCGACGCTCCTGAATCTCCTCGGTCTGCTCGACAACCCCACGTCCGGCGAGATCCGCTTCGACGGCAAGCTCATCTCCGACATGTCGGCGAACCAGCGTGACCGCGCGCGCGGCGGCGACGTGGGATTCATCTTCCAGCAGTTCAACCTCCTGGGAGGCCGCACCGCCCTCGAGAACGTCATGACACCGCTGCTCTACGCATCGGGACGCCAGTTCTGGCGCCGCGAGAAGATCGCTATGGAGATGCTCGACCGTGTGGGCCTCTCGCACCGCGCGCAGAGTATGCCCGAGAAGCTCTCGGGCGGTGAGCAGCAGCGCGTGGCGATCGCTCGGGCACTCGTTCGTGGTCCGCGGCTGATCCTCGCCGACGAGCCCACGGGTGCCCTGGATGTGGAGACCGGTTCCACGGTCATGGCCCTGCTCGACGACGTCGCCGAGAAGTCCGGTGCGGCCCTCATCACCATCACGCACGACGCCAACATCGCGGCCCTCGCGCGACGGCACTACCGCCTCGACAGGGGAGTGCTCAGCCCTGTGGACGTCAATCGGGTGCTCGCGCTCGCCGAGGGCGAGGCCGCCCGATGACGGGCATCGTCGGGGCCTTCGTCGAGGCGTGGGCCGAACTGCGCATCCACCGCACGCGCGTGCTCCTCAGCCTCATCGGCGTGGCCGTTGCCGTTACCGCGCTCACCTCCGTGGTCGGGCTCGGAGCCATCGCGCAGCAGGCAACCACGGAGAGCTACGAGCGCCAATCCGGCCGCCCGGCAACCCTCTTCGTGAGCGCCTACAACCCGCAGACCGGAGCGAGCCCCGACAGCGCGACGCTCTCGAAGGCGTTCACGACGGTGACCGACCGCTACGGGATCGACTGGACCACTCGGTCGTCCTACACGCAGGTGCCCGTCGACCTGCTCGAAGGCATCACCCAGATCGACACGATGATCGTCGACGTCGACTACGGCACCATGCACCGCGTGCGTCTGGCCCAGGGCACCTGGTTCTCTGCGGGCGATGAGAACCGCATGGCCCCCGCCCTCGTCGTCAACGAGTCGCTGTGGAAGCACCTCGGTTCGCCGGACCTCTCGACGCACCCCACGGTTCCCGTGCAGGGCATCGAGAGCACCACGGCCGTCATCGTGGGTGTCGTGCCCGACATGCCATACAGCCAGGGTTACGAGACCATGTACATGCTCGTGGACTCGTACCTCGCGATTGCGACTCCCGAGCAGCGCGCGAACATCTTCCCCCAGTACGAGGCGTGGGTGCCCACCGACATCGCGGAAGATCTCTCGGGGCTCATCCAGCGCGATGTCGCGGGCGCTCTCGGCGAGGGCTGGCAGGTCGACGTGAACCGCCAGGACTACCTGACGTACTCGGGGGACGACCCGCTGCTCTCCCTCAAGCTCATCGTCGGGGGAGCGGCGATCCTCGTGCTCCTCCTCGGTGCGCTCGGGCTCGTGAACATCTCGCTCGTGACCGTGCGGCAGCGCATCCGGGAGATCGGGATCCGACGCAGCTTCGGCGCGACGGCAGGGCGGGTGTTCTTCGCCGTGATGATGGAGAGTGTCGTCGCTGCCGGCGTCGCGGGGATCGTGGGCGTGTTCCTCGCCGTCGTGATCGTGAAGAACCCGATGGTCGTGGCGTTCATCGGCCAGGGCGTGAGCGATCTGCCGGCCTTCCCGTTGGAGGCCGCGTTCATCGGATTGGGCGCCGCGACGTTCGTCGGAGCGCTCGCGGGCCTCCTGCCCGCCCTCGTCGCGGTGCGCGTGAAGGTCATCGACGCCATCCGCTACTAAGCGATCTGCTCGGGTGTCGCTCACGGGGCGTGACGGACCCCGCGGGTACCGTGGACCGCATGGCTACGAGCACCAGGTCTACGTCGCGCTCCCGCACGTCGACTGCGCGCGGGCGTGCGAACCAGCCCACCAAGAAGCTTCCCGTGCGCAAGCAGGCCGTCGTCGAGGATGATGGCCCGCTCACCAAGGCCTGGATGGGCCTCGCGCACGCCGCGGGCGCCGCGTTCCGGGTGCTCGGCAAGGAGACTCTCGCCAAGGAGGAGCGCCGTGACGGGGTTCCGTTCCTGATCTTCATTCTCGCGGTCGTGGGCGCCGTCGTGGAGTGGTTCAACCCCAACGACGCGGTGGCGCAGGCCCTCGACTCGTGGACCTTCGGCCTCCTGCTCGGCCGTGTCGCTTTCGCGCTTCCCGTGATCATGCTGCTCTTCGCCGTCTGGCTGTTCCGGCACCCCTCGAGCGTTCACGACAACGGCCGCATCGGCATCGGCGTCACCCTCCTCGTGGTGACCGTCAGCGGGCTGTGCCACATCTTCGGTGGCACCCCCTCGCCCACCGACGGCGTCGAGAAGCTCGCGCAGGGCGGTGGCATCCTCGGGTGGATCCTCGCCCAGCCGCTCATCCTGCTGGGCACGAGCGCGCTCGCGACGCCGGTCGTGGTGCTCCTGCTCGTGCTGTCGCTGTTCATCATCACGAAGACTCCGCCGAACCGCATCGGCTCGCGCCTGCGCGAGCTGTACGCGTACCTGTTCGGCGCCCAGCTCCTCGACGACGAGGAGCGCGCCGCGGCGAAGGCCGCCAAGAACGACTCCCTGCAGTTCGGGTCGCTTACCGATCTCGGTCTCGACGACGACCCGTCGACCATCCCGTGGTGGCGGCGCAACAAGTCGAACCGCTCGGAGGAGGCTCCCGCCTTCGACAGCCCCGTCATCTCGCGCGAGAAAGACGCCGCCGTCACGGATGTCATCGAGCCCGCGTCGACGGACGACGAGTTCGGCATCGACCTCATCGAAGACCTTTTGAAGGCCGAAGAGGCGGTCAAGCGATTCACGGGTGAGGTCGACCCGGCAGCGATGACCCTCCGCGAGGACGGCCCCGGCCTGCTCCCCGGCTTCAACACGAGCGCGAGAGACAAGGGCGAGGCCGGCGAGTTCGAGGTGCCCTCGGTAGCCCCGGCCGTGCGGCAGTCCACCGCCACCTACCGCCTGCCCGCCGCATCCCTGCTCACGCCCGGCACGCCGCCGAAGGCCCGCAGCTCTGACACCGACGAGGTCATCGCCTCCATCACCGAGGTGCTCACGCAGTTCGGCGTCGACGCGAAGGTCACGGGTTTCAGCCGCGGTCCGTCCGTCACGCGCTACGAGCTCGAGCTCGGCCCCGGCGTGAAGGTCGAGCGCGTCACGGCCCTCGCCAAGAACATCAGCTACGCCGTCGCCTCCAACGAGGTGAACATCCTGTCGCCGATCCCGGGTAAGAGCGCCATCGGCGTCGAGATCCCGAATAAAGACCGCGAGATCGTGTCCCTCGGCGACGTGCTCCGCTCGGGCGCGAGCACCAAGAGCGTGCACCCCATGACCATCGGCCTGGGCAAAGACGTCGAGGGCGGCTTCGTCGTCGCGAACCTCGCGAAGATGCCCCACCTCCTCGTCGCGGGCTCTACCGGCTCCGGCAAGTCGAGTTTCGTGAACTCGATGATCACCTCCGTGCTCATGCGCGCGAAGCCCGCCGAGGTGCGCATGGTGCTCATCGACCCCAAGCGCGTCGAGCTCTCCATCTACGCGGGCGTGCCGCACCTCATCACCCCGATCATCACAAACCCCAAGAAGGCCGCAGAGGCGCTCGCGTGGGTCGTGAAGGAGATGGACATGCGGTACGACGACCTCGCGTCGTTCGGCTTCCGCCACATCGACGACTTCAACCGCGCGGTCGTCGCGGGCGAGATCGTGCTGCCGGTCGGGAGCGAGCGCAAGCTCTCCCCGTACCCCTACCTGCTGGTCGTGGTCGACGAGCTCGCCGACCTCATGATGGTCGCCCCGCGGGACGTCGAAGACTCGATCGTGCGCATCACGCAGCTGGCGCGCGCATCCGGCATCCATCTCGTGCTCGCCACGCAGCGCCCGTCCGTCGATGTCGTCACGGGGCTCATCAAGGCCAACGTTCCGTCGCGCCTCGCGTTCGCCGTATCGAGCATGACCGACAGCCGCGTCATCCTCGACCAGCCGGGCGCCGACAAGCTCATCGGCCAGGGAGACGCGCTCTTCTTGCCGATGGGCGCCTCGAAGGCCATTCGCGTGCAGGGCGCGTGGGTGTCCGAGAGCGAGGTGTCCGCGGTCGTGCAGCATGTGATCGCGCAGGCGCAGCCGGAGTACCGCGAGGATGTCGCGGCGGTCGCCGAGAAGAAGAACATCGACGCTGACATCGGCGACGATCTCGAGCTGCTGCTCGCCGCGACCGAGCTCATCGTGAGCACGCAGTTCGGCTCCACCTCCATGCTGCAGCGCAAGCTCCGCGTCGGCTTCGCGAAGGCTGGCCGCCTCATGGACCTGCTCGAGTCGCGTGAGATCGTGGGCCCCTCCGAGGGATCCAAGGCGCGCGACGTGCTCGTGACGCCAGACCAGCTTCCGGCAGTGCTCGCCCGCCTGCGCGGCGGCGACGAGCCGATGCCCGCCTCCACCACTCCCAGCCGCGACGCGGTCGCCGAATCGCTCGCGGGCTACGATGTTGTGGACGGGGACTCGGACGAGGACGCCTGGAGCCTGACCGATCGGGAGTAACCGCGTGAGCCGCACCAATCCTTTCGACGGCCGCGTCGTCTCCCGTGGAGATACACCCGCGAGCCTGGCCAACATCGCGAACATCATCACCGTGGCGCGCATCCTGCTGGCACCCGTCTTCATCTGGCTGCTGCTGAGCGACAACCACGAGTTCGGCCTGCTGCGCTATCTCGCCGCCGGTCTCTTCGTGCTCGCGATCGTCACCGACAGCCTCGACGGCGCACTGGCGCGCGGTCGCAACCTCATCACCGACCTGGGGATCATCCTCGATCCCATAGCCGACAAGGTGCTCATCGGCGGCGCGCTCGTCGCCCTCTCCATCCTCGGCGACCTGCCGTGGTGGATCACGATCGTCATCCTCGTCCGCGAGTTCGGCATCACGATCTTCCGGTTCGCCGCGCTGTCGAAGCGCGTCATCCCTGCTTCGCGCGGCGGCAAGCTCAAGACCGTCGTTCAGGCCGTCGCCATCTCACTCTTCCTGGTCGCCCCGTGGACCTTCCTCGGCCCGTGGGCGGGCTGGGTGAGCTGGGTGTTCATGATTGCAGCCCTGCTGCTCACCGTCGTTACCGGGGTCGAGTACCTGTGGCAGGCCTGGCGCCAGAACAGGGCGAGTCGGGCGTGACCGACTCCGCCGAGCTCAGCGCGCGCATCGTCGCGACGCTCACGGCGCGGCGCCACACGATTGCGGTTGCCGAGTCGCTCACGGGCGGGCTGCTGGTCGCGGAGCTCATCCGCACGCCGGGGGCGTCGGCGGTCGTGCTCGGGGGCATCGTCGCGTACAACACCGAGCTGAAGCACACCCTGCTCGGCGTCACCGCTGAGGTTCTCGCCGCACACGGAGCCGTGCATCCGGATGTCGCGGCCCAGATGGCAGCGGGAGTGCGCGACGCTCTCGCCGTGGCGGGCGAGCCTGCGTACATCGGCATCTCCACGACCGGGGTCGCCGGACCCGACCCGCAGGATGGACAGCCCGTGGGTACCGTCTATCTGGGTTTCGCGGTCGGTTCGCAGGTGCGCACGAAGTCCCTCGAACTGGAGGGTACCCGCGAACACATCCGTTCGCGCGTCGTGTACGAATCACTCAGTGAGCTCGCGCAGTTGCTGGGGTGAACTTCCGGTTCGCACCGGGGAATACAGCTCGTTTCGATCTCGTTACAAGTACTGAATTCACAAGCACCGCACAGATACGAGTGGTTAGTCTTCACCTAAGCTAGCCGCAACGATCAGTCAAAGAAGGAGGGTCCAATGGTTCTGGTACGTCAAGAAATCGGTGACGTTCTCCGTGACTTCCGTCTACAGAAGGGCCGCACCCTTCGTCAGGTCGCGAGCAAGGCGAGTGTTGCACTCGGTTACCTGAGCGAGGTGGAGAGGGGCCAGAAAGAGGCCAGCTCCGAGATCCTCGCGTCGGTCGCCGACGCGCTCGACACTCCGATCTCGGTCATCATGCGCGAGGTCGGCGATCGTCTCGCCGTCATCGAAGGCCTCAACCCCATCCCCGACACGCTGCCCGACGAGCTCGTCGCCGAATTCGACGGCGACCTCATCTCGAGGTAGTTCAACGACATTCCACGGAACGCCCCGGCCCACTCGGCCGGGGCGTTCCCTCGTTCCACCTAGGGTTGAACAATGAAGCTCAGCGAGTTCTGGCTGGCCGTCTCCGACGAGTTCGGCGAATCGTATGGTCGTGTGATCACCCACGACCTCGTGCTCGGGGACGTCGGCGGCCTCACCGCCGAGCAAGCCATCAAGGCCGGGGTCACTACGCGCGAGATCTGGCTCGCGCTGTGTCGTGCTGCGGATGTGCCGCCTCATCGCTGGTACGGCGTCGGCCAGCGCGAGCCGAAGAAGTAGGCTCGTCGGGTGCCTGCTGCTATTCAGAGTTCGTCGGCTCGATCCGCGGACTTGGCGGATGTTCCGGCTCGCGAGGTGCGGACGGACATCCAGGGCCTTCGTGCCGTTGCTGTGCTCTTGGTCCTCGGGTTCCACCTGTGGCCGGGCCAGCTCATCGGTGGATTCGTGGGCGTGGACGTCTTTTTCGTGATCTCAGGATTCCTGATTACGAGTCACCTGCTGCGCACTCCGCCGAAGTCGATCTCCGGCTTCGCTTCATTCTGGGCGCGTCGCATCCGGCGTCTGCTACCCGCAAGCCTCCTTGTGATCGCGGTCACCGTGCTTGTGGGCACTCTCGTGCTCCCAGTGACTCGACTGATGACCCTCGGAACCGAGGCGGTTGCAGCCGCGCTGTATGTCGAGAATTGGTCGCTTGCCATCAACGCCGTCGACTACTTGGGTGCCGTTGCACCCCCATCACCATTGCAGCACTATTGGTCGCTTGGCGTGGAGGAGCAGTTCTATCTCATCTGGCCACTTCTGATCGGGTTGTTCGCGTGGATCGCTCTTCGGTTTCGATTCTCGCAGGCGGTCACCGCTGCAACGGGAATCGGGATCTTCGTCGTGGGTTCCCTAGCGGTGTCGATAGTTTGGACTTTCCTCGAGCCGGCTTCGGCGTACTTCGTCACGCCCACTCGGCTGTGGGAGTTGGCGGTGGGGGGCCTTCTCGCAGCCGTGGCCGGCATCCCGCGCGTCTCGGCGATTAAGTTCTCACCCCTGGCGCGGTCAATGACTGCCTGGTTGGGCCTAGTGTTGATCGGAATCTCGGCGTTTACCCTCAGTGCCGCATCGCCCTTTCCGGGTTTTCTCGCCATCGTTCCCGTGCTCGGTGCGCTTCTTGTGATTGGCGCACAGGCGCTGCCTCGGGTTGCGTCGCCCGCACGCCTGCTGGCGCTGCGCCCCGTGCAATTCCTTGGGGACACCTCCTATGCGATCTATCTCTGGCATTTCCCGATCATCATCCTGACCACCGCGGCGCTCGGGAGCGCCCTGACCCTTGTCGGCAAGCTGGTAGTCATCATCGCGACTCTCCTCTTGGCCCAAGTCACGAGGACGTTCATCGAAGATCCCGTGCGACGCGCGCGCTGGCTCGTCACGACGCAATGGCGCACCTATGCGCTCGGGGCGGCGGGCACGCTTGTCGTCTTGGCCCTTGCCCTCGTGCCGTCCTTCCGTGTCGCTGCGGTGGTGGCGCAAGAGGCGAGCGTTCTCGAGGTCAACGCGGAGGCGAACTCCGGATGCCTCGCCGCAGATGCCCTTGGGGTACCAGACTGCAGCCTCCGTGGCATCGGGGTCACGCCGTCTCCGGCGCTTGCGGGGGATGACAAGCCCGATGCCTATGCCGACGACTGCTTCAACTGGAAGCCTTTCAGCGGATTCGTGACCTGCACCTACGGCGATACCAAGGATCCGGACTACAGGATTGCCCTCGTCGGCAACTCACACGCGGCTGAGTGGCTCCCAGCGCTGCAAGAGCTTGCGGGGCCGCGCCATCTCTCGATAACGCTCTTCGTGGCGTCGAGCTGCATGCCCACTTCCGCGACAGTGGCGTTCGACACCGTCGCGGCCAGCGAGGGCTGCAGGACCTGGGGCCAAGAGGTTATCCGGCAGACCATCGATGCGAAATTCGACCTCGTAGTGACCTCGGTGCTGTCGACGCCATCCATGACGGACGCTCCCGCGGACCAGATCTACGAGATTCAACGGGACGGTTACGAGTCGACGCTGAGGTCTTGGTCAGAAGCCGGAGTGCCCGTGCTAGTGCTCCGGGATACGCCGCTTCCCAGTTTTACCGTGCCGGAGTGTGTCGCGGCGCATCTCGATGAGCTTTCCGCCTGCGATGGTGTCCAAGCTGATTGGCAGCAGCCCGACCCGATGGTTGGAGCGGCGGAGGCGCTGGGAAGTCCTCTCGTGCGCACTGCAGACCTCAGCACACTGTTCTGTAAGGATGGCGCCTGCCCCTCGGTGATCGGCGGCACTTTGGTGTACTTCGATGCTGTGCATGTCGGCGCGACCTACATGCGCTCGCTCGCTCCCTACCTCTCTGGGTGGATCGACAACAGCCTCGCTCGCTAGCGCAACACGCCCAACATGTGTCGAACATCTGTTCGTACGTTGATAGTCTGCTCCGTAACGTCATTCGAAGACGGGTTTTATCCACGTATCGCACGTCGGTCCCAGCAATGTCGGTCGCCGAGCGTAGCGTGACACACGTAACACCAGCCTTTGTCGGGAGGTTGGAACCCTTGCAGCACCGGGTACCAACGGACCGTCAGCCTATGGGCAGCCGCGGTGCTAGTCACCACATACGACGTACGGAGAGAAGCACATGCCTTCAGCAGCAGATCGCGAAAAGTCCCTCGAGACCGCCCTCGCGCAGATCGACCGCCAGTTCGGAAAGGGCTCGGTCATGCGACTGGGCAGCGACGACCGCGCTCCTGTCGAGGTGATTCCCACGGGCTCCATCGCACTCGATGTCGCGCTCGGCATCGGGGGCCTGCCTCGCGGCCGTATCGTCGAGATCTACGGTCCTGAGTCGTCGGGTAAGACCACACTCACCCTCCACGCCATCGCCAATGCCCAGCGCAACGGTGGCATCGCTGCCTTCATCGACGCCGAGCACGCGCTCGATCCCGAGTACGCGGCCAAGCTCGGTGTCGACATCGACTCCCTTCTCGTCTCCCAGCCCGACACGGGTGAGCAGGCGCTCGAGATCGCCGACATGCTCGTGCGCTCCGGCTCCATCGACCTCATCGTCATCGACTCCGTCGCGGCGCTCGTGCCCCGTGCCGAGATCGAGGGCGAGATGGGCGACTCCCACGTCGGCCTTCAGGCACGCCTCATGTCGCAGGCACTGCGCAAGCTCACGGGTGGCCTCAGCACGACCAACACCACGATGATCTTCATCAACCAGCTTCGCGAGAAGATCGGCGTCTTCTTCGGCAGCCCCGAGACGACCGCCGGCGGCAAGGCGCTGAAGTTCTACGCGTCGGTTCGTCTCGACATCCGTCGCATCGAAACGTTGAAAGACGGCACAGACGCGGTCGGCAACCGCACGCGCGTCAAGGTCGTGAAGAACAAGATGGCACCGCCCTTCAAGCAGGCGGAGTTCGACATCCTGTACGGCACGGGCATCTCACGTGAAGGTAGCCTCATCGACTTCGGTGTCGAGCACGAGATCGTCCGCAAGTCGGGCGCCTGGTACACCTACGAGGGTGACCAGCTGGGCCAGGGCAAGGAGAACTCGCGCAAGTTCCTGCTGGAGAACCCGAAGATCGCGGCAGATATCGAGCAGAAGATCATGTTCAAGCTCGGCGTGGGTGCTGAAGCGAAAGCGCAGCAGGCAAAGGATGCCAAGGCTGCACTAGAAGCCGCGGCTACAGCGTCTCCCGTCATCGCTGTCGAGCCCGAACTCGCTGCGGCGTCGGGCCAGTAGGCCTCCGGCCCTCGTCGATACGACACTAGGAAGCCCCCGGATGAGCAACGCCGACGGCGAGCGGATCGCCCCTGTCACCTACCTCTTCGGCGCGCGAAAGCGCGACGAGGGGGAGCACGGGGAGCCCTCCGTCTCGCCGCCGGCAGTTGCGGTCCCCACCTCGGCCGCGACTCGACCTAGTCCCGTGTTCGTCGATCTGGGCGACCCCGAGCGGACCCCGGAGGCCGTCACGACGGTGCGTGCGAGCCTGGAGGAGAAGGCGCGCCACCACGCATCGCGAGACGCGCGCGAGGCCGCCGAGCCGAGCCGCAAGGGCTCATTCGACCGCATCAACAACGTGAGCATGCACGCGTTGGCGCGGCGCGGAATGTCCTCACGAGAGATGCGCGACTACCTTGTCGGCCGCGAGTTCGCCGCCGACGAGACGGACCAGGAGGTGGAGCGGCTCGAATCGGTCGGCCTCCTCGATGACGTGCTGCTCGCCGAAACGCTCGTGCGCACCCTGCGCGATCGCAAGGGGTACGGGCGCTCGGCGCTCACGGGGGAGCTGCGCCGTCGTCATGTGGATCCGCTCGCCATCGAACTCGCCCTGGCGGAGCTCGATGACGACGAACTCGAGCGTGCCACCGAGATTGCCCACAAGAGGGCATCCCAGTTGAGGTCCTACGACGCGGAGACCGCCAAGCGCCGCTTGGGAGCGTTCCTCATGCGCAAGGGATACTCAGGCTCCGTGGTCTCGACGGCCGTGCAGCGGGCGCTCGCGCCCAGCGGTCCCACCTTCCGCTAGGCAGTCGGATGCCCGCCTCGCTCGCGCTTAAGCTAGGCGCATGACCATCACCGCGCCGCGCACCTACGAGGTGCGCACGTTCGGCTGCCAGATGAACGTGCACGACTCCGAGCGGCTGAGTGGCTCCCTCGAAGCTGCGGGCTACGTTCGCGCAGAGAACGGCGACGCGGACGTCGTCGTCATCAACACGTGCGCCGTGCGCGAGAACGCCGACAACAAGCTCTACGGCAACCTCGGAATCCTCGCCTCGACGAAGCGCGTGCACGAGGGGATGCAGATCGCCGTGGGCGGCTGCCTCGCCCAGAAGGACAAGGCGGTCATCCTCGAGAAAGCCCCGTGGGTCGACGTCGTGTTCGGCACCCACAACATGGGAGCCCTCCCCGCCCTACTCGAGCGTGCGCGGCACAACGATGAAGCGCAGATCGAGATCCTCGAGTCCCTTGACGTATTCCCGTCCACCCTCCCCACGCGGCGCGAGTCCACGCACAGCGCGTGGGTCTCCATCTCCGTCGGATGCAACAACACGTGCACGTTCTGCATAGTGCCGGCGCTGCGGGGCAAAGAGAAAGACCGCCGGGCGGGCGACATCCTCGCCGAGATGCAGGCGATCGTCGACGACGGCGCCATCGAGGTCACCCTCCTCGGCCAGAACGTCAACTCCTACGGCGTCGAGTTCGGCGACCGGCAGGCGTTCAGCAAGCTGCTCCGTGCAGCCGGGAGCATCGAAGGCCTCGAGCGCGTGCGGTTCACGAGCCCTCATCCGGCAGCCTTCACCGATGACGTGATCGACGCCATGGCCGAGACCCCCAACGTCATGCCGCAGCTGCACATGCCGCTGCAGTCCGGGTCGGACCGCATCCTCAAGGCTATGCGCCGCTCGTACCGCTCGGAGAAGTTCCTCGGGATCCTCGATAGGGTTCGGGCGCGCATCCCGAACGCGGCCATCAGCACCGACATCATCGTCGGGTTCCCCGGCGAGACCGAGGAAGACTTTCAGGAGACGCTGCGCGTGGTCGAGCTGGCGCGCTTCGCGTCGGCGTTCACGTTCCAGTACTCGATCCGCGAGGGAACCCCCGCAGCGACGATGGAAGACCAGGTTCCCAAGGCGATAGTGCAGGAGCGCTACGAGCGGCTCGCTGCGCTGCAGGACCGCATCTCCCGCGAGGAGAACGAGAAGCTCGTCGGCCGTCGGGTCGAGGTGCTCGTCACCGCACTCGAGGGGCGCAAGCAGTCGGAGACGCACAGGCTCTCCGGCCGGGCCGAAGACAGCCGGCTCGTGCACTTCGAGGTTCCCGCGGGTAGCGCGGTGCCGCGTCCCGGTGATGTGGTGAGCGTCGAGATAACCCAGGCCGCAGCATTCCACCTCGTTGCCGACTCGATCGACGGGGCACCACTCGCGATTCGCCGCACTCGCGCGGGCGACGCATGGGATCGCGCGGAGGCGGCGTCGTGCGCAGTGCCGTCCGAACCAGGGGGCACGTCCGGGAGCTCGAGCACGGCCGTCTCGCTCGGGCTGCCGACGCTGCGGGTCGCGACGATCCCGATCTACGACGTAGGCGACGGGCAGCGCTGACCGTGCCCGTAGAACCACGACCCCGCCTTGTCGTGATCGTGGGGGCGACGGGCACCGGAAAGTCGGAGCTCTCGCTTGAGCTGGCGGAGGGGTTGCGGTCCGCCGGTCACGACGCCGAGATCGTCAATGCCGACGCGATGCAGCTCTATCGCGGCATGGATGTCGGCACCGCGAAGCTTTCGATCGACGAACGGCGGGGCATCCCGCACCACCTGCTCGACGTGCTCGACCCCGCGGAAGAGGCAAGCGTCGCCGACTACCAGATCGACGCGCGCGCGGCCATCGAGCAGATCGAGTCACGCGGAGCGGTGCCCATTCTCGTGGGCGGCTCGGGCCTGTACGTGTCGGCGGTGGTGCAAGACTTCCGCTTTCCGGGAACGGATGCGGCGATCCGGGCAGCCCTAGAAGCCGAACTGGAACGGCTCGGGCCGGGACTCCTGCACCGGCGCCTCGCCGAGCTCGACCCCGGAGCTGCCTCGGCGATCGGACCGCACAACGGCCGCCGCCTCGTTCGCGCGCTCGAGGTCGTCGAGCTCACGGGCGGACCCTTCGGCTCCGGCCTTCCCGAGGGCGCCGCGCCGTGGCGCGAATCGATGACGATAAGCCTGCAGGCGCCGCGCGACGAGCTCGTGGGTCGCCTCGACGAGCGCGTGCGTGGCATGTGGTCCGGGGGAATCCTCGACGAGGTGCGCGGCCTGGGCGAGCTGGGCGTGACGGCGAGCCGAGCCATCGGATACGCACAGGCCATCGCGCAGCTCGCGGGGGAGCTCGACGAGACCACGGCCATCGAGCAGACGCAGTCGCTCACGCGGCGCTACGCACGACGGCAGGTGGGCTGGTTCCGTCGCTACGACGCGCACCGGCTCGACTACGACGACCCCGACCGCCACGCGACGGCACTGCGCCTCGCAGTAGGGGAGAATTGACCCATGGCGACGATCCACTTCACCAAGGGCCACGGCACGGGCAACGACTTCGTGCTGTTCTCCGACCCCGACGGCGAGATCGATCTGTCCGCCGCCCAGATCGCCGCGATCTGCGACCGGCACTTCGGTGTCGGCGCCGACGGGCTCCTGCGCGCTGTGCGGTCGAAGAGCATTCCCGAGGGTGCGGCGGCCCTCGCGGAAGACGCCGACGCCGAGTGGTTCATGGACTACCACAACGCCGACGGATCGATCGCGGAGATGTGCGGCAACGGCATCCGAGTGTTCGCCCGCTACCTGACCGAGAACGGTCTCGCCGACCTGGAGCCGGGCGGCACGCTGCCCATCGGCACCCGCAACGGCGTGCGGGATGTGCAGCGCAACGCGACGGGCTTCCAGGCTGACCTCGGCCGCTGGGCGCTCGACGGTGGCGAGCCGCTCGTGCGCGCGAAGGAACTGCCGGTGGCGCGTCCGGGCCTCGGCATCAACGTGGGCAACCCGCACGTCGTCGTGGCCCTCGCGAGCGACGAGGAGCTCGAGGGCGCAGACCTGACCTTCATCCCGATCGTCGAGCCCGTGCCCGAGCATGGCGCGAACGTCGAGTTCGTCGTGGCCGCCGACCCGCTCGTCAAAGACGGAGTGGGTCACATCCGGATGCGCGTGCACGAGCGGGGCAGCGGCGAGACCCTGAGCTGCGGCACCGGGGCAGTGGCAGCAGCACTCGCCACCCGTCACTGGGCCGGGGCCGGTGCGCCGCACCAGTGGCGCGTGGATGTGCCCGGCGGCACGGTCGGCGTGCGGATGTTCCCCACCGAGGACGGTGAGCACGTCTCGCTCAGCGGACCGGCAGAGCTCGTGTTCGAGGGCGACCTGACGATCTGATCAGTCGAGGCCTAGACCTAGACCTAGACGAGGTCGATCGGTCCCGTGCCACCGGTGCGGTGGCGGGCCCGCAGCACGCGGTAGCCCTTGTTGGTGGCGGCACGCACGAAGCTGAAGTCCTCGGGGAACGTGGCCTGCAGCCATCGGTGCAGCGAGTCGGAGCCGAGATTACGCTGCACGACGAGCCATCCGTCGCAGCCCGGTTCGAGGCGAGGCAGCCATTTCTGGAGCAATCCGTGCAGCTCGTTCTTGCCGACGCGGATGGGCGGGTTCGACCAAATGGTCATGAAATCGACATCGTCGGGAACATTTTCGGGCGTAACTGCTTTAATGTTCGGTATGGACATTTTTTCGGCGTTGGCCCGCACCAGATCAAGTGCGCGCTCGTTGACGTCCACAGCCCACACCGTCGCATGAGGTGACTCGAGCGCGAGGGTGAGGGCCACGGGCCCCCAGCCGCAGCCGAGATCGAGCAGGTTCCCGCCGGGAGGCGGTGCCGGAACGCTGGACAGCAGAACCTGCGTCCCCGTGTCGATCCGCTCCGGACTGAACACCCCGTTGGCCGTCGTCAGCTCGACATCACGGCCGGCGACGCGCGCATGGATGGTACGGGTCTTGAGCTCACTTTCCGGAGTTGAGGAGAAGTAGTGCTCACTGCCCATGCAGAGAACTTACCGAAGACTACGAAACTAGGGTTAATCAAAATGACTGAATCCAGCACAAACCCCACCACAGGAACCGACGACGCTGCCGTCGACCGGGTTCTCGCCACCGAGGGCGCGCGCTCGGGGTACACGCTCTTCGGCTCGGGCTCCGCTCAGGCGCTGCAGTCCGACAACCAGTACGACGGCGATCGCGACGGCGACCAGTTCGACCGCGAAGACCGTCAGGCGCTGCGGCGCGTCGCCGGCCTCTCGACCGAGCTCGACGACGTCACGGAGGTCGAGTACCGACAGCTGCGCATCGAGAACGTCGTGCTCATCGGCGTCTTCTCGCAGGGCACGCTCGCCGATGCCGAGAACTCCATCCGCGAGCTCGCGGCTCTTGCCGAGACCGCGGGCGCCGTGGTTCTCGACGGCCTGCTGCAGCGGCGGCCGCATCCCGACCCGAGCACCTACTTCGGCAAGGGCAAGGCACAGGAGCTCGCGGGCGTGGTTGCCGCGACCGGCGCCGACACCGTGATTGCCGACACCGAGTTGGCGCCCAGCCAGCGGCGTGCCCTCGAAGACATCGTGAAGGTCAAGGTGATAGACCGCACGGCGGTGATCCTCGACATCTTCAGCCAGCACGCCACGAGCCGCGAGGGCAAGGCGCAGGTCGAGCTCGCGCAGCTCGAGTACCTGCTGCCGCGACTGCGCGGATGGGGCGAGTCGATGTCGCGCCAGGCCGGTGGCCAGGTGGGCGCGGGCAACGGCATGGGAAGCCGCGGACCGGGTGAGACGAAGATCGAGCTCGACCGTCGCCGCATCCACACCCGGATGGCCCTGCTCCGCAAGAAGATCAAGGGGTTCGGCCCCGCCCGCGAGGCCAAGCGCGCGAACCGCAACCGTTTCGAGGTGCCGAGCGTCGCCATCACGGGCTACACGAACGCCGGAAAGTCGAGCCTCCTCAACAGGCTCACGAGTGCCGGTGTGCTCGTCGAGAACGCGCTGTTCGCGACGCTGGATGCGACGGTGCGCAAGTCGATCACCTCCGACGGCAGGCCGTTCACGTACACCGACACTGTCGGATTCGTGCGCAATCTCCCGCACCAGCTGGTCGAGGCCTTCCGCTCCACTCTCGAGGAGGTCGGCCAGTCCGATGTCATCGTGCACGTCGTGGATGCCTCGCACCCCGACCCCGGAGCGCAGTTGGCCACCGTCCGCGATGTCATCGGGGAACTCGGTGCTCGCGACATCCCGGAGATCGTCGCCTTCAACAAGAGCGATCTGGCCGATGACGACCAACGGCTGCTGATCCGCGGGCTCGAGCCGCGGGGCGTCTTCGTCTCCGCGCGCACGGGGGAGGGCATGGACGAGCTACTCGCGCGCATCGCCGAGGTGCTGCCCGCGCCCGAGGTCGAGGTGACTCTCCTCGTGCCGTACGACAGGGGCGAGGTCATCTCGCGCCTGCACGTGCAGGGTCGTGTCATCAGCACGGACTACCGCGAAGACGGCACGCTCGTGAAGGCGCTCGTGCATCCGGCGCGGCTCGCGGACGTTGAGGCGTTCCGGGCCTAGCCGACCGGCTCAGTCACCGAGGCGGGAGGCGTCACCGAGGGCGTGCCAGGTGCGGTTGTGGTAGACCAGCGGAGTCGTCGTGGTGTCGTCCGCGTGCTCCGACTCGAGCGCGTGGATGGCGATGACCGTCGAGTTCCCCGCCTCCATCCGGTTGATCACTCGGCCCCGGATCCAGACGGGAACGCCAGGGAAGTGGCGCTCTCCGGTGGGGAGCCGGCGCCAGATCGAGGTGTCGGCGAACCTGTCGATCCCCGCGGTCGAGCACAGCTGGGCGATGCCGAGGTGCTGGGAGCCCAGCAGGTGCACCACGAGCGTCTCGGCGTCTCGGATCGTGGACGCGCTGGACGAGGTGTTGGCGATCGAGAAGACCATGAGCGGCGGTTCAGCGCTGACGGAGAAGAGCGACGACACGGTGATACCGACGGGGCCCTCGCCCGCGTCAGCGGTGACGACGGCGACCCCGGCCGCATGGTGCCGGAACGCGAGCTTGAAGTCGGCGGCGCTCAGGCCGGACTCGAGTGCCTTGGGGCGTTCGACCTCCTCCGCGCGCGGCGCGAGCCCGGTCATGAGGTGAGCTCCCGACGGACGATGTCCGCACCCGCGCTGAGCGCGCTGAGCTTCCCGCGGGCGACGCGGCGGGACAGGGGAGCCATGCCGCAGTTTGTGCTCGGGATGAGCTTGTCGGCGTCGACGAACTCGAGCGCCTTCCTGAGGGTGTCGGCGACCTCCTCCGGAGACTCGACCGTGTCACTCGCCACGTCGATAGCGCCGAGCATGACCTTCTTGCCCCGGATGAGCTCGATGAGGTCCATCGGAACGTGCGAGTGGTGGCACTCCAGCGAGACGGTGTCGATGGTGGACTTCTGGATGAGGGGGAAGGTCTCCTCGTACTGCCGCCACTCCTCTCCCAGGCTCGCCTTCCAGTCGGTGTTCGCCTTGATCCCGTAGCCGTAGCAGATGTGCACCACGGTCTCCGCGCGAAGCCCCTCCGCCGCGCGCTCCAGTGCTGCGACCCCCCAGTCCTTCACCTCGTCGAAGAAGACGTTGAACGAGGGCTCGTCGAACTGGATGATGTCGACGCCCGCCGCCTCGAGCTCCCGCGCCTCCTGGTTGAGGATCGTCGCGAACTCCCACGCCAGCTTCTCGCGGCTCTTGTAGTGGCGGTCCGAGAGCGTGTCGATCATGGTCATCGGGCCCGGCAGCGCCCACTTGATCGGCTGGTCGGTCTGCTGGCGCAGAAACGTCGCGTCCTCGACGAACACGGGCTTCTCGCGGCCTACGGTACCGACGACGGTCGGCACGCTCGCGTCGTACCGGTTGCGGATGCGCACGGTCTCACGATCCTCGAAATCGACACCGCTGAGATGCTCGATGAAGGTCGTGACGAAGTGCTGGCGGGTCTGCTCCCCGTCGCTCACGATGTCGATGCCGGCGTAGCGCTGCTCCTCGACGGCGATCCGCAACGCATCCTGCTTGCCCTCGACCAGCGCGTCGCCTTCGAGCCTCCACGGGGACCACAGGGTCTCGGGCTCGGCGAGCCACGACGGCTTCGGTAGGCTGCCCGCGGTCGATGTCGGCAGAAGTGTGGGCACGTTCGACGATCCTGCGCGGTTCATGAGACGGGGGCGGGGTAGGAGGCGGCCCACCGGTCGAGCACATCCTGGTGCGGATTCATGAAGTGTTCCTCCGTGTACTTTCCTTGTGTTGCGGCGAGACGGCTACGTTCCTCGCGGTCGTACGAGATCTTCGTCTGCGAGTAGTCCTGCTGCTCGAGGGTCGGTCGGTAGACGGCCGCGGCGGCCGAGTTGGCGTTGTAGATCTCGGGGCGGTAGATCTTCTGGAAGGTCTCCATCGTGCTGATCGTGCCGATGAGCTGCAGGGTGGAGTAGTCGGTGAGGAGGTCGCCACGGAAGTAGAAGGCGAGCGGTGCCACACTGCCCCGAGGCATGAAGAAGCGCACGTTCAGCCCCATCTTGGCGAAGTACTCGTCGGTGAGCGAAACGTCGTTGTTCTCGTATTCGACCCCGAGCACCGGGTGCCGGTTGTCGGTTCGGCGGTAGGTCTTGCTCGTCGAGACGCTGATACAGATGACCGGCGGAGCGTCGAAGCGCTCGCGGTACGCGCGCGAGCCGAGGAAGTGGTCGAACAGCTTGCCGTGCAGTCCACCGAAATCATCGGGCACGGTGGCGGCGGCCGTGGCCGCCTTGATCGACGGCAGCAGCACGCTGAAGTCGTAGTCACGCACGTAGGACGAGAAGTTGTTGCCCACGATCCCACGCCTGCGCTCACCGGTCGAGGAATCCACGATCTGGATGTCGAGGACCTCGAGGAGCGGAAATTCCCGGTCTCCGCCCTCGGCGGCGAACTGCAGCCCCACGGTGACGATCTCCAGCTCCAGGCTGTAGCGGTCGCCGTTCGGATTGTCCCAGTCGGCCAGCTCGTTGAACCGGCGGTCGATCATCGTCAGGGCGTTGCGGAGATTCTGCTGGCGGTGCTCTCCTCGTGCGAGGTTGGCGAAGTTCGTGGTGATGCGGGAACTCTCCGACGGCGAGTAGTCCTCAGTGAAGGGGGTGGTCGTGATGGTGTAGTCGAACTCGTTCGTCATGGTCCCTCCATAGTGGGCTTCCACCTCTGCCATTGGGTAACTTGCCGCAACTATGCCTCGCTATAGGGTGTTCCTATGGCACAAGGATCGAGCGGCATCGCCCTGCACCAACTCCGCTACTTCATCGAGGTTGCCGCGGAGAGCTCGATCAGCGCCGCCGCAGACCTGCTGTACGTCGCCCAGCCGACGATGTCCGCGGCGATGAAAGACCTCGAGACGCGGGTTGGCCGCGCGCTGCTCGTGCGTTCGCCCCGCGGTGTCACGCTCACCGCCGACGGCACCGAGTTCCTCGGGTACGCCCGGCAGGTCGTCGAGCAGGTCGCGCTCCTCGAGCAGCGCTACCTCGGTCGACCGCCGTTGCGGCGTCTGCTCGGCGTATCGGCGCAGCACTACTCGTTCGCGGTCGACGCCTTCGTGCGGATGGTCAAGGCGAGCGATGCGGCCGTGTACGAGTTCTCGCTTCGGGAGACCCGTACCTGGGACATCATCGAGGACGTCCGGGCGCTCCGCAGTGAGGTTGGCATTCTCTACCGCAACGACTTCAACCGGAAGGTCATCGACAAGCTCCTGCGGGATGCCGGGCTGGTCTTTCACCCGCTCTTCCTCGCCGAACCGCACATCTTCGTCTCACGGAAGAACCCACTTGCGTCACGGGACCATGTCACTCTCGAGGATCTCGCCGATCTACCACGGCTCACGTTCGACCAAGGAGCGAACAATTCGTTCTACCTCGCCGAGGAGATCCTCTCCACCCTGTCGAGCGAGCGGGAGATCCGGGTCTCCGATCGGGCCACCATCTTCAGTCTCATGATCGGACTCGACGGCTACACGATCTCGACGGGCATCATTAGTGACGACCTCGATCCCGAGATCGTCGCCATCCCGCTCGACGTCGATGAGCGCATCGAGATCGGCTGGATTGGCCACTCGGCCATCCCGCTCACCGAACAGGCCCAGCGGTACCTCGCCGAGGTGCGGGTCGTTGTCGCGGAGTTCGGCGTCGAACTGTTCGACTAGAGCGAGCGCAGGACCGTGACGACCTTGCCGAGTACCTCGGCGTGATCGCCCAGGATGGGCTCGAAGTTGGAGTTGCGTGGCAGCAGCCACGTGTGGCCGTCGCGTTGGCGGAACACCTTCACCGTCGCCTCGTTGTCGAGCATCGCCGCGACGATGTCGCCGTTCTCGGCGGTCTTCTGCTGGCGCACGACAACCCAGTCGCCGTCGCAGATGGCGGCGTCGATCATCGACTCGCCCACGACCTTGAGCATGAACAGCTCGCCCTTGCCCGTGAGCTGGCGGGGGAGGGGGAATACCTCGTCGATCTGCTGGTCGGCGGTGATGGGGATACCGGCGGCGATGCGACCCACGAGCGGAACCATGACGGCGTCGCCCACCGAGGGCGCGTTCTCCGACACCTCGTCAGAGGTGCTGCCGGGAAGGTCGATCAGAACCTCCATGGCGCGCGGACGGTTCGGGTCGCGGCGGAGGTAGCCGCTCAGTTCGAGCTGGCCGAGCTGGTGGGTGACGCTCGACAGTGATGAGAGCCCCACGGCATCGCCGATCTCGCGCATGCTCGGCGGGTAGCCGCGGGCCGACACGGAGCGCTGGATGACATCCAAGATCGCGAGCTGCTTGTCGCTCAGGCTCGTGCGACGGCGCGTGCCGCCGCCTGTCGACTCGTCCATGTGCTTCCCCATTCCGGCCAATGTCAGTGGCTCATTCGAAACTGTATCCGTCAGAGAGGGTAAAACCAAACATAAATTCGAGTGTGTTGAACGAATGTCGGTGGCATCTTCGAAGATGTACTTGAAATCAACCTGATTCGAAGCTATGTTCGGTACAGATCTTCGATAGCAGTACACGAGCTTCGTGTTTCGTTCTCCCGGCCGAGAACGGAGCACGAATAATCCAGAGGAGCAGCACATGACGACGGTGACTTTCGGTGGATACGCCCCGGCACCCAAGCTGCGCCTCACCCAGCGTGGCCGCGGGGTCCTCACCTTCCTCGCGGCCACACCACTTGTCGTTGCGGCCTTCTTGTTCGCCCTCAACGGCGGGGGAGCTACCGCATCGCTCGAGGGGTCGAACGTTGCTTTCGAGTACGTGACCGTGGAGTCCGGCCAGACCCTGTGGCAGCTCGCCGAGCAGATCGCGCCCCAGTCCGACCCGCGCGACGTCATCGCACAGCTCGTGCAGTTCAACCAGCTGACCGGCACGGATGTGTACGCCGGTCAGGAGCTCGCCATCCCCACCGCGCTCTCGAAGTAGGGGAGCGGGCACCCAGTTCGGGCCGACTCCAGTTCTGTGGGGATCGCGCCCTAGGCTTGGCTGGTGACTGAGCTCTCCGACCTGCCGATCCGTGACGACCTCCGTGGGCTGACGCCCTACGGCGCTCCCCAGGAGCACGTGCGCATCCAGCTCAACGTGAACGAGAACACGCATCCGATTCCCGAGGCCGTCGCCACCGACATCGTCACCGCGCTGGCGGCAGCAGTACTGGGGGTGAACCGTTACCCCGACCGCGAGTTCACGGAGCTGCGAGAATCCCTCGCGCGCTATCTCGGGCACGGACTGACTCCCGATCACATCTGGGCGGCCAACGGATCCAACGAGGTGCTGCAGCAGGTGCTGCAGGCGTTCGGTGGTCCCGGTCGCAGCCTCCTCGGATTCCCGCCCACGTACTCGATGCACTCGATCATCGCCAACGGCACGGGAACCCGCTGGGTAACCGCCGAGCGCGACGCCGGTTACGGGCTCTCGCCGCAGACGGTCGTCGAGGCCATCGAGCGCGAGCAGCCCGACATCGTGTTCCTGTGCTCGCCCAACAACCCGACAGGCACTCCGCTCTCGCTCGAGACCGTCGTCGCCGCGTATGATGCCACTCCGGGCATCCTCCTCGTCGACGAGGCCTACGCGGAGTTCCAGGAGGGCGACACCGCGCTCACGCTGCTGGAGGGTCGCCCTCGTCTGCTCATCAGCCGCACGATGAGCAAGGCGTTCGCCTTCGCGGGTGCCCGCCTCGGCTACCTCGCCGCCGACCCGGCAGTCACCGACGCGCTGCGTCTCGTGCGCCTGCCGTACCACCTCTCCGCGTTCACCCAGGCGGCCGCGGTTGCCGCCCTCGCCCACGCGCCCGAGATGCTGGCCATGGTCGAAGACATCAAGGCCCAGCGCGACCGGATGATCGCCGCCCTGCCCGAGCTCGGTTACAGCCCGCTTCCCAGCGCAGCGAACTTCGTGCTCTTCGGCGGGGTCGAGAACCCGCACGCCGTGTTCGAGGAGCTCCTCGAGAACGACATCATCATCCGGGATGTCGGAATCCCGAACCACCTGCGGGTCACTGCCGGCAGCGATGCCGAGACCACGATCTTCCTCGACGCGCTCGCGCGACTGCGTTCCCGGTGACCTCGACTGCGTTCCCGGTGATTCTGGCCGCTCGGTAGGATCGTCACCATGACCGCAACGCGCACCGCGACACTCTCGCGCGCCACGAGCGAGTCGAGCATCGAGCTCAGTCTCGACCTCGACGGCACGGGCACCTCGTCGATCAACACCTCGGTACCGTTCTTCGACCACCTGCTCACGGCCTTCTCCAAGCATTCCCTCGTCGACCTCACGGTCACGGCGACGGGTGACACCCACATCGACGTGCACCACACCGTGGAAGACATCGGCATCACGCTCGGCACCGCGATCAAGCAGGCGCTGGGCGACAAAGCGGGCATCTCGCGCTTCGGTGACGCCCTGGTGCCGCTCGACGAGGCGCTCGTGCAGGCCGTCGTCGACCTCTCCGGCCGCCCCTACCTCGTGCACACCGGCGAGCCTGCGGGCTTCGAGCACCACCTCATCGGTGGCCACTTCACGGGCTCCATGCTGCGCCACGTCTTCGAGGCCATCACCTTCAACGCCGCGATGACCGTGCACGTGACCGTGCTCGGCGGGCGCGATCCGCACCACATCGCCGAGGCGGAGTTCAAGGCGTTCGCGCGGGCGTTCCGCTTCGCCATCGCGCCGGATGCCCGTGTCAGCGGCATCCCGTCGACCAAGGGTGCGCTCTGACCGTGACCAGGCCCTCCGTCGTCATCCTCGACTACGGCTCCGGCAACGTGCACTCCGCGGCGAAGGCTCTGGAACTTGCGGGAGCCAACGTGACCCTCACGGCCGATCGTTCGGCCGCGGAGGCCGCGGACGGCCTCGTCGTGCCCGGTGTGGGCGCCTTCGAAGCCGTTGCCCGCCAGCTCGCGGCCGTGCGCGGCGGGGCGATAGTCGAGAAGCGCCTGACCGGCAGCCGTCCGGTTCTTGGCATCTGCGTGGGCATGCAGGTGCTCTTCGAGCACGGTGTCGAGCGCGGCAACGACACTCCGGGGCTCGGCGAGTGGCCTGGCGTCATCACGGAGCTGCACGCGCCAGTGTTGCCGCACATCGGCTGGAACACCGTCGAGGCGCCCGCCGACTCGCAGCTCTTCGAGGGGATCGCTGACGAGCGCTTCTACTTCGTGCACAGCTACGCCGCGCAGGAGTGGACGCTCGAGGTGCACGACCCCTTCCCGCAACCCAGGCTCACGTGGGCCGAGCACGGCAGCAGGTTCCTCGCCGCGGTCGAGAACGGCCCGCTCAAGGCAACACAGTTCCACCCCGAGAAGTCCGGCGAGGCCGGCATCCGTCTACTGAAGAATTGGCTACACACACTATGAGTACTTTCGCGACGGCCCCCGGCCTCGTGCTCCTGCCCGCGGTCGATGTCGCGGATGGTAAAGCCGTGCGCCTCACGCAGGGCGAGGCGGGCAGCGAGACGAACTACGGCGACCCCGTGGATGCTGCCCAGCTGTGGGTCGACCAGGGTGCCGAGTGGATCCACCTCGTCGACCTCGACGCCGCGTTCGGCCGGGGCAACAACCACGCGGTCATCAAGCGCGTCATCAAGAACACGCCCCGCAAGGTGAACATCGAGCTCTCCGGTGGGATCCGGGATGACGCCAGCCTCGAGGCCGCGCTCGCCACCGGCGCCAAGCGCATCAACCTCGGTACCGCTGCCCTCGAGAACCCGGAGTGGGCTGCCCATGTCATCGCCGAGTACGGCGAGGCCATCGCCGTGGGCCTCGACGTGCGCGGCACGACCCTCGCCGCGCGCGGCTGGACTCAGGACGGCGGCGATATCTGGACCGTCCTCGACCGCCTCGAGGCCGCGGGATGCGCGCGCTACGTTGTCACGGACGTCACGAAGGACGGCACCCTCAAGGGCCCGAATCTCGAGCTCCTCAAAGAGGTGGCGGACCGCACGGACAAGCCCGTCATCGCCTCCGGAGGAGTCGCCACCCTCGACGACCTCTCCGATCTGCGCGAGCTCGTCCCCTACGGCGTCGAGGGTGCCATCGTCGGCAAGGCGCTCTACGCCAAGGCGTTCACACTCGCCGAGGCCATCGACGTCGCGTCACGCTAGTTCGATGAGCGACTCCGCGGGCGTGCCCTGGGAGGGGCGCTATTTCGAGCAGGGCGCGAGTTCCGACGACGACGGCTCCGCGCCCGAGAAGCTCATCGAGGCGATCCGCCGGTTCTACGCGCACGACCTCGGTGAGGCCGATGTCGTGGATGCCCTGCGCGAGTCACGGCTGCTCATCCCGCTCGTCGCCGAACTGGGGACGGACGGCGTGAATGAGCACGGCCACGACAAGTCGCAGGAGCTCTCGATCGTGACGGTCGCCGGCCCGGACGGCCGCACGGTGCTGCCCGCGTTCACGTCGGTCGAGTCGATGGCCCGCTGGAACCCGAAGGCCCGGCCCGTGCCCGCCACGGCGGGGCGAGTAGCCCTCGCCGCCGCGAGCGAGAGCACCGACCTCGTGGTGCTCGACCCCGTAAGCGACACCGAGTTCGTCGTGCGCAGGCCAGCACTGTGGGCGCTCGCGCAGTCCGAGTCGTGGACGCCCAGCTACCTCGACGCGTCAGTGCTCGAGGCCTTCATGGATGCCGCGGAGCCAGAGCCCTCGGTCGTCGCCGTGCAGCTCGCGCCGGGGGATCCGCAGGGCCGCCTGGCCGGCCCCGAACTCATCGTGCAGCTCTCGCTGCGCGAGGGGCTCGACCAGTCGGCGCTCGATGACGTGCTCGCGCGGCTGCAGGAGCGCTGGGCGTCCAGCGACGTGATCGCGAGTCGGGTCGACTCGCTGCGAGTGGTGCTCTCGTCTCTCTGACGAGACCGCCTAGTTGACCGGACCGGTCAGCTTCTCGCCGGGGCCCTTGCCGGGGGCATCCGGGATGCTCGACTCCTCGCGGAACGCGAGCTGCAGTGAGCGCAGGCCGTCGCGGAGGGGCCGGGCGTGGTGGTCGCCGATCTCCGGGGCTGCGGCGGTCACGAGCCCGGCGAGGACGGTGATGAGCTTGCGGGCCTCATCGAGATCGACGTCGGATGCCGCATCCGGTGTGTCCGACAGCCCGAGTTTGACGGCGGCCGCGCTCATGAGGTGCACGGCCACCGTGTTGATGACCTCGATGGCGGGCACCTCCGCGATGTCGCGGATCTCGGGGTCGACGTCGTACTGGTAGTCGCTCATGGGCGTTCCTTAGCTGATTGGCGCGGCATCTGCTATTCTTCTACAGGCTCATGGGCATGTCCCTGGCCACGAAGAGGAGATATCTCCCACCTGCTAGCCGCTTCTCAAGGTTATCGGGTAAGTAATACCCCGTCGGTGCTCATTGCCGATTGCTCGGGTTTCACTCCTCTGCGTGCATCACCCCACCAGACTAAGGAGTACCCGCATCAGCGATCCCCGTACCAATGACCGAATCCGCGTTCCGGAGGTCCGTCTTGTTGGCCCCAACGGCGAGCAGGTCGGTGTCGTCCGTATCGAAGACGCTATCCGTCTGGCCCAGGAGGCCGACCTGGATTTGGTTGAGGTTGCTCCCAATTCCAAGCCTCCTGTTGCCAAGATCATGGATTACGGCAAGTTCAAGTACGAAGAGGCCCAGAAGGCCAAGGAAGCGCGACGCAACCAGGCGAACACGATCCTCAAGGAGGTTCGTTTCCGCCTCAAGATCGACGTCCACGACTACGAGACCAAGCGCAAGCGCGCCGAGGGCTTCCTGCAGGGCGGCGACAAGGTCAAGGCCATGATCCTGTTCCGCGGCCGCGAGCAGTCGCGTCCGGAGCAGGGTGTCCGCCTCCTGCAGAAATTCGCGGAAGACGTGTCGGAGTTCGGCTCGGTCGAGTCGACCCCGACCATCGACGGCCGCAACATGGTCATGGTCATCGGACCCCACAAGAACAAGGCGACGGCGAAGGCCGAGGCCGATGCTCGCAAGGCGGCGAACAAGCCGGCTCGCGCCGCAACCACAGATGTAGCCGAGGCACCTGCGCCAGTCGCAGAAGCCCCGGTGGCAGCAGCAACACCAACGGAGAAGGAAGAGAAGGATGCCTAAGCAGAAGACGCACTCAGGTGCTAAGAAGCGCTTCAAGGTCACCGGTACCGGAAAGATCATGAAGCAGGGCGCGGGCATGCGCCACAACCTCGAGGTCAAGAGCAGCAAGCTCAAGCGCCAGATGAACGCCGAGCAGGTTCTTGCTCCGGCGGACGCCAAGGTCATCAAGAAGCTTCTCGGTAAGTAAGGACTAGGAACAATGGCAAGAGTTAAGAGGGCGGTCAACGCCCACAAGAAGCGTCGTGTAATCCTCGAGCGCGCCTCGGGCTACCGCGGCCAGCGTTCGCGCCTCTACCGCAAGGCCAAGGAGCAGGTCACCCACTCCCTCGTCTACGCATACCGTGACCGCCGTGCCCGCAAGGGTGACTTCCGTCGCCTGTGGATCCAGCGCATCAACGCCGCGTCGCGTGCGAACGGCCTCACGTACAACCGCCTCATCCAGGGTCTGAACCTGGCCGGCATCGAGGTCGACCGCCGCATCCTGGCCGACCTCGCCGTCACCGAGCCCGCCACGTTCGCCGCCATCGTCGCTACCGCCAAGGCAGCGCTTCCGGCCGACACCAGCGCACCGAAGGTTGTCGCCTAGTTTCAGCAGAGTCATCGTGATAGCCCCGGCCGCGTTCAGCGCGTCCGGGGCTTTCTGTTTACACGCGCCCCATAAGCTGGGGCAATGATCGACAACCCGCGCTCACCCCGCGTTCGCGCCGTGGCCAAACTCGCCAAGCGGGACGCGCGATCCGAGACCGGCCTGTTCCTGCTCGAGGGACCGCAGGCGGTCTCCGAGGCGCTGACGTACCGCCCCGAGTTGCTCGTCGAGCTCTACGCGACGCCCACGGCGCTCGAGCGCTACTCCGACATTGCCAAGGGTGCCGCCGAGGCGGGCCTCGAGGTGGAGTTCGTCACCGAGGTCGTTCTCGATGCCATGGCCGACACGGTCACGCCGCAGGGCATCATCGCGGTGTGTCGCCAGTTCCCGACTTCGCTCAAAGACATCCTGGGTGCCGAGCCCAAGCTCATTGCGATCCTCGAGGAGGTGCGTGATCCGGGCAACGCGGGCACGATCATCCGGGCCGCTGACGCCGCGGGTGCCGATGCCGTGATCCTCTCGGGGCGCAGCGTCGACCTCTACAACCCGAAGGTGGTCAGGGCGACCACCGGATCGCTCTTCCACCTGCCCGTCGCGATCGCGAGCGAGCTCGAGACCGTGGTCGAGAAGGCCAAGGCCGTGGGCCTCCAGGTCATCGCCGCAGACATCAAGGGTGCCGACCTGCTGGCGGCCCGCAAGGCCAACGCCCTCGCGGCGCCGACGGCGTGGCTGTTCGGCAACGAGGCGCGCGGCCTGAGCGACGAGCACTACGCCCTCGCCGACTGGGTCATCACCGTGCCGATCTACGGGCACGCCGAGTCGATGAACCTCGCCACCGCGGCATCCGTGTGCCTGTACGAAAGTGCGTTCGCCCAGCGCAGCTAAACTCCTTACTTGTGTCAGAACCCACAGCCATCACCGAGCAGGCCGTCACGAGTGCAGCGGATGCCGCCATCGCTGCGTTCGCGGACGCTGCTACCGTCGCCGAACTGAGGCTCGCGCGCGCAGCCCACGCGGGGGAGCAGTCGCCCCTCGCACTGCTGAACGCGGCAATGAAGTCGGTAGCGCCCGAAGACCGCGCAACCCTCGGCAAGCTCGTGGGTCAGGGCCGCGCGCGCGTGGCCGGGGCACTGTCCGCTCGCGAGGCCGAACTGGCCGTGGCCGAGGAGAACGCGAAGCTGGGTGCTGAGGCTGTGGATGTCACGGCTGTGGCCTCGCGCTGGCGCACGGGATCGCGGCATCCGCTCAGCCTGCTCATGGAGCACATGGGCGATGTCTTCATCGGCATGGGCTGGGAGATCGCGGAGGGCCCGGAGCTCGAGAACGAGTGGTTCAACTTCGACTCGCTGAACTTCGACGAGGACCACCCCGCGCGCGCCATGCAAGACACGTTCTTCGTCGACCCGGTCGACTCGCATCTCGTGCTGCGCACGCACACGAGCCCCGTGCAGATCCGGTCGCTGCTCACGCGCGATCTACCCGTGTACGTCGTGGCTCCCGGCCGCGTGTTCCGCACCGACGAGCTCGACGCGACGCACACCCCCGTGTTCCACCAGATCGAGGGCATCGCCATCGACAAGGGCCTCACGATGGCGCACCTGCGTGGCACGCTCGAGCACCTCGCGCGCGCGATGTTCGGCGCCGAGGCGCAGATCCGCCTGCGCCCCAACTACTTCCCCTTCACCGAGCCGAGTGCCGAAATGGATGTCTGGCAGCCGAACGCCAAGGGTGGCGCGCGCTGGGTGGAGTGGGGCGGATGCGGCATGGTCAACCGGAACGTGCTGCGCGCGGCCGGGATCGACCCCGACGACTACCAGGGCTTCGCCTTCGGCATGGGGATCGAGCGCACCCTGCAGTTCCGCAACGACATGAATGACATGCGCGACATGGTCGAGGGCGACATCCGCTTCTCCCAGCAGTTCGGAATGGTGGTCTGATGCGCGTCCCGATCAGTTGGCTGCGCGAGTTCGTCGACATCGCAGACGATGTGACGTTCGAGCAGGTCCACGCCGCCCTCGTGAAGGTGGGCTTCGAAGAGGAAGACGTTCACTCGTTCGACGTCACCGGTCCCGTCGTCGTCGGCCGCGTTCTCGAGTTCACCCCCGAGCCCCAGGCCAACGGCAAGACCATCAACTGGGTGCAGGTGGATGTCGGCGAGGCCGAGCCGCGCGGCATCGTGTGCGGCGCGCACAACTTCGCCGTGGGCGACAAGGTCGTGGTGACCCTGCCCGGTGCGGTGCTGCCCGGTCCGTTCCCCATCGCGGCCCGCAAGACCTACGGGCACACGTCCGACGGCATGATGGCGTCCACGCGCGAGCTCGGCCTCGGCGAGGAGCATGACGGCATCCTGCTGCTGAAGAACCTCGGCCTCGATCCCGAGGTGGGCACGGATGCGATCCCGCTGCTCGGCCTCGACGACTTCGCCGTGGAGATCAACGTCACGCCCGACCGTGGCTACGCGTTCTCGATCCGCGGTGTCGCTCGTGAGTACGCGCACTCGACGGGTGCGGCCTTCCGCGACCCGGTATCCCTGGTCACACCGGTGCAGGTCGAGGGCTTCCCGGTGACGATCAACGACGAGGCGCCGATCCGCGGCCGCGCCGGGGTGTCGGTGTTCATGGCGCGCGTCGTGCGCGGCATCGATCCCACCCGACCCACGCCGTCGTGGATGGTCTCGCGGCTGAAGCTCGCGGGCATCCGGTCGATCTCGCTCGTCGTCGACATCAGCAACTACGTGATGCTCGAGCTCGGGCAGCCCAACCACACCTACGACCTCGACAAGCTCACGGGCGGGTTCACGATCCGCCGCGCGAGGGCGGGTGAGAAGTTCGAGACTCTCGACGAGCAGGTGCGCACGCTCAGCGCGGAGGACCTGCTCATCGACGACGAGTCGGGGCCCGTCGGCCTCGCCGGTGTGATGGGTGGTGCCTCCACCGAGATCAGCGACACGACGACAAACGTGCTCGTCGAGGCGGCCAACTGGGACCCGATCACGATCGCCCGTACCGCTCGCCGCCACAAGCTGTGGAGCGAGGCCGCCCGTCGCTACGAGCGCGGAGTCGACCCGCAGGTCGCGGCCCCCGGTGTCGCGCGCGTGGTGCAGCTGCTCGAGGAGCTCGGGGGCGGCACGGGCGACAGCGTCGGCATCGTGCTCGACAACTCCGTCGCACCCGCACCCATCGAGCTTCCCGGTGACTACGTCGCGAAGATCATCGGGGTCGAGTTCTCCGCCGACGAGATCACCGGCGCGCTCACCGAGATCGGCACGACGATCGTCGAGAACGGATCCGGCTGGACAGTCACCCCGCCCACCTGGCGGCCCGACCTCACCGATAAAGCGACCCTCGCGGAGGAGGTCGCCCGCATCGTCGGCTACGACCGCATCCCGTCGGTGCTGCCCGTCGCCCCGCCCGGCCGGGGCCTCACGCGCGAGCAGCGCCTGCGTCGCCTCGCGTCGAGCTCGCTCGCCTCGGGCGGCCTCACCGAGGTGCTGACGTACCCGTTCGTCTCGCGGGCCTCCAACGACCTGTTCGGCTCACCGCGGGCGGGCGGCGTCGCTGCCATCGCGCTCGCGAATGCCCTCGACCCGGATGCCGCGTGGATGCGCACCTCGCTGCTGCCGGGCCTCATCGCCGTAGCGCGCCGCAACCTCTCGCGCGGTCTCACCGACCTCGCGCTGTTCGAGGTCGGGACGGTATTCCTGCCCGTGGCAGGTGCTGCTTACGGCAGCGGACCGCTGCCCGCGGGTGACTCCCGCCCGTCGGACGAGGTGCTCGGCGCGCTGCGCGCGAGCATCCCGCCACAGCCGTGGCACGTCGGCGCGCTGTTCTTGGGCGATGCCGTGAGCAAGCAGCCGGGGCAACCGGCGATCGCGAACGGACTGTCCGACGCGCTCGGCGCAGCACAGCATCTCGCCTCCGTGCTCGGCTCGCCCATCACTGTGGCGACCGGGGCGCACCAGGCGATGCATCCGGGTCGCACTGCCGAACTGCGCGCGGGCGACCGCGTCGTCGGGTACGCGGGGGAGCTGCTGCCGTCGCTGGCCGCCGAGCTCGACCTGCCGCGCGTCGTCGCCGTGCTCGAACTCGACCTCGATGCTCTCATCGCCCTGTCGGTGACGGAGGTCGCGGCTTCCGCGATCCTCTCGCTACCGGCCGCGACGCAGGATGTCTCGCTCGTCGTCTCGAACGAGGTGCGTGCTGGCGAGCTCAAGGCACTGCTCATCGAGGGCGCGGGCGAACTGCTCGAGCACGTCACCCTCGTGGACGACTACCGCGGCGCGGGAGTTCCCGAGGGCAGCAAGTCGCTCACGTTCGCGCTGCGCTTCCGCGCGGCCGACCGCACCCTCACGCAGGCCGAGGCAACCGAGGCGAAGACCGCCGCGGTCGCCTTGGCCGCCTCTCGCGTGGGAGCTGTCTTGCGCGAGTAGCCAGAGCGCCCCTGACATGACGAAGGCCCGCTCACCTCGGTGAGCGGGCCTTCGATAGTTCGCCGAGGCTACTTCTTGCCGCCACCCAGCAGGCCGCCGAGGACGCTGCCGATGACTTCCTGGCCGCCCGAGCTGCCGAGCAGGCCGCCCAGCAGATCGCCGATGCCGCCGGATGCCGCGGGGGCCTCCTCCTTGGCGGCGGGAGCAGTGGTCTTCTGCCCGAGGAACTGCGAGGCGATGAACGAGATCACGATGGGCGCGATGATCGGCAGGAGCTTGGCGATGAGGTCCTTCGTGACGTCACCCTTGCTCGTGTCGGCAACAGCGGCGACGACCTCGTTCTTCTTGGCGCCGAAGACGTTGTTGACGATCTTCTCGCCGTCCGCGGTGTCGATGTCCTGAACGGCGACCTTCTTGCCGGAGGCGGAGGTGGCGTGCTTGCTGAGGGCCTTCTCGAGCGACTGGGCGCCGCCGGCGTCCTGCGCATTTGCCGCCATGCCGCCCACGATCGCGGGGATGGCCTGCTTCACTGCCGCCTCGGCGACGTCTTCCGGTACGCCGAGCTGCTTGGCGATGTCGCCGATGGGGATGAGGTCGAGCAGTCCATCGAGGTCTGGCATGGGTTTCTCCTTGTGTCACGGGGAGCTCGGTTCGAGCATCCGTCACAAGGCTAGCGATTCGCGGTGTTCTGCGGGAGTGCACTACTGTCAATGACGTGACCATGCTCCGCATCACCGACACCAGCCTCGAGCTGCGTTCCGTGCTGCGTCGACGCCAGTCCGACGAGCGACGATAGGCGACGTTTCGCGCCACGACCACGGTGCTCAGTGAAAACCGAGGTCGCGTGAGCCGCCGCCGCATCCGTCCCCTCGTTCCTCTCTCAATAAGGTAGATCCATGTCTCTCTCCGTTGCCGTGGCCGGTGCCAGCGGTTACGCCGGAGGTGAGGTGCTGCGCCTGCTCAGCGCCCACCCCGAATTCGACGTCACGACGGTCACCGCGTTCTCGAACGCCGGCCAGCCGCTCGTCTCCGTGCAGCCGCACCTGCGGTCGCTCGCCCATCTCGAACTGAAGCCCACGGATGCCGCAACCCTCGCCGGCCACGACGTGGTGTTCCTCGCCCTCCCGCACGGGAAGTCGGGGGAGGTCACCGAGAACCTGCCCGAGGGCACGCTCGTCATCGACTGCGGAGCTGACCATCGGCTCACGAACGAGGCCGACTGGGCGAGGTTCTACGGAGGCGACTACTACGGCGCCTGGGACTACGGGCTCCCCGAGCTCGCAGGGCAGCGCGCCATCCTGACGGGGTCCAAGCGCATTGCGGTTCCCGGATGCAACGTCACAGCGATCACGCTCGCCCTCGCCCCCGGCATCGCGTCGGGACTCATCGAGCCCGCCGACCTCGTCGCCGTGCTCGCGGTCGGGCCGTCGGGAGCGGGCAAGAGCCTCAAGACCGAGCTTCTCGCGAGCGAGCTGCTCGGCTCCGCGAACGCGTACCAGGTGGGCGGCATCCACCGGCACACCCCGGAGATTCGGCAGAACCTGGAGCTTGCGGGCGGCAGCGGCGTGAGTATCTCGTTCACCCCCGTGCTCGTGCCCATGAGCCGGGGCATCCTTGCCACCTCGACCGCGCGCCTGAAGCCGGGCGTCACGGAGGCGCAGGTGCGGGATGCCTGGCAGAAGGCCTACGCGGACGAGCCGTTCGTGCACGTCCTCCCGCAGGGACAGTACCCGCGCACCGCCGACACCCTCGGGGCCAACACGTGCCTCATCGGACTCGCCGTCGACGAGGCCGCGGGCCGCGTCGTCGTCATCTCCGCCATCGACAATCTCGTCAAGGGGACCGCGGGCGCGGCCATCCAGTCGGCGAACATCGCTCTCGGTTTCCCCGAGACGACAGGACTCACAACGGACGGGGTAGCACCGTGAGCGTCACAGCTGCACAGGGTTTCGACGCGGCGGGCGTCACGGCGGGTCTCAAGACGAGCGGCGGGCTCGATCTGGCGCTCGTCGTCAACCGCGGTCCCCTCGCGAACGCCGCAGCGGTCTTCACGAGCAACCGCTCGCAGGCCAACCCCATCATCTGGTCGAAGCAGGTCATCGCCGACGGCACGGTCTCCGCGATCGTGCTCAACTCGGGCGGCGCCAACTGCTTCACGGGCGCCCAGGGCTTCCAGGTCACGCACTCGACGGCGGAGGCCGTGGGAGAGGCACTGGGCGTGAGCGCGGGCGATGTGCTCGTGTGCTCGACGGGACTCATCGGCGACCAGCTGCCGCTCGACAAGATCGTCGCGGGCGTTGCGCTCGCGGCATCCGGCCTCGGTGACAACGGCGAGCAGGCGAGCCTCGCCATCATGACCACCGACTCCAAGCCCAAGCGCAGCGTCACGCAGGGCACGGGCGGGTACACGGTCGGCGGCATGGCGAAGGGCGCGGGGATGCTCGCGCCCGGCCTCGCGACGATGCTCGTGGTCATCACCACCGACGCGGTGCTCTCCAGTGCAGAGCTCGACATCGCGCTGCGCCGCGCGACGCGCGTGAGCTTCGACCGCCTCGACTCCGACGGCTGCATGTCGACGAACGACCAGGTCTCGCTGCTCGCGTCCGGTGCGTCAGGGGTCGAGCCCGACTTCGACGACTTCGTGGCGACGCTCACGAGCGTGTGCCTCGATCTGGCGGAGCAACTGCAGGGCGATGCCGAGGGTGCGAGTCACGACATCCGGATCCAGGTCGTGGGCGCAGCGTCCGAGGACGACGCCGTCGAGGTCGGCCGCGCGGTCGCGCGCAACAACCTCTTCAAGGCCGCGGTGTTCGGCAACGATCCGAACTGGGGCCGCGTGCTCGCCGCGATCGGAACCACGCAGGCCGAGTTCGACCCGTACAACGTCGACGTGAGCATGAACGGCGTGCGGGTGTGCCACGCGGGTGCCCCCGACCGCCCGCGTGACGAGGTCGACATCACGCCGCGTCGCATCGAGCTGCTCATCGACCTGCTCGTGGGCGACGCGACGGCGACCATCCTCACGAACGATCTCACGCACGACTACGTGCACGAGAACTCGGCGTACTCGTCGTAATGGTCAGCCAAGACCAGGCGGCCGCGAAGGCCGCAGTACTCATCGAAGCCCTCCCGTGGCTCAAGCGGTTCCACGACGAGATCATCGTGGTCAAGTTCGGCGGCAACGCCATGATCGACGACGAGCTCAAGCGCGCGTTCGCCGAAGACATGGTGTACCTGCGCTACGCGGGGGTGAAGCCCGTCGTGGTCCACGGCGGGGGGCCGCAGATCACCGCGGAGCTCACGCGCCGCGGCATCCCGAGCGAGTTCAGGGACGGCTACCGTGTCACGACGCCCGAGAGCATGCCGGTCATCCGGCAGGTGCTCGCGGAGCAGGTCGGTGGCGAGCTCGTCGGCCTCATCAACGAGCACGGAGACCTCGGCCGGGGCGTGAGCGGCGACGAGCACGGGTTGTTCACGGGCGAGGTGCGCGGCGACCTGGGTCTCGTGGGCGACGTCACGGCTGTCGATCCGGCGCGGGTCCTCGAGATCATCGCTGCGGGCCACATCCCCGTCGTCTCGAGCGTGGCCAACGGACCGGATTCCCTCCTCAACGTCAACGCGGACTCCGCAGCAGCCTCCCTCGCGGTGGCGCTGCGCGCCGCGAAACTCGTGGTGCTCACGGATGTGGCGGGCCTCTACAGCGACTGGCCGGACCGCGACTCCCTCGTGAGCGTCATCACCACCACCGAGCTCGAGCAGCTGCTGCCGAGCCTCGAGTCGGGCATGATCCCCAAGATGACGGCGTGCCTCGAGGCCGTCGCCGGGGGCGTGCCCAAGGCTGCGATCATCGACGGTCGCGAGAAGCATTCCATCCTGCTCGAGGTCTTCACCCAGAGCGGCATCGGCACGGAGGTAGTACCCGCATGACGTGGCAAGACGACTACAGCACACGGATCATGAAGTCCGCAGCTCTACCGAGCGCGCAGCTCGTGCGCGGCGAGGGCGTGTACGTGTGGGACTCGGAGGGAACGAAGTACCTCGACTTCCTGGGCGGCATCGCGGTGCTGTCGCTTGGACACGCGCATCCGGTGCTCGTGAAGGCGGTGAGCGAGCAGATCGCGACCCTCGGCCACGTCTCGAACTATTTCGCGACCCCGCCGCAGCTCGAACTCGCCGAGCGCCTGCGCCGCATCACGGGCGCGGGGGATGCGGGCCGCGTCTACTTCTGCAACTCGGGCGCTGAGGCCATCGAGGCCGCGATCAAGCTCGCCCGCCGCACCGGTAGGCCGCGCATCCTGTCGCTGCAGAACAGCTTCCACGGTCGCACGATGGGCGCGCTCTCGCTCACGGGCAAGCCCGCCCTGCGCGAGCCCTTTGAGCCGCTGCTGCCCAATGCCGAGCACATCGAGTCGACCATCGAGGCTCTCGAGCGGGCGATCGGTCCGGATGTCGCGGCTCTCGTCGTCGAGCCCATCAAGGGTGAGGCGGGGGTCGTCGATCTTCCCGACGGCTACCTCGAGGCCGCACGTGAGCTCACCCGCCGCCACGGTGCGCTGTTGATCCTCGACGAGATCCAGACCGGCGCCGGTCGCACGGGGGAGTGGTTCGCCTTCCAGAAGACGGGCATCGTTCCCGACGCGATCGCGCTCGCGAAGGGCATCGGCGGGGGCGTTCCGATCGGCGCGCTCGTGACCTTCGGTGCGGCGAGCGACCTGCTCGTCGCGGGCCAGCACGGCAGCACGTATGGCGGCAACCCGCTCGTGACCGCGGCGGCGAACGCCGTGCTGGGGGAGATCGAGAGCGCGGGTCTGCTCGCCAACGCGGCGCTGCGCGGCGATCAACTAAGGGCCGCTCTGCAGGGGCTGCCGCTCGTGGAGGAGATCCGCGGCCAGGGGCTGCTCATCGGCGTGGGACTGTCCGCGCCCGTGGCGAGTGCAGTGGTTGCCGCCGCTGCCGCCGAGGGACTCATCGTCAACGCTGCCAACGACACGAGCATCCGGCTCGCACCCGCATTGATCATCGACGAGACACACGTCGCCGAATTCATCACCAAGTTCACCAAGGCCCTGGAGACCGCATCATGACCCGCCACTTCCTTCGCGATGACGACCTGAGCCAGGCCGAGCAGACGGCGATCCTCGATCTCGCCGAGCAGATCAAGGCCGACCGCTGGGGCCGCAAGCCGCTCGCCGGCCCGCAGACCGTCGCCGTGATCTTCGACAAGTCGTCGACCCGCACGCGCGTCTCCTTCGCCGTGGGCATCGCCGACCTGGGTGGGCAGCCGCTCATCATCTCCACGGCCAACAGCCAGCTCGGCGGCAAGGAGAGCCCCTCCGACACGGCTCGCGTGCTCGAGCGCCAGGTCGCCGCCATCGTGTGGCGCACCTACGCGCAGTCGGGCCTCGTCGAGATGGCTGCCGGCACCACGGTTCCCGTCATCAACGCGTTGAGCGACGAGTTCCACCCGTGCCAGCTGCTCGCCGACCTGCTCACCATCCGTGAGCACAAGGGCACGCTCGCGGGGTTGACCGTCACCTTCCTCGGGGATGGCGCCGACAACATGGTGCACTCGTACCTGCTCGCGGGGGCGACGGCCGGGATGCACGTGCGCGTCGCGTGCCCCGCCGACTACATGCCCGACGAGCGCGTGGTCGCCGACGCCGACGCGATCGCTGTGCAGACCGGCGGATCCGTGACGATCTACACCGATCCGCTCGAGGCGGTCGCCGGTGCGGATGTCGTGGTCACCGACACGTGGGTGTCGATGGGCAAGGAGGAGGAGAAGGCGGCGCGCGTCGCCTCCCTGAGCTCGTACAAGGTCGACGCCGACATGATGGCGCTCGCCAAGCCCGACGCGATATTCCTGCACTGCCTGCCCGCCGACCGCGGCTACGAGGTCACGAGCGAGGTCATCGACGGTGCGCAGAGCGTCATCTGGGATGAGGCGGAGAACCGCCTGCACGCCCAGAAGGCGCTCATGGTGTGGCTCCTGGAGAATAAGTAGATGGCAGGCACAGGAGACGGAGCCCTCTGGGGCGCGAGGTTCGCAAGCGGACCCTCGCCCGAGCTCGCGGCCCTGAGTCGCTCGACGCACTTCGACTGGCAGCTCGCGCCCTACGACATCGCCGGGTCTCACGCGCACGCCAAAGCCCTCGCGGGCGCCGGCTACCTCGATGAGGAGCAGGAGGCCGCGATGCACGTGGGCCTCGACGAACTGCTGCGTCGGGTCCAGTCGGGTGAGCTCGTCGCCCAGCCCGCCGACGAAGACGTGCACGGTGCGCTCGAGGCCGCGCTGCTCACGATCGTGGGCGCCGATCTCGGGGGCCGCTTGCGCGCCGGCCGCAGTCGCAACGACCAGATCGCCACCCTCGTGCGGATGTACCTCCTCGACCATTCCGCGGTGATCGGCGATCTCGTGGTCGACCTCGTCGACGCCATAGCCGCGCAGGCCGAGAAACACGCCACCGCGATCATGCCGGGACGCACCCATCTGCAGCACGCCCAGCCCGTTCTGCTCGCCCACCACCTGCTCGCGCACGCGTGGCCGCTCGTGCGCGACCTCGAGCGGCTCCGCGATTGGCGCGTGCGCGCCTCCACGAGCCCCTACGGCTCCGGTGCGCTCGCGGGTTCCAGCCTCGGCCTCGATCCTGCCCTCGTGGCTCGGGAGCTGGGGCTCAGCGGCCCCACCGAGAACTCGATAGACGCCACGGCGAGCCGCGATGTCGTTGCCGAGTTCGCTTTCATCGCCGCCCAGCTGGGCATCGACCTGTCACGGTTCGCGGAGGAGATCATCCTCTGGAACACGCGCGAGTTCGGCTTCGTGCGACTCGATGATGCGTACTCCACGGGCTCGTCGATCATGCCGCAGAAGAAGAACCCCGACATCGCCGAGCTCGCGCGCGGCAAATCCGGTCGGCTCATCGGCAATCTCACGGGGCTGCTCGCCACCCTCAAGGGACTGCCGCTCGCGTACAACCGCGATCTGCAGGAGGACAAGGAGCCGGTATTCGACTCCGTCGAGACCCTCGAGGTGCTCCTGCCGGCGTTTACGGGCATGGTCGCGACCCTGTCGTTCGATACCGACCGGATGGCGCAGTTGGCCCCGCAAGGCTTCTCACTCGCCACCGACGTCGCCGACTGGCTCGTGCGCCAGCGTGTGCCCTTCCGCGAGGCCCACGAGATCAGCGGTGCCCTCGTGCGGTTCTGCGAAGAGAACGGACTCGACCTCGACGGCCCCACCGATGAGCAGTATCTGGCCGTCTCGCCGCACCTGACCGCCGGCGTGCGGGCCGTGCTGACGATCGAGGGCTCCGTGTCCAGTCGTAACGGGGTCGGCGGCACCGCACCTGAGCGCGTCGCCGAGCAACGAACTGCACTTGTCGCGCGTGTGCGCGACCTCACCAGAAGGAGTACCGAATGACGCTGCAGAAGGATCAGGATCCGGGCTGGTGGCGCCGGGGCATGACCCAGCGGGGCTTCCGGATAGTCGTGATCGTGTGCGCGGGGATCGTGCTGGGCGGCATCATCTTCGCCCTCGTGAGCGGGATCCCGCTGTTCTGAGCATCCTCGAGGGCCCGTCGGTCGAGGTCGCCCCGCTCTTGCTGGGCGGCCTGTTCTCCGTCGACGGGGTGAGCCTGCGCATCACGGAGGTCGAGGCGTACCTCGGCGAGATCGATCCGGGCTCCCACGCTTTTCGCGGCCGCACCAACCGCAACGCCGTGATGTACGGGCCTCCCGGGCATCTCTACACCTACTTCACCTACGGTATGCACGTGTGCGCGAACGTGGTCTGCTCCCCTGAGGGCATCGCGACCGCGGTGCTGCTGCGGGCGGGGGAGATCGTCGAGGGCGTCGAGATCGCGCGGGCACGCCGAGCGACGAGCCGCAGCGATGCGGACCTCGCGCGCGGCCCCGCCCGCCTGTGCGTGGCGCTCGGCATCACCCTCGCCGACGGCGGAGCCCCCCTCGACGGCCGGATCCGCCTGACTCTCCCCAAGGCGCCGAGCCCGTTCGAGTCGGGCCCGCGCACGGGCGTCTCCGGTGCGGGTGGCACCAGCGCCTATCCGTGGCGCTTCTGGATTCCGGGTGACCCGACGGTCTCGCCGTACAAGGCTTCGGTCCCGAAGAGGCGGAGCTGATGGCGCCCCGCTTCACGAGCGTTGAGCAGCGCATCGACGACTGGGCCCACCGCCGCCTCGACGGCGCACCCGAGCGCGGCATCCGGTCGTTCACTGTCGAGTTCGTCGTCTTCGTGCTCAAGCAGGCCTGGGCGAGCATCTTCGGTGCCGCCATGCTCGCGGTGCTCCTCGCCACGCGCCTGTGGTACCCCGATGACATCGCGCTCGCTCGCAACGACTTCCTCGTGATCGCGGCCGTGCTCATCCAGGTGCTCATGGTCGTGTTCAAGCTCGAGACACTCCGTGAGCTGCGGGTGGTCATCCTGTTCCACATCGTCGGCACCGGCATGGAGCTGTTCAAGACCGCGGTCGGCTCGTGGGCCTACGAAGACGGGGGAGTGCTGCACATCGGGGCTGTCCCGCTGTTCAGCGGCTTCATGTATGCGGCGGTCGGCTCCTACATGGTTCGCGTCTACCGACTCTTCGACCTGCGCTTCGACAGGTATCCGCGCCGCTGGATCACCGCCATTCTCGCCGCGCTCATCTACGCGAACTTCTTCACGCACCATTTCATCCCGGATGCCCGCTGGCTACTTCTGGCGCTGGTGGTGGGTGTCTTCGGCCTGTGCACGATGCACGTGCGAGTCTTCCGCGCGCGGGTTCGCATGCCGCTGCTGCTCGCCTTCGGACTTGTCGCGGTGTTCATCTGGATCGCCGAGAATGTCGCGACCTGGTCGAACGCGTGGATCTACCCCAACCAGGAGAACGGGTGGGAGTTGGTCTCGCCCGCGAAGCTCGTGTCGTGGTTCCTGCTGATGATCATCTCGGTCGTGCTCGTGGCGTGGATCTACCCGCCGAAGGCGCCCGACCCGAAGCCCGTGGCTACCACGCCCCGGTGATGGCCGAGGCACACGTCGCCGCCCAGATGAGGCTGCCGAGAGTGCCGACGATGAACCGCTCGCGCGCTGCGGCGCTGTCGAGCTCCGTGAACCTGCCGAGGCCCTTGACCGCGACGATGATGGCGATGGCCGCGGGCTGGCCGACGAGCACGGCGCCGACGACGGCGAACCGCTCGAGATAGCCGATCGTGGCACCGCCGCGCAGAACCTCCGGATGCCCCTTCTTGCCGTGCTTCTTCTCGTTGAGCACGATGACGGAGAAGATGAAGGCCACGAGTGGTCCGCCGCCGGTTGTCGCGAGTGCGACGAGGCCGATGGTGAGCGCGGGCGTGAACCATGCACCGGTCGGCTCGGCCACTGCCATGACCCGTAAGGCGAGAACTCCGAGCAGAACCAGCACGGCGGGCAGCGCGAGCCAGTGCCGCTTCAGTGCCGCGGCGACGATGGAGAGCACGACAGCCGCAGCGATGGCGATGAGTGCGGCATCCCAGAGGCTCATGGGTTCATGCTAGCCAGCGCTGCCGTCACTGTCGGAAGCACTCTGCTCATCGAGCTGCGAGAGCACGGCGGCGAGGGCCGGGATCGCGGCGAGTTCGCTCCGGATGCCCGCCGCGCGTGCGCGCTGGCTTGCCGCCTGCGGGCTGATGCCGAGAGCCGCTGCGGCCGCCGCCTGAGTGAGGCCGCTCGCAACGAGGTCGAAGAGTTCCCAGCCCTCGGCGGTGCGCCGCGATCGGATCAGCAGCAGCAGTTCGATGAGTGCCTCCGCCGCCGGCGCTTCGTTCGAGGTTTCACTCGCGAGGGCGAATCGCAGCTGGGCGTTTTTCGCCCGCTCGACGGCTGTCCTCGCCGCGATGAAGCCGGGACCGCTCGCTTCGCGTGTGTTGGCGGGCAGGGGAGTGCGTACGCTGCCGACACCGCATCCGACACTCCACTGGTCACTGCGCGTGAGGTCCGCGATGATGGCCAGCGCGGTGTCCGCGTCGGAAACCAGCGCCTGGATCTCGTCGCCGGCGTTCCGATCGACGGGCAGCGCCAGCCGACTTCCGTAGCGTTCGTTGAGCGTGCGCGCGGTCGGACCGGCGAGGTCATCCAGATGCCTGCTGTCTACCTGGTCCGCGGTGATGATGAACATTGGAACCTCAAGTCTTCATGCTTGATCTATGGTTCATCAAGCCTAGAGGCTTAACCATCGCACTATCAAGCCCTGGAGCTTTATCCGCGGCGGAGCGACGTCGGGCGCTACGGTTAAACCCGTGTCAGCCCCTACGCAGCAGAACGACGTCTCCTTCCCGACCATCTGGGACGAGCTCCAGTGGCGAGGCCTCGTCCACGTCTCGACCAATGCCGACGAACTCAGCGCCCTTCTCTCGGGTCCGCCCATCACCTACTACTGCGGGTTCGACCCCACGGCACCGAGCCTCCACCTCGGCAATCTCGTGCAGCTGCTCCTCATGCGCAGGCTGCAACTCGCCGGCCACCGCCCACTCGGGCTCGTCGGCGGGTCGACGGGACTCATTGGCGACCCCAAGCCCACTGCCGAGCGCACGCTCAACGATGCCGCCACCGTCGCGGAATGGGTCGGGTACCTCCAAGCGCAGGTCTCGAAGTTCCTGAGCTTCGAGGGCGACAACGCCGCGAAGCTCGTGAACAACCTCGACTGGACGGCGCCCATGAGCGCCATCGACTTCCTCCGCGACATTGGCAAGCACTACCGCGTCGGCACGATGCTCAAGAAAGACGCGGTAAGCACGCGCCTCAACTCCGACGAGGGCATCAGCTACACCGAGTTCAGCTACCAGATCCTGCAGGGCCTCGACTTCCGTCAGCTCCATCTGGACTACGGATGCGTCCTCCAAACCGGCGGCAGCGACCAGTGGGGCAATCTCACGAGCGGCGTCGACCTCGTCAAGCGCGCGGAGGGGGTCACCGTCCATGCGATAGGCACCCCGCTCGTCACCAACTCCGACGGCCGAAAGTTCGGCAAGAGCGAGGGCAATGCCATCTGGCTCGATCCCGCGCTCACTAGCCCGTACGCCATGTACCAGTTCTGGCTCAACACCGACGACGCAGACGTCATCGACAGGCTCAAGGTGTTTACGTTCCTGAGTCGCGCAGAGATCGAGCGGATCGGCGAGGCCCATGCCGCGGAGCCCTTCAAACGTGAGGGGCAGAAGATCGTCGCGCGGCTCGTGACCGAACTCGTGCACGGCACCGCGGCGACCGACTCCGCGATAGCCGCTGCCGATGCGCTCTTCGGGCAGGGTGACCTGGCTGCGCTGGATGCCGCAACCCTCGAATCGGCGATAGCCGAGCTGCCCTCCGCCACGGCGGCGGGCGACACTACCGTCGCGCAGGCCCTCGTGGATACGGGGCTCACCTCGAGCCTCGGCGAAGCTCGGCGCGCTATCGGCCAGGGTGGCGTGTACGTCAACAACGAGAAGGTCGACGACGACGCAGCCACATTCGCCCACCGGGGCCTTGCCGGGGGTTTCGCCGTGCTCCGTCGTGGGAAGAAGTCGCTCGCGGGCATCCGACTCGGCTGACCTGTGCCGTTCACGCCGAGCCATGCGCTGGTCGCGCTGTTCCCGTGGTGCTCGCGGCCTCGGCCCTTGCTGTGGCCCGGTATTCCGCGCGAGTGGAGGCGAACGACGACGAGCTTTCACATCCGACACGCCCGGGATGTGCTCAAATTTGCCAGTCGTTCACCTCGCACGTAAAGTTCTTACTTGTCACCCCAAAGGTGCGGAAAGTTCGGAGCGGATCGCAAGATCAACGCTCGTCTTACCGGCCTCAAGAGGGACAAAATCTTAAGTCAAACAGCAGCTAGCCTCTTGCAGGAAGTTGTCTTCAGATCTTAGGATGGATACCCACCTCGTTGATCCTTTTCAACTGCCTGGTCGCAAGACCTACAAGTTGGAAACAAACGGCTGAGTCACGCTGAAAAACGCGCGAATCACTCGATTTGACAACGACAGCGAAGGTGCTAAGTTAGACAAGTTGCCCGCCGCGAAAGCGGAAGGGTAGCACACAGACCAAGTCCTTGAAACACAGGCCAAGTCTGTAACACAAAGGCAAGAGCCTTGAGACAACACACCGTGAGGTTGAGTTTCTTGCGCGTCCGATCCTTGAGAACTCAACAGCGTGCACAATGTCAAATGCCAAAAACCCGACTGTGCTTATAGAAGCGATCCACTTCGGATCGTGACTTTCAGCACAGCGGATTCCTTTGGAAAAGATATAAACAACAAAGCAAGTCAGTATTGATTTGTTCTTGTCAGTTTCAAACTTGCAGGGTTGATGCCTATTCCGGCTGATCCCTGCGCTAGATGTGCCGAGTCGCTTGCGACTCGAGCAATCAAACATTTATGGAGAGTTTGATCCTGGCTCAGGATGAACGCTGGCGGCGTGCTTAACACATGCAAGTCGAACGGTGAAGGAGGAGCTTGCTCCTTTGGATCAGTGGCGAACGGGTGAGTAACACGTGAGTAACCTGCCCCAGACTCTGGGATAAGCACTGGAAACGGTGTCTAATACCGGATACGAGCTTCAGCCGCATGGCTAGGAGCTGGAAAGAATTTCGGTCTGGGATGGACTCGCGGCCTATCAGCTAGTTGGTGAGGTAATGGCTCACCAAGGCGACGACGGGTAGCCGGCCTGAGAGGGTGACCGGCCACACTGGGACTGAGACACGGCCCAGACTCCTACGGGAGGCAGCAGTGGGGAATATTGCACAATGGGCGCAAGCCTGATGCAGCAACGCCGCGTGAGGGACGACGGCCTTCGGGTTGTAAACCTCTTTTAGTAGGGAAGAAGCGAAAGTGACGGTACCTGCAGAAAAAGCACCGGCTAACTACGTGCCAGCAGCCGCGGTAATACGTAGGGTGCAAGCGTTATCCGGAATTATTGGGCGTAAAGAGCTCGTAGGCGGTTTGTCGCGTCTGCTGTGAAAACTGGAGGCTCAACCTCCAGCCTGCAGTGGGTACGGGCAGACTAGAGTGCGGTAGGGGAGATTGGAATTCCTGGTGTAGCGGTGGAATGCGCAGATATCAGGAGGAACACCGATGGCGAAGGCAGATCTCTGGGCCGTAACTGACGCTGAGGAGCGAAAGCATGGGGAGCGAACAGGATTAGATACCCTGGTAGTCCATGCCGTAAACGTTGGGAACTAGATGTAGGGACCATTCCACGGTTTCTGTGTCGCAGCTAACGCATTAAGTTCCCCGCCTGGGGAGTACGGCCGCAAGGCTAAAACTCAAAGGAATTGACGGGGGCCCGCACAAGCGGCGGAGCATGCGGATTAATTCGATGCAACGCGAAGAACCTTACCAAGGCTTGACATATACCGGAAAAGTTCAGAAATGTTCTCCCCGCAAGGTCGGTATACAGGTGGTGCATGGTTGTCGTCAGCTCGTGTCGTGAGATGTTGGGTTAAGTCCCGCAACGAGCGCAACCCTCGTTCTATGTTGCCAGCACGTAATGGTGGGAACTCATAGGAGACTGCCGGGGTCAACTCGGAGGAAGGTGGGGATGACGTCAAATCATCATGCCCCTTATGTCTTGGGCTTCACGCATGCTACAATGGCCGGTACAAAGGGCTGCAATACCGTAAGGTGGAGCGAATCCCAAAAAGCCGGTCTCAGTTCGGATTGAGGTCTGCAACTCGACCTCATGAAGTCGGAGTCGCTAGTAATCGCAGATCAGCAACGCTGCGGTGAATACGTTCCCGGGCCTTGTACACACCGCCCGTCAAGTCATGAAAGTCGGTAACACCCGAAGCCAGTGGCCCAACCGCAAGGAGGGAGCTGTCGAAGGTGGGATCGGTGATTAGGACTAAGTCGTAACAAGGTAGCCGTACCGGAAGGTGCGGCTGGATCACCTCCTTTCTAAGGAGCATGTGCTGCGTCCTCTGTATACAGGGACATAAAAGCAGCCAAGCTGTACTGACCTGTTCGGGTCAGACAGCGCTCATGGGTGGAACATTGACATTGTGACCAGGTAACGGTCTTGCCTCTCAGTACATCTCGCGTGTTGTTTACAACACAGCCGAGATAGGAACGGATGCTCGACTCGAGTCTGGTCTTCTGCACGCTGTTGGGTCCTGAGGGACCGGGCCGGCTTCGAAAGAAGTCGATCGGACCTCTGGACCTTGTTGTGACTGGACAAAACCCTTCTAACGAATGGGCCAGGCACACGGGGTACCGCCCGTATTTTGAGAACTACACAGTGGACGCGAGCATCTTAGATTCGAACCGAAAGGTTCGGATCACATAAACGATGACTCCTAGATTTATCTAGGAAATCATTGGTCTATCTCGAGCTCTTCGGAGCTCGCGATCGATTCAAACTCATGTGATATCAATTTTCTAAGAGCAGACGGTGGATGCCTTGGCATCTGGAGCCGAAGAAGGACGTATAAATCTGCGATAAGCCTCGGGGAGCTGATAATAGAGCTTTGATCCGAGGATTTCCGAATGGGGAAACCCCGCCAGGCGTTGCAAGACGACCTGGTGACTCCCGCCTGAATATATAGGGCGGGTAGAGGGAACGTGGGGAAGTGAAACATCTCAGTACCCACAGGAAGAGAAAACAACCGTGATTCCGTTAGTAGTGGCGAGCGAAACCGGAAGAGGCCAAACCGATCATGTGTGATAGCCGGCAGGCGTTGCATGGTCGGGGTAGCGGGACTTTTCAGCTGTTACTGCCGTACAGCAAGCGTTACAACGCTATATAGACGAAGTGGATTGAAAGCCACGCCATAGAGGGTGCCAGCCCCGTAGTCGAAATGTAGCAATGGCGCGAAGAGTATCCCAAGTAGCACGGGGCCCGAGAAATCCCGTGTGAATCAGCCAGGACCACCTGGTAAGCCTAAATACTCCCAGATGACCGATAGCGGACAAGTACCGTGAGGGAAAGGTGAAAAGTACCCCGGGAGGGGAGTGAAATAGTACCTGAAACCGTCTGCTTACAAACCGTTCGAGCCTCCTTAGTAGGGGTGAGAGCGTGCCTTTTGAAGAATGAGCCTGCGAGTTACTGCTCAGTGGCGAGGTTAACCCGTGAGGGGCAGCCGTAGCGAAAGCGAGTCTTAATAGGGCGTTTTAGTCGCTGGGCGTAGACCCGAAGCGAAGTGATCTATCCATGGCCAGGTTGAAGCGACGGTAAGACGTCGTGGAGGACCGAACCCACTTCAGTTGAAAATGGAGGGGATGAGCTGTGGATAGGGGTGAAAGGCCAATCAAACTTCGTGATAGCTGGTTCTCTCCGAAATGCATTTAGGTGCAGCGTTGCGTGTTTCTTGCCGGAGGTAGAGCTACTGGATAGCTGATGGGCCCCAAAAGGTTACTGACGTTAGCCAAACTCCGAATGCCGGTAAGTGAGAGCGCAGCAGTGAGACGGTGGGGGATAAGCTTCATCGTCGAGAGGGAAACAACCCAGACTACCAACTAAGGTCCCCAAGCGTGTGCTAAGTGGGAAAGGATGTGGAGTTGCACAGACAACCAGGAGGTTGGCTTAGAAGCAGCCACCCTTGAAAGAGTGCGTAATAGCTCACTGGTCAAGTGATTCCGCGCCGACAATGTAACGGGGCTCAAGCACACCACCGAAGTTGTAGATTTCATGTATTAGCCCGGCATTTATGTCCAGGCGCATGGAGTGGTAGGAGAGCGTCGTGTGGCCAGTGAAGCGGCGGTGTAAACCAGCCGTGGAGGCCACACGAGTGAGAATGCAGGCATGAGTAGCGAAAGACGGGTGAGAAACCCGTCCTCCGAAAGACCAAGGGTTCCAGGGCCAGGCTAATCCGCCCTGGGTAAGTCGGGACCTAAGGCGAGGCCGACAGGCGTAGTCGATGGACAACGGGTTGATATTCCCGTACTGACGAAGAACCGCCCAAATCAATCCAGTAATGCTAAGTGTCTGAATCCCTTTGACGGATCCCTTCGGGGTGAAGCGTTGGGCCTAGCACACGACCCTATGCTGGTGCGGTTAGCGTATTAACAGGTGTGACGCAGGAAGGTAGCTGAGCCGGGCGATGGTTGTCCCGGTCTAAGGATGTAGGGCGAACGATAGGCAAATCCGTCGTTCACATAGCCTGAGACCCGATGGGTAGTCCTCACGGACGAAATCAGTGATCCTATGCTGCCAAGAAAAGCATCGACGCGAGGTTCAAGTCACCCGTACCCCAAACCGACTCAGGTGGTCAGGTAGAGAATACCAAGGAGATCGAGAGAATCGTGGTTAAGGAACTCGGCAAAATGCCCCCGTAACTTCGGGAGAAGGGGGGCCTGAGGCGTGAAGGGATTTACTCCTGGAGCGTTTGAAGGCCGCAGAGACCAGTGGGAAGCGACTGTTTACTAAAAACACAGGTCCGTGCTAAGTCGCAAGACGATGTATACGGACTGACGCCTGCCCGGTGCTGGAAGGTTAAGAGGAACGGTTAGCCGCAAGGCGAAGCTGAGAATTTAAGCCCCAGTAAACGGCGGTGGTAACTATAACCATCCTAAGGTAGCGAAATTCCTTGTCGGGTAAGTTCCGACCTGCACGAATGGCGTAACGACTTCCCAGCTGTCTCAACCGCGAACTCGGCGAAATTGCACTACGAGTAAAGATGCTCGTTACGCGCAGAAGGACGGAAAGACCCCGTGACCTTTACTATAGCTTTGTATTGGTGTTTGGTGTGGCTTGTGTAGGATAGGTGGGAGACTGTGAAGCTTGGACGCTAGTTCAGGTGGAGTCATTGTTGAAATACCACTCTGGTCATACTGGATATCTAACTTCGGACCGTAATCCGGTTCAGGGACAGTGCATGGTGGGTAGTTTAACTGGGGCGGTTGCCTCCCAAAAAGTAACGGAGGCGCCCAAAGGTTCCCTCAACCTGGTTGGCAATCAGGTGTCGAGTGTAAGTGCACAAGGGAGCTTGACTGTGAGAGTGACAACTCGAGCAGGGACGAAAGTCGGGACTAGTGATCCGGCAGTGGCTTGTGGAAGCGCTGTCGCTCAACGGATAAAAGGTACCTCGGGGATAACAGGCTGATCTTGCCCAAGAGTCCATATCGACGGCATGGTTTGGCACCTCGATGTCGGCTCGTCGCATCCTGGGGCTGGAGTAGGTCCCAAGGGTTGGGCTGTTCGCCCATTAAAGCGGTACGCGAGCTGGGTTTAGAACGTCGTGAGACAGTTCGGTCCCTATCCTCTGCGCGCGCAGGAAATTTGAGAAGAGCTATCCCTAGTACGAGAGGACCGGGATGGACGAACCTCTGGTGTGTCAGTTGTTCCGCCAGGAGCACCGCTGATTAGCTACGTTCGGAACGGATAACCGCTGAAAGCATCTAAGCGGGAAGCCGGCTTCAAGATGAGATTTCCATGACTTAGGTCGAGAGGCTCCCAGCTAGACTACTGGGTTGATAGGCAGGATGTGGAAGTGCGGACTAAAGACGCATGGAGCTGACCTGTACTAATAAGCCGATAAATTGATAACACAACACCTCACCGGACTTGTCCGATGGTGAATGAGAATGATTCTCGCGTCCACTTTGTGGTTCCCGATTTACGGTCGGGAACTGCGTCAGAACGTCCTTTCGAGGACATCGTTCTGGCACGTTTCGAAACTATAAATCAATAGTGTTTCGGCGGCCATAGCGAGAGGGAAACGCCCGGTTACATTCCGAACCCGGAAGCTAAGACTCTCTGCGCCGATGGTACTGCAAGGGGGACCTTGTGGGAGAGTAGGACACCGCCGGACTTCTTTGTAAAGTGGCCACCCAGGCATCATCTTCGGATGGTGTCTCGGGTGGTCATTTTGCGTTAAGTCAATCCATTTCAACAGCAGGAGATTCCGTGAGCGACACCCCGAGGAATGAAGGACGCCGTCCCACCGGTGGGCGTCCCGGCTCAGGCAAGCCCGGAGAGGGGCGGCCGGTTCGAGGCAAGCCTGCTGAAGGCCGTCCCTTCCGAGGCAAGCCCGAGAATGGGAAGCCGGCTGGCGCGGGTCGCCCTGCGTGGAAGAAGGACAAGCCGGAGGAGAAGCGCCTCTGGACCAAGGGCGGCGCTCCTGCCCGCGGTGATCGAGCCGCGAGTGAACGCGAGACGCCCGAGGACCGCGACCCCTTCGGTACACGTTCTGTTCGGGCCTATCACGATGCTCCGGACATCCCGGATGACGTCACGCCGAAGCAGCTCGACCGCATAGCGCTCAACGAGCTCAAGACGCTGAGCAAGGAGAACCAAGAGGGCGTCGCGCGCCATCTGGTGATGGCGGCGCGCTTGATCGACTCCGATCCGCAGCTCGCGCATCAGCACGCGATTTCGGCGTCCCGTCGCGCGGGTCGCATCGGTGTCGTCCGCGAGACATTGGCCATCACCGCCTACGCGATCGAGGACTATGCCCTTGCGCTCCGTGAGCTGCGCACCTACCGGCGGATCACCGGTCGCGACGACCAGCTGCCGATGATGGTCGACAGCGAGCGCGGCCTCGGCCGGCCGGAGAAGGCCCTCGAGCTCGGTCGTTCGGTGCCCCGCGGCACTCTGCCGGTTCCCGTGCAGGTCGAGCTCGCGATTGCCATGTCGGGCGCTCGTCTTGATCTCGGTAACGCCGAGGCAGCACTCAACGAACTGCAGATCGCCCAGCTGGACCCCACTACCGCGTTCTCCTACAGCCCCGGTCTGTTCGACGCCTATGCGGCAGTGCTCGAGGAGCTGGGGCGGCAGGATGAAGCGGACGAGTGGTACGCGCGCGCCGAGGTGGCTGCCGATGCGCTTGAGACCGACGACGGTGACGACGAGCTCATCGAGGTCGTGGAGGAAGAATTCGAGCTTCCGGACGAATCCGAAGCCGCCGAGGAAGCCACGGATGAGCGCTAGCACCCCGCTCGAGGGAGTTGCGCTGGTACTCGCCGACCTCGATGGGGTCATCTACAAGGGCCCCGACGCCATCCCATATGCCGTCGAGAGCATAAACGCGATCGGCGGGTCAGCACGCGTCGCCTACATCACCAACAACGCCTCCCGCACGGATGCGTCGGTGGCCGAGCACCTCACTGACTTGGGCCTGCACGCGGCAGCTGACGACGTCGTCACGTCACCCCAGGCCGCCGTAACACTGCTCAAAGAGCTGGTCGCGGAGGGTTCGACGATCCTGGTGGTCGGCGGTGATGGGCTCGTCGACGAGGTGACGAAGGGCGGCTTCACCGTTACGCGTTCCGCCTATGACGCGCCGGCCGCAGTGATCCAGGGCTTCTCGCCCGAGGTCGGCTGGACCCAACTTGCCGAGGCCGCCTTTGCGCTGAACGGCGAAGGTACCACCGGTGATCTGCCGTGGGTTGCGACGAACACCGACTGGACCATCCCTCAGGCTCGAGGTACCGCTCCCGGCAACGGGACTCTCGTCTCCGCGGTGCACACCGCCGTGGGGCGACTGCCCGTGGTGGCAGGCAAGCCCGAGGTCGCGATCTTCCACGAGGCGTTCCGGCGGTTCGGCACCGAATCGGCAGTCATGATCGGTGATCGGCTCGACACCGACATCCTGGGGGCCAATCGCGCGGGCATCCCGTCGATCCTCGTTCTGACCGGCATCGACCAGGCGAAGCAGGTGCTGGGTGCTGTTCCGGATGAGCGGCCGACGTTCATCCTGAGCGACCTGCGTCAGTTGCACGAGCCGTATCCCGAGACCATTGTCTCCGAGCATCCGGGAGTCACTCTCACGACGGTGGGGGAGGCGACAGTTCGTCGCGAGGGCGGCGTCCTCACTGTGGAGAGCGGCTCTGGCATCAACCTGTTGAGGGCGGGGGCCGCCGCGATCTGGAACTCGGGGGCATCCATCTACGCCCTCGACGTGCCCGCCGAACTATATTCGTGAGCATGAACGAAGCGTCGCCCTCAGAGCCGACCACCGAGACGGATGCCCTTCTTTCGCGCCTGCGCCTGATCGAAGACCAGCCGCTCGAGTCGCGAGCCGCAGCTTTTACGCAACTGCATGACGAGCTGCAGCACCGCCTGGAGGGCGGCGACTCTGCCTGATTCACGCCTCGACGCGGCGCTCGCGCAACGCGGTCTGGCCCGATCGCGCACGCACGCGGCCAAGCTGATCGCCGACGGCCTCGTGACGGTCGACGGGCTTGCCGTCGTGAAGGCCTCGGCGCCCGTGAGGGAGGCGCAGGTCATCGAGGTGGCCGCGTCTGACCACTACGTGAGCAGGGCTGCCCACAAGCTCGTCGCAGCGCTGGACGGGTTCGCTGTCGATCCGTCCGGGCGGCTCGCGATCGACGTGGGTGCCTCCACAGGGGGGTTCACCCAGGTGCTCCTCGAACGCGGAGCGCGCCGGGTGATCGCGACCGATGTGGGTCACGGACAGCTGGCGCCGAGCATCCGGGCAGACTCCCGTGTTGTTGTCGTCGAGGCATCGAATGCGCGGTACCTCACCTCCGAGATTCTGGCGGCGGAGAGCGGAACGGATGAGGTGCCGAGCCTTGTGGTGGCGGACCTGTCGTTTATCTCGCTGACCACCGTGCTGCCGGCCCTCGTGGCATCGATAGGCACAAGCGCGGACTACGTCATGCTGGTCAAGCCGCAGTTCGAGGTGGGACGCACGGGAATCCGCGAGGGAATCGTGCGTGTTGCGGCACTGCGCGACGAGGCAGTCATGGGTGTGCTGTGGGCGGCGTGGGACCTGGGCCTCGGAACTGCCGGCGTCCTGCCCTCCCCAATCGCCGGGAACTCGGGGAACCACGAGTATCTGGTCTGGTTGAGCGCACGTGTCGGCGGGAATCCGACAGAATGGACGCAGCGGGTTTCCGCTATCGCGTAGCCGAATGTGACCGAGGAAGGGATGTGACCGTGGCATCCGACAGGCACATCCTCGTTGTCGCGCACACCGGACGGGCCGACTCGCTCGCCGCAGCGATCTCGGTGTGCAGGCAGCTCGTGGCCGCAGGGCTCACGCCGGTTCTCTCGGAGGATGAGTACGGCCACATCATGGCCGAGGCGCATGACCTCCAGCCCATCGCACTGCTGGGTGACGCCGTCGAGATCGGCGACCTCGAACTCACGATCGTGCTGGGCGGGGACGGCACCATCCTCCGCGCTGCTGAACTCACTCGCGGCTGCAGCGCTCCGTTGCTGGGCGTCAACCTCGGTCACGTCGGCTTCCTCGCCGAGAGCGAGCGCGAGGCCCTCACCGAGACCGTAGCCCGCGCGCTCGCTCAGGACTATCTCGTTGAGGAGCGCATGACGCTCAACGTGCGAGTCAAGGTCGACGCCGAGGTGGTCTACGAGACGTGGGCCCTCAACGAGGCGACGGTGGAGAAGGCGAGCCGTGAGCGCATGCTCGAGGTCGTCATCGAGATAGACGGCCGCCCGCTCTCCTCATTCGGGTGCGACGGGGTCGTCATGAGTACGCCCACCGGATCCACCGCCTACTCCTTCTCTGCAGGTGGCCCAGTCGTGTGGCCGAGCCTCGATGCGCTCCTGCTGGTCCCGTTGAGCCCGCACGCGCTGTTCGCCCGGCCGCTCGTGGTCGGGCCCGACTCGGCGATGGCGGTCGAGGTGCTCGACCGCACCCAGGGCACGGGTGTGCTGTGGTGCGACGGTCGCCGCACCCACGAGCTTCCGCGCGGGGCACGCGTCGTCGTCAGGCGCTCGCCCATTCCCGTGCGGCTCGCCAGACTGAGCCAGGGGCCGTTCACCGACCGACTCGTCAACAAGTTCAACCTCCCCGTGCACGGCTGGCGCGGCCCCGTCGACGAGGAGGGCGTTCGCGCGTGATCGAGGAGATCTGGATCCGGTCCCTGGGAGTCATCGGGGATGCACGTCTTCCGCTCGGCCCCGGTTTCACCGCCATCACCGGTGAGACGGGCGCGGGCAAGACGATGGTCGTGACCGCGCTCGGTCTGCTGCTGGGCGAGCGGTCGGATGCCTCGGTGGTGCGTGGCGGCAGCGCGCAGGCTGTCGTCGAGGGGCGATGGCTTGTCGATCCCGACGGGCCCGTCGCCGAGCGTGCCCGCGATGCCGGGGGAGACCTCGACGGCCCCGAGCTGATTCTTGCGCGCTCCGTCTCGACCGAGGGGCGCAGCCGCGCCATCATCGGCGGTCGTACGACTCCGGTGGGGGTGCTCAACGAACTCGGCCAGCAACTCGTCGTGGTCCACGGGCAGTCGGACCAGGTGCGCCTGCGCTCGGCCAGCGCGCAGCGCGAGGCACTCGACAGGTTCGCGGGCCCGGAACTCGCGACCGTGCTCGCCGACTATCAGGAGGTCTATCGCGCCTGGCAGTCCACGCAGGGCGAACTCGACGTGCTTGTCGCCGAGCAGGATCGCCGCTCGCGCGAGGCGGAGGAACTGCGGGCAGCGATGGCCGAGATCGAGCAGGTCGCCCCCCAGCGCGGGGAAGACGTCGAGCTCAGTGAACGCGCCGATCGCCTCACCAACATCGAAGACCTTCGCCTTGCCGCAAGCCAGGCGCACGAGCTGATCTCGTCGGAGTCGCCGGATGAGAGCGCCGATGTCCTGACTCTCCTCGACGCAGCCCGCCGCTCCCTCGAGAGGGTGCTGGCCCACGACACCGCGCTGCCGCCCATCACCGAGGCCCTGCAGAACGCGACTATCGCGGTCACCGAGATCTCAGCGCAGCTCTCCAGCTACCTGAGCGACCTCGACACCGATGGTGGGCGCGAGCTTGAGGTCGTTCAGGATCGCCGTGCGCAGCTCAGCCAACTGACGCGCAAGTACGGCGGCGAGCTCGATCAGGTCATCGACTACCTGGAGAGTGGCAGCGGTCGACTCCTCGAGCTCGACAACGACTCCGATCGAATCGACGCCCTGCGCGGGCAGGTCGAGGCCAGCCGCGAGCGGCTCGTTGCTCTCGGAGATCAGGTGAGCGGCATCCGTCGCTCGGCAGCGCAGCGGCTCGGGGAGGGCGTCACGGCAGAACTGGCGGCGCTCGCGATGGCCAGTGCGCGGCTCATCGTCGAGGTGCAGGAGCGCGCCGACTATACGCTCAACGGTCGTGACCAGGTCTCGATACTGCTGCAGCCGCATCCGGGGTCAGAACCGCTGCCGCTCACCAAGGGCGGCTCGGGTGGTGAGCTCTCGCGCGTGATGCTTGCTATCGAGGTCGTCATCGCGGCGAACGATCCGGTGCCCACCTTCATCTTCGACGAAGTCGATGCGGGTGTCGGCGGCGCGAGTGCGATCGAGATCGGCAGGCGCCTTGCCAAGCTCAGTCGCAACGCTCAGGTGATCGTGGTCACCCACCTCGCCCAGGTTGCGGCGTTCGCGACCAACCACTTGCGCGTGCTCAAGGACAACGACGGCTACGTGAGCGCGTCGAGCATCCAGCAGTTGCAGGGGGAAGACCGCATCTCTGAGATGGCGCGCCTGCTGTCGGGCCTGCCCGACTCCGAGAGCGGTCTCGCGCACGCCCGCGAGCTGCTTGACACCGCGCGCAGCCTCGACAGCTAGGCGTGCCTCGAACTCAGTTGACGGTGAGCTCGTAGTCCTGGTCGGTGTCGAAGTCGAAGTGCAGGTTGACGGTGACCTCCGAATCGGGATCGACACCGTCGGGGATCGTGAACTCGTGCGTCGTGGGCCCCAGATCGGCGCTACACGGTGAGTGGGGCGACCGCACGAAGGTGATGTCGATGGTCGTCGCATCCGGCGCGCTGATCGACGTGGGCACGGGAGGGCACGACCCGCTGCCGACCGTGACGATGGCGAGCACGGTCTTTCCGTGTACCCACACCGCGAGGGGCTCGGCGCTGAACAGGTTGACGCTCTCGGCGTAGCCGCTGGGTACATCGGGGTAGGTATTGCTCGCGATGGACTCGGGCGCCGAGCATCCGGCAAGCAGGAATGGCACGACGACGGCGATCAGGAGCGCGCGGGGATGCCTCATGCGCGTACTCTAGCGGCCTGTTCGCCGCAGGCGCACCGCGAGTCGAACCGGGTGTGGAGGGGGAGGGCATAGGATGAAACCCCGTGGTGGATAAATCTGAACGGCCCGTTACCAAGCACATCTTCGTCACTGGTGGGGTCGTCTCCTCACTGGGTAAGGGCCTCACCGCCGCCAGCCTCGGCAATCTGCTGACGGCGCGCGGTCTGCGGGTGGTCATGCAGAAGCTCGACCCGTATCTGAACGTCGATCCGGGAACGATGAACCCGTTCCAGCACGGCGAGGTGTTCGTCACCGACGACGGCGCGGAGACCGACCTCGACATCGGCCACTACGAGCGCTTCCTCGATATCAACCTCGACCAGGCCGCCAACGTGACGACGGGCCAGATCTACTCGACGGTCATCGCGCGCGAGCGCCGCGGCGAATACCTCGGTGACACCGTGCAGGTCATCCCGCACATCACCGACGAGATCAAGCGCCGGATGCGGCTGCAGGCGCAGCCCGGAGCGGGCGGCGAGCCCGCCCCCGACGTGATCATCACCGAGATCGGCGGCACCGTCGGCGATATCGAGAGCCAGCCCTTCATCGAGTCGGCCCGCCAGGTGCGGCACGAGCTCGGTCGCAAGAACGTGTTCTTCGTGCACGTGTCACTCGTGCCGTTCATGAACGCCTCGGGCGAGCAGAAGACCAAGCCCACGCAGCACTCGGTTGCCGCGCTGCGCTCCATCGGCATCCAGCCCGACGCGCTCGTGCTGCGCAGCGATCGGCCCGTGAGCGAGAGCAACAAGCGCAAGATCGCGCTCATGTGCGACGTTGACGAGGCCGCGGTCGTGAACGCGATCGACGTTCCGAGCATCTACGACATCCCCACGATGCTGCACGACCAGGGGCTCGACGCGTACATCATCGAGCAGCTGGGGCTCGAGGCATCCGAGGTCAACTGGGACGGCTGGCAGACGCTGCTCGACACCGTCCACGACCCGAAGCACACGGTCACCATCGGACTCGTCGGCAAGTACATCGACCTGCCCGACGCCTACCTCTCCGTCACCGAGGCCCTCAAGGCCGGCGGATTCGCGAACCAGTCGAAGGTCAACATCCGCTGGGTCGCCTCCGACGAGTGCGAGACGCCCGAGGGCGCTGCCCGGATGCTCGGAGACCTCGAGGGCATCGTGATCCCCGGCGGTTTCGGCGTCCGAGGCATCGAGGGCAAACTGGGCGCGCTCAAGTTCGCGCGCGAGAACGGCATCCCCACACTCGGACTGTGCCTCGGCCTGCAGTGCATGGTCATCGAGTACGCGCGGGATGTCGCCGGCCTCGCGGGCGCCTCGTCCTCCGAGTTCGACCCCGACACGCAGTATCCGGTCATCGCCACGATGGCGGAGCAGGTGGACATCATCGCCGGGGGAGACATGGGTGGCACCATGCGCCTAGGCCTGTACGAGGCGTCGCTCGAGCCGGGCTCGATCGTCGCCGAGTTGTACGGCAGCACGCTCATCTCCGAGCGCCACCGCCACCGCTACGAGGTCAACAACGCGTACCGCGAGCAGATCGCGAGCGCGGGCATGACGTTCTCGGGCATCTCACCCGACCGCACGCTCGTCGAGTTCGTGGAGCTGCCGCGCGAGGTGCACCCGTTCTACGTCGCCACGCAGGCCCACCCGGAACTGCGCTCGCGCCCCAACAACGCGCACCCGTTGTTCCGCGGTCTCATCGCCGCCGCGCTCGAACGCCAGAACGCGAGCCGTCTCTTCGAGGTAGCAGAACCCGCCGATGCCTGATCACGGCCTGAGTGACGACGTCGTCTCTCCCGAGATCCTCGAGAGCGACGTCGTCTTCGAGGGACACGTGTGGAACATCCGCCGCGACAGATTCGTGCTCGAGGGTGACGAGATCACTCGCGAGTACATGGACCACACGGGCGCGGTTGCCGTGCTCGCCCTCGACGAGCGCGACCGCATCCTGCTCATCAAGCAGTACCGCCACCCGATCCGGATGCGCGACTGGGAGTTGCCCGCGGGGCTCCTCGACTTCGCCGGCGAGTCGCCGCTTGCCGCAGCGCAGCGCGAGCTCGCGGAAGAGGCAGACCTCGTTGCGGAAAGCTGGAGCCTGCTCACCGAGTTCATGACGAGCCCCGGCGGCAGCAACGAGGTGCTGCGGGTGTACCTCGCGCGCGGCGTGAGCGCAGCGACCACGACCTTCGCGCGCACGGAGGAGGAGGCGGGCATCGAAGTCCGCTGGGTCCCGCTCGACGAGGTCGTCGATGCCGTTCTCTCCCGCGACGTGCAGAACTCGATCCTCGCGATCGCCGCCCTCAGCGCCTCGGCCGGGCGGGCTCGGGGATGGTCGATCCTCGGGGATCCGAACGCGCCGTGGCCGCGGCATCCGTCAGAGCGGTGATCATGGGGGAGTCGATCTCCCTCACGGTCGCCATCGACCGCTTCCTGCGGCACGTCTCGATCGAGCGCGGGCTCTCCGCGAACACCCTCGAGGCGTACCGGCGCGACCTGTCGAGCTACTCCGAGTCGCTGGCGAAACGCGGCGTGCTCACTCCGGAGGGCATCGGCCCGCAGGATGTCGCAGCCTTCGTCCACGACCTGCGCACGCGCTCCGACCGGCCTCTCGCCGCCTCGTCGGTGGCGCGAATGCTGTCGACGGTCCGCAGTCTCCACAGGTTCCTCGTCGACGAGCAGCTCGTGCCCGTCGATGTCGCAGCGGACACCAAGCCGCCCACACTGGCCATGCGTCTGCCGAAGGCGATCTCGATCGAACAGATGGAGTCGGTGCTGAACGCCGCGGGCGGCGACGATCTCCAGTCGCTGCGCGACCGGGCCCTGCTCGAGCTCCTCTACGCGACGGGTGCCCGCGTCTCGGAGGCCGTCGCACTGAATGTCGACGATCTCGTGGATGGCGATATCGTCCGCCTGTTCGGCAAGGGGAGCAAGCAGCGCATAGTCCCGGTGGGACGTTTCGCGCGGGCGGCGATCGACGCGTACCTCGTGCGGGCGCGGCCGGCGTTCTCGGTGCGGGGAACTGCGACTCCGGCCCTGTTCCTCGGGGCGCGCGGGCAGCGGGTGTCGCGCCAGAACGCGTGGCTGATCATCCGGGCGGCCGCCGAGAAGGCGAATCTCGGAATCGAGATCTCACCGCACACCTTCCGCCACTCGTTCGCGACCCACCTGCTTGCGGGCGGCGCCGACGTTCGCGTCGTGCAGGAGTTGCTCGGCCACTCGTCGGTCGCGACCACCCAGATCTACACGATGGTGACCGCGGACACGCTGCGCGACATGTACACGGCGGCCCACCCGAGGGCGCGCTAGGGCCTCGAACCTTCAACCTCTGGTCGAGGCGAACCGGGGCCGGGAGACGCGTCGCGGGCCGGGGCGGCAAATCTCCCGCCGTACACTCGATTTATGACGGCCCAGAGAGAAGACGCGGCAGTACTCGCCGGGCTCGAGGCTCCGGCTATCGGGCCGACGGGTCGCAGGCAGACTGTGTTCCCGCCCCCGCCGCCCCTGAAGGGCCATGGCCCCGCGCGCATCATCTCGATGAGCAACCAGAAGGGCGGCGTCGGCAAGACGACGAGCACCATCAACTTGGGTGCTGCTCTCGCCGAGTACGGCCGTCGGGTGCTCACCGTCGACTTCGACCCGCAGGGTGCCCTCTCGGCGGGCCTGGGGGTTCCCACTCACGACGTGCCGACGATTTACGACCTGCTGCTCGGCACCATCAAGAACCCGGCAGAGGCGATAGTCCACACCGAGTTTCCCAACCTCGACGTCATCCCGGCGAACATCGATCTCTCGGCGGCTGAGGTGCACCTCGTCAACGAGGTGGCTCGCGAGACGATCCTCGCCCGCGTGCTGCGCAAGGTGAGCGACCAGTACGACGTCATCCTCATCGACTGCCAGCCGTCGCTCGGCCTGCTGACGGTGAACGCCCTCACCGCTGCCCACGGCGTGCTGATTCCGCTCGAGTGCGAGTTCTTCGCGCTGCGCGGTGTGGCCCTTCTCGTGGAGACCATCGACAAGGTGCGTGATCGCCTCAATCCGGCGATCGAACTCGACGGTATCCTTGCGACCATGTACGACGCCCGCACCCTCCACTCCCGCGAGGTGCTCGAGCGCGTCGTCGAGACGTTCGGCGACCAGGTGCTCGAGACGGTCATCGGTCGCACGGTGAAGTTCCCGGATGCGAGCGTGGCCGGCGCCCCCATCACGACCTTCGCGCCCGACCACAGCGCGGCAGAGGCCTACCGCCAGTTGGCGCGAGAACTGATCTATCGTGGCTCCGTCGCCTAGCGACGTGGAGCAGATCGAATCGGAAGCCACGGGCTTCTCCGTCTCGCTGTCCAATTTCGATGGACCATTCGACCTCCTTCTCTCCCTCATTACCAAGCACGAGCTCGACATCACCGAGGTGTCGCTCTCGAGGATCACCGACGAGTTCATCACCTACCTGCGCGGGCTCGATTCGGATGCCGAGCTCGACCAAGCCAGCGAGTTCCTCGTCGTGGCGGCAACGCTCCTCGACCTGAAGGTCGCGGGGCTGCTGCCGCAGGGCGAGCTCGTGGACGCGGAAGATGTCGCCCTGCTCGAGGCGCGCGACCTGCTCTTCGCCCGCCTCCTGCAGTACCGCGCGTTCAAGGAAGCCGCCACGTGGTTCTCCGGCCATCTGGAGGCCGAATCGACCCGGCACTTCCGTGCGGTGCGGCTCGAGGAGAAGTACCGCAAGCAGACTCCCGAGCTGGTCTGGACACTGACCGTCGAGGACTTCGCTGCGATCGCGGCCCTCGCCTTCGCCCCGCGCGAGATCCCGTCGGTGGGCCTCGATCATCTCCACGCCCCGCTCGTCTCGATCCGCGAACAGGCCGCGCACGTCGTGGCGCTGCTGCGGCGCGGCGAGCCCCTGACCTTCCGCCAACTCATCGCCGGCGCCGACCAGAAGGGCGTGATCATCGCGCGCTTCCTCGCCATCCTCGAACTCTTCCGCGGGGCGTTCGTGGGTTTCGAGCAGCTCGAGCCGTTGGGGGAACTCACCATCCACTGGTCCGCCGAGCACTGGTCGGACGATAGCCTTGCCAATTTGGGAACCGACTATGGAAACTGACACCGCGGAGACCGAAGAGGCTCCCACCCGCACCATCACCGATCTTGAGCGCGCGCTCGAGGCCGTGTTCATGGTCGCCGACGAACCGCAGAGTCTCGTCTCCCTCGCGACGGCGGTCAACGCTCCGGTTCCCGCCGTTCGGCAGACCATCGAGCGCCTCGTTGCCGACTACGACGGGGTCGACGGATCGATCCGCCGAGGTTTCGAGCTGCGCGAAGTCGGCGGGGGTTGGCGCATCTATGTGCGGCCCGAGCACGACGACCTCGTGCGCGACTTCGTGCTCACGCAGAATCCGACCCGCCTGAGCCAGGCGGCTCTCGAGACTCTCGCCGTCATCGCCTACAAGCAGCCCATCAGCCGCGGTGCTATCGCGTCGATCCGGGCCGTCAATGTCGACTCTGTGGTCCGCACGCTCCTCGGCCGCGGGCTCATTACCGAAGCGTTCACCGACAACGAGACGGGCGCCATCCACTACGAGACCACGGACCTGCTGCTCACGCAGCTCGGCATCAACTCGATCGAGGAGCTTCCGCACATCTCGCCGCTCCTCGAAGACGGATCGGACGGATTCGATGAGCGACGTTAGTGCTTTCGGCGACACCAACCCCGAGGGGGAGCGCCTCCAGAAAGTCATGGCGGCGTCGGGAGTGGCCTCCCGTCGCGTCTCGGAAGATCTCATCGCCCAGGGGCGCGTGACGGTCAACGGCGTCGTCGTCGACGAACCCGGTAGGCGGGTGCTGCCGACCGACCTCATCACGGTCGACGGCACAGCTGTGCAAACCGACACGAGCAAGCGCTACGTGATGCTCAACAAGCCCGTGGGCGTCGTGAGCTCGATGGCCGACGAGAACGGCCGGCCCGACCTGCGCGAGTTCACCAGGGAGTACGACGAGAGGCTCTTCAACGTGGGCCGCCTCGACGCCAACACCTCGGGCCTGCTCGTACTGACCAACGACGGCGACCTCGCACACGTGCTGGCGCATCCGTCGTTCGGTGTGTCGAAGACCTACATTGCGAAGGTGTCCGGATCCGTCTCCGCGCAGACCATCGGCAAGCTCACTAGGGGCTTCGAGCTGGAGGACGGCTTCATCGTCGCCGACAAGGCCCGGATGCTCGGAGCGGCGTCGGGCGGAGCATCCATGGTCGAGATCACCCTGCACTCGGGCCGCAACCGCATCGTGCGGCGCATGCTCGACGCGGTGGGTCACCCGGTCCTGGAGTTGGTGCGCCGCCAGTTCGGCCCCCTGCACCTGGGAACTCTGCCCGTCGGGCGCGTGCGCGATCTCACTAAAGTGGAGCTCGGCGAGTTGCTGACGATCTCGCGCAACGGCGGGGAATCGAGTGAGGAAGAGGGCGCGGGTGAGTGATCGGCGACTAGCCGGGCCCGTCCGCATCGTCGGAACCGGCCTGCTCGGCGCGAGCATGGGCCTCGCCCTGCGCGAGCGTGGGGTGGATGTCATCCTCGACGACAGCTCGCCCGCGAGCCTCGATCTCGCCATCGACTACGGTGCCGGGCGCCGGGCCGTCCCCGGCGACCTGCCGGAACTGGTGGTCGTGTGCGTGCCCCCGGATGTCACGGCTCGCGTGGTCGCGGCGGAACTTGCCGCGCATCCCGCCGCCCTCGTCACCGATGTCGCGAGCGTGAAGGTCGCGCCGCTCGAGGAGCTGCGCGCGGCGGGAGCGGACCTCAGCCGCTACATCGGCTCGCACCCTATGGCGGGACGTGAGCGCAGCGGTGCCATCTCGGCTCGCGCCGACCTGTTCATCGGCCGTCCGTGGGTCATTGCCGGCCACGACGCCATCACCTACCGCCGCGCGGCCGCCGTTGAGCAGCTTGCACTCGACCTCGGCGCCCTACCGATCGAGATGGATGCCGCGGAGCACGACCGCAACGTGGCCCTCGTGTCGCACACGCCGCAGGTGGTCTCGAGCCTCCTCGCGCGGCGCCTGGGTGGGGCCGCGGACTCCGCGGTGGCCCTCGCCGGCCAGGGCTTGCGCGACACCACCCGCATCGCGTCGAGCGATCCGGAGCTGTGGGTGCAGATCCTGGGTGCGAATGCCGCGCCGGTCGCGGAGATTCTGCGGGCGCTGCGTTCCGACCTCGACACGGTACTGGCCGCACTCGACGACCCCACGGCACCGGGGGCCCGCCGCACTATCGCCGAGACGCTGGCGGGGGGCAACGCCGGCGTGGCGCGCATCCCCGGCAAGCACGGCCAGGCCAGCCACTTCAGCCAGCTCGTCGTCAAGGTCGACGACAAGCCCGGCGAACTCGCCCGCCTCCTCACCGAGATCGGTGAGGCGGGAGTCAATATGGAAGACCTCCGGCTCGAACACTCGCCCGGCGCCCAGATCGGTCTTGCGGAGATATCCGTGCTGCCCGAGGTGGAAGAGCGCCTTGCCCGTGAACTCGAGAGCCGGGGCTGGAAGATAGCTGGAGCATTCGCATGACCATCACTGTTGCCATCGACGGGCCTGCGGGCAGCGGCAAGTCGAGCGTGTCCAAGGCGGCCGCGCGCGTCCTCGGGTTCGAGTACCTCGACACGGGGGCCGCCTATCGTGCACTCGCGTGGCACTGCCTCGAGGTCGGTGTCGACACCCTCGACCCGAGCGACATCGGCGAGGAGCTTCCGCGTTTCGAGTACACCATCGGCACTGACCCCGACAACTACTTCGTGCGCGTCGGCGGGGACGTCATCACAGAAGACATCCGTGAGCCGCGCGTGACCCAGATCGTGAGCGCCGTCGCTCGCGTTCCGGAGGTTCGCCAGCACATGGTCGAGCTGTTCCGCGGCATCATTGCGGCGTCGAAGAAGCCCGGGATCATCGTCGAGGGGCGTGACATCACCACGGTCGTCGCACCCGATGCCCCGGTCAGGATTCTGCTGACGGCATCCGAGGAAGCTAGAATGAGCAGGCGTTCCGCAGAACTGACGGGTGTCGACGCATCGACAACCTCAGAGGCCCTCAGAAGCCGCGACGCGCAGGATTCGCGCGTCGTGGACTTCATGAACGCAGCAGATGGTGTGACCACCATCGATTCCACCGATCTCGACTTCGAACAGACCATAGAGGCTGTCGTGAGTCTCGTGCACTCAAGCATGTAAAAACGTTAAGGAACACCATGGCCGACGAGGATGACTTCCCCGAGCTCGATACCGCGCTCGCCGAGCGTGTGCGGGGGATCGACGAGGAGGAGGCCGCGCAGCGCGCCAGCGCCCTGCGCCAGGGCCTCGCCGAGTACGAGCTCGACGACGAGGACCTGGGCATCCTCGACTCCGCAACCGAAGACCCCGACGCCATCGTCTATCTCCCGGCGCTGCCGGTGCTCGCGATCGTCGGCCGCCCGAACGTCGGCAAGTCGGCGCTCGTCAACCGCATCATCGGCCGTCGTGAGGCGGTAGTGCAAGACACTCCGGGTGTCACGCGCGACCGCGTCAACTACAAGGCCGAGTGGAACAACCGCAAGTTCACGATCGTCGACACCGGCGGATGGGAGCCCGACGCCAAGGGCATCAACGCGTCGGTCGCGGCCCAGGCCGAGGTCGCCATCGATCTCGCCGACGCCGTGCTCTTCGTCGTCGATGCCACTGTCGGCGCGACGGCGACCGACGAGCACGTCGTCCGGATGCTCCGTGCCACCAAGAAGCCGGTGATGCTCGTCGCCAACAAGGTCGACGACGTTCGCCAGGAGCCCGAGGCCGCCGTGCTGTGGTCGTTGGGCCTCGGTAACCCGTGGCCGGTGTCCGCCGTGCATGGACGGGGAGTCGCTGACCTGCTCGACCACGTGCTCACCGTTCTGCCCGAGATCTCGGCAGTCGCCAAGGAGGAGGTGGGTGGTCCGCGCCGCGTCGCTATCCTCGGCCGCCCGAATGTCGGCAAGTCGAGCCTGCTCAACAAGACCGCGGGGGAGGAGCGCGTCGTCGTCAACGAGCTCGCCGGCACCACGCGCGACCCCGTCGACGAGCAGATCGAGCTGGGCGGCAAGTTCTGGCGCTTCGTCGACACCGCGGGCATCCGCCGTCGGGTGAACCTCGCCCAGGGCGCCGACTTCTACGCGACCCTGCGCACCTCAGCGGCTCTCGAGAAGGCCGAAGTTGCTGTCGTCGTGCTTGATGTCTCGCAGCCGATCAGCGTGCAAGATCTCAAGATCGTCGACCTCGTGCTCGAATCGGGCCGCGCGCTCGTTCTCGCGTACAACAAGTGGGACCTCCTCGACGACGAGCGCCGCATCTACCTCGAGCGCGAGATCGAGCAGGATCTTTCGCACGTCGCCTGGGCTCCGCGCGTGAACATCTCGGCCAAGACCGGTCGTCACCTGGAGAAGCTGGTCCCCGCCCTCGAGCTCGCGCTCGAGTCGTGGGACACGCGCATCCCCACGGGCAAGTTCAACGCGCTCCTCGCGGAACTGACCGCCGAGCATCCGCACCCCGTTCGCGGTGGCAAGCAGCCGCGCATCCTGTTCGGAACGCAGGCCGCCTCGCGCCCGCCGACGTTCGTGCTGTTCACGACCGGATTCCTCGACCCGCAGTACCGCAGGTTCATCACCCGTCGTCTGCGGGAGATCTTCGGATTCGAGGGAAGCCCCATCAACGTCAACATGCGCGTGCGCGAGAAGCGCAAGCGCTAGGACCGGCCCGCCAGTGACTCCGCCGCCGAACGACCTGCCGCGTCGACCCCATGACAAGGGCGACGCGTGGGTGTTCGGTGCGAACGGCGAGCGGTTCTGGGGTACCTACGGCGCTGCGGGCCTCCTCGTGTGGCACCGCACGGCCGGCGTGCTCTTGCAACACCGCGTCGAGTGGAGCCATTTCGGTGGCACCTGGGGTCTGCCCGGTGGTGCGCGCAAGGAGGGCGAGAGCGCGGTGGATGCGGCGTTCCGTGAGGCCAACGAGGAGGCGGGTGTGCCCGCCGAGCTGCTGCGCGTGATCTCGTCGAGCGTGCTCGACCGCGAGGTGTGGACCTACACGACGGTGATCGCCGAGGCGCTCGAGGAGTTCGTTCCCGTGATCGGCGATGCCGAGAGCGAGGCTCTTGCGTGGGTGGCTGTTGCCGACGTGGATGCCCTGCCGCTGCATCCCGGATTCGCGGCCAGCTGGCCCGCGTTGCGAGCGCAGCTGGCCTGACCGGGCTTAGTGCCCGCCGCTCCACTCGCCGGCGCCCTCGGCACCTGCGTGGTCGAACTCGACGGGCTTCGGCACGAAGAACGCTGCGACGATGGCGAGCAGCGAGATGAACGCTCCTGCCATGAACGCGTTGTGCACGCCGACGGCCTCCGCTGCGGAGCCGTCGGGGTTGCTGCCCGCGGCGAGCGTGCCGATGGTGAAGAGCGCCACGAAGAGCGCCGTTCCTGCGGCACCCGCGAGCTGCTGCACCGTGGCGATGGTCGCGCTGCCGTACGAGTACAGGCGCGGGTTGAGCGCCGCCATCGATGACGTGAAGAGTGGCGTGAACATGAAGGCGAGCCCGACGCTGAGCAGCATGTGCAGGCCGAGCACGACTCCCCACGGCGTGCCCTCACCGAGAAGTGCCCAGAAGCCCCAGAGTGCCGCGCTCACGACGACGGCGCCGGGAACGATCAGCACTCGTGGGCCGACCTTGTCGTACAGGCGACCGATGAACGGGCCGGCGACACCCATGAGCAGGCTGCCGGGCACCAGCAGGAGTCCGCTCAGGACGGGCTCGATGCCGAGCACCTTCTGCGTGTAGATCGGCAGCAGGAACACGGTGCCGAACAGGGCACCCATCATGATGACCATGAGGACGATCGCCACGGTGAAGCCCCGCGACGTGAAGGTGCGCAGGTCGAGGAATGCGCGGTCTGCGCGCTGCAACACAAGCTGTCGAACGATGAACAGCACGAGCGACACCCCACCGACGACGAGCGGGATCCACGGCGCGACAGGCGCCTCGCCGGAGGCAGCCTCGCCGAGGCTCGACAGGCCGTAGATGAGCCCGCCGAAGGCGAACGCGGACAGGATGACCGACAGCACGTCGAGCGGCACAGCGCGCGGCTCGGTGACGTTCTGCACGCGAAGCGCCCCGATCACGAGAGCGGCAACGGCGATCGGGATCACGATGATGAAGATGAAGCGCCAGTGCAGCCCCTGCACGATAGCCCCACCGATGGCCGGGCCGAGAGCGGGTGCAACGGACATGACGATGGAGATGTTGCCCATCGTCTTGCCGCGCTCGTGCGGCGGAACGAGTGTCATGACCGTCGTCATGAGCAGCGGCATCATGATCGCGGTGCCGCTGGCCTGAACGACGCGGCCGAGCAGGAGCATCTCGAAGCCGGGGGCGATCGCGGCGATCGCCGTACCGAGCGTGAACAGGCTCATGGCGAGGATGAACACGGTGCGCGTGTTGAGCCTCTGCATGAGGAATCCGGTAGTCGGGATCACGACGGCCATGGTGAGCATGAAGGCCGTGGTGAGCCACTGCGCGGTGCTCGCGGGAATCTTGAGGTCTGCCATCACCGCAGGGATAGCGACACTGATGATCGTCTCGTTCAGGAACACCACGAAGGTGGCGGCGAGCATGAGGTTGATGACGAGCTTGTTGCGCCGACCGTGGTCGGTGGCGGCTTCCGGTGGTGCTGTGGTCACACTGATGTCAGACAAAGAGGTTCCCGTCGCAAGGTTGTGGAGTTTGCGAGCGACCCGGCCCGCGCGGAAGTAAACGTTGTCCACATACTCGCGTATCCCACCGACATTGTTCTAGTTCGAAACACGTGCTGGCCTTTCGCCCCTCGCGAACACGCTAAGCTATTCGAGTTGTCACGGGCTGTAGCGCAGCTTGGTAGCGCACCTGACTGGGGGTCAGGGGGTCGCAGGTTCAAATCCTGTCAGCCCGACCAAAGCCGCCTTATTCAAACCAAGGCCACGAAAGTGGCCAGCGAGTAAAGCGACAGAAGTTGAGACAACAGAAGTAGCCTCCGTTGAAGAACGGAGGCTACTTCCTTTTACGGCTGCATTGGCAGCAGCTGCTTGATCCCGGAGAGCCCGGACGGCCTCCTGCAGCTCCGCGACTACTGGCCGTTGGACTGCTCGAACCGTGATGCTGTCTGTGTCCTCGTCTGCGAACAGTTCTGAGTAGAAGGCTTCAAGCAGTTGCCTACGAACGCCATCCACGGAGTTCCGGTAGAGATTTCCTGGGTCAGCCAAAAGCTCGAGGTAGGCGAGCAGTGTCTTCGCCCCTCGTGCAATCTGAGTATCGGTTCGACCAAGTCGTTCCTCGATGTTTGCGCGTTCAAGTTTGATTGATCGGATGCGTTCCTTGAGCTTCTGCGTCGATAGTTCCTGATCGGCCGCGAGATCAAGAAACTGGTCCTCGCGAGCATCGAGCTTGGCGAGCTGTTTGCGAAGGCTTGCCCGCATCTGTAGATCAGCTTCTTGGCTGTTCTCCAGAACGGACATGATCTCTTCACGAACCATGGAGATGAAGTCGCTCGGAAGCTCCAGCATGGCGAAGCGCTGGGCGACCGCCGCCTCCACCTCACCGCGAGGCAGTGACCCCAGGTTGCAAAGGCCCGATCGGCAGACGAAGTACTCATAGGTCCCGCCGTTGCCATTCACCTCCGTATAGATCAGGCGACTAGTTCTGCCCTCTGTCTTGCAGCGTTCGCAGAACAGCAGGCCTTTCAGATAGTGGTGGTGAACTCGATCTCGCTGTCCTCGTTTGGCTCGTTCAGCGAGTACCCCCTGAACTCGAAGGAATAGTTCTTTCGAGATGAGCGGTTGGTGGCGCCCCGGATAGAGGTCGCCTTTGAAAGGCATGACGCCGGTGTAGTACGGATCGTGAAGGATCACGCTCAATTGACTCACTGACAGAGGGCGGGCTGGTCGGCTAGCTGAAGGTCGGGTCGTGAGGCCTTGGTCTGCCAACGCCGCTTGCAACTGCGTGAGCGTGCAGTCACCGGTTGCGTATGTTTCAAACGCCCATTGAACTAGCGGGGCACGAACGGGATCGACGTCAATGGTATTCACGAGCCTGCCGTCGAACTCCTTTCGAACGTTGAGGTAGCCAAGGCGAGCGCGACCGACGGTGCCGCCACTCTCCGCCTTGTGGCGCATCTTGACTTTGATGTCCTCGCCGCTTTGTCGGACTTGCACTTCGTTCATGATGTCGGTGATGGCTTCCATTGCATCACCCATGTAGCCGTCGCCGAACTCTTCCTTGGCCGATACGAGACGAACGCCCTTCTCGAGCAGAGCACGCTTGGTGATTGCAGCATCGGTGAAGTTGCGGAAGACGCGCGATCGCATGTAGATCACCACGTACCCGATCTCAGGATGTTCATCGACGTAGCGAAGCATTTCTCTGAAGACGGGCCGCTTTGCGATCGTCTGGGCTGAAGTCCCTGGCTCCACGAACTCCCGCGCGACGGTGGTCTTTAGGGCTGCCACCTTCTTCAGGACGGTCTCGCGCTGCGTGGCGATGCTGTTTCCGTCGGCATCGATATCGGCTGCGGTGTTCATCTGCCGCAAGGTCGAAACTCGCAAGTAGACCAACGCTTGGTTCGAGTCGATCGACTCTCGCTCCGTGAGCAGCTCGTGTCTCCGCGTCAGATGCTCAAGTCCGGTGATTGCAGTCAGCTGTGATGATGTTGAAACCAAGTCGGTCATGGGGTATTCCTCTCTGCCATTAACCCTTTCGCTCGGGCCTGCGGCCCGAGTATGGCCTCCGGACTGTACCTCCGAAGGGCCAGGCGGTCCAGTCTTTTGGGGGTCTTCCGGCGGTGTTGTGGACTTAACAACGGGGGTCGATTTTCTGTAGTGGAATTCACCACTTAAGGGGTCGATTTCACTTGCTGAAGGCATGGATTCGTCCTCCCTCTTCCACGATGTCGAGCATCATCCGAAGCTGCTGAAGCACGACCTCGTAGTCCCACTTGAGCCAGTCCACACTGATGCTTTGCTCTTGTCTGAAGCGGCGTAGGGCCTCCGTCAGGCCGAAAGTGTGCAGGTGATCATCGACCAGCGCTTGGAGCGATTCGGCGCTGGTGTAGTAGGTCTTCTCGAAGTGCGTCAGGACATCAGGTGTGTGGAGCTCGGGTCGTCCGAGTGACGTGTAGGCGACGAAGGCGTCGCGCCATTCGCGGAGGCCTTCGTCCCAGCGCTCGAGGACGACCGGATCAGTGTCGGTGATCGGAAGCTGTTCTAGCGGCGTGCGGGGTGGCCAGCCCTCCGGGTTCTTAGTTGTTGGTTCGTGTTCGGTCATGAAACACCTCCTTTCGTTTGTGTGGCGCGAGCGCCTTGGTGCTTGGTGCTGCCGACCGCGCGGGCCATTGCTGGAAAGCGCGGTCGGCAGGTCCGGTTCAGTTCTCGGCCAGGACGAGGTTGAGATGGCATTCGTTGAGGTAGCTCAACAAGTAGCTGAACCATCTCCCTCGGTGATCTAGAAAGTTCTCATGCACTACAAGAACGTTCTGGACGTGGGTTTCCTCGGCGAAGGCGGTTAATCGCTTGAAGGCCGGTCGAAGACCTCGCTCAGTGCCGTACTCGATGAACTCCGCGACGATGATCGTCTGCTCGCCTCTGGCGGCTTCTGCGATCATCTGTCGCTGCTGTTCAAGCGATTCTTGGCCCATCTTGCGTGGTGCTCGGTCGTCTCTCGGACTGGTCGCCCTCAAGTAGGCGACCCCTGTCCGGTAGGTCTCTCCTAGGTAGTGGTTTTCATAGATTGACTCGATGGTCATGGGTGCCTCCTTTCGATGGCTGCTGCATCTGGACGGATGCAGTCACTATTTAGTTGTGTGGGGTCTATGACCAGACGCAGGGTGCGCTGGTGGTCGGTGGGCCGCGGGCTTATGCGACAGCCTCGGCGATCACGCTCGGCAGTTGATCTGGCGTGATGATTGTGAACAGCCTCGTATCGAGGGTCTTGGTGTGAGCGATGTGGTTGCGAAGCTGGTCAGCGCGCGACGAGGTCGGCATGATCCACAGCACGCGCGGGAAGACACCATGGGCGGCTTGCTCTCGCCCGGTCCGCCGATATGCGTCGTAGAGGAAGCACTTCTCGATCAGCGTGCGGAATGATTCGCTGCCGAGGTCAACCTCGATGAGCCAGGAGTCCTCGAACTCGGCGCTCGCCGTCACGAGGCTGAGGTCTGGCTTGAGTTTGATGGTCTGCCCACCGGCCCCGAGGAATGGGCGCCAGGACTGCATCTCGATCTCCAGAGATAGCAGTTCCATACCGTGGGTTCGGACGGTCTCCTCGACAACGACCCGGCTCTCGGCCACGGCCAGCTTGTGGCCGAGGAAGGTCAAGGACGGCTGGTAGAAGCGTCGACGCGAGCCGCCACTCTCTGCTCGGGCTAGCCGATCGCCGACGACGTCGAGACACCAGACGTAGGCGCTGGACCCGGCGCGGGTTCCGCCGATGGGTCGCTCCAGGCAGGTCAGGACGCGGTGGTCGATCAGCCGTGAGAGCACCCGGAGAGTGGCTCGGATGCCAGCAGGTTCATTCTGGTGGGCATGGAAGAGGAGTCGTTGGATTTGCCGGGTGGTCATGAACTGGTGATCGCTCACCGCTCGAAGGATCGCAAGATCACGTTCCGACAGCCGTTGCTGGATACGTTCGAGTTCCTTGGCGCTGACACGGTCGTCGATCATAGGAACCTCCGAAGACGGAGGTCAGTCGTTTCCCTTATGTGTGCCAGATGCCCGTGATTCCGGCGGACTTCGGCTGTCTTCAGCGACGCGATCCGACGCCCGATCCGACGGGTTGGCATCGTCAGCTTCCCCCTCAAGATTGGCCTCTTTTCTTCCGGCCGAGGGGATCGTCGTTGGTGCTGTCGTCTGAGGTTTCGGCGAGGCCAAGGTCGGCAGCCGTCGGGGTGCTGCCGTAGCGGGCTTGGCTGCGGGCTCGGATGTCGAGCTCGTCGCTGAGTGGCTTCGGCGGTGTCAGAGTTCGACCGGAGATCCAGCCGGTCTGTTGGCCGTCGTTCATGAGGCGGGTGTAGATCTCGTAGGTGCGCAGCGACTCGAAGTCGATCGCCTCCAGGCCGGGTGCTCGTTTGGCCATCGAGGCTGCGTCCTCAGCGTCAAGCCGGAACACGATCTGGTTGTGGACGTTGGCATCGATGGCCGAGAGCAGTTCTCTCGGCATCTGGGATCGGTACTGAAAGTTGAGCGCCCACGCCACCCCGAGACCACGGGCCTGACTAAGCGCTTCCGAGAGGTCCATGGGAAGCCGAAGGTAGTCCTGCATCTCGTCTACGTAGATGCTCACGGGCACTCGCTCTGACCTCGGTACCGAGGCACGCTCCAGCGCCGCGAGCCAGAACTGCGAGACGAACAATGAACCGAGGAGCTTCGCGGCCTCAGGCCCGGTCCTTCCCTTGTTCAAGGCGAGCACGACGATCCGCGGCTTGGTGAAGATGTCGCCGAGTTGAAACTTCGGTTCGACTTGCCCGATGGTGGCTCTGAGCGAGGGTCGCATGAGGAGCTGGCGCAGGCGCGACATGCTGGGGGCAATTGCCATCGCTTGTTGTGCCGGTGTGAGGCTTTCGAATTGTTGCCAGAATGAGCCGAGCCCGATCGGATCATTGAGCTTGCTCGTCAGCGAACGTCGGAAGATCGGGTCTGAGAACAGCATTGGCAGCCAGACCAGGGAGGCTCTGCCGTGATGGGCCAGCGTCAGGAGCGCTGCGTGCATCACGTCGGTCGTTCTGCCGCCGAAGGCCGACGGCCACAGGTCTTTGAAGATTGCGAGGATGCTGTCGGCCACTAGTTCCGGACTTGAATTTGATGAGGCCAGTAGGGGGTTGAAACCGACGACGTTGGTTGCCGAGGTTGGGTCTATGACGACGACGTCATCAAGTCGCGACGTCGGGATGTGGGCTAGGACGTCGCCGACGAGATCCTTTGGATCCACGATGACGACCGAGCGACCGGCATCGATGTCAGCTCTGATGAGGTGGAGCATCGCTGTCGATTTGCCGGAGCCAGTCCCACCGAGGAACACGGTGTGCTGAAGCCGTCCCTCGATGTCCGCCCCCAACTTCACCTCCGGGCCGGGCGCCGTGCTGATCGCGAACGTGTCGTTGGGCTCGCGGTAGAACGTCGGCGGTCGCAGAAGTTTGGGATGAGGTGCAGGTAGACCGGGCAACGCCTCTTTGCCGAGGGGCGGTACGAGCAAGGCGGCAATTTCGGAGGTGGTCAGCCGGGTTGGCCAGGACAGCGGCGGCCGAGCATCGTCCAGCGCGCCGTCGAAGTCACGCACCAGATGCACACGATTGCCGGCCGCCCGAAGGGTTCCCACAGCGGACTGCAGCCCGAGCATCAGTGTGCGCCGCGCGGCTTCAGTCGGAGCGATTGCCCCAACGCGGACGATGGCGCGGAAACCGAACTGTCCGTGCTTGGCACGGATGTCCGCTTGCATCGACGGCATAGCCGGGCGGTTGCCTCGAAGAAGGAGATCGAGCCAGGTTGAACCCGGATCGTTGATCTTCCCGCGAGCGGCTTGGGGCCAGATGCCCGGTCCCAGAACTACCTGCAGTGTCGTCTCCTCATCGGCCTTTCGAGCTGCGGCGAGAGCTTCGAGCAGCACCCGAGCGTTGGTGATCGGGGAACTGGTGTCGAGGCTGATGGCTTGCTGCTTCACCTGAAGCCGAGCCCCACGGCTAATCTGCGTCCGGGGCTCGACCCGCGCGGAGAACGATGTGCCCGGCAGCAGTTCCTCGAAGAGGCGAGTCGTCCGGATGAGGACAATCTCGCTGCCGCCGAGGAGGTAGCGAATCATGCCCTTCTGGGCGCGGGCCTCGAAGACGAGCGGACGCCGACGAGGTTCTGCGGCGAGACGCGTCAGCAGTGCCTGGAGCTGGTCCCCGTCTAGCGGATGGGGCCAGTGCATTTCGCGCCAGACGATTGGCTCAGGCATCCTTCGCCTCCTCAATGTGAACGGGCTTGGATTCGTGGTCCGCTTGGGCTTCCGCCTCGGCCTGAGCGAGGGCAATGAGTGCGCGGGCGAGCTTGTGGACATCGACGGTCTCGCGGCGAATGGCGCGCACCGAAACACGACGCTCACGCGTCCGCTTTGAACCCTGCGGTTTTCTCCTCCCACCCGTCATGAGCTTCTCCTGAGCCGTGGCGGGACATCCCGCTTTCCCGGCGCTGAAATTTTGCTTGTGCCCTCCATGTGTATGAACGATTGAAGGCATCTCGTCAAGTAGATCCATGGTGACGTCCCGTGCGACCGGACGCCCATGACCTCGAGGACAAGGGCGACCGGCGACGTGCAGCAAGTGAAGAAGAAGTTCAGACCCCCTACCAGCCGCTGCGGCGGCTGTGCAGCCAGAGACGCGTCAGACCAATCAGGGCGACGGCCACTCCAGCCACGACGAGCCAGCCCCAGATCCCGGTGAGCAGCTGGACGGCGAGACTCAGAACGACGACACTGCCGAGCACGAGCAGACTGCCGTGCCAGAGGCGTTCGGTCGGTGATTTCTTGCTGGACATAGTTGGTTCCTTTCATTGGTGGGTGTCCTCTTCTTTTGTGAAGTCGGACGGGACAGGCCAGTTGGGTATGGGGTCGATCGTGGATTCGCATTCGTCGCCCCAGATGTCCCAACCGGGCTCTTGGCGGCGGGCGAATAGCTCGAGTCGAGGCTCCGGCGACACTCTGGCGATGATTTTGTACAGTTCGGAAGGTTTTTCCGAATGAGCTCCGACGGGAGCGTTAAACCAGCTGGGCGTAGACCGGTTGAGCACGGGAGCACGTCCGCGAGTGGCGAAAAGAACGTGCTCGGTTGCGTTTCTGAGAGAGCTGGGACCACCAAACCCAAGACGGAACTTCACCCAGGTCAGAGGGCTGCGGACGGTGAACCCTTGCGACTCGAGATAACGCCACGTCCAGTCCATGTAGCGATTAGTCGTCCAGCACCATACGTGGCACGAGTCGGCGGCAAGGTTGGCGAGTGGGAACTCGCTGAGTCGCTCCAATGTCTCGGTTCGGTAGTAGGCCTCCCCGCCCTGCTTGGGGACCGGGAAGTCCAACAGGATGGTGCTCCATCGTTTCGGTTGCTTTGTCATTGGCTTTGCCTCCTCTCGTTTCCAGTGCTTAGGGGGAGCGATTGCTCCGGGAAACGCGCTTACTAAACGACGGATTTGGTGGCTCGCCAACTGTCGGTTCGAGATGACCTGAGTGCGCGAGCCGACGGGCGACTAGACGCCTGATGAACAGGGGTCCAGCCGCCCGCTAAGGCGGTTCTGCGGCTACTAAGAGCTGGGTGTTGTGGAACTGGCCACGGCGGCCGCACCTGGCCAGTTCGGCCTAGTGCCCTCGCTCGCGCAGCAGCTTGAGGGCGGCACGCTCCTGGGCCTCGGCGTCCGCGACGTCTTGCCGCAGCTGCTTCTCGATGTGGTGGTTTCTGACGGCTCGGTCAAGGGGTTTAGTGACGTGGTGCAGGATGACGGCGACCAGAATCGGTGCGCCGACGATGACCGCCAAGACAAGAACCAGGATGAGGATTTCCATGGGTAGTTCCTTTCGTGATGGGTGGGGTTACTCGAAGAAGTCGCCGTCCACCGAGGTGTGTTCGAACTCTTCGTTTTGCTCGGTTGAGCCAACGACCCGACCGAACTCATTGCGCTGGATCAGGACGACCCGGCTTCGAAACTGATCGCGGCCGACGTGTATCGACCGTGAGGGAAGGCCGGCGATTGAGCGGAGGAGGTCGTCTCCGGCTCGGGTCGCGGCCTCATTGTCTTGCTGCTTGAGGCGCTTCACGAGATCACGTCCGGAGTCCCGAACTCGTCGGTGATCTGCTCCAGCGCCTCGCGCTCAAGGTTCTCTGCAATTCGAGTGTCGATGAGCTCGAGAAGCCATGTGGGGTGGTCGGTCATTTGCCTGCTCCTTTCGGGAGTGATCAGCAGAGCAGGTCCCGCAAGTCCCGTGTTGAAGTCCCGTAAGACTTCGTGGGACAAGGAAAAGGTCCCGCTCAGTGTGAGCGGGACCTGGGTGGCCCGAGTTGGTTATCGGTTGCTGGACTCGGAGGGTTGGAGCTTCTCGACAGCGTCGAGTAGAGCCCTTCGGTCCTCGTCCTGTTTGAGGCTCTTGATCTGCTCGAACACCTCGCGGTGCAGCATCGGCAGTTCGTAGATCTCTTCGATCGGCACGTTCTTTGGAGATGTCCACATTTCAACGGCACAAGGTGTGCCGTCTTCTGTGCGGAAGTTTCCTCCTCCAATCAAGGAGTGTGCGCCCGCGCTCCACGCTTCAACGATCGAAATGATCGTGAGCAGGAACGATTCATAGGTCGGACAGTAGGACAGTCCGGATCCGTTCGTCAGCCACAGCGAAATTGCTCCGAAGAGCGTGATTGCCTCGCCATCGTTGTTTTCGTCGAGCGCATCCCGGTATTCGGCTGATTCCAAGAATCTGCCGAATGGGTGAACGCCGTCATCGAACTCGTAGTCGTTTCCGCTTAGCCACATGGGTGGCCTCCCTTGCTGTTTGGGGGCCATCCCACAATGAATATTAACACATACATGAGGTTTTGTCAATAAGACTGGGACTGGCTATCCTCATCACATGGATACCGCCACAGGCGAGTTGGGGCTGCTGCTCAAGCGGGTTGCGAAACGTCATGTTCCGGACGTGCCGATACCCGTCCTTGAAGGCATGACGAGGGCACGCTTCGGCGACCGACTGGACAGCGTTCTTTCTGGTGCTTCGGTTTACGAGTTCACGATTGCGGTTGTCTTCTTGGCTGCGTCTTCAGGGCGTGGACCCAGCGTCGCGTCAAAGTATCAAGGCCGTGCGTACCCCCTCATTGCTGCCAAGCACCTGCTCGGTCTTGGCGAATATCCGACCGAGGGCATCGTCCCGCAGACTGAGCGCCCACTAGGGGCGTTCAGAAAACATGGCAAGCAGTTGCTAGTGGCTGAGGACATTGCCGGCCCGGGTGCTCTTCAAATCAGGAAGAACATCGCAGCCGAAGCTGGCGGTTTCGGCACGTCGAGGAACCTCGATCCCGGCAAGCGGGGCGCCGAGATCGCGGCCGCGCTCTTGACTGCCTTCGAAGTTGCGCTTCAGTTCGAAGACATTACGGATCGCATAGGATCGGACTTGGGTCGGATTGTCCAACTTCGGAAGACACACCTTGGTGTCGCGGCGGGGAAACCGAGTTCGCCAGTTCGTCCCCCTAAAACGAGTAACGACCGTATCCGATCGAGGAAGCGCCTTTGGCGCGGGCTCGTGGGTGCTGGTTCGGTCGTCGTTGTAGTGCTGGTGGCGGTGCTAACGACGACCCTCCTTGCGCAGCGGGCCGATTGGGCAACCGACATCCGAACTTATATCCCAAGCACAAATGCCATAGAGACGCTCAACTTGGATGATCGGGCGGATGAACTAAAAGTCGTCTGCGCGGAGAGCTCCCTCACGACTCTTCGAAAAGACGCTCATCTTTGTGTTATCGCACAGCTGGTTCTCGACCCGTGCTTCGAACTTCCAGATCCCCAGTATGTCGTCTGCCCACGGCCGACCGGCGAAGGCGTCATCTTCGACTTCGATGTCTACAAAGTGGGTGAGGTCGAAGAATCGTGGTTCGATGCCAAACAAGCCGCGAAGCTCATTGGGGTTGGAGAGGCAGACCAGCAGGCGTACCCATGGGCTATTGAACTCCAAGAGAAAGACGAGAGTGGTAGAAACTTCGTCTGTATTCAAGCTTTGACCGACGCGCGTTTCAGCTATGCCTACTCGTGCGCAACTGACCGGATGCCGGTGCGGATCTCAAGTGCAGACAGTATGAAAGACCACGGGAAGTGGATCACCGTTGCGTCGGAGGGTGCGCTCACCGCAAGCACTCTGAAGCGAGACGGTGACAAAATCACCATCCGATTGGGGGACGAGGACGCGGGCAATCTGAGGACAGTGAACGTGTTGACGGTTTGGTATTGAGCGACGCTACGACGATGCGCCTCGTTTGAAGTCCGATCGTCAAAAGTGTGCCGACCTCCCTCGATCGTGGATCGGAGGGAGGTCGGCGTGAATCAGTCGCTCGTCGATGCCTTCGGAGCGCGACCAGCGGGAGCCGTCGACGACTCCTTGGCAGGTGTGCCCTTCGGCTGGTCGAATATCGCCGCGATTGCTCCGCGCTTGGTGGCGGCTTCTCGCTCGATCTCCGCCTTCACCGCGGATGCTCTTTTCAGCACCTGGGGGTCGGACTTGCTTCGTTCCAGCCAGTGCTCGAGTGCCTCGCGCACTTCCTCGGTCACACTGCGCTCGTTGAGCTGGGCAATGATGTCCAGCTGTGCGCGGGTGTCTTCGGTCATGCGAACCGACAGCGGCCTGATCTGGGCTCCGGGGTCGTAGGACGATCCGAAGCCAGTTGATGTGTCGCTCATGGGTGAGCTTCCTTCCTCGATGCATGCGACCGGCGAACCTTCTTGGTTCCCCTCTTGAGTCGCTGCGCACCGAGGAATGACACATTGTGCCGAGCGCTATGGAGTGCTCAAGGCACCTCGCTACTTAAGCGCGAATGCGAATAGAGGGGAACCGTCGGATCGCCTGAAGTCCATTCACTGTGGCGATGCGCGTAGTTGGGGAATGCTTGAGATATTATCCCGAAGCATGGAAGAGATCCCCGAAGAGACTTCGCGTTCGGAGGATCCGTCCGAAGACCACCGTGATCCCCGGAACGCCGACCTCATTCGAGACCCAGTTCACGGTTACGTTGTAATGCCTGACGCGCTAATTTCGCTCGCCGACCATAGGTTCATCCAACGACTACGCCGAATCGCTCAAACTTCTACGGCCTCATCACAATACCCCTCCCTTACCGGGACCAGGTTTGAGCACAGCCTTGGCTCGATGCACCTTGCTGGAACCGCTTGGCTGGAGATCTGGACGAAGCTCACGGCCAAACAGCGAGAGAAGCTAAAGGAGGACGTGCGTACCACGTTGGTAGCTGCGTCGAACTCGCTCGAAACTCGGGTCGATCCGCACACGCTAACTTGGGTGAGCAATCCTGTCGACTTTGGTCCGAGCTTCTTTTCGGAAATGAGCTTGGCCATTTCCGCCGCAGCGCTTCTGCACGATCTCGGTCACACGCCCTTCTCCCACGCTCTGGAAGGTTTCTATGAGCGCAATCTTGAACAACTTGTTGGGCACGGTGACGGGCTCGAAGAGGAATCAAACATCGGCACGCTCCTCGAGTCCCTAGCGGCCGGAGTCGCCGGCAGTGAGCCCAAGTTTGCTTTTCACGAGCTGGTCGGACTCCAACTGTTGAGCTACATCGAGGAAGACGCGACAGCAGATTTCGCCCGCTATGTTGTCGGTTTGATCCTCCGCGGAGGTGAACTGAATACATGGCAAGAAGCCCTTCATGAGTTGATTTCTGCCGAGATTGACGTTGATCGAGTGGACTATTTGATGCGTGATGCGAATCGCGCCGGGACCGAGTTCGGCGCGATCGACCATCATCGACTTTTCCAGTCGATCGAGATGCATCCGGCCGATATTCCAACGCACGCCGGAAAATCCAAACTTGGTTGGGCGATCGGCTATGGCTATCGAGCGCGAACTGCCATCGAGTCATTTCTCACGAATCGAATTCGGTACTACCAGCTGGTTCTTTTTCACCACCGCGTGGTCGCCATGAACAAGGTGCTTGAGGAGTCCGTCGAACAGCTGTTGATGCTGGAAAGTGCGACCGCGGAGACGCCCCGTGATCGCGCCATCCTCGCCCAGTTCCGCCGGTTGCGTCCCAATCTCAACTACATCTCGAAGGATCTCTTTCTCGAAACCTCCTTGGAGACCGCCAATACGCAACTGATGACTCTGGTAGACCGCGACGCAGTACGCCTGATCTCCGAGGTGGACGACACCACGGTCCACGAATGGCTACGCAACGCCGCCTCGCTCGCTCGCGCTGTCCGCGCCGAGACGAGAGCAGGTTCTTTTGCCACCCAGCTCGTTCGCCTTGACGCTCTCGTCCAGGCACTGCAGTTTCGAGTTCAAAACTGGCTTCCACTTTGGAAGGCCGAGGACCACTACGTTGAGTTTGCCGAAGAGATCGCTCCCGAGTTGATTCGCACGATCACCGCGATTCGGGATAACCGTCGCGAGTTCCTGGAGCTGGCGAAACTCGAAGATGCCTCCGCGCGAGACATTGGCCGTCTGAGTCGGCAGGTGGTGACGTTGACGGCCCTACTAAGCGACCTCAACGAGGCACCAGCCGTCGGGCTTAATACAATCGCGCGATGGTTGTTCGATCGACGAGATGCCACCGCTCGACGTCGAGAAGAGATGCGCCTTCGCGAGTACTTACGTCAAAACACCAAGCTGTCGGGCGCATTGACGAAGGGCATTTGGCTCGTGTCATTCCAGCGCACTTCGGCGGTGCGAACTGGAACATCAGGCGTCCACATCTACCGATTCGGAAAGAAGTTCGGAATCTCGGAGATCAGTTCGTTGGTGGCACATCTCCCAGCGATCGCCGAAACCTACCCGCAGCTTTTCGTTTTTTTCATGCTCCCCGACCAAGACGACTTTGCGAATTCGAAGAAGACGGTGCCGCTCCTTGAGCAATTCAAGGTGGCTTTCCCAAAGTATGTTGCCGCCTACCTTCCGGATGTCGTCGAGTCGATAGTTCTCACTCACTGATTGCAAATAGATACGGAGTATGTATATAATGGTGCAGAAAGATCTATTGAAGACACGTGAGACCCAAGAACTAGCACTCGCTCCAAAACCGCCCTTGCTCGAGGACGAATTGATGGCGTACTTCGCTTCCTCGGCGAGATCGAACATATTCTCGACCTCCCAGTGCTGGGAAGCGATGGAGGGTATTTACGATCACGCGGAGCGCGCGGCACTTAGGCGCCCGGAGTTGCTCGATGGGCTATCTGCACTTGCTTTAGTAGGTGTCGTACAGTGCAATCTTGATGCCGGTGAAGTGCGCCTTGACCGCGCGCGACTGAATGCTCTCCTCTCTGGCGAGGTCTAGTGGCCCGCCGTAAGGTTGTCTCTCTCGGGGCTCGACTTGGCTGAGATCGCGGCGCTGCTGACCGCGTTGGGTTCTATCCTGGGCGCGATTGCCTGGCCAACGGCGGTCGTGATTGTCGTGCTTCGTTTCTCCAAGAACATCGCATCGTTGGGCGCGAGCTTCGAGAAACGCATTCGAGCCGGCGATGACTTCGATCTCACCGTGGGTAAGGTGAACGCGAAAATCAGAAGCGTCGCCGCTGAAAGAATCGAAGCAATTGTCATCTCGGAGTCGACCGAGGCCCTCGCGATCGAAGCCCTTCCCTCCACGGCTTCGGCGATTCTCGGAGGCGCGCGAGTGCTTGGTCCCGGTGCTCGTGTGGCAGCGATCTACTCATTGGTGCAACAAGGCGTCCGGGCTTTCGCGTCCGAACGCGGAATTGAGGTTGCCGAAATAGACACACTCAACGGGCTAAGAACTCGGCTCGTTGGAGTTGGACTCGCTAGCTCAGAGCTGGAATCCGCCCTAGCCGACTTCGAGGACCTGACATCTCTCACCCGAACTATTCCTGAAAGAGGACTCGACGAGGCGACGGTGGATGCGTATCAGGCTCTCGCGGCGGCCATTCTCGGATTGCTGTCATCGACAAGCGAGTAGGCCATCCTCCGTCGCAGCCCAGCACCCATTCAGCGGTCAGGACCGACCCGTGCAGCGGGGTCGCCCTTGCTCGATGCGGGCGATCGGCCTAGCGCGGCTGCACTAGCTGCGGGACCTCGGGGAGCACGTCCTGGATCGGCGTCCCGAGTGCCTGGCATATGGCTAATAACGTCGCGAGTCGAGGGTTGGTGGCCGTTCCATCTTTTGTCGCGGCACCGCGCTCATACTGCTGGTAGGCGTAGAGCGAGATCCCGACGAGCTCGGCCATCTGCTCTTGAGTCAAGTCTTTTGCGTGCCGTGCCCGACGTAGATTCAGCCCCAGCTCCTGGGCAAAATCGGGCCACTTAGCGCTTGCTGCGGGCCCGGAAACCATTACCTAAGCGTTGGGCCAATAAGAGTTGGTAGGAACCAATAAGAATTGGTAAAGTCCGCGTGGGTGCCCTGCCCGCCTGCCCCGACCCTAAGTCGGAGCGTGCCACCGAACGCTGCACGAGAGGCTCGCTATGTCCGTCCCTTCCACGCCGTCCACGTCGAGGCGCAACAGGATCATCGCCGTCACAGCCCTCGTGGCGGTGCTCGCGGTGATCGGCACCGTGATCACGGTCAAGGTCGTCAACAAATTGCCCAAGCCCGCACAACCCTACGTGGCCGTCCCATCTACGGACTTCTTCACCATTGATCTCACCTTCGGGCAGCCGTCCACAGCGCCCAACCCTCAGGCGATATCGGGGGAGATCTCTGGCTTGACGGACAAGGCGGGATACACCTATGACGTCTCGTTCCGGTTGTCCTACAGCGACGTCGTAAAGGACATTTCACAGTCGCCTCCCGGTCGGGCGCAGGCGACCTTCACCGCCACCTACGCGGCGAAGATCACCAACACGACCGAGGGGCGAGCCGCTCCCCTCGGAAACCTTCGGACATTCGGAGTTGCGGGCGCTTTTCCCGAAGATTCAGCGGTGTGTGGGCAGCGTGGCCTCGGCAACATCTGGGAGGTGTCCCAAGGTGCGCTCTCTGGCTTCTGCTTTGTCTACCTCATCCCGACGTTCTTGCCGGAGCAGGGCTTGGACTCGGGTGCTGCCTATGACGCCAGCAAGGTCGTGGAACTGGGCCCGCAGGACACGGAGGCCAATACGGATCTCATAGTGAGCGAGCTTGCGGCCGGACCTGCCTTCTGGCTCGCGACGAGGGAGGTGGAGCCTGGCCTCGTGAGCAGCTGTGACAACGGTCCTGGCTCAACGGTCGTCTGGATGTCTAGCGCCGCGGTGGATTGCCCAGGTGCGCTCATCGCCCCGGCGCCTGTTGCGATCGACACGGGCGCTGACCTTGCTGGGGGAGCGGACGTCGGATTCGCCCAGACGCGCCAGCCGTTCTATGACTCGACGGTCGAGTCCACCGAGAGCGGCAACCTGTCCGCCTGCCCATTCGGCAGCCTGCAGTCGGTCACCACGGGGCTGGCCAATCCGGTCGAGCCGACCGACAGCTTCTACAACACCACCGCTGAAGCTGGCCTCGCGTCGATCACCTGCTACTCCAACACCATCAATGTTTGGGTCCGAGCGAGAGCCGCGGGAAGCGCACCGCTGGACAGCAGCAGTATCTCTAACGGCGATGGCGTCAGCGCCGAGTTCCCCTATCTCGGGGGCACCGTGCTGGTCTGGTGCCACAGCGACCTGAGCGAGTGCCATCCCCTCTGGTACTCGGACAAGATCATCATCGAGGCCGCCGGCGGCGCAGGTGGGAACCCGCAAGCTCAACTCGACTGGTTCGTCAAAGACCTTCCGACCATGCTCACCAACTTGGCAATTCCGACGAGCTGACCAAGAGAGCGCTACCCAAATGAGAGAAGAAGGACGTCCATGACCTTACGGATCGCCGTTGTCACGCTGATTACCACCCTTGCCCTCACGGGATGCGCCGCATCTCCACCGACGCCACTGCCGGACTCTTCCGGCGCGACTTCGCCTTCTCCCGCGTCGACGCCTCCGCCAACCATCGAGGCTCCGGCGTTCCCTGGCTCCGCTGCTTGCGACGGACTCCGTCCAGCTTTGGCTGACGGCGGAAACGGGGTCGTGGATCTCGATCCATCCGTCTACTCGCAACTGTTCGGCGTGAGCATGCCGCGGGTGCCCGACTGCGTCGTGCAGCTGACCTTCGTCGGTGGCCGAGTCATGTACTACTACGTGTGGGGCGGATCTGACGTTGACTCCGTCGCCGAACAGATTGACGCCAACCTAGTGGCGCAAGGATTCGAGAATCTCAATGAAGCGGATGGAGTGAACAGCGAGTCCGAGTCCATCGTCACGTATCTGCGAATGAGCGATGTCGTCGCCCTCGGGCTCCACCGGAATCCCCTCGGGCAGGAAGGGATCATCGCGCTCACTAGCGACACCTAGTCCCGCCGCCCTTGCGGGCGCTGGGATAGTGCCCGATACTCGGTTTGACAGCAAGCCCGCTTCGTTCGGGCTCCTGGGTGCGACCCGTTGGGGTTCGGCTCCGGCGTCGGTCGTCGATAGTGACGGAGCGCGTCCCTTCTAGGAGGGCGCATCATGCCCGAGTGTTTGAAACAGTCCTATCCGACTCCCGCAGCAGCAGGGCTCGCCTTGCGTGCGATCCGTTGCAGGCCAGGGAGCACGAAACGTCCGGTGGGCATCTATCCGTGCCGAAACTGCGCAGGGTGGCATCTCACCTCAGACCTCCGGAGTGCCGAGAACAAATGGACGAAGTCCGTGATGAGGAGGCTCGGCAACGGCAATGGCGATTGAGGGCAAGTCCCCGGCCAGAGCAATAGGCGTCGTCGGGACGCCAAGCCTCCTCGCGCCCCCTTCGAGATCAGTAGAGATACACAATCGTGGAGATATCGAGGTGTCGAGTGACGCGGAGAGTGGTTTGGTCGATGACCCGACCGCAGCGATTGCAGACGTATTCGTTGGATGTCCAGTCTTCTGGTACCGGGTCAACCTCTGTGTTGCCTTCAATCGGAAAGAAGCCGTTGCTCCAGGGCACGTTGCCACAAAGGCATTCAAAAGCATCGTCGTTCTCGCTTACGTAATGTATGTATTCGGTCATATCTGCCGCTGATTATGAACCACTTGGTTGTTAAGTCAAGAGCGTCCACTCGCCTTTTCTGGCGGGCGCAGCGCTCGGGTCATTGCTCATGGTGAGCTACCTTCTCGATGGATGGCGATTGGCGAACCTCGGTTGAGTTCCTCTGCGTGATTCGCTAGTCATCGAGGAGTGACCAGCGCCAAGTTCACCTGGGCTCCAGGCGCTTGCCTGGGGTGAAAAGCGCCAACTCGGTCCGCCATCTTAAACTCGAAAAAGTGTCGCGTAATGGGTGTGACTGTGCTTTAATCGTTGCCAAGCATTGCTCAAGAGCAGTTCGGAGGATGACAGCATGATCTCTTCTAAACGAACGCTACGACTTCGGCACAAGGCTGCCGCTGTCTTCGCGGGCGGGGTCCTAGTCGGTGCATTGGCGGTTTCGGGCGCGGTACCGGCGCTGGCCATCGTGTCAAACAACGGCTACTTCACGGTCGCGGGTAACCAGTATTTGAACTACGCCGGGCTGAACACAGATACAGCCGGAGCTGGGACAGCTGCGGTTTCGACGGTGACGCAGTTCAGCTCAGGGTGCGCCCCCTCCGGTTACGCCGGTTCCAGGGGTCGTCTCTTCGACGGTTCGACTACCGCTCTCGTGGTGCAGGACACGGTCTTCCGCTACAACAGCGGAGGAACTTGTTTCGCATTCTCGAGCGCGAGCGCCTCCGGCCACCGCGTCAACTACAGCTACGGCGTTTCGCAGGGCTGGACTGGTAGCGGCTACAACTCTTACTACACCTACCTGACGACCAACCAGAATTCATAGGGAGGGATCGAGAAATGGCTACTAGGAATTCCATCGCGGTGGTGGGCGTCATTGCGCTCGCTATTGCCGGTGCGACAGTTGGTGCTGGTGGCGCGATTGCCGCCGGTGCCCTGTTCTCGCCCGCCGGGGTCACGACCGATGAGGGAGTCAACCCGGAGAGCATGCCGGATCCTCAATACCCGGTGAACGACAGCGGTCAGACCTACGGCAGCTTGCTCGACTCGAACGCCCCAAAGAACGATCCAGACCTCATTCTTGTCGAGGCGACCAATGGAAAAGTTGGCTACGTGCATGCCGACGAACTCCATGCGCTCGACGGAACGACGGCCGCTGAATCATTCAAGAGCCCAGAAGAGGCGATTGCATGGTCCGACGCTCACGCCAACGACTACAACGAGATACCTGTCTACGAGGCGGACGGCACAACACCCGTGGGTATATTCGCCCTAGGACAGAAGCAGTAGACGTTTCAACTCCTTTGAAGCAGTCGATGCCAGATCGAGAGCGCCATGATCGAGCCAATCTATAAGGTGAGCGTCGATCAACCTTATTGCCAACTGATGGTCTTGTGCTGACTGCGAGCAGTCGCGGTCAGCACCCAAGCGTTCCGACGCATTTGTACGCCGGGACCGGAATTGGTCAATCGTGTCCGATCGATAGACATGCGGAAGACTGCATCCATGCCCCCAATCGAGAACCTCACGAGACAACAAGGATTCGCTTTCATCGAAGAGATGTACTCCGCACGGAACTTGTTGGCGTACGGTGAACGGGTCATTCGGACAGCTGCGTTTATCGAAACCACTCGTGACCCGATCCTGACCATGCTGTCAATTGGCGTCGAGAAGCTACTTAAACTCGCGCTTGGTCTGTCGATTCTCAACGAGACCGGCGCGTGGCCTTCCAAGTCCGTCATGAAGGACGAGTTTCGGCACGGTACGTCGAGGATGGACAGCGCGCTTCGCGAGAAGCTACGCGCGGGGATTGTCGGCAAGGAGTACGAGACATACATTGGCGGGCTCTTCGATGCTGTGGAGCATGATCCGACCTGGCCCGCAATCCTCGATGCACTAGATATGTACGGGCGTTCAGGGCGCTTTTACAATCTCGATCTTCTCGGAGACAGTCCTCAGTCCTGGGATAGTCCACAGGGATACTGGAATGCGATCGGACCTACTTCACGCTCTCTCGGAGGATGGCAACGTCATGGCTGGGCGGTGATCCGAACTGCCGGCGGTACTCGCGGCTGAACTGGGAGGGGCTCTCGTAGCCGACCGCGTAGGCGGTGGCGGCGACGTCGCCGGGGTTGGCGAGCAGGCGTAACCGTGCCTCTTGCAGACGGATGTTCTTTTGGTACTGGATGGGGCTCATGGAGGTGACTGATTGGAAGGCTCGGTGGAATGCTGAGGGGCTCATGCGGGCTTTCTCGGCGAGATCGTCGACGCGTAGTGACTCTGTGTAGTGCTCTCGCATGAGACGCACGACGTGGCGCACTCGGCTCAGGCTGCTGTCCGCCAGGCCCAGCTGGCGAACGGTCGCGCCCTGCTCGCCCGACATGATGAGCCAGAGAATCTCTCGCTCGATCATTGGGGCGAGCACTGGGATGTCGCGCGGATAGTCGAGAAGGCGCATCATCCGGACAGACGCGTCGATGAGACGGTCCGAGGCGTGCCCGACCGCCACGGCGGGTGGCGTCGACTCACCACGGGGAGCACGGTGGAACTCTGCGGCTGCAGGGTTGAGCATCAGCTCCGCGATCACCTCTGGACGAAGCTCCAATCCGAACCCCAGAGCGGGATGCGTCGGAGTTGCGTCTGTGAAATGTCCGGTGACGGGAAGGTCGACGGAGGCGACTAAGAACTGTCCGGCTCCATAGTCATGAACGGTGCCGCCGACGGACAACCGCTTGGTGCCCTGCGCGACGACGGCGAGAATCGTGCCGGTGGTGGGTTCGTCCTGTGGCCCTGACTGGTCCATCCGGGCGACTACTACTCCAGAGATCGCGGTGCGAGTGATTCCGGCTAGCGCGTGCTTCGTTATGAGAGCTTTGAGTTCCATCAGTGACATGAAGCGATTCAAGCAGCGCAAACCTGCTCCCGTCACCGAATTCTGGCCAGGACGCTCGGAATAGGCAAGGAATCGAAAGGATCGCCCTAACTCCTCCGGGTGCGTTCGCGGTTGTCTGGATGAGTGAACAATCTGACAGTGAACTCAGCAGTATCCGTAGTGACCGGTGCAAGCGCAGGCATCGGGCGCAGCGCCGCCCTCGAGATCGCCGCCCGTGGCGGCGGAGTTGTTGTAACTTACAACTCTCGCCCTGAAGGTGCCGACGAAACGGTCTCGATGATCAAGGCCACAGGAGGTCGCGCTGTGGCGCTCCACCTCGACGTTGCCCACAGCGATACATTTCCCGCCTTCAAAGAAGAGCTACAGCGCGTCCTCCAATCCGAATGGGGCACAGACAAGATCCACTCCCTGGTCAACAATGCAGGTTTCGGGGGCGGCCGTTCTTTTGAGGAGATGACTGAGGAGGCGTTCGATCAGTACTTCCATGTACTGTTTCGCGGCCCCTATTTCCTTACTCAGGCACTGCTACCTCTACTCAGCGACGGTGGCGCGATCGTCAACACCTCGAGCAGCTCGATCTACCCCGGCGACACGGAGGCCGGCTACTCCGGCTACGCAGGGATGAAAGCCGGGCTGGTCGTGGCGTCACGGTTCCTCGCCAAAGAACTCAGTGGACGAGGTATTCGGGTCAACTCAATCGCGCCGGGACCCACGCGTACCCGCATCGGCGACGACGCGTTCGAGAAGTATCCGGAGATCAGCGAAGCAATCGCGGCAAAGACGGCGCTGGGACGTGTCGGTGAGCCGCGGGACATCGGCAAGGTCATTGCCTTTCTAGTTTCCGATGACTCTGCATGGATCACGGGGCAGGACATTCAGGTCGCGGGCGGGTACGCGCTGTGAGCACCGCCCAGCGATTTGGGACCGTAGTCCTTACAGGAGCCACGAGCGGCATTGGCGAGGCAACCGCGCAGCGGCTGGCAGCGATTTCCGAGACCCTCATCTTGCTCGGCCCCGAACCGGAAGCAGCCGTGAGCGGTGTGCTGGCGGGCATCCGCGACCGGGGCACCACCGACGTCCATTACATCGCCGCGGACTTCACGCACTTGTCCGAGGTTGTCGACGCTGCGAAGTCGATTGCCGCTCTGACGTCATCGATCGACTTGCTCATCAACGACGCCGGAGTGCCGGGCGCAGCTGAACGAATTATCACCGATGATGGCTTCGAGCGCACGCTGCAGGTCAACGCGCTCGCCGCAGCACTCCTAACACGCCTGCTGGTGCCATCCCTGGCTAGAAACGCGCGAGTGGTGAACGTAGGATCCTCTGCGCACCGCGTCGACAGGTTCGACTTCGACGACATCGACCTGCGGCACGGATACTCCCCGGTCGTGGCCTATGCACGGGCGAAACTGGCGATGGTGACATGGTCGGCTCTGCTGGCTGAGGAGCTCGAATCGATGCCGGTCAGCGTTGTGGCGCTGTGCCCGGGACTCAATGACACTCCGCTGAGTGCGGCGATGATGGGCAAGATCGGCGGACCGCCCGCCAACGGTGCCGCACGCACGCTGTTCGCAGCGGCCGTTGATGTATCCTCCGGGTCGTATCTCGAAGGCGACAAGGTCACCGTTCCGAGTGCGGAAGCCACCGATCCTGACAATCGTGAGCGTCTCGCGATGCTCTACTGGGATCGACTTCTGCCCTTCGCCTTGTTGGCGCGCAGCTGATGGGCACCGTAAGTACCATCCTCAATGGGCGGGTCGCCGTTGTGGTCGGTGCGACGGGATGGATTGGGCGGGCGATATGTCGGGACCTGCTCCAGGCGGGCGCGAGCGTGGTCATGGTCGGACGAAGCGCTGACCGGCTCGACAGTCTGCAGCGTGAGCTTGGCGGTGGCGACCGGCTGATGTGGACGCTTGCCGATGTCACTTCCCAGCTTGAGGTTGATGAGGCACGAGCTGCCGCGGTCACAAGATTTGGCCACGTCGATCTTCTCGTTGTCTCGTCCGGTGTGATCACAGGCTCGGCCTTTAGCGACGGTGTTCCTGCCGAGTGGGCGGCGATGATCGATGTGAACCTCCGCGGGCTGCTTCACGCCTCCCAAACGTTCGCTGCTCCGCTGGTGGAGAGCGCCGGTCGTGGACTCCCGGCGGATCTTGTGCTGATCGGTGCCGTGAGCACCGACGTGCGCGCGCCCAGGTTTGCTGTGTTCAACGCTCTCTCGGCGGCGATCAAGCAGCTCGCGCGGGCGCTGCGTCACGAGTATGGGCCGCAGGGACTGCGCGTGCACATTATCGAACCGGGCTTCGCCGTCGACAAGGCCGACGAACACACCCCAGCGCCAAGTGACGATCCGCAGCATGCCAGAGCGATTTCTGCGGTGACGCCCGAAGCCATCGCCTCCGTCGTTACCCTCGCCGCCGCCCTTCCGGGGTCCGCCAACCTTGCCGAAGTACTACTTCTGCCTTCCGAGACGGCCTAGGGAATGACGTTCAACGCCCCAACTGCAGGCCCCAGGGTTCTGTTCGCGCGCATCGCACGTAGCCCCGAGGCGCTGCGCGGCGCCCTCGTCTTGATCGCCGCCACTATCGCCGCCTTGCTCTGGGCGAACCTGCCGGGAGAAAGCTATCTCACCTTCTGGCACCTTCCGTTGGGCCTCGAACTCGGTGACTTCAGGTTCGAGCTGAGCCTGCAGCACTGGATCAACGATGCCGTGATGGCCGTCTTCTTTGCCCACGTCACCCTGGAGGTGCGCCGCGAGATCGAGCTGGGCGAGCTGCGCGACTGGCGACGAGCTAGCGTGCCCGTCATCGCGGCTGTCGCTGGTCTGATCATCCCGGCCCTGATCTACGTCGGTGTGACCTGGGGCAGCGACGCCGTCGGGGGATGGGGCGTTGTCGTGTCTACCGACACCGCATTCGTACTTGGGATGCTCGCGCTCGTGGGCAGAGCCATGCCCCCGCAGCTGCGGATCTTCCTGGTCACCCTCGCCGTCGCCGATGACGTGGGCGCTCTCGGCGTTATCGCCTTCGCTTACACCGACCACTTCACTCCGCTACCGTTGGTGCTTGCCGTCTCTGGGCTGGTCATCATCGCGATCATGCGCTTCGCAGGAGTATGGCGGGCCGGCCTTTACCTGCTGCCCGCTGTCGTTGTCTGGGTAGGGTTCTTCCTCTCCGGAGTGCATGCGACGCTCGCTGGAGTTGCGATCGCCCTACTCTTGCCGATCTTCGCCACCCGCTCCGACGACCTGCGCCGAGCGCAGAACCGGATGCGTGCCTTCCAAATGTCGCCGACCGCGGGTTCCGCCCGCTTCGCGGAGAACTCACTCGCACGCGCGATCTCCGTCAACGAGCGCGCACACCGCGCTCTGATGCCCTACATCACCTGGCTCATCCTTCCGCTCTTCGCCCTCGCCAACGCCGGCGTGCGGATCACCGGTGACTCCTTAGCCGACGCGTTCACCTCCACCCTCACGTGGGGTGTCATCATCGGCCTCGTGGTGGGCAAGATCGTCGCCATCACGTTCTCGACCTGGATCGTTACGAGGCTCAGGCCCGGCGCACTGGGCCCTGCCGTCCGAATGTCCCACATCCTCGGGGTGGGCATGCTCGCCGGAATGGGGTTCACGATCTCCCTCTTCGTGACCGAGCTGGCCTTCGACGACCCGACAGACGTCAGCCGCGCACAGATCGGCGTGCTCGCAGCAACCGTCATCGCCGCGACCCTGGGCGCGATCACCTTCACCATCCTGAACGCCCGTGAGCGTCGACGTTCCCCGCACCGGGACCGCCTCATCCGGCAATTCGACGCGCAGCGTGACCCCGCGCTCGGCACCCCGGCCAGCGCCCTCATTTCGTTTGTGGAGTACGGCAACTACGCGACCCCATACGCCGCAGGTGCTGGAGAGATGCGCGAAGGCATGGAAGGTCAATTCGGCGCAGACATTGTCTACACGTTCCGTCATCTTCCGCTCGAGCAACCGCTAGGGCGGTCGGCCGCCATCGCCAACGAAGCCGCAGCCATGCAGGGACGCTTCTGGGAGATGCGCGATGAACTTCTCCGTGAAGCGCCGATCGAGAGCGAGCGACAAATTCGCCGTGCCGCAGCGAGCGCCGGAGTGAACCTGCGCCGATTCGAGCACGATTGGGTCGAGGAAGTCGCCAAGCAACGCGTTGACGAAGACATGGCCGATGCGGAAGCTATGCACCTCCACGAGGCCCCCGTCTTCTTCATTGACAACGTCCGCTACGAGGGTCCGATCGATGCCGACTCCGTCAACGCGGCTGTGCGTGTGGCGGCGATCACGGCGAGAAAGGCAGCCGGCTAGTGTCCTTTGGGTGGAGCGGTCGAGTCGCGCACGACGAGTTCCGACGCGAGCTGCACGCGGGGATTGGAGATCGACTCGCCGCGCGAGAGGGCGAGGAGCAGGCGCGTCGCCTCCGTCGCCATGCCGGCGAGCGGCTGTCGCACCGTGGTGAGCTGGGGGCTCACCCACTGGCAGAGGTCGACGTCGTCGAAGCCGACGATCGACAGGTCTTCGGGAATCCGGATGCCCCGCTCACGTGCCGCGACATACACGCCGTAAGCCTGCTCGTCGGAGCCGCTCACGATCGCCGTGGGCCGGTCGGGGAGGTCGAGCAGCTCGCCGCCGAACTTGGTGCCGCCCGTGGTGAGCGAGTCGCCCTCGCGCACGAGCGCGCTGTCGGCGGAGACGCGGGCCCGGCCGAGGGCGGAGAAGTAGCCGTCGAGGCGGTCCTGGTGGCACTCGAGCACGAGCGGTCCCGTGATGAAGCCGATGCGGGTGTGCCCGAGTTGGAGCAGATGCTCGGTGGCCTCGAGCCCGCCCGCCCAGTCGGTGGCCGAGACGGTGACGAAGGACTCGGTGTCGGTGCCGACGGGATCGATGATGACGACGGGCACCTGCAGGCGCGACAGCTCGTCTCGCGCGGTGGGGGCGAGCTCGGAGACGACGAGCACGACACCGTCGGTGCCGCGCGTCAGGATGCGCTCGATCCAGTCGGCGTTGCCAGCCGGTTGCCCGTCCGTGGCGGTGAGTACCAGGTCGGCACCGGCGCGGGCGGCCTCAGCCTGCGCGCCGCGCAGCAGCTCGGTCGCCCACTGGGTGTCGAGACCCGAGATGACGAAGTCGATGAGGGCCACATCCCGCCGCGGTTTGCGCCGTTCGTAGCCGCGCTCGTCGAGAAGTTTCTCGATCTGGTTGCGCTTCGTTTCGGAAATGCCGCGCTTGCCGTTGAGCACGCGCGACACCGTGGGCACGGAGACCCCGGCCTCTGCGGCGATCTCGGCGAGTGTCGTGGTGCGTTCGGCCACTCGTCCGCCTTCGCTCACGATGGCCCCCTGATCTCGGCGTATTGACAGTGTGAATGGAACGAACTTAGTATACCCATTACGCAATGTGCAACGCAAGTTGCGTAAAACAATCGAAGAAGCTTGCGCCGCAAGTTGATTCCGAGTGCACTGCAGCACAACGAGCGCGACCCGTCGTCGCTCGTAGATCCCCCCGCAGCGAAGCGGGGTCGACTAGGAGGAAATCAATGTCAACACAGAGGTTTGGATGGCGAAGCGCTGGAGCGGCCCTCATCGCGGGCGTCGCTCTTGCGGCGCTCGTCGCCTGTTCCGGTGGAGGGTCGGCACCCGTCGACCAGGGTGATGCCACCAAGGGCGACATCACGTGGTGGGGCTGGACCCCCGACAAGACCAACGCGGACATCCTCATCGCCGCGTTCAACAAGGAGTATCCCGACATCAAGGTCGAGTTCATCTCCAAGCCCATCGACACGTACGATTCGGTCCTCGGCCCGGCCATTACGTCCAAGGACGGCCCGGATGTCTTCAACGTGGCACCCGGCTCGGCCAACGGCGGCGTGGACACCTTTCAGGCCGGCGCGATCGACCTTGCCCCCGCGGTCGAGGGTGCCCTCGGCTCCGACTGGAAGACCAAGCTCGCGACATCCGGTGTCGACGGCCTCATGGTTGACGACAAGGTAGTCGGCCTCTCGGCCGGCGCCGTCTACTCGGGAAGCGTCTGGATCAACCAGGACATCTTCGACGCAAACGGCCTGACCGCTCCGACGAACCTCGACGAGTGGATCGACGTCTGCAAGGCCCTCAAGGCCGCGGGCCAGGGCTGCTTCGTGCAGGGTGCGGGCCAGTGGGCGTTCGACATGGACACCTTCGAGGCGATCATGGAGAACGTCGAGCCCGGCGCCTACGTCAAGGCGTCCAAGGGTGAGATGAAGTACACAGACCCCGCGTTCACCACGGGCCTGGAGATCTGGAAGAAGCTGTTCGACGAGGGCATCATGCAGGAGGGCGCCATCGGCCTCCAGCAGTACCCCGACGCGAACAACGCCTTCATGTCAGGCAAGTACGCCATGGTCATGATGGGCACCTGGTACACCCAGTACGCCGTCAAGGACATCATGATCGCGTCGATGGAGGCTGCTGGCGTCAGCAACCCCGTGCCGTTCACGATGACCCCGATCCAGTTCCCGGATGTCGCGAACACGGGTAACACCGGCAACATGTTCGGCGATGCCGACTACGGCCTCGCGGTCAGCGCGAAGTCTGACCAGCAGGCTGCGGCAACCACCTTCGCGCTGTGGCTCGCCACCGCCGAGGGCGGCCAGCAGGCTGTCGCCAACACGCTGAACAACATCCCGTCGCTCAAGGGTGTCCAGCCGCAGTGGGACAACATCGACCTGGTCAACCCTGACGCGCAGCTCGCCGCGCTCAAGGAGCTCACCGACATCGCCGGCGCTTCGACGCAGCCGCGATTCGCGAGCGTCAGCGCCGACCTGAACAGCGCGTTCAGGGATGCCCTCATCGGGGTTGCCTCGGGCGACGTCAGCATCGACGACGCACTGAAGAACCTGCAAGCTGTCGTCGACGCCCAGTAGGGATCGACGCCGCGAGCGTCACAGCGCGGGGCGGGTAGCACCAGCCGCCCGTCCCGCACTGCCGCTTACCCCTCTGAAAAACAATGGAGTTTTCATGACTGCAAATATCCTTCGCCCGCCCCGCCGACCGGGCACCCGCATCGGGCTCGGTGCCGGCATGCCGTGGATTCTCCCAGCCCTCATCCTCGTCTTCGGGATGATCTACTTCTCGATCGGCTTCACCGGCTACGTCTCGACCCTCGACTGGAACGGGTTCATCCTCAGCCCCTCCGAGAACGTCGGTGGCGACAACTACGTGGCGATGGTGCAGGACCCGATCTTCTGGGGCGCCCTCTGGCACACCGCGGTGTTCTTCGTCGTCACCTTCACCATCCAGACCGCTCTCGGCTTCACCTTCGCCGCCCTGCTGCACTCGCGCATAGTGCTCGCCCCCGTCTACAAGGTGATCATCTTCATCCCGACCGTGCTCGCCCCGGCGACCATGGCTCCCGTCTTCCGCTCGATCTTCGACGCCGACGGCCAGTTCAACTGGCTGCTGTCGCACGTGGGCCTCGATTCCCTGACCCGCCCCTGGCTCGCCGAGGGCGCGACGGCGATGCCCGTCGTCATGGCCGTCACCATCTGGCAGTGGACCGGCCTGACCTTCATCCTCTTCTACGCCGCGATGAGCCAGATCGATCCGCAGGTGCTGGAGGCGGCTCGCGTTGACGGCGCGAGCAACTTCCGGATGCTTCGATCCATCATCTGGCCCCTGTGCTCTGGCACCACCCTCGCCCTCGCAACCCTGGGGGTGATCGGCGCCCTCAAGACGTTCGACGTGCCGTACCTCATTACCAAGGCCGGGCCCAACCATGCGACCGAGTTCTTAGGCACCTACATCTATCAAACGATGGTGCAGGAGAAGCACTTCGGTTACGCGGCGGCGATCTCGGTAGCTCTGCTGGTCATCGCGATCGGCGGCGGAGTGCTCATGCGCGTTCGCCTCCACCGGAAGGACGCCTAACCATGTTCGAACTCCGCTCGCGCTGGTCCCGTATCGGGGCTCAGGTTCTCGCCACGATCATCGTCATCCCGTTCCTCGCCGCCCTCGTCGCCATGGTGCAGGGCTCGTTCGCGGGGGCAGGCTGGGGCAACTACGCCAAGGTGTTCAACACCGGCGTGGTTCCCACCTACTTCCTCAACAGCGCCATCATCGCCGCCGCCACGATCGCGATCGTCTACGTCGTCACGATGTTCGCGGCCTTCGGGTTCGCCAAGCTGCGCATTCGGGGCAAGGAGGTCTGGTTCTGGCTCATCCTCGCGGCCCTCGCGATGCCGGAGGCGGTTCTGCTGACGCCGCTGTTCGTCACGGCGTCGACGTTCGACATTTATAACGAGCTCATCGCCGTGATCCTGCCGATCGCCGCCCTGCAGGTGCCGTTCACGATTTTGCTGGCCCGCGGCTTCTTCGAGGCGATCCCCACCGAACTCATGGACGCGGGTCGCGTCGACGGCGCCGGCACCTTCCGGGTGTTCTGGTACATCGTGCTACCGCTCACCAGGCCCATCGCCGGCGCGATCGTCGTGCTGACCCTTCTCAACGCCTGGAACGCCTACCTGCTGCCGATGCTCATGCTCAACGACCCCAGCAAACAGGTAGTCACCCTGCTGCCATCGTTCTTCATGAGCCAGTACACCAACGACCAGACCGGCGTGCTCGCTGCCGCGGTGATCACCGCGGTTCCGCTGATCGTCGCGTATCTGCTGCTGCAGCGCTCGTTCGAGCGCGGCCTCTCCGCCGGGGCGCTCAAGTGACCGGCGGGCAGCTCCAGGGCCAGCTCGCTGTAGTCACAGCGGGCACGGCGGGGATCGGGCGCGGCATCGTCGAGCGCTTCCTCGCCGAGGGCGCGGACGTCATTCTCACCGGCACGAATCCGGCGCGCGCCGAGGCGCTGGCACGCCAGATGCCGACCGCGGCGCGCGTCGTGGTCGCCGACTCCAGCTCGCTCAGCGACCTCGACAGCCTGGTGGCCATCGTCGCCGAGACCGGGCGGACCATCGACGTCCTCGTCGCCAACGCCGGCAGGGACACCGATGCCACCCCCATAGCCGACCTGACGCCAGAGCAGTTCGACCATGTTGCCGACCTGAACTTCCGCGGCACCTTCTTCACAGCACAGAAGCTGGTACCCCTGATGAGCGACGGCGGGCGGATAGTGCTTCTCTCGTCGATCGCCGGGCTGAACGGCGGCCCCGGGCACGCGGTGTACAACGCAACGAAGGCTGCCGTGCGCTCTCTTGCACGCACCCTGACCTCCGAGCTCAGCGGCCGGGGCATCCGGGCAAATGCCGTGAGCCCCGGGCCCATTGCGACCGACGGCTTCGCCCAGTTCACCGGCGGCTCCGCCGAGGTCGAGCAGGCCGTCGCCGCGATGATCCCGGTCGGGCGAGTTGGCCGCGTCGAGGAGGCCGCCGCCGCGGTGCTCTTCCTCGCGAGCCACGAATCAAGTTTTGTCGCGGGGGCCGAGCTGGTCGTCGACGGCGGTATGAGCCAGGTGTGACCGGTTCTCGGTCGACCACTTCCTTGCAGCAACGAAAGGCGTAGTACGTGTCTAATCCCATCAGATTCGCGGTCGTAGGTACCGGCTGGCGATCCGAGTTCTACCTCCGCGTGGCGCGAGCGGCCCCCGAGCAGTTCGAGGCGGTTGCCGTCGTCGTGCGCTCGGATGCCGCTGCCGAGAAGATCGCGCAGGCCTGGGGCGTCCCCACTGTCCGCACGATCGACGACGCTCTCGCCTACGCGCCGGAGTTCGTGATCGCCGCCGTGTCGTGGCCGTCGATGCCGGGCGTGGTCACCGAGCTCGTCGAGAAGGGCGCCTTCGTGCTGGCCGAGACGCCGCCCGCGCCGACCGCCGATGGGCTTCGCGAGCTGTGGGCTGCGGTCGGGGCATCCGGCCGTGTGCAGGTCGCCGAGCAGTACATGCTCATGCCGCGCCATGCCGCCCGTCTCGCCGCCGTGCGCGCGGGGGCGATCGGCGTGCCGACCGCCGTCGAGGTGGCGTCTACCCACCTGTACCACGCGACCTCGATCATGCGGGCGTTCCTAGGTGCGGGCTTCGACGAGACTGTCGTGAGCGCGCGCACCTTCACCGCGCCGCAGGCCGACCCGCTCACCTTCGACGGCTGGGTGACCGACCCGAAGCCCGAGCCGCGCACCACGACCATTGCCACTCTGGACTTCGGCGACGGTCGGATGGGTCTCTACGACTTCGTAGACAATCAGTGGTGGAACCCGCTGCTGGCGCGGCGCATTGTCATCCGCGGGTCGCTCGGCGAGATCGTCGACGATACGGTGACCCGCCTCACCGACCAGGGCGTGGTCGTCTCCCCGCTGTCGTACCGCCGCACCGGCGTCGACATGAACCTCGAGGGCAACGAGCTCGTCTCGGCGTCGTTCGAGGGCCGCATCGTCTACGAGAACCCGTGGATCGGCACGCGCCTGTCTGAGGACGACATCGCCGTGGCGTCGTTCCTCAAGGAGATCGGCGACTGGGCCCGCTCCGAAGGCCCTGAGCCGTACTCGCTCGCCGACGCCTGCCAAGACCACCTACTAGGGCTCGCCATCGAAGAGTCCGCTCGAACCCGCGCCGATGTGCGCACTAACAAGGAGAACTGGGCCTAATGCCTCTCGTCACAATTGAAGTTGCCGACACCGTTCCGGTTGCCAAGCGCCACGCGTACGGCGATGCCATCAACGCCGGGCTCGTCGAGGGCCTCGGCATGGACGCCGAAGACCGCTTCCAGGTCATCCACCCGATCCCTGCCGACCACATCATCGCCGACCCGAACTACCTGGGCGGCGAGCGGCGGGATGTCGTCTACATTCGCATCCTCATGGTGAAGATGTACGACGCCGCGACGAAGGTCAAGGCGTTCGAGGCGATCGCGCGCAACATGGAGGCCGAGGGTGTGCGCTCTGACGACGTCTTCATCGCCATCAACGAGAACACCCTTGACGACTGGTACCCCGGCGCGCGGGGTGCGCGTTGACCTCTAAGCGAGTGCTCGATCTGATCGCCCGGATGACGCTCGACGAGAAGCTCGCGCAGCTCGTCGGGTTCTGGCAGGGGGACGAGGTCGCCGAGGCCGTCGCCCCCCTGCAGGGCGAGCAGACCACCGGCGGCTCTATCGATGCGGCCCTCACAGACGGCATCGGCCACCTGACGCGCGTCTATGGCGCGTACCCGGTCGACGTGGACGAGCGGGCGGCCTGGCTCTGGCAGCGGCAGCGCTCTCTGGTCGAGGGCACGCGGCTGGGCATCCCGGCGCTCGTGCACGAGGAGTGCCTCACCGGCCTCTCGGCGTGGGGCGCTGCGACGTTTCCGGCTCCCCTCTCGTGGGGCGCCGCGTTCAACCCAGAGCTCGTCGAGGAGATGGCGCGGCTCATCGGCGGCACTATGCGGCAGCTGGGTATCCACCAGGGTCTCGCACCGGTGCTCGATGTCGTGCGCGACCCCCGCTGGGGCCGCGTCGAGGAGTGCATCGCGGAGGACCCGTACCTGGTCGGCACCGTCGGCACGGCCTACGTGCGCGGGCTGCAGGATGCCGGCGTGCACGCGACCCTCAAGCACTTCGTGGGCTACTCGGGTTCGCAGGCCGGCCGCAACTTCGCGCCGGTGCACGCAGGCAGGCGTGAGCTGGAAGACGTGTTCTTCGTGCCCTTCGAGATGGCAGTGCGCGACGGCGGGGTGCGCTCGGTGATGCACGCATACAACGAGGTCGACGGCGTGCCGATGGCCGCCAACGAAGAGCTTCTCACTGGCGTGCTGCGCGACACGTGGGGCTTCGACGGCGTCGTCGTCGCCGACTACTTCGGTGTCGCCTTTCTCAAGACCCTGCATAGCATCGCGAGCGATCTCGGGGATGCGGCGGGCCAGGCCCTCCAGGCGGGCGTTGACGTCGAGCTGCCCACGGGCAACGCGTTTCTCGCGCCCCTCGCGGAGGCGATTCGCGCGGGACGAGTTGACATCGCCCTCGTCGACCGCGCCCTCACGCGCTTGTTGAACCAGAAGGAGGAGCTCGGGCTGCTCGACGAGCGCTTCGAGGGCCTGGCCCCGACGGGCCTCGACCTCGACTCGCCCGCCCACCGTGCCGTCGCGCTCCAGCTCGCCGAGCAGTCGGTGGTACTCGTCTTCAACGACGGCACCTTGCCGCTCGCGCCCGACGCTGCGGTTGCCGTCATCGGCCCCAACGCCGACCGCCTGCCCGCCCTGTTCGGCTGCTACTCGTTCGTGAACCACGTGCTCTCGCAGCGCCCCGGCGTCGAGTGGCGCGTCATCGCGCCGACCGTCCTCGAAGCGCTGACCGTCGCCGGTGTCAGCGCGACATTCGTCGAGGGCTGCGAGGTCGACACCGCGGACCGCAGCGGCTTCGCGGATGCCGTCGCCGCAGCCCGCGCCGCGGAGGTCGCGGTGCTGATCGTCGGCGACCAGGCCGGCCTCTTCGGCCGCGGAACAGTCGGCGAGGGCTGCGATCGCGACGACCTCGAGCTTCCCGGCGTGCAGCGCCAGCTAGTCGAAGCGGTGCTCGACTCCGGAACTCCCGTGGTGCTCGTGCTGCTCTCCGGCCGCCCTTACGCCCTCGACTGGGCCGTCGAGCGGTGCGCTGCGGTTGTGCAGTCGTTCTTCCCCGGCGAGGAGGGCGGCAACGCCCTTGCCCACGTGCTGACCGGGTCGGTGAACCCCTCCGGCAAGCTGCCGGTATCGCTGCCGCGCAGCGCGGGTAGCGAGCCGTTCAGCTACCTGCACCCGGCACTCGGCGGCGACTCTGAGGTTACGAGCATCTCGAGCGAGCCCATCCGCGAGTTCGGGCACGGCCTGTCGTACACGACGTTCGCGTACTCGGACCTTGCCGTGCCTGCCGAGACCCCCACCGACGGGTTCCTCACGGTTAACGTCACGGTCGAGAACACCGGCGATCGCGCCGGCGACGAGGTTGTGCAGGTCTACGTGCGCGACGTGGTCGGGTCGACCACGCGGCCCGTCGCCCAGCTCGTCGGCTTCCACCGGGTGCCGCTCGGTGCCGGTGAGTCTGCGCGGGTCGCGCTGAGCATCCCCACCGCCCGCCTTGCCGCAGCCGACCGCAGCCTGCGGCGCTCGGTCGAGCCGGGCACCGTCGAGGTCTGGGTCGGTACCAGCGCAGTTCGTGTACTCGAAGGGGCGACCGAGATGGTCGGCCCGGTTCACCTCGTCACCCCTGACGATGCCCGCCTCACTAGTTCGAAAGTTGCAGTTGATGTCTGATCGCACCATCACCGCCAGGGCAGTGCTCATCGGCGTTGACGGCCAGCCGCTCAGCCGCACGGCCGTGACCGTCGAGCAGGTGAGCTACGAGTTCGGGTTCGGCAACATCGGCTTCGACTTCATCGAGTGGCTAGGCGGCCCGCCCGTGAACGCGGGCGGCCGTGACATCGAGTTCTTCGGCGGGGAGCTGCCGCGCGACCCCGAGGCGCTCGCCGCCGACTGGCTCGAACTGTTCAACCTGGTCACGCTGCCGTTCTACTGGCGTGGGTTCGAGCCCGTGCGGGGGCATCCGGAGACGGCTCGCTTGCTGAAGACTGCGCAGTGGTTCGCCGCCCGCGGGGTGACGGTGAAGGGGCATCCGCTGATCTGGCACACGCTCACGCCGCACTGGCTGGGCGAGCTCGACGACGCCGCTGTCGAGGCGGAGATCCGAGAGCACATCGCGAGCATCGTCACCGATTTCCGCGGAACGATCGGCCTCTTCGACGCGATCAACGAGGCGGTAATCCTGCCCGTGTTCACCGCGGAGGCGAACGCCGTCACGCGGCTGGCGCAGCGCAAGGGGCGGGTCGGCATGGTCGCGATGGCGTTCGAGGTGGCGCGGGAGGCGAATCCGAATGCCCGGCTGGTGCTTAACGACTTCGATCTATCTGCCGAATACGAGCTGCTGATCGAGGAGTGCCTAGAGGCCGGGGTGCAGATCGACGCGCTCGGCCTGCAGACCCACATGCACCAGGGCTACCGTGGCGAGGACCGCATCGCCGAGGTGATCGAGCGCTTCACGAGGTTCGGGCTGCCGCTGCAGCTGACCGAGACGACGCTGCTCTCGGGAGACCTCATGCCCAAGGAGATCACCGACCTCAACGACTACATCGTCGACTCCTGGCCGACGACCGAGGAGGGCGAGGCGCGGCAGGCCGACGAGATAGTTCGACACTACCGCAACGTAGTCGCTCACCCGGCTGTCGAGTCGCTCACCTACTGGGGCCTCGGCGATACCGGCTCGTGGCTCGGCGCGCCCTCGGGGCTGCTGCGCCTCGACGGCTCGCGGAAGCCGGCCTACGACGCGCTGTACGCGCTCATCAAGGGGGAGTGGTGGCACGCGTCGACCTCGGTGACCACAGATGACGCGGGCGCCCTCGAGATGAGCGGTTTCCCGGGCACGTACCGGATCACGGGGGCCGCAGGCTCTGCGGAGTTCAAACTTGGCGCACCGATAGTGGTGCTGTCGTGAGCACCCGCGCCGAGCGTGCGGTCTGGCTGCGCAGCATCGCCGACCGACTGGAGGCCGACCGCGACTCCCTTGTCAAGATCGCCGATCGCGAGACTCACCTCGGTGTTCCGCGACTGAGCGGCGAGGTGCTGCGCACCACGGGCCAGCTGCGGATGTTCGCTGACATCCTCGAGGAGGGCTCCTACCTCGAGGCGACGATCGACAGCGCACAGCCGCAGGCGACTCCGCCGCGGCCCGAGATCCGGCGGTACCTGCGCCCCATCGGACCCGTCGCGGTGTTCTCGGCGTCGAACTTCCCGTTCGCGTTCTCGGTGGCGGGCGGCGACACGGCTTCGGCGATCGCCGCTGGCTGCCCGGTAGTTGTGAAGGCGCACTCTGGCCACCCCGAGCTGTCGCGACGCACCGCCGCGATCGTGACGGATGCACTGGCGGAGGCCGGTGCCCCCGACGGGTTCTTCGCCCTCGTGGAGGGGCGAGAAGCGGGGCTCGCCCTCGTAGTCGAGCCGAGCATCCGGGCCGTAGCGTTTACCGGCTCCCTCGCGGGCGGCCGCGGGCTCATGGCGGCCATCGCCGAGCGGCGCGACCCGATTCCGTTCTTCGGCGAGCTTGGCAGCGTCAACCCCGTGGTGCTGACCGCAGGAGCCGTCGAGGCCCGCGGCGATGCCATCGCCGAGGGGCTCGTCGACTCGTTCACCCTGGGCGGCGGGCAGTTCTGCACGAAGCCTGGCATCGTGTTCGTGCCCGCGGGCTTCTCGGCGAACGACGCACTCCGTCGCGCAGTCGATGCGCGCCCTGCGTTCACCCTGCTCACCGAGCGGATCGCCGACGCGTTCCACCCCGGTATCGAGAGCCTCCTGAGTGCCGGCGATGTGTCAGTCGTGGCGGGCGCGGTGGGCGAGGGCGTCTCGGCGGTGGCGCTGCGCACAACAGTCGCGAACTTCGCGCAGCACCACGACGCCCTCCTCGAGGAGTGCTTCGGGCCGCTCACGCTGCTCGTCGAGTACGACTCGCTCGACGAGGTGTACCCGGCGCTCGAGTTCATCGAGGGCTCGCTCACCGCGACAGTGCACGCCGAAGACCGCGAGCGGGCCGAGGTCGCGCGGCTCGTCGAGATCCTCTCCGAGCGCGCCGGCCGTGTGCTCTTCGACGGCTGGCCTACGGGCGTCGCTGTGACGTGGGGCCAGCACCACGGCGGGCCGTGGCCCGCCACCACCAGCCAGCACACCTCGGTGGGCGGCACGGCGATCCGACGGTTCCTACGCCCGGTCGCCTTCCAGCACGCACCCGAGTTCGCCCTCCCCGCCGACCTCACCGATGAGGTTCTGCGCGGCATACCGCACCGTCGCGACGGCCGCGTGGTGGTACCGACAGAAACGAGAACCGCCGAGTGATCATCAACGGAACACCCCCGATGAGAAGTGCTGCCTGGTACGGGGGCGACGACCGCAACACCTACCTGCACCGGGCGTGGATGCGCCGCGGCGTGCCCGACCACGCGTTCGACGGCCGGCCCAACATCGCCATTGCCAACACCGCCTCCGATCTCACGCCCTGCAACAGCCACCTCGACGAGGTCGCCCAGAGCGTCAAGAACGGGATCTACGAAGCCGGCGGCATCCCGTACAACCTGCCGGTGGTCTCGATCGGCGAGACGACGGTGCGCACGACGGCGATGCTGTGGCGCAACATGGCGGCGATGGCGATGGAGGAGATGTTCCGAGCCAACCCGATCGACGGCCTCGTGCTGCTCGGCGGGTGCGACAAGACGATCCCGGCACTGCTGATGGCCGCGGCATCCGTCGGAATTCCCGCCATTGTCGTGCCGGGCGGGCCGATGCTCAACGGCTCGTTCCGCGGGCGACCGCTCGGCTGCGGCACCGACGTCTGGAAGCTCAGCGAGGAGGTGCGCGCCGGGCAGCTCGACGCCGACTACTTCGTGAAATCGGAGTCGTCGATGATCCGCTCCAAGGGCCACTGCAACACGATGGGCACGGCCTCGACCATGGCCTGCGTGGCCGAGGCGCTCGGGATGACCCTGCCGGGCATCGCCGGAATCCCCGCCTCAGACAGCCGCCTGCTCGAGTTCGCGCACAACACCGGGGTGAAGGCGGTGCAGCTCGCGCTCGAGGGCACGACCCCCGAGTCGATCATGACGACGGCCGCGTTCCACAACGCGATAGTGGCGCTCGCCGCGATCGGCGGCTCGACCAACGCCGTGGTGCACCTCCTCGCGATCGCCGGCCGCGTCGGCATCGACCTCCAGCTCGAAGACTTCGACCGCATCGGCGCCGACGTGCCCCTGCTCGTCAACCTGCAGCCCGCCGGCGAGCACCTCATGGAGGACCTGTTCCGCGCGGGCGGCTTCCTGGCCGTGCTGAACGAGGTGCGGGGGATGCTCGACCCGACGGCGATCACCGTCGCCGGTCGCCCACTCGTTGACGAGCTCGACGGCCACGAGGTGTGGGATCGCGACGTCATCCGCTCGATCGGGGAGCCCCTCAAGGGCAACGCGGGAATCGCCGTGCTGCGCGGCAACCTGGCGACAGCCGGCGCGATCATCAAGCCCGCGGCCGCGACCCCGGCGCTGCTCAAGCACCGCGGGCCCGCTGTCGTGTTCGACTCTGTCGAAGACATGCGGGCGCGCATCGACGACCCCGAGCTCGACGTCGACGAGACCTCGGTGCTCGTGCTGCGCGGCTGCGGCCCGCGCGGCTACCCGGGCATGCCCGAGGTCGCGAACATGCCGCTGCCCAAGCGCGTGCTCGACAAGGGGATCCGCGATATGGTGCGCGTCTGCGACGGCCGGATGAGCGGCACCGCGTACGGCACAGTGGTGCTGCACGTCGCCCCCGAGGCGGCGGCGGGCGGACTGCTCGCCCTCGTGCAGGACGGCGACCTCATCGACCTGGACGTGGAGGCCCGCACCCTCACCCTGCTGGTCCCGGACGAGGAGCTTGCCCTTCGCACGCCTCCGGCCTCCCTCACCGAGGCCTACGCGACTGCCCAGCGCGGCTGGTCGCAGCTATACATCGACCACGTCAATCAGGCGGACTCCGGCGCCGACCTCGACTTCCTTGTCGGCGCGACTGGCTCCGCGATCATGCGGGAGTCGCACTGATGCGCGCGGCAGTACTGCGCGAGTTCGGCGCGCCCCTGCAGATCGAGGAGATCGAGCTCGATGCCCCGCGGCACGGCGAGATCCTGGTCGAGATCGAGGCGGCCGGGGTGTGCCACTCCGACCTGCACTACCTCCAGGGCGATTTGCAGTGCCCGCTGCCGGTGGTCCCCGGCCACGAGGGCGCGGGCCGGGTCATCCAGCTCGGCGAAGGCGCCAGCGGCGACATCTCGATCGGCGACCGCGTCGCCCTGCTCTGGCGGCCCAACTGCGGGAAGTGCAAGAACTGCATCTCGGGCAGGCCGATCATGTGCGAGTTCGGCCCCGTGCAGGCCCGCTCCGGCGGCCTGCTCGACGGCACGTCGCGCATGAGCTCCCACGGCGAGACGGTGCACCACCTGCTCGGCGTCTCCTGCTTCTCGGAGCGCGTCGTCGTGCCCGAGCGCAGCGTCGTCCGGGTGCCCGACGACATCCCGCCGGAGGTCGCCGCCATCGCGGGCTGCGCCGTCATCACCGGTGTCGGCGTGGTGCGCAACGTCATCGGCGCCTGCCTGGGCGACCCGGTGGTCATCCTCGGCGCCGGAGGTGTCGGCCTCGCGGCGGTCATGGGCGCGAAGCTCGCCGGAGCGAACCCGCTCATCGTGGTCGACCTGGACCCGGCAAAGCTCTCCTTGGCGGCCGAGCTCGGCGCCACCGTCACCATCGATGGCCGCGACGGCGATGTGGTCGAGCAGTTGCTCGCCCACATCCCGGACGGCGCCCTCTGGGTGGTCGAGGCGATCGGCAGGCCCGAGACTCTGAACGCGGCGGTCCGGATGCTCGCCCCCGGCGGCACGGCGATCGCGGTCGGCCTCGGCCGCGTGGGCCAGACCTTCGAGGTGCCCGTCAACGAGCTCGTGCAGCGCCAGAAGCACGTCATCGGATCGCTCTATGGCTCCTCCATCCCGCAGCTCGACCTGCCCGTGATCTTCGAGCTGTACCGCGCGGGCCTCCTGCCCCTCGACCGGCTCGTCGGCGAGAGGTACCCCCTCGAGCGCATCGGCGACGCGTTCGACGCGCTCAAGGCCGGCGCCGTCGGGCGCGGCATCATCTACCCCGGAGCACCATGACCTACGCCTCCTATCCTTCGCTGCGCGACAAGACCGTGATCATCACCGGCGGCTCGACCGGCCTCGGTGCCGAGTTCGTGCGGCAGTTCGCCGCCCAGGGCGCGCGCGTCGGGTTCGTCGACATCGACGAGGAGAACGGCGAGGCCCTCGCCCTCGAGCTCGGCCAGTCGTTCATCCGGTGCGACGTGCGCGACGTCGGCGCCCTCGAGGCGGCACTCGACGAGCTCACCCGGATGCTCGGACCGGCGACAGTCCTCGTCAACAACGCCGCGCACGACAAGCGCCACTCGATCGAGGAGCTCGACGTCGAGTACTGGGACGACCGGATGGCGGTCAACCTCCGCCACCAGTTCTTCGCGTCCCGCCTCCTCGCCCCGATCATGAAGACTGCGGGCGGCGGCTCGATCATCAACCTCGGCTCGATCAGCGCGCACATCTACCTCGCCGACCTGGTCGGGTACATCACGGCGAAGGCCGGCGTCGAGGGGATGACCCGCGCGATGGCCCGCGAACTCGGACCGGACGGCATCCGGGTCAACTGCGTCATCCCCGGCTGGATCATGACCGAGCGGCAGCTGCGCGACTGGGTCACCCCGGAGGCCGAGGCGCAGATCGCGAGGAACCAGTCGCTGCCCGACCGTGTATACCCCGCCGATGTCGCGCGCATGGTGCTTTGGCTCGCCGCCGATGACTCGGCGTTGTGCACTGCTCAGAACTGGGTGGTCGACGGTGGCTGGATCTAGCGGGAAGTGGATCGGCGATCCCGGGGTGTTCCACGGTGAGGGTGCCTACTGGGATACCCGCGCCGGGGTCTTGCGCTATGTCGACATGCTCAGGGGTGACGTCATCACACACTGGGCAAGCCGAGACGAACGCACGAATGTCGGCTCTGTAGCCGCTCTGATCAGGTCGCGAACTGCCGGTGGCTATGTCGTCGCGACCGAGCAGGGGTTCGCTCTTCTTGATGACGACCTCGGCATCGAGAGGGAGATCGCGGTGTTCGACGATCCCGCAGTGCGGATGAACGAGGGCGCGTGCGACGCGGCAGGTCGCCTGTACTGCGGTTCGCTCGACTACACCTATCGCCCTGGGGCTGGAACCCTCTACCGACTTGACCCCGACCTGAGCGTACACGTCGCGCTCGAGAGCATGACGATTCCGAACGGTCTGGTCTGGCCGCAAAGCGGAGTTGCCGCGCACGCTGACACTGCCGATCGGAAGGTTTACCGATACGAGTTCGACCTCGTCACGGGGGTCTTCGGTGACCGTGATGTGCTCATCGATTTCGCCGACGTCGAAGGCTCACCCGATGGTATGGCGCTGGACGCAGAGGGCGGCCTGTGGATTGCCCTGTGGGGCGGGCGCGAGGTTCGCCGCTATGACTCGAGCGGGCTCCTCACCGACACGATCCCGCTGGAGGTGAGCAACCCGACCTCTTGCGCGATTGGCGGTGTGTCAGGCACGACGTTGTTCATTACCACGTCACGACAGGGCGTGCTCGCGGAGGGCGAAGGTCGGGCAGGCCGCGTACTTGCGATCGACGTCGGTATTCGAGCGGCCGAAGTGAATCAATTCGGTGGTTAGAAGAACCTCGTGCCAGCAAACTAGGGAGGCCCGGGATCGATTCGCGATCACGGGCCTCCCTCGCAGGCATCTCAGTCGGCCAACACTGCCCGCCGGAGCCAGCCGATGCGAGCGGCACGTGCTGCCTTCGATATGACGGCGCTCGGGTCGAGCGCGTCGAATCCGTGGAAGCCGCCGGCCCACACGTGGAGCTCAGCCTGGCCGCCAGCCGCCCAGATGCGACTGGCATAATCCACATCTTCGTCGCGGAACACCTCGGCCGAGCCGACGTCGATAAACGTCGTGGGAAGCCCGGACAGGTCAGCGGCGGTAGCCGGGGACACGTACACCGAGACCTCAGACGCAGGGGTGGTGCCGAGGACCGCGTTCCACGCGTACTGGTTGGTTTCACGGGACCAGACGCCCGGGCCGGCGAACTGGCGGGTCGAGACAGTCTCGTCTCGGTGGTCGAGCATCGGGCAGATCAGGACCTGCGCCGAGATGACCGGCGCTTGCCTATCCCTCGCAAGCAACGTCACTCCGGCGGCGATACCGCCACCGGCGCTGGTGCCCGCGACGATGATCCGGCCAGGGTCCACACCGAGCTCGGCAGCATGGTCTGCGAGCCAGAGCAGGCCAGCGTAGCCGTCGTCGACGAGAGTCTGGCCCTTCACTTCCGGAGCCAGTCGGTAGTCGACTGTGACGACCACTGCGCCGAGCTGATCAAGCCACTCGAGGGGGATGTCGATCTGGGAGAAGCGGTCGCCCATGATCATCCCGCCACCGTGCAGCCACAGCACCGCTGGCGCCGAAGCGGACTGGTTCGCGGGGGAGATGACCGTGATCGCCAGCTCGGTTCCGTCCGTAGCCATGGTCGTTTCCTCGCGACGCACGATTGCGCGACCTTCCAGGAGCGGCTCGAGCGGGGCGCTCGAGTACGGGCGGATCATGGGCAGGGACTCGTCGCTGACCGCGGGAAACGCGGGCATTGCGCCGAGAACTGCGGCAAGTTGAGTGTCGAACGGCGGTCGCGCGACTGTGGGCTGAGTGTCGGTGCTCACGCGAACACGGCCTTGCCGCGAACCGGGGTGAGATCGGTGTACTCGGGCTCTGCGGCGAGGAGATCGGCGAACTGGGCGACGATCGCCTGCGCCGCCTCTCCGGCGAAGATGCGGTGGTGATCTTCCTCCGACGTCCAGCCTTCGATGATGTGCGCGACGTCCGGGTTGGACGCCGAGCGGCTCACGAGGTAGACGATGCAGAACTCGGTCGAGCCGGGGTTGCCCTCGTCGAGACCGGTCAGCATGAGGTTGACGAGGTCATCGCCTCGGCCCGGCTTTGCAGTCAGGGTAGAAGCGAATCCGTAAGTAACAGGTGAAGTTGTCATGTATCAATCAAGCCACCGGGACCCTATCCGGGCGTAGACGAATCCTGCGCAATCCCTGCCTAATCCTGCTTGACATGGGAGTGCTCGAGCTGCGCCTTCGCGACCATACGCTTTCCACAGGTTCCTCCGGTTAGGCTCACCCCCGAACAACGGGGGAGCCATGCGAGTACTAATCGCGGAGGATGAGTCCTACCTTGCTGAGGCTATTCGTGACGGTCTGCAGCACGAGGGTATCGCCGCCGACCTCGTCCTCGACGGCGAGTCTGCGGTTGAACGGTTGGCTGTGAACGCCTACGACGTGCTGGTTCTAGACCGCGACCTTCCCTCGCTGCATGGCGACGACGTTCTGCGCTGGATCATCTCGAACGACGTGGGAGCGCGCGTCCTCATGGTTACCGCTGCGGCGGAGCTCGAGGACAAGGAGGTCGGGTTTGAGCTTGGCGCCGACGACTACCTCACAAAACCCTTTGAACTGCGCGAACTGGTCTTGCGTGTGCGTTCCCTAGCTAGACGTCCGCGAGCTTCGACCCCGCCGGTTCTGGAGTTTGCGGGCATTCGCATGGACACCTTCCGACGCGAGCTCCATCGGGACGGTCGGCCCATACGCCTCGCGAAGAAGCAGTTCGCGGTTCTAGAGGTTCTTCTCGCCGCACAAGGTGGCGTGGTCAGCGCGGAAGAGTTGCTTGAGAAGGTCTGGGACGAGAACGCGGACCCCTTCACCAACGCGATCCGAGTAACAATGTCCACCCTCCGCAAACAACTCGGCACCCCGTCGGTGATTCAGACTGTTCAGGGCGTGGGGTACCGAGTGTTCGATCCGGGAACTGTGATGGAGGTCTCGGTGTGAATGTTGCTGAGCTACTCCTTCGAAAGCCGAGATTGCTCACCGCTCGCGCCCGCCTAACGCTCACCTACGCAGGGTTCACCGTCGTGGCTGGAGCGTTGGCGCTCTCGGTCATCTACCTGGTTATCCGAATGTTCCCGGACTACCCGCTCACCTCGGCACAGTTTCCCAACGACCCCACCGTCTACGTCTACTCGCGCGAGGAGATCCTCGACAGCCTCTTGGCGTTGTCTGCAGCGGCGCTTGGCGTGATGGCAGTCGTTGGTGTGGTCGGTGGGTGGGTGGTCGCGGGGAGGGTACTCAGACCGCTACAAGCGCTGAACCATGCTGCGCGCACTGCAGGCGGGGGTGACCTCCAGTACCGAATTGCCATGCCCGGACGCTCCGATGAATTCGGTGAACTCGCGGACACCTTCGACAATATGCTTGCTCGCTTGGAACAGTCGTTCTTGGCTCAGAAGCGTTTCGCCGCGAACGCCTCGCACGAACTGCGCACTCCTCTGGCCACCACCAAGATGTTGATCGAAGTAGCCCAGGCCAACCCCGACGGGACAGATGTCGAACGCACCTTGACGCGCGTGCATGAAACCAATGAGCGCGGTATTGCCATCGTCGAAGCGCTGTTGCAGCTGAACTCCCTCGATCGGAACCCGGTCCGCAAGGAGCCGGTCAACCTCGCAGACCTCACCAGATCAGTTGTCGATGGCGTGCAAGCGGAGGCGATAGCGGCCAACGTCACCATCACGTACTCACTTCAGCCAGCCCCGATGGTTGGCAACGAGGTGCTCCTGAGCCAGATGGTTTCCAATCTCATCTACAACGCGATTCGCCACAACACGGCCGGCGGCTCCGTTCAGATCACTACCAGTGCCCCTGGCGGATCGTCGACGGTTGAGGTTCGGAACTCCGGTGCACGGCTTGAACAAGCAGTTGTGGACCAGTTCCTCGAGCCGTTCGCGCGAGGAGGAGCCCGCCTGGCATCCCGAGAGAGCCAAAGCTCAGGAAACGGACTGGGCTTGGCGCTCGCGTCCCGTATCGCCGCGGTCCACCAGGGTGAGCTCGTGCTCACCGCACAGCCGGAGGGCGGCTTGACCGTGGTGTTCTCGCTCCTGTCCGGGCAGGAAGTCAGCTATACGCTTCCCAAACCCCGCCTTGACTGAAATGGATTCTGTGCCAGATAGGTACACGCTTTCTGTGCAGGAGTCCTCATGCCCCACCCTCGAGCCCGATTGACCACCGCGAGCGTCGCCGCGATAGGCATCATTGCGATTCTTGCCGCGTGCGCAGCGCCGACGATCGAACCGCTTGGGTCCCCCGCAGTCTCGTCAGAGCTCGGAACTAAAGACGGCTATTTAGCCTCGGGTGATTCGGTGTCGCCGTTCGATGACGTGCCGGCGATCACGAACCTTGACCCGGGACTGCGCGAGGCAATGCAAGCAGCCGCGACTGACGCGATCGCAGACGGGCTCGACTTTGTAGTGACCTCCGGCTGGCGCAGCGCCCGCTACCAGGAAGCTCTCTTCCAAGACGCAGTCGCCGACTACGGCAGCGAAGAAGAAGCTCGTGAGTGGGTTAACACACCCGAGCTCTCTACCCACGTCACGGGTCGTGCTGTCGACATCGGTTACACCGACGCCAACAGCTGGCTCAGCCAGCACGGGAGCGACTACGGACTCTGCCAGACCTACGCCAACGAGATGTGGCACTTCGAACTGGTGATTGAGCCGGGCGGGGTCTGTCCCCAGCAACAAACGAACGCGAGAAACTAGCGGCGCGTCGGGTGCGTGCTACTTGGGGTAGTCCCGACGCGCACAGGCGGCCCAAGGATGGTCCAGCCGGGGCAACCTGCAACCGTCAGCCGGCCAGCCGTCGACCGCCCATCTTGGTTACCTCGGCGCGCTACAGTCGCGACGTGACGGCTCATGTACCTGATGAACTACGGCGATTGCAACACGCGGCCTTTGGTCGCAATGCGGGTGTCGAGGATCGACTTGCTCTTATGCGATACCTGGATGAGCAGATTGCTACCGCGCGTGAGGTTGATCAGGAGAGACCTGTGGAGATCCCCACAGGCCAGCAGCTGGCGTCCGAGGGTGATGTCGGTGACGGCTCGGCGACGTCAGCGATGTCACTCAGTGGCGCGCGCCGAAAACTGATTTTGGCGTTTGTGCTTACCGCCTGTGTCGCGGCGGGATGGCTTGGCGCATGGCTGATATTGACAGCTAGCTCAACGACCTCGACCCTGACGCCGTCCTTGAGCGTGTTCGATCGCCCCAGCGTGCGCGACCTCGACAACGGGGCAATTTACGTGAGTCGGCTGGGCGACGTCGCTCTCGCTTGGTTCGGTCGCTGTCCTTGATGACTACATACAGTGGGCCGAGGACTTCTCGGAGTGTAAAGACGGCAGTTGCACGTTAGATCTTCTGAAGGATGGCGTCTCGTGCTTCCGCCAGACGATTGATTGTGCCGGATGGATCAGTGACCCCGATCGGGCTTCGACCTACGAATGCACCTATGCAGGGCTTAGCCTCGCCCTCTCGGACTGTTTCCTATACGGCCCCGTCTTTGATGCGGCGAACCGAACTGGTGGTCATGCCTTCGGTGATCCATCCACTGGGGCCACCTTGACCGAGAAGACTTCCCCAACGGCAGTGGACATCATTACGGGTGCGTTGCTCGATCGTGAGTGGGAGACCTGGACTACAACGTATTACGCGCTAGGCGACGATCCACGAGTGGAGGGCGATGAAGAATCGGCAGCGCGTTCCGTCGCTCAACAATGTGTCGCACAAGGGACGTCAGAGGATTGTCTAGAGCTACCTATTTTCAGTCCGGGCACGGACATATTGCAGGCAGCAGAGCACGATCTCGATGCCATCGCAGGAAGTGGATCGACGGCCACTCCCCAGTCACCCGTCCTCAATTGGCTCGAGGTACCTCTTCGCGTATCGAGCGGCTGGTACTCCAGCACGCCACCGTGTGTTCCTCCGTACTCCAGCACACTTCAGTGTGATGAGTATCCGTATCGATCAACCGCTGAGGCTGGTCCGGGCGCCTCATTACGGCTCATCGCCTCGGAAGACAACACATCCGAGGGTGTCTACCTGGGTCACTTTTATACGGCTTGCAGCGTGGGCCCTTCTCAGCGAGAGTTCGTAGTAGCCCCCACAACGACAGCTTGGACATCACAATGGTGCAATTGAACCTTCCGGATACGCTTCCAACGGACGACGGACCTATCGTCGAGGGAGCCGGGGCAGCTCTGCTGCGCGATCTCCTGTCTGCCTTCGACGAAGAGACCGAACGTCGCGGCGGCTCCAACAAGGAGCAGCTTCAAGATGGTCTTTCGGAGGACGAGATCCGCACCGCGTTGGGAGCTATCGGCCTGACGCCACCGGACGAGTTGGTCGTCTGGTGGGGGTGGCACAACGGCATTCGGCCCGGCAAACAGTCTCAGTCGCGGTGGGAACAGAGGCGACTCGACGATTCGGTTCAGATCTACCGGCAGCAGCTGCTGGGCACGGGCGTGGGCGAGTGGAACCCGAATTGGCTCAGATTCGCCGGGCCACACACCAATCACGGTTGGAGCGTGTCTTGCGCGCCCGACGGCTTTCCGCCTCTTGTGCGAGCCACTGACCCGGTCGAGGCGACGACACAACCGGAAGAGACCCGGTTCCAAGTTGTGTCGTTGTGCACGCCGGTCACGTGGTGGCTGACGGGGATCACCGAGGGGTGGAGCGTCTGGAACGAGAAACTTGAGTTCTGGGAGACCGATCTCACCAAGTTCCCGATGGAGTGGAGAGCGACCGACATTCTGTAGTTCATGGATCATGCGAGTAAGGAGCTCCGAGTATCCGACGTCCTCAGTGCGTTCGGTCAGAGAGTCGGTGGTGCGCACGTAGCCGCGCGGCCGGCTGATGACTCGAGGTCACCGCTGAAGCGCTATTAGTCCTCCATTCGGAAGGCGTGACTCACTTCGGCGCTCAACGGATCGCGAGCCCAGAGTCGGTGAGGCTTGAAGTCGACGACGTGAAAGTGCCGCCAGTTCAAAAGGTGGGGGCTAGGAGCGTGCCTCGGCGATGGATGTATTCACAAGGTGGGGCCGAGGACCGGGTGGCGGAGGATCGCCAACCCGCCAGAGGTCGTGGAGGGGTACAGAAAATGAGCGATTGTCCACGTAAACGCCGACTGACGAAATTCGCTCCACGCCAATAGTCTCGCCCTGCACTGTCATTGAGTTCCGGGGAGCACTGAAGATGTCTGACACGGTCAATTCACTCGCGCGTGGTCGTCTCCGACGCCCGCTTCCTTTGACTGTTTCGCTAAGGGCGCTTGGTATTGTCGGGCTCAGTCTCGCAATGGTGGTTGGAGTGGGCGTGCCGTCCGCAATGGCTACTCCAGGGCTTTCTGCTTCGCTTGTCAGTTTCGTCCGAGACACCACGACGGGCACCGCGACCTATGCCGTGGACGTCGACGGAACTGACTTGGCCGGGTTCTGCAGCGGTGGGAACTGTCAGGTACTTCTCGAGTTCCGCGACACCGCAGGGACATGGTCCAACGCGTACTCGACGTACTATTTCGGCTCCACGATTGAATTCACTGGCACGCTCGGCTGGCGACCGCTCGCGATGAACGGTGCGAGGGCGTCGTTGCTGAACGGCGGCTACGCCGTCTCCTCGTCGATTGTCCCGATCACGGATTCCGTGCGTAGCCAAGGCATCGATCTGTCAGTAGTTTCATGGAGCCGCAGCTCATCGACCGGCGCAGCCGTTGGCGCAGCAACGATTGATACATCTGCGATTCCGAGCTCGGCATGTGGCAGTAGCTTCTGCCCTCTGCAGCTCATTGTGGAAGATACCGAGCACGTTGAGTACATCCTGTATCAAGGTGCTATTTCGAACTTCTACACGGACCACTTTGAGTGGAGCGGGAACTACGGTCGGTGGACTACGGTTTACCGAATCAAAGCCGTCTACGGCTCACTCTCCTCCAGCTGGGTAAGCGTCGCCGACTCTGTTCAAGCGACTGGAATCGGATTAGCTGTCGATTCGTTCAGTCGCAATGATTCCACCGCGCGGGTGAGCTGGGCGGCCCAAATCGACATCTCCGCATTGCCGAGTTCGGCCTGTGGGACGTCCTTTTGTGCCCTGAAACTCGTCGCCGAGCTGGAAGGCGGCGAGGAAGTGACGATCGACCAAGGCGCAATCTCCAACTACTACGGGAGCTCGTACAGTTGGTCGGGCGCCTTCAGTAGGTGGGACAAAGTACTTCGGCTGCAAGCGAGATGGGGCACGCTCTTTTCAGCATGGGTGGAGGTCGAGGACTCACCTCGAGAAGAGAGGCTCCAGCTATCGAACGTTGTATTCAACCGAGACCAAACGACGGGCTATGTGGCATGGGCGGCGGACATTGAGGTGTCTGCGATAGACCCGAACTGCCCGAACTATCCGTGCCGACCAAAGCTCTACGCGGAAGACTACGACGGTAACGAGTACATAATGTATGACGGCGTCTTCACGAGCTTCTATCACGACACTCAGACGTGGGCCGCGAACTTCGGGGTCTGGAAGTCAATCAAACGCATCCAAGTTCGGTACCTCGATGTCAGTTCCAATTGGGTAGAGGTGAATGACACCTCTCGGGAGACATCAACGAACCTAGTCGTACACACCTTCTTGCGCGATCCCTCTACGGGAAATCTCACATGGGCCATCGACGCGAACACCTCCGCGGTTACGCCGGGTAACTGTGTGACCTCCAATTGCTACGTGGAGATAGTTGCGAAGGACGAGTTCGATGTCGAGCACGTGCTTGGCAGAAGTCCCGTCACAAGTGCGTATACGCAGACCAGCGTCATGACGGGTACATACTCGGGCACCGCCAAGATCGTGAATCTCAAGGCACGCTACGGCGACGTTGAGTCGGGCTGGCTAACAAACTCAGAGTCGGTTAAGGGCGGACACGATCTTGACGCGGCCGCCGGAATGCTCGTGGCGGGAGTGGGTTCCGGTGTCTCTGCGACATTGGCCTGCACGGTCATTTTCGGCTTCGGGACTCACTTGGCGCACTCAAGCCTTTCGGACCAAGACCTCGCTTGCCGAAGTACCGCCGGAACCGTTGGCATTCTCGCCGCCGTGCGAGCTGTGCTCGCGAATGAGGGTGCGACCTATGTCGCCGCGTTATTGGCAGCTATGGGAATTGCAGCGTCTACTACAGGCAATACCTATGCTGGCGCCTTGCCTACCGGCTGTGTTTGGCAGTTGATGGAGATTGCGTGCAGCGATGGAGTCACGACAACCATTACAAGGCCGGACGACGCAGCTCCGCCTATGGACCCAACCTACGAGAACAATCTTCAGAACGAGTCCCAGCAGAATGACCCGAAGGCCGTTGATGAGGAGGTGGTGGGAGCGTTGCTCCTATTCGGAGCAACGGTCGCTACGGTGCATCTAGAGATGATCCGCACTTGTGTCGCGCAGTTGGCCAAGTGGAATCCTGCGACCGATCAAACGTTCGCCGCGGCTGCGGGTCTTGCGCCCGATGATTGTGGCACTCGGAATCTCCTGTTCATCGGGCGCGACTACCCCGAGGCAACTGATCACGACGTTGAAGCGATCGAGGCGAATCCAACGCTGATGCTGCTGACCTATGTCCAAACAGCGCCGGGTACCACCGAGAAAACAACATCAAAGCCGAACTGGAGAACGTATGCGGGTTGCGTGGGCGTGATCGAGATTGGTCAACAGTGTGACGAGTACCCCTACTGGTCTACGGAGGAGGGCTACCCGCCGGACCTTCCCTCGCTGAAGCCCATCAACGGATCCCAGAACATGGGTCAAGGTGCGAAAATCAAGGCCGTGCTCTATGACCGTTGTGGGTTAGCGCAAAAGCCGCGCTACAGTGAAGAGCGGAAGTTCATTGTGGTTGAAACAACCCTCCCGATCACCACCGGATATTGCGGAGCAAGCTGATGACGGATCTGCCGGCTATCGAGCTCACCGAGCTTGGGCCGCGAGCTGTCGGTTCTAGCCCAGCACTTCTGACCCAACTATTGGAACTCTTGGACAAAGAGGTCATTCCTATTGTCGGTCGGCTGGACGGGTGGGTGAGGTCGGGGTTGAACGCCGAGGATGTCAGGCTCGCGTTCGCCAAGGTCGGACTCACGGCTCCGGACGAGTTGGTCGCCATCTTCACTTGGCACGATGGGATCGACATTGCGACTCCAGCGCCGTATCCGCGATTCGGTTTTCTCTCGCTAGCCGAAACGCTGGCCATGTATGAAGCGCGACAAGGAGTCCTTCGCGAGCTTGTTGTCGAGTTTCCGATGGACTCGGTCTCCGGGGGCGCCGGACCAGGTTGGGCACTACTGTTTCCGGATCAATACTCCCTCGCCGTTAGCTGTTTGGCGTCACCCTCCGAAGCCCCGTTGGTTAGAGCAAGTTCGCCGGAGTTCGAAGTGCAGAACCCGCCATGGACGGCCGGGCAGGTCGTTTCAATGTGCACGTTGCTTACATGGTGGATCGAGGGAATCCGTTCGGGCGGCCACTATTGGGTGCCGGAATCCAAACGCTGGGAGACTGATGATTCAAAACTCCCTCTGCTCCAGAGGCAGGTTGCCGTTTACTAGCCATGGTCTTTCCGTGTCTATTTGTCGCGAACTCCATTTCGATCGCTATGTTGCACGAAGCAAAGGCTGGCGTGAATAGGCTCACCCGGATGAGACGGTAGGCCGCGTGGCCGAAAAGAAGCGCAACATGGCAGTCCTTGTTGGCAACGGGCTGAGCATCGCCTTCAACCCCAAGCTCGGGCTAGGAAACATAACCAAACAGCTGGTCAAAAGGATTGCTGCGGAGAGCGGTTCTCCTGATGAAGTCACGATCGCCATGCGACGCATCGCGGACCGCTATAGCAACGTCGGCAAGGCAGACTACGACGATTTCGAGAACCTCGTTGGCGCATTCGGCGGCGAGAGCAGAACACTTGAGGATCTGACTGAACTCGCCAAGCTCGTTGAGCCGTCCGATGCGAAACTTCAGAAAGCCATTCAGACGGCCGCTCGGTTCGCTCAGCAGGTTCGCGATACTGGCATCAGTCACGTTCTCGAGATCATCTTCGAAGAAGCGCGAGCGTATGGGAGCAGCAACGATGCGCTCTGTTCACTCGTGCAGGAGATCATCGAGCAGTTCAACGGTAGGGTCACGTTCGGGAACTTGAACTACGACACCTTGCTTCTGTCCGCGCTGCTGTCCACCTGCCAATCTGACTTGACGGACTTGGGACATGGCTATCGAACAGACACGGTCACGACGAACAAGGGAAAGACCAAACACACCTTCCCTCGACTGCGCACCGAGCTGAACTTTCCGGTTGGTCGCCGGGTTCGCCTGCTGCACCTTCACGGCTCGCTCACCTATTGGAAGAAGTCCACCGGTTCGGTCGTGAAGCTGGACACAGACTTTCTCGATTCTCACTCGCCCTGGCAATCGGTGCGAACGGACTCCACAACACTTCGCCCCGTCGTAGTTCTAGCGAACCAGCGAGACAAGTCGGGCATCGTGGCGGAGTACCCCTTCTCTCTGGCCTACAGCGGATTCGCTGCGAGCCTCTCGGACTCAGACCACTGGCTGATCGTGGGCTACTCCTTCCGTGACGAGTGCGTCAATGAAATGCTGCGCGCCGAGTTCGAGCAGCGAGAAACCAAGCCCACAGTCCTCGTCGTCAGCAAGGGGCCCGATCTGACGAGGGATCACATCGAGCGCGCCTTCGGCTGGGACGTGCTTCAGGGGGACTCGAAGCAGTGGCTCTCGATTACGAGACATGGCGCGAGCAAGATGGCGCAGACGGTTCGGTGGAAGCAGTTCTCCAAGCGAGAGCTGCGTCCACTGCGCCGCCGACTGGCCACTGCTGGCCGCTGAGGGCTAATGCGTCGACGCTGCTATCGTCCGGGAATGGAACCCGATCCGTCCCCAATCTCAGCGGGCATCTTTGAGGCCGTGGACTCGCGTCTGCCGACCTCGATTGGGCTCATCGTCATGCATGCCACGATCTTGGAACAACTCATCGCGATGATGGCGATGTCCGTACAAGACCTGCCACAAGACCACTACTTCGCACAGAACGTATCCAAGAATGTGGCGGTGTGCAGGAGACGGTTCAAGTACTTTCAGGACGACTGGCAGAGGACTGCTGTGGCGAAGGCACTCTTGTTCTTGGACAAGGCCGACGAGATGCTCGCGGAGCGCCACGGTGTGGTTCACCGGGTTTGGGCGGTGACGCTGGGCGAGGTCTGGGGCGGGCACAAGCCAGCTCGCTCCGCGGACCTCGTGGATCTGGAGTACATCGAGCGCGGTTGGAACTACACCCCGGAGCGCGTCCAAGCGATCATCGACGACCTTGCCGCAGTGGTCTTGGAAGGGCGATCAATCGTGCACGACATCCTGAGCTTCCCGCGCCTGCCGACACCCTTCGCGGATGGAATCTGGCCTGCGAGCCTAAAAGATCGTCCAGGTCGCGCCGCCGACCACTAGTCCCGTTCGGTACGCGCGGGAGTTGCATGTACCGCACCGCTCGACGGGCGCTGTCGATCCTTGTCTGGCCCGTGCATGATCTGTCCGGGGGAGTCCACCAGCACTGCGGCGTCTGCGAGCTCGAGCGAGGCATAGCGCCCAATCAGCTTGCGTTCGCTTGACCGCACTGCCCACGTCACGACCCGGAAGTAGGTGCCGTGGTCGGCATTGGCGTCGAAACGGCGGATCAGTGCTTTGGGTCGGGTGCGTTCGTGGCGCATGACGATCCACTCGCAGTCACTGATCTGAATGGGTGGCCACGGCCAAGCGGTCATGCTCACCTCCTGTCCGAACCAGAACGTGCCACGCCCAGAGTCGGTCGCAGGCGGCTTCAAGTGTCCAGGCGTAGCCGACGAGATCACCGCTCGGTGTGAGCGAGCGAAAGGCGCGCTTCTTACTCACCCGCCCGACCTCGATCGTCCCGATGAAGAGGCTGCGGTCGTGGAGGAACCACTCGCCGCCGGGGCGCGGGCCGGCGATGAGGCCGTCGCTGGGGCGCCAGTGGTGGGTCATCCGGAACTCTTTCTTGGCGTGTCGCGAGAGCCGGGGATACTCTCGTGCTATCGAAGATATGTTCGAATATCCAAGGAGTCAATCATGAGCCTGCTGCACCCGTCTCGGACCGGGGCCGTTGTCGCGATCTGGATGGCAAACGACGTTCCGACTCGACTCGTCCATGACGGCGTCCGCTACCGAGTGACGGATACGCCGACCCGACTGAGGACGCGAATCCTGATGTCGCCTATCGACTCAATCTCACGGGCTGGCGATTCCAAGGTACGAACGAGAGTGGGCTGAGTCACATGTTTGACGTGCGGATGGCCGATCGGGAGTGGCGTTTGGTTCGGATATATGACTGAGCACGTTCGTTGGGGCAACGCGCCAACGAACTGCAAACGACTTGCCAAACTGATCCGTTTCGACGGCGGGGGAGGAGGCCAGGGCGGGTGGTTCTAGATAGCCTTGCGGGCATGGAGGAGCGCGCGCTGCAGCAGGTTAATCCGGCCGGGCAGGTGCAAGCTGGAAGTCGGCCAGCAACCAGCGCGGTACTCTCCTACGTCCAAGGATGGTGGCGAAGTCGCGCGGAACAGGTTGGTCTCAGCGGCGAGTGGCTCGACGTTGATTATGCAATAGACGCCGACCCGCCACTTGACCTTCAGGTGGATAGTGCCGAGCTAGGGCCCCTGTCAGCCCACGAGTTGGGTCTCGCGTACGTCGAGACCCTGAGTGCGATCTCGCGATCTGAACACGGGCGACACTACACACCGGCACCCCTAGCCGAGCAGTTGTGGCGTCAGGCTCGCGCTGCTCTTGGATGGAACTCCGAGGATCACGTACTCCCCGGCTTGGTGAGAGATCCGGCGTGTGGTGCTGGTGCATTGCTGCTCCCACCCCTGCGGGAGCACTTACGGGCATCGTCTGACACAGATCCTTCCATCGTCATGGCCTCGCTTCCGAGTCACATCGAAGGCATCGACATGGATGAGCTAGCCGTCTGGCTCGCGAATGTAGTTCTTGCTGCCGAGACTCTTCCCGTGCTGGCCCGAGTGCCTTCTGCCCGACGACGCCCAGTACCAGTGCTCGCTCGAGTTGGCGATGGTCTTGATCCAACTCTTCAACCTGCATCTGTTGCGATCATGAACCCGCCGTATGGACGGCTCAAGCTGCCAGATGAGCAGCGCACGCGGTTTCAACACGTGCTCTACGGGCATGCCAATCTGTATGGATTGTTCATGGCCGAGGGTGCTCGAAACCTCACTCTTGACGGTGTTCTGGCGGCGCTAGTCCCGACTTCGTTTGCAGCCGGTCTCTACTTCCACAGGCTCCGTAGCTTCCTTTCTGACACAGCCCCGTTGCGGAGCGTCACCTTCGTGCAAGATCGTTCCGGGGTCTTCAGCGGTGTCATTCAAGAGACGTGCCTCGCCGTATTCGCCAAGAAGCGGAGTCGTCGCACAACAATTTCGCGCGCCAACGGTCATGTTTCCGAGGTCGCGACCATTGCGAGTCCCCGCGGTGGCGAGCCTTGGCTTATGCCGCGCGAGGCTTCCGACGCCGCGATTGCTGCTGCCGCGGCAGCGTTGCCCTTGAGCCTGGCTGGTGCTGGTTGGCACGCCTCGACGGGACCTCTCGTTTGGAACCGGCGCAAGAGCGACTTGTTTGCCAACCCTGGTCGCGGGCGGGTTTCTGTCCTGTGGGGCGCGGATGTGGAGAGCGGCAGTGTACAGCGCCATTCCTCACGAGATGCGCTTCGGTACCTGAAGCTAGCGGGCGAGAACGATGGAGCGATTCTCGTCCTTAGGGAACCAGCCATCCTCGTTCAACGAACAACCGCCCCGGAGCAGATCAGGCGACTGGTAAGTGCGGACCTCTCTCCAGCGGTACTCGCAGAATTCAACGGTCAAGTCGTGGTTGAGAACCACCTCAATGTTTTGCGTCCGAATGCGTTGTTAACGCTTATAAGCCGTGAGTGCCTAGCGCGAGTTCTGTCTACGCGAACGTTGGATCGTGTCCTGAGATGTCTCAGCGGTTCGGTCGCTGTCTCGTCGTATGAGCTTTCGGCTCTCCCCTTACCGGACGCTGAGACACTATCGTCATGGGAAACGCTTTACGGAAATGATCTGGAGGTCGCTGTGGCAAACGCATATCGACCCAAGTCCCGCCGGTGACGTCCCTCCTGCCTGTCGTAAGCCGACAGTTTTGCCTGGAGCGTCTTGCGCTCATCTTCCCTCGAGACGCTTTCGACAACGTCATGAGCAATCCCCTTTCCGCGGCGGCGGTGGCCGGCATGATCTATGTCGGTGCAGTTGAGGGCTCTTCGGACGCAGACATCCAGCGCTATGCTCGCCCATCCACCGTGCTCTGGCTTCAGGACGATGTGCTGGACCTTGACGACGCTCCTCACCGCGAGGCTTGGTATGCCGCGGCGGTCGGGCCTAAGGCGAAGGAAAGAGTTAGAGCCTTGGTCGAAGGGTGGGGACTTCCTTTCAATCAGTGGTACGCGGATAACACGCGCGAAACGCTCCGCGACGAGACCTTCCCGCGATGGCGGGAGCAGGGTGCACTAGTCGATAGGCCCGGTCTGGTGACTTCGAGCTCGAGGGCACGCTGGGCCCTCGCCGAAGCTTTCGCGGACTTGTTCGATCCTGAGCTTGATGGCCAACGCCTCGCGGACGCCATTGACGACTGGATCGAGGCGCATATGAGTGCGGCAGGACGCCTTAAGGCGCTTGGGGTTCGTCAGATGGCACGTTCCACTCACGCGGTGGACGTGACCTTCCCTACGGGTGAGCAGCGTCGTCTGGAGCCTGGACTCGCCTCTCACATCCTCAAGGGGGTGATCGAGGAGTGGGCCCCCAGGCGGTTAAAGTCACCGATGGTCATCACGATCTCTGAGCCGGGCGACAAGGTCTTCATTGTCGATCAGAAAGTGCTTCAGGCGATTGGTGTTTCGATCAATGTTTCGAAGCTTCTGCCTGACGCACTTCTCGCAGACCTCGGTTCAGACCCAGTGCAATTCTGGGTCGTGGAGGCCGTCGCGAGCGACGGCCCTATCACTGAAGACCGCAAGGCTGCCTTGCTCAGCTGGGCGGCGTCACAAGGGATCGACCCCGCGCAGTGTCGATTCATGACCGCGTTCGCCTCGAGGAACGCCTCGGCGGCGAAACGTCGTCTCAAAGATCTGGCTGGAGGTACGTTCGCGTGGTATCTCGATGAACCTGGCAGTGAGCTGGCTTGGAACGAAATTCCAGACGTTCGTCCGATGGCTGAGGTCGTCGAGCTTCATAGCCGAGCGCCGGGGCAGTAGCTCCCCAATGCCGACGTATCCGACACAGGACGAGTTGCGTGACGCCGATCCGCTGTTGCCTTGGATAGACGAGCAGTTTCTTCGTCCGGATCCCTATGCGTTCGACGGATACAACTTTCGGAGCTTCGTGTCCTTGATCTCTCAAGAGCTGGAGGTCGATCCGAATGGCATTTACTGCATCGGTTCCGGAGCCGTCGGACTATCTCCCAACGTCACGAAGATGACCCACGAAGGGCAGCTTCACACCTTCAGCGAGTCCTCCGATCTCGACATCGCGGTAATCTCGGAAGTCTTGTTCGAGACCGCTTGGCGCGATCTTCGGCTGGCAACTCAGCCCACCACTGCCGAAGTCGATGCTGAGCTGAGGGACAAGATGAGTTGGCAGAAGAAGAGGTTCTTCGACGGGGCCATCCTCGCCGACAAGATGTTGCCGTGGTTGTCGTTCGGCGCCAAGTGGACGTCGTCCTTGGTGCGGATCTCCGAGCAGGTAGCAATTCAATTCGGACGTGAGGTAGACGTGCATATCTGGATTTATCGCGACTACTGGAGCGTCAGGAACTATGTTTCAGAGGGCATCATGAAGTGCAGAATGGAAATTCGCTAATGCCGACAATTCTCGAGTTTGCGACACAGATCGCTGCCGCCAGTTCTAACCTCTCGATCAATCACTTCGATAAAGCACTGGCTGCTAAGACGTTGGTGCTGCGACCAGCATTTCAACGGAACCTCGTCTGGAACGATGAGCAGCAGAGCTTCTTGGTCGATTCGATACTCCGCGGACTGCCTGTTCCCGAGGTGTACGTCCAGACACGTACAGCCGCGAACGGCGATGAGCAGCTCATCGTCGTGGACGGTCAGCAGCGAATATCGGCCTGCCTGCGGTTCATCCACGGTGACCTTCGTCTCTCCAACTCGGACGACTTGGACGTGCGTTGGAGAGGGCGAACATTCCAGGAGATCACCCCGGATCTTCAATCACGATTCCGAGGCTTCAAGCTGATTGTTCGGGATTTGCCAGAACTGCCCGATGACGTGCTCAGAGAGGTCTTCCGGCGACTGAACAAGACTGTCGAACCGCTCGAACCTCAGGAACTGCGGCACGCCGCGTACACAGGGCCCTTCATCGTCCTAATTGAGGAGGTCGCTGCGGAACCTGTCTTCACTGAGGTCGGCGTGTTCTCGGCTCGGGACTATCTTCGGCGGCGAAACGACGAGTTCATTGCTGAGGTCACATTTGCGGTGATGTCGAAGGCGTACCCAAACAAGAAGGAAGGCCTCGACCCGCTCTTCAGAACGATGGATCTGCAGGGTGTTCCTCAGGATGTACTGGAAGACATTAAGCGTAGGTTCGGGCGGGTCTTGAGCCAGCTTGATCTGCTGGCGAGCGGGATCCGACGTTCGCGGTTCCGTAACAAGTCGGACTTCTATACCCTTTTGGTCTACTTTGCGAAGGAGTCTGAGCGCCTACCTCTCTCGCCAGAAAAGTCGGCTGTACTCATGGAAAGCCTGCGCAGCTTCTCGATCATCGTCAATGACATCAAGAAGGAAGAGGCTGAAGGGCGCTCCACGGATCAACTGACTGGGACACCGCACGGAGCGGCCGCAGCGAAGTACCTGCGAGCGGTTGAGCGAGCGGCGAGCGACCGGCTCAGCCGAGTTCGTCGCGAAGAGGCGCTCAGCTCCGCCCTTGGCGAGGTGATCTCCACCGGAGACATTCGGCCTCTCGGGCCCCCGGACGAACGGTGGGCAGAAGTCATCGAGATAGATCTGGAGAACTACGACGAGCCTACGGACGAGGAAAAGAGCGAGGTCGTAAACGTCATTCTCCAGGAGTAGGTCATTGCTGGTTGTCCGATTGCCCGCGGGTGAGAACAGCGACGCTGTGGGCGTACAGTTCAGCGAACTCTACGTCGTTTGACCTACGTCAGCGCGACCAAATTCAGTCCCTGCAATGGGGCCGGTTGTCACGGAGGCATGTGTGACTGACCGATGGGCCGAGTTGATCGCCAGGGCGAGCATCGCCCCGCCTCCGAGTATCCATCCAGAGCTGCCGAAACCGAGGGCTACTAAGCCAAACATTGGGAGCGCGCCCTGTACGACCAATAGGTTGCCAACCAGCATCCCCAATAGAACCATGGCTGGGATGCGCTCGCGCTCCTGCGCTAGCCACAACAGTGCGAGATAGCCGATGAGAAGAATCCCAATTATCAAAGTTGCCGGGAGGATGCCGGTCCCTGCCGCAAGAGTTATCGGCCATCCGGCCTGGACTGACTTGACTAGCCGCTCAAAGTAGGTGGGATCGCCGGTCCCAACTCCATTCATGCCAGATTCAATCAATTGGTAGCCGTCGAGCTGCCAACCGTAGGAGAAGTGCGCGCCGCCACTTGGGCTGAAGAACGCCTCGAGTTGCCAACGGCGATGCTCGCCGAAAAAGAGGATCAGAACAGAGATGCCAGTCAAGAGGCCGGCCGCCAGAAGGGCTGCGGCCCGATCTGCGCTAACTCGGGACCGCTCCAAGTTCCAAAGCACACCAACTAGCAGGCATAGGCCAGCTGGGAGGAACGAAAGACTTTGTCCAGTCACAACCACGCCGAGCACAGCGGCAACAACGGATGCGATTGCGGCGCCTAGTGGGCCGACTTTGGACCGTCTTAGGAACACCACGAGCGCGGGCGCCCAAATACCGGACAGATCGAAAGTTGATATCCCTGCATTCCTCAGCACCGCTATGAGAATTGCGAGGGGGACAAGCCAGAGCACTATCGTCTCAACTCGCGAACTCGTCGCTGGACGGTTGAGGCACGCGATAACGACCAAGAGCGTTCCTGCGCAACCGACATAGAGGACTCTGAATACCGAGCTCGCGTCGAACCAGTCAGGCTCGATGAGTGTCCAATCTAAGACCCATACGATCATGGCCGTTGGGATAGTAAGAAGGGAGGAGACCTTTGCGAGTACCAGGAGAGTAGACCTCCTGTGGACCTCGACTTCGTTCGTGAATACACGCCGAGGTGCCTGCCGCCGCAGTGTGGTTGTAGCTTCTTTTGGAACCTGCGGGATTCGGCCAAGGGCCTTTCGGCGTAGCGGTCCGGTGATGGCGAAGACCGCTGCGACTACCGCGGCAACGGCTTGAACCCACACCAGAATTCCAGACACTACCTCTGCGTCCATCAGCATTCTCCAGTTGATTGGTTCACCCATAAGCTTCGCCGTCGCGGCCACCTTGCCGATACACAAATTGCAGGGCAGTGCTTGCCAGGGCGCAGTGCGGGCTGATCGAGATCCAGTGCGATGGGGTCGTCGGGTCGAATGACTCCCTGTGATGCCGATGATATGGGCATACTTGAAGCAAGTTCAAAGCATGACTCGCTTGAAGCGGGTACTTGGTCGCGTCGCCACATCGTTCTCATCGAGAAGCTTGAGAACGCTGCTCTTACTAATCTCGTAGCGCTTCATGAGCTGTATCGTGGACGAGCCAGCTTTGTAGTCCGCGACGAGTTGCTGGATCTTCTCGTCGCCGAGTCGTCGCCTGACGTCTCGAATGTGATGAGCGGGCGGTCGAAGGTTTATAGCCTTGCCTGCCTTTTCACGGATCCGCTCTAAATCTTCGAGCTGGACCTCTGGAAAAACGGGGTTTGCACAGCGTCCTATGAGGCCGACCGGACAACGAGATGGACCGCTGGCAAACAGCGGTCCATCTCGCTGTTAAGCATCCAGCAGCACCAGCCGCTCGGTAGCCCGCGTCATGGCGACGTAGCGGTCCACTGCGGGCATGGGTGAGTCCGCGAGCACGACGAGGTCGAACTCGAGCCCCTTCGCGTCGGTGGGCGACAGTGAGCTGACGCGGTCGCGAGCCGCGAATCCGGGGACCCCTATGACGCACGCGACACCTTCTTCGTGCGTCGCAAGCCATCCGTCCAGAAAGGAGAGGTCGGAGACGGACACCACCGGGATGCCCGACGACCGGATCGACACGGGCACGTTCGCATCCGGCAGCACCGCGCGGATGACAGGCGCTGCGACCTCCATGACCTCCGTGGGTGTGCGGTAGTTGATCGTGAGCGGAGCTACCCGCGATGAGGCGATTCCCACGCGCGCGAGTCGCGACTCCCACGACTCCGTGAAGGGGGAGCGGGCCTGTGCGCGGTCGCCGACGATCGTGAGGCTGCCCGAGGGGCACCGCGCGAGCACCATCTGCCACTCGGCGTCGGTGAGCTCTTGTGCTTCGTCGACGATGACGTGCGCGAACGGGCCGTCCCACAGCGACGTCTCGACGGCCTCGATCACCGACAAGCTGTTCTGCGCGTCGGGCCGCCGCAGCATCGACATGAGCTTCATCTCGCTGTCGTCGGAGGCGATGAGCTCGTCGATCACGTGAGCCATCCGCTCCTCGGCGTCGGCGAGGGCCGCATCGCGCTGCCGCTGCTTGCGGGCGGCGTCGGGGTCGCCGATGGCGAGGCGCGCGGCATCCAGGAGCGGCAGGTCGGCGGTGGTGAACGGATGCTCCCGCTCCCGCCGCAGCGCAGCAACCTCCTCGCGGCTCAACCAGGGTGCTGCTCGTTTCAGCAGGGCCGGCACTGCCCACAGGTCTTTCACGAGGGTGGACGGGTCGAGCCGGGTCCACTCCCTGTCGAGCACGCCGATGAACTCTTCGTCCTGCAGCACTGCCCGGCGCACGAGGGTGGGAGAGATGTCCTCGAGCAGGTCGGCGATGATGTCGACGAGCCTGTCGAGTACCTGTTCGCGAGCGAGGTTGTGCGGCGTCGTGGGGTCGGCTGCGGAGAACGCCTCCGCCCAGTGCTCGGGCAGCACACTGACGGCACCCCACGGAGTCTCGACCAGGAGGCGCCGAGTGGGCGGCTCCTCGAAGACGCGCACGGCGTTTCCGATGGCGCGCACCATGTCCGCGGTTCCCTTCAGGGTGGCGGCCGGGTCGTTGTTCACGAACGAGCCGGGCACCAGATCGCGCAGGGTGCACGTCACCACGCCGTCCTCGCCGAGCCCCGGCAGCACGTCCTCCACATAGGCGAGATACGGATCGCTCGGCCCGATGAGCAGCACGCCGCCGCGGCGCAGGCGCTCCTCGGCGTACAGGAGGTAGGCCGTGCGGTGCAGCGCAACGACGGTCTTTCCCGTGCCGGGGCCGCCGTCCACCACCAGTGCGCCGCGTGAATCGGCCCGAACTATGGCGTCTTGGTCGGCCTGGATGGTTCCCAGAACATCGCGCATGCGGCTCGTCCGGGCAGCGCCGAGCGAGGCGATGAACGCCGACTGATCGTCGAGAGCCGCGGATGCTGAGCCGTCGAACACCTCGTCCCAGTAGTCGGTGATGCGCCCTGAGGTCCAGCGGTATCGGCGCCGAGACGCGAGACCCTCGGGGTGTGCGTGAGTCGCCGCGAAGAAGGGCGCGGCGGCGGGGGATCGCCAGTCGATGAGGAGGGGAGTGCCGTCCGCTCCGGGAAGCCCGAGGCGCCCCACGTAAATCGGGGCCGAGCCGTCTGACGGCACGATGCGGCCGAGGCACAGGTCGACTCCGAAGCGGCGCAGGGCGCGCATCCGTCCGCTCAGTCTGTGCACTTCCAGGTCGCGCTCGAGTATCTCCTGGCCCTCGCCACCGCGCTGGGCCAGCACAGCGGTGAGTTGGGCCTCGACCGAGGCGAGCGAGTCGGAGAGGGCAAGGGAGATGGCGGTGAAGTGCTCGTCATCGGTGGCGATGAGCGCGGGGTCGGCTTTGGCGTGCAGGCGGGCGGGGAGGGCGAATGCAGTCACGAGGAGCGATTCTGCGCTACACAGGGGGTCTTGCGGCAAGCCCCCCTGTCGGTCATAGTTTAAGAAGGAGGGGGAACGTTGAGCAGGATCTTCTCGGTTCCTTTCGCCTCCGTCTATCCCCTCTACGTCACGAAAGTGGAGAAGAAGGGTCGTACCCGCGCCGAGCTCGATGAGCTCATCGAGTGGCTCACCGGCTTCGACGAGGCCGCGCTGCAGCGGCACCTCGGCGACAACACCACGTTCACGGAGTTCTTCGCCGACGCGAACCTGAACCCCAAGTCCGAGCTCATCACGGGTCTCATCTGCGGGGTGCGCGTCGAGGAGATCGAGGATCCGCTCATGCAGAAGATCCGCTACCTCGACAAGATCGTCGACGAGCTGGCCCGCGGCAAGAAGATGGAATCAATCCGCCGGGCCTGAGAGTTCGACCCCGAGCCAGTCGGCGAGCGCCTGCAGTTCGGTGCGAACCTCGGCCGCCGGGAACTCTGCGACATCCTCGTGGATGGCGTGCACGACGAGCCGTTCGCCGTCGCGCGTGGCGTCCACCTTCCCGACCAGTCGGTCGCCGTGCAGGATCGGCAGCGCGTAGTACCCCCAGCGGCGTTTCGCCGCGGGTTTGTACATCTCGAGTGTGTAGTCGAACTCGAAGAGGTCGAGCATCCGCTTCCTATCGCGGATGAGCCCGTCGAACGGCGACAGCAGGGCAGTACGCGGCTCGAAGTCACCGGAGAGGTACTGCGGATCGACCCGCCACACGCCTTTCGTTCCCTCGACGCGGGCGGCGACCCCGGCATCGCCCACACGCGTGGTCTCGACCGGCAGGTTGGGGGTGGCGTTGCGCACGAGTCCCTGCGAGGCCAAGCGTCGGGCATCCCGTGTCACCGTCGCCTCGTCGAGCGGGATCGTCGGGATGTCGGCGTGGTACACCCGACCCGCCACATCCCACAGTCGGTCACGGCCCTCGCGCCCGGCCACCGCCACGTCGCCGCGCATCATCATGCACTCGAGCATCATCATCACGTTGCGGTTGTTGTTCCAGCCGGTGGACGGCCATGGCACGATGCTCGTATCGGGGATCTCGCGGGCGGTGAGCGGCCCTTCAGCCTCGAGCAACCCGAGCACGTCGTCGCGGAACTCCTCGTTGTCGTCGAGCCAGCGCGCGGTCTTCTCGTACTGCGGCGGCCCGGCCATCTGGGCCTTGAAGAGCGCGAGGTCCTCCATCGGTCGCACCATGAGGGCGAGTTCGAAGAGCGAGAAGTCCTTCTCGAGAGCCGTCGTCAGGTCGGCGGGCTCATAGGCGGTGCCGAGCCTGCTCCACAGCACGAGGTCGGCGGTCGGGGCGACGGCCGCGGTCGGCTCCCACTGCACGAACGTGAGCTGCCGGATGCACTCCACGAGGTCAGTCGGACGGCGCGCGTCGAGCAGCTGCGCGCGTACGGCGATGCGACGCGCATCCTCGCGAGTGAGTTCGACGACCATCCCTCTCATAATGGACCCATGGCCCACGAACTTCACATCACTGGCGATACCGACGCGGATTCCCTCCTCAGCTCCGACCCGCTCGCACTGCTCGTCGGCATGCTGCTCGATCAACAGGTGCCCATGGAGACCGCGTTCGCGGGCCCCGGCAAGCTCAAGTCGCGGCTCGGCGCGTTCGACGCCGCGACCATCGCCGACTACGAGCCGGATGCGTTCGCCGAGGTCATGAAGCAGTCCCCGGCCGTGCACCGATTCCCCGGATCCATGGCCGCCCGCGTGCAGGCCCTGTGCGCCGCGGTGGTGGCCGACTGGGGCGGCAAGGCCGAGAACATCTGGACAACGGGTGATCCGGATGGCGCGCAGATCCTGTCGCGTCTGAACGCACTTCCCGGTTTCGGCGAGCAGAAGGCCAAGATCTTCCTCGCACTCCTCGGCAAGCAGCAGGGCCTCACCGCACCGGGATGGCGCGAGGCTGCCGGCAGCTACGGCGAGAAGGACTCGTTCCGCTCGGTCGCCGACATCGTCAGCCCCGAGTCGCTCCTGAAGGTTCGCGCGACGAAACAGGCGGCGAAGGCCGCGGCGAAGAAGTAACGGCCCCGACGGGTGCCGCACGGAACACGAACCGCCGCTGCACCTGGAAGCTGATGACGTAGAGCGCCGTGTCGGTGATCAACTTCGCCGGCACGAGCGGCACTCCCCACTGAGTGAGGACGTGCAGCCACACGTAGCTCGAGGCCAGGAGAGCCCCTGCTAGGGCGAGGTAGCGCAGCAGGTCGCGCCGGAAGCTGCCGCGCTCGCCGTGGAACACGGCATGCCTGTTGACGAGGAAGTTGACCGTGGCGCTCACGAGGCGCGCGCCGACCACCGAGACGAAGAGCGAGTTCGTGAGGGCGTAGAGCAGCACGAGGCCGACGGCGTCGATCACGAACGCGCCGAGGGACGACGCCACGTACGTGACGAGCGGGGCGAACACGCGTGCCGAGTCGACGATCGGGCGAAAATGCGACGACTCGTTGTGCTGCAGGTACACCGTCTCGATCTCGAGCTCCTCGATGGCGATCCCCGCCGCGCGCGACTGCAACAGCAGGTTGAGCTCGTACTCGAAGCGGTTGCCCTTGACCCCGAGCAGCCATTCGATCATGCCGAACGGATACCCCCGCAGGCCGGTCTGGGTGTCGTGCACCGCAACCCCCGTGGCGAGACGGAACGCCTCGCGTGACACGGCATTGCCGAACCTGCTGCGCGCGGGAACCTCGCCGACGAACCGACGGCCTCCCAGCACCATGGCGCCGCTGCCCTCGCGAACGCGCTGGGCGACCCGCAGGATGTCGGTCACGGTGTGCTGCCCGTCGCTGTCGGCGCACACCACGTCCTGGCCGGGATGGAACTCCCGGATGTATCGCAGGCCAGCCTTCAGCGCGCGACCCTTGCCGCGATTGACTGCGTAGCCGATGACCTCGGCGCCCGCAGCACGGGTCGCAGCGAAGACGGGGGCGAAGTGGGATCCGCTGCCGTCGTCGACCACGAGGATGTTCGCGCCGGGGTCGGCCGAGACGAGCGCTGTCACGAGGGCGGTGAGGCGGGCATCCGGCTCGTAGGCGGGGATGAGGATGATCATGGCTCAGCCCGCGATGTACAGGATGTCGGAGGTGCCGCGCTCGCCGCCGTTGGACGGGGTGTTGATCACGGTGCCGTTGAAGTACATGGTGGAGGAGCCGCCGCCGTCGAGGTTGTACGCGGTGGTGGCGCCGAGACCGATCATGATGTCGGCGAGGCCCGTCATCGTGACACCCTTGCTGTAGCCGGGGCTACGGCCGTCGACCACGACGAAGACGAGGTGGTTGTCGTCGATGACGCCGATGGCCGTGCGCGGCTGCTCGCCCTGGATCGAGTGATTGCCGATGTTCGTGTCGACCTCGACGTTCTCGATGCCGTCGATGACGGCGCCGTCCTCCACGATGGCGGGGCCGAACGAGAGGGTGTTCCATACGCCCGCGTCGAGGAGCGCCTGGGCGGTCGTCGCGGTCTCGTCGTAGACCTTGACGGTGCCATCGAGGTAGAAGGCGAGACCCTCACGGGCGCCCGAATCGCGGTAGATCACGCCGTTGCGGATCTCGATGCCGGTGTCGCGGAAGCCGTAGTAGTCGCCGTTGATCGCGAACACCGCGCCGTTGTCCGCTGCAATCTGCGAGGTGACCTCGGTGATGTTCTCGCCGAAGCTGTTGTTCGCGAATGCCGAGCGCAGGGCCGTGGCATCCGTGAGCGTCACGTCGGCGACGTAGTAGGTGACGGTGTCTTCGCCAGACCCCGTGGTGACTGTCGAGATGGTGACGTTCGCGTCGTCGGACGTGTAGCTGGTCGCGGTAGTGACGGGCGCGGTGGTCGAGGTCGTATCGGTCACGACCGTCGAGTTCTCGGCCTCGTACGCCTGGACGTCGGCGATCTCGACGTGCGGGATGAGGAACCTGTCGAGGGCCCACGCCGTGCCGCCGCCCAGGGGCAGGAGTACGGCGAGGGTCGAGGCGAGGATGATCCTGCGTCGCTTGGTGTTGTGAGCCATGCGCCCAGTGTTCGTACCCGGTTTATCCGGGCGGCATGGGCGAGCTATGAGGGTGCTATGAACCCCCTGACGTGAGTCGCTTCCACTAATGTCGAGCCATGAGAATCCTGTTCGCCCTCATCCGCATCGCCGTTGCCGTGGCCATCGTCGCCGCCATCGTGGCCCAGCTGGGCCAAAGCGTTTCGAACTGGATTGCCGGGGGAGTGACCAACCTCTCCATCACCTACGCGAACTTCTTCAGCTTCTTCACCATCGAGTCGAACGTCGCGACCGTGGTCGTGTGCCTCATCGGCGCGTTCTTCCTCCTGACGCGCAAGGGCGCCGCGGACCCGACGTGGTTCAACTGCTTCCGCGCCGCGGTCGCGACCTACATGATCGTCACGGGTATCGTCTACAACCTGCTGCTGCGTAACGTCGAGCTGCCGCAGGGCACCACGGTTCCGTGGTCGAACGAGGTGCTGCACGTCGTCGCGCCGCTCTGGATGCTCCTCGACTGGTTGCTCGTCTCGGGCCGTCTCGCGCTCGCCTGGAAGGCGATCTGGGGCATCATCGTGTTCCCGCTCGTGTGGGGCATCTACACGCTCATCCGCGGCCCGTTCACCCCCGACGAGATGCTCGGCCGTGACTACTGGTACCCCTACCCGTTCCTCAACCCGAACCTCTCGCAGAACGGCTACCTCTCGGTGTCGTTTTACATCATCCTCATCGCGGTCGTCATCGGCCTCACCGCGGCCGGTGTCGTGTGGGTTTCCCGGAGGAAATCTCAGGCCCGATAGTCTGGGGGCATGATCCCGATCGACCCCATCACCACCCTTGTCATCGTCGGCGTTATCGTCGTCATCATCATCATCGTTCTGTCGGTGATTCTCGGCGGTATCAAAGTCGCCAAGCCGGATGAGGCGATCATCGTCACCTCCCGGCAGAAACCGCTCAAGACCGGCGAGGTCGAGACCGAGAACGCGGGCCAGCGCGTGGTCTTCGGATCCCGCGTCTTCGTCAAGCCGATAGTCGAGGCGTACTTCAAGCTCAGCCTGCGCAGCCGCCAGCTCAACGTGCAGGCCACGGCACAGACGAAGGATGCGATCACCATCCGCGTCAACGCCGTCGCCGTGGTCAAGGTCGGCGGATCCGAGTCGATGGTGCGCGCCGCGGCCCAGCGATTCCTCAACCAGCAGGATCAGATCGAGACCTCGACCGAGGAGGTGCTGAGCGGATCGGTGCGCTCCATCGTCGGTCAGCTCACGGTCACGGAGATCATCACGAACCGATCAGCCCTGCAGGGCCAGGTGCTCGAGGCTGTGCGCGAGTCGCTCGACGTGCAGGGCCTCACGATCGACACCCTCCAGATCAAGGAGATCGACGACGACAACGGCTACATCAAAGACCTCGGCCGCGCCGAGGCCGCGCGCGTGAAGCAGGTCGCCGAGATCGCCGAGTCCGTCTCGCGCCAGGCTTCCGAGGAGGCGCGCATCTCCGCGGACCAGGCCGTCGCCGAGTCGCAGCGCAAGCTCGACCTGCGCAACGCCGAGATCCAGAAGGAGACAGACAAGGCCCGCGCCGAGGCTGCTGCGGCCGCCCCGCTCGCCGAGGCGATCGCCCAGCAGGAGGTCGTGGCCCAGCAGGAGCTCACGGCGGGCAAGCGCGTCGGCCTGCGCAAGCAGGAGCTCGACGCCGAGATCCGCGCGGTCGCCGACGCCGAGGCCTACGCGATGGAGAAGAAGGCCCAAGCGGATGCCGCTGCAGCGGTCGCCGCGGCGAACGCCGACCGCGACTCGCGCCGTTCGAGCGCAGAAGCACTCGAGGCGGAGGGCCTCGCTGAGCGCAACCGTCGACGGAGCGCGGCCGAGGCTCTCGAGGCCGAGGGTGTCGCCGAGAAGAACCGCCGTATCGCCGCAGCCGATGCACTCACCGCCGAGGGTGAGGCGGAGGCCGCTTCGATCCGGGCTCGCGGTAACGCCGAGGCCGACGCCACCCGTTCGAAGGCCGATGCGCTTGCCGCGGGTGCTGCCGACCTGTTGCGCCAGCAGGTCATCGCGCAGCTTCCCGACATCGTGCGCGCCGCATCCGAGCCGCTCTCGGCGATCGGGAGCATGACCGTCATCTCGTCGGACGGGTCGGGCACCGAGCAGGTGGGCCAGAACGTGGCGTCGCAGCTCACGACCGTCAACCAGATTCTGAAGGACCTCGTCGGTATCGACATCTCCGAGATCGTCACGGGCCGCGCGACCGGCACGGCGATAGGCGAGGGTATTGCGAGCGCTCCCGCGCGCAAGCCCACCCAGCCCAAGGCGAAGCCCGAGGCCTAAGCAACGCGAACGGCCCGCAGCCCTCGAGACTCGAGGGGTGCGGGCCGTTGTGCTGCAGCCAGGACTAGTCCTTGCGCTTGCTGGCTGCCTTGTCCTTCTTCTCGGCGCGCTTCTCTTTGAGAGACTTGCCAGCGGCGGTCTTGGCGGTGTTCTTCTTGGGCGACTTGTCGGCCATGTCAGGATCCTCCTCGTGGAGAGCCGGATGCTCCTACCCCCGAGGTTAGTCCCGACCGAGCAGCTTCTCGATCTCCCGGCGCTCCCTTTTCGTCGGGCGCCCGGCACCGCGGTCGCGGCGGGGGAGCAGGGCGGTCTCCTCCGGGGTGGGCAGGGGAGGGCTGTTGTCCACGAACGCCTCGGCCGCGACGGCCGCGCCCACGCGCTTCACGAGCGTCTCGCGCACCTCGAGAATTCGGTCGAATCCCGCGATCCGGATGCGCACCTCATCGCCGACCTTGACGGGCTGCGCGGCTTTCGCCCGCTCGCCGTTGACCTTGATGTGTCCCGACCGGCACGCGGCTGTCGCGGCCGAACGCGTCTTGAACGCGCGGACCGACCACAGCCAGCTGTCCACCCGCACCGCCATGTCAGGCCTCGGAGGTGGCGAGTTCCGTCTTCCAGCCGACGAGGCCGCGGACGGTGCTGCTGCTGTCGTCCGCGAGTAGCGCCATGGCGTCGTCGGGGACGTAGAAGTTCAGGGCGAGGAATCCGCGCACCCGCTCCGACGGATCGGTCGCCAACGACCGCAGTACGTCGCACGGTGCTGCCTCGTTGCGGGCGATGCACGCGCGCACGCCCTCATCCGGGTCCCTCGCCAACAGCTCGAAGATGTCTGCCGGTGCGTGGTAGCTGCTGGCCACGCTCTCCCTGATCTTGGGATTGGTGTCAGCGGCGAGAAGCCTGAGGCGGTGGATCTTGCTCTCGGTGACCTCGGGGGCCGGATGCAGCGCAGCAGCCTGCTCGGAGGTGAGCATGGCGGGCGCCATGGCCCTCATCTGCGCGAGCTGTGCCGGCGTATTGAAGCGGATGCAGGACATTGCTCCACGCTACCCAGCTACGCGGTGACTGACGCTTTGCGCGCGCGGCGCGGCGGCCACGGCACGATCGGAGACGTGGTGGCCTGGTAGTCGGCGTACTCCGGGTACTTCGATTTCGTGATGCTCTCGGTGAAGATCGTCGAACCGATGAACAGCGCGGTGAGCAGCACGGCACCGAGAACCGTCCATTGCAGCAGCGATCCCGCGGCGATCGCGCCGAAGAGGAACAGCACCCACCACTGCGCCTGCTCGAAGAAGAAGTTGGGGTGGCGCGAGAAGCGCCACAGGCCGCTCTGCAGAAAGCGCGGGCGGAAGTCCGCGCCGCCCGCCTTCTTGAGCTTGTGGAAGTTCCACTGCTGTTGGTCGGAGATCGTCTCGCCAGCAAGGAGGCCGAGGAAGACCACGGCCACGACCGCGTCGAGAGGGCCGAACGGGGTCGCCCGGTTCTCGAAGGCGGTGAGCGCGGGAAGGGTGATGAGGAGCAGGATGACGTTCTGGTACAGCGAGATGAAGAAGAAGTTGAAGATCTCGAACTGCCAGCGGTTCATCCGGGCGCGCAGGATGGGCCAGCGGTAGTCCTCGGTTCCCGTGTAGCCGCCCTTGCGCGCGAAGTTGAAAGTCAGGCGTGCTGCCCACAGCGTCACGAGCACCGCCATGACGTTCAGGCGCGGATCGGTGAAGCCCGCGTATCCGGCAAACACCCACACGTAGACGGCCGGAACTATCGACCAGATGCGGTCGACCCAGGAGTGGTCGTGGGTGATGAGCGAGGCGATCCAGACGCCCAAGACGACGAGGGCTGCGAGAAGGATGACGGTGATCAACGGGCTCATGACGGAATCCTATTCCTGCGGCGCCGTCGCTAGAATCGGGGCCGTGGGGGTGGCGGCGAGTCGGCCGGGCCTTTCCGGATACCACGGCCATCGTCCATCCCGTCGGGTGGGCCTGACGAGAATTCCACGGGACGAGTACGACGAAGTATCGACTACTGTGGACCAGCAGGGAGGGACACGATGACGGATCACGAAGAACACGAGGGTGCAGCTGACGCACCCCACGGTGCTGAGGAAGCACCGCACCGGGACGACGCGACGGCCACCTACGGTGACGAGTTCGCTGCGCAACTCGCCGCTCTCGACAACGACACCTCTCCCGAGGAAGTCGAGGCGATCGCCGCCCTTCCCTCCGGCTCAGCTCTTCTCGTGGTTCGCCGCGGCCCCAACGTGGGCGCGCGCTTTCTGCTCGACGCCGACCTGACGACGGTGGGGCGCCATCCCGAGGCCGACATCTTCCTCGACGACGTCACGGTCTCGCGGCGCCACGCGGAGTTCCTCCGCCACGGCACGGCCTTCGAGGTCAAGGACCTCGGCTCGCTCAACGGAACGTATTTCGACGGAGTTCGCATCGACACTGCTCTGCTGAGCGATGGAGCAGAGGTTCAGGTCGGGAAGTTCCGCCTCACCTTCTACGCATCTCGCCTCGATCTCGCGCATCTGGCCGGACGTTAGTGGCGAGCGCAGCACCCCAGGCCCGCGTGCCTGGGGGTTCGACCCTTCTCAGCATCGGTCAGGTTCTCGCCAAGCTGAACCCCGAGTTCCCCGACCTCACGCCCTCGAAGCTGCGCTTCCTCGAGGAGCGACAGCTCGTGGCTCCCGCGCGCACCGAGTCCGGCTACCGCAAGTTCTCGAGCACCGACATGGATCGCCTGCGGTTCGTCCTGACCATGCAGCGCGACCACTACCTGCCGCTCAAGGTCATCCGCGGCTATCTGTCCGAGATGGACGCAGGTCGTACGCCGGAACTCCCCGGAGGGGGAGTGGCAGCGCCGTCGATGCTGTCGTCGGAGCGCCGCCTCACCCGTGACGAACTCATCCGGGAGGCCGGTGCCAACGCGATGCTTCTGGGCGACGCTATCTCGGCCTCGCTCATCGTGCCCGCGGACTACTTCGGCGACGACGTGCTCGCGGTGCTCACGTCGCTCGTAGAGCTCCAGCGCTCGGGGATCGAGCCGCGGCACCTCCGCGGGTTCCGCGCGGCCGCTGAGCGCGAGCTGGGGCTTATCGAGAACGCTCTCATGCCCGTCGCTCGCCGCAAGGATGCGTCGAGTCGCGCGCGCGCCGCCGAGATGGCGCGCGAGATCGCCGGCCAACTCGAAATTGTGCGCAGCAGTCTCATCCGATCCGCCCTCACGCGCCTCGATTCGTAGTACCGTCGAATCCGACACGCCTAGGCTGTGTCATCGATCGTCACGGTGGGGTGGGTACCGTGGTGGCAGCGAACATTAAGCGTCAACCTCAACATGAGAGTTGATCGGGGGAATGTTCAAGATCACAAGGGGAAAAGCCATGAGAGAAAATAGCCGTAGCGAGGAATCCCGCTACGATCTCGGCCTGCTTTTCACCGACGGGATGCCGGAGCTCGACGATGACGCCGGCTATCGCGGAGCCATCGCGGCTCGTGCCGCGGGCATCAGCTACCGCCAACTCGACTACTGGGCCCGCACCCAGCTCGTGGAACCCACGGTTCGCGGCGCGGCCGGCTCCGGTTCGCAGCGCCTCTACGGCTTCCGCGACATCCTCGTGCTCAAGCTCGTCAAGCGACTTCTCGACACGGGCATCTCGCTGCAGCAGATCCGCGTAGCCGTCAACCAGCTGCGCGAGTCCGGCATCAACGACCTCGCTCAGACGACGCTCATGAGCGACGGTGCGAGCGTCTACCTGTGCACATCCAACGACGAGGTCATCGACCTCGTCAGCCGCGGCCAGGGCGTCTTCGGCATCGCCGTGGGCAAGGTACTGCGCGAGGTCGAGCACGACCTCGTCGAGCTCGACTCGGTCAAGGGCGAAGACCCCATGGACGAGCTCGCCAAGCGCCGCGCGGTCAAGGCCTCCTAGCTCCAGAACCTCCTAGCTCCAGAACTGGAGCTCCTGAGGCCGCGTGGCGGCCGCGGGCGTGCGGCTAGACGGGCTCGTTGGCGAAGTCGCCGATGCGCGCGGTGCGCATGACCCGCTCGAGCAGCTGGTCGAAGTTGCGTGCCATCTCCTGAGCGCTCTCGCCCGGCCACACGTGCAGGGGCTTCGCAGCACCCTGCGCTTGCTGTAGCGACGTACGCTCGGGCAACTGGGGCGAGAGCACGAGCGGCCCGAACATGTCGCGCAGCTCCTTGATGCGGAACTGGTGCTCGAGCGACTGCGACCGCAGTCGGTTCACGATGATGCCGAGCGGCTGCAGTCGCGGCGAGAGTCCGCGGCGGATCTCCTCGATCGCGCGAAGAGCTCGGTCGGCGGCGGCCACGGAGAAGAGGCCGGGCTCGGTGACGATCGTCACACGGTCTGATGCCGCCCACGCGGTGCGCGTGAGCGCGTTGAGCGAGGGAGCGCAGTCGATGAGCACGAGGTCGTAGTCGGCCTCGACGTTGGCGAGCGCCTCCTCGAGCTTCCAGATATCCCGGATGCTCGGATGCGGTCCATCGAAGTTGATGGCCGAGGGCGAACCGATGAGAACGTCCACTTTGCCGGGGCGGCCCTTGGTCCAGCCACTCGGGGCTATCGCCGCGCGGACGATCTTCTCCTTGGGGGACGCCAGCACGTCGGCGATGTTGAGGTGGCCCGCGACCTCGATATCCATGCCGGTGGAGACATCGGACTGGGGGTCGAGATCGACGACGAGGGTTCGGAGGCCACGCGCGAAGGCGGCGGAGGCCAGCCCGAGCGTCACTGTGGTCTTTCCCACGCCCCCTTTGAGGGAGCTGACGCTGAGTACATGCACGAGTAACGACGATACCTTCACTACAGTTAAAGAACCTAAATCTTGGGCCCATGTGGTGACCTGCTGAGGAAATTGCCAGTGTTCGGTCGCTCTAGGCTTGGTGGTGTCGAGTGTGTGTCGAAGGGACCGGATGTTCAGGAAGATTCTCGTAGCCAACCGAGGTGAGATCGCCATCCGCGCGATGCGTGCAGCATTCGAGCTCGGAGCGAAGACCGTTGCCGTGTTCCCCTACGAGGATCGCAACTCGATGCACCGGCTGAAGGCCGACGAGGCTTACCAGATCGGCGAGAAGGGGCATCCGGTCAAGGCGTATCTCGATGTCGCCGAGATCATCCGCGTCGCCAAGGAGTCGGGCGCCGATGCGATCTACCCCGGCTACGGCTTCCTGTCCGAGAACCCCGACCTCGCACAGGCTGCGGCCGAGGCGGGCATCACCTTCATCGGCCCGCCCACGCGCGTGCTCGAGATGGCGGGCAACAAGGTCACGGCGAAGGAGCACGCCATCGCGGCGGGCGTTCCCGTGCTGAAGTCGACGCCCGCGTCGCGCGACCTCGACGAGCTTCTCGCGGGGGCCGACGAGATCGGCTTCCCGATCTTCGCGAAGGCGGTGGCCGGCGGCGGCGGTCGCGGCATGCGCCGCGTCGAGTCGAAGGACGAGCTGCGCGGTGCCCTCGAGGAGGCCATGCGCGAGGCCGACAGCGCGTTCGGCGACCCGACGATGTTCCTCGAGCAGGCCGTCGTGCGCCCGCGCCACATCGAGGTGCAGATCCTCGCCGACGGGCAAGGCGAGACCGTGCACTTGTTCGAGCGCGACTGCTCCGTGCAGCGCCGCCACCAGAAGGTCGTGGAGATCGCGCCCGCGCCGAACCTGGATGAGGGCATCCGGCAGGCCATGTACCGCGACGCGATCGCTTTTGCGAAGTCGATCGACTACGCCAACGCCGGTACCGTGGAGTTCCTCCTCGACACGGCCGGTGCTCGCAAGGGCCAGCACTTCTTCATCGAGATGAACCCGCGTATCCAGGTCGAGCACACGGTGACCGAGGAGGTCACCGACGTCGACCTCGTGCAGTCGCAGATGCGCATCGCCGCGGGGGAGACCCTTGCCCAACTCGGCCTTCAGCAGAAAGACCTGCACCTGCGCGGCGCTGCTCTGCAATGCCGCATCACCACGGAAGATCCGGCGGCGGGCTTCCGTCCCGACACCGGCAAGATCACCACCTACCGCTCGCCGGGTGGCGCGGGCATCCGTCTCGATGGTGGAACCGTCGCCGCGGGTGCGCAGATCAGCCCGTACTTCGACTCCATGCTCGTGAAGATGACGTGCCGCGGCCGCGACTTCGCTGCTGCAGTCGTTCGCGCCCGCCGCGGTCTCGCGGAGTTCCGTCTGCGCGGCGTGACCACGAACATCCCGTTCCTGCAGGCGGTGCTCGAAGACCCCGACTTCATCGCGGGCGACCTGAGCACCCAGTTCATCGAGGAGCGCCCGTGGCTCGTGCGCGGCCACCAGTCGAAGGACCGCGGAACGAAGATCCTCAACTGGCTCGCCGACGTCACCGTCAACCAGCCCAACGGCGACGGTGCGGGCATCATCGACCCGAGCCTCAAACTCCCCGTCGTCGACCTCGACACGCCTGCTCCGGATGGCTCCCGCCAGCGCCTGCTCGAACTCGGACCGGTCGGCTTCGCCGCTGCCCTGCGCGCGCAAGTGCCGCTCGCGGTCACCGAGACGACGTTCCGCGACGCCCACCAGTCGCTCCTCGCGACGCGCGTCCGCACGCGCGACCTCGCCGCCGTCCTGCCGCACGTCGCACGCCTCACACCGGGCCTGCTGTCCGTGGAGGCCTGGGGCGGTGCGACCTACGACGTGGCACTGCGGTTCCTCGGTGAAGACCCGTGGGAGCGACTGGCGGCCATGCGCGAGGCACTGCCGAATATCGCCATCCAGATGCTGCTTCGCGGTCGCAACACCGTGGGCTACACGCCGTACCCCACGGAGGTCACCGACGCCTTCGTCAAGGAGGCCGCGGCCAGCGGCGTCGACATCTTCCGCATCTTCGACGCGCTCAACGACGTCGAGCAGATGCGCCCGGCCATCGATGCCGTGCTCGAGACCGGCACCGCCGTCGCCGAGGTCGCACTCTGCTACACGGCAGATCTGCTCGACCCCGACGAGAAGCTCTACACGCTCGACTACTACCTGAAGCTCGCCGATCAGATGGTCGCCGCTGGCGCGCACATCCTCGCAATCAAGGACATGGCGGGCCTCCTGCGGGCGGATGCCGCGTTCCAGCTCGTCACCGCGCTCCGCGAGCGCTTCGACCTGCCGGTGCACGTGCACACGCACGACACCGCGGGCGGACAGCTCGCGACCCTTCTCGCCGCTTCGCGCGCCGGCGCGGACGCGGTGGATGTCGCGAGCGCCCCCATGGCGGGCACGACCAGCCAGCCGTCGGCCTCAGCACTCGTGGCGGCCCTCGCGCATACCGAGCGCGACACGGGCATCTCGCTGCAGGCGGTCTCCGACCTGGAGCCGTACTGGGAGGCCGTGCGTCACGTCTACAAGCCCTTCGAGTCGGGCCTGCCCGGCCCCACCGGGCGCGTCTACAAGCACGAGATCCCCGGCGGCCAGCTCTCCAACCTGCGCCAGCAGGCCATCGCTCTGGGCCTCGCAGACCACTTCGAGAAGATCGAAGACCTGTACGCGGCGGCCAACCGGATGCTCGGGCGCCCGCCCAAGGTCACCCCCTCGTCGAAGGTGGTGGGCGATCTGGCCCTCGCCCTCGCTGCCGCCGACGCCGATCCGGCAGATTTCGAGCAGAACCCGGACAAGTACGACATCCCCGACTCGGTGATCGGTTTCATGGCGGGGGAGCTCGGCGAGCTTCCCGGCGGCTGGCCGGAGCCCTTCCGCACGAAGGTGCTCAAGGGTCGCACGGTGAAGATCGGCGTCGAGCCCATCTCCAGCGAAGATCAGGCAGCCCTCGACGGCACGTCCGACGAGCGCCGCAGCGCTCTCAACCGGCTGCTGTTCGCCGGGCCGACGAAGATCTTCGAGCAGGGCCGCGAGACCTACGGCGACCTGTCGTCGCTGGAGACCGTCGACTACCTGTACGGCCTCAAGCAGGGCCAGGAGCACACTGTCGAGATCGACAAGGGCGTGAGCCTGCTCGTCGGGCTCGAGGCCATCGGCGAGGCTGATGAGAAGGGCATGCGCACGGTCATGGCCACGCTCAACGGCCAGCTGCGACCCGTCTACGTGCGCGACAACTCGATCAAGGTCGATATCAAGGCCACCGAGAAGGCCGATGTCGGCAAACCCGGCCAGGTCGCCGCGCCGTTCTCCGGCGTCGTCACGCTCCAGGTGGAGGAGGGCGCCGTCGTCGAGGCGGGCCAGGCTGTGGCCTCCATCGAGGCCATGAAGATGGAGGCGGCCATCACCGCCAACGTCTCCGGAATCGTCAAGCGACTCGCAGTCCCGAAGACCCAGCAGGTGGATGCGGGCGACCTGCTCCTCGAGATCGAAGCCAAATAGGTACCCACCCGAACGGGGGTGGCGGTACGAACACCGGGTAAACTGGGGTGTTTGCACTGAAGGAGTACGGCTGTGGCGACTAAACGCACAAACCAGACAGATCCGGCATCGACGGATGTTGCAGTACCGACCACCGAGAGCATGACCTTCACGGTCGCGCTGCCGGTGCAGGTTCACGAGACCCCCGAAGACGAGGCCGCGGTCAGCATCGCCGAGGTCGCGATCAACCCGGAGTACCTCGCGAGCGAGGGGCCGTCGACGACGACCATCCAGCTCATCGCCGAGGATGTGGCGACCATGCCTCCCGCGGAGGCGGAGGAGGAGCCGGAGATCCCCGCGCTGCCCGAGCCCGACGACGTGTACTCACGACGTGGACGGCAGCGTCCAGAGGTCTCGCCGGTGCCGGAGCCTGCAACGATGCTCACGGCCGAGCGCCTCATCCACACGCCCAAGCGCAAGCGCAAGCCCGTTCCCGAGGGCTTCCTCCAGCGTCTCCTGTACGACGTCACGTTCAGCCTCATCAACGTGGGCGACTCCTACCGCGTGCGCGAGCGGAAGGCGCTCGACGCCCGTATCGGCAAGCCATTCGAGGGCGGCACCCGGTTCGTCGCCGTGCTCACCCGCAAGGGCGGCGTGGGCAAGACCACCATCTCGACGCTGCTGGGCATGGCCATGGCCGACGTCCGCGAAGACCGTGTGATGGCCATCGACGCCAACCCCGACCGCGGTACGCTCGCCGAGCGCATCATCAAGAGCACGCGCGCGACCGTGCGCGATGTCGTGACGCGCGCCAAGACCCTCACGACCTTCACCGAGTTCCAAACCCTCGTCTCGCGCGATGTCACGCGCCTCGACGTGCTCGCCTCCGACACCGACCCGACGGTCGCCGAGGCCTTCGACGAGGACGACTACAACGTCGTCGCCGACATTGCCGAGCGCTTCTACTCCGTGGTCGTCACCGACTGCGGCACCGGGATGCTCCACTCCGCCATGAAGGCAACCCTCCAGCGCGTCGACTCCGTCGTCGTGGTGTGCGGCGGCAGCGTCGACGAATCCCGTCTCGCCTCGGAGACGCTCACGTGGCTCGAGTCGAACGGTTACGAGGACCTGGTGAAGAACGCGGTAGTGGCCCTCAACACCGCGACCCAGGGAACGAACCTCGTGAAGCTCGAAGAGATCGAGGCCCACTTCCAATCGCGCGTGCGCGACATCGTGCGCATCCCCTACGACCCCGCCCTCGCGACGGGCTCACTCATCCGTTTCGACGAGATCCGGCCGCTCACACGCGCCGCCGCGCGCGAACTCGCCGCGCAGGTCGTGGACGGCCTGCCGCAGGTCCGGACCGTCTGAGCGTGGCCGAACGGACTATCCGCCTCTTCGGCGACCCCGTGCTGCGCTCGGCCTGCGATCCGGTCCGCACCGGTGACCCGAGGGCCGTCCAGCTCATCGACGACCTCGTGGAGACCGTGCAGCTGCCCGGCCGCGCGGGTCTTGCCGCCAATCAGATCGGAGTGGGGCTCCGCGCCTTCAGCTACAACATCGACGGCGATGTCGGCTACGTGATCAATCCCGTGCTCGCGGAGGTCAGCGGCGAGCCGGAGCTCGTCGACGAGGGCTGCCTGAGCGTTCCCGGCTTCTACTTCCCTCGGCTGCGCTACCCGTTCGCACGGGTCACGGGCGTCGACCTCCAGGGCAACACGATCGAGGTCAGCGGCGAGGGCCTGATGGCACAGGCGCTCCAACACGAGGTCGATCACCTCGACGGCCACCTCTACATCGAGGGGCTCGCGCCGGAGACGAAGAAGGAGGCCATGCGGTTGATCCGCATGGCCCCCTGGTACTGATTCGATCAGTGGTTCAGTGACACGCCCTCGGTAGCGGGGGCGCCGTTGTACATGCCCTCGATCTCGTCGGCGAAGTCCTTCAGGATCACGTTGCGCTTGATGCTCAACTTGGGCGTGAGGTGTCCGCTGGCCTCCGTGAGCTCGGCATCGAGGATGACGAACTTGCGGATCGACTCGGCGCGCGAGACCGTCGTGTTCGCGGCATCCACGGCCTTCTGGACCTCCGCGAGCACCTTGGGGTTGCGAGCGGCATCCTCGACGGACATCGATTCGTTCAGTCCGTTGTTCTTCAGCCAGGCCGGGAGCATCTCTTCGTCGAGGGTGACGAGCGCCGAAATGAAGGGCTTCTGATCGCCCACGACGATCACCTGTCCGACGATCGGATTCGCCCGGATGGGGTCCTCGAGGGCCGCGGGGGCGACGTTCTTGCCGCCCGCCGTGACAATGATCTCCTTCTTGCGACCGGTGATCTCGAGGTAGCCGTCCTCGTCGATGACACCGATGTCGCCCGTGCGGAACCAGCCGTCGTCGAACGCGTCGTCCGTGGCCTCCTTGTTGTTCCAGTAGCCGGCGAAGACGTCGACGCCCTTCGCCTGGATCTCGCCGTCATCCGCGATGCGCACGGAGACGCCCGGCAGGGGAGGGCCGACCTTGCCGATCTTGAAGTTCGAGGCGAGGTTCACGGAGATGGGAGCTGTCGTCTCGGTGAGGCCGTAGCCCTCGAGAATCGTGAGGCCGAGGCTGCGGTAGAAGTGGCCGAGGCGCAGGCCGAGCGGTGCTGAGCCAGAGACCGCGTACTTCACGCGCCCGCCCATCGCTGCACGGATCTTGCTGAGAACGAGTCGGTCGAGCACGGCGAATTGCAGCTTCATGCCGAGCGGCACGTGGCCGGCGTCGACCGCCTTCGAGTGCGCGATGGCAACCTCAGCGGCCTTGCGGAAGATCTTGCCCTTGCCGCCGGTCTCGGCCTTCTGCTCCGAGGCGTTGTAGACCTTCTCGAATACGCGGGGAACCGCGAGGAGGAATGTCGGCTTGAACGACTGCAGCGACGGCAGAAGGAGCTTGGTGTCGGCCTGGTGGCCGACCTTCACGCCGCCGTGCACGCTCAGCACCGCGATGAAGCGCGCGAAGACGTGGGCCATCGTGATGAAGAGCAGGGTGCTCGACTCGGGGTTGACGACCTCGGGGATCGCCTTCATGGCGTTGCGGCTCAGCTCCACGAAGTTGGAGTGGGTGAGGATGCAGCCCTTGGGCTTTCCCGTGGTACCCGAGGTGTAGATGAGCGTGGCGAGGTCCGAACCCTTGGCGAGATTGCGGCGGCGCTCGATCTCCTCGTCGGTGACGGCGGTGCCGGACTTCGCGAGCTTGTCGAGGTCGCCGAGATCGATCTTCCAGCTCTGAGCGACGGCGGGAACATCCGCGGCGATCTCGTCGTAGCGCGCGAAGTGCTCAGCGGTCTCGGTGATGATCGCGATCGCGCCCGAGTCGGTGAGGTTCCACAGGATCTGGCTGGGGGCCGAGGTCTCGTAGATCGGCACGAGCACGGCGCCCGCGTACCAGACGGCGAAGTCGATGAGCGACCACTCAAAGCGGGTCTTGCACATCATGCCGATCTTGTCGCCGGGCTGGATGCCGGCAGCGACGAAGCCCTTCGAGAGGGCGATCACGCGCTTCTGGAACTCGGCGGCGGTCATGTCTTCCCAGCCGCCATCGGCGGTGGGAAGGGCGAAGAGTGCACGGTCGGGAGTCGCTTTGACACGATTCACGAGAAGGTCGGTGGCGTTGGCCTCCGGGTCAGCCTCAACAAGGGCGGGAACATCAAACTGTTTCACGGCAACTCCTTTGGCACCGGTCGGGGTCATTTCACCCATCCTAACCGGGCATTTCCGGCATCTACCGGGTATTCGGAGCCATCGGGCGCTCGGTAAGCTCGATCCTCGTGCATGCCATTGGAATCGACATCGGTGGAACCAAGATCGCGGGGGCCGTGGTCTCCGACACCGGCGAGATACTCGCGGAGGATCGGGTCGCCACCCAGGCTGGCGATTCCGAGGCGATCATCGACGCCGTGGTCGAGATGATCGAGCGACTCGCAGCCGGTCGCGGCATCACCGCCGCGGGCGTCGCGGCCCCGGGTTTCATCGACTCCGAGCAGTCGACCGTCTACTACACGCCCAACATCAACTGGCGAAACGAGCCGCTGCGTGAGCGCCTGCTCTCGCGCCTGGACTTCGACATCACCATCGACAACGACGCGAATGCGGCCGGATGGGCGGAGTACCGTTTCGGCGCGGGGCGCGACGTGAGCGACATGACGATGCTGACGATCGGTACGGGTGTCGGCGGCGCGATCGTCAGCCAGGGCCGACTGTTCCGCGGCGGATTCGGCACGGGCGCCGAACTCGGCCACCTGCGTGTGGTGCCCGACGGCCTCCCGTGCGGCTGCGGCGCCCGCGGCTGCATCGAGCAGTACGGATCGGGCCGGGCGCTGTTGCGCATGGCCAACGAGATCGCCGACGTCGGCGGCATCGGCCTCACCCTCGCGGACGCGCGCCGTGAGCACGGCGAACTCGACGGCCACATCGTGGGAGACCTCATCGCTGCGAACGATCCGGGCGCCGTGCACGCGCTCGAGCAGCTCGGCCACTGGCTCGGACAGGCCTGCGCCTCCCTGAGTGCTGTGCTGGATCCGCAGGTCTTCGTCTTCGGTGGGGGAGTGTCGATTGCCGGCGACCTCCTGCTCGACCCCGTGCGGGAGTCGTACCGCCAGAACCTCCCGGCGCGCGGGTACCACCCCGAGCCGGAGTTCGTCATCGCCGAGCTCGTCAACGATGCCGGTGTCGTGGGGGCTGCTGATCTCGCGCGCATCCATTCGCAACAGCGTTAAGCTGGGTACTTTCCGGTCGGAGGTAGCACGATGTTCTACTGGTTCATGAAGAACCTGGTGGCGGGGCCGCTGCTGAAGACGGTGTTCCGCCCCTGGATCGTGGGGCTCGACAACATCCCCAAGACCGGCGGGGTCATCCTCGCGAGCAACCATCTGTCGTTCATCGACTCGATATTCCTGCCGCTGCTCATCGAGCGCCGCATCTACTTCCTGGCCAAGAGCGACTACTTCACGGGCAAGGGACTCAAGAACTGGGCGGTGAAGCACTTCCTTCTCGGCACCGGGATGCTTCCCATCGACCGTTCGGGCGGCAAGGCCTCAGAGGCGTCGCTGAATACAGGCCTCCAGGTGGTGGCCAAGGGCAACGTACTCGGCATCTACCCCGAGGGCACGCGTAGCCCCGACGGCAAGATGTACCGCGGCCGCACGGGTGTGGCCCGCATGATCCTCGAGGGCCACGTGCCCGTCGTGCCGGTCGCCATGGTCGACACCGAGAAGGTCATGCCCATCGGCAGCAAGATCCCCAAGGTGCGCCGCATCGGCGTCATCTTCGGCGAGCCCCTCGACTTCTCGCGCTTCGAGGGGATGGAGGGCGACCGCTTCATCCTGCGCGCCATCACCGACGAGATCATGTACGAACTCAGCCGCATCAGCGGGCAGGAATATGTCGACGTCTACGCCAGTTCGGTGAAGGACAGGATCGGTTCTCGTAGCCGATAAGCTCGACTTTTGTTGTCCGTCCGCTCCATCCCGTAAGGAACTCCCTCGTGGTAGACCCGTCCGAACCGTTCGTCGTGCCCGATCCCGATGTGATCGCCGGTCTCGACTATTGGCGGACGCTTCCCATCAAACAGCAGCCCCAGTGGCCGGATGCCGACGCAGTGGGCGCCGCATCCGCCAAGATCGCGGCTCTTCCGCCGCTCATCTTCGCCGGTGAGGCCGATGTGCTGCGCGACCGCCTGGCGAAGGCTGCCCGCGGCGAGGCGTTCCTGCTCCAGGGCGGCGACTGCGCCGAGACCTTCGCGGGCACGAACGCCCAGAACATCCGCGACCGTGTGAAGACCATCCTGCAGATGGCTGTCGTGCTCACGTACGGCGCATCCAAGCCCATCATCAAGATGGGGCGGATGGCCGGCCAGTTCGCCAAGCCGCGCTCGAGCGACACCGAGACGCGCGGAGACGTGACCCTGCCCGCGTACCGCGGCGACATCGTCAACGGTTACGACTTCACCCCCGAGTCCCGTGAGGCCGACCCGTCGCGTCTCGTCGAGGGCTACCACGCGGCCGCCTCGACGCTCAACCTCGTGCGCGCCTTCACGCAGGGTGGCTTCGCCGACCTGCGCCAGGTGCACTCGTGGAACAAGGGCTTCGCCGCGAACCCGGCGAACCACCGCTACGAGAAGGTCGCGAACGAGATCGACAAGGCGATCAAGTTCATGGAGGCTGCCGGCGCGGACTTCGACGAGCTCAAGCGCGTCGAGTTCTACTCGAGCCACGAGGGTCTGCTCATGGACTACGAGCGCCCCATGACCCGTATCGACTCGCGCACGGGCACGCCGTACAACACGAGCGCGCACTTCCTGTGGATCGGTGAGCGCACGCGCGACCTCGACGGCGCCCACATGGACTACTTCTCGCGCGTGCGGAACCCGATCGGCATCAAGCTCGGCCCGTCGACCACGCCGGACACCCTCAAGGGCATCATCGACAAACTCGACCCCGAGCGCGAGCCCGGCCGCCTCACCTTCATCACCCGCATGGGCGCTGGCAAGGTGCGCGACGCGCTGCCGCCGCTGCTGGAGGCCATCAAGGGAATGGATGCCCTGCCCCTGTGGGTCTCCGATCCCATGCACGGCAACGGGCTCACGACTCCGAACGGCTACAAGACGCGTCGTTTCGACGACGTGGTGGACGAGGTCAAGGGATTCTTCGAGGCGCACCGCGCCGCGGGCACCTACCCCGGCGGCATCCACATCGAGCTCACCGGCGACGACGTCACGGAGTGCCTCGGCGGCTCAGAGCAGATCGACGAGGCCACCCTCGCGACGCGCTACGAGTCGCTGTGCGACCCGCGCCTGAACCACATGCAGTCGCTCGAGCTCGCGTTCCTCGTCGCCGAGGAGCTCACGGCGTTCTAGAGCCCGCGCAGCAGGATTTCTCAGCTGATGGTCAGGGCTGGGAGTGCAACGGGGTCACGGAGTTCACGAGGAGAAGCTGACCTTGACCGTGCTGCCCTTGTCTGCCGTGGTGCCACCGTCGGGGCTGAGCTTCGTCACGGTGAAGAACTGCGGGCCGGCGTCGGCGAAGATGTTGTAGTCGAGTTGGAAGCCCGCCGCGAGCAGTTTCGGCTTGGCGGTATCCCAGGTCTCCCCGACGACGGAGGGTATCTCGACCTGTTCGATGCCCTTGGAGGTGATGATGTCCACGGTGTCGCCGACGCGCACGGCCGTGGTCCCATCGCCCACCTGCAGGATCAACGCGTCACCCTCGGGAACGTCGTCGTCGTAGACCTCTTCGCGCGTCGCGCCGGCGACGAGGCCCGCGGCCACGAGTGCATTCGTTGCATCGTTGACTGACATTCCGCGCACGTCGGGCAGGGGGCCCGCTGACACTACGAGGGTCACGGGCTGCAGCTCGCCGTAGGTCGCGACGCCCGTGAGGGTCGTGCCGTCTGCGGCGAGGGCGTCGATCACCGTGCCGAGCGCTATGGTCGCGTCGAACTGGCGGATTGTCGTGTCGGCGAGGGTGAATGGCGCGTTCTTGATGGCGTCCTTGGCATGGTCTTCGGTCATGCCCGCGAAGACGGGAACCGTGACGGCCTTCGGCCCCGTGGAGATGAGCAACTGCACCTTGCCCCCGCTGATGACGGGCGCGCCGAGGGCGGGATCCGTCTCGGCGACGAGGCCCGCGGCGATGGTGGGGGAGTCGATGGCACCCTGAGTTTCATCGACCCTGAGCCCGAGACCGGTGAGGGTCGCCGTGGCCTCGTCGATGGACATCCCTGCTATCGACTCGGGGATCGTCACCTGCGACCCCGGACCCACGCCGAAGTACCAGCCGACTGTCGCCGCGACGGCGACGAGCAGTGCGATCGAGCCAGCGAGGATCCATCCCCGCCGCTTTCGCTTGTGGCTGCGGTCGGCGAGCGTCGTCGCGCTATCGGCGACGGCCACCGCAGCGCCCCTGGGCCGCACGGACCCGAGTACCTGAGTCTCGGCGGTGGCGCTCGGGTGCGGCGGCGCGGCGGTGGGCATGACCATGGTTCGCTGCACGGAGGTCGACGAGGTCGAGGGCAGCGAGGTCATGAGCGCACTGTGCGTCTCGTAAAGCTGGTCGAGCATCGCGCGAGCATCCCGCGGGCGATCCTCCGGGTCGCGCTCGGTGGCCCACACGACGAGGTCGTCGAGTTCGGGTGCGATCTTGGGGTTCTTGCGGCTGGGCGGCGGCACCGCGTCGTTGGCGTGCTGGTAGGCGATCTGCATGGGCTGCTCGCCCTTGAACGGCTGCTCACCGGTGAGCATCTCGTACATCATGATGCCCACGGCGTAGATGTCACTACGGCTGTCGGCGACTCCGCGCGTCACGAGTTCGGGCGAGAGGTAGGCGATCGTGCCGAGGAGGGCCGCGCCCGTGGCGGTCTGGGCGGATGCGGCGCGCGCGAGTCCGAAGTCACCGATCTTGATGCGGCCGTCGTCGGCCAGCAAGACGTTCTCGGGCTTGATGTCGCGGTGGACGATGCCGGCCTTGTGGGCCGCGGCGAGCCCCGCGAGCACGGCCTCCATGATGTCGAGCGTCTGCTCGGTCGTGAGCACCTTGTGCTCTATGAGCAGGTCTCGCAGGGTGATGCCCGGCAGATACTCCATGACGAGGTACGCCATGTCGCTGTCCTGCCCCTGGTCGAAGACGTTGACGACATTGGGGTGAGCGAGGCGGGCGGCCGACCGCGCCTCCTGAATGAAGCGCTCCTTGAACTTGCTGTCGTCCGCGAGGTGCCCGTGCATGATCTTGATGGCCACGCGACGCTCGAGTCTGAGATCGGTGGCGAGGTACACGGACGCCATCCCGCCGCGAGCGATGCGGGAGCGGATCTGGTATCGACCGTCGAGTAGACGCCCGATCATCGGATCCGTGTTGTTGACGCTCACCAGCCGAGTCTAAAGTTCGAGCCTGTGCAGAAGCCGCCGGGACACGGCTCGGCGCAAACCTAGCTGAGTTCGGCCAGCCAGGCCCGTGCCGATGATTCCCACTTCGCGTACGCGTCGGGGTAGGCCGAGATCTGCACGCGTTGTGCCGCTTCGGTGAGCGACATCGATTCCCAGCCCGAGATGTCGAGCAGTCCGCGGGTATATCCCGAACGGCCTTCGTAGAAGAGGTGGGCGGCGGTGACCGGGTCCGTCAGTTCCTCGACGGAGCCCCATCCGGAACTCGGTCGCTGCTGGAAGAGCCCCACCGAGTCGCGGTCGCCCCACGAGAGGTTGCGAAGGCTCGACTCCTGCATGGCGGTGGCGAGGGCGATCACGATGCCGTAGTCGGAGACCCCGAGTTCGCGGCCCACTTGCACGATGATCGCCGCGTTGGCGCGCATCTCGTCGTTCATCGTGCTCCCCGACGACGCGGGGGCGGCGGGAGCGGGAGCGGATGCGCCACCCGCGGGGATCGTCAGGACGTGGCCAGAGTAGATGACGCTCGACCAGTCGAGGCCGTTCGCGTCGAGCAGCTGCTGAGTGGTGATGCCGAAGCGCTGGGCGATGGTCCCGATGGTGTCTCCGGAGACGATCGTGTAGCTCGTGGTGGCGGGGGCCGGAGCGGGAGCGGGGGCCGGAGTGGGGTCGGGTGCGGGCGGCGCCGCAACGACGGCGGGCTGCTCTACCACGGGTTCGACGAGGGGTGTCGTCGAGGCGACAGGAACGAAGGCCTCCGGGTCTTCCGTGGGCGTTCCGGGGCCGACGAGGCCGGGGATCGCGATCGTCTGGCCGGGGTAGATGATGCTCGCCCAGCCCAGCCCGTTCGCCGTGAGGATCGAGATCGTGGAGACGCCGAACCGGTCGGCGATGCCGCTGATGGTGTCGCCCGCGACGATCGTGTAGCGGCCGCTGGGGGTCGCGTCGAGGGACGCCTCGACGGCAGCGACGGGTCCGGAAGACGAGAGTCTGAGTTCCTGGCCGGGGAAGATGATCGACGACCAGCCGAGGCCGTTCAAGGCGAGCACCGATGCCGTCGACAGCCCGTACTGGCCGGCGATGCTGCTCACGGTGTCTCCGGGAGTCACGCGGTAGACCGCGGGAGCCGGCGCCGTGGCCGACTTCGCTGCGGTGGTGATGGCCGACGTCGCGGCGCTCACCGCCTCTTTGATCGTCTTGCCGAGTTCGAAGTTGCCGCGCAGCTTGGGCACCGGACGGGCTTCTGCAGCGCTCACCGGACCCGTGAGGCCCATGGCGGCCATGGAGCCCGCGAGGATCACCGAGCCCGTGGCGAACACGCCCTTGGTGACGCGGCCTCGCAGCTGTGAGCCCTCGCCGTCGTCGAAGACGACGCTCGGCTCGAGCCCTGCGAATACCGATCGTGCGACGCCCTGGTCGCTGTCGACAGACTGTTTCATGGTGTTCCGTTCTCTCCCCACCCCGAGAAGCTCGATGCGCCGCAAGCGGCAACATCCCTACCACCGTGACACATGTGTTATCCAGTGTCAATTAGTGTGAATATTGTTAAGTGAATTTACCTGCCGGAAACATATGCGTTCCGGAGGCGTCACCCGGTGTTGGGGCGGGCCCGTGGCACTCTTGTCTCGTGACCGAAACGCCCGCCATCGACTGGCTCACGATTCCCGACCTCACCGACATGCTCGGTCTGAAAGTGAGCCAGGTCCGCCGTCTCATCGAGGAGCGCTCGCTCCTGGCGAGCCGCGTCGACGGCGTGTGGAAGGTGCCGGCACCGTTCATCGTCGACGGCGAGCCCATGCACGAGCTCAAGGGCACGATCATTCTTCTGGGCGACAGCGGCTTCAGCGATGAGGAGGCCATGCACTGGCTGCTCAACGCGGAGGAGAGTCTGGGAGTGGCACCGATCGAGGCGCTCAAGGCCGGGCGCAAGGCCGAAGTGCGCCGCGTTGCGCAGTCGCTCGCGTTCTAGCTCGCCTGACTTCTCGTTCGCCCGGCTTCCAGCTCGCCCGACAGGTCCAGTCCCGACAGACCCGCGCCTCAGTAGACGCGGCGGGTCACCGTGTCGGCGAGCTCGAGCAGCTGCTGGCGCGCCGAGGCCGCGAGGGGGGCATCCCGGATCGCATCCTTCGCGAGCGCCACGTTGTGGTCGATGATGCGCTCGACCTGATCTACCGCGCCGCACTCGCGCAGCGTGTTGCGCATGATGTTGACCTGGCTCGTGTCGAGTTCCGGGTCACCGAGCAGCTCGTCCATGAGCTCGCGCGCCTGAGTCGACAGCTTCTGGCGAGCGAGGGCGATCAGCACCGTGCGCTTGCCCTCGCGCAGGTCGTCGCCCGCGGGCTTGCCGGTGACCGCCGGGTCTCCGAAGACACCGAGGAGGTCATCCCGCAGCTGGTAGGCCACGCCGAGCGGCAGCCCGAACGCGCGCAGGGCGGCGAGCTGCTCTGGGTTCGCGCCGCCGAGCGATGCGCCGATCGCGAGGGGCGCCTCGACGCTGTACTTCGCCGATTTGTAGACGATGACACGGTGCGCGCGAGGGAGTGCGTCTGCCTCCGGCTGTCGCGTCCAGGCATTCTCCTCGAGGATGTCGAGATACTGGCCGGCGGTGACCTCCGTGCGCATCCGCGCGAATTCGGCTCGGCCCGCGCGCCCCGCAGTCCCGCTGGCGAGCTGGGCCGTTCCGGAGTCGAAGAGCTCGTCGCTCCAGCCGAGGAGAAGGTCGCCGAGCAGCAGTGCGCCCGACAGGCCGAATTGGACAGGATCGCCCGTCCACCCCTCGTCGACGTGCATGGCCTCGAGTCGCTTATGGGCTGACGCCTGCCCGCGCCGGGTGTCCGACCTGTCCATGATGTCGTCGTGCACGAGGGCAGCGGCATGGAACACCTCGAGGGCGGAGGCTGCGAGCACGATGCCGGGGAAATCTGCGGAGACGGAGTCATCCGGAAGCGGATCGAAGCCGTCGGTGACGCCGCTCGCCGACTGCCAGCCCCAGTAGCAGAACAGCGCCCTGAACCGCTTGCCGCCCGAGAGGAACGACGAGGCGACGTCAGTGAAGCGCACGAGTTCGGGGGCGATGCCCTCGAACTCCGCGGCGCGCTGGGCGAGGAACTCGTCGATGCTCAGTTGAACGAGGTCAACTAACCGGGTACTCTCAGCCACCTACCTAGCCTAGCCACCGCGAGCGGGCGTACTATGAAGGTTCACGCGTCGATCCCGAGGGACGAGGGGAACAGGATGCCACTTTCCGAACAGGAGCAGCGCCTCCTCGAAGAGATGGAGCGCAGCCTCTATCAGAACGATGCCGACTTCGTCGCGACGGTCAATCCGAACCGCGGTCGCCCTAACTACACGGTTCTCGTGGTGGGCATCCTCCTGGGTGTTCTGGGCATCGCCACGCTCGTCGCTGGCGTGATCATCCGCCAGCCCCTCGTGGGCGTGCTGGGCTTCGCGATCATGTTCGTGGGCGTGCTCCTCGTCGTCGCACCCCCGCGTCGCGCGGCACGTTTCCCTGCCCAGGACATTCCGCGCACGGGACCCCGCAAGGCCCGCTCCAGCAGCTCGTTCATGCAGGGTCTGAACGACCGCTGGGACCGCCGCCAGGACGGCCGCGAGTAGCCAGACCTCACAAATTCAGGGGCCAGCCTTCGGGCTGGCCCCTTTTTTGCGCGCTCGTGGCGGATCTGCCTCCATTTTCCTCCACCACCAAACCCCTTGTATTTGCTGGGCTCTCGGGGGACAAAACTGGGAAGATGCCCTTGTTCTCTAGGAATAGTGGTGGAAAGTGGAGTAAAGTGGGGCACACCTGATCCGGGCCGGAGAATGAGGGGAGGCATCCGTGTTCCTTGGCACCCATGCCCCCAAGCTCGACGACAAGGGCCGCGTCATCCTTCCGGCCAAGTTCCGTGAGGAGCTGTCATCCGGTCTCGTCGTCACTCGCGGCCAGGAACGCTGCCTCTACGTCTTCAGCCAGCGCGAGTTCGAGGACATCCACGGCAAGATTCGCCAGGCCTCGATCACGAGCAAGGGATCGCGTGACTTCCTGCGCCTCTTCCTCTCCGGTGCGAGCCAGGAGATGCCCGACGCGCAGAACCGCGTCACGATTCCCGCGAACCTGCGCGAGTACGCAGGCCTCGGCAAGGACCTCACCGTGATCGGTGCGGGCAACCGCGCCGAGATCTGGGACACCGAGGCATGGAACACGTACTACGAGAGCGCCGAGTCCGACTTCGTCAACACCACGGAGGAGGTGATTCCGGGCCTCTTCTGACTCCTCTGCGCTGACTCCCAGCCGTACGCCCTGGTTTTCTTCCCCGATACCAGGTCGGAACGGATGGGGATCAGCACCGAGGATGCGGGCCTTCCTCCTATGACCGACGCCAGCAGCATCCATACACCCGTCATGCTCGAACGCACTGTCGAGCTCCTCGCCCCCGCCCTCGAGCGCGAGGGGGCGATCCTCGTCGACGGGACCCTCGGCATGGGCGGCCACGCCGAGGCGTTCCTCACGCGCTTCCCGCACATCTCGCTCGTCGGTATCGACCGCGACCCGGATGCCCTCGCCGTGGCCCGCGAGCGTCTCCAGCCCTTCCGCGAGCGCGTGCGGTTCGCCCATGCCGTCAACGACCACATCGGCACGGTGCTGCACGGATTCGGAATCCCCAAGGTCTCGGCCATCCTGTTCGACCTCGGTGTCTCCTCCCTGCAGCTCGACCGCGTCGAGCGCGGCTTCTCGTACTCGAAGGATGCGCCGCTCGACATGCGCATGGACGGCACGAGCGAGCGCACCGCCGCGATGATCCTCGCGACCTACAGCGAGGGCGAGCTGCGCCGCATCTTCTACGAGTACGGGGACGAGAAGCTCGCCCCGCGCTACGCGAGCCGCATAGTCCAGCGCCGCGAGGAGCAGCCCCTCGTCTCGTCGGCCCAGCTGGTGGAACTGATCATCGCGGCAACCCCCGCTGCAGCGCAGCGTGCGGGGCATCCGGCCAAGCGCGTGTTTCAGGCGCTGCGCATCGAGGTGAACCAGGAGCTCGCCGTCATCGAGAGGGCCGTGCCCGACGCCGTCGACGCGCTCGAGGTGCACGGCCGCATGGTCGTGCTGTCGTTCCAGTCGTTGGAAGACCGCATAGTCAAACGCATCCTGCAGAAGCGCGCGGCCTCGACTGCTCCCCGCGGGCTGCCCGTCGAGCTTCCCGAGCACCGGCCCGAGCTCAAGCTTCTCGTGCGCGGTGCGGAGGTCGCGAGCGACGAGGAGCGTGCGAGCAACCCGCGCGCGACATCCGTGCGCCTTCGGGCCGTCGAGCGCTTGAGGGACGTCGCATGAGCAACGCCGCGACAGCACGCAGCTATCCGGCACGCCCGGTTCCGCTGGCAGACCCCCGACAGCACCCGCGCCACATCGAGATCGTCGCCACGCGCGCCCAGCGCCGGGCGCGCCCCAAGCTCGCCTACGCGATCATCACGATCGCCAGCCTGTTCGCCATCTTCGCGGCGCAACTGCTGCTGAGCATCGTCGTGTCGGACGGCGCGTACCAGGTGTCGGCGCTGCAGGACCAGCAGAAGGACCTGCTGCGCACGCAGGATGCCCTCACCGAGCAGCTCAACGTGCTCGATTCGACTCAGAACCTGAGCTTGCAAGCCGCCCACCTGGGCATGGTGCCGAACGCTGGGCCGCTCGCCATCGACCTCGCCACGGGCGGGGTGTACGCCCTTCCCGGCAGCGCCGACCCCGTGGGGTGCGGCGGCGCCTGCAACCTGATCACGAACTCTCAGCTCGCGGGAGTGCCCCTGGTGGACCCGAATGCGACCCCCGCCGCGACGGGACACGCCGACACGGCTCCGGGCACCGCAACGACCTCCACGCAGACTGAACAGGCACCGGTTGATTCGATCCCGGCGCCGGTGACGCACTAGGGGAGATGCCATGAGAACGCGACGCAGCCGGGCGCGCATCTCCATCGCGGTGGTCGTGGTGTTCATGGTGGTCGCCGTGTTCGTCGTCCGTCTCGTCGACATCCAGGTCGTCCAGGCGAGCGAGTACAACGCCCAGTCGACCGACAAGCTCGCTCGCACGCTCACCACCTACGGCACGCGCGGCGACATCGTCGATTCGCAGGGTGCGGTGCTCGCCGACAGCGTCCTGCGCTACGACATCACGGCATCGCCCAAGGTCGCACTCGGCAGGTCGGATGCCGCAACCTCGGTTCCGGCGGCGCTCGCGAGCATCGCCGCGATCACGGGCCAGGACCCGGCAGCGATGTACGCGTCATTCGCCTCGGATCCGACGTCGGACTTCACCTATGTGACCAAGGGCGTCACCCTCGCCGTCTACGAGAAGATCGACGCGCTCGACATCCCGTGGGTGATCGGCGCCCGCCATCCGGAGCGCACGTACCCGAACGGCCAGATCGCGGGCAACCTCGTGGGCTTCATCGGCACGGACGGGCCGCTCGCGGGCCTCGAGCGCTCAGAGGACGAGTGCCTCGCGAGCACCGACGGAACGGCGACCTACGACAGCGCAGAAGACGGCACGCAGCTGCCGGGCAGCGTCGTGACCACCGAGGAGGCGAAGGACGGCGGGACGCTGCGCCTCACTATCGACCGCGACCTCCAGTGGTACGTGCAGCAGCGCATGGAGCAGACCGCCCTCGACCTGGGCGCCACGTGGGCTACGGCGGTGGTCATCCGGATCAAAGACGGCCACCTCATGGCGGTCACCGACTGGCCGACGGTCGATCCCAACACCGTGCACGACGGGCCCGCGGACGCGGCCACCGGTTCGCGCGCGTTCAGCACGCCGTACGAGCCCGGCTCCACGATCAAGGCGCTCACCGCGGCGTCCCTCGTCGACGCCGGGGTCGCCAACCCGAGTTCGGGCGTCGTCGTGCCCTACAGCCTGGAGCAGCCGGACGGCAGCTCCATCCACGACGCGTTCTATCACGACACCGAGAATCTCACGCTCGCGGGTGCGCTCGTGGAGTCGTCGAACGTCGCCGTGTCGAAGTTCTCCGACCTCCTTCCCGCCCAGCAGCGCCACGACTACATGGCGGCATTCGGCCTGGGTGAGAAGACCGAGGTCGGCTTCCTCGGAGAATCGTCAGGCGACCTCCCCGACGCTGACCAGTGGTTCGGTCGCAGCAACTACTCAGTGCAGTACGGGCAGGGTATCTCGGCAACGTCCGTGCAGGTCGCGAGCATCTTCCAGACCATCGGCAATGGCGGCCTCCGGATGCCCGTGACTCTCGTCGAGGGATGCGAGCACCCCGACGGCACGGTGACCGACGTGCCGTCGAACGTGGGCCGTCAGGTGATCTCGCCGGCGTCGTCGCGCACGACCATCTCGATGATGGAGCAGGTCGCGAACAAGAGCGGCTCCGCACCCAACCTCCAGATCCCCGGCTACCGCACGGCGGTCAAATCCGGTACCGCGGAGGTCGCGGAGGACGGCGAGTACGGCGGCAAGGTGGTCATCTCGTACGCCGGTGTCGCCCCCGCCGACGACCCGCAGTACGCCGTCGTCGTGACCGCGGGCATCCCCGATAGTGTGTACTCGGGTCTCATCGCACCCACCTGGCGCGATGTGATGGCCCAGACGCTCACCACCTTCCGGGTTCCGCCGTCCACGTCGCCGGCTCCGGATCTACCCGTCTACTGGTGAGCGGGAGCGAGACCTTCACCCCTGGGAGCACGACAGCGTGATCGAACTGAGCATCGCCGATATCGCCGCCGCGACAGGGGGCCGCGTGGTCGGGGACGGGGCCGTTCTCGTCAACGGGACCGTGCACACCGACTCGCGCCAGGTCGCGCCCGGCGACCTCTTCTTCGCGCTTCCCGGTGAGACCACCGATGGACATTTCTTCGCCCCGGCGGCCGTCGACAACGGGGCGGCGCTGCTCATCGTCGAGCGCGAGCTCGACACGTCGGTGCCTCAGATCGTGGTGCGCGATGGGCTCATTGCGCTGTCCGATCTCGCCCGCGAGGTCGTCGCGCGCGTGCGTGCAGGGGGAGACCTGCGGGTCGTCGCGGTCACGGGCTCGAACGGCAAGACCACGACGAAGAACATGCTGCGCGCCATCCTCGGTGCCGAGGGCATGACCGTGGCGCCGCTCGGCTCGTTCAACAACGAGGTCGGCGCCCCGATCTCGATGCTGGGAGTGGAACTCGACACGCGCTACCTGGTGATCGAGATGGGTGCGGACGGCGTCGGAGACATCACCAAGCTGGTCTCGGTGGCCACCCCAGACGTGGGAATCGTGCTCACCGTCGGGTTCGCCCACATCGGCAAGTTCGGCTCGCAGGACGACATCGAGCGCGCCAAATCGGAGATGGTCACAGACCTGCCCGAGACCGCGGTAGCGGTGCTCAACATCGACGATCCGCGGGTCGCTCGTATGGCCGGGGTGACGCGCGCGCATGTGGAGTGGTTCGGCCTGTCGGAGGGTGCTGACGTGCGCGCCGTGGAGGTGGAGACCGCGGTATCCGGCACCTCCTTCACCGTCGTCGCCGATGGTGTGCGACTGCCCGTCCAGCTGAAGATCCTGGGCGAGCACCACGCCACGAACGCGCTCGCGGCGATGACGGCGGCGCGTGCCGTCGGCGTTCCGCTGGAGCGTTCGATCGCGGCCCTGGAAGGTCTCGTGCGGGCCGAGCGCTGGCGCATGGAACTGCTGCCGCGACCCGACGGCGTCGTGGTCATCAACGACGCGTACAACGCGAGTCCCGACTCGATGGCCGCGGCCCTCAAGACGCTCGCCCAGCTCACGCGCACCGACGATCGTCGCTCGATCGCGGTGCTCGGCGAGATGGCCGAGCTCGGCGACTACGCGAACGACGAGCACGACCGGATAGGCCGCCTCGTGGTGCGCCTCAACATCAAGCAGCTCGTGGTTGTCGGTCACAACGCGCGCCACATCCATAACGCGGCGGGCCTCGAAGGGTCGTGGGACGGGGAGTCGGTGCTCGTCGACACCCCCGATCAGGCTTACGATGTGCTGCGTGACCGATTGCGCGAGGGAGATGTCGTGCTGGTGAAATCCTCGAAGTCGGCAGGCCTGCGGATGCTCGGCGACCGCCTGGCCGGCGTGACCGGAGCGCACGAGTGATCGCCCTCCTCGTCGCCGGCGGTTTCTCGTTGGCGTTCACGCTCTTCCTCACGCCGCTCTTCATCAAGCTGTTCAAACGCCTCAAGTGGGGCCAGTTCATCCGTGATGACGGTCCGCAGTCGCACCACACCAAGCGGGGAACGCCCACCATGGGTGGCATCATCTTCATCCTCGGTGCGGCTATCGGCTATGTCGTGGGCCATCTCGTGGGGCAGACCGACATGACCCTCGTGGGCGTACTCGTGATCTTCCTCATGGCGGGCATGGGCCTCGTGGGCTTCGTCGACGACTTCCTGAAGACCCGGAACCAGCGCAGCCTGGGCCTCGGCGGCTGGCAGAAGATCGCGGGCCAGGTCATCGTCGCGTCCGTGTTCGCGGTCGTCGCCCTGAACTTCCCCGACGAAAACAACCTCACGCCCGCGTCGACGATTATCGACGGGATCCGCCATACCTACATCTCGGGCGTCCGTGACATCACCTGGCTCGACTTCGCCACCTTCGGGCTGATCGCCGGTGGCATCATCTTCGCGATCTGGACCACCCTCATCATCGTGAGTGCCTCGAACGGCGTCAACGTCGCGGACGGCTTGGACGGCCTCGCCACGGGTGCCTCGATCTTCGCGATCTCGGCCTACATCTTCATCGGCTTCTGGCAGTCGAACCAGTCGTGCTTCAACGTGAACCTCCTCGCGGAGGACAAGCCGTACTGCTACACGGTGCGTGATCCCCTCGACCTCGCGGTCATCGCTGCAGCGATCGCGGGCGCCCTCATCGGCTTCCTCTGGTACAACACCTCGCCGGCCCAGATCTTCATGGGCGACACGGGCTCGCTCGGCCTCGGCGGCGCGCTTGCCGCTCTCGCGATCCTGTCGCGCACTGAATTGCTGCTCATCCTCATCGGCGGCCTGTTCCTCGTTGTCACGGGCTCGGTGATCCTGCAGCGCGGCTACTTCAAGCTCACCAAGTGGCGATTCGGCCAGGGCAGGCGGATCTTCCTCATGAGTCCGCTGCAGCACCATTTTGAGCTCAAGGGTTGGGCCGAGATCACTATCGTCGTGCGGTTCTGGCTCATTGCCGCGCTGTTCGTTGCGGTCGGGGTCGGCGTGTTCTACCTCGAGTGGATCACGCGTTGACCGTGAGGCAGGGCTGAGCGTGCGCGACCTCGATACCCTCACCAGCTGGCACGCCGACTGGAAGGGCCTGCGGGTCGTCGTGCTGGGCCTCGGTGTTACCGGATTCTCGGTGGCCGACACCCTCGTGGAGCTCGGTGCCGACGTCCTCGTCGTCGCGTCGAGGGCCTCGGGCGAGCGCGCGACCATGCTCGAGGTCATCGGTGCGACGCTGGCGCTGCAGCCGGATGCCTCGGCCGTGCCGTCTGCGGTCGGTGGCTTCGATCCCGAGCTCGTGATCGTGTCGCCGGGGTATCCGCTCGACCACTCCGTGCTCGCGTGGGCGTCGGAGCGGGCAGTCCCGGTCTGGGGGGACATCGAGCTCGCGTGGCGCGTGCGCGACAAGCTGGGTGACCCTGCCGACTGGATCGCCGTCACGGGCACGAACGGCAAGACCACGACTGTGCAGCTCACGGCGCACCTTCTCGAGTCGACGGGGCTGCGCGCCGCCGCCGTTGGGAACATCGGCGTCCCCGTCCTCGACGCCATCCGCTACCCGGCCGGGTTCGACGTGTTCGTCGTCGAACTCTCGAGTTTCCAGTTGCACTGGATGCCGCGCACCGGGCCAGGAGCAATCGCGCCGGCGGCGAGCGTGTGCCTCAACCTCGCCGAGGATCATCTCGACTTCCACGGCTCGCACGACGCGTACGCCGCGGCCAAGGCCACCGTCTACGCCAACACGCGCCTCGCGTGCGTCTACAACCGCGCGGATGAGGCCACCATGCACATGGTCGAGGATGCCGAGGTGCAGGAGGGCTGCCGGGCTATCGGTTTCGGCCTCGACACCCCCGGCCCCAGCGATCTCGGCATGGTCGGCGACCTCGTGGTCGACAGGGCATTCCTCGACGACCGCCACAACGCGGCGATCGAGCTCACCACCCACGGGGAACTCGCCGAGGCGGGCCTCGCGAGCCCGCACATGGTCGCCAACGTGCTCGCCGCAACGGCTCTCGTGCGCTCGGTCGGCATGAGCGCCGAGTCGGTGCGCGCGGGCCTCGCCACGTTCCGGATCGACCACCACCGCACCGAGACCGTCGCCTCCCGCGGGGGAGTGACGTGGGTCGACGACTCCAAGGCCACGAACCCGCACGCGGCGGATGCGGCCCTGAAGTCGTACCCGTCGGTCGTGTGGATCGTGGGCGGCCTCCTGAAGGGCGTCGACATCGCGCCGCTCGTGCTGCAGCACAAGGCGCGCCTGCGCGGAGCCGTGGTGATCGGGGTTAACCGTCTACCTGTGGTTGAGGCATTTGGGCGACACGCCCCTGAGGTCCCGCTGTTCGAAGTTGACGACACCGAGACTGAAGCCGTGATGCCGCACGCGGTGCGGGCAGCCGGGGGGATGGCGTCTCAGGGGGACGTCGTGCTGATGGCTCCGGCCGCGGCATCCATGGACCAATTCATCGACTACGCGGACCGTGGCACGAGATTCACGGCAGCGGTGCACGACTACCTGGGAGGGGCAGGCGATGACGACGACGCAGCGCCCGCCGACTCGGGCAGCCCAGCAGGCACGGGCGGCACAGCAGGCTAAGGCCGCCCAGGCTCGTGCCGCGCGCGCAGCCGCGATCACGCCTCCTCCCGCCGTTGCGCCACAACCTCGGGCCTCTCGTCCGGCCGTCGCCGTGGTGCCCGTGAAGCGCATATTCTCGGCGGCACAGACCGACTACTTCTTCCTGCTCGGCATCACCCTGTTCCTCGTGGTCTTCGGCCTCGTCATGGTGCTGTCGTCGTCGACCATCGAGTCGTTCAACGACGACGAGGGCTTCTTCGGGCGTTTCGAGCGTCAGGGGCTGTTCGCGGTCATCGGCATCCCGCTCATGCTCATCGCTTCGCGTATGCCGCCCACGTTCTGGAAGAAGTGGGCGGGCCATCTCCTCGTACTCGGCGGCGGGCTGCAGCTGCTCGTCTTCGTGCCCGGCATCGGGTTCGGCTACGGCGGCAACAACAACTGGATCAGGATCGGCACCTCGTTCTCCGCGCAGCCCTCGGAGTTCGTCAAGGTCGCCCTCATCGTCTGGATCGCGTGGGTGATGTCCCGCCGGCAGGACTCGCTCATGCAGTGGCGCCAGGTGGCGTTCCCCGTCGGCCCCATCGCCGCCGTGGCCATCGGCCTCGTCATGATCGGTCGCGACCTCGGAACCGCCTCCGTCATGGTCATGGTCGTGCTGGGCTGCCTCTACTTCTCCGGCGTGCGACTCAAACACCTGCTCGTGGCGGTCGGCGGCGCGGGAATCCTCGCCCTGTTCTTCTCGACGATCGGCTCGTCCCGGTCCTCCCGCGTCGCGAACTGGCTCGCCGGATGCGTCGACCCCTCCGTCGCGGAATGCTGGCAGCCCCTGCACGCCACCTGGGCTCTTGCTGCGGGCGGCCTGTTCGGCAAGGGTCTCGGAAACTCGGTGGCGAAGTGGAACTGGCTGCCCGAGGCATCCAGCGACTACATTTTCGCCATCATCGGCGAGGAGCTCGGCCTCATCGGCGCGATAGTCGTGCTCGTGCTCTTCGTCGTCCTCGCCATCGCCTTCGTCCGCATCCTGCGCGCGGCCCGCGACCCGTTCGCCCGCATCGTCACGGGCGGCGTGATGGTGTGGGTCATCGGCCAGGCCTTCGTGAACATCGCGGTGGTGCTCGGCGTGCTACCGGTGCTGGGAGTGCCGCTGCCCCTGATCTCCGCCGGCGGATCGGCACTCATCGCCACCCTGCTCGGCATCGGCGTCGTGCTCTCGTTCGCGCGGGCGGGTAGGGCGGAGCCGGATGAGGCGCCAGCACCCACTCCTGCCGAGCGGTCACGCATGCTCGCCGAACAGCGGGTACGCTCGCGGGGATGACGACTTACCTGCTCGCGGGCGGCGGCACCGCCGGCCACGTCAACCCGCTCCTCGCCGTGGCCGACCGGCTGCGCGAGCGCCACCCGGATGCGACAATCCTCGTGCTCGGCACGGCCCAGGGCCTCGAGGCGAGGCTCGTCCCCGAGCGGGGCTACGAGCTGCTCACGATCGACCGTGTGCCGCTCCCACGCCGCCCGAACCGGGCGGCCCTGGGCTTCCCCGCGCGACTGCGGGGGACCATCGATGCCGTGCGGGCGATCATCCGCGACCACCACGTCGACGTCGTCGTCGGGTTCGGCGGCTATGTTTCCGCTCCCGCCTACCTCGCGGCGCGCGCCGAGAAAGTGCCGTTCGCGATCCACGAGGCCAACGCGCGGCCCGGCATCGCCAACCGGCTGGGTGCGCGATTCACGGGTTTCGTGGGCACGGCGTTCGAGGGCACGAGAATCCGCGGCGGCCGCGTGGTCGGTATGCCCCTGCGCCGCGAGATCGAGGAACTCGACAGGTTCGAGGGCAGGCGCGCGGGCATCCGGATGTTCGGACTCGACGACACCAAGCCCACACTCCTCGTCACGGGAGGCTCGTCGGGCGCCAAGCGCATCAACGACACGATCTCGCAGTCGATAACCCTCATCCTCGGCGCGGGATGGCAGGTCATCCACGTCACTGGCGAGTACCGCGACGCCGTCGAAGACCCCGGTCTTGCCGGATACCTCGTGCTCAAGTACGCGGACCGCATGGACCTCGCCCTCGCGGTGGCCGACCTGGCCCTCGCACGCGCGGGAACCGCGACCGTAGCCGAACTGTGCGCTCTCGGGATCCCGGCCGTGTTCGTGCCCTACGCTGTGGGCAACGGCGAGCAGCGCTTCAACGCGCGCGGCGCCGTCGAGGCCGGGGGAGCCGTGACCGTCGACGACGCCTCATTCACTCCCGGCTGGGTGGCCTCGACGCTGGTACCCCTGCTGCGCAACCGCGCGCGCATCGCCGACATGGCCGCGCGCATCGCCACCGTCGGCACACTCGACGGCACCGACCGGATGGTCGACCTCGTGGAGTCGGCGGCGTCTGCTCGGCCCAACGCGTAAACTTCAGGGATGATCGCTCCCGACCTCACGCTCGAGATTCCCGAAAACCTGGGCAAGGTGCACTTCGTCGGCATCGGCGGATCGGGTATGAGCGGAATCGCGCACATGTTCCTCGATCGAGGCTTGATCGTCAGCGGGTCCGACCGCGAGGAGAGCCCGTACCTGCCTCCTTTCCGTGACCGTGGCGTGGAGATCCATGTCGGACACGCCGCGAGCAACGTCGGCGATGCCGACACGCTCGTGGTCACGAGCGCCCTGTGGCCAGACAACCCCGAGTATCTGTGGGCACAGGAGCACGGCCTCACGATCCTGCACCGTTCTCAGGCATTGCACTACCTGTCGCGCAATAACCGGGTGGTCACGGTCGCGGGCGCGCACGGCAAGACCACCTCCACGGGAATGATCGTCACGATGCTGCGCGAGCTCGGCAAGGATCCGAGCTTCGTCAACGGCGGCGTCATCCAGGCGCTCAAGTCGAGCTCCGCGATCGGCACAGACGACCTGTTCGTTTTGGAGGCCGATGAGTCGGATGGCTCGTTCCTGCTCTACAACACGGCGGTCGGGCTCATCACCAACGTCGATGCCGACCACCTCGATCACTTCGGCTCACAGGAGTCGTTCGAAGACGCCTTCGTCGAGTTCGCATCCGGGGTGTCCGAGTTCCTCGTAGCGTCGATCGACGGCCCCCAGATCCTCTCGGTGCTCGCCAGAGTCACTGACAAGCGCGTGGTCACCTTCGGGGAGTCCGAGGGAGCTGACTTCCGGGTGGACAACATCATCGCTACCGACCACGTGACGTTCGACGTGCACTGGAAGGGCGAGGTGTATCCCGCCCGCATCAACGTTCCGGGGCGTCACCATGCTGTCAACGCCACCGGCTCCATCGCTGTGCTCGTCGAGCTCGGGCACCGCATCGACCTTGCCATCGCGGCTCTCGAGAGCTTCGGCGGCACCAAGCGGCGCTTCGAGCTCATGGGCATCCGCCGCGGGGTCGCCGTCTATGACGACTACGCCCACAATCCAGCTGAGGCCGCTGCAGCGGTCGCGGGTGCGCGCACCGTGGTTGGTTCCGGTCGGGTCATCGCTGTGCACCAGCCTCATCTCTGGACCAGAACCCAGCAGCGCTCCGGTGAGTTCGCCGAGGTCTACGAGTCGCTGGCCGATTTCACGATCGTCTTGGCGGTGGATGGCGCGCGGGAAGATCCGATCGACGGCGTCAGCGGCCAGCTCGTCGTCGATGGATTCACCGACAAGAGCAAGGTCATCCACCTTCCCGACTGGCAGGATGCCGCGGACTTCATGGCGATGGTGGCCCGTGAAGGCGACATCGTCATGACCCTGTCGTGCGGTGACGTATACAAGATCATTCCGCAGCTCATCGAGGCTCTCGAGGTCAGCGAGGAGTCGGGCGCCGAGCTGTCGTCGCGTTCCCGAGCGCAATCCCAAGCCACCTAGCTGGCGGGTTGGTTGAGCCGGGCGAGCCACTGTGCGTACGCGCCATCGCTGACTTCATTGAGATAGCTGAGTACTCGTGGGGATGCGATGTCTCCAAGAGTTCCGCGCTGCTCCACGATGTCTCGATGCCACGCGGCCGAGAGGGCAAAGTCGCACTGCACGAAGTCGGCATCCCCGGTCAACTCCGGCGCGCTTCGATACAGAAATTCCAGCCTCGAACGAAACAGCACGCTGGAACCTGCAGCAACGTGTGGCACCGCCCCGCCGTTCAACAAAGCAAGCCACGTGCCCTGCATGCCGAGGTTCTTCCCCATCGATGCGGCGAGATCGGGTGTCGACACGAGCGCGGCGAAGGCATGGTTGAGGGCTGTGATGCTGCAGTCCTCCCCGGCGATGGGCGCAGTGAGTCCGCTGCCGATTGCCGTGGATACGGCTAGGAGCGCACGATGACGCACTTCGAGAGCGGTCTGACGCCACGTCGAGCGTGAGATGCTGCCGTCGAGCCTGCGGTCCGTGGGAAGCTCACCTCCTCGCGCCGTGACCACGTCCGCCAATCGGATGACGGCGATTCGACTCCATTCGAGGGCGCGCTGGCACACGTTGTTGAAGAGCAGTTCGTCTTGGAGGGCAAACGGCGATTTCAGGTGGCTTTCCACGATGCGCACGCACGTGCTCGCGAGTTGCATGCTCACCTGCTGGGAGGTTTCGGTGGCTTCGAGCATGTCTGAGTACTTCTCCGGCGCCCTCGATTTCTGTTCCAGTTGGAGCAGTATGCCCAGGCGCGTCGTTGACTGGGACTCGAGGCGGAGATCTATCGCGACGTTCCTCCTCACCAGATCCCGGTAACGAGTCGCCCCCGATGACTCGATGATTCGGCCCAACCGTCTGACGGCGAGGGAGTCCTTTCGGCGCGTGACCTCAAGATGGACTGACTGGTCGGCCAGAGCGAGCAGGTCCAGCTGGCTCCCGATGTCTTCGATCCGCGCGTCGATCGCGGGCGACCCGTGCCCGCGTCCGGCGCTCGGCGTGGGACCGAGTGCTTCCCTCAGCGAAATGTACTTCTCGATGAGACGTGGCGTGCGGGATTTGGCGGAGTCGGTGATCAGGTCGGCGAAGGCGAGCGCGGCTATGCCGTTCATGGAGCTGAGCGCCATGAACTGGCCCTCTGCCTCGTCGGCCTCCTCATCGGCGGCAGACGTGACATCAGACGCGAGGGACTCTTCTAGAGCTTGACGCAGAGTGGGGTGGAGATCCTCGAGGAGTTGTAGCGCGTCCGCGTGACCGGGTGGACTGGTACGGAGAAACCGGGTGAGCCTCTGGCGTGAGCCGAGGAGCGACTTGAGACGACCATCATCGAGTGCGTCGAAGGAGAACATCTGCACGATCGCGGCAAGGCTCCAATGCAGATCGCGAAGATTCTCTGTCGAGGCAGGGAACACGGGCGCGATTCGATCGGTGACCGTCTGCCATTCGGAAAACAGGAATCGGCCCGCGTAGTGAGCGAGCTCGACGGTGTCCACGTGAGCGAGATACCTGTCTCGCAGCGATGTCTCCACGTGATCCCGTATGAGCTCGCGAAGCAAAGGATCACTGATCGACGCCAGGAACTCACTTTGGGCCGCAGTGCGAAGTCCTGCCCAGTCGTCGACGGATGGCCAGGAATGAGCGACTATTCGGGGGAGCGCACGAACTCCGGCCGGATGCGGCACAGGAGCAGCTCTGCGCAGCACGCACGCGCGGTGCTGGTGAGCAAACGTGAGGGCTGATGCCTCCCACGACCGCAGGAGGCTCACCGAGACCAGGCTTCCGTCGACCTTCAGCATCTTGTGAAACTCGGTGGGAGTGAGCGGTGGCCCTGACACGCCCCATAGTCGCGCCACGGCTCCTATCGAACCAGGGCGCTTCTCAATCCCCGGCCACTCGGAGAGCACCTCGGAGAGCATCCGTCTCACCCTGAAAGGTCCATCAGGCCGCCACAGTCCTTCTGAGACGAGTAGTACGCCATATTCGCCGAGGTCGCCGACGTCGTCGACACGAGGCTGCGCACCCCTCAGGATCAGGGTGTGGAGCCGGATGAGTTCCACCAGGGACATGCGCGCCTTCCGTCGGGTGAACGAACACTAGCAGTCACCTTTGTCAAATTTGACGCAAGCTCGCCTACGGCACCATTCGGGATTCGACCCCTGCCGCTCAAGCTGGAGCAGTTCCCAAGGCGGGGACGAAACATCCAGCAAAGGAGATCACCATGTTTGGTAGCACTGTCTCAGGCGGGCTCGCGAAGGCGACCGTCGCCGCACTACTCGTTGTCGGCGTCCTCGGTGGATCGGCCACGGCCGCGTCGGCGGCCACCCCGGCGACGACGACCTCCGTGTCGGTGACCGCCGCCTCGTCGGTATCGTCTGCCCAGATCGCCCCCGTCCTTAAGGGAAACAACGGCGCAGCCAAGACCTGGGCGTTCGTCCAGTGTGTTGTGGGCACCGGAGTGCCGATCGGGGTGGCGATCGCTGCGATCGGCAACCCGGCGGTACTCGGCGCGATCGTGCGCATGGGCACGCTGCCGGTCGGAGCCGGGGCTGCAGTATCCAAGTACTTCTCGTACATGGTTAAGACCTGCCGCCTGGCGCTCTTCTAACCGTCCTCCATGCGAACGCCCCGGCTTTCGAGCCGGGGCGTTCGTTTCGTCCGCCTTTGAGACACGCTTTCGCGATCCTCTCGAGCCCCGTCGCCCTCGCCTAAGCTCCGTTCGGTGAGCGTTATCGTCTGCGGTGTGCCGTGAAACGACCTGAGGGCTTCGACCCGCCGCGGGCATCTCAGCCCCCGGCCCGGCAGCCGCGGGCACCGAAGACGGCTCAGCAGCGGAAGGCCGCACAGCCCAAGCCGCAGCCCACCCCTGCACCCCAGGTGCCGCCGGCACGCACCACGGCCGCCCCGGCCCCGCGGCCGACCGCGTCGGCGCGCGCACCCAAGACCTCCGCGAGCCGCTCCCCGCGACCGGATGCCGCAGCCCGCGCCGATCTCCGCAGGGCCGCCCGTGCCCGGCGCCGCTACGAGCGCGCCGAAGTTCGCCGTTTCACCCGCCGGGCGCGCAACCGCCGTCTCGCGATCACGGCCGTGGGCGGGATCATCCTGACCCTCGCACTGCTCGTCGTGACCGCCGTCTACTCGCCGATTCTCGCGCTTCGCACGATCACGGTCGACGGCACATCCCGGATCGACCCGGCCGAGATCGTCGCTGCCGCGGGTGACCAGCTCGGCACGCCCCTCGCCCTCATCGACTACGACAAGATGACGACCGCCCTGTCGGCATTCCCGCTCATCCGCAGCTACGTCACCGAGATCGTGCCGCCCAGCACCCTGCTCATCCATGTGACCGAGCGCCAGCCCGTGGGTAGCGTGGTCTCGACCGCGGGATTCGACCTCGTCGACCCCGCGGGCATCGTCGTGCAACAGTCTGCCGAGCGCCTTCCGGGCATGCCGCTCATCGATCTCGGGGGTGCACCGACGACGAGCCCCGCGTTCTCGGCGGTCGTCGAGGTACTCCTCGCCCTGCCGCCGGAGCTCCTCGCCCAGGTCGACTCGATTAGGGCGACCACGAAGGATGATGTCTCGTTCGTGCTCACGGGAGTGGGCCAGGCCGTCCACTGGGGCAGCGACGACAAGTCCGAGCAGAAGGCGGCCCTCCTGGCGGCGCTCATCGCGAGGACCGACCCGTCAGCACCGGGCACGTTCGATGTCTCGGCACCCGGCAACGGAGTGTTCCGACCGAGCTAGATCCGACACGCTGGCACCGTTGCGTGATGTGGGGGAGAGGCCGACCTACCCTCAACACAAGAAATGCATACCGGGCATTACTTTATACCTCAAGTAGAGGTTTAGAGTTCCCAGGCAGCAGCCCAGGCAGCGGAGGCCGGAAGTGACGTCAAACCAGAACTACCTCGCAGTGATCAAGGTAGTCGGCATCGGTGGCGGCGGAGTGAACGCCGTCAACCGCATGATCGAGCTCGGCCTGCGCGGCGTCGAATTCATCGCCATCAACACGGATGCCCAAGCGCTCCTCATGAGCGACGCCGACGTGAAGCTCGACGTGGGCCGCGAGCTCACACGGGGCCTCGGCGCAGGAGCCGACCCCGAGGTCGGTCGTCGTGCGGCCGAGGACCACGCCGAGGAGATCGAAGAGGCCCTCGCGGGTGCCGACATGGTCTTCGTCACGGCGGGGGAGGGCGGCGGAACCGGCACGGGCGGCGCGCCCGTAGTCGCACGCATCGCGAAGTCGATCGGCGCACTCACCATCGGTGTCGTCACCAAGCCCTTCGGCTTCGAGGGCAAGCGCCGCTCGGCGCAGGCCGAGATCGGCGTCGTCAACCTCAAGAACGAGGTAGACACGCTCATCGTCGTTCCGAACGACCGCCTGCTCGAAATCAGCGACCGCGGCATCAGCATGCTCGAGGCCTTCGCCACGGCCGACCAAGTGCTCGTCGCCGGTGTGCAGGGCATCACCGACCTCATCACGACGCCCGGCCTCATCAACCTCGACTTCGCCGACGTCAAGTCGGTGATGCAGGGCGCGGGCTCGGCGCTCATGGGTATCGGTTCGGCGCGCGGTGCGGACCGCGCCATCAAGGCCGCGGAACTCGCTGTCGCGTCACCGCTGCTCGAGGCATCCATCGATGGCGCGCACGGCGTGCTCCTGTCGATCCAGGGCGGCTCGAACCTCGGCATCTTCGAGATCAACGACGCCGCGCGCCTCGTGCAGGAGGCCGTGCATCCCGAGGCCAACATCATCTTCGGCGCCGTCATCGACGACACGCTCGGCGACGAGGTGCGCGTCACCGTCATCGCCGCGGGCTTCGACGGCGGAGAGCCCGTCACGCGCGTGCGCGAGGGCCGTCGCACCAACTACGTCGTGCCGGATGCCGCCCCCGCGAGCGCTCCGGCGCACACCGAGTCGACCCTCGCCGACACGCAAGCGTGGACGCCCGAGCCGAGCCTCGTGCACACGCCCGTCGACCGCAGTTTCGACGACGACGAGGGCGACCTGGACATCCCCGACTTCCTGAAGTAGCCGTGACCGAACTCGCCGACCGCCTTGCGGGAGTGCAGGCCGGCATTGCGGATGCCGCCGCGAGGGCCGGTCGTAGCCTCGACGAGATCACGACTGTCGTGGTCACCAAGTTCCACCCCGCTCAGCTGGTTCGCGACCTCCACGCGCTGGGGGTACGCGACTTCGGCGAGAGCCGTCACCAGGAGGCCCAGCCGAAGGCAGCACAGCTTGCCGACCTCGGGGGCATCACGTGGCACTTCATCGGGCAGCTGCAGTCGAAGAAGGCCAAGCAGGTTGCGGCCTATGCCGACGTCATCCACTCGTTCGACAGAGAGTCGCTCGTCGGCCCGCTGGGCGGCTCGAAGGTGTTCCTGCAGGTGAACCTCACCGACGACCCCGAACGCGGCGGAGTCGGGCCTGAGGGCATCGAGGCGCTGGCGGTGCAGGCGACCGAGGGTGGGCTCGAGGTCTTGGGTCTCATGGCCGTGGCGCCGCTGGAGGGTGAGCCGCGTGCGGCGTTCGCGCGGGTGCGCGAACTCTCCGAGCGTCTCGCCGGGACCCTGCCGGGGGCATCCGGGCTGTCCATCGGGATGTCGGGCGACTACGCCGACGCGATTCTCGAGGGCGCGACACACCTGCGGATCGGCACGGCAATCACGGGAAATCGCCCCAGCAAAGGTTAATGTCGTGGTGGAAGCTTCAGTAAGGGGAATCACATGGCAAATCCGCTGCGCAAGACGATGGTGTACCTCGGCCTCGCCGACGAGGACTACGAGTACGAGCAGGGCCCTTCGGCTCCCTCCGCGCCGGTCGCTCACCACCAGACCGCCCAGGCGCCCAGCCGTGCGGCGGTCACCCCGCTGCGCCGCGCTAGCTCGCGCCCGGCGGCTGCCGAGATGAACGAGATCCTCACTGTTCACCCGCGCGCGTACAAGGACGCACAGATCATTGCCGAGAACTTCCGCGAGGGCATCCCGGTGATCATCAACCTCTCGCAGATGAGCGAGCCGGATGCGCGCCGCCTCATCGATTTCGCGAGCGGACTGTCGCAGGGCCTCTACGGCAAGATCGAGCGTGTCACGAACAAGGTGTTCCTGCTCTCGCCCGCGCACGTCGCGGTGAGCGGTGACCACGCCGAGGTGGAGTCCGACGTCGACGCGTCGTTCTTCGCCCAGTAGCCACCCCCTGAATCCTCCTCACGCGGTCGCCCTCGGGCGAGCCGTTAGGCTTTCGTGGTGTCCATAGTGTCTCCCGTCTCGATCATCGCGCTCGTGATCTACATCGCCCTGACCGTGTTCTTCGTGCTCATGTGGGCGCGCTTCATCCTCGACCTGGTCAGGGTGTTCGCGCGCAACTGGCGGCCGAGGGGGCTGGGACTGGTGCTCGCCGAAGCGGTGTTCGCCGTCACGGACCCGCCCATCAAGGCGGTCCGCCGCGTCATCCCGCCGCTGCGGATCGGCGGCGCCGCACTCGACTTCGCATGGACCATCGTGATGTTGGCGACGGTCATCCTCATTTCTGTGTCACTGGGATTCGTCAACTGACTTCTTCGTTGTACTGTGGTCTCAGGTCAGGCGGGGACGATCTGTTCTACCCGCGTAAGCTGATTGACATGAGCATCCTCCCGGTGCTCCGAAATCACCGGGGCGATGGTGCGGCTAGAGAAAGTGTTAGAGGTGACGGCAATGGCTTTGACTCCTGAAGACGTGGTCAACAAGCGGTTCCAACCCACGAAGTTCCGTGAAGGTTACGACCAAGACGAGGTAGACGACTTCCTCGATGAGGTCGTGGTCGAACTGCGCCGCCTCAACCAGGAGAACGAGGAGCTGCGCCAGCGCCTCGTCGCCAGCGACGGTCGCATCAACGAGCTCCAGCGCTCCGGTGCAGCGCAGGCCGCACAGCCGCAGCAGCCCACGTTCACGCAGCAGCCGGAGCCCGTCGCCGCTCCCGCTCCTGCCGTAGCCCCGGCGTTCGCCGCAGCGGGTGCGGGCCTCGAGTCCAACCCGATGGATCCGGGCAACACCAACAACCTCCTCCAGCTCGCCCGCCGCCTCCACGAGGAGCACGTGCGCGAGGGTGTCGAGAAGCGCGATGCTCTCATCGCCGAGGGTCACGCCACGGCAGCCCGCGTCGTCGCCGAGGCCGAGACGCGCCAGCGCTCGCAGCTCGGCTCTCTCGACCAGGAGCGCCAGCAGCTCGAGCACCGCATCGAGGAGCTTCGCAACTTCGAGCGGGAGTACCGCCAGAAGCTGAAGGGCTACATCGAGGGCCAGCTGCGTGAGCTCGACTCCGCGAACGTCCTCACCGCGGCTCCCGCCGCTGTGGCCGCGGCCCCGTCCTTCGCGGACGCGCCCGCGCAGGCATTCGAGGCCCCGGCCTCGTTCGCGGAGGCGCCCGTGCAGCAGTACGACTCGCAGCAGGCCTACGATTCGCAGCAGTACTCGGCTCCGGCCAGCGTCCAGCCGCCCGCCAGCTACCCCGGCTTTGCCGGCAACTGACCCGCACCAGCCGACGGCCGGTAGGCACGGAACCCTCGAGGTTCCGGTCCTGCCGGCCGTCGTTGCTGTTTAGGAGACCTGATCTAGTGGAGAACCGCAGCCTGTTCGTGCCCGACGGACTCGCGGGGGAGCGCGCCGACTCGGCAATCGCCAAGCTGCTCGGCTTCTCACGCACCTTCGCGGCCGAGGTCGCGGAGTCGGGGGGCATCGTGCTCGACGGCACCACCCTCGGCAAGTCGGATCGTCTCTCGGCCGGGGGTTGGCTCGAGGTCTCCTGGGTGTCGAAGACCGAGCCGGTCATCGTCCCGGTCATCGTGGCCGATCTCGGTATCGTCCACGACGACGACGACATCGTGGTCGTAGACAAGCCCGCTGGCGTCGCCGCGCACCCGTCCGTCGGATGGGACGGCCCCACAGTTCTCGGCGCCCTCGCCGGTGCCGGCTTCCGGATCGCGACCTCGGGTGCCGCCGAGCGGGCGGGCATCGTGCACCGCCTCGACGTCGGCACGAGCGGGCTCATGGTCGTGGCGAAGACCGAGTCCGCCTACACCGCGCTCAAGCGGGCCTTCCACGACCGGGAGGTGGACAAGATCTACCACGCCGTCGTGCAGGGGCATCCGGATCCGCTCGCCGGCACTATCGACGCGCCCCTGGGCCGCCACCCCGGTGCAAGCTGGAAGTTCGCGATCGTGTCGGACGGCAAGCCGAGCGTCACCCACTACGAGACGCTCGAGGCGTTCCCCTCCGCGTCGCTGCTGGAGATCCAGCTCGAGACCGGGCGCACGCATCAGATCCGCGTGCACATGGCGGCGCAGCGTCACCCGTGCGTGGGCGACGCCATGTACGGCGCAGACCCGACGATTTCGGCGAGGCTCGGCCTCGGGCGGCAGTGGCTGCACGCCCGGCGACTGGGGTTCGAGCATCCGGCGACGCGGGAATACGTGCAGTTCGAGAGCGGCTATCCCGCCGACCTTCAACACGCACTTGAGGTGCTTCGGGCCGACTAGCGCGCGGCGGGGAATGCCTCGCCGGGGGTCGGGCTTAGGGTTGAGGAACGCCCTCGAGCTAGTGAAGAGAAACCGTGGCATCCAGCGACTCATTCGTGCACCTGCATGTGCACAGCGAGTACTCCATGCTCGACGGCGCCGCGCGCGTCGGGCCCCTCATGCAGGCGGTCGCCGAGCAGGGGATGCCCGCCATCGCGGTCACCGACCATGGCAACATGTTCGGCGCCTACGACTTCTGGAAGCAGGCCACGGCCAACGGCGTGAAGCCGATCATCGGCACCGAGGCATACATCACGCCGGGCACGGCACGGGGCGACAAGACCCGCGTGCGTTGGGGCCACAGCGGCCAGTCGGGCGACGACGTCGGTGGTTCGGGCGCCTACACGCACATGACGTTGCTCTCGGAGAACAACGAGGGAATGCACAACCTGTTCCGGTTGTCGTCGCTCGCGTCCACCGAGGGTTTCTACTTCAAACCGCGCATGGACCGCGAACTGCTCAGCAGGTATTCGAAGGGCATCATCGCCACGACCGGCTGCGTGGGTGGCGAGGTGCAGACGCGCCTGCGCCTCGGCCAGTACGCGGAGGCCCGTCAGGCTGCAGCCGACTACCAGGACATCTTCGGCAAGGAGAACTTCTTCGCCGAGGTCATGGACCACGGCATCGACATCGAGAAGCGCACGATGAACGACCTGCTGACGCTCGCGAAGGAGCTCGGCCTACCGCTCGTCGCGACGAATGACCTGCACTACACACACGCCCACGACGCGACGGCGCACGCGGCCCTGCTGTGCGTGCAGTCGGCGTCGACGCTCAGCGACCCCAACCGATTCAAGTTCGACTCTGACGAGTTCTACCTGAAGAGCGCGGCGCAGATGCGGCACCTCTTCCGCGACCATCCCGAGGCCTGCGATAACACGCTGCTCATCGCCGAGCGCTGCGACGTGACCTTCAACGAGTCCGCGAACTACATGCCGCGCTATCCGGTTCCCGAGGGCGAGTCCGAGGAATCCTGGTTCATCAAGGAGGTCGAGACCGGCCTGCTCAAGCGCTACCCGGGTGGCATCAGCGCCGAGGTGCGCGATCGTGCGAACTACGAGGCGGGCATCATCGCCCAGATGGGCTTCCCCGGCTACTTCCTCGTCGTTGCCGACTTCATCAACTGGTCCAAGGAGAACGGCATCAGGGTCGGCCCCGGCCGCGGCTCGGGCGCAGGGTCGATGGCCGCGTACGCCATGGGCATCACCGACCTCGACCCGCTCGTGCACGGGCTGCTCTTCGAGCGGTTCCTCAACCCCGACCGCGTCTCCATGCCCGACTTCGACGTCGACTTCGACGACCGGCGCCGCGGCGAGGTCATCCGGTACGTCACCGACAAGTACGGTGAGGAGCGGGTGGCACAGATCGTCACCTACGGCACGATCAAGGCCAAGCAGGCGCTGAAGGACTCCTCGCGCGTGCTCGGCTTCCCGTTCGGCATGGGGGAGAAGCTCACCAAGGCGATGCCGCCGCCCATCATGGGCAAGGACATGCCGCTCTCCGGAATCCTCGAGAAGACGCACGAGCGCTACAAGGAGGCCGGCGACTTCCGCGCGGTTCTCGACACCGATGCCGAGGCACGCCAAGTCTTCGAGACGGCACTCGGCATCGAGAACCTCAAGCGCCAGTGGGGAGTGCACGCGGCAGGCGTCATCATGTCGTCCGACCCGCTCATCGACATCATCCCGATCATGAAGCGGGAACAGGACGGCCAGATCGTCACGCAGTTCGACTACCCGGCTGCCGAGGCCCTCGGCCTCATCAAGATGGACTTCCTGGGGCTTCGCAACCTCACGATCATCGACGACGCGCTCGACAATATCGAGACCAACCGCGGTCACCGGCCCGTGCTCGAAGACCTCGCCCTCGACGACCAGGCCGCCTACGACCTGCTCGCGCGAGGTGACACGCTCGGAGTATTCCAGCTCGATGGTGGCGCCATGCGCTCGCTGCTCAAGCTCATGAAGCCCGACAACTTCGAAGACATCTCGGCAGTCCTCGCGCTCTACCGGCCGGGGCCCATGGGCGCCAACTCACACACCAACTACGCGCTGCGCAAGAACAACCAGCAGCCGATCGACTTCATCCACCCCGAGCTCAGCGAGGCCCTCCAAGACGTGCTCGGCACGACCTTCGGACTCATCGTCTACCAGGAGCAGGTCATGTCGATCGCGCAGAAGCTCGCGGGCTTCACGCTCGCGCAGGCCGACCTGCTGCGTCGCGCGATGGGCAAGAAGAAGAAGTCGGAGCTCGACAAGCAGTTCGAGAACTTCAGCGCGGGCATGGTCGCGAACGGATACTCGCAGGCGGCGATCAAGACCCTGTGGGACATCCTGCTGCCATTCTCCGACTACGCCTTCAACAAGGCGCACTCGGCGGCCTACGGCGTTATCTCGTACTGGACGGCGTACCTGAAGGCCCACTATCCGGCCGAGTACATGGCCGCGCTGCTCACGAGCGTGGGAGATGCGAAGGACAAGCTCGCGATCTATCTCAACGAGTGCCGCCGGATGGGCATCAGCGTTCTCGCCCCCGATGTCAACGAGTCGATCGGATTCTTCGCAGCAGTCGGCGACGACATCCGGTTTGGCCTCGGCGCGGTCCGCAACGTGGGCTTCGCCGTGGTCGAGCAGATCCGGCAGGCGCGCACGGAAAAGGGCGCGTTCACGACGTTCCACGACTTCCTGCGCAAGGTGCCGATTCAGGTCGCGAACAAGCGCACAGTCGAGTCGCTCATCAAGGCCGGCGCGTTCGACTCGCTCGGTGCCACGCGCAGGGCACTCCTCGAGATCCACGAGGATGCGGTAGACGGCGCCGTGAGCGTCAAGCGCAACGAGGCGCACGGGCAGGTCGGGTTCGACTTCGACAGCCTCTGGGACGAGCCCGCGGCCGTCGACCATATTCCCGACCGGCCGGAGTGGGCCAAGCGCGACAAGCTCGCCTTCGAGCGCGAGATGCTCGGACTCTACGTCTCCGATCATCCGCTCGCGGGCCTCGAGGTCCAGCTCGCCAAGCACCAATCCGCGTCGATCAGCGAGATCCTCGGTGGCGACGTCGCCGGTGACGGCGAGCACGTGACGATTGCCGGGCTCGTCACGAGCGTGCAGCATCGCGTCGCCCGCAACAGCGGAAACCAGTACGGCATCGTCACCGTGGAGGACTTCGCGGGCGAGATCAGCGTCATGTTCCTCGGCAAGACCTACCAGGAGTTCTCGCCGGCGCTCACCAACGACGCGATCGTGGTCGTACGCGGCCGCGTGAGCCTGCGCGACGACGGCATGAATCTGCACGCCGTGAGCATGTTCATCCCGGATATCGGACCGGGGCTCGGCAACGGTCCGCTCGTGATCCACCTGCAGGAACAGCGCGCAACGACAGAGACCGTCTCCGCCCTCAACGACGTGCTCATCCGTCACGCGGGGGACAACGAGGTGCGCCTCAAGCTCATCAAGGGCTCCACGGCGCGCGTCTTCGAGATCCCCTACCCGGTCACGGTCTCCGCCGACCTGTACGGGGAGCTCAAGACGCTCCTCGGGCCGAGCTGCCTCGGCGGCTAGCTAGCCCGACGCCCTAGCCCCACGGCTCAGTCGAGCGCTTCAGTCGAGCGCTGACGGCGTGTGGTAGGTGCGCTCGTGATACAGCAGCGCATCGTCCTCGTCGCCCAGCTCGCCGTCCACGATCTCGACCACGATCACCGCGTTGTTGTGCACGGGGTGCACCTCGACGATGCGGGCGAGCATCCACGCAGTGACGTCGTCGAGGATGGGCACGCCGTGCGGTCCGGCGTGCCAGTGGTCGCCCACGAAGCGCACGTCGTGGTCGGCGGCCATCCGCTCGGCCTGGTGACGACTGCGCGGCCCGAGCATGTGGATCGCGACGTGGTTGCCCACGGTCATAGCGGGCCACGTCGTGGAGATCTGCGCCATGTTGAAGGTCGCGAGGGGCGGTACTGCCGCCAACGACGCGAGTGAGGTAGCGGTGAAGCCGGCGGGCCGGCCGTCGGGCATGACCGCCGTCACGACGGCGACCCCTGCGGCGTGGCGCCGGAACGCTCGCTTGAAGGCGTCGAGTCCGTCGACGGGGGTTTCGGGTGTCTCACTCATACGTGTGGATCAATCATCGCGCCACCCACGATATTCCCCTCGGGCCGGGCAACTAGCATTGGTGACGCCATGATGCACACGATCGATCTGCGTGACCGCCAGTCCACCCGAGCCGAGCTCGCACAGCTCATGCCACGCGCCGTGACCGATGTCGCCGTCGCCTCCGCCGTTGCGGAGCAGCTCATCGCCGATGTCCGCGCCCGCGGCGAGCTCGCGCTGCTCGAGCAGGCCGAGCGCTTCGACGGCGTGCGTCCCGAGCGCATCCGCATCCACGCCGACGAGATCTCGAAGGCAGTGGCGGGTCTCAAGCCCGAGGTTCGCGACGCGCTCGAGGAGGCCATCCTGCGCGTGCGCCACGCCACTCAGGCGCAGGTTCCCGCGGGCACCGTGACTCAGGTGGCGCCCGGCGCCCAGGTGATCCAGCGCTGGCAGCCTGTGAGCCGCGTGGGCTTCTATGTGCCCGGCGGCAAAGCGGTGTACCCGTCGAGCGTTGTGATGAGCGTCGTTCCGGCCCAGGTCGCCGGTGTCTCATCCGTTGCCCTGGTCTCACCGCCGCAGAAGCAGTTCGGGGGAGCTGTGCACCCCACCATCCTCGGTGCCGCGGGCCTGCTCGGCGTCGACGAGGTCTACGCCATGGGCGGCGCGGGCGCGATCGGCGCCCTCGCCTACGGCGTTGCCGACCTGGGCCTCGACCCCGTCGAAATCATCACGGGCCCCGGCAACGTCTACGTGGCTGCGGCGAAGCGCCTCGTGCGTGGCATCGCGGGAATCGACTCCGAGGCCGGCCCGACGGAGATCCTGGTGATCGCGGATGCCCACGCCAACCCCGCGCTCGTAGCCGCAGACCTCGTCTCTCAGGCGGAGCACGACGAGCTGGCCGCGGCGGTACTCGTCACCGACTCTGCCGACTTCGCGGACGCGGTGAGGGCACACGTGTCGAGGCTCGCCGACTCCACCCACCACGGCGAGCGCGTGCGCACCGCGCTCTCCGGCCAGCAGTCGGCGGTCGTGCTCGTCTCCGACATGGTCGCCGCTGCGGCCTTCAGCAACGCCTACGGTCCGGAGCACCTCGAGATCCAGACCGAGGAGCCGGGCGCGGTTCTCGACCTGATCGAGAGCGCGGGGGCCATCTTCCTCGGTGCGAACTCTCCGGTGAGTCTCGGCGACTACCTCGCGGGCTCCAACCATGTGCTGCCCACGGGCGGCCAGTCGCGCTTCTCGTCGGGTCTCGGCGCCTACACGTTCCTGCGTCCGCAGCAGATCATCAACTACGACCGGGATGCGCTGCAGGCGGTCGAGGCCCGGATCGTCGCCCTCAGCACGGCGGAGGACCTCCCTGCGCACGGCGACGCCGTTACCGCACGCTTCGAGCGCTAGACGCGTACTCTGGGTAGACCATGTTCTGCCCTTTCTGCCGGCACCCTGACAGCCGCGTCATCGACTCCCGCACGAGCGACGACGGGCTGTCGATCCGCCGCCGTCGCCAGTGCCCCGAGTGCGGTCGCCGTTTCTCGACCACCGAGACCGCGTCGCTGAGCGTCATCAAGCGCAACGGGGTAGTCGAGCCCTTCAGCCGCGAGAAGATTGTCTCGGGCGTGCGCAAGGCGTGCCAGGGCCGTCCGGTCACCGACACCGATCTCGCCGTGCTCGCCCAGCGCGTCGAGGAGACCATTCGTGCCACGGGGGCCGCCCAGATCGAGGCGAACGACATCGGCCTGGCCATCCTCACGCCGCTGCGCGAGCTCGACGAGGTCGCCTACCTGCGCTTCGCGAGCGTCTATCAGGGTTTCGACTCGCTCGAAGACTTCGAGGCCGCGATCACGCTCCTGCGCGTCGACCACCAGGCAGCCGAGGCCGCACACGACTAACCGCTAGCCTTGGGGCGGTATGTACGGCTTCATCTTCCGGGTCTTCTTCGCGCGCATGGACCCCGAGCGCGCCCACCACCTCGCGTTCGGCGTGATCCGCCGGCTGCCCGGCTTCCTCCGCGGCCTCGCTGCACCGGATGCCTCGCTGCGGGTCTCGACGTTGGGCCTCCAGTTCGACTCGCCGTTCGGAGTGGCTGCGGGGTTCGACAAGGCGGGTACGGGCATCCGGGGTCTCGGCATTCTCGGATTCGGCCACGTGGAGGTCGGCACCATCACCGCTCTCGCGCAACCGGGCAACGAGAAGCCGCGCCTGTTCCGGCTCATCCCCGACCGTGCCGTCATCAATCGCATGGGGTTCAACAACCACGGGGCGGCAGCGGCCGCCGCGGTTATCGCGAAGGCGCGACGGGCCAAGCGCAGGCCCGTCATCGGCATCAACATCGGCAAGTCGCGAGCTGTCGACGTGGATGCGGCGATCCCCGACTACCTCGAGTCCACTCGGCTGCTGGCGCCCCTCGCCGACTACCTCGTGGTCAACGTCAGCTCGCCCAACACGCCCGGCCTGCGCGGACTGCAGGAACTCGAGAAGCTCACGCCGCTCCTGGCTGCCGTCAAGGATGCCGCCGGCACCACTCCCGTGCTCGTGAAGATTGCCCCCGACCTCACCGACGACGAGGCCCGCAAGGTTGCCCAGCTCGCGGCGCAGCTCCTCGACGGCATCATCGCGACGAACACGACGCTCTCCCGCGAGGGACTCGCCACCGACAGCGCCGTGGTCGAGTCCGCGGGTGCCGGTGGCCTCTCCGGCCCGCCGGTCGCCGCCCGTTCACTCGAACTTCTGCGCCTCATCCGCTCGGAGGTTCCCGCCGGGTTCTGCGTCATCTCGGTGGGCGGTGTCGAGACCGCGGCCGACGTGCGCGAGCGCCTCGCCGCGGGCGCGACGCTCGTGCAGGGTTACACCGCGTTCCTCTACCGCGGCCCCCTGTGGGCGCGCCAGATCAACCGAGGGCTGCTCACCGCTAGCTACTCGTAGCGCAGCGAGTCGATCGGGCTCTGCCGGGCCGCGCGCGAGGCCGGGAGCACGGCGGCCACGAAGGCGATCCCCATGACGAGGAGCAGCACTGTCGCGATCGCCGACGGCGTGAAGGTGAGAATCTGCAAACCCGCGAGATCCTTCAGCAGCCCGCCCGCGAGCACCCGGCTGATCACACCGCCCACGAGCATCGCGACCCCTGCGCCGATGGCGCTGCCGAGGAATCCGATGAACACGGCCTCGGTGCTGAACAGGGCGAAGATGCGGCCGCCGCTCATGCCCATGGCCTTCATGAGGCCGATCTCGCGCGTGCGCTCCTGCACGCTCATGAGGAGGGTGTTGATGATGCCGAATCCGGCAGCGAGCAGGGCGATGATCGCGAACGCGTTGAGCACGAGGATGATGCCGTCGATCACGCTCTGGAACGTGCCGATCTGGTCCGCGACGGTGGTGCCCGAGTATCCGGCGGCCACGAGGTCATCCTTGATCTGGGCGACCTGGGCGTCGGTGGAATTCGTGGCGAACTTCGCGGTGGCGCTGCCGTACTGGCTCGTCGATCCCGCGGGGATGCCCACGTTCTGCGCGTCGTACAGGGCGGTCGTGAGGGCATCGTTGAGGCTCGGCGAGGCGCCGAACAGCGTCGGCTCCTGCACGCCCACGACCGTAGCCACAACCGTGGTCTGCTCGCGCAGGGCGTTGGTGATGCCGATCGTGACGGTCTTGCCCACGGCATCGTCGTTCGACGAGAAGCCCAGGGTGTCGATGTACGTGGTCGGCAGGATGATCTGCGCGTCACTCGTCGCGTTGTCGAACAGGGCGCCCGCGGCGAGTTCGATGCGCACGCCGGCGCTCAGCGGGCTCACGCTCAGCTGGAACTTGCCGGCGTCGCCGTACTCGATGTAGTCGGGGGAGACGGCGACGAGCGGCTCGACCGACGTGATGCCCTTGATCGCGCGAATCGAGTCGAGGTCGGCGTCGGTGAGTGCGAGCACGCTCGCGCCCGGCCTGCCGGTGCCGCTCGAGACCTGCGACGGGTCACTCGCCTCGTACGGCTTAGGACCTGATGAAGCATCCGTGGCCTCGACGGGTTTGGTGACGTTCATCACATCCGGGGCGCCGATCGAGGCGACCTGGCTGTCGATGTAGTTGTTGATCCCGGCGCCGAGGCCGTTGGTGATCGTGAGCGTGAACGCCCCGATGAAGATCGCGATGACGGTGAGCGTCGTCCGTAGCCGACTGCGGAACGAGTTGCCGATCGCGGTCTTGATGATGTCGATGGCCTTCATGCTGCGACCTCCGCCCCGTCGACGATGAGCCCGTCCTTGAGGTAGATGCGGCGGGATGCCCGCGCCGCGAGTTCCTCGTCGTGGGTCACGATCACGAGCGTGATGCCCTGCTCCTCGTTGAGGCGGAACAGCAGATCTTCCACGACAGCCCCCGTCGCGGAGTCGAGGTTGCCCGTGGGCTCGTCGGCGAAGATGATGCGCGGAGTGTTGACGAGCGCGCGGGCGATGACCACCCGCTGCTTCTGGCCACCGGAGAGGTCTGTGGCCTTCGACTTCGCCTTATCGGCGAGCTCGAGCTGCTCGAGAGCCTCGAGCGCGCGGCGCTTGCGGTCGCGCGAACCGATGCGCGCGATCTTGAGTGGAAGCATGACGTTGTCCAGCACGCTCGTGTTCGGCGTGAGGAAGAACTGCTGGAACACGAACCCGAATGTGCGGTTGCGCAGGGCGTTCAGCTTCGCGCCACGCAGCTTCGAAGCATCCGTGCCGTCGACGGCGAGCTCTCCAGAGGTGGGGGAGTCGAGCAGCGCGAGGATGTGCATGAGCGTCGACTTGCCCGAACCGCTCTTGCCGACGATCGCGACCGACTCGCCCTCGGCTATGTCGATGGTCACGCCCTTGAGGGCGTCGAAGCGGGCAGAGCCCGTGCCGTACTGCTTGGTGAGATTTCGAGTGGACAGAACGGATGTCGTCATGGCTCCAGTCTGGTCCGACCGGATGCGCACCGAATCGTCTCAGGGGAGCGACACTCGTACTCCCTGGGGACTAGGCGGGGTACTGCCCGCGCTTCACCTGGGGCTTCGGCAGGCGCATCATGCGCAGCTGGAGCGCGCGCATCGCGGCGTACCAGCGCACCTTCTCCACCTTGTCAGCACCGAACTTGGCGGCGAGCTTGCGGGTGAGGGTGAACCCGAGCACCACGACATCGATGACGGCGATGGCGAAGAACGCCCACAGTGCGACGAGGCCGACCGCCTGCACGTCGGGCTGCGGGATGAACGTGAGGATGATGACGAGGAACATGAAGGGGATGAGCAGCTCGCCGACGCTGAAGCGCGCGTCGACGTAGTCGCGCACGTAACGCTTCTGCGGGCCACGGTCGCGAAGGGGAAGGTACTTCTCCTCGCCATTGGCCATGCCGATGCGAGCCCGCTCGCGCTGGGTCTGCATCTGGAGGCGCGAGTTGCGTCGCGCGGCAGCGCGGTCGCTCGAGACCAGGGGCTGCTTGCGCGCCTCCTCCTTCTCCTTGCGGGTGGGGGTCGCGTGACCCTTTCCGGTTACGGGAGTCTCGGAGATCGGCTCGGTTGTCTTGGCCACGGCTGGGTTCCTCTGCTTGGGGAGCTTTAAGATTACTCGCATGACCGATTCAGCGCAGGCCCACCCCCTTCTCGACCAGCTGCGAGAGGCGGTGCGCGGCGGGATGCCCGCCGCGATCTCCGAACTTGGCGCGCTCGTGCGCATCCCGTCGGTCTCGTGGGACGGCTTTGACCCCGCCCACGTCGTCTCGAGCGCCGAGGCGGCGAAAGGTCTTCTCGAGGGGCTCGCGGTGTTCGACTCCGTCGAGATCGCGCGCGCGCCCATCGACGATTCCCGCACCGGCCAGCCCGCTGTCCTCGCCACCCGCAAGGCGAAGAACGGCAAGCCCACCATCCTGCTCTACGCCCACCACGACGTGCAGCCGCCCGGCAACTCCGACGACTGGCAGTCCGACCCGTTCGAGCCGACAGTGCGCGGCGATCGTCTCTATGGGCGTGGGGCGGCGGATGACAAGGCCGGGGTGATGGCCCATGTGGCAGCCATCCGCGCCTTCGTCGAGACGGTGGGTGCCGACTTCGATCTCGGGCTCGTGGCGTTCTTCGAGGGGGAGGAGGAGTTCGGCTCCCGCTCCTTCGCCAACTTCATCGTCAAACACCGCGAGCAGCTCGCGGCCGATGTCATCGTCGTCGCCGACTCCGACAACTGGGACACCGTCACCCCGGCCCTCACCGTCGGCCTTCGGGGCAACGTGACGTTCAAGCTCACCGTCTCCACCCTCGATCACGCCTCGCACTCCGGGATGTTCGGGGGAGCGGCACCCGATGCCATGCTCGCGACGATCAAGCTCCTCGCCACCCTGTGGGACGACGAGGGCGCGGTCGCCGTCGAGGGCCTCACGAGCCGGGATGGCTCCGACCTCGAGTACGACGAGCACAAGCTCGCGGAGGAGGCGGCATTCCTCGAGGGCGTCACGTCGGTGGGGCGCGGATCCGTGCTCTCACGCCTGTGGGACCAGCCCGCCATCACGATCACGGGCATCGACGCGCCGACTGTCGTGAACGCCTCGAACACCCTCGTTCCCTCGGTGACCGTCAAGGTCAGTGCACGCATCGCGCCCGGCCAGACCGCTGCCGACGCCTACACGGCCCTCGAGGCGCACCTGCGTGCCAAGGCTCCGTTCGGCGCCCACCTCGACATCTCAGACATCGACCGCGGCAACCCCTTCCTCGTCGACACGAGCGGCTGGGCGGTCGCCGAGGCGAAGGACGCGATGCACCAGGCGTGGGGTGTTCCCGCGGTCGAGACGGGCATCGGCGGGAGCATCCCGTTCATCTCCGACCTCGTCGAGGTCTTCCCTCAGGCGCAGATTCTCGTGACGGGTGTGGAGGACCCAGACTCGCGGGCGCACAGCCCCAACGAGTCACTGCACCTCGGCGTGTTCCAACGCGCGATCCTCACCGAGGCCGTGTTGCTGGCAAAGCTCGAAACCCGAGCGTAGAGTAGTTGACATGACCGATACCGCCGTTGCCCCCAGTGAAACCGTCGCCCATGGTGTTGGGCTCACCGACGCCGCAGCAGGCAAAGTCAAGAGCCTCATCAACCAGGAGGGTCGTGACGACCTGAAGCTGCGCCTCGCTGTGCAGCCCGGCGGATGCTCCGGCCTCATCTACCAGCTGTACTTCGACGAGCGCGTGCTCGACGGCGATGCCGTCCGCGAGTTCGGCGACGGGGTAGAGGTCGTCGTCGACAAGATGAGCGTGCCCTACCTCGAGGGTGCCACGATCGACTTCGAAGACACCATCCAGAAGCAGGGCTTCACTATCGACAACCCCAACGCCCAGGGCAGCTGCGCGTGTGGAGACAGCTTCCACTAGACATTTCTACATTTCGTCGAAAGCGCGTCCGACAGGGCGCGCTTTTTGCGTTTTTTATGGCCCGCCGGGCCCGGCGGGGTGACCTGAGGGCGCTGGGTCGGGTTATAGACTGACAGAACTCAGTCAGTGTTTTGCGAGAGGTCCGCTGTGCCAGAAACCCCGGTGCGTTCAATCCGTAACCGTCGTCTGCGTTGGGCTGCGATTCCCATCGCGTTGGTCACGACGCTCGCCCTCGCGGGGTGCACGCAGGAGCAGCTCCAGGGCTGGCTCCCCGGCAGCCCCGACACGACGAACCACACGTCGGCCATCATCGGCCTGTGGGTCACATCGTGGATCGTGCTCCTCGTCGTGGGTGTCATCACGTGGGGCCTCATCATCTGGGCGGCCGTCGTCTACCGCCGCCGCAAGGGCCAGACCGGCCTCCCGGTGCAGCTGCGCTACAACCTCCCGATCGAGATCTTCTACACGATCGTTCCGCTCATCCTCGTTCTCGGGTTCTTCGCCTTCACGGCGCGCGACCAGGCGCAGATCGAAGAGCCGACCAAGAACCCCGACGTTCAGATCGAGGTCTTCGGCAAGCGCTGGGCCTGGGACTTCAACTACGTCACCGACAACGCCTACAGCGCTGGCGTTCAGGCAGATTTCAACCCGGACGGCACGATCGACACCGACAACCTGCCGGTGCTCGTGCTTCCCGTCAACAAGTCGATCGAGATCAAGATCGAGTCGCGCGACGTCATCCACTCGTTCTGGGTCGTGGACTTCCTGTACAAGAAGGACATGATCCCCGGCAAGAGCAACTACATGTACTTCACGCCGACCAAGGAAGGCACGTACCAGGGCAAATGCGCTGAGCTGTGCGGCGAGTACCACTCGCTCATGCTCTTCACCGTCAAGGTCGTGTCCGACGCCGACTACAAGGCGTACATCGCCAGTCAGAAGGCTGCCGGATTCGAGGGCCAGATCGGCGAAGAGTACAACGTGAACCAGAACCTGCCCGGCGACGGCAGCAAGTCGGAGGGCTAGGACTCATGAGCACTGCAGCATTCGACACGTCGGCCGTGAGCGGCCCCGTGATCTCCGTCAAGGCGGAGCGCAAGGGCAACATCGTCGTCAACTGGATCACCTCCACCGACCACAAGACGATCGGGTACCTCTACCTGATCACCTCGTTCATCTACTTCCTCCTCGGCGGCGTCATGGCGCTTGTCATCCGAGCGCAGCTGTTCGCGCCGGGCCTCTCGGTCGTGGCGACGGGGGAGCAGTACAACCAGCTCTTCACCATGCACGGCACGATCATGCTGCTGATGTTCGCGACGCCGCTGTTCGCTGGCTTCGTGAACGTGCTCATGCCGCTGCAGATCGGCGCTCCCGACGTCGCGTTCCCGCGCTTGAACGCGTTCGCCTACTGGCTCTACAGCTTCGGCTCGCTCATCGCCGTCGCCGGCTTCCTCACCCCGCAGGGTGCTGCCTCGTTCGGATGGTTCGCCTACGCGCCCCTCTCGAGCACGACTTTCTCGCCCGGCTACGGCGGAAACCTGTGGGTCTTCGGCCTCGCGCTCAGCGGTTTCGGCACCATCCTCGGTGCGGTCAACTTCATCACCACGATCATCACCATGCGCGCACCGGGCATGACGATGTTCCGCATGCCGATCTTCAGCTGGAACGCACTCGTCACCTCGCTCCTGGTCATCATGGCGTTCCCGGTTCTCGCCGCCGCGCTCTTCGCGCTCGGAGCCGACCGGGTGGTCGGTGCGCATATCTATGACGCCGAGAACGGTGGCGTCATACTGTGGCAGCACCTGTTCTGGTTCTTCGGGCATCCTGAGGTCTACATCATCGCGCTGCCGTTCTTCGGCATCATCTCCGAGGTGCTTCCGGTGTTCAGCCGCAAGCCGATCTTCGGCTACAAGACCCTCATCTACGCGACGATCGCCATCGCGGCACTCTCCGTCACGGTGTGGGCCCACCACATGTACGTGACCGGATCGGTGCTGCTGCCGTTCTTCGCGCTCATGACGATGCTCATCGCCGTACCCACGGGCGTGAAGATCTTCAACTGGATCGGCACCATGTGGCGCGGCTCGGTGACGTTCGAAACACCCATGCTGTGGGCCATCGGCTTCCTCATCACGTTCACGTTCGGTGGTCTCACCGGGGTCATCCTGGCGTCGCCGCCGCTCGACTTCCACGTCTCCGACACGTACTTCGTCGTCGCGCACTTCCACTACGTGGTGTTCGGCACCGTCGTCTTCGCGATGTTCAGCGGCTTCTACTTCTGGTGGCCGAAGTGGACGGGCAAGATGCTCAACGAGCGTCTCGGCAAGATCCACTTCTGGCTACTGTTCATCGGTTTCCACACGACGTTCCTCATCCAGCACTGGATCGGCGTCGTGGGGCTGCCCCGCCGTTACCGCACGTACCTCGAGGAGGACGGCGTGACGTGGATGAACCAGGTGTCGACCACCGGTGCGGCAATCCTCGCGATCTCGATGCTCCCGTTCCTCTACAACGTGTACATCACCGCTCGCAAGGCGCCCAAGGTCACGGTCAACGACCCGTGGGGCTACGGCCGCTCGCTCGAGTGGGCGACGAGCTGCCCGCCGCCGCGCCACAACTTCACCTCGATGCCGCGCATCCGGTCGGAGTCGCCCGCGTTCGACATCAACCACCCCGAGGCCGGTATTCCCGTCGGGGTTGGTGGAATCGGCTTCAAGGATGCTCCTGAGGCTCCCGTGTACGACCTCGGCGACGAGAAGGTGAAGTAACCATGGGTACCAATGCACGCCTGTTCTGGATCCTCGCCGGATTCTTCTTCCTCGCCGACATTGCCTACATCACGTGGTCGCTCATCCAGTCGGCTCGTCCGGCTGCATCCGCGCCCGCTGAGGTGGAGTGGGTGGGTGCCGTGGCGATCGGCCTCACGGGCGCCCTGTCGGTGCTCATCGCGTTCTACCTCGGTCGCATTCACAAGTCGCAGGGTGGCGAGCTCCCTGAAGACCGTCTCGACGCCAACATCGACGACGGCGAGGCGGAGCAGGGGCACTTCAGCCCCTGGAGCTGGTGGCCCATCGTCCTCGCGACGTCGGCAGCCCTGACCTTCCTCGGTATTGCCATCGGCCCGTGGATCGCCTTCATCGGCGTCTCGATCTTCCTCATCGCCATCGTGGGGTGGGTCTATGAGTACTACCGTGGATACTTCGCTCGCTAAGCCGGTGCCCCCCAGAACACTGATCCGTTCGGCTCGTCCGGCGGATGCAGACCGGGTGTACGCGCTGCTCGAACAGCTCGAGCCCGCCTACTCGCCTGATCGCGACGCGTTCGACACGAACTATCCGGTGCTTCTGGACGACCAGTCCACGTCTGTGCTGCTCGTTGCCGAGGATGCGGCGGGCAAAGTCGTCGGCTACGCGCTGACGACCATCACGCCCCTGCTGCACGCCAACGGCAGCTCCGCGCACCTGCAGGAGCTCGTCGTCGACGACGCCCACCGCGGTGAGGGCGTGGGCACGGCCATCGTCGAAGAGGTCGAGCGCGTGTGCCGTGAGCGCTCCGTGCGTCAGATCACCGTCGCGAGCCGTCGCTCCGCCGACTTCTACGAGCGCATCGGTTACCGCTCGAGCGCCGATTTCCTCAAGCGCACGTTCTAGCACCGCACAGCGGGCGGCGGACACCGCACAGCGGGCGGCGGACACCGCACAGCGGGCCGCGGCCGTTGGTGCGCGCCCGCGATCTCGCCCGGCCTCGCCCGGCCCCGCTCTGACCCGGCCCTACCCAGCCCCCGGCTTGGCCCGACGGAGGCCGTGCGTTGTGCAGGAGATCCGCCGAACGGACCCGCGGCAATCCGGCCTCATGATGGCGCGGGGAGCGCTCCGATCCTGCACAACGCACGGGCGCGGGCGGGCGCAGCCGCGGGGACGAGCCGGGAGGCGCGGGCGGGCGCGTGGCGGGCGGGCGCAGCCGCGGGGACCTCACGGGAACGCAAGAACGCCGCGACCCTGAGGTCGCGGCGTTCTGATGACTGCTAGCTAGTGCTCCGAGTGCTCGTGAGCCTTCTCGAGCTCGCCGCGGCTCACCGGCTGGATGCGGTCTTCGAAGAACCAGCCAGATGCTGCCGACCGGATGCGCTGGCGGATCGTGATGCGTCCGTTCGCGTCCGGGCGCAGCATGAGCGGCTTGTAGTCCTCGTAGCTGACGAGCTTCCAGCGCTCGTACTCGTCGAGCTGCTCGTGGACCTCGATGTACTCGCCACCGGGCAGTCGGACGATACGGCCCGACTCGTAGCCGTGCAGCGCGATCTCGCGGTCCTTCTTCTGGAGGGCGAGGCACACGCGCTTGGTCACGATGTACGCGATGATCGGCCCGAGGAACAGCGAGGCCTGGATCACATGGGTGACGTTCTCGATCGACAACTTGAAGTGCGTCGCTATCAGGTCGGAACTCGCTGCCGCCCACATGACCGCGTAGAACGTGACGCCGGCCGCGCCGATGGCCGTGCGGGTCGGCGCGTTGCGCGGACGGTCGGCGATGTGGTGCTCGCGCTTATCGCCCGTGATCCACGCCTCGACGAAGGGGTAGAGCGCAACGACCACGAGGAACAGTCCGAGGACCAGCACCGGAACGAGAATGTTGAGCGAGAGCGTGTAGGGGCCCAGCTCGATCTCCCAGCCCGGTGGTACGAGTCGCAGGGCGCCGTCGGCGAATCCGATGTACCAGTCGGGCTGTGTCCCCGCCGAGACAGGGGAGGGGTCGTACGGGCCGTACGTCCACACCGGGTTGATCTGGAACAGCGAGGCGATCAGCACGATCACGCCGAAGATGATGAAGAAGAACCCACCGGCCTTGGCAGCGAACACGGGCATGATCGGTGCGCCGACGACATTGTCGTTGGTGCGGCCGGGGCCCGCGAACTGGGTGTGCTTGTTCACGATGAGGAGCAGCATGTGCACACCGAGTGCAGCGATGAGGATCGCCGGCAGCAAGAGTATGTGCAGCACGTAGAAGCGCCCCACGAGGTCCGTTCCGGGGAACTCGCCGCCGAACAGCAGGTAGGAGATCCACGTGCCGACGATGGGGAGGCCCTTGATGAGGCCGTCGATGATGCGCAGTCCGTTGCCCGAGAGGAGGTCATCCGGCAGCGAGTAGCCGGTGAAGCCCTCGGCCATGGCGAGCACGAAGAGGATGAAGCCGATCAGCCAGTTGATCTCACGCGGCTTGCGGAACGCACCCGTGAAGTAGATGCGGAGCATGTGCAGGCCGATGGATGCCACGAACAGCAGCGCTGCCCAGTGGTGCACCTGGCGCATGAGCAGGCCGCCCCGGATGTCGAACGAGAGGTCGAGCGTGGAGGCCATGGCCGCCGACATCTCGATGCCCTTGAGCGGCACGTAGGAGCCGTCGTAGTGGACGGGGACCATGCTCGCCTGGAAGAAGAACGTCATGAACGTGCCCGAGAGCAGGATCACGATGAAGCTGTAGAGGGCGACCTCGCCGAGCATGAACGACCAGTGGTCGGGGAAGATCTTGCGACCGAGCTCCTTGACGAGGCCCGAGATGCTGGTGCGCTCGTCGACGTAGTTGGCGGCCCATCCGGTGAAGCGCTGGCCCTTGGTGGGCTGTGCGGCGTCGGCGGTACTCATAGCTTCCTCTCCCAGAAGCTCGGTCCGACAGGCTCGGTGAAGTCGCTGCGAGCGACGAGGTAGCCTTCGGAATCCACGGTGATAGGAAGCTGGGGCAGGGCGCGCTTGGCCGGTCCGAAGATGACCTTCGCTTCCTGCGTGATGTCGAACTGCGACTGGTGGCACGGGCACAGCAGGTGGTGAGTCTGCTGCTCGTACAGGGCGACGGGGCAACCGACGTGGGTGCAGATCTTGGAGTACGCGATGATGCCGTCGTAGTTCCAGTCTTCACGGCCGGCCGAGACGTGCAGGTCTGCGGGCTTGAGACGCATGAGGAGCACGGCCGCCTTGGCCTTCTCCTCGATCTTGTCCTCGAGCTCGTTGATGCCCTCGGGGATGACGTGGAATGCCGAACCGATGGTCACCTCTGAGGCCTTGATGGGCGTGCCGGAGGGGTCTCGCGTGAGGCGCGTGCCCTTCTTCCACAGCGTGTGCTGCAGCAGCGGAACGGGGTTCTCGGCCGGTGCGAGGTCGCGGAACAGCACGACTGCGGGCAGCGGGCTGACCACGAGGGCGCCGATGAGGGTGTTCCGGATGAGCGTGCGGCGGCCGAATCCGGACTCCTTGTTGCCCAGCTCGAAGACCTCGACGGCCTTCGCGCGGGTGGCCTCCGTGCCGCGGGTGCCGTGGCGCTGTTCGACGAGGTCGTGGCCGTCCATGAGGGACTTGGACCAGTGCACGGCGCCAATGCCGATGGCGAGAAGGGCCAGCGCGATGCCGAGGCCCAGCAGCAGGTTGTTGAGTCGGATTGAGCCGGGATCGCCGTCGACGATGGGGAAGGCGATGTAGGCGGCGATCGCGAAAACGCTGCCCACGATGGAGAGGAAGAACAATCCGGAGACGCGGCGCTCGTTGGCGCGCGCCTTCGCGGGGTCGAGCTCGCTGACGCGGGCGCGGAAGGGCTCGAAGCCCGGGTTCTCGATCGCGTCACTCGGAACAACACCGGTGCCGGGACCGGGAAGGTTGTCGTCGTTGTACTTCTCGACGGTCGTGCCAGCGCGGGGGTTGGTCCCGTCGTGGTCGTTAGCCATTCGCTTCCCTATGCCTAGTGTGCCGAAAGAATCAGTTGGAACGCGCGGTCAGCCAGACCGTGATTCCCACGATCGCGCCGAGTCCGAAGATCCAGATGAAGAGACCCTCGGAGACGGGCCCGAGGTCGCCGAGGCCGTAGCCGCCGACCGAAGGGGTCTCATCGAGGTACTTGAGGTAGGAGATGATGTTCGCCTTGTCTTCGGGCGAGATGTTCGAGTCGTTGAACACCGGCATGTTCTGCGGGCCCGTGAGCATGGCCTCGTAGATGTGCTGGGCGGAGACGCCGCCGAGCGGGGGAGCGTACTTGCCCTCGGTGAGCGCGCCACCGGCGCCGGCGACGTTGTGGCACATGGCGCAGTTGATGCGGAAGAGCTCCGCACCCTCAGCGGTGTTCGTGCCTACGAGCTGCTCCTCGGTGGGGATGGCGGGGCCGGGACCCTTCGAGGCGACGTAAGCCGCGAGAGCCGAAACCTGCTCGGCGGTGAACTGGACGGGCTTCTCCTCGGCCTGGGGGCCCGTGGCGGCGAGTGGCATGCGGCCGGTGCCTACCTGGAAGTCGACGGATGCTGCACCGACGCCGATGAGGCTCGGGGCCTGCGTGGTGCCCTGGAGGTTCATCCCGTGGCAGGTAGCGCAGTTGGCGGCGAAGAGCTTCTCACCGTTCTCCACCTGCGACTCCGCCTGGGCGGAGGTCTCGGCGGTCGCGCTCGTCGTGAAGAGGGCGTAGGCGCCGCCCGTGCCGAGGAGGCCGACCATGATCAGGGCAACGGTGGCGAGGGGGTGCCGACGACCGGTGTTCTTGGGCTTGATAGCCATGCTGCGTAGAGTTCCGTTCCTCGGTTTAGCGGAGCAGGTAGATCACGGCGAACAGCCCGATCCACACCACGTCGACGAAATGCCAGTAGTAGGAGACGACGATGGCGGTCGTGGCCTCCTTGTGTCCGAACGTCTTGACCGCGAACGCGCGGCCGATGACGAGCATGAAAGCGATGAGACCGCCGGTGACGTGGAGGCCGTGGAATCCGGTGGTCAGGTAGAACGCGGAGCCGTAGGCGTCGCTCGAGAGGCTCACGTGCTCGCTCACGAGAGTGGCGTACTCGTAGATCTGGCCGACGACGAAGGTGGCACCCATGGCGTAGGTGAGGTAGAACCACTCGACCATGCCCCACTTCCAGAACTGGCCGAGGGTGCCGGTGCGGCGGGCCTGCAGTCGCTCGGCGGCGAAGACGCCGGCCTGGCACGTGAAGGAGGAGAGCACGAGGACCACGGTGTTGATCGCGGCGTAGGTGATGTTGAGCTTGGCGGTCTGCTCTTCCCACAGTGCGGGCGACATCGACTTGAGCGTGAAGTAGATGGCGAAGAGACCGGCGAAGAACATGACTTCGCTTCCGAGCCAGACGATCGTGCCGACGGCAACGACGTTGGGACGTTGGACGGTCTGGGCTCCGACCGAGCGGGAGAGCGAGGCAGTAGTCACTCTCCCATTATGGTCCAGATCGGGCGGGGGTTTTGTCATTCGGAGGGCCAGTCGCGTTGCCGTCGTTAGGATCTGAGACATGGCACGCGAGCACACCTGGCCCGGCATCCTCGGCTCCCTCGTCGAGGGCAACGATCTCTCCATCAGCGAGGCCGAGTGGGCTATGCAGTCGGTGATGGCGGGGGAGGCCACGCCCGCGCAGCTTGGCGGCCTTCTTGTCGCCCTGCGGATGAAGGGCGAGACCGTCGACGAGATCGTCGGCTTCCGGGATGCTGTGCTCGCGAACGCGCAGCCGCTGGATGTCGACCCCATGGTGCTCGACATCGTGGGCACCGGTGGCGACCCGTACGGCGCCGTGCTCAACATCTCGTCCGTGGCATCCGTGATCGCCGCAGCCGCGGGGGTTCCCGTCGTGAAACACGGCAATCGCGGTGCGAGTTCGGCGTCCGGAGCATCCGACGTGCTGTCGGCGCTCGGCCTCAACCTCGACATCTCGCCCGAGCGGGTGGCCGGTGTGCTGTCGGAGACGGGGATCACCTTCGCCTTCGCCGCGCTGTTCCACCCCGGATTCCGCCACGCGGGCCCGACCCGCAAGGAACTCGGGATCTCGACGCTCTTCAACATCCTCGGGCCGCTCTGCAACCCTGCCCGCCCGGAAGCCTCGGCGGTCGGTGTGGCGAGCCTCGAGCGTGTTCCGCTCGTGGTCGGTGTGTTCCGCACGCGCGGCGCGACGGCTCTCGTCTACCGCGGTGACGACGGGATCGACAAGCTCACGACCACGGGCCACAGCCACATCTGGGAGGTCTCGCGCGGCTTCGTCACCGAGCACGACCTCGACCCCGCAGATCTCGGCATCCCGCGCGCCGAGATCCAGTCGCTGCTGGGCGCCGACCCCGAGCACAACGCCTCGGTGGCGCGGGCCGTCCTCGCGGGGGAGAAGGGGCCGGTGCGCGACATCGTGCTGCTCAACGCGGCCGCCGGACTCACAGCGTACGAGCTCGCGCGCGACCCCGAATTGCTGCGGCAGCCCATTCTCGGGAGGCTGGCGGAGCAGCTCGAGCGCGCGGCGGCGACAATCGACTCCGGGGCGGCCGCGCAGAAGCTCGACCACTGGGTCGCAGCGACCCACCGATAACCCTGTTCCTTCGTGCGGTCACCGGCGTCAAGCAGCTACTGCGTGGGGCTGGCTTCCGTGTCGTCGTCGACCCAGTCGAGCGTCTTGCTCACCGCTTTGGCCCAGTTGCGCAGTAACCGCTCACGCTCGGACTTCTCCATGGCGGGCTCCCAGCGCTTGTCCTCCTGCCAATTGGCGCGCAATTCGTCGCGGTCCTTCCAGAACCCGACGGCCAGACCCGCGGCGTAGGCGGCACCGAGGGCGGTCGTCTCCGCGACGACGGGCCGGATGACCGGAACATCCAGAATGTCGGCCTGGAACTGCATGAGCTCCTCATTGGCGACCATGCCCCCGTCGACCTTGAGCTCGCCGAGGTCCACCCCGGCGTCGGCGTTGACGGCGTCCAGTACCTCACGGGTCTGGTACGCCACGGCCTCGAGGGCGGCACGGGCGATGTGGCCCCGGTTCGCGAAACGGGTGAGTCCGAGGATGGCGCCGCGGGCATCCGGTCGCCAATGCGGGGCGAACAGCCCCGAGAACGCGGGCACGAAGTACACGCCGCCGTTGTCGGGAACCGAGGCCGCGAGGGTCTCCACCTCGGGCGCACTCGAGATGATGCCGAGGTTGTCGCGCAGCCATTGAACCAGCGACCCGGTCACGGCGATCGAGCCCTCGAGAGCGTAGCGTGGGGCCTCGTCTCCGAGCTTGTAGGCGACTGTCGTGATGAGCCCATTCGTGGAGTGCACGATCTCCTCGCCCGTGTTGACGATGAGGAAGTTGCCGGTGCCGTACGTGTTCTTCGACTCGCCGGCGTCGAATGCCGCTTGGCCGAAGGTCGCTGCCTGCTGATCGCCGAGGATGCCCGCCACGGGTACCTCGCGCAGCAGGTTCGACGACTCGGCGGTGCCGTACACCTCCGACGAGCTGCGGATCTCGGGCAGCAGCGACGCGGGGATGCCGAAGGCGTCGAGCAGCGTGTCGTCCCACTCGAGAGTCTCGAGGTCCATGAGCAGCGTGCGGCTCGCGTTCGTGACATCCGTCGCGTGTACCCCGCCCTTCGTGCCGCCGGTGAGATTCCAGAGCACCCAGGTGTCGGTGGTGCCGAACGCGAGTTCGCCGGCCTCCGCGCGCTCCCGTACGCCGTCGACGTTCTCGAGGATCCAGGCGATCTTCGTCGCCGAGAAGTAGGTGGCCAGCGGCAGCCCGGTCTTCTTCTGGAACCGATCGGACTTCCCGCCCGCGACGCGATCGACGATCGACTGGGTGCGGGTGTCTTGCCACACGATCGCGTTGTAGACGGCCTTGCCCGTCGCGCGATCCCAGATCACCGTCGTCTCGCGCTGGTTGGTGATGCCGACGGCCGCGATGTCGTGGCGCGTGACGTTCGCCTTCGCGAGGGCCTGGCCGATCGCCTCGCGCGTGTTGTCCCAGATCTCTTTCGGATCGTGCTCGACCCACCCCGCCTGCGGGAAGATCTGCTGGTGCTCGAGTTGGCCGGTGGCCACGGGCGTGCCGGCGTGGTCGAAGATCATCGCGCGCGTGCTCGTGGTGCCCTGGTCGATGGCGAGAACGTACTTCGGTTCGGTCATGCTGCGGCCTTCTTCCTTCGGGCTAACTGTGCTTCGAGCGGGCCCGACAGGGCGAAGAGCGCGAGGCCCCACAGGCCGATCCCCGGGAACAGGGCGGCGATGACGAGCGCGAACACCATGATCACCAGCGGTGTCGCGTACGACCGCACGGTGAGCGTGCCGCGCACCTCCTCGGCCTGCAGCGCGGGCGTGCGCACGATGATCGCCTGGATGATGAGCTCGGCGGCGGTCGTCACGACCATCGTGCCGACGTACAGCACGTAGCTCGCGCGGTCGCCGCCGGGCGAGCTGGCGAGCAGCGCGGTCGGGAAGGGCAGGAAGACGATGCTGAGCAGCCAGAGCAGGTTCGCCCAGAGCAGCGCGGTGTTGTAGCTCGTGATGCGCTCGAACGTGCGGTGATGCACGAGCCAGAAATTGCCGATCACGGCGAAGCTCAGCAGGAAGAGCAGCAGTTTCCCCAAGTGCTCGCCGACGAACGTGCCGACATCGCCGTCGTAATCGCTCGCCGCGTCGACGAGCGGCAGGATAAGCAGGGTGATCGCGATGGCGACGACGCCGTCGCTGAACCCGACGAGACGGCCGTAGCCGTGGGATGTCTTCACGGAGTCACTCCCCGTCCACGTAGAACCAGCGGCCGTTCTCCTTCACGAAGCTGCTCACCTCGTGCTGCGCGCCCTTCTCCGTCTGCATGCGGTAGCTCGCACGGAACTCGACGGTGCCCTCCGTGTCGAGCATCCCGCCGCGTGTTCTTGCCAGGATGTCGAGGCGATACCAGCGCAGTCGCGGGTCGAGCACGAGCTCGACCGGGCGCGTCGTCGGATGCCAGGTGCGCAGGAGGTAGTGGGGGAGGTTCTTCACGTAGGCCGAGTACCGCGAGCGCATGAGGCGCTCGGCGGTGGGCGGGGCATAGGTGCCGGAGTGGAACGCTCCGCAGCACTCGTCGTACGGCAGGCCCGAGAGGCACGGACAGGGTGTGGCGCTGGGCATGGCGCAATTCTGCACCTTGCACGTCCCATACGCTTGTACGCATGTCCAAGGTCCTCACCAGTCTTCCCGTGGGGGAGCGCGTCGGTATCGCGTTCTCCGGCGGTCTCGATACCTCCGTCGCCGTCGCATGGATGCGCGAGCACGGGGCCGTGCCGTGCACGTACACGGCAGACCTGGGCCAGCCCGACGAGCCCGATGTGAGCGCGGTTCCGGGCAAGGCGAAGGAGTACGGCGCCGAGATCGCCCGCATCGTCGATGCCAGGGCGGCTCTCGTCGAGGAGGGGCTCGTCGCACTCTCGACCGGTGCCTTCCACATCCGTTCCGGCGGCAAGACCTACTTCAACACGACGCCGCTGGGCCGTGCCGTGACGGGCACCCTGCTCGTGCGCGCGATGAAGGAAGACGGCGTCGAGATCTGGGGCGACGGCTCGACCTACAAGGGCAACGACATCGAGCGGTTCTACCGCTACGGCCTGCTCGCCAACCCGCGCCTGCGCATCTACAAGCCGTGGCTCGACGAGGCGTTCGTCACCGAGCTCGGTGGTCGCGCCGAGATGAGCGAGTGGCTCGTCGCACGCGGATTCCCGTACAAGGCCTCGGGCGAGAAGGCGTACTCGACCGACTCCAACGTCTGGGGCGCCACGCACGAGGCCAAGCGCCTCGAGCAGCTCGATGCCGGGGTCGAGATCGTCGAGCCCATCATGGGTGTCGCATTCTGGGATTCGTCGGTCGAGATCGCGTCTGAGGACGTGACGGTGACCTTCGAGCAGGGCCGCCCGGTCGCCCTGAACGGGCAGGCCTTCGCCGACGACGTCGCGCTCGTGCTCGAGGCGAACGCGATCGGTGGTCGCCACGGCCTCGGCATGAGCGACCAGATCGAGAACCGCATCATCGAGGCGAAGTCACGCGGCATCTACGAGGCGCCGGGAATGGCCCTGCTGCACATCGCCTACGAGCGCCTCGTCAACGCGATCCACAACGAGGACACGCTCGCGACCTATCACCAGCAGGGCCGCCGTCTCGGTCGCCTCATGTACGAGGGTCGCTGGCTCGACCCGCAGTCGCTCATGCTGCGCGAGTCGCTGCAGCGCTGGGTCGGGTCGGCCGTCTCGGGCGAGGTCGTGCTCCGGCTCCGCCGCGGCGACGACTACTCGATCATCGACACGCGCGGCCCGAACTTCAGCTACCACCCCGACAAGCTCTCGATGGAGCGCGTGGGCGACGCAGCCTTCGGCCCCCTCGACCGCATCGGCCAGCTGACCATGCGCAACCTCGACATCGCCGACACGCGAGCCAAGCTCGAGCAGTACGCGCATCTCGGCATCGTCGGTGGTGCCACCGCGCAGCTCGTCGGCGACCTCGAGCCCGGCGAGGCATCCGAGATCACGGCCGGTGAGGGCGAGAGCGACCTCGAGGCCGCGACGGATGCCGCGAACGAGGCCTCGGCCTTCGATCTCGGTACTGACTAGCGGTTCCGGGCCGGCTGTTCTGGCCGGCCGTTCATTGATATCAAGCATGGGGGAGCGACTTGTGGAACGTAACGTGATCTTCACTCCGAATGCGCCGTGGCCTCAGGGCGGTTCCAGCCAAGCGATCACCTACAACGGTGTGCTCTACGTCTCGGGCCAACTCCCGATCGACCCAGCGTCCGGGCAGATGCTGCCTCGACCGCTGAACCCGTCGTTCGGCGGCGGTGAGCAAGCGGTCATCGCGCAGGCGAGGCAGTGCTTGAAGAACCTCAACGCCATCTGCGAGGCTGCAGGGGCTGACCTGTCCCACGCGATCAAGCTCACCATCCACACACCCATGCTGATCCAATTCGGGCCGGTCATCGATCGCGTGTTCCGTGAATTCTTCATCGAGGCTCCGCCCGCGCGCTCGATGATCGGTGTGAATGTGCTGGAGGGCAATGCGCTCGTTCAAGTAGACGCGATAGTGCCGCTCAGCTGAGACAGCGGATTGCGCACAGATCTCAGCGCACGGTCCGACGTCGCTGACCGATGAGCACCCCGACGATGACCAGCACCGTGCCGAGGGCTTGGCGTGGCCCGAACGGTTCGGCGGCGAGCGTCGTGCCCAGTAGGACGCCGGTGAGCGGGTTGAGAAGTCCGATGAGGCCGACGGTGCCCGCCGGGAGGTGACGCAAGGCCGTGAACCAGGCCACGAATGCAAGGGCGGTCGCGATGAGCGTGACATAGGCGAACCCGGCAATCGCCGGTGCATCGAGTGCAGGCGGCGCGCCCTCGAATAACAGTGCGAAGGGCACGAGTAGCAGCCCGCCGGCGATGAGTTGCCATGAGGTGATGGTGATGATCGAATCAGACGGCGACCACCTTTTCGTGAGGATGAAGCCGGTTGATGACATGAGCATCGCCGCGAGCGACGCGGCGACACCCCACGGGTTCACCGTCACGCTGCCCTGAAGAAGGAGCACGCCGACTCCCGCGAAGCCGACGATCGCGCCGATGGCTGCAGTGACCGTGGGGCGCTCGGCCAGCAGCGGCCACGCAAGGAACATCAGCACCGCCGCGGAGGTGGCCATGATGGTCGAGGCGATGTTGGAGGGTAGCAACTGGGACGCGACATAGATCAGCACGAAGAACGCACCCACGTTGAGGATTCCGAGCACGAACGACTTCCACCACCACGACCCGTGCGGCAGTCGCGGTCGGAGCAGCATGAGCGCAACGCCAGCGGGAATCGCCCGCAGCGCGGCGCCCCACAAGGCTGCGTCCTCCGGCAGGAAGTGTCGTGTGACGAAGTAGTTCGACCCCCACGCCACCGGGGCAATCGCCGCGACGAGTAGCCACTTCCATCTCGCTTCCATGGAAGGTAATATACCTTCCATGGAAGGTAATATGCCCATATGGAAGAACGAATGGATCGGGTAGCGAAGATCCAACAGGAGTGGCGACGTGAACGCCCCGAGCTCGACGTGGCACCGCAGGGGATCGTTGGCCGACTCCACCGGCTCGCAGCGCACCTCACCGATGAGCTCGTCGCCGTGTACGCCCGGCACGGGCTGGGGGAGGGGGAGTTCGACGTGCTCGCGACACTGCGTCGAACAGGCGCGCCTTACGAACGCGCGCCGGGGGAATTGGCTGAGCACACGATGGTCACTACGGGGGCGATGACCAAGCGCATCGATCGTCTCGTCGATGCGGGTCTAGTCGAGCGACGCATGGCAGCAGGTGACCGCCGTCGTCGGATCGTCGCCCTGACGTCTGCCGGTGTAGCGACCATCGACCTTGCCTTCGCCGAGCACATCGCCAATGAGCAGCGTCTGGTCGGCCAGCTGACCGCTGAGGATCAAGCTGCCCTCGAGCCGATCCTCACCCGATGGTTACGCGGGTACGAGTCGTAGCTGGCCTTGTGCTGGTGAATCGGCCGCCCTTGCTGGCTCGCTATCATGAGCGGATGATCGCTCGCACCGCATCGGTACGAGTGCTCAGAGCGTTCCAGGTCATGTGGGTGATCGGCTTCCTCGTGGGAACGACCACTCACACGGCGGATCTGATCGTCGGGGGATTGAACGCCTACAGCGCCTTCCCTCTCGGCGTCCGGCTGTTCTGGGCGTCACTAACTTTTCTGGATCCGGTCACCGCTGCGCTCATCATCTTTCGACGGCGCTCCGGCATCGTGCTCGGCAGCGCCGTGATCATCACCGACATCGCAGTGAACTGGACCGTCTTCGCTACGGTCGGCGGACTCTCGTTCTTCGGGGTTGTCAGTCAAAGCCTTTTTGCGTTGCTCATCTTCGTCACGGCTCGCCCCCTTTGGATATGGTTCGGACAATCTTCTACACGAGAACGCGGCCGCCGCAGGAAGACCCCGTGAAGGTCGCCGACTCAGTGTTGATGCTCACGCGGCACTGACTTCGAGTACTGGCAGTCGGTTTGACTGTTACTTGACATAATGTGCATTATCGGATGTTCACAATGATGCCACCTCAGCCTTAGGCGCGGTGCCGTCCCGGACGAGCTGGACGTCGACGCGCGCGGATCAGAAGGCCTCCCAACAACGTGAGCCCGATCGCCGCGACGAGTGCTGTCATCGGGTTCGAGCCGGTGAAAGCCAGTGCGCCGGACCCGACCCGGTTGGTTCCCGTCGGCGGCGCTGCGGCGACGAACGTGACGGTGACGTTGGCCAGAGCGATGTTGCCGGCGGTGTCCGCCACACGGTAGGTGATCGGCGTTGGATCTCCCGTGAAGGTGCGTGCTGGCGTGAAGGTGATCTTTCCGCTGGCCGCGTCCACGCTCCATACGCCTTCGCCCTCAACGGGGAACTCCATGACGGGAGTACTGCCATCGAGAATCCGAACAGTGCCGGGATCGAGATCACCGTGGTCATTGCTGGTCACGCTGACGGTGACCGGTTGGCCCTGAGGATTGTTGAGAGACTGATCGTTCTCGGCGGTGATCCCGTAGGTGACGGTGACGGTGGCCTGCGTTGTGTCGCCGTCGGTATCCGTGACGGAGTAGCTGATCGGGGTGGGGTCTCCCAGGAAGCCGTTCTCCGGGGAGAACGTGATCGCACCCGTTGTGGGGTTCACAGTCCACGTGCCCTCCCCCGGCACGACGAGCTCGGTGACGGCAACGCCACCGCTCACAATGCGAACGCTCGTCGGATCGAGAGCGCCGAAGTCATTCGCGGCGACATCCAGCGTGACGACTTGGCCGGGCGGGTTACCCAGGGACGCGTCATCCCGAGCAGCGGATTGGAACGTCACCGCGAGGCGCGCCTGTGACGTGTTTCCCGCCGTGTCGGACACGGAATAGGTGATCGGGGTCGGGTCTCCCAGGAAGCCGCTCTCCGGGGAAAACGTGATCGCACCCGTTGTGGGGTTCACAGTCCACGTACCCTCCCCCGGCACGACGAGCTCGGTGACGGCAACGCCACCGCTCACAATGCGAACGCTCGTCGGATCGAGAGCGCCAAGGTCGTTGCCGAGCACATCTACAGTGACCGGTTGGCCTGGCGGGCTCTCCTGTGTCGTGTCATCCCGACCGGTCGCTTTGGGGTTCGTCGAAAAGGTGCAGACGACGTCGTTGACGCCGTCGGGAATGGTGAACTGGCCACTCGCACCGGGACCCGAGGCCACCACGGCGCCCGTGGCCGGATCGACACACGACCAAGCAGTGACGTAGTCCCGAGGATCGGTCGTGCCCTCTGGCTCCTGTGTGATGGTGTAGGTCTTGCCCGGCAGGAGGAGAATCGGGCCGACGGTGGCACTCGTCTCGCTGCCGGACGTCGTGCCGCTGACTCCCGGTTCGATGCCTCCCCCGCCGATGGTGACCGTGAACTGATCGGTGTCCTTCACGCGGCCTTGCGGCAGGCTGATCTTCAGGTCGCCGGTGAACGGGACTGCGTTGGTGCCGAGGTCGGTAATGGCAACGCTCACGCTGCGACGCTCGAGAACGTCTCCTGTGACAGGGTCCACGCGCAGGAATCCGTTAGTTCCCCCGCCCGCAATGTAGAGGTAGCCGTCGTTGGCGAACGCCAAGGAATTCAGCGCGACGCCTGCGTCGATGAGAGGACCGACCGCGGTCGCCAGGGCCGCTCCCCCGAGGTCGGCGGCGTTCACCCGGTAGATCTGCGCCTCAGTGCTACTGCTGGCGGCGAAGTACAGGTTGCCCCGGCTGTCGAAGGCGAGGTCTCCGTTTGCGCCGGGAGACGTGTCCGCCGTGACTGTCGTAATGTTCGTCGATATCGCGTTCGAAGCCGGGTCGTATGTCGCGAACGAGAACGTGCTGCGGCTTATGCGCCCACCGAAGTAGAAGAGGCCGCTGTGGGGATCGACCCCGCCCATGGTGTTGGGCACGGCGACAGTCCGCGGTGTCGTCGCCCACGTCTCGGTTGCCGCGGTGTACTCGAATACCGACGTGGCGTTCGTGAGGATGACTGTGCCGCCGTCGCCGGACAGCCCCAACTGGTTCAAGCCGATTGCACCGCCGGGGGCTTCGAGGACGTTGGTGGCCGCTCCGGTGGTGCGATCAACCGAGACGATGTTCGACGAGTTGGCTTGGGTGGCGTACATCGCCGACACGGGGAACGGTGCTGCGGCCTGAGCCGCGGAGACCGGTGCGGTGAGGAGGGTGCCCGCCACCAGCCCGGCACTGAGGCCGACTCTCGCGATCTTGTGGCGACGTCGTCTCAACTCGCTACCCATAAGAACTACCCCCGATTGATCTCCGCGCAGAATCGTCTGCAGCGCGAGGCTACGGGGCGGTCACAGGGTGGCGTCAGGGTTATCCACAGGGCGTGGAGACCCGCTCGCGTCAGGAACGCGAGTGCAGGAACCGGCGCACGGCCTCGGCGGCGACCTCATGATCGATCTGCTGGGGTTCGCCCGAGATCGTGATCGTTGCGACGATCTCGCCGGCGACCTTGATGGGAATTGACCCACCGTGCGCCTTGAACGTCTCGTGGTCGACGTCGTCACGTTCCTCAAAAGGTGTGCCTGACTCGATTCCGCGCAGGCGCACGAGGTACGACGGCTCACCGAACCGGCGGACGGTCGCAGCCTTGCCCGCGAGCCACGGGTCGTTTCCGGGGCCGGTCTCCTTGAGGCGCGCGCGGAACACGAGGTACTCGCCCATCAGGATGTCCACGGCGAGACTCAGGTCCCATTCGCGGATGACGGCGACCGCGGTCATCCCGAGGTCGGCTGCATCGTCTGACGTGAACGTGCCGAAGTCGAGGTCGTTCAGGTACTCGAGGTCGGCGACGGTGTACTCGGGGATCGGGCGGGGCATTGCTTCTCCGTTCAGCACGACGGCAGCTGCCGTCGCACGAGTTGTACGAGCTCTGCGGGTTCGTAGGGTTCCGTGGTGGCGGCGAGCTCGGCGAGCGTCCACCACTTGTGCGCGAGCACGTCGACGCGCTCGTCGTCTGTCCAGTGCGCATCCGAGGGCTCGAAGGCATCGACCGTCGCGGTGTAGAACTCGGCGTGGCCCGTGTCGTGGTCTGCAGCATCCCACTGCACAACGAAGTCGTGCGCCCAGACGGGCGCGCCGAGGTCGTCGACGACGAGCCCTGTCTCCTCCTCGAGTTCTCGTACCGCGGCCTCGTGGTGGGTCTCCCCCGCATCCACGCCCCCGCCGGGGGTGAGCCAGCGGGCGATGCCACTCGTGTCTGGAGCCTTCGTGAGGAACAGCAACACCCGGTTGTCGCGGTCGAACAGCAGGATGCGGCTCGTGGCGCGGTTGACTGTCACAGGTGGCGTCCGAACCAGTCGAGGATCGCCTCGAAGCGCTGCACGCGGTGCCGCGGTCGGCCCGCGCGACTCAGCTCGTGGTTCTCTCCGGGGAAAATCAGCAGCTCGGCCTCGACTCCCTGCAGCTTGAGAGTCGTGTAGTACGTCTCGGCCTGCGCCAGCGGGCACCGTAGGTCGTTCTCGGAGTGGATGACGAACGTCGGTGTCGTGACGAGGTGAGCGACCTCCTGCGGGCTCTGGCGGCGCTGCGCGTCGCGATCCACGCCGTTGTACTGCTGTGGGAAGTACGCGCCGATGTCGGAAGATCCGATGAACGACGGCGGGTCGAGGTAGCCGCGCTCGACGATGGCGGCCTTAAACCGGTGGTCGTGGGCTATCGTCCACGCCGTGAGATAGCCTCCGTACGAGCCGCCGAGAATGCCCAGACGGTCGGCGTCGAGGTCGGCGTCGGCGGCCAGGGCGCCCTCGAGGAAGTCCAGCACGTCGGCCAGATCGAGTCCGCCCATGTCGTCCTTGATCACGCGGCCGTGCGCCTGTCCGTAGCCCTCGCTTCCGCGCGGGTTGCAGTAGACGACCGCGTACCCCGCGTCGACATAGACCTGAGTCTCGTCGAACACGTGCACGCCGTACTGCGTGTACGGCCCACCGTGGATCATGAGCAGCGTGGGGTGCTTGCCCTCCCCTGTCGGCCGAGCGACCCATCCGTGCACCGGATATCCGTCGCGGCCCGTGACGGTCAGTTCGGTGGGCGTGACGAGCCCCGTGGCCCGCAGCGCGCTCCCGAAGTCGGTGAGCCGCCGCAGTTCGCCGTTCACGAGTTCGGCCACTTCGCCGAAACTCGTCGGGCTCTGGTAGCTCACCACGACACGGTCGCCGGATGCCCCCACCCCCGTGACCTCGATATCCCCCGAGCTGAGCGCACTCACGCCACCGCCCCGAAGCACCTCGATCACGTGCTGGCGCCCGCGCTCGATCCGCGGGACCAGCACCCGCTCCCCCGCGATCGCCAGTTGCTGGCCGGTGGAGTCATTCGTCTCCGGGTCGGTGACGGCGACCGGGGTCGTGCCGTCGAGGCGGTACACGGCGCTGTTGCGCGCGACGAAATCGACGCCGCTCTCCCCGAGCTCCTGCGCGATCAGGTAGACCGTTCCGTCTACCGCACGCTCGAAGGTGGAGATGTCTACGGTGCCGAGGTCGGTGAGAGCCTCGGGCTCTGCCCCCTCGGCAACGGCCCAGAGCTGGTTGAGCAGGTCGCTGTCCCGTCCGGGGTGGCGGGCCGAGAGGGCCGCAACCCGGTCCCCGAGGAAGCGCGGCTCGAACCACGAGTAGTCGCCAGAGGTGAGTCGGACGCTCTCGGGCACGAGGGGAGCATCCGGCGTGGTGCCGTCGGGCCGGGGCGAAGCCGTGTAGGCGGGCTCGACATCGAGCGCGGGAACGGTGACGACGAAGACCTGGGGGCGCTGGTCTGCCGTGTAGCCCGTGCCGTTGAGCTTGTAGGTGAGGTCGGTGATGTGCCGCGCGGGCTCAGCGCCCGATCCGATGCCGTCGACGGTGCCGTAGCGGCCCTGCTCGGGCACTGCAGCGGTGTAGACGATGCGAGTGGAGTCGGGCGACCACGAGAACGAGTCAACCCCGAGCGCGGTGTCGGTGAGACGCACGGGCTCGCCACCCAGGGCGTCGACCGCATGCAGCTGCGGTGGCGCGCCCTTCTCCGACCGCATGAACGCGATGGTGGAGCCATCCGGGCTGAAGCGCGGAGCGGTGTCGAGACGCCCGCGGGTGAGGCGTCGTGCGGGCGAGCCGTCGAGCGGCACCGTCCAGAGCTGGCCGACCGTGGCGTCGGCATCGAGCGACGGATGCGTCACGCTCACGACGGCGCGCGACCCATCGGGTGCGACCGAGGGACGTGAGACGCTGTGCAGCGCCTCGATGTCGCTCGCCCTCACGTCTACGCCTGCTGGAAGTCGGTGACGTCGCCCACGTAGCGCGTGTGACTCTCGGGAATCGGCTCGACGGCCGCGAGCGCGACCTCCGCGGCGAACTCGCTGACGTTGTAGAGGCGGCCCGCGGCCTCCTTGCGGGCTTCGATGGCACCGGGGTTGGCGCGCTGCAGGAGCGTTGCCGTGATGGTGCCCTCGATCATGTCGCCGGAGACGACGACGAAGCCGATGCCGTTGTCGTCGAGCATGGGGATGAGGTCGCGCAGCGCATCCTCGCCCGCACGCTTGCTCAGGGCGACCGGCAGGTACTCCGGCATGGTCTCCACGGTCTTGATGAAGTGCGCCTGGTGGCTCGTGACGAAGACGATGCGTGATCCGTCGTGCAGCAACGGCAGCATGGCGCTCAGGAACTCGACCTGGGCGTCGCGGTTGAGCTTCATGGCGTAGTCCTCGGCCATACCGCTCTCCATGCCGCCCGAGGCGTTGAGCACGAGGATGTCGAGACCGCCGAAGCTCTCCTGGATGGTGGCCGCGAGGCGTGCCACATCGTCCGGATCGGTGAGGTCGGCGCCCACGGCGATCGCCTCCGCGCCCTTCTCCTCGAGTTGAGCGACGAGCTTGAGCGCCCGAGCTTCCTTGTTGCGGTAGTTGACCACGACGCGTGCGCCGGCTTCCGCGAAGTACGAGACGGTGTCGGCGCCGATGCCGCGGGAGGAACCCGTGACGAGTGCTCGGAGGCCGGACAGGGAACCTGGGACGAGGGGGTTGCTCACGAGTAACGACCCTACCAAGCGGGCCGCTGGGGGGTAGTGTGAAAGCGAACCGACACACGAGAGGTGCCGATTGTGATCCTTGATTTCCTGGTGACCTATTCCTGGATTGTGTGGATCGCGCTGATCCTCATATTCGGGATCATCGAGCTCACCACCCTCGAATTCACGTTCCTCATGCTCGCTATCGGCAGCTTCGGCGGTCTCATCGCGGGCTTCGTCGGCGCGCCTTGGTGGGTGCAGATCATCGTCGCGGGAGTTCTCGCGGTACTCCTGCTCGCCGCACTGCGACCTGCACTTCTTCGACGCCTGAAGAAGGGCGGGGACCCTGCGCTCAGCAACGTCGACGCGCTCATCGGCCTCACGGGCGTCGTCACCAACGACTTCTCCGGCAACGCGAACCACGCCAAGCTCGCCAACGGCGAGACCTGGACGGCACGACTCGGTGCCACCGATAGTTTTCCTGGCTCCGGCCGCGCCCTCGTCGAGGGTGAGCGTGTCGTGGTCATCGCCATCGAGGGAGCGACCGCCGTGGTCGTCCCCGCTGAAAGGACAGACACGTGAACGACCCAGGCCAAGTCTTCGGGCAGATCTTCCTTGTGATCCTGCTCGCGATCCTCGTCATCTTCGTGCTGGTGGTGCTCTTCCGGTCCATCCGGATCATCCCCCAGGCGAACGCCGGTGTTGTCGAGCGCCTCGGCAAGTACCACAAGACCCTCATGCCGGGCCTCAACATCCTCGTGCCCTTCATCGATAGGGTGAGGCCGCTCATCGACATGCGCGAGCAGGTCGTCTCGTTCCCACCGCAGCCCGTGATCACCGAGGACAACCTCGTCGTCTCCATCGACACGGTCGTCTACTTCCAGGTCACGGATGCCCGCGCCGCAACCTACGAGATCGCCAACTACCTCGGCGCCGTCGAGCAGTTGACAACCACCACGCTGCGTAACGTCGTCGGTGGCCTCAACCTCGAGGAGGCGCTGACGTCCCGCGACAACATCAACGGCCAGCTGCGCATCGTGCTCGATGAGGCGACCGGCAAGTGGGGTATCCGCGTCGGCCGCGTCGAGCTCAAGGCGATCGACCCGCCCCTCTCCATCCAGGACTCGATGGAGAAGCAGATGCGTGCCGAGCGTGATCGCCGTGCGCAGATTCTGACCGCCGAGGGTACGAAGCAGGCAGCGATCCTTCAGGCCGAGGGTTCGCGCCAGGCGTCGATCCTCGAAGCTGAGGGTGATGCCAAGGCCCAGGTTCTGCGGGCCCAGGGTGAGGCCGAGGCCATCACGACGGTCTTCGGCGCCATCCACGCCGGTGGCCCGTCCGCCGACCTGCTTGCATACCAGTACCTGCAGACCCTGCCGAAGCTTGCCGAGGGCGACTCCAACAAGATGTGGATCATCCCCTCCGACCTCACCGAGGCCCTCAAGGGCATCAGCGCCGGCTTCCTGGGTGGCCAGGGCCTTGGTAAGACGCCGCCCGCCAAGTAGGCCAGAGGAGAGCTACCTCTCCCCCGCGAGGCCCCGAGTGTTCGCACATCGGGGCCTCGCGCTCGAGGCCCCGGAGAACACTCTCCTGTCGTTCGCCAAGGCGATCGCCGCCGGGGCGATCTACGTGGAGACCGACGTGCACGCGTCCCTCGACGGGGCCGCGGTGATCGCCCACGACCCGGACCTCAAGCGCATCGCGGGCCGGGACATCCGGGTAGACCAGCTCACGCTAGCCGAACTGCAGCGCATCGACCTCGGGTACGGGCAGACCTTCACCACCCTGGCCGCCGCACTCGACGCGTTCCCGGACACTCGCTTCAACATCGACGTGAAGGCGGCCGCTGCCGCCGAGCCCGCGGCGAGGGCGATCATCGCGGCAAAGGCCCAGTCACGGGTTCTCGTCTCGTCGTTCGACGAACGACGGCGCAGGGCCGCGCTCAGCCTCCTGCCCGGCGTCGTGTCGTCGTCGTCAGCTCGGCTGTTCGCCGTCGCGCTCCTGGCGGGAAAGCTCGGCCTCTCCCCCGTCGTGCGGCGCGCCCTGCGTGGGCTGGTTGCCGTGCAGGTGCCGGAGAAGGCCATCGGGCTGCGGATCACGACTCCCCGGATGATCCGGCTCCTGCACGCCGCAGGCGTCGAGATCCACGTCTGGACCGTCAACGATCCGGTGCGCATGAACGAGCTCCTGGACCTCGGAATCGACGGCATCGTGTCGGATCGTGCCGACCTGGCCCTCGATGTAGTTGCTGCACGAACCCTGTGAACCGGCTGGGAGCAGCGCGCGCTTGAAAGGTTTTGCCCAGCTTGTGGGTTTATACCTGTAACAACCGCATGAGAAGGAGGCCACACGATGGCAGACCGGAGTTTGCGCGGGATGAGGCTGGGCACGCAGAGCTTACAGAGCGAAGTGGGCGTGGAGTTCTCCCCGCGAAAGAAGAGCACGTACCGCGCCGCCGACGGCACCACCTTCGAGGTGGTCTTCGCGGCCGACGCAGAGGTTCCCCAGCAGTGGGAGTCCCCGAAGACCGGCCAGGAGGGAATCCTCCTCGACAGCGATGGCGAGCTGACGGTTCTCGACGAGACCGAGACCAAGGTTCCCCGTAGCCACTGGGACATGCTGCTCGAGCGCCGTACGCGCGCCGAGCTCGAGGAGCTCCTCCAGGAGCGTCTCGACTACCTGCGCTCCCGCAAGGGCCAGCAGAAGATCGGTGCCTAGGCTTTAGCCGGCACCCGAGGCTTCAGGGTCGCCGTCACCCCCCAGACGGTGACCCTGAGCAGGGCCTCCACCACGATGCCGACGTGCATCTTCGACCGCCCCGTCGCCCTCTCCACGAAGGTGATGGGGTGTTCTGCTATCCGGTGGCCCGTGCGCTCGAGGCGCCACGCGAGCTCGACCTGGAAGCAGTACCCCTGGGATGACACATCGGCTGGGTTGATGTCCTTGAGCGCCGACACGCGGAACACGCGGTACCCGGCGGTGATGTCACGGATGCTCGACCGCAGCACCCACCGGGAGTACGCGTTGCCCCACCGCGAGATGACCTGCCGGATCCACGGCCAGTTGCGGACAGCCCCTCCGGGCACCCACCGCGACCCGATGACGAGGTCGGCGCCCTCGGCGGCCACCTCGAGCATGGCGGGAAGTTCGTCGGGGTCGTGAGATCCGTCGGCGTCGATCTCCACGGCGTAGGTGTATCCGCCGTCGATGGCGCGCTCGAAGCCCGCAAGGTACGCGCGGCCGAGGCCCTCCTTGCCGGCACGGTGCAGAACCTGGATGTGGGCATCCGTGCTCGCGAGCCTGTCGGCGAGTTCACCCGTGCCGTCGGGGCTCGAGTCGTCAACGATGAGCAGATCGGCACCCGGCACCGCCTGCCGCAGCCGCCCGACTATGCGCTCCAGGCTCTCGATCTCGTTGTACGTGGGCACTATGACGAGGGTGTTAGACACTGCGTCTCTTCCTGAGCGTGATGCCCGCGATAACGATGGAGGCCAGTCCCAGGGCTGAGACGAACCATTCGAGCTGGCGACCGAACAGCACTGCCGGTGTGATGGCCGTGCTCAAGTCGACGTCCTGCACCATGGTGCCCACCGTGTACCACGGCAGCTGCTGCACGATGGTCCCGTCGGGCGCGATGACCGCGCTGAGTCCGACTGTCGAGATGTTCACGACGCTGCGACCGAGCTCCATGGCCCGGATACGCGCGATGGCGAGTTGCTGGGCGCTCTCGTCGGTGTGCCCGAAGTCGGCGTTGTTCGACGACGCGAAGATGACCTGCGCGCCCTCCTCCACCGATTCGGTGAGGATCTGGTCGTCGACGATGTCGAAGCAGATGTTCACGCCCACGATGATCCCATTGACGTCGAAGACGTTGTCGGTGGTGCCCGGCGTGTACTCGCGCTGGATCAGGTCGATGAGATCGGGGGCGAACGGACGCCAGAAGGCGCGATCGGGGATGTACTCGCCGAAGGGCACGGGGTGCTTCTTGTCGTACAGGTCGAGGGCGCCCTCCCCCGCCTGCCAGAGCACTGCGGTGTTGTAGTAGACGCCGTCGCGGTGGGTGACGCCCTGGGCAATGAGCGGGGCATCCATCTGCTCGGAGACATAGTCGAACACGCCCTGCGTGTAGGGGTCGGTGAGGGGGTCGGCGTAGGTGGTGCCCTCGGGCCACAGCACGACGTCGACGTCTTGCTTGCCGAACAGCGGCACCGTCGCGTCGAGCTGGGCCTGCAGCAGGTCATTGGCGCTCGAGCCGTCGAAGTAGCCTGCCTTGCCGTTTCCCTGGGCCGCGGCCACGCGCATCGTGCCCTCGGAGCTCACCTGCCACGCGGGGAGCCCCACGAGCAGGGTCGCGAAGGCGACGACGGCCGTCGCGCGGGCCAGGCCGGGCGCGCGCACGACCTCCACGGCCAGTGCCACGAGCAGGACCATGACGAAGCTCGTGCCCGAGATGCCGAGCCACGAGAACAGCGAGTTCAGCGGGCTGTCGGACTGCGACATCGCGAGCCTGCCCCACGAGAATCCGCCGTAGGGCCACACCGCCGACCACGCCTCGCGCGCCGTCCAGAGCCCGGCGATCGCGACGGGCAGCAGCGCGAGCCTGCCGAGCGTGAGCGGGAAGGCGCGCGGGATCCACCGGTACGCGAGGGCGATGGCAACGGCACCGAGACCCACGAAGAGCGACTCGAGGAACGCGAGTGCCGTCATCGGCAGGAGTCCGAGGAACAGCGACGCCCACTGGATGTGGACGAGGTAGAACGCCATACCCGCCACGAACCCGACGAGGAACGCGCTACCGGCCCGGCGGCCGATGAGAGTGATCAGGATGAGCGCCACGGCCACGAAGGCGAGGGGCCACACTCCCGTGTCGGGGAACGCGGCATCCATGACGGGACCGGAACCGGCGGCGACGAGGAGCGCTGCCCACAGTGGCAGGAGTGGCTGGGTGTCGACAGGCCGGGTGTCGACAGGCTGGGTGTCGGGGGTCCCCACCACCGAAGAGCGCCTCATGCGACAGAACTGTACGCGACGATTCCACGCCGAATCTGATCAAGTGCCCTACGCGCGGTGCGGCCGACCTCGCCGTCGGCGACCACCGAGAGCTGGTCGAGGAGGTCGATGGTCTGCTTGGTCCACCTCACGAAGTCGCCGGCGGCCATGTCGGCCTCCTGCAGCACTGCGTCGAGGCTCGTGCCGCTCGCCCAGCGGTACATCGCGAGGGCGAGTCCCGTGGAGAGCGGTGGGGTGCCGGGGAGCTTGTGGAGGCGCTCGAGATCGTCGAGCTCGCTCCACAGGTCGCCCGTGACGTCGAAGGCTTCGCGGAACCGCCCGCGCGGCAGGTAGCGGTCGCCGAGCTGGCCCTCCTCGCGGCGCGGCTCGTAGACGAGGGTCGTCGCCATCGCGGCGAGGGATGGTGCATCCAGTTCGTCCCAGAATCCCCGGCGCAGAGACTCTGCTACGAGGAGGTCGCGTTCGCCGTAGATGCGGCGGAGCATCCGGCCGTCGGGGCTGAGCGTGAAACCGGCGTCGCCGGGCACCAGGTAGCCGAGTTCCAGCAGCACGTCGGTGACCCTGTCGAAGACCTTCGCGACGGCGCCCGTGCGCGTGCGGATCTGGCCCGTGAGCTGGTCGGTCTCGCGCTTCAGCTTCCAGTAGCGCTCGGCCCAGCGGGCGTGCGACTCGCGCTCGGGGCACGCGTGGCACGGATGCTGCTTCATGCGTCTGCGCAGGTCGACGAGTTGTCGCTGCCTCTTGTCGCGCTCCGCGCGGCTCGCGGTGCTCGAGATGCCCTTGCGCTCGAGGTCGGTCAGCTCGCGGCGGATCGTGGAGTACTCGGCGAAGTCACCCAGATGGCACTTCATGGAGTTCGAGTACCCGTCGAGCGACTGCTGTTGCGACCGCACCTTGCGGGCGAGGTCGACGACGGCCCGGTCGGCCTGAAACTGCGCGAAGCTCGATTCGAGGATCTCGCGCGTGCGCTCGCGTCCGAACTGCTCGATGAGGTTGACAGCCATGTTGTAGGTGGGCTTGAAGCTCGAGTTGAGGGGGTACGTCCGTCTGCTCGCGAGCGAGGCGACGGCCTGCGGGTCGAGCCCGTCGACCCACTGGATGACGGAGTGGCCCTCCACGTCGATGCCGCGCCGGCCCGCCCGCCCGGTGAGCTGGGTGTACTCCCCCGGTGTGATGGGCACTCGCGCTTCGCCGTTGAACTTCTCGAGCTTCTCGAGCACGACTGTGCGCGCGGGCATGTTGATGCCGAGGGCGAGCGTCTCGGTGGCGAAAACGACCTTGACCAGCTTCTTTTGGAAGAGTTCTTCGACAACTTCCTTGAAGGCGGGAAGCATGCCCGCGTGGTGCGCGGCGACACCGCGTTCAAGCCCCGTGAGCCAGTCCCAGTAGCCGAGCACGGCCAGATCTTCGTCTAGGAGAGTGCGGCAGCGGTCTTCGACGATCGAGCGGATCTCGTCGCGCTCCGCGGGGGTCGTCAGCCGGATGCCCGACCGCAGAACCTTCGTGACCGCCTGATCGCACCCGACGCGACTGAAGATGAAGAAGATCGCGGGCAGCAGGTTCTTGCCGTCGAGAAGTTTGACGACGTCCGGACGCTCGATGCGCTGCTCCTGCGGCCGTCCGCCGCGGGAGTGGTATCGCCCCACATCCTTCATCTGCTTGGCGCCGAGCGTGCGGCCGCCGTAGCGCGCCATCTGCACGAGCTCGGGGTTCACGCGGTGGGTGGCGGCGAGCCCGGACGAGTCGAAGAGATCGATGAGCTTGCCGCGCATGAGGATGTGCTGGTCTAGCGGCACCGGCCGCTCCTCAGACACGATGACCTCGGTGTCGCCGCGCACGGCCTGCAGCCAATCGCCGAACTCCTCGGCGTTGGAGACCGTGGCGCTGAGGGACACCATCCGCACGCGCTGGGGCAGGTGGATGATGACCTCTTCCCACACGGCGCCGCGGAAGCGGTCGCCCAGGAAATGCACCTCGTCCATGACGACAACCGCGAGGTCTCGCAGCAGGTCGGAGTTGGCGTACAGCATGTTTCGCAGCACCTCGGTCGTCATGACGACGACGCGCGCGTGCGAGTTGATATTGGTGTCACCCGTCAGCAGGCCCACCTGGCTCTCGCCATACTCGGCCTGCAACTCCTGGAACTTCTGGTTGCTGAGTGCCTTCATCGGTGCCGTGTAGAACACCTTGTCGGCCGACGACTGCATGGCCCGGTAGATGGCGAACTCGGCGACGACGGTCTTGCCGGCACCCGTGGGGGCGGCCACGAGCACGCTCTTGCCGTCTTCCACGACCTCGCACGCCGCGAGCTGGTAGGGGTCGAGGTCGAACCTCTGCGCCGCCCTGAACGCTTCGAGCAGCGGATGCCCCTGACGCTTCTTCGCCGCGGCGAACCGTTCGGCCGCGCTCAACTGGTCGGTCACAGGTCGCCCACGGGCACGCCGACCTCGGCCTCGACCTTGGCGAGTCGGCGCGCGACACCTCGGTCGTGGATCATCGCGACGAGGACCGCGGCGAAGTAGAGCGCGACCATGGGGATCGCGAGCAGGAACATCGAGGCGACATCCACGGCGGGAGTGGCGATCGCGCAGAACAGGGTGATGACGAGGATCGCGACGCGCCAGCCCTTGAGGATCGCCTTCGCCGTGAGCACCCCCACGAAGTTGAGGAGCACGAGGAACACCGGAAGGACGAAACCGACCCCCACTGCGAGCACGAGCTTGATGATGAAGTCGTAGTAGTACTTCGCGTCGAGGACTATCGACGCTGAGCCCGGGGTGAACGAGGCGAGCAGCTCAACCATGTGAGGGAAGAGCAGCCAGCCGACCAGGCCGCCGGCCAGGAAGAGCGGCACGGCGGAGAAGAAGAAACCGAAGGTGTAGCGCTTCTCCCGGCTGGTGAGGCCGGGGACCAGGAAGGCGAACACCTGATAGAGCCACACCGGGCTCGCGATCAGGATGGCGATGGTGAGGCCGATCTGCAGGGTGAGGTCGAAGGCGCTCGACACCGTCGTGTAGCTGATCACCGCGTTGTACTTCTCGGCGAGCTGGTCGATCGGGACCTGCATTCCGTCCTGCACGACACTCGTCAGGCTGCGCAGGGTGACAGGAAGCCGCAGCAGGTCGGAAGCCCAGCCCCAGTTCACGAACGCGATCACCGCCGCGACGACTATCGCGATCGCGGAGATGAACAGGCGTTTGCGCAGTTCGCGCAGGTGGTCGCCCAGCGACATGCGCTGGTCGCCTTTCGTGCGCCACCGGCCGCTACGGGTGGCCATTCAGGCTACGGCTTCGGCTTGGTGGTGCTGTCGCGGTCAGCCGCGTCGGCGTTGCTCTCAGCCGTCGGGACGCCATCCTTGTCCGTGGAGGGCGCAGTGCCGTTCTCGTCTTTCATGGTCTTCATCTCACCGCGGAAGATGCGCATCGACTGGCCGATGCTCTTCGCGAGCCCCGGAAGCTTCGGCGCACCGAAGAGGAGCAGGACGATGACGAGGATGACGATGAGGTGCGGCCACCCGAACGCGTTGCCGAAGATGCCCATCGTGTGCTCCCTGCTCTGTGCCGACTACTCAGCCTGAACTACGTGGATCAATAGTAACCGTCTCAGTACCACTCGGCGGGCCACTGCTGCCGTGACGCGTCTACCGAGGTGATGCGGCGGGCACGATCCATCCGGCGGCGATGCCTGTCACTGCGGCGGCGCGCGCGGTGCGCCCTGCGTGCGTCTTCCCGTGCGCGGATGTCTCGCATCTCGGCCAGCACGGCACGGGTTTGTCGGGGCAGCTCGACGTCGTCGACGTACAGGATCTCGGTCTTGTCGGCGAGCTCACCGACATCGTCGAGGAGTCTCATGGCCTTCCGGAAGAGCCACCAGGCCATGAGGGCGAGCATCCCCGCCAGGGCGAGCCCAAGGCCTGTCCAGATGAGCAGCCAGCCCCACCACTGGATCATCGGTACCGCGCGACCCCGGCCGCTGCCCACTGCGCCACGATGGCGCGGGCCTCGGGCGGCGAGACGACGGTCACGACTCCCGGCATGCCCGCGATGAGGCGCTTGAGCCCGTGATAGTGCGACACGCGCACGGTGGTGCGCACGCGCCCGTTGACCTCTGTGCTCTCGGTGTTGTCGGGGATGTAGTCGGCGAGCAGCGGCACCGCGCTCGCGACGACGTCGATGATCACGCTGAGGTCGTCGACGGATCCCTCGAAGAGCTTGTCCGGCAGTGAGACGTCGGTGGCGCCGTGGGTGATCGGCTCGCTCGTGATCTCCGGCTGCGAGATGCGGTCGAGGCGGAAGGTGCGCACAGCCTCGCGCACGTGGTCCCAGCCGCGCAGGTACCAGTCGGCGTCGACCGACTCCACGCGCAGCGGGTCCACCCGGCGGCGCTCGGCCTGCCCCTGCGAGTTGAGGTAGTCGAACGACAGCTGCACGCCCCGCTCCACCGATTCGCGCGCGAGGGTGAGGGTGTCGTCGACGGCTGTTGCTTCGACAGCCACCTGGCTCGGCTCCGCTGACGCGCCGCGGGAGAGCTTGGCGGTGAGCGTCGCGATGGCCTCGCGGTCGGCGTGCTCCGGCAGGGCGGAGAGGTACTGCAGCCCCGCGATGAGGGCTGCGGCTTCTCGGGCGGAGAACCGCGGCGAGTCGTCGATGGCGACGAGGTTCGTGAGGACTATCTCGTCGTTCTCCTCGAAGTCGTCCCACGCGATGTCGAACAGGTCGCCGTGCTGGTAGGTGGCGGTCTCCCCCGGAATCCCGGAGACACCGATGAGCCGCACCGCCTCACGGATGTGCTCAGGGGGAACCCCGAAGTGCTGGGCGGCGGTGGTGACGCTCACTCGGTCGTGGTCCATAAGGTACGGCACGAGTGAGAGCAGGAAGGCAAGTTTGTCTTGGGCCTGCCGGGGCTGGGCGCGATCAGCCATGGTCTGCCGCCGTTGCCTCGAGCCTGCTGCGCACCGCGGCGCGCAGGTCTGGTGGTGAAATCACGAGGGCCTCCGGTCCGTAGCTTGCGAGCTCGTCGGCGAAGATGTTCGTGTCGGAGTAGTGCAGTTCGAGGGCGCCGGATGCCGCAACGCTCGAGCCTCGGCGACGACGCAGCCGGGTCGCCGCATCCGTACCCGGCTCCACCTCCACGACCGCAGTGTGACGGTTCCACACGTCTTCGAGTTCGAGCAGGGCCCGGTCTTTCGTGTCTGCGGGCGGCGCGGGGAACGTCGTCGGCAACGTCGCGACCTGGCTCACGATGCGGCGCAGCAGAAAAGTTCGGGTGCCGCCGCTGCCCTGCTCCTCGGCGTACAGGTGCCAGCGGCCCTGGTGCTGCACGAGGGCGAGCGGCGCGACGGTGCGGGTCGTCGAGTCGGCATCGCCGGGCTTGAGGTAGGCGAAGCGCACGAGCTGGCGCTTCTCGAGGGCGAGGCTCAACGGTTCGAACGCGGCATCCCGAACGCGCACACGCGGTGCGTAGCTGAGCACGGGCTCAGCGGTGGAGACACCGAGGGAGCGCAGTTTGAGGAGGGCACGGCGCGACTCCCCCGAGATCGAGCCCTCGCGCCACACCATGGCCGCGAGGTTCAGCAGCGCGGTCTCCTCCGGGGAGAACGAGATGTCGGCGGGAAGCTCGTAGGCGCCGCGCGGGATGCGGTACCGAAGGTTCTGGTTGTTGCCAGCCTGCCCCGGACTGTCGAGGGTCTCCAGCGGCACGCCCAGCTCGCGGATGTCGTCTTTGTCGCGCTCGAACTGGCGCTCGAGGTTCGAGTTGTCGCCCGAGATCGAGTACTTCTGGCGATAGCCCTGCACGGTGGAGAGGATCTCGTTCTTGGTGAGACCCGAGTCTGTCGCCAGGAGCGCGAGGACGAGGCTGAAGAGCCTCTCCTCTACGGGAATCCTGGGGGCGGAACCTGCTGCTGGCACGAGTGAAATCCTAATCTTTCAAGGTCAGGACACCCGGCCAGTGTCGAAAAGGTACGGCTACTTGTACACACCGAGGATGTCGACGACGTACACGAGAGTCGAACCGTCGGTGACACCGGCAGGGGCACTCCCGGAAGCGTAACCCAGCGCGGGCGGAACGACCACGATGACCTGCGAGCCGACCTTCTGCCCGATGACGGCCTTCGCGATGCCCTCGATGAGCCCGTTCTTGTTGTCGGCGAGGGGCGCCGCGATCTTCACGACGGGCAGGGAGTCCCACGTGGTCTCGGCGACGGTCTTCGCTCCCCAGACGACACCCGTGTAGTTGAGCACGACGCCATCGTCCTTCTTGATGGTGACGCCGTTGCCGGCCTTCAGGGTCGCCGCGCGGTACTCGGTGGGAGCCGTCTGGTCGCTCGCGAAGGTGAAGCCGGGTCGGCCGTCGGGCGCGAGCACGATCGAGGGGAAGCCAGCCTGCGCGGGCTGATCCGCGCCGTTGGCCTTTCCGAGGTACGCATTGAGGGCGTCGGCGACGACCACGACGGTGTCGTCGGCGCCGACCGGCAGCTGGTACTGCGAGATCGCGGCGTCGCCCACGAGGCTGCCGGCGGTGCCGACGGCCGCGATGCGCGAGCCGATGGTCGCGCACTGCACCATGGCTCCGAACGCGGGAGCCTCGTCGCGAACCGGGCTGAGGATCCCCGCGCCCGTGTAGTCGCTCGAGATGAGCAGGGTGCCGGTCTTGGCGTCGTAGATGGAGACCTGGATGACCGCAGCCGCACCCGGCTCGATGACCGCGCCGTCACCCTTGACGACCGTCGAAATCTCGGTCTTCTTGCCCACGAGGGGTGTCGCGAACTGGGCCTTGGGGTCGGCGCCGATCTTGCCCTTGGCGGTGACGAGCTTCGCGTTCGAGCCCGACGCGTACAGCGGGTCGCAGCCGGCGCCGAGGGCACCATTCACGCACGCCGTGAGGGAGGCCAGAAGGCCAGCGGCCAGGACGACGCTGACGAGCTTGCGCACAGGAACTCTTTTCGTAGACGCGGACACCGGGAAATACTACCCGGCGGAAGACTCACTCCTTTTCGGGCGCGGCCGGGCCCTGCGCGGCGGTCGCCGCGGCCTGGGCGTCGCGGGCGGTCCTGCGTAGGCGTTTGGCGCTCGTGGTGCGCTCCCCCAACGATCCGGGGGTCCAGGCCTCGACGTCCTCGTCCGTGTAGTCCGACTTGGATGCGCGGCGCTTCAGTGCGGGCAGTACCGCACCGGGGGCGAGGCGCCGGGCAGTCATGAGGAAGCCCGTGTGGCCGATCATCCGGTGGTCGGGGCGTACCGCGAGGCCCTCGACATGCCAGGTGCGCACGAGTGTCTCGCTCGGATCCGGGTCGGTGAACTGGCCCGTGGCCCGGATCGCCTCGGCGACGCGCGAGAGCTGCGTGACCGTGGCGATGTAGCAGATGAGCACGCCGCCGGGCGTGAGGGCATCTGCGCACTCGTCGAGGCACTCCCAGGGGGCGAGCATGTCAAGCACGATGCGGTCGACCGAGCCCGGCTGCACCGTCGCCGGCAGCGCTTCCTGCAGGTCGCCGACGGTCACCGTCCAGTTGTCGGGGGTGGCCCCGAGGAACGTCGCGACGTTGCCCTTGGCGACCTCGGAGAACTCCTCGCGGCGCTCGAAGGAGTGCAGGTGGCCCTCCGGCCCGATGGCCCGCAGCAGCCACAGCGAGAGGGCGCCGGAGCCCACGCCGGCCTCCACGACCGTCGCTCCGGGGAAGATGTCGGCCTGCCCGAGGATCTGCGCTGCGTCCTTGGGGTAGATGATCGCCGCGCCGCGTGGCATCGACATGACGAAGTCGGTGAGCAGCGGGCGCAGGGCGAGGTACTCGACGCCGTTGCTCGAGGTGATCACCGAGGCATCCGGTGCGCCGATGATGAGGTCGTGGCTCAGCACTCCGCGGTGCGAGTGGAACGAACCGCCCACCTCGAGGGTGACGGTGTTGAGGTTGCCTTTGGGGCCCGTGAGTTGCACGCGGTCTCCCACACGGAACGGGCCACTCTGGCGACGCAGGGCGCTCATCGTGCCCCCACCGCCGAGAAGACGCCCGCGAGATCCGCGACGGTGCGTCCGTCGAGGGTCGGCCACAGCACGTGGGCGACGTCGTCGGGCAGGTCGACCATGAAGGGCACGCCGATGGTGACCACTCCCGCGGCAACCGCCGACCGGATGCCCGGCTCCGAGTCTTCGATGGCCATGCAGTTCGCGGGGTCGACGCCCAACAGCTCGGCGCCGCGCAGGTACGACTCGGGATGCGGCTTGCTCTCGCTCACGTCGTCACCGGAGACGACAGCGTCGAAGCCGACGAAACCGAGGCGGTCGGCGATGTGGTGCGCCATGCGGCTGATGGACATCGTGACGAGGGCCGTGGGGATGCCCTGCTCGCGCAGCTCGGTGAGCAACTCGCGCGCCCCCGGCCGCCACGGGATGCCGAACTCGACGAGCTGCTGGAGCACGCGGTCGGTGAGTACATCGATGATCTCCTCCTCGGGGAGGTCGACGCCCTTCGACTTGATGATCTGGGCAGAGTTGAACAGGCCAGACCCCACGAGCTGCAGGGCTTCCTCGTGCGTCCAGCTGCCGCCGAACTTCTCGATGAGCTCGGTCTCGGCCGCTATCCAGTAGGGCTCGGTGTTGACGAGGGTGCCGTCCATGTCCCACAGGACGGCGGCGGGATGGCGGTCGTGAAGCTGGGGATGGGTCACAACCGACAATCGTAGTTCTATCCTTGATAGCAGCCCGGTCACTCGATCGGGCGGGCAGGGGAACCAGTGGCAGAGCAGTTCGCGAGCGGCAGACTCCTCGTGGTCGCCTTCGAGGGCTGGAACGATGCGGGCGAGGCTGCGAGCGGTGCCGTGCGCACCCTCAAGGAGCTTCTCGACCTCTACCCCATCGCCGAGGTCGACCCCGAAGACTACTTCGACTACCAGTTCAACCGTCCTTCGGTGGCCGCGGACGAGAACGGTGACCGCCAGCTGATCTGGCCGGGTGTGACCGTGTACGGCCCGACCCGCCCGCACAGCGCCCCTGCCGAGGGCCTCGCCGACGACGCCGAGCTGCACGTGAGCGGCGACAACGGGTCGAACATCTACCTCCTCGTCGGCACCGAGCCCTCGCGCGGCTGGAAGACCTTCACGCGCGAGATCCTCGACGTCATCGAGGTCAACGAGATCAGTTCCATCGTGTTCCTCGGTGCCATGCTCGCCGATGTCCCGCACTCGCGGCCCATCTCGGTGTTCACGAGCAGCGAGAACGCCGACGTGCGCGCGCAGCTCGGCATCGAGCGCAGCGGCTACGAGGGCCCAGTGGGCATTCTGTCGGTCCTCGGTGATGCTGCCGAGAAGGCGGGCATCACGACGATGTCGATCTGGGCATCCGTTCCCCACTACGTGCACAACGCGCCCTCCCCCAAAGCGACCCTCGCGATTCTCGACAAGCTCGAGGAGATCGTCGACGTGGTCATCCCTCGCGGCGATCTCGTGACCGAGGCGCAGGCCTGGGAGAGCGGCATCGACGCGCTCGCCGGTGACGACGACGACATGGCCTCGTACATCGAGCAGCTGGAGCAGGCGCGCGACACCGTCGACTCCCCCGAGGCCAGCGGCGAGGCCATCGCGCAGGAGTTCGAGCGCTACCTGCGCCGCGGGGGCGACAAGCCGGGCGATGGCAAGGCCGGAGATGGCACCGCGGGCGAGGAACCCTGGAAGCCTAAGGAGTAGACAGCTCCGCCGCCCGCAGGGCGAGGTAGTGCTGCTCCGGGATGCTGCGGCTGAGCCGTGCGGCGTGGGTGTACTCCGCGATCGCGGCATCCGTCTCCCCCGCAAGCTCCAGCAGGTGCGCGCGCACGGCGTGCAGCCTGTGGTGGCCGGAGAGCTGTGCGTCGAGCGCCCCCAGCTCGGCGAGCCCCGCGCGCGGGCCGTGCACCATGGCCACGGCGACAGCGCGGTTGAGCGCGACGACGGGCCCCGGATCCACGCGCGTCAGCACGTCGTAGAGCGCGAGAATCTGCGGCCAGTCGGTGTCGGCGGCGGTCACCGCCTCGTCGTGCACAGCGGCGATCGCCGCCTGCAGCTGGTACTGCCCGACGGGCCCCGACCCGAGCGCTGTGGTGACGAGGGCTATCCCCTCGGCGATCGCCTGCGCGTTCCACCGGGAGCGGTCCTGTTCGGCAAGCGGCACGAGCTCGCCGGATGCGCTCGCGCGGGCTTCGCGGCGTGCATCGGTGAGCACCATGAGTGCGAGCAGCCCCACGACCTCGGCGTCGCCCGGCAGCGCCGTCCGCAGCATCCTCGCGAGCCGGATCGCCTCCGTGGTGAGGTCGGTGCGCAGCGCATCCGCGCCCGCGCTCACCGCGTACCCCTCGTTGAAGATGAGGTACAGCACGCGCATGACGACGTTCAGACGGTCGGCGCGCTCGCCGTCGTCGAGGGTTCCGAAGCCCGCGCCGCGGATCGTGCTCTTGGCTCGGCTGATGCGCTGCGCCATTGTCGTCTCGGGCACCAGGAAGGCGCTCGCGATCTCGGCGGTCGTGAGTCCTCCCACGGCGCGCAGCGTGAGCGCGAGCTGCGAGGGCTCGGAGAGCGAGGGGTGGCAGCACAGGAACAGCAGGTCGAGGGTGTCGTCGATGTCGCTGACCTCGGCGGGGGCATCCGGCAGCGCCTCGTCTTCACGTCGCCGCCGCGCGCTGTCGCTGCGGATCTCGTCAACGAGTCGGCGGGTGGCCACGGTAACGAGCCACGACAGCGGGCTGTCGGGCATGCCCTCGGCAGGCCACTGGCGCGACGCGGCGAGGAGCGCCTCTTGCGTGGCGTCCTCGCACGCGTCGAACTGGCCGTGCCGGCGCACGAGGATGCCGAGCACGTGCGGTGCCAGCTCCCTCAGGATGCCGTTCATACCTCGGGCGGGGCCTCGGCGATGGGACGCACCTCGACGACGCGCGAGTAGGTGGCGATCGATGCGGCGATCTCGGTGATGCGAGCCTCGCTCGCCACATCGAGGATCCAGAAGCCGATGAGCGACTCCTTCGCCTCGGCGAACGGGCCGTCGGTGACGAGTCCATCGGCATGCACGAGCTTGGCGGCCGTGCTGTCGGCGAGTCCCGCGTTGAAGACCATCTCGCCGTTGTCGGTCAGGTCTTTGTCGAGACCCATCATGAAGCCGATCATCTCGCGGATCCACTCGGGCGACTGCACTTCCATCATCTCGCCCGCATTACCGAACATCATGAGCATGTACTTCATGGATATCTCCTCTGCTGGTTGTCGTGGATGAGTCGGAGCGGGCTACCGGAGATCGACACCCAGGAGGGCGTGGATCGCAGAAATGTCTGCACCGGCCGCCGAGTCGATGTACGTCAGGGCGGTCGGGGTGTCGAGATCGTCGGCGAGGATCTCCCGCAGCGCGTCTGTGTACTGGCCGAGCGGCTTCGCGAGCCACAGCGCGAGACGCTCCTGGGCTTCGACGAGCACGGAGTCCGTCCACTCCCAGTCGGCACGGTAATGGTGCGCAAGCACCGCGAGGCGCACGGCGCGGGGGTCGACTCCCGCGGCGGTGAGCTGGGAGACGAGCACGAGGTTGCCGAGCGATTTGCTCATCTTCTCGCCCGCGTAGGCGACGAGCCCCGCGTGCGAGTAGACCTCAGCGTGGTCGTGACCCGTGAGGGCCGCAGTGTGGCCCGCAGTGAACTCGTGGTGCGGGAACACCAAGTCGCTGCCGCCACCCTGCACTGTCATGGGGACGTCCATGAAGTCCTGGGCGATCACCGAGCACTCGATGTGCCAGCCGGGACGCCCCGCCCCGAGTGCGCCGCCCGGCCAGCTGGGCTCGCCGACGCGCTCGCCGCGCCACAGCACGGGGTCGAGCGGGTCGCGCTTGCCGGGCGTGTCCGGGTCGCCCCCGCGCTCGGCGGAGAGCTCGAGCATCGCCGCGCGATCGAGTCCGCTCTCCTGGCCCAGGTGCCACGGGGATGCCGCGGCCGCCGCCGAACTGTCGAAGTAGACATCCGGTCCCAGCCGGTAGGCGACACCGCTGTCGAGCAGGCGCTGCACGGCTCCGACGACGGACGGGACGACCTCGGTGACGGCGATGTAGTGGTCGGGCGGGATGACGCCGAGCGCCACCATATCGCCGCGGAACAGCTCGACCTGCGAGGCGGCGAGCTCGCGCCAATCGACGCCGGTCGCCGCGGCGCGCTCGAGCAGTGGATCGTCGACATCCGTCACGTTCTGCACGTAGGTGACGTCGTACCCGGCGTCGAGCCAGAGCCGGATGAGCGTGTCGTAGGCGAGGTAGGTCGCAGCGTGCCCGAGATGGGTGGCGTCGTACGGCGTGATGCCGCACACGTAGAGGTTCGCGATGGCGAGCGGACGGGCTTCGACGAGCGATCCCGTGGCCGTGTTCCAGAGCCGCGGCGCCGGGCCGTGGCCGGGCAGGCGCGGGACCTCCGGTCGAGCCCACGCTCTCACGGGGTGAGGATGCCCAGCGAGAGGACGACGATGAGGGCCGCGCCGAGCAGGATGCGGTAGATCACGAACGGCAGGAACGAGCGCGTCTGGATGTACCGCATGAGGAACGCGATGACGGCGTAGCCGACCACGAACGCGACGACAGTTGCCACGAGGGTCTCCGGGTAGCCGTAGGCGCCCTTGGGCTCCCCGAAGCTCTTGGCGAGCTTGTAGAGGCCGCTGCCGAACACCGCGGGGATCGCGAGGAGGAAGCCATAGCGGGCACCGGACGGGCGGTCGTAGCCGAGACCGCGGCTGGCCGTCATCGTCGCCCCCGAGCGCGACACGCCGGGGATGAGGGCCAGCACCTGGGCGAGGCCGATCAGGATGCCGTCGCGGTAGGTCATCACCTGCAGCGTCTTCGTCTTCGGGGCGAAGAGGTCGGCGGCACCAAGGATGATGCCGAACACGATGAGGACGATGGCCGTGATCCACAGGTTGCGCAGCGACGTGTCGATCAGGTCTTGGGCGGCGATGCCCACGAGCACGATCGGGACGGTGCCGATGATGATGAGCCACCCGAGGCGGACATCCGGATCGTCTTTCGGAATTGCGACCGCGTGCGAACCCTTGCTCGTGCCGAAGTGGCGGAACCAGCGGCCGATGATGCGCGCGATGTCTTTGCGGAAGTAGATGATCACCGCGAGCTCGGTGCCGAGCTGCGTGATGGCGGTGAACGTGGCACCGGGGTCGTTGCCCATGATCTTGCCGAGGATGAGCTGGTGAGCGCTCGATGAGATGGGCAGGAACTCAGTGAGCCCCTGGATGAGCCCGAGGATGACCGCTTCGATCAAGCCCACGCGGCCCTCCTTGGATCAGGTGCTAGTAGTTCGCGAGCAAGTCCCCGAGGACCCGCCTGCCAAAGACTAATGCGTCGAGCGGCACGCGCTCGTCAACGCCGTGGAACATCCCGGGGAAGTCGAGGTCGGCGGGCAGCTGGAGTGGTGCGAACCCGTAGCCCGTGATGCCGAGCTTCGCGAGCGCCTTGTTGTCGGTGCCGCCCGAGAGCAGGTACGGCAGCACGGGCGCGCCGGGGTCCGCGGTCGTCAGCGCGCCAACCATGGCATCGACGAGCGGTCCGTCGAAGGTGTTCTCGAGGCCGATGTCCCTGTGCATGACGACGATCTCGATGTCGTCACCCACGAGCTCCTTCACGCGCGCGAGCACGGCGTCCTCGTCGCCGGGGAGCGTGCGGATGTCGATGAGCGCCTCCGCGGTGTCGGGGATGACGTTGTGCTTGTAGCCGGCGTTGAGGAGCGTCGGGTTCGTCGTCGTGCGCAGCGTGGCCTGGATGAATCCGGCGGCGGATCCCGTGCTCAGCACGATCTCGTCGGGGCCCGACTGCTGCGGGTCGATGCCCATGAGCTCGGCGATCTCGGCGACGAGCTGCTCCGTCGTGTCGGTGAGCTGCACCGGCCACTCCTGCTCGCCGATGGTCGCGACGGCGCGAGCGAGCTTGGTCACGGCGTTGTCGCGGATGACGCGGCTGCCGTGCGCGGCGGTCCCGCGTGCGACGAGCTTGATCCACACGAGGGCCTTCTCCCCCGTCTGGAGCAGGTACGACCGGCGCCCGTTCAGGTGGACCGAGTATCCGCCCACCTCGCTGATCGCCTCGGTGGCTCCCGAGAAGATGTCGGGTCGCGTGTCGACGACGTGGTGCGAGCCGAACACGCCGCCGTTCTCCTCATCCGAGAAGAATGCGATAACCAGGTCACGCTGGGGCTGCCTGCCGCCGCCCAGGATGTCCTGCAGCGCCGTGATGATCATGGCGTCCATGTTCTTCATATCGACGGCCCCACGGCCCCACAGGAGGCCGTCCTTGATGGTTCCGGCGAACGGGTCGACGCTCCAGTTGGCCGGGTCGGCCGGAACGACGTCGGTATGGCCGTGCACGACGAGGGCGGGCTTGCTGCGGTCGACACCCTCTACGCGCGCGAACACGCTCGTGCGGCCGGGCGCCGAATCGATGTACTCGGTGGCGAGGCCGAGTGATTCGAGAATCGCGCCGAGATACTCGGCAGCCTCCGTCTCGCCGTTCGAGCGACCTTCCCCGTAATTCGTGGTGTCGAACCGGATCAGATCGCGGGCGATTCGGGCAGTCTCTTCAAGCTCATCGGGCTGCGTCATTCGACCACGCTATCAGCGTGCTATTCTCTTACCTCGGTGCTCCTGCGAAGGAAATCCACTGCGCGCGGATGGCGGAAATGGCAGACGCGCTAGCTTGAGGTGCTAGTGCCCGTATAGGGCGTGGGGGTTCAAGTCCCCCTTCGCGCACAGATTGATTGATGGCGTCTCCTTGTGGGGCGCCATCAGTCGTTTAAGGCGCGATTCGTGCGCGTGGCGCACGGGAGGGCGCGGGGCGGCGCAGTCCGGCGGGTCGTCGGCGCGACCTCGGCCGTCCGCCTAAGAACACTCTCACTCCCCACCGCGCCACTAGCGCCGATAATCAGTAGATGCGCACAGCCCGGCGACCCCTGCGCTCCGTGCGGTCGCGCATCCTCGCCTCGATGCTTGCGGTGACGGCCGTGGGCATGGCGCTTGCGGGCGGCACCGCCTACGTCATCCAGCGTGAGCGCACTCTCATGCAGATCGATGAGCGGCTCGCCGACGCCGTCGACGATGCGGCATTCATCTCGACGGATGCGGCATCCCCCGACCTCGACGCCGCGCTCACGGTGCTCGTCCAGCGTCTGCGACCCGCGTCGGGCGAAGCCACGTTCGCTCTGCTCGACAGCGCGACGGCGGTGGTTCCGGGAGGGGACACTCCCCTGCATCCCGAGCGCGACGCCGAGTTCGTCCTGCGTGTGCTGCAGGAAACATCGGGCGGCGAAGTCGTGCGGGGCACGGCCGTGGGCGACGCGACGAGCCTGCGGTACGTGGCGATCCCCGTGACCGTCGACGGCGACGCCCGGCGTGGCGTATTCGTTGTCGCCACTGACCTGCGGACGGCGCTTGCGCCCCTCAACGACGCGTTCACCACATTCGCCCTCGTCGCCCTCGCTGCGCTCCTGGCGGTCGGCCTCGTCGGCTGGCTCGTCGCTGGTCGCCTGCTGGCTCCCGTGCGGCGCCTGCGCGAGACAGCGGCGCGCATCACCGCCTCCGATCCTTCCGAGCGCATCGACGTCGTGGGCACCGATGACGTCTCCGAGTTGACCGTGACCGTCAACGACATGCTCGACCGCCTCGACGCGGCCCTGCAGGGGCAGCGCAGGCTCCTCGACGACGTCGGGCACGAGCTCAAGACTCCGCTCACGATCGTGCGCGGGCACCTCGAGGTCATGAGCCCGGATGATCCGGCCGATGTGGGCGCGACGCGCGATCTCGCCCTCGACGAACTCGACCGCATGGCGGGTCTCGTGCGCGACATCGCCGAACTCTCGGACCTGCAGCGCCCGCTGCGGATGGCCGCCGCGCCCGCGCCGGTCGCGGCGCTCACACACACCATCGGGCTCAAGGCCGCGGCGCTCGCTGCGGGTCGCGCGTGGACGGTAACCGAGGCCGCGGACGTCACGGCGGTGCTCGACCCCGACCGCATCACGCAGGCCGTGCTCCAGCTCGCGTCGAACGCTGTCACGCACGGCGCCGGCGACGTTCGCATAGCGAGTCGGGTGCGGGGCGAGAGGCTCCTGTTCTCGGTGGAGGATGACGGCGCGGGCGTCCACGGCGACCCTGCACAGGCGGTCTTCGAGCGCTTCGCCCGCGGAAGTGGTGGAGGTCGCGGTGCCACGGGCTCGGGCCTCGGCCTCGCTATCGTGGCGGCCATCGCGCGGGCGCACGGCGGCACGGCATCAGTTCGGGGTTCGACATTCACCATCGACATCCCGTTCGTGGAGGCGCGGTCGTGAGCCGCATCCTGATCGCCGAGGACGAGTCCCGTATCTCGTCGTTCATCGACAAGGGGCTGCGCGCGGCGGGCTTCACCACGACGGTGGTCTCGACGGGCCCTGAGGCGCTTGAACTTGCCCTGTCGGGCAACGCCGACCTCCTGGTTCTCGACATCGGTCTGCCGGGCATCGACGGCTACGAGGTGATGCGCCGGGTTCGTGCGGCGGGTGTGGCGCTGCCGGTGATCGTCCTGACGGCGCGGACCTCGGCCGAAGATACCCTCGCGAGCCTCGAGGGCGGAGCCAACGACTACATGCCGAAGCCTTTCCGGTTCGACGAGCTTCTGGCGCGCATCCGGCTGAGGCTCGCTGACGCCAGCAAGATCATCGAACCCGTGCTCACCGTGGAGGGGCTCGAACTGGACCTGCATGCGCGTACGGTTCGGGTCGAGGGTCGGGAGGTTGAGCTGTCGGCACGGGAGTTCGCCTTGGCCGAGGAGCTCATGCGCCACGCCGGTCGCGTGCTCAGCCGCGAGCAACTGCTGAGCCGGGTGTGGGGCTACGACTTCGACCCCGGATCGAACGTGGTCGACGTCTACGTGGGCTACTTGCGCTCGAAGCTCGGTGCGGGGCGCATCGAGACCGTGCGCGGTGCGGGGTACCGGCTGCGCTGAGCCGGCACCCCGCAACGGTCAGTCGTCGCTGCCGTGCCCGCCGTTGTCGCCCTGGTCGTCGTCCTTGCCGGAGTGGCCCGAGTTGCCGTGCCCGGCTCTGTCGTCGGCGCCGTCCCGGTCTCCCCCGTGGTCGTCGTTCACGTCGTGGGTGGCCGGGTCGTCATTGCCGTGATCGTCAATGCCGTGGTCGTCGCCCACGTCGTGGGTTGCCGGGTCGTCCGTGTGGGTGGCGCTCGGGCTCGGCGTGGAGACCGGCGTGCTGCTCGAGGTGGGACGCGGGTTCGTCGAGACATCGCTGCCCGCCTGGGCGAACGCCACACTCGTGGCGCCGAGAAATCCCACGACGACGATCGCGGACCCGGCGGCGATACGACGGGGTGTGAACAGTGACATGGTCTGCCTTTCGTCAGTGCGGCGCTGGTGCCGCACCTTCAGGCTCTCGTCGGCATCTAAGACGTTTACGAGGCGAGCATGAGAGGTCTCTCATGTCAGCCGTCGTCGCTGCCGCCACCCTTGCCAGAGTTGCCTCTGCCGGAGTTCCCGTTGTCGCCGCCGTGGTCATCGAGCTCCACGACGACCGGGGGCGGCGCGTCGACGACATTCGGCGCATCGGTCGTCGGAGTAGGTGTCGGCGAGGGAACGCTCGACGGGCCGGGCGAGACCGCTACCGCGGGCACGCCGAGGGGCTTTCCCGCCTCATCCGCGATGCCCAGTCCGCTCACGAAGGTGACCGCGAGCACTGCCGTCGCGCAGGCGACAACAGCGACAACTATCGACGTTCGCATCGGCCGCATGCTCCCATTGTCGCCGTTCGGGGTGTCCAGCGGTGTGAGAGTTCTCTTAGTCGGCGTATCTCAGCCGACCACGCTCGGGTCGAGCACTTCGACGACGATCGGATCGCCGGCCACCGCGGTCGTCCACACTCGAACTGGCGCGCCCACGCCGGGCACCTGGGTCTGCAGCAGGCCCACACGTGACCGGCGCTTCCACGCTGCTGTCACGGGATGACCCGCATCAACGGTGAGGTCGAACGCGTCTACGGTGCCGTCCTCGATGGTGGCCACGGTGCGGGCAGTGACGGTGCCGGGGAGCATCCGGACGCTGCTGAGGGCTGCGTTCCACCTGGCCTGCGCCGCGACTGCTTCGGTTCCGTTCCGGATGCTCGCGACGTAGGCGGCCCACAGCGCAACGTCGAGCCCCACGATGATGACGGTGAAGAGCAGTGAGAACCACCATCCGGGGGTCTCCCCGGTCCACAGCACCACCACGAGCGCCACGGCGAGGACTCCGGATGCTGCGAGCAGCACCGCCAGCAGAACACGAGCGGTGAGGCCCATCGCACCTCCGAGGCGCAGGTCGCCGGGTGGACTCTCCGCGCCCCAGCGTTCGAGGAGGTGGACGACGTGCATCAGCTCAGGCCCGAACTCAGGCCGCGGCATCCTTCTGGATAGCGCCGTAGGCGGCGGTCACCAGGATCGGGATGTGGTCGGAGGAGCCGCGCGGCATGGTCTCGACGTTCTCGATAGTGAAGCCCTGCGACGTGACGAAGTCGAAGTGGCCGCGGAAGAACTTGTACGCCGTGTAGGTGCGCCGGTCGCTCAGGGTGAGGTCGTAGCCGGTCTTGGCCACCTTGTCGGAAAGGCCGTCCTGGAACAGCGGGTAGTTGTAGTCGCCGACCATGATGATGGGCACGCCATTACCGAGCTCCTGAAGCAGCTCGTGCGCGGCCTTGATCTGCTTGCGGCGCAGTGAATTGAGGGCCGTGAGGGGCGCCGCGTGGAACGAGGCCAGAACGAGCTCATGGCCCGACTCCCGGTCGACGAGCTTGGTGCCGACGAGGCGCTCGGGCGTGGGTGTGAACACCATGTCGTGGAACGACTTCTTGAGGCTGAACGACTGGCTGGCCAGCTGCTCGTAGCGGTCGCGGCGGTAGTACACGGCAAGGCCGAGACGGTTGCGCTTCGTCGCGTCGGCGAGGTGGAGGTCGCCGATCTCCGCGGGGAGTTCGGCAGCGATGCACTCCTGGAGGCAAAGGGCGTCAAGGTCCGGCGTCTTCGCGAGCTCGACGAGCTCCTTCATCGCGCGGTTCTTGCGGAGGTTGTAACTGATTACTCGGATCACTGACCTGCGTACCTTCCCAAACAGAAGACACCAGCCTAAGTGCCCCACCGTCTATTCGTCGTCACCGCGCTATTCGACTGGCCCAACCTTGGACCATGGCGAGGCGAACAGCGGGTGAACCCTAGCGCTGCAGGTGTTCGAGGATCCGCGCCATGATGCGGTCGAGATCGGCGACGTCCGAGCCGTCGAGGCCCGAGAACACGAGGCGGCGCACGGTCTCCACGTGGCCCGGTGCCGTGTCGACGACCTTCTGCCAGCCGGCGGGCGTGAGTGTGACGTTGGTGGCGCGGCGGTCCTCTGGGCAGGGCGAGCGATGGACGTATCCGCGCTCCTCGAGTCTCGTGGCTACGTGCGAGAGGCGGGGCAGCGTGGAGTTGGTGAGTTCGGCGAGGGCGGTCATCCGGAGCGTGCGGTCGGGTGCCTCCGAGAGCATCGCGAGCGTGAAGTAGTCGAAGTGGCTCACGTCGGCGTCGCCGCGCAGTTGCGAGTCGAGGGCCCCCGGCAGCAGTTCCACGACCTCGATGAGCTTGCGCCACGCGGACTGCTGCGCGTCATCAAGCCACTCGGTCATTCCTGCAAGCCTACGTCCATAGTTGTTCCGACAACCAAGGCTCGCAGCGGCTCAGGGCTTGCGGGCGATGACGAGCGCGCGCTGCCCGTACGACACGAACGAGCCCTCGCGCTCGATGTACTCGAACATGGCGTGCAACCGGTCTTCGTACTTCTCCACGCTGAAGTCGGGCACCGTCCAGACCACTTTGCGCAAGAAGACGATGATCGAGGCGAGGTCGAAGAACTCGAGCGGCGGCGACTCCTGCTCGAAGCGCAGGACCTCGAGTCCCGCCAGCGCGGCGCCCGTGCGCAGGTGCTCCTCCGCCGACACCGGGTCGACCCACTGCGGCCCCATCATGAACTCGTAGAGCTCGCGATTGGTGCCGTGCACGATCTGCTGCGAGAGGAACGTTCCGCCCGGTGCGAGCACACGGCCGATCTCCGCCCACGGCGTCACCGAGGGGAACCTCGTCGTGACCAGGTCGAACGCGCCGTCCTCGAACGGCAGCGGGTCATCGTTGCCGACCCCTGCCACGGAACCGCCGAACGGTTCGAGCGCGACGCGGGCGATCGCGAGGTTCGGGGGCCATCCCTCGGTGGCCTCGATGCGGGCAGGGCGACGGGATGCGGCGCCGAGGGCCTTCGCGTAGACCTCGGCTCCGCCGGTCTCGATATCGAGGCTCGCCCGTGCCTCGCCGAGCGCGGTAGTCACGAGCGCCGAGTAGCCCCACGTCGGACGCACCTCGGTGGCGTGGCCCTCGAACCAGGAGAAGTCCCATCCGTCGATGGGCACCGCGGTGCCCTCGGCGACCTGTTCCTCGAAGTTCATGCCCACGACGCTACTGGGTGGTCGTGGATTCGATGCTCATGACGAGGATGACGCGGTCGGGGCTGTCTTTCGGGGGCTCCTGTGCGGCGTTCCCGTAGCGTTTGCCGAGCACCACGTAGAACTCGCCCTCGGGGTCGGGGATCACCTCGGTGAGCCTCCCGCGCACCTCGAGGTAGTGGAACGGGTTGGCCGGATCGATGATCGCGAGGCTCATCGCGGGGTTGTGCGTGAGGTTGCGGTACTTCGCGCGCTTCGTCGTGTGTGTGAACCGGATGCTCTGGCCGTCGTAGAGGAACCACATCGGGTTCACCTGCACCGTGTCATCCGGGCGGATGGTGCCGAGAAATCCGTAGTGGGGCTGCTCGAGCAGCGGGACGAGGGCGCTGGGGATCACGGTGTTCATGACCTGTGCAACGCTCAGGCGTAGCTCACGCTTCCCAACCGGGTGCGCACGTCGAACAGCTCGTTGCCGCCGATGGGATCCGTTCCGGGGAGGCCTTGGCGCAGCAACATGGCCACGTACGACTGCGTGACCGCCACTGCGGCGGAGCCGCGCACGCTGCCGAGCGGCGTCACGGGGTCGTCTATCGCGTCATCCGGCAGCACGATGACGAGGCCGGTGAACCTCACCCGCAGCGCGCGCGTCAGCATCTTGGCGCGGGCTGCGAGCTCATGCACGGGCTGCTCGCCGTCGAGGGCCTCACCGATGAGCTCGCCCCGCCGTACTTTCACGGGCCCGCCGAAGTCTTCGGAGAGCATGGCGAACAGTCCCGTGGGTCCGAGCACGATGTGGTCGATCTTGCGCTCTGAGCTGTCTGTCGCGACGTCGTGCCAGACCGTGTAGCCGATGCCGAGGGTGCTGAGCGTGCGGGCAGTCGATTCCTCGGCGAGGGCGTCGGCGAGGGTACGGCGGATCTCCCGCGGAGCGCTGCGCACGAGGGCCGGGTCGTACGGGTCCGCGATGCTCACGCCGCGGCCCACCCACTCGCGCAGCTGGTCGAGGTAGCGCTCCCGCCGCCAGCCTCCCGGATGCCCGTGCGAGCGCGTGCTCGGACGCGTGTCCTGTCGCGGCCTCGCCGCCTGTGCGGTGAACGCCGCGCGATCCTGTGACGCGCCACGGCCGGTATCGTAGGCGGACCGCCTCTGCGGGGTGCTGAGCCGCTCCCACGCGAGCTGCACGGCGTTGAAGCGCTGCGGATCTCCCCCGGTGTCGGGGTGGGTGTCGCGCAGCGCCTTGCGGTACGCCCGCTTCAGCTCCTCCTCGGAGGCGGAAGCAGCGACCCCGAGCACCTCGTACGGGCTCGCGGACATGGGACTGTCGGGCACCCGGCAAGAATACCCGCGCGCCCTGCGCTTACCGGCCCCTGAGGTCCTTGCGCAGGATCTTGCCAGAGCTCGACTTCGGCACGACCTCGATGAAGGCCACCTGGCGCACCTTCTTGTGGGGGGCGACGTGCTCGGCGACGAAGGCCATCACGGCCTCTTCGTCGAGCTCGGCGTCGGCGACCTTGACGACGAAGGCCTTGGGCACCTCCTGGCCGTCCGCGTCGGGAGCCCCCACCACTGCCGCGTCGGCGATGAGCGGATGGGTGAGCAGCAGTGCCTCGAGTTCCGCGGGCGCCACCTGGTAGCCCTTGTACTTGATGAGCTCCTTGAGACGGTCGACGATCCAGAAGACTCCGTCGTCGTCCACGCGCGCGATGTCTCCCGTGTGCAGGAACCCGTCGTCGGTGAGGGTGTCGTGGGTCGCATCCTCACGGCCCAGGTAGCCGAGCATGATGTTGGGGCCGCGCACGAGCAGCTCGCCCGACTCGCCGGGGGCCGCATCCTCGCCGGTCTCGACATCGACGATGCGGCACTCCACGTTCGCGACCGGCACGCCGATCGACCCGAGCGGGATGTCGTCGCGGTCCGGCGGGATCACGTGCGAGACGGGGCTCATCTCCGTCATGCCGTAGCCCTGGCGCACGCGCGTCTTCAGGCGTGCGGCGACGGCGTTGGCGAGGGCCGTGTCGAAGGGGGCCGCGCCCGAGAGGATGGCGCGCACCGACGAGAGGTCGTACTGCTCGATGAGCGGGTGCTTGGCGAGTGCGACGGCGATGGGCGGCGCGATGAAGAGGTAGGTGCATCCGTGTTCCTGGATGATCCGCAGGAACTCGGGCAGGTCGAACTTCGGCATCGTCACGAGCCGGGCCCGCTTCTTCAGGGCGATGTTGAGGAGCACGGTCATCCCGTAGATGTGGAAGAACGGCAGCAGCGCGAGCACGCGGTCGTCACGCTCGACATCGAGCACGGGACGGCACTGCACGACGTTGGCGACGAGGTTGGTGTGGCTGAGCTTGACGCCCTTGGCCAGGCCCGTGGTGCCCGACGAGTACGGCAGCACGGCGAGGTGCGTGGCGGGGTCGAAGCTCACGGTCGGAGCCGCGGCCTGCTGCACGAGCAGGTCCTTGACCGACGGATGCCCCTCAGCGCCGTCGATGACGATGAGGTGCTCGGCATCGATGCCCACGGCCGCTGCCGCCTCGAGCGCCTGCGGCAGGAACGGTGACACGGTGAACAGGAAGCTCGCGCCGGAGTCGCGCAGCTGGTTGGCGATCTCATCCGCGGTGTAGAGCACGTTGATCGTGGTCGCGGTAGCTCCCGCGCGCAGTATGCCGTGGAACACGCTCGCGAAGACGGGCACGTTGGGGCAGAGCATCCCGATGACGGTGCCGACTGCCGCTCCCCGCGCGGCGAGGGCGCCCGCTATACCGTCGATCTGGCCGACGAGCTGCCCGTAGGTGGTCTCGGCACCCGAGGTGCCGTCGACGAGGGCGACGCGCGCTGCATCATCGCTGCTGAGGTCGGCGAACAGAAAGTCGTAGACGCTCACGTTCGGGATGACTTCGTCGGGGAACGGGCTGCGGAACATGGATCTCCTTTGATCTCTTGTCCTTTCGACCATACTCCCGGGTTGGCAGGCGTATGTTGTAGACGTGACCACCATTTCAGAGATTCCCCTCACCACCATCGATGGGGGCACCACCTCCCTTGCCGAGTACGAGGACAAGGTCGTACTCATCGTGAACGTAGCCTCGCGCTGCGGACTCGCTCCCCAGTACGAGAAGCTCGAGGAGCTGCAGAAGACGTACGGCGAGCGTGGGTTCACCGTCCTCGGTTTCCCGAGCAACCAGTTCCTGCAGGAGCTCGGCAGCACGGACGCCATCAAGGAGTACTGCTCCCTCACGTGGGGCGTCACCTTCCCGATGTTCGACAAGGTCAAGGTCAACGGCAAGAACGCGCACCCGCTCTACAAGGAGCTCACCAAGACCGAGGACGCCGCGGGCAAGGCGGGCAAGGTGCAGTGGAACTTCGAGAAGTTCGTCGTCGCCAACGGCGTCGTGCACCGCTTCCGTCCGAAGACCGAGCCGGATGCCCCCGAGATCGTCTCCCTGATCGAGAAGTCTCTGCCCGCCAAGGCCTAGTTCGCCGGGAGTTCACCGCGCCGACCTAGGCTTGCGGTGTGCGTCTTCTTCTCATCCGCCATGGCCAGACTCCCGCTAACGTCGAAGGGCGCCTCAACACGGCGGTGCCTGGACCGGGGCTGACCACCCTCGGTGAACGCCAGGCCGTGATGATCCCGCGGGCTCTGAAGCACACGCCCGTCGAGGCGGTCTACGCGAGCGTGCTCGTGCGCACCCAGCTCACCGCCCGCCCCTTGGCCGAGGCGCGCGGGCTCGCCGTGCAGGTGCTGCCGGGCATCCACGAGATCGAGGCCGGCGACCTGGAAGACCTGCGCGACCGCGCCAGCGTCCGCACCTACCTCGAGACTGCTTTCGCCTGGGGATCGGGCGACCTCTCCCCCGTCATGCCCGGCGGCACAGACGGCCATGCGTTCTTCGAGCGGTTCGATGCCGACATCGCCGTGGTTGCCGCTGCCCATGAGAATGCCGTCGTGGTGAGCCACGGAGCGGCGATCCGGGTGTGGGTCGCCGGTCGCGCCACCAACGTGCCGCCGTCGTACGCGGGCCAGCACGACATCGACAACACCGGCGTGATCGAGCTCGAGGGCTCCCCTGAAGCGGGCTGGACGCTGGTCAGCTGGCAGGGCACGCCCGTCGGCGGCGCCCAGCTCGCGGATGCCTCGGCCGAAGACCCGACGGGCGAGACGCTCGCCGACGCGACGGACTAGCGCCCGCCGCCACCCCCGCCTCCTCCTCCGCCACCGGAGAAGCCGCCGCCGAACGACCCGCCGCTGAACGTTGACCCGAAGCCGCTGCCGCTGCTCGACCAGCTCGTGCCGCTGCCCGAAATCGGCGGGTTGATCGTGGTCTGGAAGCCGCCGATCGCGTTCGAGAACACGGCCGCGTTGAACACGCTCTGCCCCACGAACCAGTCGGGCTGCTGCTGCGACGGGTCGGCCTCGATGCGCACAGCGAGCTCGTGGGACCACTGGTCCTCGACGCCCCACAGCACCGCCCACGGCAGGAGCTTCTCGTACAGCTTGATCATCTCCTGGTTGTTACCCACGTCGATGCGCTCGGCGCCGGTGGGGCTCTGCAGGAACTTCAGGCGCTCCTCCTCCGCCACGGTCAGGTAGAGCTTCATGCCGAGCAGGAACTCGTGCGCCTCCTGCCCCTTAGCGGTGAAGCGCAGCGGGCGGCGGGCGAGCACCGCGGTCACGATGAACGCCACCGTGCCGAGAAGGACTGTCGGCCACAGGAAGCTGCTGATGTTGTTGAACGCGCCCGCGGACACGACGAGCGTGCCGATGGCGACGAGGCCGAGCACGATCTGAACCACCACCAGCGCGATGCCGACTCCGAGGCCAGGCGGGCGCTCCTTGAACCCCGCACTCACCAGTGACGCCTCGGCCTGCGCGCCGAGGGACTGGAGCGCGACCGCCTCGGCCTGCTGCGACTCCCCGAACGGCGTCGTGACGCCCGGCTCGGGGTTGGCGCCGAAGAGCACGTCGAGGATGGCCTGATCCTCGGCGTTCGTGCGGTCGGAGCTCAGGTACTGCAGCGAGTACGGTTCGTCTGTGCCCTCAACGGCGTAGGCGAGTATGCGGATGTTCTTGCGGACGGCGAGGCGCACGAGGGCCGCGGGAATCGCGGCCGCGGGCCGGGACTCGAGGTACGCGGCCTGCAGGATGGTGATTCCCTCGGGCTCGGAGTACTGGGCGATGACCGTCCCGCGGCCGGCGGCTCCCCTGCCGGACCGGACGCGCGCCGCGATCGCCGCCCCGAGCGTGCCGAGGCCCAGCACGCCGAGCGCGCCGGAGAGCAGGTCGACGTACCACGGGATGGGCTGCACGACCCCGCGGGTCGGTACGGGTGTGACGAAGGTGCCGGTGTCGAAGCCGACGACCAGAGTGACGTTCTCGTGCGGGCCGAGGTTGTCGACGGAGACGGAGAAGTCGGGCGACTCGGCCGTAACCGGACAGGTCGCTTTCGAGCCCTCGGGACCTGCATAGCAGGCGGTGTTGCCGGACAGGGCGGGCACGAGCGACGGGTCGACGTGCAGCACCCCCGAGACCGTGCCGAACGGCTGGTCCCAGCCGGTGCCGTTGAGATCCCAGTAGAACTCGTCGGAGTTGGTGTCGTCGAAGTGGCGGACGACGTTCTGCTGCGTGTAGCTGATGACGTAGGTCGTCGCACCGTGCACGAAGTCGTCGGTGCCGAGCGAGACATCCAGGAAGCCGCCGTCGGTGTAGAGCTCGTACGCGACCGGGTTGCCGTTCTCGTCGACGACCGACGACACCTCCGTGCCCAGGTCGACGCCGTCGTAGTCGTTCGGGATCGCGCGGATGATCCCGCGGTTCTGGTCGTAGTCGGGGAAGACCGCGACGATCGTCTCCACGACGGCCAGCTCGGATGTCCCGTCCGCCGCTCGCGTGAGCGTGTAGTCGGCGTGGTAGGAGTCGAACGTGAAGTCCGAGGTGTCGGCGTGCGCGGCGGTGGGGACCGCCAGGAACGCGAGGGCGAGCAGGATGACTGGACCAAGGAGTCGGCGCACGGGTCGAGCCTAGGTCAGCTAGCGTCGGATCATGGCGACGGAGTTGACCACGGATCGACTGCTCCTGCGTCCGGCGCGCGTCTCGGATGCGTCAGTGCAGCGCGAACTCTGGGCGGAACGCGACCCGCGCGCGCCTGGGCACCGGCGCCTCGACGCGGACGGGCACCCCACGATCGCCGAGCTCGAGGAGCGCATCCGAGCTGGCGCGCAGCCGGGGCTGTTCATGGTGTCGGTCGACGGTGACGTTATCGGCTACTGCGGCCTCATCGACAATGTTCACGGGCAGCCCGATGAGCCCGAGATCGCGTACGAGTTCCTCCGCCGGGAGTGGGGAAAGGGCTATGCCACCGAAGCGGCACGGGCCGTCGTCGAGTGGGCCCGTGAGTCCGGCTACCGGCGGCTGTGGGCGACCGTGCGCGACTGGAACACGGCATCCCGCCGCGTGCTCGCCAAGCTCGAGTTCATCGAGACCGACCGCGTCGACCGTGATCCCGTGCACGGCGACAGCATCTACATCACCCGTGAGTTGTGAGTCGTCAGTCGCGCCAACCGAGGGGCTTCGCGACATCCTGCACGATAGTGCCGAGCAGCCGCGCGTTGTACTCGACGCCCAGTTGGTTCGGGACGGTCACGAGCACGGTGTCCGCGGCCTGCACCGCGGCATCCGTGCGTAGCTGCTCGACGATGTCGTCGGGCTCGCCCACGTAGCTCTTGCCGAAACGCGCGAGGCCGCCGTCGAGGTAGCCCACCTGGTCTTCGCTGTTGCGCTCGCGGCCGAAGTACGCGCGGTCTTCGTCGGTGGTGATCGGCAGGATGCTCCGGCTCACCGACACGCGTGGGGTGCCCTCGTGTCCGGCCTCCGTCCACGCCGAGCGGAAGATCTCGATCTGCTCGGCCTGCAGCTCGTCGAAGGGCACGCCGGTGTCTTCGGTGAGGAGCGTGGAACTCATGAGGTTCATGCCCTGCTCCCCCGTCCATTTCGCTGTCGCGCGCGTGCCGGACCCCCACCAGATGCGCTGGGCGAGGCCGGGCGACTGCGGCTGAATGGCGAGGAGTCCTCCCCCGCGAGCGGTCTGAGCGACGGGGGCGCCGTTGATCGCGGCGCGGAACAGCTCGGTCTTCGCGCGGGCGTCGTCTGCGGCATCCCGGCCCTCTGCTGGCACGTAGCCGAACGACTCGTAGCCGTTGAGGGCGGTCTCGGGCGACCCACGGCTCAGACCGAGCTGGAGTCGGCCTCCCGACAAGAGGTCGGCGGCTGCCGCGTCCTCCGCCATGTAGAGCGGGTTCTCGTAGCGCATGTCGATGACCGCGGTCCCGAGTTCGATGGTCTTCGTGCGCACGCCCATGGCCGCGAGCAGCGGGAACGGGCTTGCGAGTTGGTTCGCGAAGTGGTGCACGCGAACGTAGGCGCCGTCGACGCCGAGCTCCTCCGCTGCCACCGCGAGTTCGACACTCTGGATGAGCGCGTCGCCGGCCGTGCGCGATACCGACCCCGGAACGGGCTGATAGTGGCCGAAGGAGAGGAACCCGATGCGCTTCATGGTGGCTACAGCGTATGCGTTCGCATCGATATTCCCGGCGCTACGTGTCTAGGCTTGAGTGCATGAAGGAACTCGCGCACGAGCCGGATGCCAAGCGGTACACCCTCACCATCGAGGGGCACCTCGCTGCCCTCGTCGACTACGCCATCAACGGCAACGCGATCTCCTTCCACCACACCTACACACAACCGCACCTGCGGGGCAATGGCTACGCGGGCGAGGTCGTGGAGTTCGCCGTCGACGACGTCGAGGCGCACTCGAGCCGCCGCATCGTGCCGATGTGCTGGTACGTCGGGCAGTGGTTCGACGAGCATCCGGACCGCCAGGGCCTGCTGACCCGCTAACGGGTCATCCCCATAGTGGGACTGATCTGCCCGGATGCCCGCTCGCTACAGTCGGGGACGTAACTGAGTACGGCGGGGGGCCGAGAATGTCATTGATCGAGCGCGGGGTTGTTCCCGCAGGATGGTACCCGGACCAGTCTGGGGCCGAGCAGCTCCGCTGGTGGGACGGCGACCAGTGGTCGACCGAGGTGCGCCCGCTCGTCATCGACATGGTTCCCGATTTCGCGACGGTACGCAGTACCCCAAGCAGGCTGGCGTCGACCCCCGAACGGTCGGCGCCGGCTCCTCACGATCCGAACACTCTCACCCGCAGGCAGCTGCGTGAGATCCTCGGAGGACCACTCACCACCCAGATGACGACGGAGCAGACCCGCTACTAGCGGTCGACAAGAAACGCATGGCAGAAACTTCAGGGCTACCGCCGGAGGGCTGGTACCCCGATCGACCCAACGCCACCCGGCTGCGGCATTGGTCGGGCACGGGCTGGACCAACGAGTTCCGCGATATCGAGCCTGTTGCTGCACCGGTCGTGCAGAGTGCTGCGCCCATCGTCCATGCCCCGGTTCGCGAGACCACCGACCAAGCGCGCTCGCGCCGTGAGCTGCGGGCTCAGGTGGGCGCTCTCGTGCAGGGCGAGCCGGACCCCGAGCCTCGGTCGGTGGCGACGCCCGCCACGGCGGCACCGGCGGTCGTAGCGCCACCCGCACCCGCACACGAGTCCGAGCCGCAACCCGAGCCACAGGCCGTCGTCGAGATCGACCCCTCGCTCTCGAGCGTGAACCGCGCCCGCGTGGCCGGCGGATATGCCCCGGTGCGCGAGCAGGGCTGGCAGGAGTCGTTCGCCGAGAAGGCCGACATCCCCACGGGCAGTTCGCAGACCTTCGCCGGATGGCTCTACGCCGCGTCTCCGCTGTGGCTCGGTGCCCTCCTGATCGCCGGAACCACGGTGCTCTCGCTCGTGAACCCGTTCCTCGTGCAGGGTGGGCTGTCGATAGTCGGGTTCGCAATGACGTTCCTCCTGGCCCGCCAGGATGTTCGCCATCTGACCGAGCGCGGCTACCGCGCCCCCTCGCTGTGGTGGGTGCTGCTGCCCTTCTTCTACTTCGTCGCGCGGATGATCCGGGTCGGGATGCGAGGCGCCGCGATGGTCGTCGTCTACCTGCTGTCGTCCGTTGCTCTCGTCGCGCTGTTGTATTTCGTGCTCGTCGGCAATCCGGCGATCCTGACGTCACTCGTGCCGTCGGTGCCCGCGGACAGCTCCTCGATTCCGACGCCCGTGGTGACGCTCACCGCCCAGGAACGCGCGAACCTGCTGACCCAGGACGGCGTCGAGGCCCAGCTCCGCGTCGACCTCGCCAAGACCTTCGACGTCGCCGCAGTCGACTGCGTGCCGTTCCCGTCACTCGATGCCGGAACCACGACAACGTGTGTGGTGAACCTCGACGGCGTCGACTACAACGCTGGCCTGCAGGTCACGCCGGATGATCCCGCAACCGCGTTCGTGGTCACCGGGATGCTGCCCGTGGCCGGCTGACGCCGACGACCCGACTCCTGAGCTCGGTGAGGGGCGGATGCCCGAGCATCCGTCCCTCATCGTTTATTGCCAGCGCGCCCCCACGCGTTCGGTGAGCCGCCAGCCGGTCACGTCGACGGCACCGCCCGTGGCCGACGCGACGTGCTGCGCCACCTGCGCGGCAACCTCGCGATCGTCGGCGGTGAATCGCACGACGATGCGCGCCTCTCCCCGCACGACCTGGATGTCGGACGCCTCGAGCACGGCCACCCCGGAGGCCGCAGCGCGCGCCGCCGGGAGCACAGCGTCGGGCGAACCGCGCAGCGCGCCGACGACCATGGTGACTCGGTAGGAGGGCATGGTCGATACCCTAGACGTGATGACTATCACCGCTGCCGCCGATGGATCCGCTCTCGGCAACCCCGGACCCGCAGGCTGGGCCTGGTACGTCGACGACACCACGTGGGCGGCCGGTGGCTGGAAGCACGCGACGAACAATCAGGGCGAGCTCATGGCCGTGCTCGACCTGTTCAGGGCTACCGCGCACGTCGACGACGACCTGCACATCCTGTGCGACAGCCAGTACGTGATCAACTCCGTGACCAAGTGGATGCCCGGCTGGAAAGCCAAGGGCTGGCGCAAGGGTGACGGCAAACCCGTCATGAATCTCGACCTTCTCAAGCAGATCGATGCGGCCCTCGTGGGCCGCCGCTACCGCTTCGAGTGGGTCAAGGGCCATGTGGGTCACGTCCTTAACGAGGCGGCGGATGCCCGCGCCCGCGGTGCCGCGGAGGCCTACGCTCGGGGGCTCTCCCCCGACACCGGACCGGGGTATCCGGGCGGCGTGCGGACTGCCGACGCCGAACTCGCGCAGCCCGAGGGGCCCGCCACGCTGTTCTGAGGCTCCTCCACAGCGGCCCCTTCGGCAGAGCTCTCCCCCGGCTTTCTCGTCCCGGAGCTCTTTTGTCGGTGGTCGCTGATCTCATACTGGTATGAAGTCTCCGTTGCTCGACCCGACGTTGCCGCACACGCGCGTGGAGTTCGGCATGGTTGAGGCCGAGGTCGCCCAGCACGCGCAGTGGCGGGCGTCGGCAGTGGTGTTCCGCTCCATTGACGAGACCCTGCGCGAAGCGGCGGAGCATCCGGGCGTCTTCGTCGACGAGGTGTTCCTGCGCGGCGACATGAGGGAGCTCGCGGTGCGGGCCGCGGCCGCCGACCTCGCGGTGCGCCTCAACCTCGCCGAATCGACCGTGCGCAACCATGCCCTCGTGTCGAGCACTCTGCGAGCACGGATGCCCCGGCTGTGGTCCTGGTTCTGCGAGGGCGAGATCTCCACTCAGAATGCGCGGGAGGCCTCGACAGTGGTTCTCGAGCTGCCAGAGCACCTGTGGGCGGCGTTCGATGAGGCTCTCCTGCAGCCGGCGAAGGCGCTGACCCCGGCGAGGTTCCGTGCGAAGGCTCGGGCCCTGCGCGAGAAATTGCACTCGACCGAGTTGGTCGAGCGCCACGAACTCGCCATGCAGCGGCGCGGAGTCTGGTCTGAACCTGATCGCGACGGCATGGGGTGGCTGAGCGCCTACCTCCCCATGGACAAGATCACGCAGATCAATGCCCAGGTGGACGGCAGCGCGTTCGAGCTGTTCGCCGAGGCAGACGAGTCGCGGACCATGACGCAAGTGCGGGCCGACGTGTTCGCAGACCTGCTCATCGGCGATGCCGAGCACTCCAGGGTCACCGTTGCGATCACCATTCCCGCGCTCTCCCTGCTCGGTCGAGGGGAGCAGGCGGCGCTTCTGGAAGGTGTCGGCCCCATCGATCTCGAGACTGCCCGCGGCCTCGCAGGCGGTGTCCCGTCGGTGACGAGGTTGCTGAGCCACCCCGTCACGGGCGCCGTGCTGCAGATGGATCCGACCCAGTACCGCACCACGGCGGCGCTGCGGCGCTGGATCCGGGTGCAGCACGCTACCTGCGACTTCCCCGGATGCGGCAGGCGCGCCATCAACTGCGACCTCGACCACACCACCGCCTACACCGAGGGCGGACTGACCACGGCCGACAACCTCGCTCCCCGCTGTCGCTCCCATCACACCATGAAGCACCAGACCCGCTGGAAGGTGGAGACGTCGCCGGGTTCCGAGGTCACGGTCTGGACGAGCCCGACCGGCCACACCCGAACTGCAGACCCGCCCCCGTTCTGAGCGGCGAGATGGGTAGCGTTGAGACATGACCACCGTGCTCCTGACAGGTTTCGACCCCTTCGACGGGGCCGAGCGCAACGCCTCGGCAGACGCCGTCGCGATCGTCGCGCGCGAGTGGCAGGCCGGCATGGGCACCGTCACGCTCGTCACGGCGACCCTGCCCGTGGAGTTCGACCGCGCCGGGGAAGCGCTCAGGCAGCTCATCGCCGAGCACTCCCCCGACCTCGTGATCGCCACGGGCGTGGCGGCGGGCCGAACTGCGATCACGCCCGAGCGCGTCGCCGTGAACCTCAGGGACGCCAGAATTCCTGACAACGCGGGAGCGCAGCCGGTCGACGCGGAGGTCGAGCCCGGCGGCGAAGCCGCACGTTTCTCGCGCCTGCCGGTGAAGCAGATGGTCGCCGCGATCGAGGGCGAGGGCATCCGGGCCGAGGTGTCACTGTCGGCGGGCAGCTATGTGTGCAATTCGCTCATGTACGAATTGCTGGGCAGCACGTCCGTCGCCGCGGGATTCATCCATGTGCCGTCGGAGGACGCCATGCCCGTCGAGATGACCGCACGCGGTCTCGCAGCGGCACTTCACGTAGCCTTGAACCATGACTGACACGGGCATCACCATGTACGGCGCCGATTGGTGCATCGACTGCCGTCGCTCCAAGGCCCTGCTCGACGCTCGCGGAGTCGACTACACGTATGTCGATGTCGAGGCCGTCGAAGAGGGGGCAGCTGCCGCCCTCGCGATTAGCGGACGCACGAGCATCCCGGTCATCGCGTTCCCGGACGGCACCCACCAGGTCGAGCCGACCGACGCCGCCCTCGAGACGAAGCTGCGCGAAGTCGGAGCGCTCAACTAGGACTACGCCTTGACGAACGTCTCGCGGCGGTGCCGCGGCTTCGGGGTGAAGCCGAAGAGTCGCTCGAGGATTCCCTTGCCCTTGGGGATGAGGGCGATGTGGCGTGCACGTGATCGGGGGATGTGAACCATTGCTGTGGTCATGGGGTGGCCTCTCGTTGTGAGTTATTCGGTGTACCCCGGTTTTCGGATTGCCGGTTAGCCTCGAAGAGATGACTTTCACTCCAGCACCGACTTTCACTCCCCCGCCGAGTTTCACCACCCGTCCGACCCTGCAGGGCAGTTTCGGGATGGCCGCCTCCACGCACTGGTTGGCGACAGCCGCGGCGCAGGCCGTACTGGAGCGAGGCGGCAACGCGTTCGATGCCGCGGTCGCGGGAGCGTTCGTGCTGCACGTCGTCGAGCCGCACCTCAACGGCCCTGGTGGCGACCTGGTCGGCATCATCTCGGTCGCGGCAGGCGAGCCCACCGTGCTCATGGGCCAGGGCCCAGCTCCCGAGGGCGCGACCATCGAGCACTTCCGGGCCGAGGGGCTCGAGCTGGTTCCCGGCTCGGGGGCGCTGGCCGCCGCGATCCCCGGTGCCGTCGACGCGTGGCTCCTGCTGTTGCGGGATCACGGCACGTGGGAACTGGCGGATGTGCTGGCCTTCGCCATCGGGTACGCGCGCGACGGGCATCCGGTGCTCGGGAGGGTGCGAGCCACTATCGCGCGCGTCGGGACCCTGTTCGCCGAGCACTGGCCCACCTCTCACGCCCTGTGGGCGGCGTACGGCGACGGCCGCACGATCGGCACCAACGTCGAGCTCGCGCACACGTACGAGCGGCTCGTCCTGGCCGCCCGCGGCTCGACTCGCGAGGACCGCATCGACGGCGCCCGCACCTCGTGGAGCGCCGGGTTCGTCGCCGAGGCGGTCGACGCCTTCGTGCGCATGCCGCACCTGCACTCGACGGGCAGCCGGCACGCGGGGGTGATCCGGCGCTCCGACTTCGAGCGGTTCAGCGCCTCGTACGAGCCTGCTGTCACCGCGATATTCCGCGGGCACACGATAGCGAAGTCGGGCCCGTGGGGCCAGGGTCCGGCGCTGCTGCAGATGCTCGGCATCCTCGAGGGCTTCGACGACGAGCACCTCGACCCGTCGACGGCCCTCGGTGCGCACACCATCCTCGAGGCCGAGAAGCTCGCCCTCGCCGACCGCGACAGCTGGTACGGCGACGCAGACGTGCCCCTGCAGACCCTGCTCTCGGCCGAATACTCCGCGGCTCGGCGCGAACTGGTGACGGATGAGGCATCCCTCGAGTTCCGGCCCGGCCTCGTCGAGCGCGGCGGGTTCCGCCCGACTCTCGTCGCCGCAACCTCGGGCGAGTCATCCGGGCTCACGGGCGGAGCCGTGGTGCTCCCCACCGGGGAGACCCGCGGTGACACGTGCCACATCGACGTGGTGGATCGCTGGGGAAACATGATCTCGGCCACGCCTTCGGGCGGCTGGCTGCAGTCGTCGCCCGCGATCCCCGGCCTGGGGTTCTGCCTGGGCACCCGCCTGCAGACGACGTGGCTCGACGCCGCGTCACCCTCCGCGCTGCGGCCCGGCCACCGGCCGCGCACGACCCTCACGCCGACCCTCGTGCTTAGGGACGGCACACCGGTGACCGCCCTCGGCTCCCCCGGCGGCGACCAGCAGGACACGTGGCAGCTGCTCTACCTGCTGCGCACGATCGTGGGCGGGTACAGTCCGCAGGCGGCGATCGACGCGCCCGCGTTCCACTCCACCGCGTTCCCGGACTCGTTCTGGCCGCGCGAGTGGGTGCCCGGCGGTGTCGTTGCCGAGGCCCGGCTGGGGGCATCCGTGATCGCCGACCTCGAGGCCCGCGGTCACGTCGTCACGACCGTGGGCGACTGGGAGCTCGGCAGGCTCTCATCGGTGGGAGTGAGCGCCGACGGCCTGCTCTTCGGCGCTGCCAACCCGCGCGGCGGCCAGGGCTATGCAGCCGGGCGCTGAAAGCTACGCCGCGTCGTACGCCCGACGCAGCCAATCGACGACCTCGGCGTCGATGTCGGCCGGATCCGCCACCCGCACCCGGTGCGTGAGCATGGCGTTCCACGAGCCCGCGGCCTCGAACCGGCCGCCCGCGTCGACACCCTTGAGCTTGATCCCGATGTCCAGGCGATCGGCGGTGAACGCCACGATCGCGAACTTCGCGGCGACTTTCGGCGGCCTCGGCTTGGTGAAGCTCACGTAGGTGTCTGTCGGGTCGACGGCCACCTCGCCGAACGACTGGACGGTGGCGAGGAGTGACTCGTACGCGGGCCGCCAGTGTGCCTTCGCCCCCGAGAGCTGCTTGTCGATGCGGCTCTCGTCGCTCGGCTGCTCCTTGAACGTCGAGACGATCGCCATGGCGTGGCCGGGGCCCAAGTCGTAGTCCTCCTTGAGCCACGCGGTGATCGTGCCCGTCTTCACACCGGGCTGCAGGTAGCCCTTCTCCTGCGCGAGAGCGCGGAACTCCTTGGGCCCGAGCCCGGTCTTGGCGAGGACGGTGTCGAGGTAGGCCTGGAACGTCATGCAAGCGAATCTAGCGCTCGAGCTGAATCAGAACTAGGCCGCATCAGAACTGTGCCGATCAGAACCAGAACGAGAGCCACGGGGCGCGGGCCGTGCGGAACGCGGTGTCGAGGGATGCGGCCGTGCCACTCTCCGCCTCCGAAATGCGGCCCGCCGCCACGAGTGCCTGCGCCGAGACTCCGCCCAGGTACAGCGCGGAGAGTTCGTTGACCCGCAGCGCCAGTGCGGCGGGGGCATCCGTTCGCTCGATGTTTGCGGTGCCGTCCGTGATCGAGACGGCGAAGCGGCCGGATGCGAAACCGAGGTCGTCGGCAACCTCGATCACCGTCTCGAGGTCGGCCGCGTAGGTGCGCGCCGCGAGTGCTGCAGGGACGTCGAGCAGGCGCGTCCAGAGATGGTCGTAGGGTGCCAGTTTCACGGCGCGCATGTCGCTCACCTGCCACGCGAGAGGCTCGTCGACGGGCCTGTCGAGCGCGGTGACGGTGCTCACGAGGTCGACCTCGAGGAGGTAGCGCCACAGCGCGGCGTAGGCATCGTCGGTCTCACTCGCGAGGTACTCGACGCTCAGGGTGTGGGCCGCGTAGTCGGGCTCGCCGCCCGAGACGCGGTAAGCGGCGAGACCGCGCAGTTCGCCTGCCTCGTCGTCATACCTGATGAACCGCAGCGACTTGGCGCGTGCCTTGTCGTCGGTCACGATGCCGGCGAAGCCGTCCCAGCGCAGCCCCCACGCGTCGATCTGGCCCGCTCCCGAGCTGGTTCCGGTGCCTGCGGCTCGGATGCGGTCGTGGAGCGCGGGGATCTGCGCACGGAACTCTTGCGCCGTGATGAAGTGCAGCCGGCCCGGCACCTCGGGGCCGGTCCAGCGCGCACGGCGGGTGTTGATCGTGACCTCGGTCGCGAACGCCGCCGGGGCGAACCCGAACCGCCCGTAGATCGTCGACTCGCTCACCGTGAGGGTCGCGAGCGCCAGCCCGGCGCTTGCCGCGGTGCGCAGTTCAGCCTCGAGGAGACCGCGGGCGATCCCCCGCCGACGGTGGGTGGGGGCGACGGTCACTGAGCTGATCGCCCACGCCGGCACCTGCGCGCCGCCGGGCACGGTGAGGCTCGCCTCCCACGAATTGACGGTCGCCACGGGAGTGAGCGTGTCGTGCGCCGTGTCGTCCCAGACGCCCGTGGTGCGACGGTACGCGAGGTCCACGAGGGACCCGGCCATGATCTCGTCGTCGGCCTCGGCGAGGTGGAATCCGCGGTGGTCGGCACGCAGCCAGCGGCCGAACGCATCACGGTCCGCCGTGTCGACGAGGGCCAGCCGCAGCCCTCCCGTGGCGAGTACGTCAGCTGAGACGGGATCGATGGGCAGTGCGGTGGAGCTGGTCATGCCTCAAGGCTATGGGCTGGCTGGGGATCGCGGGGCGGGTTCGGGGATCGTCCGAAACTCGTCGTAGGGTCGAGGGGTGGGTGATTTCGAGTTCCGGGTGAAGCGGCGCGCGAGTCTCGAGGTGCTGCGCGCCGAGGCGTCGCAGGAGCTGGAGACGGTGGTCCACGAACGCCTGCTCGCGGGCGAGGATCCGTGGGAGTTCATGGAGCAGCTGCCGACGGTCGACGAGCTCGTCGTCTACCTGCTGCGCGCCGAGGCCATCGCCGCGAACGGCGGTGCACGGCCCAGCTCCACCCGTGACTACCGAGTGTTGCGCCAGATCGCGCTGGAGCATCCGCCGCTCACGCGCACGGTGTGGCGCCTGATCGGCACGCTCGCGGCCTGAACCTGCGCCGCTCGGAGGGCCGTGGTCATTCGGCGGCTTGGAACCACGGCGGGTAGACGGCGACCTTGGTCTTGACGCCTGCTCCGAGAATCGCGCGCACGCGCTCCCGCACGGGATCGTTCGCGACACCGATGAGCTGGATGGCCCCGAACGGCACCGACACCGGCGCGAGAACCTCGGCCTGGTCCGTCGTCTCGGAGTCGTGCAGGCGAGTGAGGGCGCGCACGATGTCGTCGCCGCCCCAGAAGCGCGTCAGGCTGCCCGCAGCATCGCCGTCGGTCACGACCGTCCCTTCGCCCAGGGCCGACACGGTCGTCACGAACACGACGAAGTCGACGGATGCCGCGGCGCGCGCCGCGCTCGACCAGCGTGTCTCGTCCTCGGCACCGCGCCGCAGGTCATCCCAGATCGCAGCGCTCGGGGTGAGGTAGAAGGAGACGTACTCGGCGACCGAGCGACCCGGCGCTGCCTCGGCCGTGAGGCGCAACTCGCGCGTCAGTTCGGTGCTCAGGTCGACGACAGGCGTGGCCTGTGCGCTGAGGTCGCCCGCCGCGAGGATCGCCTCCAGGTTGCGGATGTGCGTGACGTGGTAGACCCGCTGCTGGCCGGGGTCTATCGACTTGCGCGAGGTGGCGACCGCGGCGGCGCGAGGCGCCCGTGCGGCTGCCGGACGGACTGCGCGCGAGCCCACCGGCTTGACCGGCGGAGCCTTCGGGTAGCAGATATCGCAGAGTGGAACTTCAAGGCCGTGGATGCACTCTGACACACGACAACGCTACCCCGGAAAGACGAGGTGCTTGTTAGGGTCGCTGCATGGGGCTCGCAGCACGGCGGATGCGTGCGCACCTCCCTCTGTTCTTCGCTCTCTTCGGAGTGGTCGCGGTCATCACCGGGTTCGCCGGCGGCATCGCGGGGTACGTCACCACGGCATCGGTCGCCGGTGTCCGTGAGGGCTACGCCGCGGCCACGGGCAGCGACGGCTCCCTGCGCATCGAGATCCGCGAGGGCGACACGGGCCAGGATGCGGCGGTGCGGGCCGCCATCGCTGACCAGCTCGACGGTGTGCCGCTACTCGTCGAGCGCACCCTCGAGTCCGATTCGCTCACGGTGGGTACGCCCGACGGCGACGCACAACTTGCCCTTGCGGCCGTGGACGTGCAGCCTCGTGCGACCCTCGTCGAGGGCACCTGGCCGGGCGCCGGCGAGGCGGTCGCGGGTGCGGGTACGGGCTTGGAGACCGGCGACACCCTGACTCTTCCGGGCGGCGTCGAGGTCACGGTATCGGGCGTCTGGAGCGCCACGGACCCTCTGGACCCGTACTGGTTCGGCGAGGACGTGTCTCACCTGGTCGTCATCGACGAGACGGAGTTCGCGCCCACGGGTGTGGTTCCTCTCGCACGCTGGAGCCTGCAGCCTGACCCCGCGAGCATCTCCCCCGATCAGCTCGACACCGTGTCATCCGGCGCGCTCGGGCTCCTCGCCGCGCTCGACGCGGACGATGCCGTGGGCACGGGCAATGTTGTTGTCTCCGGGGGTCTCGCCGCCTGGACTGACCGGCTGCGCGGAAGCCTCGGTGCCGTCGCGGGTGTGGCCCCGTGCCGATCATCCTCGCCGGGATCATCGGCCTCGTCACCCTCGTGGAGCTCGCCCGTCTCCTCGTCGGCGTGCGTGTCGTCGAGACGAGCCTGCTTCGCTCGCGAGGGGCGTCCGCTGGGCGGTTGACTCGGGATGCGGCAGCCGAGGCCGCGCTGGCGGCAGTACCCGGCGCGCTCGTGGGCGCAGCCGTCGCGGGCCTACTCGCGGGCTCGTGGACGTGGGCGGTGCCCGCGCTCGTGGCTGTCGGCGCGGTCGTCACCTTCGCCCTCACCGCCTTCCTCGATGCACGCGCACCCGCCCGCCGCGAGACCGCGCAGAACTCCGGCAGAGGTCGGCGTGCCGCGGGCGTCGGCCTGCTCGTTCTGGTCATCGCCGCGGCCGCCCTCTCGGCATGGCAGTTCCTGCTCTACGGCTCGCCCGTTGTTCGGGGTGCGGACGGCCGCTCGGTGGTCGACCCCATCGCGGTGCTGGCCCCTGCGCTCGTGCTCGTGGCGTGCGCGCTTCTGGCCGTGGCACTGTTCGGTGTCGTATCCGGGGCGTTCGAGCGCGCCACCCGTCGGCGCGGCCGCATCAGCTGGACTCTCGCCGCCCGCCAGGTCGCCCGTCGTGCCGCGGTCTTCACGACGCCCGTGCTGCTCATCTCCCTCGCCGTGGGCGGTGTCACCATCGCGGCCGCGTACTCCGCCACGTGGGAGCGCGCGACGCAGACTGCGCTCGAGGTCGGCAATGGCGCGGTCGTGCGCGCGGTGACCACCGACCCCGTGAACTCGTTCGTCACGATTCCGGGGGTGGATGCCGCAGCCGCAGTGCTCGCCGCGCCGCTGCAACTCGGCGACGACCCCGTGGCCCTCGTGTCGCTTCCGGCCGGGTCTGTCGAAACCGTAGTGACGCCGGCGGGCGGATCCATCGACCCCCGCCGACTCGCCGAGGGCATCGCCGTGGATACGCCGACGCTGGAGGTTCCGGCAGGAACCCGCGAGCTCGTGGTCGATGCGACGGCGCCCACGCTCCTCTGGCTGATGGACGGCGCCGGCCAGCTCGCCACGCTCCGGCCCGGAACCAGCGCGTTGCCCGAGGGCGATGGGTGGCGCATCCTCGCCGCCGATGTGGTGATCGATGCGGCGCAGTCTCCGTACAACTACCGCATCGAGGGGATCACCGCCGACGGTGTGCCGCTCCCCCTCGGCGACTGGGCACTCGCCCCTGACGCACTACCGCTCGAGGGGAAGGCGACGCGTGAGGGCGTCGGCTTCGTCGCGACGCTCGATATTCCGCGCGCCGGTAGCGTGCGGATCGTGCCGGCCGGCGGCCTCGAACTGCCTCTCGTGATATCCCAGTCCCTCGCCGATCGCGGGTCAGCGGCGGTCGGCGACGAACTCACCCTGCGTTTCGTGGGCAGCGGACGCGAAGTGGTGGGAACGGTCGCCGACATCATCCCTGCCGTACCGGGCACCTCGAACGGCCTGGGCGTCGTTGCCGACCTGCCAGGGCTCCTGCACGAGCAGCTCCTCTCGTATGCGACGGTCCCCGCGCCCGGCGAGGTGTGGATATCCACGAGCGACCCGTCGGCGATCACCGGCACGCGCGTGACGACGACGGTGCCCAGCGACTCCCTTCTGGCCGCGGGACGCGGTGCGCTCTGGATCGGGGGCATCGGTGGGCTCGTGCTCGCCGTCGCCGCGGTCAGTGCGATAGCCGGTGCCCTCCTGCGAGGCAGGTCGGGCGAACTCGTCGTGCTGCGCGTGGTCGGCCTCACGGCCCGGCAGCAGGCCGACTCGCGGCGCCGCGAGATGCTCGTCGTGATCCTCTACTCCACGCTCGCGGGGCTTCTCGCGGGTGCGGCCGCGAGCGTCCTGCTGGTGCCGGGCCTCGCGCGCTCCGCGGTTCTCGACCCCCCGGCGGCGCTCGCTACCGCCTTGCGCGTCGACGTCGCGTGGGGCGGGGCGGCCATCGTTGGCCTGCTCGGGGCGCTGCTGGTCGTCGTGCTGCTCTACGCGGCGCGAGTGCAGCGCCAGGCTCGCGTGCTCTCCGTGCGGGAGGAGGTGCGATGAGGCTGCTCCTGCGCCACTTCGCGTCGTCGGTCGGCGCCTCCATCCTCGTCGCCGTCGTCGTGCTCGCGGTGACCGCGGTCGTCGCGCTCGTACCGCGCGCCGTCTCGGTCATGACCACTGCCGAACTGCGGTACCAGTTGGACTCCGTCTCGGATGAACTACGGGACCCGGTCTCGGAGACGGTGGGCGGTATTCCCACCTTCACGTCGGATACCGACCCGTATGCGCAGATGGATGACGCGCTGGCGGGCATCCGGTCGCAGGCCTCCGACCGGCTCAGGTCGCTGCTCGGCGACCCGCAGTACTTCAGCCGTAGCGAAGCGATACTGACGCCGGATGCGACCCCCGATCGTGATGCACCGCTCACGCAGACCCGCGTCGCGTTCGACCCGCGGATCGAGTCGCGCGTGTCAGTAGTCGACGGCGCGCTCCCCGCGGTGTGGGACGGCGAGGGTGCCACCCCCTTCGAGATCATGCTTTCCCAGCAGACTGCCGACCAGGAACGTTGGGAGATCGGCGAGGTGCGCACAGTGCAGTCGGGCGTCCGGATTGCGCTCAGCGGAATCTTCGCCGCCAACGACCCCGACGACAGGTACTGGAAGCACGCCGAGTCCGTGCTCGTGCCCGAACTGCTCGACGACGGCAACTCGACCCCGCAGGTCACCGGAGTCGGCTACGCGAACCCCTTGAGCCTCGGCCTATTCTTCGGCACCGCCTCGCGCACCACTGTGTGGTTCCCGATCGACGCCGACACCCTCGACTTCGCGGATGCTGCGGCGCTCGCACCCGAGCTGCGCAGCTTCACCACCACCGCCTTTCCCCTCCCGCGCTCGGAGTTCACCCCGCCGCAGAGCCTGCGCTTCGAGAGCGCCGCCGTTGCCGTGCTCGACTCCGTGCTCGCCAAGGCCGCGACCACGGTCGCCGTGCTGGCGATGATCGCGTCGGGACCGCTCGGCGTGGTTCTCGCCGTTCTGGGCCTCGGTGCGCGCTCGGTGGTCGAGCGACGTCGTGCGGCCCTCGCGCTGGCCTCCGCGCGCGGTGCCTCCGGATTCCAGGTGCGCGGGGCGATGGCGCTCGAGGGCCTGCTGCTCGGCGTCATCCCCGCCGCTCTGGGCGTGGGGCTGTCGTTCCTCGTTCCCGCGCGCGTCGGCCCCGAGGCGTTCATCGCCCCCGTGCTCATCGGGCTCGCCCCGGCGGCACTCTTCGCCGCGTCGGCCTCTCCCCAGGGACTGCGCGCCACGCGTGCCGACCTCGGCGGTGCCGGGCGCTTCCGCTGGATACTCGAGATGCTCGTGCTGCTGCTGGCCGTTGCCGCAGTGGTTCTCCTGCTGCGCAGGGGCCTCGCAACCTCGGCCACCTCCGTGGGCGTCGACCCTCTGCTGGCGGCGACGCCGTTACTTCTTTCCCTCGCGGTGTGCGTGATCGTACTGCGCCTGTATCCCGTTCCGCTGCTCGCCCTCGCCCGACGCTTGCGGGCACGCCCCGGTCTCTCCGGATTCCTCGGGGCGACCCGCGCCGTGCGCGACAGGTCGCTCGCCCTCGCGGCGGTGCTCGCCCTTGTCGTCGGAGTGTCGGTCTCCGTGTTCTCGAGCGTGCTGCTCACGACTGTCGACCGCGGCGTGTCCGCGGGTGCGGCCGCGGCCGTGGGCGCCGACCTGAGGGCCGAGGGGCCCGTGTTCTCCCCTGAGGCCATTGCCGCGGCATCCGGGCTGCCCGGCGTCGACGCCGTGGCCGGCATCGACGTTGCTGCCCCCGCAGCCCTGCGCGTCGACAAAGTGCGCACGACAGTTCGGTTGTTCGTTGCCGATACTGCAGCGCTCTCCGCGATCCGCGACCTGCCAGCGGGTCTCGATACCCTCGACGCGGGTGCGATACCGATGGTGGTCTCGAGCGACCTCGCGAGCGGCATCGACTCGGGTTCCGCCCTCCTTCTCGAGGGCAAGGACGCCACGGTTGCTGCAGTACAGGACCGCACGACGGGCTTCGGCGATACCGGTTCGTGGGTCATCATCGACAGCGCGTTCGCCGAGCAGGTCACCGGGAACAGGTTCCTGCCGAGGCTCGTGCTACTCGATACCGAACCCGGCGTGGACCCGGATACCCTCGCCCAAGCCCTCGTCGACCTGGGTGGCCCGAGCACGACAGTGACGGGCATCGCCGAGGCGGAGGCCGCAGCCCGCTCGGCCCCCACCACCGCAGGGTTCCGGACGGCCCTCACCCTCGCGATACTCGCCATCGTGCTCTTGGCAGCCCTCGCGGTCATCATGTCGTCGGCCATCGGGGCCGAATCGCGCAATCGGATCCTCGCGATGTTGCGCACGCTCGGGGTGTCGTCGCGACAGACGACCGCGCTCGTCGCGTGGGAACTCGCACCCTTGGCCGTCGTCGCGCTCATCGCGGGAACGGCGCTCGGCCTCGCTCTGCCGTGGGTGGTGCTCGCGGGGGTCGACCTCCGGCCCTTCACGGGAGGGCAGCAACAGCCGTCGCCCGAGGTCGACCCGCTGCTGCTCGCGGCAGTGCTCGGCGGCGTCATCCTGACGGTCATCGCCGCGGGAGTGGTCTCGATAGTCATCGCGCGTCGCCGCGACCCCGCCAGTACTCTGCGAATGGGAGCCGAATGAACACGCAGATCCACTCGCCGCAGATTGAGTCTGCGCAGATTCAGTGCACGGACCTCGTGCGCATCTTCGTCGCACAGGGCGTGGAGGTGCAGGCCCTCCAGGGCCTCAATCTCAGCGTTGACGCGGGCGAGCTCATCGCGCTCGTGGGCGCGAGCGGGTCGGGCAAGTCCACTCTCCTCACGATCCTCTCCGGCCTCGACACACCGACAGCTGGCGCGGCGTCCGTGGGTGGACACGACCTGCTCGCGATGACCGGGCGGGAGCGCATCCGCTACCGCAGGCACACCGTCGGCTTCGTCTGGCAGCAGACCAGCCGCAACCTGCTCCCCTACTTGACCGCGTCCGAGAACCTCGCCATGGCGATGTCCGTTGCGGGAACCCCGGATCGCTCGAACCGCTCGGATTCGCTGCTCGCGATGCTGGGCGTCGCCCATGTGAAAGACCGCCTGCCCGCGGCGATGTCGGGCGGCGAGCAGCAGCGTGTCGCGATCGCCGTCGCCCTCTCGAATGAACCGGATGTGCTGCTCGCGGACGAGCCAACGGGCGAACTCGACGAGGCCAACTCGGCGAACGTGCTGGAGGCCATGCGCGGGGTGAACGAGGAGCTCGGGGTGACCACGCTCATCGTCACCCACGATCCGAGCGTGTCCGGCCATGTTCGGCGTACCGTGCAGATTCGCGACGGGCGCACCTCGACGGAGGTGTTCCGCCGAACCCAGGTCGACGAGCACGGTCGCGAGGAGCACATTGCCGAGGAGTTCGCCGTGCTCGACCGGGTGGGCCGACTCCAGCTTCCGCAGGAGTACATCGCGACACTCGCGATGCGCGACCGGGTGCGGCTCGGCCTCGAGGGCGACCACATCGAGGTCTATCCGGATGCTCCGACCGCCGATGAAGGAGCGCCGTCATGATCATCCGCGCACAGGGCCTCACGCGCACATTCGGCACGGGCGACAGCGCCGTGCACGCCCTTGTCGACGCCACCCTCGAGGTGGAGGCGGGAGAGCTCGTCGTGCTGCGCGGACCCTCGGGATCGGGCAAGACGACCCTCCTGAACCTGCTGGGCGGTCTCGACACCCCCTCGGCGGGCACGGTCTGGCTGGGCGATCGCGAGCTCACGGCGATGTCTGAGGCCGATCTGGTCGAGGTGCGGCGCTCCACCTTGGGCTATGTCTTCCAGTCGTTCGGGCTGATCCCCGTGCTGTCCGCCGCCGAGAACGTGGAGGTGCCGCTGCGCATCACCAACACCGATCCGGCCGAGCGTGACGCGCGAGTGCGCGAACTCCTCGAGCTCGTGGGCCTTGCGCCGCACGCCGAACAGCGGCCGTACGAACTCTCCGGCGGGCAGCAGCAGCGGGTGGGGATCGCGCGCGCCCTCGCGAACCGTCCGACCCTGCTCATCGCCGATGAACCGACGGGACAGCTCGACAGTGCGACCGCGGCATCCATGATGGACCTCATCAGCGAGCTCGTGCACTCTCAGGGGGTGGCGGCGATCGTCTCCACGCATGATCCGAAGATGGCGCAGCGCGCCGACAGGATCGTCGAGATCCACGATGGGCGCCTCGTCACTCGCCACGGACGGCACGCGCTCGCGGCGGAGCCCGTCTAGCGCTGTGCCTAGTGCGCCACCTTCTGGTGCGCGTTGAGCGCCGTGGCGACTGAGGGCGCGATGAGTCCCGCCCACTGCTCGTAGGTGCGACCGGTTCCACTACGGCCCGAGAACTCGGTGGGCCGGAACGGCACGAACTCGGCATACGCACGCCCCGCGCACGACTGCTCGAGCGCCCTGTTGAGGTGGCGCGCCGAGCGGTCGGCCAGCCAGCCCAGGAGCGCGGGCATCCGGACGATCTTGGAGACCTCCGGCACGGCGACGAACAGCACGCGCAGGCTCGCCGGGGCGTTGGTCGAGAAGTGGTCGAGCAGGTACTCGATGCTCGAGCGCCACGTCGAGACCGGGAGCAGGAGCAGCTTGTCGAGCTCACCGGGTGTCGTGATGATGACGTCGAACTCGCGAAGCCTCGCGACGGTGAGGTTCTTGAGCACGTTCTCCACCGTGAGGTTCTCGCCGGCGATCACATCGACCTGCACGCCGCGCAGTGTGAGGTCGGAGATCTTGCGGGCGATCTGGCCCGCCAGGGCGAGGTCGTGCGACGTCATGCCGTAGCCCATGGCGATGCCGGAGCCGAGCAGTAGGACGCGGTCGGGGTCGGGTCCCTCGGAGTGCGCAACGGGTGGACCCGCGGGGGTGGAGAGAGTGCGCCACGACGCCTGCGATGTGCGTAGCCAGCGATCCACCATGGGTGTGATGACTGCCCGCCTGAGTGTCTCGAACATGCTCTGCCTCCTGGGAAGTGAGTATATTGCGAGAATCAATCACTTAGTCATCCCCCAAACAGGGATCAGAGTGATGCCGCCTTCACGCGCGCGCTCGCCCACAGTTCGGCCTGGGCTCGGAGCGCCAGCTCCCGCAACAACGACCGGTCGGCGGCGTTGAAGCTGCGAGGTGACGTGTCGAACAGGCACAGCGTGCCGACCCGCTGGCCGTTGGGTGCCTCGATCGGGTAGCCGGCATAGAAGAGAATGCCCTCGGCCACGGAGGGAAGGTCGCTGAAGCGGGCGTCGGCGCGTGTGTCCTCCACGATGAGGGCGCCACCCAGATCGACGGTCACCGAGCAGAACGACTCCGACCGGGGGATGTCGCCCTTCTCCACCCCGTGGGCTGCGTGCATGTACTGGCGGTCGTTGTCGATGAGGTTCACGGACGCGCCCATCACGCCGAAGAGGTCCTTCGCGACGCGGGCGAGTGCGTTCAACTCGGCGGTGGGCGCTGTGTCGATGATTCCGAGGGAGTCGAGAGCGGCCTGGCGGACCTCCTCGTCGGCCTGGAATCGCGTGTGCGGCACCCCCACCGCCGCATCGAGCGACCGGTACATGTGGGCGGCGATCGGCTCGGCCCACGACACGTAGGTCGTGGTGTCACCGAACGGGCCGAACTCGGGACCGGATGCCGGGGCGAAAGGGACGAAATAGGTGCCCGTGGCGTCGCACACCCGCAGTGTCGCAGCATTCAGTCGATCAACCTGCCGGCCCACGATGGGCCCGAAGAAGCTGCTCATCGGCATGACGGACTGCAGCGGCGCGACCCCCACCACGAACACCGAGACCGTGGGCGGAGCACTCGCGACGAGGCCATCGAGGAAGGCGCGGAGGTCGCGGTTCCAGCGACCTATCGGCCGCAGCCCCAGCGCTTCGCGCGCACCGAGCATGACGACCACGGCATCGAAGCGCCCGAGATCGAGCTCGGGCAGGAGCTTGCGTGCCGCCGCCACGGTGATTCCGGGCACGCCGAGAAGATCGACATCGGCGCCCCTCCCCGTGAGCGACGAGAGCCGGCGGGCGAGGTGGCCGCCGATGCCGAGTTCGTAGGAGGCGACCCCGATGCCGCGCACGGGCCCGCCGCCGATCATCAGGATGCGGTCCGGATCCGGTCCCATGGCGTGCACGTGCGGGTCACCCGACGGCCGCGGAAGCTCGCCGCGCGACCGCGTCGCACTCGTGAGGATGCGTTCCACGATGGGCCCTGAAACCCCGCGCGCGATATCCCTGATCAACAAGCTGGTCCCCCGACCTGCTGCCGGGTTGCAGGATCCATTGCGCACCGGGTTGCGAAAATGATAGCCGGATGCCCTGTGAAAATCTACGATCGGGGTACAGCCCTCACCTGCCGAGCACGGTGTCGAGCCAGTCGAACATCCGCTGGTCCGTGAGCGTGCGTGCGAGCGGCTGGCAGTGGAAGTTCGCGCCCTCCGCGGCAGTGAAGTGCTGCAGGACCTTCTCACCCGGCAGGGCCTGTGCGAACTGCTCTGACTGGCCGGGCCAGAACTGCTCGTCTTCCGGCGAGGTGATGAACATCGGCGTGCTGATCTGCTGCACGAGGTCGCCGAGCGCGTACGTGCGCACTTCCGCGATCGTGTCGAAGTAGCTCGCCTTCTGGTACGGCCGCGAACGGAAGGCCCAGGTCCGCGCGGTGGACGCGCTGAAGCGCATCCCGATGCCCATGTCGCGGTCGAACGCGTCGCGGTTGCCCTCGTCGGCGAGCTTGCGCAGCGGTGCGGGCAGGTGCGACAGCCAGGATGCCGCGACATCCGTGACCGCCGGGTCGACTATCGCGGCAGCCAAGCGGTGCTCGAAAGCCAGCGCGCGGGGAACCCAGTAGCCGCCCTGGCTGATTCCGTAGACGGCGATCTTCGCCGGGTCGACATCCGGCCGATCGAGCAGGAAGTCGACGACGGGCGTGATGACCTTCTCCCAGTCGTGGCGGAACGGGAGTCCCTGCTCGAAGAGCATCGACTGCTGACCGGGGCCGTCGAAGAACAGCACGTTGTAGCCGCGGGCTAGGGCACCGTGGGCACCGTCGCCCCACATCGAACCGTGGGATCCGTCGCTGCCGTTGTTGAGGATGAGGGTGGGCCGCGGCTCCTCGTCGTCGCTCGGTCGGATGAGGTAGCCGGGCAGCTCCATGCCGCTGTACGGGATGCCGACGCGCTCCGCCGAGTACACGGTCGTGTCGATGAAGCCGTCCCACGCCGTGCGGTGCTGGCGGAACATCGCGAGCCGCGTGTCATCCGGCGCTGAATTGACGGCAAGCGAGAGGTAGGTGGCCGCTCGCAGATAGGTTCCGGATGCGCTGTCGAACCGCCCCGCGTCGCGCAGCTCATCGGCGAGGGTGAGGAGCCTCGAGCCGAGCCCTGACCACGCCGTGTGCCAGCCCTCGTGGTCGCCGTCGCGGATTCCCGCGATCGTCGCGAGCACCTCGCCGGGCTCCGTGGCGCCCGAGGGGGCGTGCCCGAGCAGGATGCGCACCTCGAAGTCGAAGTCGCTGTCGCGGTAGAAGCCCGCGCTGAAAGCCTCGTGGGGCGAGCTGAGGAAGGACATGGCGGCTCCCAGAGAGTCCAGCGGTTGTCGGTGCCCCAACCCTATAGGTAGCGCTTAGTCGCGCTCGTCGTGCAGGTTCTAGCGGCCGCGGCCCCCGCCCGACTCGCGCGCGGCACGGGCCTCGGCCTTGGCGGCACGCTCGGTCTTGATGCGCACGTTGTCCTCCTGCACGGCGGCGTGGGTAGCGCGCTCGACGACCAGCCACTCGGGCTTCTGCTCAAGCAGCGACTTGATCTCCGCGCTCGTCATGACGTCGGGTGCACCGGCACGCGCGAGGCCCGAGGTGGAGATGCCGAGCTTGCGGGCCACCTCCTGGCGCGGGTGCGGTCCGTCTTTGCGCAGCTCGAGGAGCCACGCGGGCGGAGCGCTCTGAAGTTCGAGGAACTGCTCGCGGGTGAGCTCGCCGTCCTGGAACTCCTGCGGGGTCGCGGGCAGGTAGATGTTGAGCTTCTTGGCCGCAGTCGCGGGCTTCATGGTCTGGTCTGGCACGGGTCCAAGGCTACTAGGCGCTGTAGCCTGCATCTCATGCACGAGACATTCCGCGTGGCCTACGTGCTCGGCGTCACCCCCGGCAAGTGGGCGGGCATCTGGAACGACCGGATGCCCCGCCACCCGCTCGCGCTCGTGCAGGTCTCCCCCGCCGAGGCGATCAGCGCTCTGAGTTCCGGCGACGCCGACGTTGCTCTCGTGCGCCTCCCCGTCGAGGACCAGTCGCTCTCCTCCATCCCCCTCTACTTCGAGAAGCCCGTGGTCGTGGTCCCGAAGGGTCACGAGATCGAGGCCCTCGACGACGTGACACTGGGCGAACTGGGCGAGCAGCTCGGCGGCGGCTGGGCCGAGGCTGTCGATCTCGTCGCGGCGAACGTCGGGATCGCGGTCATGCCTCAGTCCGTCGCGAGGGCACTCAGCCGCAAAGACGTGGTGGCCCGGCCGGTGAGCGACGGCGAGGAGACGCGCGTGGCCCTCGTGTGGGCGCAGACCACCCCCGAGGTCGAGGAGTTCATCGGAATCGTGCGGGGCCGCACTGCCAACAGCTCGCGCGGCGAGCCGACACCCCCGACGCCCAAGCCGGCAGTGGTGAAGAAGCAGGCAGTGGTGAAGAAGACCCGGACTCCTCCGGCTCAGGGCGCGCGTCCGGCGCGCAAGACGAAGCCCGTCGCGAGGAAGAAGCGCCGCTAGCGCGACACCCGGTTGCCCCACAGTGCGCCCTGCACTCGCAGGGCGAGTTGGCGCAGGAGCGCGGCATCCGTGTCGGTGAAGGTTCTCGGCGAGGTATCGACGACGCACAGGGCACCGATGCGCTGGCCGTCGGGCGATTCGACGGGATAGCCCGCGTAGAACCTGATCCGGGTGCCATCCGCCCACACCGAGTCCACCATGCGCGGGTCGGTCATGACGTCCTCGACGACGAAGACCTCTGCACGCTGGATCGTCTGGTCGCAGATCGAGATCGACCGCGGCATCGGCTGCAGGGGCATCCCGATGGCCGCCTTCGTGCGCTGCACGTCGTGGTCGATGATCGTTACCGAGGCCCCCAGTGCGCCGAACAGGTCGCGGGCGTTCGCCACGATCCTGTCGAGTTCCTCACTCGGGGTGTCATCGAGATCGAGGGCGTCGAGCGCCTCCTGTCTGCGGGGCTCGTCGACGGTCACCGGATGCTTCGCACGGGCATCCTCGTCGATCACATCGGCCACGGTCGGCGCGATGAGCTCGGCCCACTCGCGGTAGGTCGATCGTCCGGTCAGCGTCGAGAGGTCGCCCTGCTTCGGGTCGAACTCGACGAACGAGGTGTGCGGCCACGTGACCGCCGCGTCGCGGGTCTGCTCATTGAGCACCCTCGCGTGGTGCGCGATGATGCGGCGGACCCCGCGCGGGAGACCGGAGAGCAGGGGCACGCCCGTCTCGACGAGGAAGATCGAAAGGCTCGCGGGAGCGGCCTCGAGGAGACGCGCGAGAAGGTCATCCAGCTGGCGACGCCACAGTTTTGCGGGCATGAGGGTGAAGACCTCGAGGCCCCCGAGAGTGAGGATGAGGGCGTCAAAGCGCGCGAGATCGCGGCCCTCCAGGTGGTTCCAGGCCGTAGAGGGCGAGATGTCGGGGCTGCTGACGACGTTGACGGTAGCCCCGCGGCCCGTGACGGCGCTCAGCTCGCGCGCGAGGTAGCCGCCAAGCGCGAGGTCGTGCGACACGACGCCGTAGCCGACCGAGATTCCCGAGCCGACGAGCAGCACGCGGTCGGAGTCCGACCCCGCGGCGTGGACGACGGGCGAGTCGGTCGGCCGAGGCAGCGTGCGCCAGGACTGCGACGAGGTGGCGAGCCAGAGCCGCACCATCGGGTTCGCGATTCCGTGCGCAATGTACCCCACTGTCGCTCCCCTTCGAACGCCGGACCGGTCGCACCGGGCGCACGTGCGGGACCGGCGTACCCCATCCTAGGTCGCGCCGCCCCCGCCTCGGGGGCAGGACTCACGGCGTCGGGGCAACCTCGCGCCCGGCGCGGTGCCGACCGGTCTCCGCGGCGAACATCTGGCGCAGGGCGATTGCGACGTCGTGGACGTCCGGACGATCGCGCGCCGACCGGGCGGTCATGGCCCGCAGCAGGGGCACCCACTCCTCGGGAACACTCGCGGGAATCTCCGGATCGTCGAGGAGTCGTGCCATCGCCGAATGCTGGGGTGGTCCGGGGAAGGCCAACCTCGCGGTAAAGCACTGCAGGAGCACCAGTCCGAGCGCGTAGACGTCGCTCTCGGGGCCGACCACCTCGCCGCGCGCCTGCTCCGGGCTCAGGTAGGCGACGGTACCGGTGACGATCTCGTCGTCTCCGATGGCCTCCGCGGGGCCGATCGAGGCCACGCCGAAGTCGCCGAGCTTCGCGGTGACGCCCGAGCCGTCGTCGTCGAACGCCAGAAGGATGTTCGCGGGCTTCACATCGCGATGGACTATCCCGTTCGCGTGCACGTACTCGAGGGCACTGGCGACGTTGTAGCCGATGTGCGCTGTCTGCCGGGCCACGAGAGGCCCCTCATCCAGCCGACGTTTCAGGTCGGTGCCCTCGACGAGTTCCATCACGTAGTAGATCCGTGTCTCGGTCGAACTGCGATCGACTGCTGCATCGAGCAGGGTGACCAAATTGGGATGATTCAGGCGTGCGACGACGTTGACCTCGTCTTCCTGGCGGCGGAAGTCGATCTCAGCGGTCGCGCTCGCGCGGAACACCTTGACCGCCACCGGGCGCCCCAGGAACTCGTCGCGAGCCCGGTACACCTTCGCCATACCGCCGGCGGCGATGAGTTCGCCCAGTGCGTAGCGATCCTGCAGCTTGCCTGATCTTGCGACTTTGTCTGATCTTGCGTTTTCTGCGCTCTCCGTCACGACACCTCCATCCCCCTGGTTCGTTACAGAATAAGCAAAGGGTTTCCCCGTGGGCGGGACTTGTGCACAGACCCGCGGAGCGCTAAAGAGCTGCTCAACCGCCACTGAGGCTCGCGCGTCGAACTGCGGGGCAACTCGGTTGGCGGCACGCCGCCCGGTACTCTGGCTGCGTGGACCCCGACGCTCTCGACCTCGCGACAAAGACCCTCGCAAAGGCTCTCGACGCGCTCATGTCGAAGGGTTCACCGATAGCCCCGCTCGTGGTCATCTCGCGCGGCGGTGAGCTGCAGGTGCAGAAGGTCACCGTCGGCCGGGGTGAGGACGCCGCGGCCAAAGCCAAGGAGATCGCCGCGACCCAGGTGGGCGCCAGCGCGTCTGCATTCGCGACGAACGGCACGATCCTCTACAACGACATCCGCTACGACGCCGTGATCGTCGAAGCATGGAACTTCGTGACCAATCGCGGCGCGCGAGTCGGCCTGCGGTTCGAACTCAAGGGGATGCGCAAGAAGCCGTCGTTCGTCGGCAGCCCCCTCCACCGCCGCCGCGCGGTCTGGTACGACCCGGAAGACGGCGAGCCCGTGGTCCCCACCTTCCCCGAGGTGGGTGCAGTACCGATGCAGGCACAGGCACAGGCGCCCGTGTCGTCCGAGGTTTCGGGCCTCGGGCCGCCGCCCCTGCCCTCGACGCTCGCACCCAGCGACGTGGCGCCGCCTCCCCCGGCATCGCTCTTCGAGGCCCCGCGGCTGCCGCGCGCACTGACTCCGGATGCTCCCTCGGTGCCCGACTTCGGCCCTCCACCAACGACACCCGCGGTGGCCTTCGACCCGCCCGCGAGTCACATCCAGCGGGTGCTGGACTTCCCGCCGCCACTCGCGCCGACCCCGATCGGGGATGTGCCGCCGGCGGTCGTCGTGCCGGTAGTGCAGGTGCCCGTGGTGCCCGTCCCGGCGCCCGTGCCCGTGCCCGTGCCTCCGGCTGCCGTGCAGCCCGCCGCGGTTCAGCCGCCACCGCGGGTGCCCACGGCACCAACCGGTGACGCGCATCCGGTCGAACCTCCCGCCGCACTCCCCGAGGTCGTGGCGCCGACGTACGTGCCCGTGCCGATCCAGCGCAACGAGACTCCCCTCGGCAACCGCGCGATGTTCGCGGGCGTCATGGAGATGGCGACGAAGGGCAGGTCGTTCCCCGCTTTCGCGATCGTGCAGCGCGGCGGCGAGTGGGAGCAGGTCACCATGACCGATGCGAACCTCGCGGAGACCGCCGCATCCGTTCGCGCCTACGCCCGCTCGCTCACCGACGCCGACTTCATCGCCTTCGCGGTCGACAGCTTCGTGAGCGTCGACGGTGCGGATGTCACCGCCGTGGTGGTCGAGGTCTGGGAATACTCCACACGCGTGTCGTTCTCCGTGGCCCAGCGCTATGTCCCCACCGGCGACCCGCCTTCACCCCGGCTGAGCGGTCGTCCGCTCATGCGAACGCAGGCGGGGTGGGTCGATGTTCCGTCATCGATGATGCTCGGCGGGCAGGTGCAGTTCGCGTACAGCGATCCGGGTTCGGCGTGATCGCGTGAGAACTGTCGAGATGTGGCTTCTCGAAGTCGTCACGGACGTGCCGGAGCTCAAGCCCCTTCACGACGGGTTCGTGCAGGTCGACGCCGAAGCTTTCCTCTCCCGCGTGAGCTATTGGGCACGCAAGCAGGGCTTCACGGCGCCCGTCAAACGACTGCTCGGGGTGCTCGAGAAGGACTACGTGCGGCAAGGTCCCAAGATCCGCGGCATCATCGAGAGCTCCTTCGTCGAACCGCTTGCGAACGACCCACTTGCCCGCCACTTCGGGCCCCACCTGCGCCGCGCCATGCGCCCGCACGAGCTGCGGCGCGGTGACCGCTAACGCTCGAATCTCCTCGCGGTTACGCGGTTTCCCTGCTGTCCGGATGCCCGCACCCGCCGATACCGTGACCCCATGAAGAACAGCAGCGCCGTGGGCGCGTGGGCCCTCGTGTGCGGCATCGTCGCCCCCGTGTGGCTCATCGGAGGGTTCTACGCCGCGATCTTCACACAGGCCAGCACCGTCTCGCCAGTGATACAGATGATCGCCGCAGTGGCACTGTTCGGGTGGTTCGTCGTGCCACTCGCTGTGCTCGGCGCGCTGGGTCTCGGCATTGCCGCCATCGTGACCCGACGGGGTCGGCCACTGGGTGTCGCAGCCCTCGTCGTACTGGCGCTAGGGGCTCTCTCGGTACTTGCACTCGTCATTGCGGCGTTCGGTGGAATCGGTGGTTTCCTCGGGATGATGTCCTCCTAGCCACGACCCAGCCGCGACACGCCGTGCAGTGTCGGCGGCAATTGACACACTCGAACATATGTTCGAACATGAACAGGTGTCCCCTGCCCCTTCGCTGACCGTCGCCGAGCTCAAGGCGCGCATCTCCAGCATGCAGGCGACCAAGCTCGACTCGAAGCTCCTGCCCACCCACTCCGCCATCGCGGGCCTGCTCCCCGGTGGCGGGCTGCAGCAGGGAGCCGCCTACTCGCTCGAGCGCTCGGCGATGCTCCTCATGACGCTGCTCGCTGCCCCCTCCGCCGCGGGAATGTGGTGCGGCATCGTCGGCATGCCCGAATTCGGGGTCGAGGCCGCCCAGCACTTCGGCGTCGACCTCGGCAGGCTCGTGCTCGTGCCGCATCCTGGCGATCAGTGGCTCGCCGTCACCGCCGCTATCGCCGATGTCATGGGGATCGTCGTCACGCGCCCGCCCCGGCGGGCGAGCGACTCGAGTGTCGCGAGGCTCGCCGCCCGGCTCCGCCAGCGGGGCACCACCCTGCTCGTGCTCGGCCCGTGGCCACAGACCGAGGCCATGCTCTCCCTCTCGCACAGCGAATGGCACGGTATAGGCGAGGGCCACGGCCATCTCGCGGCCCGCGAGGTCACCGTCACGGTGACGAGCCGCACGATCAACCGTCCGCGCAGCGCACGGCTGTGGTTGCCCGATGCGAGCGAGACGGTGCGGCGCTCCGAGGTGCAGTTCGACGACGTCAGGCGCTTCGCATGAGGCGCTCGGCCCCCGTGGCGCGCGCGGCGGCAGAACCGCCGCGGGTCGCCGTGCTGTGGTGCCCCGACTGGCCCGTCACCGCTGCCGCGAGCGAGGCGAGACTGAGTCCGGATTCCGCGATCGCCCTGGTCTCGAAGAACATCGTGTTCGCCTGCTCCGCGGCCGCCAGGGCCGAAGGCGTGGCGCGCGGCCTGCGCGTGCGAGAAGCCCAGGCGCGGCATCCGGAGCTCACGGTGCTCGAGTACGACCCCGCCCTCGACAGCCGTGTCTTCGAGCCGATCATCGCTGCAGTCGAAGAGTTGGTTCCCGGTGTGCAGGTGCTGCGGCCGGGGCTCTGCGCCGTGCGCGTGCGCGGTGCCGCCCGCTACTACGGCGGCGAGAAGGCCGCGGGGATGTTTCTCGCGGCCCGCGCGGACGAACTCGGCGCGGGGGGCGCGCGCGTCGGCATCGCCGACGGCATCTTCACGGCAGACCAGGCCGCCAGGCGCACGGGGTCGCGTGCGACTGCTGTCCGTGTGGTCGCGCAGGGGGAATCCGCCGGGTTCCTGGCACCGCTCGGCATCGGGCTGCTGGATGAGCCGCAGCTCGTCACGCTGCTGCGCAGGCTGGGCATCCGCACACTCGGGCAGTTCGCCGAGCTCGCTGACGACCACGTGTTCACGCGCTTCGGCCATGTCGGCGCGCGCCTGCACACGCTCGCGGGGGGCCGCGACTCGTGGCCGGTCATGCCGCGCACTCCCCCGCGCGACCTCGACGTGGTCGTGCACTTCGAGCCCGCGCTCGACCGCGTCGACCAGGTGGCGTTCGGCGTCCGTGCCGCGGCCGAGGAGTTCATCGAGGCCCTCACGGCGGCGAAGCTCGTGTGCACGGCGATTCGGGTGGAGCTCGGTTCCGAGGGAGACTCCAGGAACGGCGGCGAGCTTTCGGAGCGTGTGTGGCTGCACCCCACGTCGTTCACCCCCGGCGACGTCGTCGACCGCGTGCGGTGGCAGCTCCAGGGTGCCAACCTGATCGACGCGGGGCTGACCTCGGGCGTGACCTCCGTGCGCATCTCCGCCGACGCCGTGGACGCCATCGGCAACCACGAGGGTGGGCTGTGGGGCGCGGGACCCGACGAGCGCATCCATCACGGTCTCTCGCGCGTGCAGAGCATGCTCGGCCACGGCGCTGTGCTCATGCCCGCGGTGGGCGGCGGGCGCACGCTCTCCGACCGGCAGCAGCTCGTGGCGTGGGGCGACCGCGCGGTGGCGGCCAAACCTGTCGACCAACCGTGGCCCGGTCAGCTGCCGACACCGCTTCCGGGCACGGTCTTCTCGCCGCGGCATCCGGTGCACGTGCTCGCGGCAGACGGGGCGAGCGTCGCGGTGAGCGAGCGAGGCAGCGTCTCTGCGCCACCCGTGCGGTTCTCCGCCACCAGCAGCGAGGTGCGCGCGCTCACGGCCTGGGCGGGCCCCTGGAGCATCGACGAGCGCTGGTGGTCGGCAGACTCGCGCAGCGCCTGGCGCTTCCAGGCCGTCGACGAGACCGGATGCGCCTGGCTCCTGGTGCTCGACGCCGGCGGCTGGTGGGCCGAAGCAAGGTACGACTGATGCCGGGCACAGCGATACCGGGCACAGCGATGCCGGGCACAAGCTGATGGGCTGGAACAACCCGCCCATCCCGTGGTCGGAGTTCGAGAAGAAGCTGTCCGACGCGTCGCGGCCCGGTACCGCGCCGCCCATCGGTGCCGACGGCGGCGACAGCCCCGGCTGGTCGCTCAAGCGCAAGGCGTACCAGGCGCCCGAACTCGAGAAGCCCGAGACTGCGGTGCCCTATGCCGAACTGCACGCGCACTCCAGCTTCAGCTTCCTCGACGGCGCCAGCATGCCTGAATCGCTCGCCGAGGAGGCCGCACGCCTCGGGCTGCACGCCCTCGCGCTCACCGACCACGACGGGCTCTACGGAATCGTGCGCATGGCCGAGGCGGCCGCTGAGATCGGGACGACCGCCACGGTCTTCGGTGCGGAGCTCTCACTGGGGCTGCGTGCGCCGCAGAACGGCGTGGCCGACCCCGAGGGTGTGCACCTGCTCGTGCTCGCGCGCAAGGAGGAGGGGTACCACCGGCTCGCCGCGGCCATCACCGAGGCGCAGTTGCGCGGCGGCGAGAAGGGCCGTCCGGTGTACGACCTGGAGGGTCTCGCCGAGTGGGCGGGCGGCCACTGGATCGTGCTGACCGGATGCCGCAAGAGCACCGTGCGGCAGGGGCTGTTGACCGGCACCGCCGGCGACGAACTCGATCACCTCGTCGAGCTGTTCGGCGCCCAGAATGTCGTCGTCGAGCTGTGGGACCACGGCAATCCGCTCGACAGCGCCCACAACGACGCGCTCTACTCCCTCGCCCTCGAACGCGGCCTGCGCGTCGTCGCCACGGGCAACGTGCACTACGCGACTCCTGCCCAGCACCACCTCCACACTGCGCTCTCGTCGGTGCGGGCGCGCCGCAGTCTCGATGAGATGGACGGCTGGCTGCCCGCATCCGGCGCCGCCCACCTGCGCTCGGGAGTGGAGATGGCGGCTCGGTTCGCGCGGTATCCGGGGGCTGTTGAGAACACCGTGGCCATCGCCGACGAGCTGAGTTTCGAACTGCGCTCCGCGAAACCGGATCTCCCCGACCAGGACGTGCCCGAGGGTCACACCCCCATGAGCTACCTGCGCCAGCTGGTCTGGGAAGGCGTGGAGACCCGGAAGATGGTGATGGACGAGTCCAAGCGCGAGCGCATCGAGAACGAGTTGAGGGTCATCGAGCAGAAGCACTTTGCCGGGTACTTCCTGATCGTGTGGGACATCGTCGCGTTCGCGCGAGGCAAGGGCATCCTGTGCCAGGGTCGCGGCTCTGCGGCAAATTCCGCTGTCTGCTACCTGCTGAACATCACCGCGATCGATGCCATCTACTTCGGGCTGCCGTTCGAGCGTTTCATCTCGGCGATGCGCGAGGAGGAGCCGGATATCGACGTCGACTTCGACTCCGATCGACGTGAGGAGGTCATCCAGTACGTCTTCGACAAGTACGGCAGGGAGAACGCCGCGCAGGTGGCCAACGTCATCCAGTACCGCCCCAAGTTCGCGGTGCGCGATATGGCGAAAGCGCTCGGCCACAGTTCCGGCCAACAGGATGCTTGGTCGAAGCAGGTCGAGCGCTGGGGTGCGGTGATCTCGAGCGACGACCACGACATCCCCGAGAACGTCGTGGGGCTCGCGCTGGAGGTCATGAAGTTCCCGCGGCACCTCGGCATCCACTCGGGCGGCATGGTGCTCACCAAGCGGCCCGTGGGCGAGGTGGTTCCCATCGAGCACGCGCGCATGGAGAAGCGCACGGTCGTGCAGTGGGACAAAGACGATTGCGCGTGGATGGGCCTCGTCAAGTTCGACCTGCTGGGACTCGGGATGCTCTCCGCTCTGCAGTACACGTTCGACATGGTCGACGCCACCCTCGGGGAACGCTTCGACCTCGCGACGATCCCGAAGGAGGAGCAGGGCGTCTACGACCAGCTGTGCCGGGCCGACGCCATCGGGGTGTTCCAGGTGGAGTCCCGCGCGCAGATGGGGCTGCTGCCCCGGCTGCAGCCCCGCGAGTTCTACCACCTCGTCGTCGAGATCGCGCTCGTGCGGCCAGGGCCCATCCAGGGCGGGGCCGTGCATCCCTACGTCCGTCGCAAGCTCGGCGAGGAGAAGATCACCTACCTGCATCCGAAGCTCGAGTCCGTGCTCGAGCGCACTCTGGGCGTGCCCATCTTTCAGGAGCAGCTCATGCAGATCGCCGTCGCCGTGGGCGGATGCTCGGCCGACGACGCCGACATGCTGCGCCGCGCCATGGGCTCCAAGCGCGGCATCGAGAAGATCGAGCGCCTGCGCACGACGCTCTACGACGGCATGGAGTCGAACGGCATCGTGGGCGAGGACGCCGACAAGATCTACGGAGCGATCCAGGCGTTCGCGGGGTTCGGCTTCGCGGAGAGCCACGCGCTGAGCTTCGGCCTACTCGTCTACGCGAGCGCGTGGATGCGGCTGCACTACCCGGCAGCGTTCCTCGCCTCGATGCTGCGCGCGCAGCCCATGGGCTTCTACTCCTCACAGAGCCTTGTCGCGGATGCCCGCCGCCACGGTGTTCAGGTGCTGCGGCCCGACATCCAGCTGTCGGGGGCATACGCGGGGTTGGAGCCGTTCTCGGGGGCGGAGCCGTTCTCGGGGGCGGAGCCGTTCTCGGGGGCGGAGCCCACCGGCCACCGCTCGTGCCTCGAGCGTGAGCAGCCCCCTGTCGAGAAGGTGTTCGATCGCACCGCTCACTTCGACACCGACGACCACCGGCGAGACGGCAACTTCGCCGTGCGCCTCGGGCTCGACGAGGTGAACGGGATCGGTGAGAAGGTCGCGCTGCGCATCGTCGAGGAGCGCGACAGGCGCGGCCCGTATCGCGACGTGAACGACCTCGTTCGTCGCGTCGGACTCACGACCGCCCAGTTGGAGGTGCTCGCGGCGGCCGGAGCGTTCGACGGCTTCGGGCTCGGGCGCCGGGAGGCGATGTGGAACGCGGGCAACGCCGCCCAGGACCGCGCCGAATACCTGCCCGGCAGCATGGTGGCCGTGCAGCCGCCGCTGTTCACCATCCCGTCGGAGGTCGACGAGTTGATGAGCGACCTGTGGGCCACGGGGGTGTCCACCGACAGTCACCCCGTGAAGCATCTCCGAGGCGCGCTCGAGGGCAGGGGCATCCTCACCGCGGCTTCTCTCGCCACGGCCGAGAGCGGTCGTCGCATCGAGATCGGCGGCGTGGTCACCCACCGCCAGCGACCGGCGACCGCGAGCGGCATCACCTTCGTGAACATCGAGGACGAGACGGGGCTCGTCAACGTGATCTGCAGCGTGGGCGTCTGGACGCGCTATCGCCGGATAGTGCGGGAGGCGCCGGCGCTCATCGTGCGCGGCATCCTGGAGCGCTCGCCCGAGGGCGTCACGAACGTCCTCGCGGACCGGTTCGAGGTGCTCCAGATGGCCCCCAAGGTGCGTTCACGAGACTTCCGATAGATGAACGTTTGTTACCATCTGGCACCGATTCTGAAATACATGGCGCTCCCGGGGAAGTACTGCTATAGCCTTGCCTCATCATCGATAGTTCTCTCGGGAGCCGTCGGTGTGGCCTCGACTGTCGGGGCCAGAAGAACGCTCCTGGAGGAGTTTTAAATGGCATTAGGCACCGTTAAGTGGTTCAACGCGGAAAAGGGCTTTGGATTCATCGCCCCTGAGGATGGAAGTCCTGACGTGTTCGCCCACTACTCGGCGATCTCGACCAGTGGTTACAAGTCTCTCGACGAGAACCAGAAGGTTGAGTTCGACATCACTCAGGGACCGAAGGGTCCCCAGGCGGAGAACATCCGCCCCCTCTGATCTTGATAGTTCAGTAACGGAAACGCCCCGGCAGCTCCTCCCATAGGAGCAGTCGGGGCGTTTTCTTTGTCATCAGCCCCGGAGTCATCAGCTCCGGATGCCCTTGCGCAGGTAGTCGATGCGTGACTGCAGTTGCGAGACCGTGGCCTGGGCAACTGCCGGTCCCCCGCAGACGCGGCGGAGTTCGGTGTGGATGATCCCGTGCGGCTCCCCGGACAGTTTGGCGCGCATGCCCACGAGCGCGTTCAGGAGCTTGCGCTGCTCCTTCAGATCGCGGAACAGCGCCTGCGGCTGCTCCTCCTTGGGCTTGCCCGCCGAGCGCCGGGACTGGCGCTCCTGGCGGTGCTTGAGCAGCTCGCGCACCTGGTCGGGCTCGAGAATGCCGGGCAGGCCGATGAAGTCGAGCTCCTCGTCGCTGCCCGTCTCCGCGGCGAAACCGAATTCCTCAGTGCCGAAGTAGACCCTGTCGAAGTTCGCGTCGGACTCGAGCGCCTCCCACACGAACTCCTCGGTGAGTTCCTCGCTCGTGGCCTCCTCGCGGTTCTCCTTGTCGAGCAGCGAGTCGTCGAGAAGCTCGTTCTCGGGCTGGCGCCTGTCGATCGCGTGGTCGCGCTCCAGCTCGAGCAGGCCGGCGAGCTCCACGAGAGTGGGAACGCTCGGCAGGAAGATGGATGCCGTCTCGCCGCGGCGACGGGCACGCACGAACCGCCCGACGGCCTGTGCGAAGAACAGCGGCGTCGAGGCCGAGGTCGCGTACACGCCAACAGCGAGGCGCGGAACGTCGACGCCCTCCGACACCATGCGCACCGCCACCATCCAGCGTTGCTCGCCCTGCGAGAAGGTCTCGATGCGGGCCGAGGCCTCCTTCTCGTCGGAGAGCACGATGGTGGCCGGCTCCCCCGTGATGTCGCGCAGCAGTTTCGCGTAGGCGCGGGCCGACTGCTGGTCGGTCGCGATGACGAGGCCGCCCGCATCCGGAATCGCGTGGCGCACCTCGGTGAGTCGACGGTCTGCCGCCTGCAGCACTGCCGACATCCAGTCGCCCTTGGGGTCGAGGGCAGTGCGCCAGGCCTGGGCGGTGACGTCCTTGGTGTCTGGCTGCCCGAGCCGCGCCTCCATCTCGTCGCCCATGCGCGTGCGCCAGCGCATCTTGCCCGCGTACGACATGAAGATCACGGGGCGCACGACTCCGTCTTCGAGGGCGCGGCCGTAGCCGTAGTTGTAGTCGGTGACCGACGTGCGGATGCCCTTCACGTCGGGCGCGTAGGTGACGAACGGTATCGGGGCGAGGTCGGAACGGAACGGCGTTCCGGTGAGCGACAGGCGCCTCGTGGCCGGCCCGAACGCCTCGCGGATCGCGTCGCCCCAGCTCAGGGCGTCGCCGCCGTGGTGGATCTCGTCGAGGATCACGAGAGTGCGTGACGACTCGGTGATCTCTCGGTGCAGGGCCGCTCGCACCGCGACCTGCGCGTACGTCACAGCCATGCCGTGGAAACGGCGGCCGCCGTAGCCGTCGCCGTTGGCGTACTCGGGGTTGAGGCGCAGGCCGACCTTGTGCGCAGCGTCTGCCCACTGCCGCTTGAGGTGGTCGGTGGGTGCGACGACGGTCACCCGGTCGACGACGCGACGCGCGATGAGCTCGACGGCGAGCCGGAGGGCGAACGTGGTCTTTCCTGCGCCGGGGGTTGCTGCCGCGAGGAAGTCTTTCGGCTCGCGAGCGAAGTACTCGTCGAGCGCTTCGGCCTGCCAGGCGCGCAGTTTGTCGGCCGTGCCTCGGGCCGCTCGCTCGGGATAGGACGGTGAGAGGTGCTCCGCCGCGAAGGTGCCGACCGTAGGTCCTGGCAGTGGAGTGCTCACTTGATGGAACTTTACCCGACCCCTACGACACGGTTCAGTCGCGCTGGCCCATCCGTGGACGGTCGTAGCCACTGCGGCCGAGGAGCCGGGCGGGCTTCACCGCGCCCCTGCCGAACTTGGCGCTTGCCGCATCCATGACATCCTCGGCTTCGCGCCAGCCCTCGGACTCGTCCCACAGGCCGAACTGCACAGCCGACGCGTCGAGCAACTGCTCGGCACGGACGCCGACGAGGCGGATGGGTGCATCCTGCCGCCCGAGCGCCTCGTAGATCTCGCACACCTCTTCGTAGATTCGGCGGCCGAGGTCTGTCGGCTCGGTGATCGTGCGCGAGCGCGTGATGGTGGTGAAGTCGCTGAACCGCAGCTTGAGCACGACGGTGCGGCCCATCATGCTCGCCTTGCGCAGCCGCACGGCGACCATGTTCGACATGCGCAGCAGTTCCGTGCGAACGACCGACGGGTCGGTGATGTCGGTCTCGAAGGTCATCTCGTGGCCGACGCTCTTCTCCTCGGCGCGCGTGTGCACGCGGCGCGGGTCGATGCCCCACGCGAGGTCGTGCAGCCGTTCGGCGCCGGCCTCCCCCACGGCACGCAGCAGGGTCTCGCGCGATGCGCGGGCCACATCCCCGATGGTGTGCAGCCCTCGACCGCGCAGCACCTCCTCGGTCTTGCCGCCCACGCCCCACAACTTTGCGATGGGCAGCGGATGCAGCAGCCCCACGGCCTCATCGGCGGGCACCACGAGAAGCCCGTCGGGCTTGGAGAGGCCCGAGGCGAGCTTGGCGACGAACTTCGTGGATGCGGCTCCCACCGAGCACACGAGGCCCGTCTCGGCCCGCACACGCGCCCGGATGAGCTGTGCCACCTGCAACGGCGACCCGAAGACCGTGCGCGCGCCTGCCACGTCGAGGAAGGCCTCGTCTATCCCGAGGCGCTCGACGAGGGGGGTGACCTCGTCGAAGATCTGCATGACCATCGACGAGTAGTGCTGGTACCGCTCGAAATGCGGCTCGAGGATGATCGCATCCGGGCAGCGCCGCAGGGCAATCGACATGGGCAGTGCCGAGTTCACCCCGAACTTACGCGCTTCGTAGGTGGCTGCCGTGACTATCGAGCGCGCGGACCGGTGCCCGACAATGACGGGCTTGCCGACCAGCTCGGGGTGGTCGAGAAGTTCGACAGAGGCGAAGAAGGCATCCATGTCGACGTGCAGGATCGTGGCTGTCGAGTCGTCGACCCCGTCACGGGTGACGTGGCGCGAGGTGCCGTCCTGCTTGCCCATGGGGCAATCCTGTCACCGACGCCTGACGCCGGTGACAGGACGAGTGGACTAAGCCCGACGGCGGCGGAAGATCGCCCCGAAGATGCCGATCACGACGACGGCGCCGAGGATGGCGACGAGCCACGACTGCCACGACCAGAAGCCGTTCTCACCGTAGATGTCGGGGAAGAAGAAGCCGGAGATCCATCCACCGAGGTTCGCTCCGATGACGCCCAGAACGATGGTCAGGAACCATCCGATCTTGATGCGCAGCACGAGCTTGGCGATGACGCCGGCGATGATGCCGAGGATGATGAACGAAAAGAATCCCATTCGGGTGACTCCTACACAAATAAGGGACGCACCGCGCGAATGCGCAGTGCGTCCCTAGTGTGGCAGTGTGCCGCTATGCGCGGCGGCTACCTCGAGTGATGAGGCCGTAGATCAGCAGCACGACGATGGAGCCGCCGATGGCCAGCAGCCAGGTCTGGATGGAGAAGAAGCCCTCGAGTCCGATGCCGAACACTGCGCTTCCGATGAACCCTCCGAGGAGGGCTCCCACGACACCGAGGATGAGCGTGATGATCCATCCGCCACCCTGCGTGCCCGGCAGGATTGCCTTAGCAATGGCACCGGCAACAAGTCCGAGTATGATCCAGCCGATGATTCCCATGACGACCTCCCAGTCGGTCATTTACTTCGGCACCGGGTCTCGGTGCCTCATCTACATAACCACTCCGAGGCGGATCACGGATGCCCCTTGCCGAACGATGCCGTGTCTGGTAATCGTGTGTGCGCAGAGTGAGTAATGCTGGAGACATGGCACAGCAGCATCCCTGGAGCAGGTACGTCGCAATCGGAGACTCCTTCACCGAGGGGATCGGCGACCCCGAGCCGCAGAGCCCCGGTGGCCACCGGGGCTGGGCCGACCGCGTGGCAGAGGTGCTCGCGGCGCAGACCGACGATTTCGCCTACGCCAATCTCGCTATTCGAGGGCGGCTGCTGCAGCAGATCTCGGACGAGCAGGTGGATGCCGCCCTCGAGCTCAAGCCCGACCTCATCACCGTCTCGGCGGGCGGCAACGACATCATCCGCCCCGGCACGGACGCGGACGACGTGTCACGGCGCTTCGAGTTGATGGTCGAGCGCCTGCGCAGTGACGGCGCGACAGTAGTGATGTTCAACGGCCCCGACATCGGGATGACCCCTGTGCTGAATCGCGTGCGCGGCAAGGTCGCCATCTACAACGAGAACCTGCGCGCCATCGCCCAGCGCCACGACTGCATAGTCGCCGATATGTGGGCGTTGCGGCAGCTCGCCGACCCGCGCATGTGGGCACCGGACCGCCTGCACTTCTCCCCCGTGGGCCACAGCGCCATCGCGGCCATGGTGCTCGATGCCCTCGCCGTCGAGCACACCCTCGAGCCGTTCACGCCCGAGCCGTTGCCCGTGCGCCGCTGGCGCGAGGCGCGCGCGGAAGACCTCGGCTGGGCGCGTGAGTACCTCGTGCCGTGGGTTCTGCGTCGCGTGCGGCATCAGTCATCGGGTGACAACGTGACGCCGAAGCGGCCGGGCTACTAGCTAACCGAGGCCCGCGTATCCCGTGCGACCCGCGGCGGGGCAGTCGAACGGATCCGTCGAGCGACCGACCTCGTTGAGATAGCGCACGACACTCCCGTAGGCGGCGCCGAGGCCGACCTCGGTGTACTGGATGCCCCGCGATTCGCAGTACTCGCGAGTGATCTCGCCTGCGCGGCGCAGGTGCGGGCGCGGCATGCTCGGGAATAGGTGGTGCTCGACCTGGTAGTTCAGCCCGCCCATGAAGTGGTTCATGACGTGGCCGCCCTTGATGTTGCGGCTCGTGAGCACCTGACGACGCAGGAAGTCGACCTTCGAGCCCTTGGGAAGGATGGGCATCCCGATGTGGTTCGGTGCGAACGATGCGCCCATGTAGAGGCCGAAGATCGCGAGCTGAACGCCGAGGAAGGCGAAGGCCATCCCGAGCGGCATGAACGTGAAGAGTACCGAGACGTAGACGACATTGCGCACGGTGAGGAGCACGATCTCGAGCGCGCGCTTGTCGACCTTGCCCTTGGAGAAGACGGTGATGAACGCGTGACGGTGCAGGTTGATGCCCTCGAGGAGCAGCACGGGGAAGAACAGGTAGCCCTGCTTGTGGGCCAGCAGGCGCGACAGCCCAGTGAGGCCCTCGGCCTTGTCCTTCTGGAAGATGATGAAGTCGGTCTCGATATCGGGGTCGCGTTCGACGGTGTTCGGGTTGCCGTGGTGGCGAGTGTGCTTGTTCATCCACCACGAGTAGCTGATGCCGACGAGGAACGACGCCATGATGCGCCCGCCCAGGTCGTTGGCCTTACCCGACTCGAAGACCTGGCGGTGGGCGAGTTCGTGCGCCATGAAGGCGAACTGGGTGAAGATCACGCCGAGGACCCCGGCGATGAGCAGCAGGTACCAGGTGTCGTGCAAGAGCGCGAACCCGAACCAGGCGGCAACCATCGCGGTCATGAGAACACCGAAGGTGATGCCGTAGAAACGCTTGCGGCGGCGCAGGAGGCCCGCATCCCGAACTGTGTGCATGAGCGCCGCGAACTCGGACAGCGGATTCGAAAGACCGCGGTGACCGGTTTTGATGATGCGGGAGCTATCGGCAGCAGTAGTCACGTGGCCTCTGAGGGTCGAATGACTTCACAGTCACAGCAGGATGAGCGGGTGCTCGAGATACGGCAAGCGTAGCGGTCAAGGCTGTGAGAGCCCCGCGACTCTCAGAAGAGTTTGTCGGGATTCGTGAGACGCCACCACGGGCCGGGATCGTCAATGGTGGCGGAAAGGGCCAAGGGCACGGTTACGGTGCGGGTGCCGACGGTGAAGACGAGCGAGCCGACCTTGCTTCCCGCGTCGGCCAAGTGCAGTGAATCCACCTTGGCCTCGAGCGTCACCGGCGTCGCCGACCAGATGGCCACCGAGGAGTCCTCCGTCGCGACGGCGGCTGCCGCATCCCCCCATGGCGTCTCGTAGGTGGCGAACTCCTCGCCCGCGGTCGTGAGCGTGACCTCACGGAACCCCGCGTCGACCTCGGCGAGGAGCGACTGGATGGCGGCGTCGATCGTGTCGTGGTCTGGGCCGCCCAGCACGACCCCGACGACGGTGATGGTCTGCGTGCCGACGGTGTGGTCCTGGGCGAAGAGCAGGCACGAGCCGGCCTCGTCGAGGGTTCCGGTCTTGATGCCGTCCACCCCGTCGACGCCGAGCAACTCGTTGCGGTTCTCGATGGTTCCGATTTCCGGCACGTCCATGCTCTGCGTGCCCACGATCTCTGACACCACCGGGTCGGCGATCGCGAGCTTGCCCAGCTCGATGAGGTCGGCGACGGTGCTGACATTGCTCGGCGACACGCCCGTGGGCTCCACGATGCTCGTGCCCGTGAGGCCGTGGGCCGCTAGCCAGGCGTTCGCCGCCGTCACGAAGGCGGCCTCCGACCCGTAGCCCCAGTTCGCGAGCGATTCGGCGTAGTTGTTCGCCGACTCCAGGAGCATCACGTTCATGACGTTGCGCTGCGACATGACCATCCCGGAGTACATCGACTCGACTACTCCCCCGTCCGCGAGTTGGGCATCGTAGAAGCCCTGATCGATGTCGCCGAACGTGACATCCGGGCCGGCCTCCTCGAGGGCGAGCGGATGCGCGTCGAGCACGACGAGGGCAGTGATGACCTTCGAGATCGAGGCGATGGGCAGCGGATCCGTCGATCCGGCGCTGGCCAGCACGCCCGGATAGCCCACGGCACCCACCCCCGACGCTCCGTACGAGGGGAAGGTGACGACAGGCTGGGCGACGGCGGGCGGCTCGTAGGCCTCCAGCGCGGGCGTGAGGGTCTGCACGGGCGCGAGCAGGGTCAGCGGCAGGTAGAAGGCCGTGGCGAGGAGCACGAGCCCGCCACCGCCGACGGCCATCCGGCGTCGTCTGTAGATCTGGCGACGGGTCAGGGGCACCCGGCAAGCTTAACAACGCGAAGGTTTAGGGTCGGTGCATGGAGACGGCACCGTTTGAGGCGACGGCCATCGACGCCTACCCGTCGAGGACCGCGTGGGATGCCGCAGCCGCAGAACTCGTGGGAACCATGCTGCACCGCTGGAACCTCACCGCGGGCCAGCCGTTCGTCGGGGGCGAGGCGGCCTCGGTCATCAGGGTGACGACAGCGGACGGCACCTCGGCCGTGCTCAAGGTCGGCTTCCCGCACGTCGAGGCGGTGTGGGAGGCCGTGGGGCTCGAGGCGATGGGTCCCGAGCTTGCGCCGGCGGTTCTCCGGCAAGACTCGTGGACGTGGTCGTTGCTCCTCGAGGACGTGCAGCCGGGCATCCCGCTCCTGCGCTACAGGGTTCCGGCGAAGGATGCATTGCGGTCGGCCTCCAAGCTCTACGCGGCGCTCTCCGCGAGGCCTGTGCCTGCGGGCGTTCCGCGGCTCGAGGAGGCCATGCGCCCCTTCCACGACCAGGCGGTGTCGCGCCTGCGCCAGCACCTGCCGCTCCTCGGCGCGAATGGCGACGTGCTCGAGGGAGGACTGGCCCTTCTCGGGCAGCTCCTCGACAGGGGCGTCGGCGACTCCTTGCTGCACGGCGACTACAACCCCGGCAACGTCATCAGCAGCCAGAAGGGCTGGCGCGCTATCGACCCGAAGCCCATGCAGGGGGATGCCGCGTTCGACCTGTGGCCCCTGGTCAGCCAGCTCGGCGACCCGTGGAAGCACGAGCAGCCCGAGCGCGTCATCATGTCGCAGCTCAGGTTCGCGGCGGGGATCGCGGGGGTGGATGTGGCACGCGCGGCCCAGTGGGGCTACGCGCGCGCCGCCCTCACCATCGGATGGTTCCTCGACGAGCAGAACGCGCGCGCCGCCCTCGGTGCGCTGCGCGAGGCGACGACCTGGCGGGTGGTGAGCGGGGGCTAGCGCACGCGCAGCGCGTAGAGCCCCACGGCGCTCGCTGAGGCCACGTTGAGCGAGTCGACGCCGTGCAGCATGGGGATCGTCACGACCGTGTCAGCGGCCCGCAGCGCGGCCGGGCTGAGCCCGTCGCCCTCGGTCCCGAGGACGAGCGCCACGCGCTCGGGCGGGTCTGCGGCGAACTCGTCGAGCGTCACGGCATCGTCGGAGAGCGCGAGGGCGGCGATGTGGAACCCCGCGGCGCGCAGTTCGTCGGCGCCGAGCGGCCAGTCCGGCAGGCGAGTCCACGGCACCTGCAGCACGGTGCCCATGCTCACGCGCACGCTGCGGCGGTACAGCGGGTCGGCGCACCGCGGCGTCACGAGCACGGCGTCGGCGCCGAGTCCTGCGACGGAGCGGAAGATCGCTCCCACGTTGGTGTGGTCGACGATGTCCTCGAGGACGACAACGCGGCGGGCATCCCGGAGCAGGTCGGCCACCGGCAGCAGCGCGGGACGATGCATCGACGCGAGGGCCCCGCGGTGCAGGTCGAAGCCCGTGAGGGACTGCAGCAGCGGCCCATCACCGATGAACACGGGAACGTCGTAGGGCTCGAGCAGGGGCGCTAGGTCGTCGAGCCAGCGCTCGAGCATGAGCACCGATCGCGGTCGGTGGCCAGCGGCGAGGGCCCGGCCGATGACCTTCGCAGACTCCGCGATGTAGAGCCCGCCCTCGGGCTCGGTGCGTCGACGCAGGGCGACGTCGGTGAGGTTCGCGTAGTCGGCGAGGCGCTCGTCCGAGAGGTCGTCGAGGCTAATAACGTGCACGTGACACCACCGATCTCGCGGGAATCGGAAACATATCCGAAAACTCCGGTGTTTAGTCTGTCAGTAGCGCGCGGGAGGAGAGTGAGATGACGCAGATCGTGGCACCCACGGAGTCTCCGGCTTTCGAGGCGGCCATCACCGTGCTGGAGGGCCGCACTGTCGCCGTGTTGACCGGTGCCGGGGTGAGCACCGACTCGGGCATCCCCGACTACCGAGGCGAGGGCGCCCCCGTGCGCTCCCCCATGAAGTTCCAGCAGTTTCTCGCCGACGTCGACTTCCGCAAGCGCTACTGGGCGGGCAGCCACCTCGGCTGGAAGCGCTTCTCCGCGGCCTCCCCCAACCTCGGACATCAGGCCCTCGCCGAGCTCGAGCTCGAGGGCATCATCAACGGCGTCATCACCCAGAACGTCGACGGGCTGCACCTGCGCGCGGGCTCCCAGCGCGTCGTCGACCTGCACGGCAGCATGGACCGCGTCGTGTGCCTCACGTGCGGCCAGTACTACGCGCGCGGCGGGGTAGCCGACCAGATCGCGGAGGCGAATCCGTGGCTCGAGTCGCCCGAGGCCGTGGAGCTCTCGCCCGACGGCGACGTGGAGATCCGGGATGTTGCAGCCTTCGTGCTCCCCGAGTGCACAGTGTGTGGGGGCATCCTCAAACCCGATGTCGTGTTCTTCGGCGAGCTCGTTCCGACCGAGAAGTTCGCGGAGGCGACGGCTCTGCTGCAGTCGGCGGAGGCCCTCATCATCGCGGGCTCGTCGCTCGTGGTGAACTCCGGCATCCGGTTGCTCGACCAGGCGACGCGCCGCAAGCTCCCCATCGTGATCATCAATCGCGGTGCAACGAAAGGCGACCCGCGCGCCTCGGTTAAGATCGATGCTGGGACTTCGGAGACGCTCGTGTCGCTCCTGGAGAGACTCGGCGACTGACCGGGCTTCCCGCGCTGGGAGGAAAATCGGTGCTGCTCTACCTTGTTCGCCACGGTGAGACCGACTGGAACCGACAGCACCGCATCCAGGGCAGCACAGACATTCCGCTCAACGAGACGGGTCGTGAGCAGGCCCGCCGGGCCGGTGCCCTGTTGTCGCGCCGCAGCTGGGACGCGATAGTGGCAAGCCCACTCTCTCGCGCCGTGGAGACCGCGAGCATCATCGCCGCCGAGCTCGGCCTCCCTCTGCCCACCACCGACGACCAGCTCGTCGAGCGCAACTACGGCGAGGCAGAGGGGCTCGACTTCGAGGAGATGCAGCGGCGCTTCCCCGACGACACTCCCGTACCCGGCCGCGAGAAGCGCTCCGCGGTTGCCGCTCGAGCGCTCGAGGCCCTCATGCGCATCGCACACGCGCATCCGGATGAGGCGGTGCTCGTCGTCGCGCACGGCGGGCTCATCCGCGCTGTACTCCGCCGCGTCGACCCCGAGGGCGAGCACGGGATGATCACCAACGGCTCAGTGCACAGTTTTCGCTACGAGGACGGCGCCTTCAGTCTCATCGCGTTCGACGATCCTCTCGAGGACGAGTCGGGCGAGGGCGAGGACGTGCGCGACCAGAACGCCGTGGAAGCGCGGAAGAAGTAGTGGACCGTCGAGCCGAGGCCTTCCGGGAGCGTCTGGCCACGCGTGGCATCGAGATCGAGCCGCGCGAGATGGACGACTCGACCCACACGGCCCAGCAGGCGGCAGACGCGCTCGGCTGCGGCGTCGAGGCCATCGTCAAGAGCCTGCTCTTCGAGGCCGACGGCGAGCCGGTGCTCGTGCTGGCCTCGGGGCCGAACCGCGTGGACGTGTCCCTCGTCGCTCAGCTGCTCGGCGCGACCGTGACGATGGCTGACGCCAAGCGCGTCAAGATCGTGACGGGGTCGTCGATCGGCGGGGTACCGCCGCTGGGGCATCCGGATGCCCTCCGAACGATCATGGACGAGACGCTGCTCACCCTCCCCGTGGTGTGGGCGGCTGCAGCCTCGGCGACGACGGTGTTCGCTATCGAGCCGCATCGGCTCGCGGAGCTGACGGGCGCTACCGTCGCCCGCGTCTGTTGAGTTCGCGGCGCTCGTAGGTCTCCGTCAGGACGTCGAGCAGCGCCCGCGCCGCATCCGGCCAGTTGTAGCGCTTCGCCCACTCGGTGGACTCGGCACTGCGACGCGCCCACTCCGCAGTGTCATCGAGCTCGTGTACCGCCGCGACGAACGAGGCGGTGCTCGAGGGGTCGAAGTATCCCGCGGAGGGTCCGCCGATCTCGCGGAAGATCGGGATGTCGCTCAGCAGCACGGGCGTGCCGAGGGCCTGGGCCTCCACGACGGGAAGGCCGAAGCCCTCGTCCCGCGACGCGCTCACGAGTGCTGTCGCGCCCAGCATTGCCTTCTCGTAGTCCTCGTCGCTCGCGCCGTTGTAGAACACGACCGATCCCTCGGGAGCGAGGGCGGTGAGTCGCGACTTCTCCTCGGGCGAGATGCGACTCATGAGCAGCAGCCGGTAGCCGGGCAGGTCCTTCATCGAGTTCACGAGGAGGTCCACGTTCTTGTACGGCATGAACGAGCCCATGTAGACGAGGTCCTTCGAGGCGGCTGCCGTGCGGTTCGGCGCCTTCTCGGGCTGCTCCGTGCCGAGCAGCACGACGCGCACAGGGTTCTTCGTGAGCTTGTGCTCGGCCATGAGCGAGCGCGTCGTCTCGGAGTCGACGAGGTGCGCGTCTGCCTTGTTGAGCAGACTGCGCTGGAAGCCCCACCACAGGTGGTAACCGCGCCACAACAGGCGCAGGGCCGGGTTGAGGTCGCGCGGCGGCGTGCGGTGCGTGTAGTAGATGAGGTCGTGGATGGTCGTCACGAGACCGTACTTGCGGAACCCCGGACCCATGGTCTGCATGGGCGTGAACACCACGTCGGGCTCGTGCTTGTTGACCTGAAGCGCTATCCACGGCTCGCGCGCACTCGTGGGGTCGGTGCCCATGACCCACGGAAGGTCGGGCAGCATCTCCAGCTGTCTCTCGTCGGAGATGAGCATGGTGACCGGATGCAGCTTGCTGAGCTCCTCGACGAGGCGAGCGCCGTAGCGGCTGATGCCGTCGTGGCGGCCGAGGCGCGTGTATCGGGAGTCGAAGATGATCTTCACGCTGTCGACCCCTCTCCCAGGAACTCGACGATAGCCGCGGCGGCCTCGCGCGGCTTCTCGTAGTGGACGAGGTGGCCGACGCCCGTGAGGATCGTGAGGCGGGCATCCGGGAACAGGGTCGCGAGGCGCTCCTGATCGCTCACCTTCGTGATCGGGTCGTGGTCGGCACCGATGATGAGGGTGGGCACGGCGATCTTCGGCGCGAACATGCTCACGTCGTTGCTGATGGATGCCTCGAACCCCTGCACGACGGTGTCGCGGTTGGCGTAGGCGCTGAAGTAGGTCGCGTGCTGGTCGTGGATCCAGCGCCGCAGCGCCCGGTCCTTCGTCTGTACGAGAAAGGCGCTCATGCCGCGCACGATGGGCGGGGCCGAGAGCAGCCCCTTGCCCACGCGCTCGGGCAGCGCGCGGGCCACACGGTAGAAGTTCAGGGTGAGGAGGCTGCCGAAGCGGTTGGGCCCCTCGAGCGCGGGCGCGGCGATCGGGTTCACGAGGATGAGCTTCGGTGTCGGCAGCCCGTCGGCGATGGCCGCGGAGACCACGATCGAGCCGAACGAATGGCCGAGGATCACCGCGGTGCCGCGCAGTCCCAACGTCGTGACGAAGGCGTCGAGCCACTGCGCGTACGCGGCGATGTCGTGCGTGCGGCCCGGCAGGGGCGACGACTCGCCGAATCCGGGCAGGTCGGGGCTGATCATCCGGATGCCCCGCAGCTGTGCGATCACGGGCTCCAGCCCGTGGTGCTCACCGCGGTACCCGTGCACGACGACGACCGTGGTTGCGGCATCCTCGGGCCCGTAGTCCCAGTAGCGGGTGTCGCTACCGAGCACCTCCACCGCCCTCTCGCGAACGGGGATCTCGGCGAGCAGCGTTGAGTACGGGGAGTCGACGGGCACGGTCGCAATTCTAGGCAACGCGAACGCGACAAGCGCTTGCACTGACCTCGTGACGCGGCCCTAGACTCGAACAGTGACCTTCACCGCGCCCATTCAGCTACCTGGCCTGGCCCTCGATCCGCAGTGGTATCGCAGGGCCGTCTTCTACGAGGTCATGGTGCGCTCGTTCTACGACAGCAACGGCGACGGGTCGGGCGATCTCGCCGGCCTCATCGGCAAACTCGACTACCTCCAGTGGCTCGGCATCGATGCGCTGTGGATCCCCCCGCTCTACAACTCGCCCCTGCGCGACGGCGGGTACGACGTCTCCGACTTCATGAGCGTGCTGCCCGAGTTCGGCACCCTCGACGAGTTCAAAGACCTCGTCACGAAAGCACACGAGCGCAACATGCGCATCGTCATCGATTACCCCCTCAACCACACCTCCGACCAGCACGACTGGTTCCAGCAGTCCCGCGAAGACCCCGAGGGTCCGTACGGCGACTTCTACGTGTGGAACGACACGGACGACAAGTACCCGAACATCCGCATCATCTTCGTCGACACCGAGGAGTCCAACTGGACCTTCGACCCCGTGCGTCGCCAGTTCTTCTTCCACAGGTTCTTCTCGCACCAGCCCGACCTCAACTTCGAGAACCCCGCGGTGCGGGAGGCCGTGCTCGATACCATCCGGCACTGGATGGACTTGGGCGTCGACGGCATCCGGCTCGACGCCATCCCCTACCTGTTCGAGTCGGAGGACGGCAACGGCGAGGGCGAGCCGAAGACCCACGAGTTCCTCAAGGAGATTCGCGCGATGGTCGACCGGGAGTACCCCGGCCGCATGCTCATCGCCGAGGCCAACCAGTGGCCTCAGGAGGTCGTTGCCTTCTTCGGCACCGAAGACGAACCCGAGTGCCACATGGCCTTCGACTTCCCGGTCATGCCCCGCATCTTCTACTCGCTGCGCTCCCAGCACGCCGGAGAACTGGTCAGGGTCCTCACCGAGACCACGGAGGTGCCGGCCGGTGCCGCGTGGGGCGTATTCCTGCGCAACCACGACGAGCTCACACTCGAGATGGTCAGCGAGGAGTACCGCCAGGCCATGTACGGCTGGTATGCCTACGACCCGCGGATGCGCAGCAACGTCGGCATCCGCCGCAGGCTGGCTCCCCTGCTCGACAACTCCCGCGCAGAGACCGAATTGGCCCACGCGCTGCTGTTCTCGCTGCAGGGCTCCCCGTTCCTGTACTACGGCGACGAGATCGGCATGGGCGACAACATCTGGCTGCCGGACCGCGACTCCTCGCGCACGCCTATGCAGTGGACGCCCGACAGGAACGCCGGATTCTCCTCAGCAGACCCCGGAAAGCTCTACCTGCCCGTCGTTCAGTCGCTCGTCTACAACTACAACCTCGTCAACGTCGAATCGCAGCTCGCGCAGTCGCGTTCGCTCCTGCACTGGGTGCGCAACGTCATCCACGTGCGCAAGGGCCATCCCACCTTCGGACTCGGCAACCTTCGCGTGCTGAAGACCAACCACGAGTCGGTGCTGGCGTTCGTGCGCGAGTACGAGGGTGCCGGCACCCAGTTCGGCGACTCCCCCGAGAACGTGCTGTGCGTCTTCAGCTTCTCGCACAACCCCGTCTCGGTCACCATCGACGTGGAGGGCTACGCCGGCGCGACGACCTTCGATCTCTTCGGCGGGGGTGAGTTCCCGAGCGTCAGCGACGACGGCACCCTGACCCTCACTCTGGCCACGCAGAGTTTCTACTGGTTGCACCTCGGCGACACGAACTTCGCCGGGAGCCGCGTCTAACCCACAATCACAGCGAGCCTCCCGGCGCTGTCAGCGCCGACGCCTAGCCTGTTCTTCATGACCAATTGGGCCAGGCTTGCCGTCTTCGACCTCGAAACTACGGGCGTCGACGTCGAAACCGCCCGCATCGTCTCGGCGTGCGTCGCCGTTCTCGATCCCGATGGCTCCGTCGTCGACCGGTGGGACTGGCTCGCCGACCCCGGTATCGAGATTCCCGAGGGGGCGTCCGCCGTCCACGGGATCACGACGGAGCGGGCGCAGGCACTCGGGCGGCCTGCCGCCGACGTGGTGGGAGAGATCACCCAGACCCTGCGCGTGCTGTTCGGCCTGGGCATCCCCCTCGTCGTCTACAACGCGCCCTACGACCTCAGCCTGCTCGACCGCGAGTGCAGCCGCTACGGCCTCACGCCCCTCGCGACCGTGGCGCCCGTCATCGACCCTCTCGTGCTCGACAAGGCAGTCGACAAGTACCGCAAGGGCAAGCGCACCCTCGAGGTCACAGCGGGCCTCTACGGCGTCACCCTCGACGATGCGCATGACGCCGGATCCGACGCGATCGCCGCGGGCCGCGTCGCGCAGTCGCTCGCGCGGGCGTATCCGGAAGAGTTGGATATCCCCATCGCCGACCTGCACGGCCGCCAGGAGATCTGGTTCGCGGAGCAGGCCGCGAGCTTCGCCGATTACATCCGCAACGTGAAGGGCGACGACACCTTCGTGTCGAATGAGTCCTGGCCCGTGCGCGTGAGCGATCACCCCACGAGCGTCGTCGACACGCAGCCGATCCCCGCCCCCGAGCCGCGGCCCAGCCGCACGGTGCCTCACCTCGACTTCAGCACGGGCGTTCTGGAGCTCGAGGGCATCCCCACGGCCCTGCCCGGCCTCGAGCTGGCCCTGCAGGACCCCGAGGAGACCCCCGTCTACACGCCGCCCCTTGCCGGCAGCGCCTACGCTACTGCTCCCGCGCCCAAGCGCCAGGCCGTGCTGCGGGTGGCCGCCGCGATCATCACGGATGAGACCGGCCGCACGCTCCTCGTGCGCAAGCGCGACACCACCGCGTTCATGCAAGCCGGCGGCAAGATAGAACCCGGCGAGAGCGCGCTGCAGGCCCTCGTTCGGGAGCTGCAGGAGGAGCTCGGGCTCGACGTCGACCTGGACGCCACCGAATACCTCGGGAGCTTCCGGGCCGAGGCGGCGAATGAGGCCGACACGGTCATCCGGGCCGAGGTATTCGCGATGACCACCGACCGCGTCATGGTTCCGGGCGAGGAGATCGAGCAGATCATCTGGATCGAGACCGACGAGCCCTTCGGCATCGAGCTCGCTCCGCTGACGCGCGACACGATCCTGCCGCTCTGGATGTCCCGGCGGTCTGCGCTGTTCTAAGCCCAGCCCTCACGCCTCCCGCGATGCCGCGCGCTGTACTTTGTTACGGATGCGCGCGTAGCTTGTGGCGCGGCGGTAAGAAAGTACCGCGCGGGCGGGACATGGCACTGGCCATGTCGACGCGTTAACGATGAAAGGCGGCCCGAAGGCCGCCTTTCATGAAGTGCAGGGCACCGCGTGCAGAAGGACTAGTCCTTCTTGGCGCCGAAGCCCGCGTAGCGCGAGTTGAACTTCTCGACGCGGCCCGCGGAGTCCATGATGCGCTGCTTGCCCGTGTAGAACGGGTGCGACTCGGACGAGATCTCCACGTCGATGACCGGGTAGGTCGTGCCGTCGAGGTCGATCGTCTTGTCGCTCGTCGCGGTCGAGCGGGTGAGGAACGTGGCGCCCGACGCCAGGTCGCGGAAGACGATCGCGTTGTACGTGGGGTGAGTGTCGGACTTCATAGTGAATTTCCTTGAATGTGGAGGAAGAAAGGGAAGACTAGGTGGCACAGGGCCAGCTATAGATCCTACCAGAGACTCAGGCCGCTCGGGCGGCGAATCGGCCCTCGTGCTTGGTGACCTCGAGCGGGAGGCCGAAGGCCGCGCTCAGGTTCTCCGAGGTGATGACTTCGTCGATGACTCCGGCGGCCTGCAGCTGCCCGTTCGCGAGCAACAGGGCATGCGTGAATCCGGTCGGGATCTCCTCGACGTGATGGGTGACCATGACGATGGCGGGTGACTTCTCCTCACGGGCGAACCCGCCCATGAGCGTCACGAGCTCCTCGCGCGCACCGAGGTCGAGGCTTGCGGCGGGCTCGTCGAGCAGGAGCAGCTCGGGGTCGGTCATCACGGCGCGCGCGATCTGGACGCGCTTCTGCTCGCCGTCGCTCAGGTCACCGAAGCGGCGGTCTTCGAGATGCGTGAGCTTCCACTCCGCGAGCACGCGCTGTGCACGGCGGAGGTCGACCTCCTCGTAGGACTCGTTCCAGCGACCCGTCACCGAGTAGGCGGCGGTGAGAACGACGTCGATCACGCGCTCGTCGCGCGGAACCCGGCGCGCGAGAGCGGTCGACGCGAAGCCGATCCGCGGGCGCAGCTCGAACACGTCGGTCTTGCCGAGCGCGTCGTCGAGCACCTGGACGCGGCCCGAGCTCGGGTGCAGCTGGGCTGCCGCGAGCTGGAGGAGCGTCGTCTTACCCGCACCGTTGGGGCCGAGGACCACCCAGCGCTCGGATGCGTCGACGGTCCACGTGAGGTTGTTGAGGATGGCGTTGCCATCGCGCACGACGGACACATCGGAGAACTGGAGAACACTAGCCATGGTGGTTCCAGACTAGGCGCTCAGGCGGCGCGAGCCAGACGGGACTCGCGCTCAGACGACACTCGCATAGATCTCGCGCGTTCGGGCCGCGATGGATGTCCAGCTGAAGTCGGTCTCGGCGCGCAGTCGCCCGGCCTCCCCCATGCGCTTCGCCGCGACAGGGTCGCTCACGACCTCGGTGAGGATACGGGCGAGGTCGGCCACGAACTTGTCGGGGTCTATCGGGGTGCCGGTGCCATCCTGAACCTGCTCGATGGGAACGAGCCTGCCCGTCACGCCGTCGACGACGACCTCGGGGATGCCCCCGGTCGCGGTCCCGACCACGGGAGCCGAGCACGCCATGGCCTCGAGGTTCACGATGCCGAGAGGCTCGTACACGGAGGGGCACACGAACGTCGTCGCCTGCGTGAGCACCGCCGAGAGCTCGTTCTGGCTGAGGAGGCGGTCGAGCCACACCACACCCGAGCGCTGCTTCTGCAGCTCGGCGACGCCCGCCTGCACCTCGGCCAGAATCTCGGGGGTGTCGGGTGCACCGGCGCACAGCACGAGCTGGACGTCCGGCGGAAGCAGCGCGGCCGCGCGCAGGAGGTAGGGCAGTCCCTTCTGGCGGGTGATCCGGCCGACGAACACGACGGACGGGCGGGACGGGTCGATGCCGAGCCCGCGCACGAGCTCGTCGTCATCGACGCGCTTCCAGCGCTGCAGATCGATGCCGTTGTGCACGGTGACGACCTTCTGCTCGTCGAGCCAGGGATAGGAGCGCAGGATGTCGCGGCGCATCCCCTCGCTCACCGCGATGATCGCTGCGGCACTGGCGAACGCCGTGCTCTCGATCCAGCTGGAGACGCGGTAGCCGCCGCCCAGCTGCTCGGCCTTCCACGGTCGCAGGGGCTCGAGGCTGTGGGCGGTCACGACGTGCGGAACACCGTGCAGGAGCGACGCGAGGTGGCCCGCTGCATTCGCGTACCAGGTGTGGGAGTGGACGACATCCGCGCCCTCCACGTCCTGCGCGATCTGGAGGTCGACGCCGAGGGTCGCGAGGGCGGGGTTCGCGCTCGTGAGGCCGGGCGGGACGAGGTAGGAGTAGACGTCTGCCTCATCGCGGGGCATCCCGAAACAGCGCACAGTGACATCGATGTCGCCGCGCAGTGCACGCACGAGTTCGGCGACGTGCACGCCGGCACCGCCGTACACCTCCGGTGGATATTCACGGCTGATTACGTCTACTCGCATTCACAAGACGCTAGCGCTTTTTCCTATGCCCACGAACAGCGTGCGATTTCCTATACATAGGCTCAGCCTGTCGCTATCCTCACCCGCATCGCTCGCCTACTGTTGCGGTATGGCGTCGAAGAAGATCTTTGGGATAGTCCTTGCTGGTGGAGAGGGCAAGCGGCTCATGCCGCTCACGGCCGACCGGGCCAAGCCCGCGGTGCCCTTCGGAGGCGGCTACCGCCTCATCGACTTCGCGCTCAGCAATCTCATCAATTCGGGCCTGCGCCAGATCGTCGTACTCACCCAGTACAAGTCGCACAGCCTCGACCGCCACGTGTCGCAGACCTGGCGCCTGAGCGGCCTGCTGAACGCGTATGTCGCCTCCGTGCCGGCCCAGCAGCGTCTCGGCAAGCGCTGGTTCAGCGGCTCGGCGGACGCGATCCTGCAGAGCCTCAACCTCCTGCGCGACGAGAAGCCCGACATCGTCATCGTCGTCGGTGCCGACCACGTGTACCGCATGGACTTCAGCCAGATGATCGAGGCGCACATCGAGTCGGGCCTCGGGGTAACGGTCGCCGCCATCCGCCAGCCGATCTCCCTCGCCGACCAGTTCGGTGTCATCGAGGTCGACCCGGAAGACCCCACCCGTATCGCTGCCTTCCACGAGAAGCCGCAGAAGGCGGTTGGCCTCGCCGACTCCCCCGGCGAGGTGCTCGCCTCGATGGGCAACTACATCTTCGACGCCGACGTGCTCATGGACGCTGTGCAGCGCGACGGTGAGCGCAGCGACTCGAACCACGACATGGGCGGCGACATCGTGCCCGACTTCGTGTCCCGCGGCCTCGCTGGTGTCTACGACCTCAACCGCAATGACGTACCGGGCTCCACGGAGCGCGACAGGTTCTACTGGCGCGACGTGGGGACCATCGAGTCGTTCTTCGACGCCCACCAAGACCTGATCTCCGCGCTGCCGATCTTCAACCTCTACAACCGCGAGTGGCCGATCTTCAGCCAGCAGCTCAACTCGCCGCCCGCCAAGTTCGTGCGTGACGCCAAGGGCAACCTCGGCCAGACCATCGACTCGATAGTGTCTCTCGGCTGTGTCATCTCCGGAGCACACATCGAGCGCAGCGTCGTGGGTCCGTGGAGCACCATCGAGTCGGGCGCCTCGGTCACGGATGCCGTCGTGTTCGAGCGCGTCCACATCCACGCGAACGCGACTGTGCGACGCGCTATCCTCGACAAGGATGTCGTCATCGGCGAAGGCGCATCCGTCGGTGTCGATCACGAGGCCGACCGCGCACGCGGTTTCACCGTCACCGAGACGGGCATCACCGTGGTGGGCAAGGGAGTCGTCGTCTAAAGCGTCGTAACACTACCGAGTTCGAGGAAAGACACCGGATACCCATGGCGAACTTCCTCGTAGTGCTCGACGTCGACTCCACCCTCATCGAGAACGAGGTCATCGAGCTGCTCGCGGCCGAGGCCGGCTCGCTGCCCGAGGTCGAGCGCATCACTCTCAGCGCCATGAACGGCGAGCTCGACTTCGAGGAGAGCCTGCGTGCCCGTGTCGCGACACTGGCGGGACTGCCCGAGACGGTGTTCGTCGCCGTGAGCGCGCTCGTGCGGGTCACGGCGGGGGTGCCGGAGATGATTGCGGGCATACGCGCCGCTGGCGGTGCCGTCGGTGTCGTTTCGGGTGGCTTCCATGAGGTTGTCGACCCCGTTGCCGCCGAGCTCGGCCTCGACTACTGGCGCGCGAACCGCCTCGAGGTGCTCGATGGCCGACTCACGGGAGGACTGACCGGGCCGATCATCGACGCGCAGGCGAAGGCGGCAACGCTCACCGAGTGGGCGGCCGAGTGCGGCGTGCCGCTCTCCCGTACCGTCGCCGTGGGCGATGGCGCGAACGACCTGCTGATGATGGCGATCGCGGGCCTCGCCGTAGGGTTCGATGCCAAGGCACCCGTGCGGGACCTCGCGGGCGTGCTCATCGACGACCGCGACCTGTCACAGGTTCTGCCGCTGCTGGGGCTGCGCGGCTAAGAGCTAGTGGCCCATCCCGAGGCCGCCGTCGACGGGGATGACCGCCCCCGAGATGTACCCGGCGTCGTCGCCCGCGAGCCAGACGATGACCTTCGCGACCTCGACCGGGCTCGCGTAGCGACCGGCCGGAATCTGCTTGATGTACGACGCCTGCAGCTCGGGCGAGAGCTCGGCGGTCATGTCCGTCTCGATGAAGCCCGGAGCCACGACGTTGGCGGTGATCCCGCGGGAGCCGACCTCGCGCGTGAGCGAACGGGCTAGGCCGATGAGTCCACTCTTCGACGCGGCGTAGTTCACCTGCCCGGCGGAGCCGAGGAGCCCGACCACGCTCGACACGAGGATGATGCGGCCGAACCTCGCCTTGAGCATCCCCTTCGAGGCGCGCTTGACGACGCGGAACGACCCGTTGAGGTTGGTGTCGATGACGTCGGTGAAGTCTTCGTCGGACATGCGCATGAGCAGCAGGTCGCGCGTGATCCCCGCATTGGCCACGACGACCTCGACCGGGCCCAGCTTCTCCTCGACCTCGGTGAAGGCGGCATCGATGGATGCGGCATCCGTGACGTCGGCGATGACGGTGAGCGAGCCCTCGGGGCCCGAGCCGGAGCGCGCGGTGACCGCCACGCGGTGGCCCTGGGCCACGAACTCCTCGGCGATGGCGAACCCGATGCCTCGGTTTCCGCCCGTGATCAGTACCGTCCTGGGAGTGCTCATGCGAACCACCCTATAGTCGGCCGCGTGGGCGAGCAGGACGCCACGGCGCGACGTAGGCTGAAGGTCACATGAACGAGCCGCAGTCGATCACCTCCCTCCCGGAGTCGCCTGACGATGAGCGCCATCGCCGGATGATCCGCTACGGCATCGCCATGGGCATCCGCGTGCTCTGCGTCATCGCGTGCTTCTTCGTGCACGGCTGGTGGCTGCTGCTGCCCCTGGCCGGCGCCGTGCTCCTGCCCTATGTCGCCGTCGTGATCGCGAACGTCGGCAGTCGGCCGGGCGGTTCTGTCGAGCGTCCGGGTGCCGTCGTGCGCGTGCTCCCCCGTCGTCAGAATAAGATCGACGGATGATCGGCGCCGAGGGCCCCGCGACCGAGCATTGCTCGCGCGCCGGGTGCACAGAGCCCGCGACGTGGGCTGTGCACTGGCGCAACCCCCGCATCCACTCGGAAGACCGCGTGAAGACCTGGCTCGCGTGCGACGAGCATGTCGAGTACCTGCGCGACTACCTCTCGACTCGCGACTTCCCCGTTGCCGTCACCGCTGTCGGCGAGACCGTCGAGAGGGTCGCGGGATGAAGGGCTGGAACTTCGCGTTCTCGCGTCGCTGGCTCGGCTACCTCGCACTGGTCATCGTCTTCGCCATCGTGTGCGTCGGCCTCTCGATGTGGCAGATCGCGCGTCGCGACGAGGCCCGCCAGGAGATCGCCCGTGTGGAAGCCAACTGGGATGCGGCGCCGCAGCACCTCGCGGAGGTCGTGCCCGACCTCGAGTCGTTCGACTCGGACGACAAGTGGGTGCGTGTGACCCTCACCGGCCGCTACCTCGTCGACGAGGAGCTGCTGGCTCGCGGCCGTCCCCTCGACGGCAACCCCGGCTTCGAGCAGCTCGTGCCCTTCCAGCTCGCCGACGGTCGGGTCTTCGTCGTGGACCGCGGATGGCTCGCCACGGGCAACGAGCAAGACTTGCCCGACAGCGATCCCGCTCCCCCGACCGGCGATGTCACCGTCGTCGTGCGGCTGAAAGCCGGCGAGCCCACGGTTGCGGGGCGCTCGGCGCCCGCCGGGCAGATTGCCACGATCAACCTCCCGACCATCGCCGAACTCGTGGGCAAGCCCACGTACACGGGCGCGTACGGGCTGCTCGACACGGAAGATCCCGCGGCAGCGCGGCCGACAGCGGTGTCCAAGCCCGTGGCGGATGAGGGGCCGCACCTCTCCTACGCGTTCCAGTGGATACTCTTCGGGATCATGGCCTTCGTCGGACTCGGCTGGGCCGTGCGACAGGAGTACCGCATCCGGAACGCCGACGACCCCGAGGAGCGCAAGCGCGCCGAGGCGCGCCGCCGCAAGGCCGCGGCCAAGCCGAAGTCGGACGCCCAGATTGAGGACGAACTGCTCGACGCACGCTGATCGTGTCTCGACAAGCTCAACAACCGGGCTGGCGAGATCAGGCGAGCGAGATCAGGTCCGCGTAGTCCTTGTTCCAGTGGTCCTCGACGCCGTCCGGCAGGATCAGCACGCGCTCGGGGTTGAGCGCCTCCACTGCGCCCTCGTCATGGCTCACGAGCACGACAGCCCCGGTGTAGCTCGCGAGAGCCCCGAGGATCTCCTCGCGGCTGGCCGGGTCGAGGTTGTTCGTGGGCTCGTCGAGAAGCAGCACGTTGGCGCCGCTCACGACGATCATTGCGAGTGCGAGACGGGTCTTCTCTCCGCCGGAGAGCACTCCCGCGGGCTTGGTCGCGTCATCCCCGGTGAAGAGGAAGGAACCGAGGACGCGGCGGGCCTCCGTCTCGGTGATGTTGGGCGACGACGACACCATGTTCTCGAGCACCGACCGCTTGACGTCGATGGTCTCGTGCTCCTGGGCGTAGTAGCCGATCCGGAGGCCGTGGCCCGCCTCGATCTCCCCGGTGTCGGGCTTGTCCGTGCCGGAGAGGATGCGCAGCAGCGTCGTTTTGCCCGCACCGTTGAGGCCGAGGATGACGACCTTCGACCCGCGGTCGATAGCGAGGTCCACCGCCGTGAAGATCTCGAGCGAGCCGTAGCTCTTGGAGAGGTTGTGACCGAGCAGCGGTGTGCGACCGCAGGGGGCCGGATCCGGGAAGCGCAATTTGGCGACGCGGTCGACGGTGCGCACCTCTTCGAGGCCGGAGAGCATGCGCTCGGCGCGCGCCACCATCTGGTGGGCCGCCGCAGCCTTGCTGGCCTTCGCGCCGAAGCGGGCGGCCTGCAGCTGCAGTGACGTTGCCTTCTTCTCGACGTTGACGCGCTCCTTCTTGCGGCGCTCCTCGTCGGCCTCGCGCTGGCGAAGGTAGTGCTTCCAGCCCATGTTGTAGACATCGATGCACTGGCGGTTCGCGTCGAGGTAGAAGACCTTGTTGACGGTCTCCCCCACGAGCTCGACATCATGCGAGATCACGATGAATCCGCCCGAGTAGTTCTTCAGGAACTCGCGCAGCCACACCACGGAGTCCGCATCGAGGTGGTTGGTGGGCTCATCGAGGATCATCACCTCGGCATCGGAGAACAGGATGCGCGCGAGCTCGATGCGGCGGCGTTGGCCGCCGGAGAGAGTCTTGAGCTGCTGGTCGAGGATGCGGTCGGGCAGGCTCAGGTTGCTTGCGATGGAAGCAGCCTCTGCCTCGGCCGCGTACCCGCCCAGGGCCTCGAACCTGTCGGTGAGCGATCCGTACTTCTTCATCGCGGCGGAGCTGACCGCGGGGTCGTCACTACCCATCGCGAGGCTCGCCTCCGACATGCCGAGCACGAGGTCGCCGAGACCGCGGGCGTTGAGGATGCGCGTGCGGGCCAGTTCCTCCGGATCCCCCGAGCGCGGGTCCTGCGGCAGGTAGCCGATCTGCCCGCCGCGCTCGATGGTGCCCGCAGTCTGCGGTTGCTCGCCGGCGAGGACCTTCGTGAGCGTGGTCTTGCCCGCGCCATTGCGGCCGACGAGGCCGATCTTGTCACCGCGGTCGACGCGGAACGAGACCTCGTCCATCAGAAGGCGCGCGCCAACGCGCAGCTCGAGATCGTGCACAGAGAGCACAGCGAGGATCCTGTTCTGACAGAGAATGGCCAATTCTTGTGTGGGGAGGGCCGCGGCCCACCAGTGCGCCAGCCCATTAGTCTACTTCGTGCCTGGCGCGGTGGAGCGCGTCCGGGCGCGCCGAAGGAGTAGATTCGGCCATGCTGCTCCTGCGGGGGAACACGGAACAGCGGATCGGGGAACAGCGGTGGCCAGAGTCAGTAATCGTCGCGGGCTGTGGTTCGCGGTAGTCAGCTTCCTCGCTCTTGCGGGAGTAATAGCCGTCGTGCTCTTCGCGACCAACGTGGCTCCGACCAACGGCAACCCCTTCTCGGGCACGTCGTTGTACGTGTATCCCCTGTCCTCGGCGGCACGCGCGGCCGAGGCCGCGAACGGCACTGAGGACTCAGCCCCGTTTGCCGAACTCGCGCGCGTGCCCACGGCGATCTGGCTGCTGCCCGAAGCTCACCCCACAGGCGAGATCACGGAGTTCGTATCCATGATCGAGGCCGATGCCGCGGCGAAATCCGAGATGCCGATCTTCGTCGTGTACGGAATCCCGAGCCGTGACTGCGGCAACTTCTCCGCGGGGGGAGCGTCGTCACAGGAATACCCGCTGTGGATATCGGCCATCGCCAACGGTATCGCTACGCAGAACGCGGTGATCATCCTCGAGCCCGACGCGATCGCCCTCTCACCCTCGTGCGGCACTCAGGAGGCCACTGCGGCGTTCCTGAACGATGCGATCTCGCGGCTGTCGGTGAATCCGGCAACGACGATCTACCTGGATGGCGGGCACTCCCACTGGCTGAAGCCCGAGGAGATGGCGCCCCTGTTGCAGGCGGCGGGGGTCGGCCAGGTGCGCGGATTCGCCACGAACGTGTCGAACTACAACTCGACCCAGGATGAGCGCGACTACGGCCAGGCACTCAGCGAGTTGCTCGGCGGAGCGCATTTCGTGATTGACACCTCGCGAAACGGCAACGGTGCCACGGGAGATTTCTGCAATCCTCCCGGCCGCGCCCTAGGGGCCACCCCTTCTGGGGTTGACGACGGCACTGCTCAGGACGCTAGCCTGTGGATAAAGAACCCGGGCGAAAGCGACGGCGAGTGCAACGGTGGGCCTCCCGCAGGCCAGTGGTGGCCCTCTCAGGCGCTCGAGCTGGTACACGGCGGGGTATAGCCGGGTTCACGATCAGGTTCGGGGGAATCGAGATGATGACCGACGTAGCAGGCGCAACCACGCCCGCATCGGACGTTCGACGTGTCGCAGTGGTCATCGAGGACGACGCAGACATCCGCCACCTCCTCGAGACCGTCCTCACGCAGGCGGGCTTCCAAGTGATCACGGCGGGCAACGGCCTCGACGGGATCGACGCGGTTCGGCGCTACGACCCGCTCGTGACGACCCTCGACGTGAACATGCCCGGGATGGACGGCTTCGAGACCGCCCGTCGCATCCGCGACTTCAGCAGTACCTACATCGTCATGCTCACCGCCTTGAGCGAGGAGATCGATGCCATGCAGGGCCTCGACTCCGGGGCCGACGACTACATCATGAAGCCGTTCCGACCTCGCGAGCTGCGCGCCCGCGTCGAGGCCATGCTCCGGCGCCCCCGCACGATGGCCCCGGATGCGCCCGCAGCCCCCGCAGCACCGCCCGCGGTCGCCGCCCCGGTGTACGTGCCGCCCGTGGAGGTCGCCGCGCCCGCCCCGATCGTGGTGCCCGCTGCGCTTCCCGCGCCCGTGGAACAGCCGCTTCCCGCCGCATTCCAGCCCCAGCCCGCGGTTCCCTTCCCGCCCGTCGCGGTAGCTCCCGCGGCTCCCTCGGTCCCCCAGCACGTCGCCGTCGCCGACGACGAGGGCTGGCTCGAGCACAACGGGCTGTGGGTGAACGCGCAGACCCGCGTGGTCCAGCAGGACGGCGTCGAGCTCGAGCTCACGCGCAGCGAGTTCGACCTGCTCGCGGGCCTCATGAAGACCACCCGCCGCGTGCGGACGAAGGCCGACCTCGTGCTCCTTCTGCGCGGCGAGAGCTACGTCACCTCCCACTTCGTGAGCGACGCCGACAAGCGCGCGATCGAGGTTCACATGGCCAATCTCCGCAAGAAGCTCGGCGAGAACCCGTCATCCCCGAGGTGGATCGAGACCGTGCGCGGGGTCGGCTACCGGCTCACCGCCGCCGACCCGACCTGAGCCAATCCTGAGCTAATCCTGCGCGAACTCCGCAGTCGTACCTGAGGCGGGTGCCGAACACTGGAGTAACCGCTACAGATCAGAAGGACCACAGACATGACCAGTCTCGACAACGGATACGTCTCCCACGAGAACCTCCCCGCAGACCCGGACGCGTTCCTCGACGCCGTCGAGTCGCTCGCGCGGTTCCGGCCGACCATCGGCTGCGTCATCCCCGCGTACAACGAGGCCGACTCGATCGCCTCGGTGTTGGAGGCCCTTCTCGCCCAGACGCGTCTGCCCGACGTCATCCACGTCATCGTCAATAACTCGACGGACGACACGGTGAAGATCGCGAGCGCCTTTGCGGGCCCGCACACCATCGAGATCGACGGTGAGGAGCAGTTCACCGAGATCTACGTACACGACATCGGCCAGAACCCCGACAAGAAGGTCGGCGCCCTCAACTACGGCTTCACCCTCGTCGAAGGCTGCGACTACCTCCTCGGCGTTGACGGCGACACGACCGCGGCGCCCAACGCCGTGGAGTCGCTCGAGGCCGAGATCAACTCCGACACGCGCATCGGCGGCATCTCGGCGATCTACAGCATCGACGATCGTCCATTCACGGGTGTCGTCGCGCCCTTCCTCATCGCCGGCCAGCGTGCGCAGTTCGCCGCATTCAACATGCAGAACATGCTGCGCGGCCGCAACATGGCGGTGCTCGGCGGCCAGTTCTCGATCTTCTCCATCAAGGCCCTGCGCCAGGTCATGGTCGACAACCACCAGTCGACGCCGTGGGTCAAAGACTCCGAGGTCGAGGATTCGCTGCTCTCGCTTCAGATCAAGAGTGCCGGCTACCTCACGAAGATCAGCGCGCAAGCTCGCGCTGACGTGGGCGGCATGACCACCCTGCGCGGCCTCGACGGCCAGCAGGTGAAGTGGAACTTCGGCGCCATCGAGCTCATGTGGCCGGGTCAGCGCGGCGACACGAAGGGCCAGCCCTTCCACCCGAACCTGCGCCTGCGCTGGATCGAGAACTTCGCGATGCTCGTCAACGGATTCACCCGCGTCATGTTCATCCTGCTGCTGCTCGCGTCTCTGTCGATCCACGCCTTCGTGTTCAGCCCGATCTGGCTCATCCCGCCGCTGATCGCGATCCTCCTCAACGTGCGCATCGCATTCTCGATGAAGAACCGCGACTGGAAGGACATCGTCTTCGCCGCGACCCTCGTGCCCGCCGAGATCTACATGATCATCCGGCTGGGGCACTTCTTCCGGGCCTGGAGCAAGTTCCTCAGCCGCAAGCAGACCGACAACTGGGCGGAGCAGGCCAAGGCCGAGCGCGGGTCGGGCAACGCCTACCTCACCCCGATCATCCTCGCGGGCCTCATCATCGTCGCGCTCTCGATCGGGTGGTACCTGCTGCCCGTGCTCGTGCAGTCGTCGATCCTGTGGGTCGGATGGCCCATCCTCGGTGTCATCACGGCGCTGCAGACCTTCTCGATGTTCCTCAGCCTCGCGCGCCGCCACCGCGGCTACCGCGTCTAGTCCGGAAAGCACCCCATGGCACACCGTCTCCCCCGCCGCCTCGCCGGCGCCGCCCTGGCCGCGATAGTGGCACTCACCCTCAGCGCCTGCGGTGCTGCACCGTGGGACGTCGCCGCGTCCTCGTCGCCTACGGCGAAGCCCAAGCCGACCAGCGCGGCGATCACCACGGTGGTCAATGAACTCGCCACCGGCTCGACCAAGCACCAGCTGACTGCGGGCAGCATCGGCCTCGCCGTCGACTACTACTCGACACTGTCCATGGACCAGTGGACCGCCGACGCGAGCAAGCCGCTCAGCATCTCGATGATCGCGAGCATCACCAACGACGAGCAGCAGGCGGTGTACCTGTCGAACATGACCCTGCTGGTGTCGGTGTACGGCCCCGACGGCAAACTCGACGGCCCGCCCGAGCTTGCCGACCGCGCGACAGTGAACCCCGGATACCTCGTCAAGACGCCGTACAGCTACAGCCAGACGTTCAACCTGCCCGCCGTCGACCCGGATGCCACCTACGTGCAGCTCTCGCTGACCTACGAGTTGCTCCTGCAGACGACGCCGACGTCGACCCAGTATGCGAAGCAGACGGCGTCAGACACTCTGACGATAGCTATCGCGCAGCCGTAGGCGGCAGCTCTCGTTAGATCGAGAAGCCCAGGGCGCGCATCATGTCGCGCCCGTCATCGGTGATCTTGTCCGGACCCCACGGCGGCATCCACACCCAGTTGATGCGGAAGGCGTCGACGACGCCATCAAGAGCCTGCGCTGTCTGCTCCTCGATCACGTCGGTGAGCGGGCATCCGGCCGAGGTCAGCGTCATGCTGATGATGAGCGCGTCGTTCTCCTCGTCCCAGCTGAGGTCGTAGATGAGTCCCAGGTCGACGATGTTGACCCCGAGTTCCGGGTCCATGACGTCTTTGAGGGCCTCTTCGACCTCGTCGAATTTCGCGGGAGCCAGTGCGGTAGCCATATGCCTACGCTACGACTTCGGCGTCGTCGGCGACAGAGGTGAAGCGGTCGTAGCCCTCGTTCTCGAGGCGGTCGGCGAGCTCCGGGCCGCCCTCTTCGGCAACACGGCCGTCGACGAACACGTGCACGAAGTCGGGCTTGATGTAGCGCAGGATGCGCGTGTAGTGCGTGATGAGCAGCACGCCCAGGTCGTTCGCCTCCTTGGCGCGGTTCACGCCCTCCGAGACAATCTTCAGTGCGTCGACGTCGAGGCCGGAGTCGGTCTCGTCGAGGATCGCGAATTTGGGCTTCAGGAGCTCGAGCTGCAGGATCTCGTGGCGCTTCTTCTCGCCGCCCGAGAAGCCCTCATTGACGTTGCGCTCGGAGAACGCCTTGTCCATGCGGAGCGCCTTCATGGCCTCGTTGACTTCCTTGATCCACGGACGGAGCGCGGGCGCCTCGCCGTCGAGCGCGGTCTTCGCGGTACGCAGGAAGTCGGCCATGCGCACGCCGGGGATCTCGACGGGGTACTGCATGGCGAGGAAGAGGCCTGCGCGGGCGCGCTCGTCGACGCTCATGGTGAGCACCTCGGCGCCATCGAGCAGCACTGAGCCGCTCTCGACGTGGTACTTGGGGTGGCCAGCGATCGAGTACGCGAGCGTTGACTTGCCGGAGCCGTTCGGACCCATGATGGCGTGGATCTCGCCCTGGGCGATCGTGAGGTCGACGCCCTTGAGGATCTGCTTGACGCCCTGCTCGGTCTCCACGCTGACGTGGAGATCCTTGATTTCGAGTACTGACATGAGTGGAGTTCCTGGTCTGTTAGACAGTCAAAGTCTGGGTCGGGTCGACGTACACGACGCCGTCATCGTCAACGGTCACGGTGAACACCGGTACCGGTTCGTAGGCGGGCAGGCTGAGCGGCTTGCCGGTGTCGAGCGCGAAGAGGGATCCGTGCGCCCAGCACTCGATGGCGTCGTCCTCGACGAAGCCCTCAGCAAGCGAGATGTCGCCGTGCGTGCAGGTGTCGCCGATCGCGTGCACCTTGCCCGCCGAATCCTTCACTATCGCGATCGCGATGCCGTCGAGGACGACGCGGTACGCCTTGTTCTCCTCGAGTTCGTCAACGGTGCCGATGCGTTCTGCGGTCATGCTGCGCTCCCTGAGGATGAGAGTTCCGCCTCGATGGCGGCGTGGAGGTGGGTCTCGAGCTCGGGGTTGCCGATCTTCTGGACGATCTCGGCGAGGAAGCCGATCACGACGAGGCGTCGTGCCTCGGCCTCGGTGATGCCGCGCGCCTGCAGGTAGAAGAGCTGCTCGTCGTCGAAACGACCCGTCGCGCTCGCGTGGCCGGCACCGAGGATGTCGCCAGTCTCGATCTCGAGGTTCGGGATCGAGTCGGCGCGCGTGCCCTCGCTCAGCACCAGGTTGCGGTTCTGCTCATAGCTGTCGGTGCCGGAGGCGTTCGGGCCGATGAGAACATCGCCCACCCAGACCGTGTGCGCGCCCTCACCCTGCAGCGCGCCCTTGTAGTTGACGCGGCCGACGGTGTTCGCGCCCTGGTGGTGCAGGTAGACGCGCTGCTCGAAGTGCTGGCCCGCATCGGCGAAGTAGAGGCCGAAGAGCTCGCCCTGCGAGCCCTCTCCGGACAGGTGCACAGACGGGTTGAGGCGCACCACGGAGCCGCCGAGCGTGACGACGATGTGCCGCAGCACAGCGTCACGTCCGACCTGCGCGAAGTGGCTGGAGAGCTGAGTCGATTCGTCGGCCCACTCCTGCACGGAGACGACCGTGAGGTTCGCGCCATCCTCGACCACGATCTCCACGTTCTCCGCGAGACGCGCGTCGCCGCTCGATCGCAGGATGACCGTGGAGTTGCTGTGCGGCTTCGCCGTGATGACCGTGTGAGCGGCGCGCGGCGAGGTGCCGAGCTGCGAACGGCTCAGGACGACATCCACGTGCTCCTCGGACGTGAGCGTGATGGCGAGGGCCTTCTCGAAACTCGTCCAGGCGTTGGCGGAGCCGCGATCCTCGGGAGTTCCCGCGGCGCCGATGCGGGCATCCGCTCGGTCTATCCATTCGACGGATGCCCCACTCGCGTCGTTCACGAGGTACGCGTACGGCGATCCGTCGAGGGCGTCGTCGATGAGCGGCTGGACGCGCTTGACCGGGGTCAGCTTCCAGTCGTTCTCGATGCCCTTGACCTCGGGGAAGTCGTCGTGGTTGACGGAGGTGAAGCGCGCATCGCGCGTTTGCACGGGAACGTAGCCGGGAGCGTTCGAGTCCCAGCCACCATCGCTGTGAGCTGTGGCTCCGTGCTGTTCGGGTGTTTGTGTAGCAGCGACCGACATCTAGCCGACGGACCCTTCCATGCTCATCTCGATGAGCTTGTTGAGCTCGAGCGCGTACTCCATGGGCAGCTCGCGAGCGATGGGTTCGATGAACCCGCGGACGATCATGGCCATGGCCTCGTCTTCGGGCATGCCGCGCGACTGCAGGTAGAACAGCTGCTCCGCGCTCACACGCGAGACCGTGGCCTCGTGGCCGAGCTGCACGTCGTCGACGCGGATATCGATGGCCGGATAGGTGTCCGACCGGGAGATGGTGTCGACGAGCAGTGCGTCGCAGCGCACGGTGTTCGCCGAGTGGTGCGCCTTCTCGTCGACCCTGACCTCGCCGCGGTAGCCGGCACGGCCTCCGCCACGGGCGATCGACTTGGAGACGATCGATGACGTCGTGTACGGCGCCATGTGGATCATCTTGGCGCCCGCGTCCTGGTGCTGGCCGGGGCCGGCGAACGCGACGGAGAGGGTCTCGCCCTTGGCGTGCTCCCCCACGAGGTAGATCGACGGGTACTTCATCGTGACCTTGGAGCCGATGTTTCCATCGATCCACTCCATGGTCGCGCCCTCGTGTGCGATCGCGCGCTTGGTGACGAGGTTGTAGACGTTGTTCGACCAGTTCTGGATGGTCGTGTAGCGAACGCGCGCGTTCTTCTTCACGATGATCTCGACGACCGCGGAGTGCAGGGAGTCCGACTTGTAGATCGGAGCTGTGCAGCCCTCGATGTAGTGAACGTAGGAGCCCTCATCCGCGATGATGAGCGTGCGCTCGAACTGGCCCATGTTCTCCGTGTTGATGCGGAAGTAGGCCTGCAGCGGGATCTCGACGTGAACGCCCTTGGGCACGTAGACGAACGACCCACCCGACCAGACGGCCGTGTTGAGCGCAGCGAACTTGTTGTCACCGGCCGGGATGACCGTGCCGAAGTACTCGTCGAAGAACTCGGGGTGCTCGCGCAGGGCGGTGTCGGTGTCCATGAAGATCACACCCTGAGCCTCGAGCTCGGCGTTGATGGAGTGGAACACGACCTCCGACTCGTACTGCGCAGCGACGCCCGAGACGAGGCGCTTGCGCTCGGCCTCCGGAATGCCGAGCTTCTCGTACGTGAGACGGATGTCTTCGGGGAGGTCTTCCCACGACTGCGCCTGCTTCTCGGTGGAGCGCACGAAGTACTTGATGTTGTCGAAGTCGATGCCCGAGAGGTCTGCGCCCCACGTGGGCATGGGCTTGCGGAAGAAGTTCTTGAGGCCCGCGAGGCGGGTCTTGAGCATGCTCTCCGGTTCGCTCTTGAGCTCGGAGATGTTGCGGACGACATCCTCGTTGATCCCGCGGCGCGCGGATGCGCCTGCGACATCGGAATCGGACCACCCGAACTCGTACTGCCCCAAGCCGTTGAGCTCCGGGCGGTCGATCAGCACGTCAGACATAGAGAACCTCATTTGTTACGGAATAACGCCTACCGTGGGCAACCGAGCCGGTCACAACGGCATTCCCCTCAGAGAAAATATGCGGAAACAGGACACGGGAGCGAATGGATCTGCGCCCCGGCGTCTACGTTGACTCCCCGGCAGTGGGCTGTGTTCCTGAACCGGTTAATCCTACAGTCCGGAAACGGTTCTGTCAGGATTCCGCAGGAGTTTGGCGGGATCCGCCGATACCAGCGAACAAGGTGGGCTGGGTGTCGAGCAGAACGCGGAGCACTCCGACCCATACGAGCGCCGCACCGAGCAGGTGGAACGAGACCAGTGCAGCCGGGAGGCCGGTGAAGGCCTGCACGGTTCCGACGAGGCCCTGGGCGAGCACCACCACCACGAAGACGATGAGGCGGCGCCGGATGAGGCGGGCTCGCGCATCCGTGCCGCGGTTCAGTGCGAACAGCCCCAGCGTGAGGGCGAAGACCGCTGCTCCCAGGACGCCGTGGATGATCGTCACGGTGGTCCAGTCGAGCTGCATGCGGGGCACATCCGCCGAGTCGCCCGAGTGCGGGCCCGCGCCCGAGACCATGGTGCCGACGATGATGAGCACGGCCGTGACGGCGACGAGCAGCCACGACAGCTGCACCGAGCGAGCGGAGACCGCGCCATCCGCACCCGGACGCCTCTCGTTGACGCGGTGCCACGTGAGGGTCGTCGTCGCGAGCAGAGCTATCGCGAGCACGAAGTGCAGGGCGACGACCCACGGGTTGAGGCCGACGAGGACGGTGATACCGCCAGCGATGGCATTGGCGACGACGAGCCAGAACTGCGACCAGGCCAGGCGCGTCACCAACCGGATGCGCGGCTTCTGCAGCCGCGCCGCGATGATGACCCAGCCGACGGCGATGACGATGACCGTCGTGAGCATGCGGTTGGCGAACTCGATGACGCCGTGGATGCCGAGCTCGGCGCTCGGGGCGATCGAGGTGCCGTCGCACGTCGGCCACGTCGGGCAGCCGAGGCCGGAGCCCGTGACGCGCACGAGTCCCCCGGTGAAGACGATGACGATGCTCACGATGAGTGCGGCCGTGGTCGCCCAGCGCAGGGCGCGGGGGCTGAGCGTGAACCGGTCAGCGGCCCATCCGAGTGGGGTTCTCACTAGAAGGGCAGGAGGGGGTCGATGCCGACGGCGAGGAACACGAGGGTGAGGTAGCTGATCGAGCTGTGGAACACGCGCATGGGGCGCACGGCACCGTGGCGGATGGCCGAGCTGTAGAGCAGGTGGGACTCGACGATGAACCAGCCGCCGGCCAGCACCGCGACGATCGTGTAGAGCAGGCCCATGTGCCCCACGGGGATGAGCAGCAGCGAGCAGGCGACCGTGGCCCACGCGTACAGCACGACCTGGAGGCCGACGACAGTGCGCCCGCGGACCACGGCGAGCATGGGCACGTTGACCGACTGGTAGTCGGCGCGGTACTTCATCGAGAGGGGCCAGTAGTGCGGGGGCGTCCAGAGGAAGACGATGCCGAACAGGATGACCGGAGCCCAGCTGAGCGAGTCCTGCACTGCCGCCCATCCGATCAGCACGGGCATGCAGCCGGCAGCCCCGCCCCACACGATGTTCTGTGGGGTGCGGCGCTTGAGCACGAGCGTGTAGACGAGCACGTAGAACAGGATTGCCGCGAGCGACAGTGCCGCGGAGAGCCAGTTGATGAGAAGCCCGAGCCACAGCACGGATGCCACGCCCACCACCCACGCGAAGACGAGCGCCTCGCGATCACTCAGGTCGCCCGTGACGAGCGGGCGCTTCTTGGTGCGGTCCATCACGCGGTCGATGTCGCGGTCGATGTAGCAGTTGAAGGCGTTGGCGGATGCGGCGCTCAGCGATCCGCCCACGAGAGTACCGAGTACGAGCCAGAGGTTCGGGATGCCGTTGGCCGCGAGGACCATGACGGGCGCCGTGGTCACGAGCAATAGCTCGATGACCCGCGGCTTCGTGAGTGCAACGTAGGCGAGCGCCTTGCGTCGGAAACCGAGACGAGGGCGCTCGGTGCGGGCCTCGATCGCGACATCCATGGTCTCGATTCTAAGCGGACGCGGTGGGGCCGCCGCGTACGCCGACGGGAGTAACGGTCATCGGGGGTCGGGGTTCTCTATACTTGAATCGCCTGCTGGCCGATGATTCGCTCTCCCCTTGAAACCCTGTGATGTGTTTCGCGTGCTGTGGTGACTGTCGTGCGATGCCAGCAGCCCTCCACCAAGTGAACGAAGGGTCAGTACCCCGTGGCAACTCTCCAATGGGATCCCATTGACGACAAGGCAGTAGACACCGCCCGTATCCTCGCGGCAGACGCCGTAGAGAAGGTCGGCAACGGCCACCCGGGTACGGCGATGAGCATGGCTCCCGCTGCGTACCTGCTCTTCCAGAAGGTCATGCGCCGTGACCCGTCCGACAACGAGTGGATCGGGCGCGACCGCTTCATCCTCTCGATCGGCCACAGCTCGCTCACGCAGTACGTGCAGCTGTACTTCGGCGGTTACGGCCTCGAACTCGACGACCTCAAGGCGCTGCGCACCTGGGGCTCCAAGACCCCCGGCCACCCCGAGTACGGCCACACCGACGGTGTCGAGATCACCACGGGCCCGCTCGGCCAGGGCATCTCCTCCGCCGTGGGCTTCGCCTATGCCGCGCGCTACGAGCGCGGCCTGTTCGACCCGGAGACGGAGACCGGCAAGAGCCCCTTCGACCACTTCATCTACGTTCTCGCGGGCGACGGCGACCTGCAGGAGGGCGTCTCCTCCGAGGCCTCGTCCCTCGCGGGCCACCAGCAGCTCGGCAACCTCATCGCGATCTACGACTCCAACCAGATCTCGATCGAGGACGACACCAACATCGCGTTCACGGAAGACGTCAAGGCCCGCTACGAGTCGTACCACTGGGATGTCCAGGTCGTCGACTGGAAGAAGACGGGCGTCTACAACGAAGACGTCGCGGAACTCCACGACGCGATCCTGCGCGCGCAGGGCGTCACCGACAAGCCCTCGCTCATCATCCTGCGCACCATCATCGGATGGCCCGCTCCGCACAAGCAGAACTCCGGCAAGATCCACGGCTCCGCCTTGGGCGCCGACGAGCTCGCCGCTACCAAGCGCACGCTCGGCTTCGACCCGGAGAAGACCTTCGACGTCGCCCCCGAGGTCATCGACCACACGCGCAAGGCCCTCGAGCGCGGCAAGGCCGCCCACGACGAGTGGAACGTGCAGTTCGACGCGTGGGCCGCGGCCAACCCCGAGCGCAAGGTGCTTCTCGACCGCATCCTGTCCGGCGCGCTTCCCGAGGGTGTCGAGGATGCCCTTCCGGTCTTCGAGCCCGGCAAAGAGGTCTCCACCCGTGCGGCGAGCGGCAAGGTGCTCAGCGCGCTGGGATCGGTCATCCCCGAGCTGTGGGGCGGCTCCGCCGACCTCGCGGAGTCGAACCTCACCACCATCGAGGGCGCTGCGTCGTTCATCCCGAGCACGCATTCGACCCACGAGTGGACGGGCAACGAGTACGGCCGCGTGCTGCACTTCGGTATCCGCGAGCACGCCATGGGCGCGATCCTCAACGGCATCGTGCTGCACGGCAACACGCGACCGTTCGGCGGCACGTTCCTGATCTTCTCGGACTACATGCGCCCCGCGGTTCGTCTCGCAGCGCTCATGAAGGCACCGTCGATCTTCGTGTGGACGCACGACTCCGTGGCCCTCGGCGAGGACGGCCCCACCCACCAGCCGATCGAGCAGCTCGCGTCGCTGCGCCTGATCCCCGGCATGGATGTGGTTCGCCCCGCCGACGCCAACGAGACCGCGTGGGCGTGGAAGGCGATCCTCGATCGTCGTGAGGGCCCGGCCGGTATCGCGCTCTCCCGTCAGAACCTCCCCGTGTTCGAGCGCGGCGAGGGTGCGGCATCCGGCGACACCTTCGCTTCGGCGAAGAACGTCGCCAAGGGCGCGTACGTTCTGGCCGAGGCCGCCAACGGCACGCCCGACGTGATCTTCCTCGCGACCGGTTCCGAGGTGCAGATCGCCGTCGAGGCCCGCGAGGTTCTGAAGGGCGAAGGTATCAACGCCCGCGTCGTGTCGGTTCCGTGCCTCGAGTGGTTCGAGGAGCAGGATGCGGCCTACCGCGAGTCCGTGCTCCCCGCAGCCGTCAAGGCGCGCGTCTCCATCGAGGCTGGCGTCGCGGCAACGTGGCGCGGATACGTCGGCGATGCGGGCCGCAGCGTCTCGATCGAGCACTTCGGCGCGTCCGCCGACTACAAGACCCTGTTCCGTGAGTTCGGGATCACCACCGAGGCCGCCGTGGCCGCCGCCAAGGAATCGATCGCGGCCCTCTAGGCCCCGGCAACGAAGGAAGACTGCAATGAGCACCCCCACCGAAGACCTCTCCGCCCTCGGCGTCAGCATCTGGCTTGACGACCTCTCCCGCGACCGTATCCAGTCGGGCGGGCTCCAGAAGCTCATCGCCGACCGCAATGTCGTGGGCGTCACCACCAACCCCACGATCTTCGCCTCGGCGCTGGCCAAGGGCACCACCTACGACTCGCAGGTCGCCGAACTCGCTGCGGCGGGCGCGTCGGTCACCGAGGCCGTGTTCGAGATCACCACGAACGACGTAGCGGCCGCGAGCGACATCTTCCGTGGCGTGTACGACGCCACGGGCGGCCGCGACGGCCGTGTCTCGATCGAGGTCGAGCCCGGCTTCGCCCACAACGCCGCTGCGACGATCACGCAGGCGCAGGAGCTGTGGGCCAAGGTCGACCGCCCCAACGCCATGATCAAGATCCCCGCGACGATCGAGGGCCTCGAGGCCATCACGGAGACCATCGGCGCGGGCATCAGCGTCAACGTCACCCTGATCTTCAGCCTCGAGCGCCACCGTGCGGTCATCAACGCCTACCTCTCGGGTCTGGAGAAGGCCAAGGCCGCCGGTCACGACCTGTCGACCATCCACTCGGTCGCATCGTTCTTCGTGTCGCGCGTCGACACCGAGATCGACAAGCGCCTCGAGGCAATCGGCACGCCGGATGCGCTGTCGCTCAAGAGCAAGGCAGGCGTCGCGAACGCCCGCCTCGCGTACGAGGTGTACGAGCAGGAGTTCTCCTCCGAGCGCGCGCAGGTGCTCCTCGCGGCCGGGGCGAACAAGCAGCGCCCGCTGTGGGCATCGACCGGTGTGAAAGACCCGAACCTCCCCGACACGCTCTACGTGACGGAGCTCGCCGTGGGCGAGACCGTCAACACGATGCCGGAGAAGACCCTCGAGGCGACATTCGACCACGGTGTCATCGAGGGCGATCAGGTGACCGGCAGCTACAAGGCCGCGAACATCACGCTCGACGCTCTCGACGCGCTCGGCATCTCGTACGACGAGGTGACCGCGCTGCTCGAGAAGGAGGGCGTGGAGAAGTTCATCGTCTCCTGGAACGAGCTGCTCGACACCGTCTCCGCCGCATTGGAAGCCGCCAAGTGAGTGTCAAGATCGCGGTGAGCGGCGCGGCCGCCGAGGCCGTGGAGCGCATCGTCCCGCAGCTCGTGAGCGACCTCGTCGCCTCAGGGATCACCTCGGGCGACGGATCCCTCTGGGGCCCCGACGCCGAGGAGGAGTCCACCAAGCGGCTGGGATGGGTCGAGGCCGTAGCCGTGGGCCGACCGATGGTCGACGACATCTACGCACTGCGCGACAAGCTGCGTGCCGCTGGCGTCAACTACTTCGTGCTCGGCGGCATGGGCGGATCCTCGCTCGCGCCCGAGGTCATCACCCGCACCTACGGCGTGGAGCTCACCGTGCTCGACTCGACCGACCCGGGCCAGGTGCTGTCCGCCCTCGGCGACCGCCTCGCCACGACAGCCGTGGTCATCTCCTCGAAGTCGGGCTCGACCCTCGAGACCGACAGCCAGAAGCGCATCTACGAGCAGTACTTCACGCAGGCCGGCATCGACCCGCTCGAGCGCATCGTGATCGTGACCGACCCCGGTTCCCCGCTCGATGTCGCCGCGCGCGCCGCGGGCTACCGCGTCTTCAACGCCGACCCCAACGTAGGCGGCCGCTACTCGGCGCTCACCGCGTTCGGCCTCGTGCCGTCGGGCCTCGCCGGCGTCGACCTCAACGAACTGCTCGACGAGGCCGAGGCCGTCATGGTCGAACTCGCCGTGGACAACCTCGCGAACCCCGGCCTCGTGCTGGGCGCCGCCATGTCCGCCAAGAGCAAGCTCGGGATCGTCCCGGATGGCACGCACATTCTGGGCTTCGGCGACTGGGCCGAGCAGCTCATCGCCGAGTCGACGGGCAAGCTCGGCAAGGGCATCCTGCCGGTGGTTCTCGACGTGAACTCCCCCGAGCTCAGTGAGAACCTGCCCGACCTGCAGATCGTGCGTCTCGTGGGCGACTGGGATGACACGCGCGAGGTCGCCGACGGCGAGATCGAGATCGCCGGAAGCCTCGGCGGGCAGATCCTCGTGTGGGAATACGCCACGGCAGTGGCCGGTCGCATCCTCGGGATCAACCCGTTCGACCAGCCCGATGTCGAGTCGGCGAAGATCGCCACGCGTGCCCTTATCGACAACCCGTCGACTCCCGCTCCCCCGGCGTTCACCGTCGGCGACATCGAGGTCCGTGGTACCGCGGACGTCGTTGCGGGCCAGACCGACCTCGAGGGCGCCCTCTTCGCACTGCTCGCGCAGCTGCCCGACGACGGCTACGTCTCGATCCAGGCCTACGTCGACCGCGTGGCGCACCCCGACCTCGTCGCGCTGCGCGACGAGATCGCGGCCCGCTCGAAGCGTCCCGTCACCTTCGGATGGGGCCCGCGGTTCCTGCACTCCACGGGCCAGTTCCACAAGGGCGGCCCCGCGGTGGGCGTGTTCCTTCAGGTACTGACCGTCGAGGACACCGATCTGCAGATCCCCGACCGTCCGTTCACCTTCGGCCAGCTCATCCGGGCACAGGCCGAGGGCGACGCCAGTGTTCTCGCCGACCATGGTCGCCCGGTGCTGAGCCTCACGCTGCACAATCCCGCAGCATCCCTGCCGACCGTGATCAGCGCGCTCAAGTAGCGCTGACCCGACGGCACCAGCACAAGCACTAGGAGCACCATGTCGCCCGTGGACATCACCGCCGACTTCAACCCCCTGAGGATCCCCTCGGATCGCCGGCTCAACCGGATCGCCGGTCCCAGCGCCCTCATCATCTTCGGCGTGACGGGTGACCTGTCGCGCAAGAAGCTGATGCCGGCGGTGTACGACCTCGCGAACCGCGGACTGCTGCCGCCCGGCTTCGCTCTCGTGGGCTTCGCCAGGCGCGAGTGGGAGGATCAGGACTTCGCCAAGGTCGTGCACGACGCGGTCAAGCAGTACGCGCGCACGCCCTTCGACGAGGATGTCTGGACCCAGCTCGCGCAGGGTATCCGTTTCGTGCAGGGCGAGTTCGACGACGCCGCGGCGTTCACACGGCTCAAGGCGACCCTCGAGGAGCTCGACCGGGACCGCGGAACCATGGGCAACCACGCTTTCTACCTGTCGATCCCACCGAAGTCGTTCCCCGAGGTCACGGAGCGCCTGCGCGATTCCGGACTCGCCGAGCAGCGGGATGGCCAGTGGAGCCGCGTCGTCATCGAGAAGCCGTTCGGTAGCGACCTCACGACTGCGCGCGAGCTCAACGCGGTAGTGGAGTCGGTGTTCCCGCCCGACAGCGTGTTCCGCATCGACCACTACCTGGGCAAGGAGACCGTCCAGAACATCCTGGCGCTGCGCTTCGCGAACCAGTTGTACGAACCCATCTGGAACGCCAACTACGTCGACCACGTGCAGATCACGATGGCGGAAGACGTGGGCGTGGGCGGCCGCGCCGGCTACTACGACGGTATCGGCGCCGCGCGCGACGTCATCCAGAACCACCTCCTGCAGCTCCTGGCCCTCACGGCGATGGAAGAGCCCGTCTCGTTCGACGCGGCAGACCTGCGCGCGGAGAAGGAGAAGGTGCTCTCCGCGGTGCGTCTGCCGAAAGACCTCGGTGCCCACACGGCCCGCGGCCAGTACTCGGGCGGCTGGGCCGGCGGCGAGAAAGTGCACGGCTTCCTCGATGAGGACGGCATGAACCCGAAGTCGACGACGGAGACGTTCGCGGCCATCCGGCTCGATATCGGTACCCGCCGCTGGGCTGGTGTTCCGTTCTACCTGCGGACGGGCAAGCGCCTCGGCCGCCGGGTCACCGAGATCGCCGTCGTATTCAAGCGCGCGCCGCAGTACCTGTTCGCGGAGAGTCAGACCGGCAAGCTCGGCCAGAACGCACTCGTGATCCGGGTGCAGCCCGACGAGGGTGTCACCATCCGCTTCGGCTCGAAGGTCCCCGGCGCCGGCATGCAGGTCCGCGATGTGACCATGGACTTCGGGTACGGCCACGCCTTCACCGAGGCGAGCCCCGAGGCGTACGAGCGACTCATCCTCGACGTCCTGCTCGGAGACCCGCCCCTCTTCCCGCGTCACGAGGAAGTGGAACTCAGCTGGAAGATCCTCGACCCCATCGAGGAGTACTGGGCTACTCAGGGGCAGCCCGAGCAGTATCGTCCGGGAACGTGGGGGCCGGCATCCGCCGACGACCTCATGGCCCGCGACGGCAGGACCTGGAGACGACCATGATCGTAGATCTGCCCAACACCACCACGAGCGCTATCTCGAAGACGCTCGTCAAGATCCGCGAAGAGGGCGGCGCTGTCGCCCTCGGTCGCGTGCTCACCCTCATCATCACGACGCAGCTCGGCGAGGAGGAGGAGGCCATCGAGGCCGCCAACGAGGCCTCGCGCGAGCACCCCATGCGCGTCATCGTCGTGTCCACCGGGTCGCCCGACAAGAAGGCCCCCCAGGATGAGGCGCGCGTGGATGCTCAGATCCGCGTGGGCGGCGACGCCGGTGCGGGCGAGGTCGTGGTCGTGAAGGCCTATGGCGACGCCGCGTCCGACCAGGAGAGCCTCGTGACTGGCCTCCTGCTGCCCGACGCGCCCGTGGTGGCCTGGTGGCCCGGTGCCGCACCCGCAGACGTCTCACAGTCGCCCGTGGGCCGTATCGCCCAGCGACGCATCACGGATGCCGCGGCGAGCAGCAACCCGCTCAAGGCACTGGCCACGATCACCGAGACCTACCGCCCCGGTGACACGGACTTCGCGTGGACCCGCCTCACGCTCTGGCGCGCCCAGCTCGCGGCCGTGCTCGACCAGCCCCCCTTCGAGCCCGTGACGGGGGTCGAGGTGCACGGCACCGCCGACTCGCCCTCCACCGTGCTTCTCGCCGCCTGGCTCCAGCAGGCCCTTCAGGTGCCCGTGACGCTCGGCGTCTCCGGCAAGTCGCACGGCAGCAGCGGAATCCAGGGCGTGAAGCTCATCCGTGCGTCGGGCGCCATCGAGCTCGAGCGCACCATGGTGAACATCGCTACCCTCGTGCAGCCCAACCAGCCCACCCACGACCTGTCCCTTCCGCGACGCAGCCTTCGTGACTGCCTTGCGGAAGAACTGCGCAGGCTCGACCCCGACGACCTGTTCGGCGAGGTCATCGTGAACGGCGTCAGTAAGCTGGGTAAGCCGGCGAAGATCAAGCGCGCGGCCAAAACGAAGGCGTAAGGCACCATGAGCAACGAACGCAGGGTCATCGTCCACCCCGACAAGGTGGCCCTCGCGGCAGCCGTTGCGGCTCGATTCATCACGAAGGTCGTGGATCTCGTTGACGAGTTCGACGAGGCCTCAGTGGTACTCACGGGCGGCACCATGGGTGGAGCGGTGCTCGAGGCCATCAACGCGAGCCCCGCACGTGACTCGATCGACTGGTCGCGCGTGAACGTATGGTGGGGCGACGAGCGGTGGCTCCCCGCGGGCGATCCGGAACGCAACGAGACTCAGGCCAGGGCCGCGCTGCTCGATCATGTCGCCCTCGACCCCGCGCGGGTACATCCGTTTGCGGCGTCGGACGCCGGTATCGAGCTGGATGCGGCTGCCGAGGCCTACGCTCGCGAGATCGCCGACCACTCCCCCGCCAACGCGAGCATGCCGCACTTCGACATCACGTTCCTCGGTGTCGGGCCCGACGGGCACATCGCGTCGCTCTTCCCCGAGCGCGGAGGCATCCGTGAGCGTGAGTTGACCGTCATCTCGGTGCGGAACTCGCCGAAGCCGCCGCCCGAGCGCCTGAGCCTCACCCTGCCGGTGATCAACTCGTCGGCGCGCGTGTGGCTCGTCGTAGCGGGAGCGGACAAGGCGTCGGCACTGGGGCTCACGCTCGCGGGCGCCAGCGTCAACGAGGTGCCGGCTGCCGGAGTCGAGGGACGTCGCAAGACGCTCTTCTTCGTGGACGCCGAGGCAGCTCAGGAAGTTCCCGAGAACCTCATCGACCCCGGCCAGTTCTGGACCGGCGCGGACGACAAGCAGAACTAGACGCTAGTTCGCGGCTCCGCCACGGCGGGCGCGAAGCTGCACGAGTGCCTCCTCGAGGAGCGTTGCCGCTTCCTCTTCGCTCCGGCGTTCCTTCACGTAGGCGAGGTGGGTCTTGTACGGCTCGAGCTTCGTCACCGACGGGGGGTTGTTCTTGTCGCGGCCGGCAGGCAGGCCCGTCGACGGAGAGTCGATGGTCTCGGGAATCTCTTCCTCGGGGAGGTTGGCGGCGAAGTTGCGCACCGTCTCGTTGCCCATCTCGTCCCAGTAGGAAACCTGGATGCGGTCCGCGTGGAAACCGCGATCCTGCTCGCCCATGGGTCCTGCGCCGACGCGTGAACCGCGAATTGCACTGCCGCCTGATGCCACTTGTGCCCCTAAGTGAGTGTGATGGGAGGAACTGTTACGCGCCGTCGAACTTGGTGATGAGGCCGAGGACAACTATGCAGCTGATCCAGACCACGCCAAGAATGACGGTGATGCGGTTGAGGTTTCGTTCTGCAACGCCCGAAGCGCCGAGGTTGGAGGTGACGCCGCCGCCGAACATGTCGGAGAGACCGCCACCGCGGCCGCGGTGCAGGAGGATGAGCAGGGTCAGCAGGAGACTCGTGATGCCGAGGATGACCTGCAGGATGACCTGGAGAATTTGCACGAAGAGAACCTTTCGAAAGCCTCAGTAAGTGTAACGGGTCTTGTCAGGTTCCGACGTGCTTCTGGAAGCGCGCGATGCTCGCGAACTCCGCCACGTCGAGGCTCGCGCCACCGACCAGTGCACCGTCGACGTTGGGCTCACGCATGAAGGCGGCGATGTTGCCCGACTTCACGGATCCGCCGTACAGGATGCGCGTGGCCTCGGCCACCTCGGCACCGAGCAACTCGGAGAGCGTCTCGCGCAGCTTCGCCGCGACCTGCTCGGCCTGCTCGGGCGTTGCCGCCTGGCCGGATCCGATGGCCCACACGGGCTCGTATGCGATGACGAGGTTGGGCGTGCCCGACACTCCCGCAAGGGCTGCCGTGAGCTGCGCCACGGGAACCGCGGACGGCCCGTGCGCCTCGAGGTCTTCGGCGGTCTCGCCGACGCACAGCACGGGCACGAGGCCGTGCTTGAGGGCCGCTGCGACCTTGCGGCCCAGCTGCTCGTCGGTCTCGCCGTGGTACTGGCGGCGCTCGGAGTGGCCGATGAGCACGTAGGTGCAGTCGAGCGACGTCAGGAACGCGCCGGAGATCTCGCCCGTGTAGGCACCCGAGTCGAACTCGGAGAGATCCTGGCCGCCGAAGACGATCTCGAGCTTGTCTGCTGAGATGAGCGTCTGCACCGAACGGAGGTCGGTGAAGGGCGGGAACACCGCGACCTCCGCACCGCCCACGCCGAAGTCGTGCTTCGCGTCCTTGAGCGTCCACGCGAGCTTCTGCACTGTCGCGATCGCCTGCAGGTGGTCGAGATTCATCTTCCAGTTGCCCGCAATGAGCGGGACACGCTTTACGGCTGCCATCCGAGGACCTCCAGTCCAGGCAGACGCTTACCCTCGAGGAACTCGAGGCTCGCGCCGCCACCGGTAGAAATGTGACCGAATTGGTCGTCGCGGAATCCGAGCTCGCGCACGGCTGCCGCTGAGTCGCCGCCACCGACGACACCGAAGCCGTCGAAGCTGCTGAGTGCCGCCGCCACGGCCTTGGTGCCTGCAGCGAAGGGGGCGAGTTCGAACACGCCCATGGGGCCGTTCCAGAACACCGTCTTCGACTCCGAGATGACCTTCGCGAATGCGGCAGACGTCTCAGGGCCGATGTCGAGACCCAACCCGGATGCTCCGAACGGGGTCTCCTCGATGGCATCCGCCGCCGCCACGACGTGCTCAGCGTCAGCGCCGAACTTCGAGGCCACCACGATGTCGGTGGGAAGCACGATCTCGACCCCCAGCTCCTGAGCTTTGGCGAGGTAGCCCTTGACGGTGTCGACTTGGTCGGCCTCCAGCAGGCTCGCGCCCACCTTGTGGCCGAGCGCGTAGAGGAACGTGAAAAGCATGCCTCCGCCGATGAGCAGAGAGTCGACCTTCGGTAGCAGTGCGTCGATGACGCTCAGCTTGTCGGAGACCTTCGAGCCGCCGAGCACCACCGTGTACGGCTTGTCAGGATGGACAGTGAGGCGCTCGAGCACCTCGAGCTCTTGGCTGATGAGCAGGCCAGCGGCGCTCGGAAGCTCCTGTGCAAGCTCGTAGACGCTTGCCTGCTTGCGGTGAACCACCCCGAAACCGTCGGAGACGAAGGCGTCGCCGAACTGCGCGAGCTTCTTCGCGAACTCCGTGCGGTCGGTCTCGTCCTTGGCCGTCTCGTGGGCGTTGAACCTGAGGTTCTCCAGAAGTGCGACATCCCCATCCCCGAGCCCCTCGACGGCATCCTTCGCCGCTGAACCGACGGTGTCGGTGGCAAACACGACGGGCTTGCCCAGCAGCTCTGACAGGCGCTGCGCGACGGGCGCGAGGCTGTACTTGCTGTCGGGCTCGCCGTCGGGCCTGCCGAGGTGGGAGACCACGACGACGCGGGCGCCGGCGTGGATGAGGGCGTTGAGGGTCGGCAGTGAGGCGCGCACGCGCCCGTCATCCGTGATCTGGCCGTTCTTGAGCGGAACGTTCAGGTCACAGCGCACGACGACCCGCTTGCCCCGCAGGTCGCCGAGCGACTCGAGGGTGCGGAGTGTCATGGGAGCGGCTACAGCTTTGCGCCGACGAACTCGGTGACGTCGACGAGGCGGTTGGAGTAGCCCCACTCGTTGTCGTACCACGAGGCAACCTTGACCTGGTCGCCGATGACCTTGGTGAGGCCGGCGTCGAAGATCGAGGAGTGCGGGTCGCCCACGATGTCGCTCGAGACGATCTCGTCTTCCGTGTACTTGAGGATGCCCTTGAGGGGGCCCTCTGCGGCTGCCTTGTACGCGGCGTTGATCTCCTCAACGGTCACCGGACGGCTCGCCGTGAGGGTGAGGTCGGTGATCGAGCCGGTGATGACCGGCACGCGCAGTGCGTAGCCGTCGAGCTTGCCGACGAGCTCCGGGATCACGAGGCCGAGTGCCTTGGCGGCGCCCGTCGAGGTGGGGATGATGTTGGCGGCAGCGGCACGGGCACGACGCAGGTCGCTGTGCGGGCCGTCCTGCAGGTTCTGGTCTGCCGTGTACGCGTGGACCGTGGTCATAAGACCGCGCTCGATGCCGAAGTTCTCCATGAAGACCTTGGCCAGGGGCGCGAGGCAGTTCGTGGTGCACGAGGCGTTCGAGATGATGTCGTGCACTGCGGCGTCGTAGGTGTTCTCGTTGACGCCGAGGACGAGGGTGGCAACATCCGACCCGGTCGCCGGCGCGGAGACGATGACCTTCTTGGCACCCGCGGTGATGTGCTTGCGCGCGTCGTCGGACTTGGTGAAGCGGCCGGTCGACTCGATGACGATGTCGACGCCGAGCTCGCCCCAGGGCAGGAGCGCGGGGTCACGCTCGGCCAGGACCTTGATGGGCTTGCCGTTGACGATGATGGTGTCGCCGTCGACCTCGATTGTCGCGTCGAGGCGGCCACCGACGGTGTCGTACTGGAGCAGGTGAGCGAGCGCAGCGGGGTTGTCGAGGTCGTTGACGGCGACGATCTCGAGGTCACTTCCCTTGGCGAGTGCTGCCCTGAAGAAGTTACGGCCGATGCGGCCGAATCCGTTGATACCGATCTTGACGGTCACGTGCGCTCCTATTTTTTCTATCAATCACTGCTCTGACGCAGTCCCAGACGTCGCGGACGTGCTGGGGATTTTGTGGTGGTGGTGGTGGAAAGGAGAGGCCGGGACGGTGCTCGCGAGGGAGCCCGCCCCGGCCACAATGCCGCTATGACAGTAGCAGCAGGCCGTTGGTCTTTTCGCGCGCAGCGTCGAAGCGGGCCTGGACATTTGCCCAGTTGGCGATGTTCCAGAACGCCTTGACGTAGTCGGCGCGCACGTTCTTGTAGTCGAGGTAGTAGGCGTGCTCCCACACATCGAGCATGAGCAGCGGGATGATGCCGGCGGGGAGGTTGCCCTGCTGGTCGAAGAACTGCACGATGATGAGGTTCTGGCCGAGGGAGTCCCACGCGAGTACTGCCCATCCGGAGCCCTGCACGCCCATGGCCGTGGCGGTGAAGTGCGCCGTGAACTTGTCGAACGAGCCGAAGTGGTCGTCGATGGCGCTCGCGAGGTCGCCGGTGGGCTTGTCGCCGCCGTCCGGAGACAGGTTGGTCCAGAAGATCGAGTGGTTGACGTGGCCACCCAGGTTGAAGGCGAGGTCCTTCTCAAGCTTGTTGACGTTCGTGAGGTCGCCGCTGTCGCGGGCCGCCGCGAGGCCGGCGAGAGCCGCGTTGGCTCCCGTGACGTAGGCCTGGTGGTGCTTGCTGTGGTGAAGCTCCATGATCGTCGCGCTGATGCTCGGCGCGAGCGCCGAGTAGTCGTATGCGAGTTCGGGGAGGGTGTAGTCAGCCATCGTTTCTCCTAGCAAATAGGCCCCAGGGAACACGATTCCTGATCGCGCCGGGGTGACATTTCCAGTCTACTCACCCCAACCGGGCGCCCCCGGCGAAGCTTCCCGAAGATGCCTATTCGTCGAGGTCCGGGGGAAGATTCGCGTCAGTGCCGGGGATCCCGAGGTCTGACGCACGCTTGTCGGCCATGGCCAGGAGGCGGCGGATGCGGCCCGCTACGGCGTCTTTCGTCATGGGCGGGTCAGCATGGTGACCGAGCTCATCGAGGCTCGAGTCGCGGAAGCGCAGGCGCAGCTCCCCCGCGTACTGCAAGTGCTTGGGAACGTCGCCGTCGAGAATCTCGAGAGCGCGCTCCACGCGGGCACACGCCGCGACGGCGGCCTGGGCCGAGCGGCGCAGGTTGGCGTCGTCGAAGTTGACGAGACGGTTAGCGGTGGCACGCACCTCGCGACGCTGGCGCATCTCGTTCCAGCTCTCCACGCTGGCCTCGGCCCCCATCAGCACGAGCATCGCGCTGATGGCGTCGCCATCCCGGATGACCACCCGATGCACCCCGCGCACCTCACGGGCCTTGGCCGAGATCTTGAGCCGGCCCGCCGCGCCGACGAGCGCCATGGCGGCCTCGTTGCCGGGGCACGTGACCTCGAGGGCGGCCGAGCGACCGGGGTCGGTGAGCGTGCCGGCGGCGAGGAACGCTCCGCGCCACACGGCGGCGAGCTCGTCGCGGCTGCCCGTGGTGAGACGGTTGGGGAGTCCGCGGATGGGCCGGCGGCGCGCATCCAGCAACCCGGTCTGGCGTGCGAGGGTCTCGCCGCCGTCGAGGACGCGCACGAGGTAGTGGCTCGTGCGGCGCGAGCCTGAAGCCGAGATGACCGACGCGTCGGCGCGCACGCCGTAGAGCTCCGCGATGTCCTTGCGGATGCGCCGCGCAAGCTGCTCCGTGTCGACCTCGGACTCGACGGCGATACGGCCGGAGATCACGTGCAGGCCGCCGGAGAACCGGAGGATCGTCGCGAGTTCTGCTGCGCGCACAGTCGTCTTGCCCGACTGGATGCTCGCCAGCTCGTCTTTGACCTCGGTGGTGAGTGCCACTCGCGGTCCTCCTTCTCGTCTTGTGCGGTGCGGGCCGGGGAAACGACCTCTACCTATTCGCGGCCCAGATCGCGGTGCTTCACGCTGACCACCACGCCGGGCAGGCTGCTGAGTCTGGTCGCGAGCTCTTCGGCAATCGCGACGGACCGGTGCTTTCCCCCTGTGCAGCCAATGGCGATCGTAGCGTGTCGTTTGTTCTCCCGCTGGAAGCCGGCGAACACCGGCTCCATGGTGCGGGCGTAGTCGGTGACGAACTCCAGAGCGCCCGTGCGCGACAGCACGTAGTCTCGCACCGGCTCGTCGAGGCCATTGAGGGCCTTCAGGTCCGGATCCCAGAACGGGTTCGGTAGGAACCTGCAGTCCGCGACGAGGTCGGCATCCGCGGGTAGGCCGTACTTGTAGCCGAAGCTCTCGATAGTGACCCGCAGGCCCGCGTCACCGTCGGTGGAGAACTGCTCGCGCACATCGGTGGCCAACTGGTGGATGTTGAGGTCTGTCGTGTCGATGACGATGTCGGATGCGGCGCGGATCTCCGCCATGCGCTCGCGCTCGGCCGCGATGCCGTCGAGGGTGGTGCCGTTGCCCTGCAGCGGATGCGGCCGCCGAACCTGCTCGAAGCGGCGCACGAGCGTCGCATCCGTCGCCTCGAGGAACAGCAGTCTGAGCACTATCGAGTCGCGCAGCTCGTCGACGCTGCGGCGGACATCCTGGAACATCACGCCGCCGCGGACGTCGACCACTGCCGCGATGCGGGGCAGCGAGTTGCCGGCGTGCTGTGCGAGCTCCACGAGGGGCTTGAGCATCTGAGGCGGGAGGTTGTCGACGACGTACCAGCCGAGGTCCTCGAGCGCGTTGCCCACGGTGGAGCGCCCGGCACCGGACATGCCGGTGACGATGAGCATCTCCTGTTGCGGGATCTCCGGTGGCATGGTCAGTCCAGACTACCGGGAGTGCGGCGGGCCTAGGACTGCAAACGGTCGACGACAACCTGCGCGAGCTGGGGGCCGATCCCCCGCACTTCGGCGATCGCCTCGGCGTCGGCGGCCTTGAGGCGCGCCACCGAGCCGAAGTGCTTGAGCAACTCACGCACGCGCGACGGCCCGAGGCCCGGAATCTCGCCGAGTACCGATTGGATATCGTTCCTGCGCTTCTGGCGCTGGTAGGTGATGGCGAACCTGTGGGCCTCGTCGCGCAGGCGCTGGATGAGGAAGAGGGCATCACTGTTGCGCGGCAGGATCACGGGGAAATCGGAGTCCGGCAGCCAGATCTCCTCGAGCCGCTTCGCGATACCGGCGAGCTGGATGCCCGTCACGCCGGCCTCGTCGAGCGCGCGCTTCGCGGCGGCGACCTGCGGCTGGCCGCCGTCGACGATGAGCAGCTGTGGCGGGTACGAGAACTTCTTGCGGCGCTTCTCGTCGGCTTGGCCCGCATCGTCCACGAGCGCGGGGGCGTCGTCCTTCAGGTACGCGAGTCGGCGGGTGAGCACCTGGTGGATCGACTCGGTGTCGTCAGTCGACTCGGGGATGCTGAAGCGCCGGTACTGGTCTTTGCGCGGGAGTCCGTCTTCGAACACGACCATCGAGGCCACGATGTTCGTGCCGCTCAGATGCGACACGTCGTAGCACTCCATGCGCAGGGGCGCCTCATCCATGCCCAGGGCCTCCTGGATGTCCGAGAGTGCCTGCGACCGTGCGACGAAGTCTCCGCTGCGCCGCGTCTTGTAGAGGATGAGGGCGTTCTGCGCGTTCTGGGCGACAGTCAGGGCGAGGGCCGCTTTGTCGCCGCGCTTGGCGACGCCGAGCTTCACGCGTGAGCCCGGCCCGCGCAGCTCCCCCAGCCAGCGCTCGAGCGCAGGCGCATCCTCAGGGATCGCGGGCACGTACACGTCGCGCGGCGGAGTCGAATCCTCATAGGCGTTCTGAAGCACGGACTCGACGAGCTCGGCGAGCTCGAGGTCGAGCTCCTTGTCGACGACCCAGCTGCGCACACCCCGAATGCGCCCGCCGCGCACGATGAACTGCTGCACGGCGGCGGCGAGCTCGTCATGGGCGATGCCGAACAGATCAGCGTCGACCTCCTCGTCGAGCACCACGGCGTTCTTCGCGAGAGCGGTCTCCATGGCCTGGATCTGGTCGCGGTACTTCGCCGCGGACTCGTAGTCCTGGCTTGCCGCGGCATCCTTCATGCGCTTGGTTATCGTCGTGACGTAACGGGAGTCGTTGCCGCCCATGAAGCTCGCGAAGTCGAGGGCTATCGACTTGTGCTCCTCGAGGGTCACGCGCTTCACACACGGGGCCGCGCACTTGCCGATATCACCCAGGAGGCAGGGTCGTCCGGTCTGCTGCGCGCGCTTGTACGTGGAGTCGGAGCAGCTGCGCATGGGGAACGCCTTGAGCATGATGTCGACGGTCTCGCGGATCGCCCACGCCCTGCTGTACGGGCCGAAGTAGCGCGCGTTGGGGATGTTCCGGTTGCGCGTGACGAGCACTCGCGGCACCGGGTCGCCGAGCGTGATGGCGAGGTACGGGTACGACTTGTCGTCCTTGTACTGAACGTTGAAGGGCGGGTCGAACTCCTTGATCCACGTGTACTCGAGCTGCAGCGCCTCGAAGTCGTTGCCGACGACCGTCCACTCGACGGATGAGGCGGTCATCACCATCTTGCGGGTGCGGTCGTGCAGCGTGCTCAAGGGCGCGAAGTAGTTGCTGAGCCGCTGGCGGAGGTTCTTCGCCTTGCCCACGTACAGCACACGGGACGTCGAATCCCGGAAACGGTATACCCCCGCCTGCTGCGGTATCTCGCCAGCCTTCGGGCGCCACGGCACGGTCTGCGCCATCGTGTGCGCTCGCTAGACGCGAGCGCCCTCCAGCACCTCTTTGAGGAAGATGCCCGTATGGCTTCCCTCGACCTGCGCGAGCTGCTCCGGCGTGCCGATCGACAGCACCTCGCCGCCGCCGGCGCCGCCCTCGGGGCCGAGGTCGATGAGCCAGTCGGCCGACTTGATGACATCGAGATTGTGCTCGATGACGATCACGGTGTTGCCCTTGTCGACGAGTCCGTTGAGCACCATGAGAAGCTTGCGGACGTCCTCGAAGTGGAGGCCCGTGGTCGGCTCGTCGAGGACGTAGATGGAGCGGCCCATCGAACGGCGCTGCAGCTCCGTCGCGAGCTTCACACGCTGGGCTTCGCCGCCCGAGAGGGTCGTGGCGCTCTGGCCGAGGCGCACGTACCCGAGCCCAACCTCCTCGAGCGTCTTGAGATAACGGTGGATCGACGAGATCGCTTCGAAGAACTCCGCTGCCTCGCTGATCGGCATGTCGAGCACCTCCGCGATGTTCTTCGCCTTGTACTTCACGGCGAGCGTCTCGCGGTTGTAGCGTGCTCCCCCGCAGACCTCGCACGCGACGTAGACGTCGGGCAGGAAGTTCATCTCGATCTTGATCGTGCCGTCGCCCGAGCAGTTCTCGCAGCGGCCACCCTTGACGTTGAAGCTGAACCGACCGGGCAGGTAGCCGCGCGCCTTGGCATCTGCGGTCTCGGAGAAGAGCGTGCGGATCTTGTCGAACACACCCGTGTAGGTCGCCGGGTTCGAGCGAGGCGTGCGGCCGATGGGGGCCTGATCGACGTGCACGACCTTGTCGAGGTCGTCGAGACCCGTGACGCGCGTGTGCTTGCCCGCGATCTGGCGCGCACCGTTGAGGTTGTTGGCGAGCACCTTGTAGAGGATGTCGTTGACGAGGCTCGACTTGCCGGAGCCGCTCACCCCCGTGACCGCCGTGAGCACGCCGAGCGGGAACCCGACGGTGACGTTCTTGAGGTTGTTGGCGCGGGCGCCCTCGACGACTACCTGGCGCCTCTTGTTGATCGGCCTGCGCTTCTTCGGCGTCTCGATGGACTTGCGGCCCGAGAGGTAGTCGCCTGTGATCGACTCGGTGTTGGCGAGCAGCTCGTCGTAGGAGCCGGAGTGCACGACCTTCCCGCCGTGCTCCCCGGCGCCGGGGCCGATATCGACGATCCAGTCGGCGGTGCGGATGGTGTCTTCATCGTGCTCGACGACGATGAGGGTGTTGCCCAGGTTCTTGAGCTTGACGAGCGTCTCGATGAGTCGGCGGTTGTCGCGCTGGTGCAAGCCGATACTCGGCTCGTCGAGCACGTACAGCACGCCCGTGAGGCCTGAGCCGATCTGGGTGGCGAGCCGGATGCGCTGCGCCTCTCCGCCGCTCAGGGTGGCCGCCGCGCGCATGAGGTCGAGGTAGCTGAGGCCGACCTCGATGAGGAACTCGAGCCGGAGCCTGATCTCACGGAGCACCTGTGCCGCGATCTTCGCGTCACGGGCGGAGAGCTCGAGCTTCTGCATGAACTCGTGCGCCTTGACGAGGCTCAGTTCGCACACGTCGGCGATGCTGTGGCCCGTCACCGTGACGGCCAGAACCTCGGGCTTGAGGCGCTTGCCATCGCACACCGGGCACGGGATCTCGCGAAGGTACTCGGAGACCCGCTGGCGCTGCACGTCGGTCTCGGCCTCGAGATACTTGCGCTCCATGTACGGGATGACGCCCTCGAATCCCGTCGAGTACTTCATCTCACGGCCGTAGCGGTTCTTCCACTTCACCGTGACCTGGAAGTTGTTGCCGCGAAGGATGGCCTCCTGCACGCTCGCAGGCAGTTCGCCCCACGGGGTGTCGAGGGAGAAGTCGAGATCGCGCGAGAGGCCGTCGAGCAGCTTCTCGAAGTAGTTGAAGAGACCCTTGCCCTGGCTGGTCCACGGCAGGATGGCGCCGTCGGCGATGCTCACCGAGTCGTCGGCGATGAGCAGGTCAGCGTCCACCGACATGCGAGTGCCGAGGCCCGAGCACTCCGGGCAGGCGCCGAACGGTGCGTTGAACGAGAAGGTGCGTGGCTCGATCTCGGTGAGCTGCAGCGGGTGGCCGTTCGGGCACGAGAGCTTCTCGCTGAAGTTGCGCCAGGCCGCGTCACCCTCCAGGTCGACGTAGTTGATGGAGACGAGGCCATCCGTGAGGCGCAGTGCCGTCTCGAGCGAGTCGGTGAGGCGCGTGAGGATGTCGTCGCCCGCCACGAGCCGGTCGATGACTACCGAGATGTCGTGCTTGAACGACTTCTTGAGCTTGGGCGGGTCGCTCAGCTGGATCTGCTCGCCGTCGACGATCGCACGCGAGTAGCCGCTCGTCGCAAGCTCCTTGAAGAGATCGACGAACTCGCCCTTCTTCTGTGAGATGACGGGGCTGACGATCTGGTAACGGGTGCCGGTCTCGAGCTCCATGAGCTGATCGGCGATCTGCTGCACGGTCTGCTTCTCGATGCGCTCACCGCACTCGGGGCAGTGCGGCACACCGATGCGCGCCCACAGCAGGCGCATGTAGTCGTAGATCTCGGTAATGGTGCCGACGGTCGAGCGCGGGTTGCGGTTCGTCGACTTCTGGTCGATGGATACCGCGGGGCTCAGCCCCTCGATGAAGTCGACATCCGGCCGATCGACCTGGCCGAGGAACTGTCGCGCGTACGCGGACAGCGACTCGACGTACCGCCGCTGGCCCTCGGCGAAGATGGTGTCGAACGCGAGGCTCGACTTGCCCGAACCCGACAGCCCGGTGAATACGACCAACGAATCGCGAGGGATTTCGAGGTCGACGTTGCGCAAGTTGTGCACCCTGGCGCCGCGGACGGTCAGCTTGCCGTTGGGAGCTGTCTTTCCCTCGATCGCGGCCATCATTTCGCTCTCGTCAAGCTCTTCAATCTCGGTTATCGACACTCTGTCCATTCTATGGAAGCCACTGACATTGCCCGGACGGCGTTCGCCGGCAGCACACCCAGCTGCCTACTTGCCTACTTCAGGTGTCCGGCCTGCTCCATCTGCCGGAGCTCCTTCTTCAAGTCGGACACCTCGTCGCGAAGACGCCCCGCGAGCTCGAACTTGAGCTCGGCCGCCGCCGCGAGCATCTGCTCGTTGAGGTCGGCGATGATCGCCTCGAGGTTGTTGCCGCCCTGGGCGGCCAAGCCCTCGCGCTTGAGGTTGGGCGTGGGTGCGCGCTTGCGGCTCGAGTCGGACTTGCCCGCGAGCACCGCCGCGGTGTCGCTCGCCTCGCGCATGATCTGATCGGTGATGTCGGCGATCTTCTTGCGCAGCGGCTGCGGATCGATACCGTGCAGGGTGTTGTACGCCACCTGCTTCTCGCGGCGCCGGTCGGTCTCGTCGATCGCCTTCGCCATCGAGTCGGTCATGACATCCGCATACATATGCACTTCGCCCGAGACGTTGCGCGCCGCGCGGCCGATCGTCTGGATGAGCGACGTGCCCGAGCGCAGGAACCCCTCCTTGTCCGCGTCGAGGATCGCCACGAGCGACACCTCGGGGAGGTCGAGGCCCTCGCGCAGCAGGTTGATGCCCACGAGCACGTCGTAGACGCCCTGTCGAAGCTCCGTCAGCAGCTCGACCCGGCGCAGCGTGTCGACATCCGAGTGCAGGTATCGCACGCGCACGCCGTGCTCCCCCAGGAACTCGGTGAGCTCCTCCGCCATCTTCTTCGTGAGGGTCGTGACGAGCACGCGCTCGTTCTTCTCCACGCGGATCCGGATCTGCTCCAGCAGATCGTCGATCTGCCCCTTCGAGGGCTTCACGATGATGGCGGGATCGACGAGCCCGGTCGGCCGGATGACCTGCTCCACTATCGAGTCGGTGATGCCGAGCTCGTACTTGCCGGGAGTTGCGGAGAGGTAGACCTTCTGCCCGACGCGGGCGAGGAACTCCTCCCACTTGAGCGGGCGGTTGTCGAGCGCGCTCGGCAGCCGGAACCCGTGCTCGACGAGGGTGCGCTTGCGGGAGGCATCCCCCTCGTACATGGCCCCGATCTGCGGCACCGTGACGTGCGACTCATCGATGACGACGAGGAAGTCTTCGGGGAAGTAGTCGAGCAGGCAACTGGGGGCCTCGCCGGGCTGGCGACCGTCCATGTGGCGGGAGTAGTTCTCGATGCCGTTGCAGAAGCCGATCTGCTCCATCATCTCGATGTCGAAGGTCGTGCGCATGCGCAGCCGCTGTGCCTCGAGGAGCTTGCCCTGCCGCTCGAGCTCCTGCAGGCGCTCGGCCAGCTCCTCCTGGATGGACACGATGGCCCGCTGGATGGTCTGGGGGCTCGCCGCGTAGTGCGTGCCGGGGAATACCGAGACCGCATCCATGGTCTTGACGACGTCGCCGGTGAGCGGGTGCAGCGCGTAGATGTGCTCGATCTCGTCGCCGAACATCTCGATGCGGATCGCGAGCTCCTCGTACACCGGGATGATCTCGATGGTGTCGCCGCGCACGCGGAACGTGCCGCGCGAGAAGTCGTAGTCGTTGCGCTGGTACTGCATGGAGACGAACTTGCGGATGAGCGTCTCCCGGTCGATGCGCATGCCCACCTGCAGGGCGATCATGGCGTCGAGGTAGGACTCTGCCGCGCCGAGGCCGTAGATGCACGAGACCGTCGAGACGACGACGGTGTCGCGCCGGCTCAGGAGCGAGTTCGTCGTGGAGTGGCGCAGGCGCTCAACCTCCGCGTTGATCGAGGAGTCTTTCTCGATGAACGTATCGGTCTGCGGGATGTAGGCCTCGGGCTGGTAGTAGTCGTAGTACGAGACGAAGTACTCGACGGCGTTGTCGGGCATGAGGTCGCGGAACTCGTTGGCGAGCTGGGCAGCGAGGGTCTTGTTGTGCGAGAGCACGAGCGTGGGGCGCTGCACCTGCTCGATGAGCCAGGCCGTGGTGGCCGACTTGCCGGTACCCGTGGCCCCGAGCAAGACGACATCCGTCTCCCCCGCGTTGATGCGCTGCGCCAGCTCGGCAATGGCCGCCGGCTGGTCGCCGCTCGGCATGTACTCGCTGACGACCTTGAAGGGTCGTACCGATCGGGTGGGCTCCATGCTTTCAGCATAAGCAGCACCACTGACGCTAGTTGGCGTGTTTGCTACGGGCGGAAGCGGCGGCCATCGCCCACAACTCGTCGGCCTGCCGCAGGGTCTGCTCGAGGGTGCCGTTGCTGTCGATCACGACATCCGCTATCGCCAGCCGCTCCGTATCGGAGGCCTGCGAGTTGAGGCGGTGGAGGGCCTCCTCGCGCGTCATCCCCCGCAGTTCCACCATTCTCGTGAGGCGCGTCTCCGTGTCGGCGTGCACGACGACCACGAGGTCGTACTTGCGCGGGCGGTCGTGCACGGCCTCTACGAGCAGGGGCACGTCGTAGACGCCCACGGCGAAGGGGTCTGCGGCATCCGCGGCGTCGAAGAGCTCGTTGCCCAGTCGCTGGATCTCCGGATGGGTTATGGCGTTGAGAGCTGTGCGCTTTTCGGCATCCGTGAAGATGATCGCGCCGAGCGCGGGCCTGTCGAGTGTGCCGTCGGCGGCGATGACCGAGGGGCCGAACTCCTCGGCGATGCGGGCAAGACCGGGAGTGCCCGGCTCTACGACGCGGCGGGCCAGGACATCGGCGTCGACGACCACGGCACCGTGGCCCGCAAGCCTATCGGCGACCACCGACTTACCCGACGCGATTCCGCCGGTCAGCGCGATCAGGTACATCCCGCAATGCTAGCCTCGGCGTCAACGAGAGGACGACGGATGTTCGAGATTCTGACCGGCGCTGGCCTCGCCGTCGCGGCGGGCCTCAATGCGTACATACCGCTGCTCATCCTCGGCCTCGCCGGTCGATTCATCGACTTCGTAGACCTGCCCGCGCAGTGGCAGTGGCTCTCGAACCCGTGGGTTCTCGGCATCCTCGGGGTGCTGCTCGTGATCGAGATCGTCGCGGACAAGATCCCGGTTGTCGACTCGATCAACGACTGGATCCAGCTCTTCGTGCGTCCCGTCGCGGGCGGCATCGCCTTCGGCACCGGGTCGAGCTCGGGGACCGCGGTCGTGCAGGACCCCGCACAGTTCTTCACCTCGAACGCGTGGGTGCCGATCGCGGTCGGGATCGTCCTCGCACTCGCCACGCACATCGGCAAGGCCGTCTCACGGCCCGCCCTCAACGTCGCAAGCGTCGGCACCGCCGCACCCGTGGTGAGTACCGCCGAGGATTTCGGGAGCGTCGTGCTGAGCATCCTCGCGCTGCTATTGCCGGTGGTCGTGCTCTTCGCCATCGCGGGCGTCGTGGTGTCGTTCGTACTGATGTTCCGCCGGTTCCGACGCGGCAGCGCGAAAGACCTCGAGCCCCTCACCTGAGCCCCAGGCAACGCAGAACGGCCGGCCCTCCGAAGAGGACCGGCCGTTCGTGTGTGAACTACTAGGAGTTGTTCGACAGCTTCTCGCGAAGCGCGGCGAGCGACTCGTCGTCGGCGAGGGTACCGACCGAGGTCGACTCCTCGCTGCCGAACGACGACGCACCGGCCGGGACGGCGCTGCTGGAAGAGATGACGTCCTCCTGCAGGGCTGCGGCCGCGACCTGCTTCTTGTGCTGCTCCCAGCGAGCCTGGGCTGCAGCGTAGTCCTGCTCCCACTTCTCGCGCTGGGTCTCGAAGCCCTCGCGCCACTCGTTGGTCTCCGGGTCGAAGCCCTCGGGGTACTTGTAGTTGCCCTGGTCGTCGTACTCGGTAAGCATGCCGTAGAGCGCCGGGTCGAACTCGGTGCCCTCGGGGTCGACGCCCTCGTTGGCCTGCTTCAGCGAGAGGCTGATGCGGCGACGCTCGAGGTCGATGTCGATGACCTTGACGAACACCTCGTCGCCGACCGAGACAACCTGCTCGGCAAGCTCGACGTGCTTGCCCGACAGCTCCGAGATGTGCACGAGGCCCTCGATGCCCTCTGCAACGCGAACGAACGCGCCGAAGGGAACGAGCTTCGTGACCTTTCCGGGAGCAACCTGGCCGATCGCGTGCGTGCGAGCGAACACCTGCCACGGGTCTTCCTGGGTGGCCTTGAGGGAGAGCGACACGCGCTCGCGCTCGAGGTCGACCTCGAGGATCTCGACGGTGACCTCCTGGCCCACCTCGACGACCTCGGACGCGTGCTCGATGTGCTTCCACGAGAGCTCGGAGACGTGAACGAGGCCGTCCACACCGCCGAGGTCGACGAACGCACCGAAGTTGACGATCGACGACACGACACCCTTGCGAACCTGGCCCTTGGCGAGGTTGTTGAGGAACGTGGTGCGCGACTCGCTCTGCGTCTGCTCGAGCAGGGCGCGGCGCGAGAGCACCACGTTGTTGCGGTTCTTGTCGAGCTCGAGGATCTTGGCCTCGATCTCCTGGCCGAGGTACGGCGTGAGGTCGCGGACGCGGCGCAGCTCGATGAGCGACGCGGGCAGGAAGCCACGCAGGCCGATGTCGACGATGAGGCCGCCCTTGACGACCTCGATGACCGAACCGGTCACGACGCCATCGGCATCCTTGATCTTCTCAACGTCGCCCCAGGCGCGCTCGTACTGTGCGCGCTTCTTGGACAGGATGAGGCGACCCTCCTTGTCCTCCTTCTGGAGAACGAGTGCCTCGACGGTGTCACCAACCTGGACGACCTCGGTGGGGTCGACATCATGCTTGATGGAGAGTTCGCGGGAGGGGATGACACCCTCGGTCTTGTAGCCGACGTCGAGGAGAACCTCGTCACGGTCGATCTTGACGACGGTGCCCTCGATGAGGTCTCCGTCGTTGAAGAACTTCAGCGTCTTTTCGACCGCGGCGAGAAAGTCTTCAGCAGATCCGATGTCATTGACGGCGACCTGCTTGGGTGCCTTGTCGGTCGTTACGATTGTCATGTAGTAGTTGCTCCGGTGTGGACATAAATTTGGCTCGGGACGAGTGGTGCTGGAGATTCACCCGAGGCAGGCGGATAGGTCATCGCACAAATGCGACATTCCAGCTTAGCGCTTCCCGGCCCGCTCTGCCACGATGTCCCTGATGGCGGGCGCCAACTCCGGATACTCGAACTCGTAGCCCGCCGCGAGCAGCTTCTCCGGCACCACCCACCGGCTCTTGAGCACGAGCTCGGTTTCCGACCGGATGAGCGCCGTGCCGATCTCGAGCACGGGTCGCGGTGCGGGGATACCGAACGGCACCCGCAGCGCCTTTCGGATGATCCGCATGAGGGTCACGTTGTCGACCGGATGCGGCGCCGCGGCATTCACGGGCCCCTCGAGTTCCTCGTGCTCGCGCAGGAAGCCAATGATCCCCACGACGTCGGCGATGTGGATCCAGCTGAACTTCTGTCGACCCCACGGCGCGCGGAACTCGTGGAACGTTCCCGCCGCCACTCGCGCTCTCGTGCGGAACCACGGCCCGTCGAGCTGTGGTCCGCCGAGGCCGAAGCGCGCGAGTCGCAGCAGCGGGATGAGCGCGCTGCCGTCGCCGAGCACGATAGCCATGCGCAGCGCGACCTTGCGGGTCTTCACCGGCGCCGCGTCGAGTTCGCGCTCCCAGGCGGTGGCAATGCCCACGGAGAATCCGGTGCCGATCTCCCCCGTCGACTCGGTCATGGGCCGGTCTTCCGCGTGCCGATAGATGGTGGCAGTCGACGAGTTGATCCATAGCGGTGGCGGAGCGGCGCAGGCCTCGAGCGCGGCGGCGAGCTCCCGTGTGGTGTCGATGCGGGAGCGCATGATCTCCGCGCGGTTCTCGGGGCCGTAGCGGCAGTTCACACTCTTGCCCGCCAGATTGACGAGCAGGTCACTGCCGTCGAGCAGCTTCGTGATGGCCGCGGTGTCGCCCCACGCGGCATCCGGCCCGCTTCGCCCGATGAGCGTCACGTCGGAGCCCTGCGCGCGGAACGCCTTCGCGAGGTACTGCCCGATGAATCCGGATGCTCCGGCGATCACTATGCGGTCAGGCATCCTTCTCCACGTGGTATCTGAAGCTGCCCGAGTACTCGTACAGCGTGCCGACGAGCGGCAGGGACATGCGCAGCGAGACGTGCTGGTGATCGCCATTGGTGCGTTCGACGAGGGTCACGCGGGGCGCGAGGGCGCCGAGCGGGATCCGGATGGGGCCGAGCCGGAGGTCGGCGCCCGTCGAGTGCAGCACCAGGCGACCATTGACCACGGCGGCCCGGAAGGTCGCGGAGACGAGCCCGTGGGTGCCGAGCCGATCGGTGAGCCCGGCAGCAGTCACCCCGATCTCGTCGCTCATGACGGCGTCGCCGGCCGGGAAGTGGAACACGCGCGTCGCGCGCACGGTGCCGCGGCTCGTGGGGCGATTCGTGACGGTGAAGGGAACCTCGTGCTCCCACACCGGGAAGACGATGCCGTCGCGGGCGAGGATCGCGAACGCGGGCCACAGCCAGCGACGGCGGGTGCCCACGACCTCGAAGACACCCTGCCCGCGGCCGACATAGCCCTCGGGGATCGCACCGAAGTAGGCGCGGAGCCCCGCATCGAGGTCGGCCATGCTCTCACCGAGCACGCGCTGCCACGGAGAGCGGCTCATGACGTGGCCTCGAGCACGCCACGCATGTAGTCGAACTCCGTGGCGTAGACGTGTGCGGACTTGATGATGAACGTGAGGCTCCCAACCGGGCGGCCGAGCTCCCCCGCTACCCGCTGCTGCAGGTCGGCGAGCTGCACGAGGTTGCCGTAGCCCTTCGAGCCGAAGTCGATGGAGTGGGCGTACACGACGAGGTCGACGCTGCCCTCCGGGATCCAGAAGTCGAGCATGCTGACGCACGGGATGTACGTCGTGTCGAGCGTGGGTTCGAACGTCGTGATGGTGGCCGAGCGCGAGCTCGGGTCATCCCGCAGCCTGTCGATGACCCACTTCACCTGGTCGGCGCCCGTGCCTGCGTAGTCGAAGAGGCGGCTCGCGTAGCTCCGAGCGTCTCCGAGCTCGGCGACGAGCGAGTGATCGACGAAGTTGGCACTCATCCAAGCGAGGCGCTCGGGGTCGGCGTGCGCGGCGATGAGGGGGTCATCCGGATGCGGCTCCCCCACCACGAGCGTCGCATGCGCGACCTCGAGGATGGGCAGGCCGTCATAGGTCGACTGCCTGCCCTCCGCGAGGATGCGCGCGGCGATGTCGAGCCACGCCTCGCCAAGCGTGCGCGTGGCTACCGTGATCACTTGAGGAGCGCCGCCTTGAGGGTGTCGAGGCCGACGCCGCCGAGGTCGAGCGCCTGCTTGTGGAAGTCCTTGAACGAGAACGCCGCACCGTCGCGCTTCTGGGCTGCGTCGCGAATCTGCTCCCAGATGCGCTGGCCGACCTTGTACGAGGGGGCCTGGCCGGGCCAGCCGAGGTAGCGGTTGACCTCGAAGCGGATGAACGAGTCGTTCATGTTCACGTTCTTGCGCATGAACTGCAGCGCGTAGTCCGCGTCCCACGGGCCGGTGCCCTCGAGGTTGGGCTTGCCCAGGTGCACACCGATGTCGAGCACGACGCGGGCGGCGCGCATGCGCTGGCCGTCGAGCATGCCCAGGCGATCCGCCGGGTCTTCGAGGTAGCCGAGCTCCTCCATGAGGCGCTCGGCGTAGAGCGCCCAGCCCTCGGCGTGTCCGCTCGTGCCGCCGAGCTGGCGGCGCCACGTGTTGAGCGTCGCGCGGTTGTAGACGGCCTGGCCGATCTGCAGGTGGTGGCCGGGAACGCCCTCGTGATAGACCGTGGTGAGTTCGCGCCAGGTGTCGAACTCGGTGACACCCTCGGGAACGCTCCACCACATGCGGCCGGCGCGCGAGAAGTCGTCGCTCGGTCCCGTGTAGTAGATACCGCCCTCCTGCGTGGGGGCGATCATGCACTCCAGCGCCTTGACCGGCTCCGGGATGTCGAAGTGGTCGCGCGACAGCTCTGCCACCGCGCGGTCGCTCGTCTCCTGCATCCACTTCTGGAGGGCATCCGTGCCGTGCAGCTTGCGCGACGGGTCGTGCTCGAGGAACTCGATGGCCTCCTCGACCGACGCGCCGGCTGTGATCTCCCCCGCGATGCGGGTCTGCTCGTCGATCATGCGCTGGAGCTCCTCGCGGCCCCACTCGTAGGTCTCGTCAAGGTCGATGGCCGCCCCGAGAAAGTGCTTGGAGCGCAGCTCGTACAGGTCGCGGCCGATGGCGTCCTGCTCGCTCGCGGCGGGAGCGAGCTCGGTCTCGAGGAACTCGGCGAGCCGCGAGTAGGCCTCCGCCGACGCCTCGGCGCCCGTACGCAGGTCTGCAGTGAGGCTGTCGGGAAGGGCGCCGCCGCCGTCGAGCACCGCGGAGCCTGTGTAGTCGAAGAAGAACCCGAGCGGGTCGCCGTGTTTGCGCGCCTGCTGCGCCACTTCCACGACCTGGCGGCGGGCGGGGACGATACCGTCGGCGATGCCCTTGCGCAGGGTCTCGATGTAGCCGTCAACAGCGCCCGCGACGTTGCCGAGGCGCTTCGCGACCACCGACCAGTCGTCCTCAGTTGCCGTGGGCATGAGGTCGAAGGTGTCGCGGATGCCCTGCGCGGGTGATGCGATCACGTTGAGGTCACGCTCCTGCAGCTTCGCTTCGCTCTCCTGAACCTCAAGCCCGAGCTGGAAGGAGATGTCGGTCTTCGTGACCTCGTCCACCTCATCGACAGGAGTTGCCGCGTCGAGGGCCGCGAGCACCTTCTTGACCTCGGTCATGTAGCGCTCGTGACCCGCCGGCGAGGTGTCGCCGATCTCGCCGATACGACCGGGCACGCCGAGCCAGATGGCAGTGTCCGGGTCGAGATCGATCATCGTCGTGACCCAGTCCTCGGCGATCGCGTCGATCTGGGTGGGCTTTCTCGAAGGCAGTTCAGTCATACTTCGAGCGTAGCCCGACCCCGCTACTCCTTGTCGAGATCGGTGCCCAGGAGTTCCGCGAGGGTGTCGAGTGCGGCATCCGCACCCTCGCCGTCGGCGCTCAGGACTACCTCTTCGCCGTGGCCGATACCGAGCGAGAGAACGCCCAGGATGCTCGCGGCGTTGACGCTCTTGCCTGCGGCGGACGTCAGCTGCACGGGCACGCCGGCCTTGGCCGCGGCCTGCGCGAAGAGCGAGGCGGGGCGGGCGTGCAGTCCGACACTGGATGCAACGGTGACTGTTCTCTCGGCCATGGGGACTCCTACGGTTCGATTGTTACTTTGATTGCTTCGCCCCTCGCCACGATGTCTATCGCGTCGAGAAGCCGGTCAAGGGGAAGGCTGTGGGTGATGAGGTCGGCGACCGGGACTGCACCGGACGCGATAAGTTCGAGCGCCTGCTTGTTGTGGGCGGGGCTCGAGCCGTTGACTCCGACGATCGTCAGTTCACGGTAGTGCACGAGGTTCGCGTCGACGGTGATCGTGGGGTTGTCCTTCGCGAGGCCGCCGAAGAGGCTCAGGCGGCCACGGCGGGCGAGCATCCGGAGTCCCTGTTCCTGGGCTGCGCCCGAGGCTGCCGCGGTGATGACGACGTCGGCTCCGCGGCCATTCGTCGCCGCGAGGACTGCGGCGACCGGATCCGTCTCGCTCGACACGATAGTGAGGTCGGGCTTCACGATCGCCGCCGCCTCGGCGAGGCGCTCACCGTTGATGTCGATGAGGATGACGCGGCCGACGCCGCGAGCACGGGCCAGCCGCACGTGCAGGCACCCGATCGGACCCGAACCCACGATGACGACGGTGTCGCCCTCGCCCACGCGGGCCAGCTCCTGGCCGTTGAGCACGCATGCGAGCGGCTCGGCGAGCGACGCTTCGGCGAAACTGAGCCCGTCGGGGATGCGGTTGAGGCCGTCGACCCTGATGACCTCGTTCGGCACGATCATGAACTCGGCGAAGCCGCCGGGGAACTGGTAGCCCATGGAGAGCTGGTTCTCGCAGATCGCGGGCACTCCGGCGAGGCAGTACTCGCACGTGCCGTCGGGGATGGCGGCGATGACCTGCACGCGGTCGCCGACCGTCCAGCCCTCGACTCCGTCGCCGATGTCGACGATCTCTCCCGCGATCTCGTGCCCCATGACCTGCGGAGGGGTCATGTTGGGATGACCCGATCTGAAGATCTTGACATCCGTGCCGCACGTCGAGCAGTTGCGCACTCGGATCTTGACCTCACCAGCCGAGACGCGGGGCTCCTCGACGTCCTCGAGACGGATGTCTCCGGGGGCGTAGAACTTGGCGACCTTCAAGCGCTACTCGTCCTCGTCCTCAGACTCCAGCAGGGCGTAGACCTGCTCGACAGTCGTGGCGGCGCGCAGGGCAGCTGCCTTCTCGGGGTCCATGAGGACTGTCGCGAGCTGCGACAGAAGGGCGATGTGTCCGTTGTCTTTGGCGGCGATGCCGAACGCGAGACGCACGTCGTTGCCGTCCCAGTCGACTCCGTCAGGGAAGCGCACGAGCGAGAGGGCGTCGGACTTCACCGACTCCTTCGCGGCGAGCGTTCCGTGTGGGATGGCCACGCCCTCGCCCATGAAGGTCGAGACGGAGTTCTCCCTGTCGATCATGGCGTCGATGTAGGCGTCGTCGATGGCGCCCACCGCCTTGAGCCCTGCACCGGCGAGGCGGATCGCCTCGTCGCGGCTGGTCGCGGAGGCGTCGAGTGTGATCGACGCCTCCGCGAGCAGCTCGGTCAGGGGCTTCTGCGTTCCCTCATCAGTCACGATCAGACCTCGATCGTGTCGCCGTTTTGAATGGCTTTGACGAGAGCGGCAACCTTGGGGTCGCCCAGGAAGAGCTGGAACGGGATGACGGGCACGTCGGGTACGACGCCCCTAGCCCGCTCCGCCAGGTTCGCCTGGGTGACCACCACATCGGCGTCGCTCGGAATGTTGGCCACGGGCGAGTGCTCGACCGTGACGCCGTTCTTCGCGAGCTGCTTCTTGAGGGTGGACGCCAGCATGACGCTGCTGCCCATGCCCGCATCGCACGCAACGATCAGCTTCTTGATGCTGGATCCGTCGATGGTTGCCATTGCATATCTCCTTTGTTGGGACCTATTCCGAGGCTACGCCGTAGCGGTTGCCTTGGAGGCCTTCTTGTTCGCAGAGGACTTCTCGCGTGCTGCCTCGAGGTCGAGCTCCGCATCCACGGCACTCTCCTTGCGGCCGAAGCCGAGCAGGACCGAGCCGAGGGCGAACGTCACCGCGGCGGCGACGAAGATGCCCACGAGGTTCAGCACGATGTTCTCCGGCGGTGAGACGGCAGCCCAGGCAATGATGCTGCCGGGCGATGCCGGACCGACGAGCCCGAGGTTGAAGATCGTCTCCCAGAGCACGCCTGCAGCTCCACCAACGATGGCCGCGACGACCAGGATCGGCTTCATGAGCACGTACGGGAAGTAGATCTCGTGGATACCACCGAGGAAGTGCACGACCATGGCGGCGGGAACCGTCGGACGGATCGCACGCGGGCCGAACAGGAGCATCGCGGTGAGGATACCGAGGCCGGGGCCGGGGTTCGATTCGATCATGAAGAAGATCGACTTGCCGGCCTCCGACGCCTGCTCGATGCCGAGCGGGGTGAAGACACCGTGGTTGATCGCGTTGTTGAGGAACAGCACCTTCGCGGGCTCGACGACGATCGACACGAGCGGGAGCAGGCCCGTGTTGACGAGGCCGTTGGCGAGCGAGCCGAGGCCCTGGGTGATCCAGAACGTGATCGGACCGACGACGTACAGGCCGACGACAGCCATGATGCCGCCGATGATGCCCGCGGCGAAGTTGTCGACGAGCATCTCGAAGCCGCCCTTGACCTTGCCGGCGATCGCGCTGTCCCACTTCTTGAGCAGCCAGGCCGTCAACGGGCCGAGAACGAATGCGGCGAGGATGGTCGGGCCGATGTCGGCGATGGAAGTCGGCGGGGCCGTCTCCTCGCCGTTGAGCGAGATCGGGGCCAGCTGCAGCGCGACGGGCGCCAGCATGGCACCAACGAGCGCGACGGCACCGACGACGCCACCGCGGTGGCCGTAGACGCGCGAGCCACCCGTGAAGGCGATCAGGATCGGGATCAGGATCACGATGAGCGGTCCGACGACGCTCGAGATCTGCGTGCTGACCTCGGTCTGCGTCGGCGTGCCGTTGATCGCCGTGGCGATCTTGTTGACCCAGCCGTCGGGGATGAAGAGCGAAGTGATGAGTCCGAATGCGATGAACGCACCCAGATTGGGCATCACCATGCCCGCGAGGAAGGCACCGAACCGCTGCACGACAGCGCGTGCTCCGGTTCCGGTGGCCGCCGGTGTGTAATCAGTCATGAGAGTGGGTACTCCTTCGTACTTTGGGTGGGATGGGGGTGAATCAGCTGGCCACGAGTGGCCGATCCAGGTCTGGCTGCCACACCAGCTGGACATTCGAGTAGTCGATATCGCCGGATCCGGGCACCGCAGTGCCGGGCAGGGATGCCGCAGCGGCACCCCAGGCGAGCGCTTCCAGGAGCGCGGCATCGACATCCGTCTCATCGACGGAGAACTTGGAGAGGAAGCCGGCGAGGAAGCAGTCCCCCGCGCCGACCGTGCTTCGCGGGCGCTCTACGTGGGACTCGCCGACGATGACGCCGGCGGGTCCCACGAGCACTGCCCCATCGGATCCCAGGCTCACGAGCACGATCTCCACACCGCGGTCGCGAACGCCCTTCGCAGCGTCGATGACCTCGGAGATCGATCCGAGTGGCCTGCCAGCGATCTCGGCGAGCTCGGAGCGGTTGGGCTTGATGAGGCGGGGCCGAGCGGCGAGCGAGGCAACTAGCGCATCGCCGCTCGTGTCTATGGCGAGGTTCACCGCGCGGTCGGCGAGGCTGGCCGTGAGGGCCTGCAGCTCGGCAGCGCTGAACTCGGGCGGAACGCTTCCGCTGATGATGACCCAGTCGCCGGGGGCGACCGTGGCACCGATGACAGTCGTGAGTGCGGCGAGTTCTTCGGCGGAGAGGGGCGATCCGGGCTCGTTGAGCTTCGTCACGGTGCCGTCGAGCTCCGCGACCGTGATGTTGTTGCGTGTGCGGCCCGTCGTGGGCACGTAGCGAGTGGCTACGGATGCGGCATCCAGGAGCGCACTGAGCTCTGCACCCTCGCTGCCGCCGACCGGGAGAACGGCGATGCTCTCGACGCCGTTCGCTGTGAGCGCCCGGGTCACGTTGACACCCTTGCCGCCCGCTTCGAGCGTGGGGGCCGAGGTGCGCAGGACCGCGCCGCGGTCGAGCGAATCGACCTCGAGGGTGCGGTCGAGGCTCGGGTTGAGGGTCACGGTCACGATCACACGACCACGACCCTCGGGCCGGCGTTCTCGATGTCCTCGGCGAGCTCCACATCGAGTTCGACATCGGTGATGACCGTGTCGATCTCAGCGAGGGGTGCCACGCGCGCGAAGTCCTCGCGGCCGAACTTGGTGTGGTCCGCGAGCACGACAGTGCGGCGCGCGGCGTCGATGAGCGCGCGCTTGACGCTCGCCTCCGCGATGTCGGGCGTCGTGAGACCCCGCTCGACGCTGATGCCGTTGGTGCCCATGAACGCGACATCGGCGAAGACCTCGGCGATCTGCGCGCGTGTCCAGTCGCCGACAGCGGCGAGCGTGCGACCGCGGACGACGCCGCCAAGCAGGTGGAGGCTGATGTTGGGACGGGAGACGAGGATGCTCGCCACCGGGATCGAGTGCGTGACGACGGTCAGCTCCCGGTCGAGCGGGAGCAGTTCTGCGAGGCGCACGGTGGTCGTACCCGCGTCGAGGATGATGGAGCCGCCGTCGGGCAGCTCATCGAGCGCGGCGCGCGCGATGCGCTCCTTCTGGCTCGCGGAGTGCACCTCGCGGTCGGCGATGTTCGGCTCGTTGCCCAGGCGCTCCACGGGGATGGCACCGCCGTGCACGCGGCGCAGGACCCCGCGGCGCTCGAGGGCCGTGAGGTCGCGTCGCACCGTCTCCGGCGTCACCGACAGGTCACGCGCGAGCCCGGCGACATCCACGCGGCCCTGGGCGCGCGCGGTCTCCAGGATCTGCTGGTGACGCTCCGGTGCGTACAATCCGACCTCATTGTGGGCAGAGCTGGCAAAGCTAAACGGACAAACCAAATGTGGTTATGGGTTTATGTAAGTCCGTTTGTGTCCGCTTGTCAACTCACGGCCAATTTTCAGGTTCGGGCGTGTCGGGACTGGGCTGCGTCCGGGTCAGTCCCGGTGAACGGGCCCCCCTGGCCCGCGACTTGCGCCACAACGGGTCTCGGTCACGCGAATTGGCCCCGTTTGGCGCAACTCGGCTCCGCTCGACCTCCGGCTAGTGCGCTAGTGCGCTAGTGCGCTAGTGCGCGGCAGCATCCCAGTTCGCGCCCGTGCCCACCTGCACGTCGAGGGGGACGCGCAGGTCGGCCGCGCCCGCCATACGATCCCGCACTATCGAGGTCAGCTCCTCCAGCTCGCCGGATGCCACATCGAACACGAGCTCGTCGTGCACCTGCAGGAGCATCCGGGAGTCCATGCCGCGCTCGGTGAGATCGGCGTCGATGCGGATCATCGCGAGCTTGAGGATGTCGGCCGCCGAACCCTGGATCGGTGAGTTGAGAGCCTGGCGTGCGGCGTTCTCGCGCAACACCCGATTCGACGACGTGAGATCGCCGAACGGCCTGCGCCGCCCGTAGATCGTCGTCGTGTAGCCGTCGACCCGCGCCTGCTCGACGACATCGCGGAGGTAGTCGCGCACGGCTCCGAACCGCGCGAAGTAGTCGGTCATGAGCTCCTTCGCCTCGCTCGTCTCGATTCGCAGCTGCTTGCTGAGGCCGAACGCGCTCAGGCCGTACGCGAGGCCGTACGACATGGCCTTGACCTTGGTGCGCATGATGGGCGTGACCTCGGCGGGCTCGACGTGGAAGATGCGCGCGCCGACGAACCGGTGCAGGTCTTCTCCGGAATTGAACGCCTCGATGAGCCCCTCGTCGCCGGAGAGATGCGCCATGATGCGCATCTCGACCTGTGAATAGTCCGCGGTGAGGAGCGTCTCGTATCCGCCGCCCGCTTCGAAGGCCGAGCGGATCTCGCGACCCACCTCGGTCTTCACCGGGACGTTCTGGAGGTTCGGATCGTTCGACGCGATACGGCCGGTGGCGGATCCGGCCTGCTCGTATGTCGTGTGCACGCGACCCGACGGGTCGACAGCCTTGTCGATGCTCGCGATGATCTGCAGCAGCTTCGTCGCGTCCCGGTGCTGCAGGAGCAGGTCGAGGAACGGATGCGGGTTCTGGTCTTGAAGGTCGGCAAGGCTCGCGGCATCAGTGGAGAAGCCGGTCTTGTTCGAGCGGGTCTTCGGCATACCCAGCTGGTCGAACAGGACCTCCTGGAGCTGCTTGGGGCTGCCGAGGTTGATCTCGCGGCCGATCTCGGCGAACGCACGCTGGGCCACATCGGCGGCGGTCTCCCCCAAGCGGCTCGTGAGCCCGCCCAGGATCTCGCGGTTGACCGTGATTCCCGTGCGCTCCATCGACGCCAGCACCGGTACGAGCGGCATCTCTATGGTCTCGAGCACGGTGAGCGACCCGGCGTCGAGCTTCTCCGACAGGTACGACGCCAACCGCAGGGAGTACCACGCCTCGGTGGCAGGGCTCGCGGGCTCGGTCTCGGGTACGAGCTGGTTGGGGTCTGATTGCTGTAGCTGCTCGCCGAGGTAGTACTCGACCTGCGACTCGAGCGTCTCGGCCTTGCCACCCGGACGCAGCAGCCAGCCCGCGAGCATGGTGTCGTAGGCGATGCCGTTGATCTCCAGGCCCGAGTCGCGCGCGACCTTGAGCTGGCCCTTAGCGCCCGTCATGACCTTGGGCGAGTCGCTCGCGAGCCAGTTCTCGAGTGCCGTGTAGTCGGGGCGGTCGGCAGCCCACGGCACGAACGCGGTCTCGTTCGCGGCACCGATACCGAACCCGACGACCCTTCCGTCGAGCGACTCGACCCGCAGGCCGAGCGCGGACTGCCCATGAACCGACTGGGTCTCGAGCCACTTGGCGAGTTCTTCGTCGATCATGGTGTGGATCACGGGGATGCCCGCCGCGGCCGGTGCCGATTCGGCAACCGCATCGGCGCCCTGGTCGGCGGCGGCGATCTTGAGCACGCGGTCGAGCAGAGTCTTGAACTGGAGCTTGTCGAACACCTCGCGCACCGCGGGGACGTTGATCGGCTGGCGCAGCAGCTGGGCGGGGCCGACCGGCAGCTCGACATCGGTGACGAGCCGGTTGAGCTTGCGGTTGCGGATCGCACGGTCTTTCTGCTCGCGCAGCTTCTCGCCCACGACACCCGTGATCTCGTCGGCGTGCTCGAGGATCGCGTCGAGGGAGCCGAACTGGTTGAGCCACTTCACCGCGGTCTTCTCACCGACCTTGTCGATGCCGATGAGGTTGTCGGAGGTCTCCCCCACGAGGGCCGCGACATCCGGGTACTGCTCGGGCTCGATGCCGTAGCGCTCCATGACCGCGTCGCGGTCGTAGCGCTTGAGCTCGGATACGCCGCGCGCACTCGGGTAGAGCACCGTGACGTCCGGGGTGATCATCTGGAACGAGTCGCGGTCGCCCGACACCACGAAGACGTGGAAACCCTCGGCGGCGCCTCGCGACGCGAGGGTCGCGAGGATGTCATCGGCCTCGTAGTCCTCCTTGGTGATGGTCGTGACTCCCATGGCGTGGAGTGCCTCCTCGAGCAGGGGGATCTGCCCCACGAACTCGGGCGGCGTCTCGCCGCGTGTGCCCTTGTACTCGGGGTACTCGCGCGTGCGGAACGAGTAGCGGGAGATGTCGAAGGCGACGGCCAGATGCGTGGGCTTCTCGTTCTGCAGCAGGAGGATGAGCATCGACAGGAACCCGTGGATGGCATTCGTATGCTGCCCATCGCGGTTCTGGAAACTGTCGACGGGCAGCGCGTAGAACGCCCGAAAGGCCAGCGAATGGCCGTCGATAACGAGAAGGGTAGGCTTTTCACGGTGTGATTCAAGGGTGGCCGGCACGGACCCAGCCTAGCTGCGGGCGCCGACACCAGATCCAAGACCGGAAGGCCCCATGACGAAGCTCCCCGACGACATCGACCCGGTCATGCTCGAGATCATCGAGCGCACCCGAGGCGGCGAACTCGCCGTCAAGATGGGCCTCGAATTCCTCGAGCTCTCGGGCGACTACTCGGTGGCACGCATGCCCGTGGAGGGCAACCGGCAGGTCATCGGACTCCTCCACGGCGGTGCCCACGTCGTGATGGGTGAGACCCTCGGGTCGGTGTCATCCGCCATCCACGCGGGTGCTGGCCGCTACGCGGTGGGTATCGAGATCAACGCCACGCACAGCCGCTCGATCACCGAGGGGTGGGTCACGGGCACGTGCCGCGCCCTGTCGCTCGGCCGCACACTCGCCACGCACGAGATCGTCATGACGGATGAATCCGGCCGGCGCCTCTCGACCGTGCGCATGACGAACATGCTGCTCGACAGGCCCATCAGCTAGAGCAGGCGCTCCTCGGGATCGCGGCCCCACACCGAGCGGCCGCCGTCGACAGGCAGGACCGCTCCGTTCACGAACCCCGCGGGGTTGGAGAGTAGCCACGCGATAGCCTCGGCGGCCTCCCCCGACTCCCCCATCCGGTCCAGGGGGTGGAACGAGCCGGTCGCGACCGCGTCTCCGTCGAAGCGCTCGGTCGCGATCGAGCCGAGAGCGACGGCGTTGGCCCGGATGCCCCTGCGCCCGTAATCCACGGCCGTTGCACGGGTGAGCCCCTCGAGTGCGGACTTCGCGACCGCGTAGCCCATCGCCCCCGACACCGGCCGCTGGGCTTGGTGCGAGGACACGTTCACGATCGCGCCGCGGCTCCCCGCCGCGAGGAACCTGCGCACGGCCTCTGCCGTACCCACGACGGCGGGAACGAGGTTCGCCGCTATGGTCTCGAGCACGGCCTCGGGGTTCTCGTGGAGGAGGGCGTCGTCGAACACTGCTGCGTTGTTGACCCAGCCCACGAGGGGCGTTCCCGCCGCATCGGCTGCGCGCGCGACATCCGACGGATCGGATGCGTCGCCCACGACCACGGTGAGACGGTCGTGGGTCCAGTCGGGCGCGTTGAGCACGAGGATGGTCACGTCGAGGCCGCGCGCCATCAGCGCCTGCGCGGTGGCCCTGCCGACTCCTGTGCCGCCGCCGGTGACGACGACCGAGGGCACGCTACTTCTTCGCGCTGAGCTGCTCGATGATCGCCTGGGCGACATCGTGCATCGTGAGGCGGCGGTCCATCGACGCCTTCTGGATCCAGCGGAACGCCTCGGGCTCCGTGAGCCCCATCTTCTCGTTGAGCAGGCCCTTGGCTCGGTCGACGAGCTTGCGCGTCTCGAAGCGCTCGACGAGATCGGCAACCTCGGCCTCGAGGGTGATGATCTGGGTGTACCGGCTGAGAGCGATCTCGATGGCAGGCAGCAGGTCGCTCGGGGTGAAGGGCTTCACCACATAAGCGAGCGCACCCGCTTCGGATGCCCGCTCGACGAGCTCCTTCTGGCTGAACGCCGTGAGCAGCACGACGGGCGCGATGTGGTTCTTGCTGAGTCGCTCCGCCGCGGAGATGCCGTCGAGCTGGGGCATCTTCACATCCATGATGACGAGGTCGGGACGCAGCTCGGTCGCGAGAGCGACGGCGGTCTCGCCATCGCCGGCCTCGCCGACGACCTCGAACCCGTTGTCGCGGAGGATCTCAACGATATCCATACGGATGAGCGACTCGTCCTCGGCGACGACGACCCGGCGCGGGGCGGAGGTGGAGGCATTCTCATCAGTCACGGGGGAAAGCCTACGGTATTCTTTCCAGCGTGGTTGTGCGCCGGATTGGCGGAATGGCAGACGCGGGGCACTCAAAATGCTTTGCTCGAAAGGGCGTGCGGGTTCAAGTCCCGCATCCGGCACTCCACGACCAGAGGGAGTAGGCCATGACGTTCGCACGGCTTGCTCTCGGCCTCGTCGTCGTCGCGGCCCTCACGGGCTGCTCCTCGCCTGACGAGCAGGCCCACGAGTTCGGCGTCTGGGCAAGCTCCCTCGAGCACGTGGCATCCGTCGACGCGGCACCGGGATCGGGCGAGTCGGGGATGACCGCGCACCTGGTTGTCGACGCCGCCATAGATGCTACGGATCTCACGACATTGGCCCGCTCGCTCACCGACAGGGCTCTCGACAAGGGGATCTCCTCCCCCGATATCAACCTCATCGTCGGAAACGCGTGGGGGTTCTCCGTCGATAATGACGGCGTGAACGTCGCGACGATCAACTCCCTGCGCGAGGAGAAGCTGCTGGTCGGCGCCACGGTCTGGTACCAGCCTCTCGATCCGACCGCAGACTATGCGGGCGGCATCCGTGGCGTCGTCGGCAGCCAGGCAGGGCTCAGGGATGCCCCGGCCAGCCTGATCGCCGCGTACGGCGACAGTGGTGGCTCCATCGAGGGCGTACCCGTAACCGCGGTCACCGCGAACGGTGCCTTCGGCATCGCGGGGGTTGGTGATAGCCAGCCGAAGAACGCGATAGCCCTGTGGCAAGCGATCTCGGGCCGCGTCATGCTCACGGGTGCGCACGCGAGCGTAGCTGCCGAGGGGCCCGAGCGTCTCGACGTGACCGTGGTATCAGCGGAAGACCAGGCGGTGGCCGAGAGTATTGCGTCACAGACTTCGGACGTCACCCTGACAGTGACGACCGGCTAGGCCTTCACCCAGGCAGTCTGGCGAACCGTGGCCCGTCGTATCCGTCGCGTGTGATGCGCTCGTTCCACATCGCGGCGGGACGCACCCACAACTCGTCGGAGCCCTCACGGTGGTACACCACGTGCGGCTCCTCGGTCTCGCTGTGAAGCGCCACGCCCGTGACGACGTACACGGCACCCTTGAAGTGCCGGTAGCGTCCGGGCGCGGCGCTCAGCGTCAGTTCTCCCAGGCGGGAGCTGCGGAGTTGATGGCGTCACCGATGCGGTGCACGCGCATGTCGTTGGTGCCACCCGAGATTCCGGGAGGGGAACCGGAGATGACCACGACCTTGTCACCGACCTCGGCGAGACCCTCCGCGAGGAGCACCTCGTCGACCTGCCGGTACATGGCGTCGGTGTGGTCGACGCGCTCCACCACGAACGACTCGATGCCCCAGATGAGCGCCATGCGGCGGCGGATCGCGGGGTCGGGCGTGAAGGCCTTCATCGGAATGCGGAAGCGCAGGCGAGACATCCGGCGCGCTGCGTCACCGGACTCGGTGAACACGCACACGTACTTCGCGTCGACGAAGTCGGCGACCTCGGCGGCGGCGAGCGTGATGGCGCCGCCCTGGGTGCGCGGCTTGGTGCCGAGCGGGGGGATGCGCTCGAGGCCGTGGTCCTCGGTCGACTCGACGATGCGCGCCATGGTCTGCACGGTGATGACCGGATACTCGCCGACGCTCGTCTCGCCCGACAGCATCACAGCGTCTGCGCCGTCGAGGATGGCGTTCGCGACATCCGACGTCTCGGCGCGGGTCGGAACCGGCGACGAGATCATCGACTCGAGCATCTGCGTGGCGACGATGACCGGCTTGGCCATGCGGCGCGCCAGTTCGACAGTGCGCTTCTGCACGATCGGCACGGCCTCGAGCGGGAGCTCGACACCGAGGTCGCCGCGGGCGACCATGATGGCGTCGAACGCGTCGATGATCGCCTCGAGGTGGTCGACGGCCTGCGGCTTCTCGATCTTGGCGATGACGGGGACCTTGCGCCCCTCCTCCGCCATGATCTCGTGCACGCGCACGATGTCGTCGGCGTTGCGCACGAAGGAGAGGGCGATGAGGTCGGCGCCGAGCTTGAGGCCCCAGCGCAGGTCGTCCTCGTCCTTCTCGGAGAGCGCGGGAACGTTAACCGCGACGCCCGGAAGGTTGATGCCCTTGTTGTTGGAGACGGCACCGGCGACGACGCACTCGGTGGTGACCACGGGTCCGTCGACCGACACGACCCGGACCTTGACCTTGCCATCGTCGATCAGAAGGAAGTCGCCGGGCGACACGTCGTCCGGGAGGCCCTTGAAGGTGGTGCCCGAGAGCTCCTTCGTTCCGATGACGTCTTCCGTGGTGATCTTGAAGATGTCGCCGACGGCCAGCTCGTAGGGGCCGGCCTCGAACTTGCCGAGACGGATCTTGGGACCCTGCAGGTCGACCATGACAGCGACAGCGCGACCCGAGTCTTCAGCGGCCTTGCGCACGTTGGCGTAGACCTCCTCGTGCACGGCGTATGAGCCGTGGCTGAGGTTCATGCGTGCGACATCGACACCTGCATCGATGATCGCCCTGATGTTCTCGTAGCTCGACGTTGCTGGGCCGAGTGTCGCGACGATTTTTGCTCGTCTCATGACTTCCTTCTGTGGTGGGTACTGCTAGTGGTGGTGGTGGTGGATTAGAGCGAGATGGAGTGGTCGGTCGGGCGCACGGGGAACGGCAGCTGCGTATCGCCCTCGAGGAACTTGTCGACGGCGGATGCCGCGGCTCGGCCCTCCGCGATCGCCCACACGATGAGCGACTGGCCGCGGCCCGCGTCGCCGGCGACGAAGACACCGGACTCACTGGTCTGGTAGTCGCCGTCGCGCTCGATGTTGCCCTTACCGTCGAACGGCACCGGAAGCTGCTCGTCGATCGTGTGCGACTCGGCGCCCGTGAACCCGAGGGCAAGGAGCACGAGGTCCGCGGGGATCTCGCGCTCGGTGCCCGACTTCGGCACGCGGCGTCCGTCGATGTATTCGGTCTCGGCGACGCGGATGGCGCGCACCTCGCCGGCCTCGTTGGAGAGGAACTCGACGGTCGAGGCGAGGAAGACCCGCTCGCCACCCTCCTCGTGCGCGCTCGACACCTCGAAGAGGGTCGGGGACATCGGCCACGGCTGGTGCTCGGGGCGCTCGCTCGGCGGCTGGACGCCGATCGCGAGGTTGGTGACCGAGAGCGCCGACTGGCGGTGCGCTGTGCCGATGCAGTCGGCTCCCGTGTCGCCGCCGCCCAGGACGACGACGTGCTTGCCCTCCGCGCTGATCTGCTCGGGGACGAGGTCACCCGCGCCGGCCTTGTTCTGCTGCACGAGGTACTCCATGGCGAAGTGCACGCCCAGCAGGTCACGGCCGGGGATGGGCAGGTCGCGCGGCACCATGGCGCCGGTGGCGATAACCACGGCGTCGTAGCGCGCCTTGAGATCGCTCCACGAGATGTCGACGCCGATCTCGACGCCGGCGCGGAAGCGCGTGCCCTCGGCCTGCATCTGCGCGATGCGCGCCTCGATGTGCTTCTTCTCCATTTTGAAGTCCGGGATGCCGTACCGCAGGAGGCCGCCGATGCGGTCATCCCGCTCGAAGACGGCAACGGTGTGACCGGCGCGCGTCAGCTGCTGTGCGGCGGCGAGACCAGCGGGACCGGACCCGACCACGGCGACCGTCTTGCCAGTGAGGCGCTCGGGCGGGTGCGGGGTGACGAGGCCGTTCGCGAACGCCTGGTCGATGATCGACACCTCGACGTTCTTGATCGTGACGGCGGGCTGGTTGATACCCAGCACGCAGCTCGACTCGCACGGCGCCGGGCACAGGCGGCCGGTGAACTCCGGGAAGTTGTTCGTGGCGTGCAGGCGCTCGATGGCCTGCGCGCCCTCGCCGCGCCACATGAGGTCGTTCCATTCAGGGATGAGGTTGCCGAGCGGGCAGCCCTGGTGACAGAAGGGGATGCCGCAGTCCATGCAGCGGCCGGCCTGGCGCTTGAGTTCGGACGGGTCCTGCTGCTCGTAGACCTCTTTCCAGTCCATGAGCCTCAGGGCGACGGGACGGCGGGCCGGGGTTTCACGCTCCTGAACTTTCAAAAAGCCTTTAGGGTCAGCCACCGGTCACCTCCATGATGCGAGCCCACGTGATGTCGCCATCCGGGTCCAGTCCTTCGTCGATAGCGGTCTGCCGCGTCTGCAGCACCGCCGCGTAGTCGCGCGGCAGCACCTTAGTGAAGCGCGCGATGGTGTCATCCATGTTCTCGAGCATCTTCGCCGCGACAACCGACTCGGTCTCGTCGCGGTGGCGCGTGAGGAGGTCGGTCACGATCTCCACGTCCGCGCTGCCGAGAGGCAGGAGCTCGAGCTCGCCCGAGGCGAGGGAGTCGGCGTTGACGCGCTCGGGGCGCAGGTCGTAGATGTAGGCGGTGCCGCCCGACATCCCGGCTCCGAGGTTGCGGCCCGTGCCGCCGAGGATGACGGCGAGCCCGCCCGTCATGTACTCGAGCGCGTGGTCGCCCACGCCCTCGACCACGGCGGTGGCGCCCGAGTTGCGGACGAGGAAGCGCTCCCCCACAATGCCGCGCAGGAACATGCTGCCCTGCGTTGCGCCGTAGCCGATGACGTTGCCGGCGATGACATTGCGCTCCGCCGGGAAGACGCTGTTGCGGTGCGGGCGGATCACGATCTCGCCGCCGCACAGGCCCTTACCGACGTAGTCGTTGCTGTCGCCTTCGAGGCGCAGCCGGATGCCCGCGGGCATGAATGCGCCGAGCGATTGTCCGGCCGTTCCCGTGAGCTTGACCTCGATGGTGCCGCTGGGCAGGCCGTTCTCGCCGTGGCGCACAGTGACCTCGTGACCGAGCATCGTGCCGACGGCGCGCTCCGTGTTGCGGATGGGCAGCTCGATCACGACCGGAGTGCCGTTCTCGAGAGCTCCGGCACTCAGCTGGATGAGCTTCTGGTCGAAGTGCTTCTCGAGTTCGTGGTCCTGGCTCACGCGGTTGGTGCGCGGCTCGTCTTCGTCGAACGTCGGACCCTCGAAGATCGGGGTCAGGTCGAGGCCGTCGGCCTTCCAATGCTCGACTGCGCGGTCGGTGTCGAGCAGTTCGCTGTGGCCGATGAGTTCCTCGAGCGTGCGGAATCCGAGCTCGGAAAGGTACTCGCGTACCTCCTGGGCCAGGAACTCGAAGAAGTTCACGACGAACTCGGGCTTGCCCGTGAAGCGCGCGCGCAGCTCGGGGTTCTGCGTGGCGACGCCGACGGGGCACGTGTCCAGGTGGCACACACGCATGAGGATGCATCCGGATACCACGAGCGGAGCCGTGGCGAAGCCGTACTCCTCGGCGCCGAGGAGCGCACCGATGATGACGTCGCGGCCGGTCTTCATCTGGCCGTCGACCTGCACCACGACGCGGTCGCGCATGCCGTTGAGCATGAGCGTCTGCTGCGTCTCGGCGAGGCCGATCTCCCAGGGCGTTCCCGCGTGCTTGAGCGAGTTGAGCGGGCTCGCGCCGGTTCCGCCGTCGTGGCCCGAGACGAGTACGACGTCGGCAAGCGCCTTTGTCACACCCGCCGCGACCGCTCCGATACCCGACTGGCTCACGAGCTTGACGTGCACACGGGCAACCGGGTTGGCGCGCTTGACGTCGAAGATGAGCTGCTTGAGGTCTTCGATCGAGTAGATGTCGTGGTGCGGCGGCGGCGAGATGAGGCCGACGCCGGCGGTGCCGTGGCGCGTGCGCGCGATCCAGGGGTAGACCTTGCCCGCGGGCAGCTGGCCGCCCTCGCCGGGCTTGGCACCCTGTGCCATCTTGATCTGGATGTCCGTCGCGTGGGTCAGGTACATGCTCGTGACCCCGAAGCGGCCGGAGGCCACCTGCTTGATCGCGGAACGGCGCTCCGGGTCGAGCAGGCGCGCGACATCCTCGCCGCCCTCTCCCGTGTTAGAGCGAGCGCCGAGGCGGTTCATGGCGATCGCGAGAGTCTCGTGCGCTTCCTGGCTGATCGAGCCGTAGCTCATCGCGCCCGTGTTGAAGCGCTTGACTATCGACTCGACGGGCTCGACCTCGTCGATCGGGACCACGGGCCGCTGGCTGTCCTTGATGCGGAACAGGCCGCGCAGCGTCATGAGGTTCTCGGCCTGGTCGTCTACGAGCTTCGTGTAGTCGCGGAAGATGTCGTAGCGGCGCGAGCGAGTCGCGTGCTGCAGGCGGAACACCGTCTCGGGGTTGAAGAGGTGGGGCGGCCCCTCGCGGCGCCACTGGTACTCGCCGCCCGTGGCGAGGCGCTCGTGCGCGCTCGTTGCGCCGTCTTCCGGATACGCGGCCGCGTGGCGGGCAGCGGACTCCGCGGCGATGACCTCCATGCCGACACCGCCGAGCAGGCTCGACGTGCCCGTGAAGTACTGGTCCACGAACTCCTGGCTGAGGCCCACTGCCTCGAAGGCCTGGGCTGCCGCGTACGAGCCGATGACGGAGATACCCATCTTCGACATGATCTTCAGGACGCCCTTGCCGAGCGCCTTGATGATGTTCTTGACGGCCTTCTCAGGGGTGAGTCCGTGGATCATGCCGCTGCGGACCAGCTCTTCTGCGGTCTCCATGGCGAGGTAGGGGTTGATCGCCGAGGCGCCGTAACCCACGAGGAGCGCAACGTGGTGCACCTCGCGCACGTCGCCGGCCTCGACGATGAGACCGACCTTCATCCGGTTCTCTTCGCGGATAAGGTGGTGGTGCACGGCCGCGAGCATGAGCAGCGACGGGATAGGGGCCAGGTCTTTGTTGGAGTCGCGGTCCGACAGCACGATGAACTGGGCGCCGCCCGCGATGGCCTCGTCAACCTCCGCACACAGCTTGGCGAGGCGCTTCTCCATCGCCTTCGGGCCCTTGTCGACGCGGTAGAGGCCGCGCAGGGTCACGGTGGGACGGCGACCGCTTGCCGTCTCGAAGTGCTGGATCTTCGCGAGCTCGTCATTGTCGATGACCGGGAAGTCGAGCGAGATCTGCCGCGCGTGTTCCGGCGTGGCCGACAGCAGGTTGAGCTCGGGCCCGAGCCCGACCTTCATCGACGTGACGACCTCTTCGCGGATCGAGTCGAGGGGCGGGTTGGTGACCTGGGCGAACTGCTGCGTGAAGTAGTCGAACAGCAGTCGCGGGCGATCGGACAGGATCGCGATGGGCGTGTCCGACCCCATGGCACCGAGGGGCTCTGCGGCATTCTGCGCCATGGGCATGACGAGGATGCGCACCTCCTCCTCGGTGTATCCGAAGGTGCGCTGGCGCCGCGTGACGGAGGCGGGGGTGTGCACGATGTGCTCGCGCTCCGGGAGGTCTTTGAGGGCGATCCGGTTCTTCTCGAGCCACTCGCCCCACGGCTGGGAGCCGGCCAGTTCCGACTTGACCTCGTCGTCCTCGATGATGCGGCCCTCGGCGGTGTCGACGAGGAACATCTTCCCGGGGCGAAGGCGTCCCTTGCGCACCACCTTGCTGGGCTCGATGTCGAGCACGCCGATCTCGCTCGCGAGCACGACGAGTCCGTCATCCGTCACGAGGTAGCGGCCGGGGCGCAGGCCGTTGCGGTCGAGCGTCGCACCGACGAGTGACCCGTCGGTGAAGACGAGGGCGGCGGGGCCATCCCACGGCTCCATGAGCGTCGAGTGGTACTCGTAGAAGGCCCGGCGAGCGGGGTCGACGTCCACCTGGTTCTCGTAGGCCTCGGGGACCATCATCATCATCGCGTGCGGCAGTGAGCGGCCCGCGAGGTTGAGGAGCTCCACGACCTCGTCGAACGACGCGGAGTCGCTCGCGCCGGGCGAGTTGATGGGCAGGATCGAGCGCATGTCTCCGAGGAGCTCGCTCTCGAGCTGCGACTGGCGCGCGCGCATCCAGTTGCGGTTGCCCTGGACGGTGTTGATCTCGCCGTTGTGCGCGATCATGCGGAAAGGCTGGGCGAGCGGCCACGACGGGAACGTGTTCGTCGAGTACCGCGAGTGCACGAGCGCGAGCTTCGAGACGAAGCGCTCGTCCGACAGGTCGGGGTAGAACGGCTCCAGCTGGAGGGTCGTTACCATGCCCTTGTAGACCAGGGTGCGCGCCGAGAGTGACGGGAAGTAGGCGTTGAGCTCATGCTCGGCGCGCTTGCGCAGGCGGAACACCTGACGCTCGAGGTCGAGCCCACCGGCCGAGCCCTTGTCGGACACGATCGTGGATTGCAGGAAGACCTGCTCGAACGCGGGCATGGCACCGCGCGCGAGGTTGCCGAGGTGGCTCGGGTCGACGGGCACGTCGCGCCAGCCGAGCACCGTGAGGTTCTCCGAGGTGGCGAGGTCGGCGAATCCGGCCTTCAGGACGTCGCGCTCGGCGGCATCCGTGGGCAAGAAGGACATGCCCACCGCGTAGCGGCCGACGGGAGGCAGCTCGAAGTCGACGACGGAGCGCAGGAACGCATCCGGAATCTGCGTGATGATGCCCGCGCCGTCGCCCGTACCGGCGTCGGAACCGACGGCACCGCGGTGCTCGAGGTTGCGCAGCGCGTTGAGCGCCGTCTCGATGATGTCGTGGCCGGCGGTGCCGCGCAGGGTCGCGACCATGGCAAGGCCACAGGCGTCCTTCTCACGGCGGGGGTCGTAGAGACCCGTCGCCTGCGGAACTGAGCTGAAGCGCTCGAAAGGTGGCGTGAGAGCCATGGGAACCGTCCTCACGATGGTACTTAGCGGTGGGGGACGTCAACGGCCCTTCGGGAACTGCCCCCGGTTATTAGGGGCGCGCTGTGCTGATATGGAGCACGTGCCGCTTGTCTCTGGCACTACCTGCCGCTTGTGGCGAGCTTTCCGGCAGCTTCCGAGACGTCGTCGTCGGGATCGTCAGCGTCCGAATAGGTCGCTTCGGAGTCTACAGCACCCTCCGGTTTCCACTCGCGACCCGGCACGTACGGGCTCGGCTCGATGCCCGGGTGACGACGCGTCTGGACGATGAACAGGATGATTCCCAGGAGGATCGCCGCGAACGCGCCCCACACATTGGTGCGGATGCCGAAGAACACCTCGCTCGGGTCGACGCGGATGGACTCGAACCAGGCGCGGCCGATGCCGTACCAGATCAGGTACAGCGCCCACACCTTGCCCCACTGCAGGCGGGCCACCGTGTCGCCCACCGGAACGGGAAGGGTGAGGCCGAGGACCGTCTTCTTCACGAAGCGGTACTGGCGCTCCATGGTGAGCAGGAACACGATGCCGACCACGTTCCAGATCATCTCGTACAGGAACGTGGGATGGAACAGCGTGCCGTCGGCGAGGCCGACCGGGAACGCCGGGTTGGTGGACTCGATCTCGAGGCCCCACGGCAGGTCCGTCGGCTGGCCGAAGAGCTCGTGGTTGAAGTAGTTGCCGAAGCGACCGAGCGCCTGCGCGAGAAGAATGGCGGGGGCCAGGGCATCCGCGAAGGTCCAGAACCGCACGCCGGCGATCCGGCAGCCGATCCAGGCACCGATGGCACCGCCGATGAGCGAGCCGAAGAGGGCGTTGCCACCACTCCAGATGGCCCACACACTCGTCGAGCTCAACGATCCGTCGGCGTTGAGCAGATCCCACGGGTGGGCGCCGTCGTAGAAGTAGTCACCCGGATGAGTGAACACGTGGTACAGGCGTGCGCCTACCAGTCCCAGCGGAACCGCCCAGATGATGACGTCGAGCACGATGCCCGGCTCCGCACCGCGGCGCTTGAGCCGCTCGTTGACCATGATCGTCGCGGCGATGATGCCCACGAGGATGCACAGCGCATAGGAGTGGATCTGGATGACCTGGTTCTCGCCGATCGCCGGGATGAGCCCGTGCAGCCAGCCGAGCGGAATCGAGATCGGGATCTGCCAGTCGATGGGAGGACTGGGAATGCTGAGCGGCAGGATCGACAAGCCGGTCACCTTTCTAAGCGTAAAGACTAGGCAACTGTACCCGCCGCGAGGGCGGCGGCAGCACGGGCGACGGCGGGCACTCCCCCGTCGGCGAGGGCGGAGACGAGTGCAGATCCGACGATGGCCCCGTCGGCGTATCCGAGCACCTCGCGCACCTGGTCGCCGGTGGAGATACCGACCCCGACGCACGCACTCGTGGCGCCAGCATCCCGCAGCCTCGTGATGAGCGAGCGTGCGGCCTGGTCGACGTCCGCACGCGCGCCCGTGATACCCATCGTCGACACGGCGTAGACGAAACCGCGGCTCTTCTCGACGGCCTGGCGCAGGCGCGCGTCGGTGGACGAGGGCGCTGCGAGGAACACGCGGTCGAGACCCGTGCGGTCCGAGGCGACGAGCCAGTCGGATGCCTCGTCCGCAACGAGGTCGGGGGTGATGAGCCCGGCTCCCCCTGCGGCGAGAAGGTCGTCGGCGAACCGGTCGACCCCGTACTGCAGCACGGGGTTCCAGTACGTCATGACGAGGACGGGGGCCTGCACGCGCGCCGTGATCGCGGCGACGGCCTCGAACCCGTGCCCGAGCTTGAAGCCATCCGCGAGTGCCGCCTGGGTGGCCTTCTGGATGACCGGGCCGTCCATGACCGGATCGGAGTACGGCAGCCCCAGCTCGAGAATATCGACGCCGTTCTCGACGAGCGCCACGGCCGCGTCGATGCTCGTCTTCAGGTCGGGGAATCCCACCGGCAGGTAGCCCACGAGTGCACCCGAACCGGCGGCCTTGCGGGCGGCGATAACCTCTGCGGCGCCGCTCACTTCTGGGCCTCGGCGGCGTCGAACAGCTCGAAGTACGTGCCGGCGGTCTCCATGTCTTTGTCCCCACGTCCGCTGAGGTTGACGAGAATCACAGCCTCGGGCCCGAGCTCCTTGCCGAGCTTGATCGTGCCGGCGAGGGCGTGCGCCGACTCGATGGCCGGGATGATCCCCTCGGTGCGGCTCAGCAGGCGCAGCGCCTGCATCGCCTCGTCGTCGGTGATGGGCAGGTAGCTCGCACGCCCGATGTCGTTGAGCCACGCGTGCTCGGGGCCGACGCCCGGATAGTCGAGGCCCGCGGAGATCGAGTGCGACTCGATGGTCTGACCGTCGTCGTCCTGGAGCATGTACGAGCGTGCTCCGTGGAGAACTCCGGGGCGGCCGCGCGTGATCGTTGCCGCGTGCTTCTCGGTGAGGTGGCCCTCTCCCGCAGCCTCGTAGCCGTAGAGCGCGACATCCGGGTCGTCGAGGAAGGCGTGGAAGATGCCCATGGCGTTGCTGCCGCCGCCCACGCACGCCGTTACGGCGTCGGGCAGGCGGCCCGTGAGGTCGAGCACCTGCTGACGCGCCTCCTCACCGATGATCTTGTGGAAGTCGCGCACCATGACCGGGAACGGATGCGGCCCCGCCACCGTGCCGAGCAGGTAGTGGGTGTCCTGCACGTTGGCTACCCAGTCGCGCAGGGCGTCGTTGATGGCGTCCTTGAGCGTGCGGGACCCGGTCTTCACGGGGATGACCTCGGCACCGAGCAACCGCATTCGAGCGACGTTGAGCGCCTGGCGCTCCGTGTCGACCTCGCCCATGTAGACGACGCACGACATGCCGAACAGCGCTGCCGCCGTGGCTGTCGCGACACCGTGCTGGCCGGCGCCGGTCTCCGCGATCAGTCGCGTCTTGCCGAGGCGCTTGGCGAGCAGCGCCTGACCGAGCACGTTGTTGATCTTGTGCGAACCGGTGTGGTTAAGGTCTTCGCGCTTGAGGATGATGCGCGCACCGCCCGCATGCTCGGCGAAACGCGGCACCTCGGTGATGATGCTCGGTCGGCCTGTGTACGTGGCATGCAGTTGTGCGAGCTCGGCCTGGAACATCGGATCTGTCTTCGCCGCCGTGTAGGCTGCGTCGAGCTCGTCGAGGGCCGCGATGAGCGACTCCGGCACGAAGCGCCCGCCAAACTCTCCGAAGTACGGGCCCAGTTCATCTCTCAGCGCCATCAGTACACCAGGAACTCTTGGAGGGTGGTCACGGGGTCTCCCTTGGTCACGAGCGCCTCGCCCACGAGGACGACATCAGCACCCGCCTTGCGGTAGTGGGCGACGTCGGCCGGCGTCGTGACTGCGGATTCAGCGATGCGGATGATCCCGCTCGGGATCTGGTCGGCGAGCCTGCCGAACAGGTTCTGGTCGAGTTCGAAGGTGCTGAGGTCGCGGGCATTGACGCCGATGAGCTCGGCGCCCAGGTCGATGGCGCGCTCGACCTCGTCGGCGCTGTGGGTCTCCACGAGGGGGGTCATCCCGAGCTGCGTGATGATGCCGAAAAGCTCGGCGAGCACGGGCTGCTCGAGCGCCGCGACGATGAGCAGCACGAGGTCGGCGCCCGAAGCACGCGCCTCGAACACCTGGTACGGCTCGGCGATGAAGTCCTTACGGAGCAACGGCACGGATGCCACCTCCCGCACGGCCTCGAGGTCGGCCAGTGAACCGCCGAAGCGGCGCCCCTCCGTGAGCACGCTGATCGCCGAGGCGCCGCCCAATTGGTAGGCGGAGGCAAGGGATGCGGGATCCGCGATCTCGGCGAGAGCGCCGCGAGACGGGCTCGAGCGCTTGATCTCGGCGATGATGTGCACGCGGTCGCGGGGGGCAAGCGCGGCAAGCGCGTCGAGCGCGGGCGCTCGATCGAGGGCTGCCGATTCGACGTCGGCGAGACTGCGGGCAGCGCGACGGTCCGAAGCGTCTGCGAGAGCTCCGGCTACGAGTTGGTCGAGCACCCTAGCTGTGCACCTTGGGCTGCAGCTTGTCGCCGCCGACGCCGTAGCCGAGCTTGCCGAGGATGAAGCCCACGAGGGCTCCGACCACGACGAGACCCGCCGACGCGAAGACGAGCCACGGGATGACGAACCAGAACGCGAGAGTACCGATGGCGAATCCGACAAGCATGATGATGACGGCGGTCCAGGCGGCCGGCGAGTTTCCGTGGCCGGGGTCGGACGGGTCGTGCTCAGTCATCGAAAGGGCTCCGTTTCGTGGGGGATCTGGAAAAATTCTAGCGGGTAGGGTCGGCACCGTCGCTCAGGCTGTCCCACGCGCCCACGGGCGTGCCCGAGTCGGTGGATGCCGCGGCCTCGTACTTGCGCGTCGGACCGGGCCAGCGCGGCCCGGTCACGAGCACGGCAATACCGTCGGCCACGGTGAGCACGCCCGCGACGACGGCCACCCACGGCCACGGCGTCACGGCAATGCTGGTCACGAGCGCGGCGAGTGACTCCGGACCGCTCACGGCCGTGGCTGCGGTGATGACGGTGGCCGATGCTGCGACCGGGCCCGTGAGGGCTCCGATGGCCGTGGCCACGAGAGCGATTCCGATGGCCGCCTCGACGATTCCGAGCGCGATCCGCACGCCCCGCCCCGCGATCGACAAGGCTCCCACGAGAGCGAGCGAGGCGAGACCGAGCGCGGAGATCGCGGGAGCCGCCGACTGGCCGGACACCGTGAGGCTCTTCCCGCCGTCGAGGGTGAGCTCGAACCAGGTCTGGGTCCACGCCAGAAGGGCGAGGCCCGCGATGAGCACCCCGCCGAGAACGACGATGAGCCGGATGCGCGCCGCGGTCACAGTACGCGCCGCATCGCATTGGCGACCGCGACAGCGCGCAGGGGTGCCGCAGCCTTGTTCTGCGACTCCTGATGCTCGGCATCCGGATCGGAGTCCGCCACGAGCCCAGCCCCCGCCTGCACGCGCGCGAGGCCGCCGACGATCGTCGCCGTGCGGATGGCGATGGCGAGGTCGGCGTCGCCCGCGAAGTCGAAGTAGCCCACGACTCCCCCGTAGACGCCGCGCTGCGCGGCCTCGAGCTCGTCGATGATCTCGAGCGCGCGCGGCTTGGGCGCGCCGGACAGGGTGCCCGCGGGGAACGTCGCACGGAACACATCCACCGAGCTCGCGTCGGCGTTGAGGTCGCCCTCGACGGACGACACGAGGTGCATGATGTGGCTGAACCGCTCGACCTGCATGAACTCGGTGACTTCGACCGAGCCGGGCCTGCACACCTTCAGCAGATCGTTCCGGGCGAGGTCGACGAGCATGAGGTGCTCTGCCTGCTCCTTGGTGTCGGCGAGCAGTTCCTCAGCGAGCTCGAGGTCGCGCTCCGGCGTATCACCGCGAGGGCGGGATCCGGCGATCGGATGCATGTACACGCGCTGGTCGGAGACCTTCACGAGCGCCTCGGGGCTCGATCCCACCACCGAGTAGGGCTCGCCCGCGGTATCCACGAGGGTGAGCAAGTACATGTACGGCGAGGGGTTGAGCGTGCGCAGCACCCGGTAGATGTCGATCGGCTCGGCCGTGACCTCGTGGTCGAACCGCTGCGAGACCACGACCTGGAACACGTCGCCGTCGACGATGTACTTCTTCGAGCGCTCGATCGCGTCGTGGTACTCAGACGGCTGGATGCGCGGAATCGGGCTCGGCGTGATCGTGAGGTCCACCTCGGCAAGCCAGGTCTCGGTCGGCCCGGCGATCCCCGCCTGCATGGCGTCGAGACGGCGCTGGGCGTCGCCCCACAGCGCGTCCCTCTCCTCGGTGCCGTCGTTGAGGGCCGCCGCGATGAGCAGCACGGTGCCGAAGCGGTGGTCGAGCACGACGAGCTCGGACACGAAACTCAGGGCCTGACCGGGCACGCTGAAATCTGCCGGCGGGATGTTGGGCAGCCGCTCGATCTGACGGATGGCCTCCCATCCGATGAAGCCGACGAGCCCGCCCGTCAAGGGCGGATGGCCCGGAACCTGCGGGGTGCTCCAGCGCTCGTACAGGTGCGCCACCGCCTCCAGCGGCGCCGTCGGATGCGACTGCCCCAACGCACGCTCCACCGGCAGGCCGTAGTCGAGCCACGCGACCGAGTCGCCCTGCTGCGTGAGCACGCCGAAGCTCGAGACGCCCACGAAGGAGAACCGCGACCAGATGCCGCCCTGCTCCGCGGACTCGAGCAGGAAGGTGCCCGGTCGACCCTGGGCGAGCTTGCGGTACACGCCCACGGGGGTCTCGCCGTCGGCGAAGAGCTCCCGGATGACCGGCACGACGCGGTGGCCGGCCTCGAGCCGTGCGGTGAAGTCGGCGGCGGTCGTCGAGTTATGCATCCTGTACTCCAACGAAAGGGGCGAGCGGATCGACATCGAAGCAGGCGTGGGCGCCGGTGTGGCACGCGGGACCGTGCTGATCGACGGTCACGAGGATGGTGTCACCGTCGCAGTCGAGGGCTGCACCGCGCACGAGCTGGTGGTTGCCGCTCGTGTCGCCCTTGCGCCAGTACTCCTGCCGACTGCGGCTCCAGAAGGTCACGCGACCCTCGGTGAGCGTGCGGCGCAGGGCCTCGGCGTCCATGTAGCCGAGCATCAGGACGTCTTTGCTGTCCCACTGTTGGATGATCGCCGGGAGCAACCCGTTCTCCGCGAACGCCACGCGCTGCAGTACGTCGTCGACGTTCATCGCACCACCAATCCCGCCTCGTCGAGCGCGTGCTTGACGTCGCCCACGGTCAGCTCACCATTGTGGAACACCGAGGCCGCGAGCACGGCGTCGGCCCCTGCCCGGATGGCCGGGGCGAAGTCGCCGACGGCTCCCGCTCCCCCGCTCGCGATGACCGGCACGGAGCTGATCTCACGCATCGCCGTGATCAGTTCGAGGTCGAAACCCTGCTTGGTGCCATCCGCGTCTATCGAGTTCACGAGCAGTTCACCAGCTCCCCGCTCGATCGCTTCGCGGGCCCACTCGAGTGCATCGATGTCCGTCTCGGTGCGACCGCCGTGCGTCGTCATGACGTAGCGGCCGCCGCTGCGTTTCACGTCGAGCGAGAGCACGAGCGCCTGCGCGCCGAAGCGGTCGGCGATCTCGTCCACCAGGGCGGGCCGCGCGATCGCGGCACTGTTCACCCCGACCTTGTCTGCCCCGTGGGCCTGGAGCCGCGCGACATCGTCTGCGCTGCGGACGCCGCCGCCCACCGTGAGCGGGATGAACACCTGCTCGGCAGTGGAGCGCACGACGTCGTACATCGTGGCGCGCTCGTCCACCGTGGCCGTCACGTCGAGGAAGGTGATCTCGTCCGCGCCTTGCTCGTAGTACTTGCGAGCAAGCTCTACCGGATCGCCGGCATCCCGCAGATTCAGGAAGTTGACGCCTTTCACCACGCGACCCGCGGCCACGTCGAGGCACGGGATGACCCGCACTGCCACGGTCATATGCGTGCGGCGTGGATGGCGCTCACGAGGATCGCCCGTGCGCCGATCTCGTAGAGCTCGTCCATGATGTGGTTCGTGTCGGCGCGCGGCACCATCGCCCGCACCGCCACCCACTCGGGATCGTGCAGCGGTGACACCGTGGGGCTCTCGATGCCCGGTGTCACGCGCGTCGCGGCGTCGAGCAGGCTCAGCGGCACGTCATAGTCGACGAGCACGTACTGGCGCGCCACGAGCACTCCCTGCAGGCGGCGCTGAAGCACCGTGATGCCGGGGTGCTCGGCCTTGGCGCTGATCAGAACTGCTGTCGAGTCGAGGATGACGGGACCGAAGATCTCCAGACCTTGGGCGCGCAGGGTGGAGCCCGTCGAGACGACGTCGGCGACAGCATCCGCGACGCCGAGTTTGACTGCCGACTCTACGGCGCCGTCGAGGGACACCATCTGCACCTGCACGCCGTTGCGGGCGAGGAAGTCGCCCACGAGTGCCGGGTAGCTCGTCGCCACGCGCTTGCCCGCGAGGGCCGCGAGGTCGGCGAAGGCACCGGGAGGGCCCGCGAAGCGGAACGTCGACGCGCCGAAGTCCAAGCTCGCGATCTCGGAGGCGGGGCTGCGCGAGTCGAGCAGCAGGTCGCGCCCGGTGATGCCCACATCGAGAGCACCCGACCCGACGTAGGTCGCGATATCGCGCGGGCGGAGGTAGAAGAACTCGACATCGTTGCGCTCGTCGCGCACGCTCAGGGCTCGCGGATCGCGGCGCCCCGTGTAGCCCGCCTCGAGAAGCATCTCGGCAGCGGTCTCGCTCAGCGATCCCTTGTTGGGGACGGCAATTCTCAGCATGGGTTTCCTAGGGTCGACGTGGATGTGGGCGACGTACTTCTACAGATGTCGCCAGACATCCGAAGGGGTGAGCCCCTTCGCGACCATGAGAACCTGCAGGTGGTAGACGAGCTGCGAGATCTCCTCGGCCGTCTCCTCGTCGGACTGGTACTCGGCGGCCATCCACACCTCGGCGGCCTCTTCGACGATCTTCTTGCCGATCGCGTGAACGCCGGCATCCAGCTGCGCGACGGTGCCGGAGCCCTCGGGGCGCGACACGGCCTTCTCGCTCAGCTCAGCGAACAGCTCGTCGAAGGTTTTCACGGATCAATCGTATCGGTGGTCGAGCGCAGTCGAGACACGGTCCCTACTCCGCCCGACCACCGGGGGAAAGCTACTTGACGCCCAGGAGGTCGATCACGAAGGTGAGCGTGCGGCCCGAGAGGCGGTGTCCGCCGCCAGCGGGGCCGTAGGCGAGGTGCGGCGGGCAGATGAGCTGGCGGCGACCGCCGACCTTCATGCCGGGGATCCCTTCCTGCCAGCCCTTGATGAGGCCCGCGAGCGGGAACGAGATCGACTGGCCGCGGCTCCAGCTGGAGTCGAACTCCTCGAGCGACTCGAAGTCGACGCCGAGGTAGTGCACGTCGACGGTGTCGCCGGGCTTCGCTTCGTCGCCGGTGCCCTCGATGATGTCGATGATCACGAGGTCAGTGGGCTCTGCGCCCTCGTAGAACTCGACTTCGGGCTTGGTTCGTGGTGAATCTGTCATGAACCAAGTCAAGCAGAACGACGGACCGCGCGCGCGACGGCGCTACGGAAAGCGCCACCCTGCGGGAGTATCCGGTCGAGGATGCGCCAGTGCAGCGCTCGAACGGGATCGAGGGCGATGTCTTCCTCGCGAACGAGGGCGACGAAGTGGCGCGGTCCGGCCAGAGTCGCGCGCATCTGCTCGACGAGTATCTGGGCCGCGCCGTCCCACGTGAACTGCTCAGCGCCCCGCTGCCAAGCAGAGCGCTGTGCCTCCCGTGCCGAGGAGTCGGTGAGGAGCTGCAGCAGTGTTGCCGCATCGACGTCGTCGTTCGACATCGTGAGGCTCAGTGCATCCGGCGGGGTGATGTCGCGCAGGCCACCGCCGAGGCTCGCAATCGGTGTGGAGCCGTGGGCGAGTGCCTCGGCCGGCGTCATCCCCCAGCCTTCGGTGACGGAGGGCGCGGCCGTGAGCGTCGCGCGAGACAGCAGCCGGTCTCTGTCGTCGCCTCCCACGCGTCCGGCCACGATAACCCTGCCGCCTGCGGTCGGGAGCTCGGCAGCCTCGAGCGCCGACGAGTTGCCGAACTCCGGCGTCGGTCCCACGAGCACCACGGACCCGTTCCAGCCCGCCTCGAAGACCCGCCGCATGACACGGATGAACCACGCCCGCCCCTTGTGCAGGTAGTTGTTGCCCAGCACGAGAACGAACTGCCCGTCGGCCAGGTCGGCGAGTCGCTCGTCCTCGAAGTTCCCGCCCGGATCGGCCACGGCAGCCTCGGGCGAGCCCGCCGGAAGCACGAAGATCCGGGGGTCCGTGAGGCCCCCCTGGTAGGCCTCGAGCATCGATCCCACGTGCGGGGTGAGCACGCCTATCGCGTCGGCGTTCTCCCACGCCTGAGACGACGTGCGGTTGAGGCGGTGATAGTCGTCGTCCGACTTGGCGTAGCTCGGGACCACGTTCGCGATCAGGTCGAGGGTCCACACGATGTTGCGGTGCGCGTAGCGTGAGATCTCGGGCCAGGTGCGGGCGAGGAAGTCCTGGTACGGCCGAAATGCGACGTCGATCCGGAGGCCGTCGGCCCTGAGCTCCTCGAGGGTAGCGACGCTGATCGTGTCGATGCCCTTCGCTTCGAGAAGCTGTGTGAGTGGTTCGACCCGGTCGCTCTGCGCGATCCAGTGGACGGAGCTGACGCCGTCCTGCCGGGCCACGGCGAGCGAGATCGCGAGGCCAGCCTCGAAGGTGCCCGTGAGCGAAGCGTTGATGAGCTCTGCGTCGATTCCGACGGCGAGACCGCCGCTGGGTCCGCCGCCTTGGACGTCGGATGCGGAGGTGCGGATGGCCCTGTCGAGGACGCCGATCGCCTCCGCGACCGGGCTCGAACCCGGCACGACGACATCGCCGGCGACCACGTGGGTGAAGCCCTGGTCTGTGCTGCGCTGCGCGAAGTCATCCAGTCCTTCGCCGGGCCGGAACCCCACGACGGTGAGAGCGCGGCGCGTGATGAGCATGACGGGCGAATCGGGAGCGGCAACCACGACGCGCGGTCCCTCGACGCTGGACGCCGAGACGGTGGCGATGTCCGTGCGCGCGGCCGCTGCATCGGCGAGGGCCGCGGTCCAGCCCGAGGGCACGACGGCAGTGCCATCCAGAACGATCACGTCTGCCGGTGCGAGAGCGGCAAGCACCTCGTGAAGAGCCCCGCCGTCATCCAGCACCGTCACCGAGGTGCCCTCGGGAAGGTCCCGCGACACCGAGGGATCGACACCCCCGGTGCCGACAGGACGCACGACAACGGCCAGAGTCATGACTGCAACTCTGCCATGCTCGTGGCATGTCCACGCCTCCCCACGACGACCTTGATCGGCTGCACCTCGCCGAGGCGGTCGAGCTCGCCCGGCTCGCGCGGGAGCGCGGCAACCATCCGTTCGGCGCGCTCGTCGTGTCGGGCGTGCGCACAGTTCGCGCCGAGAACACCGTGATTACCTCTGGCGACCCCACCGGTCACGCCGAGACCAACCTCGTGCGGCTCGCCGCTGCAGAACTCTCGTCGGAGGAGCTCGCCGCGAGCGTGCTGTACACGAGCACCGAACCGTGCGCCATGTGCTGCGGCGCCATCTTCTGGGCGGGGATCGGCACCGTGGTGTTCGCGCTGTCGGGCGAGGGGCTCATCGAGCTGCTGCCGCAGGGATCAGGCGAGTTCACGCTCGACCTGCCCTCGCGGGAGATCTTCGCGCGGGGTGGCCACCCCACCGAGGTGCGCGGTCCGTACGAGATCAGCGGTGCACGCGAGGTGCACGAGGGCTTCTGGGCTTAGTCGGCGGCGCTAGTGGGTGTGCGCGGCGGCCGCGTCACGCAGCAGGGCGATACGGTCGGATGGCTCCCCGCGGTACACCGCGGAGCCCGCGACGAAGGTGTCGGCGCCGGCTTCTGCCGCGATGCCGATGGTGTTCTCATCGATGCCACCGTCGACCTGCAGCCACACGTCGAGACCCGTGCGTGCGACCTCGGCGCGCAGCAGCCCGAGCTTGGGCATCACTGACTCCAGGAAACTCTGGCCGCCGAATCCGGGCTCCACGGTCATCACGAGAACCTGGTCGAACTCGGGCAGGAGCTCGAGGTACTGCTCGACGGGCGTGCCCGGTTTGAGTGCGATGCCGGCGCGGGCTCCTCGATCGCGCAGGCTCCGGGCGAGGGCGACGGCGTCGTGCGCGGCCTCGGCATGGAACGTCACGGAGTAGGCGCCGAGTTCGGCGTAGGCGGGCGCCCACCGGTCTGGGTCGTCGATCATGAGGTGCACGTCGAGCGGGATGGGCGAGATGTCCTGGATGCGCCCGACCATCTGTGGACCGAATGTGAGGTTCGGCACGAAGTGGTTGTCCATGACGTCCACATGCACGAGGTCGGCCGTCGAGATGCGCGCGATGTCCCGCTCGAGGTTGACGAAATCGGCGGCCAGGATGCTCGGGTTGATGCGCATCGTTAGAGCTTAGTCAGCAGCTGGATGAACATCGCGTCGGTACCGTGGCGGTGCGGCCAGAGCTGCACGTGGCTCGCGTCGGGCAGGTCGAGCGGCTCGTTCACTAGGGACTGCAGCACCTCGGGCGTGTCGAGCCGCTCGACGCCTTCGGTCTTGCGGAGCACTGACGCGACTATCGATTTCGTCTCGGCCGCGTGCGGTGAGCACGTCACATACGCGAGCACCCCGCCCGGTTTGAGTGCCGCGATCGCCGAGGCGAGGAGCCTGGCCTGGAGCGTACCGAGGCCCGCGACGTCGCTCGGCTGCTTGCGCCAGCGCGCCTCCGGGCGACGGCGGAGCGCCCCCAGTCCCGTGCATGGCGCATCGAGAAGGATGCGGTCGAAGGCACCGGGGTACAATCCGCCCACGGTCATGCCGTCGAGCTCCCAGACCTCGGGCGGGGTCGCGAAGACGGCAAGGGCCTTGCGCACGAGCTCGGCGCGCGCGGGTACAAGCTCGTTGGCCGTGAGGATGGCGCCGGCCTGCTGCGCCTCTGCCGCGAGTAGCGCGGCCTTACCGCCGGGCCCGGCGCACAGGTCGAGCCACTGCTCCCCCGCCACGATGGGGCGCACGCGACTGAGGGCGAGGGCGGCGAGCTGCGACCCCTCGTCCTGAACGCGAGCGCGGCCCTCGCGGATCGCGGGGAGCTTGAGCGGGTCCCCAGAGTCGAGGATCGCGCCCACCGGGGAGAACTCGGCGGCGTGGGCATCCAGCTCGCCTGTCGTCGACTCGCCGGGAAGAGCAACGACGGAGACGCGCGGTGCGACATTGTCCGCAGCCAGGAGTGCCTCGAGCTCGGCCTCGCGGCCCTCGGCGACGAGTACCTGCCGGAAGGCTCGCGTGACCCACAGCGGGTGCGAATACTCGAGTGCGAGCGATTCCTCGCCCGAGCCTGCTTCGGCCAAGACACGTGCGCGCCATGTCTCGCCGTCGGTGCGCGTGATCGTGCGCAGCACCCCGTTGACGAAGCCGACCGCTGAGTTCGACCCGACCGTCTTCGCAAGTTCGACGGACTCGTCGACCGCCGCGTGCTGGGCAACGCGCATCGAGAGCAGCTGGTGGCATGCGAGGCGCAGCACATCGAGGATGGGCGGGTCGATCTTCTCGACAGCACGACCCGCCGCCATCGCGATGATGCGGTCATAGTAGCCCTGCATACGCAGCGTGCCGTAGGTCAGTTCGGTAGCGAGGCCCGCGTCGGCCTCGGAGAGCTTGGCGCGCCCCAGCCGAACCGGGAGCAGGAGGTTCGCGTAGGCGTCCGAGTCGCGCACGGCCATGATCACGTCGAGCGCGATACGGCGTGCCGGCTGCACGCTCACGACTGCACCCGTCCGCGCCACCAGGAGCCCGCGTCCATGGCCTTGCGGCCGGCCGGATGCACGGTGATCAACTCGAGCGGATCGGTCGACGTTCCCACCAGAACCTTCTTGCCCACGAACTGGAACTCGCCGGGCGGCACCCGCGGGACATCCCGCGCCACCGCCGCCTCGAGCACCTTGAGCCGCGCGCCGTCGACAGTCGTGAACGCGCCGGGCTCGGGCGTGACGCCCCGGATGAGGTCGTGAACGGCCTGCGCGGACGCCGACCAGTCGATGCGGCCATCGTCGAGCGTGAGCTTGGGCGCAAGCGTGACGTCGCCCACCTGTGCCTCGGCGCGGGCCGATCCGTCGGCGAGGGCGTCGACCACGCGCAGCAGAAGACCTGCACCGGATTCTGCCAGCGACTCGAGAAGGCGCCCTGCGGTCTGATGGGCACCGATGGGCTCGGTCATCCGGCCGAACACGTCGCCCGCGTCGAGCTCGGGAACCAGTTGGAACACCGTCGCGCCCGTGATGTCGTCACCCGCGATGATCGCTCTCTGCACCGGGGCCGCCCCGCGCCAGCGCGGGAGGATCGAAAAGTGCAGGTTGATCCAACCGAGTCGCGGGGTCGAGAGCAGGGGCTCGCGCACGAGGCCGCCGTACGCCACGATCACACCGAGGTCGGGCTGCAGGGCGGTCACGGCGTCGGTCGCCGGGCCGGCGAGGCGGTTGGCGCGGATGACCGGGATGCCGCGCCCCTCGGCTTCGACGGCGACGGGTGTGGGCGTCAGCACGCCGCGGCGCCCCTGCGGCGAATCCTCGCGGGTGACGACCCCCACGACATCGTGGACTGAGTCTGCGAGAGTGACGAGGCTGGGAACGGCGGCCGCAGGACTACCGGCGAACACGAGGCGAAGAGAAGACATCACGACCATTGTCTCGCGTCACGTGCGGCCCACAGACCGCTAGGCATCGAGGAACGGCTCGACATCGTCGAGCCGCACCCGCATCGTGGGTGCGCCGGGTCCCCGTGAAGCAGGGCCACGGCGCCGGGAGGTCGCCGCCCGGATGAGCTCTGCCCGCAGGCTCGCGGCAACCTCGGTGCCACGGCCGTAGTCGAAGCGCAGGATCGTGCGCACCGTCGGGGGCTCGAGATCGACGGGGCCCAGTACGTCGTCCGGATCCACCCCTGCGGCCTCCGCGGCGCGCGTCACCGCTTCTGGCGTTCCCGTGATCGTGGCGACCCGCACGGCCGGGGGGAATCTCAGCCTGCGGCGGTCCGCGAGCTCGGCGCGCGCGTAGTCGGCATGCCGCCACGTGACGAGAGCCGTGGCCAAGGCCCCACCCACCCCGACCAGGACGGTTGGCGCTCCCCCGGCTGCGAGTGCGACGGCGTTCGACCACCAGCGCAGGCAGTCCTCGCCCACGCGCAGGCTCTCGCGTGCCACCATCCGCTCGCCATCGAGCAGGAGCACCGCGCGGTAGCCGCCCGCCGCGATCGGCTCGGCCCCGCGCGTGGCGATGACGAGCGCGGGTTCCTTGCCCACGGTGAGCACCTGTCGTTCACCGTCGGCGACGATGACGCGCACGCCCGGAAACGCGCGACCCAGGTCTTCGGCAGTGCGGTTGGCGCCGTTGCCGACGAGACGGAACTTCTCGCCCTCGCAGTGGGAGCAGCGCCAGTTCACCGCCAGCGCGCCGCACCACCCGCACGCGGGAACCCCCCGCGCCGACTTCTGCTGCAACGGACCCTCGCACCGCAGGCAGCGCGCGGTCTGCCCGCAGTCCGCGCACGCGATGCGCGGTGCATAGCCCGGACGAGCAACCTGCACGAGCACGGGGCCCGACTCCAGCGCCGCACGAGCGACCTTCCACGCCGATGACGGGATGCGCGCCTGGGCGGCCAGCCGGTCGGTGGTCGCCTGCTGGGCGGTCGGGATCACCTTGGGAAACACGATCGGCATAGGAGACACGGATCGCAGCCACCCGACCTCGACGAGGCGCTCGACCTCGGTGCTGCGGGAATTGCCGAAGAACGCCAGCGCGCAACCCTGGAGTTCTTGGCGCAGGAGCGCGGCGTCCCTCGTGTGGACGTACGGACTGAGCGGCTCGCCGTGCAGCGGGTCGCCGTCATCCCACACCGCGATGAGCCCCAGATTCGCCGCGGGCGCGTACACGACGGAGCGATTGCCCACGATCGCGAGGGGACGCCCCGACAAGCATCTCAGGAGTCCGCGATAGCGGTCCGGATTCGACTGCTTGGCGTCGAGGCGCACGACGCTGTCGTCCGGCAGTACGGCTCGCAGCGCGGCCTCGAGCTGCTCCTGGTCGCGGTAGTCGGGCACCGCGAGGATCGCTGACCGACCCTCCGCGATGACGGATGCCGCGGCCGCAGCCATGGTGACGGCCCACGCGCCCACCCAGACTCCGTCCGCCACCTCGCGCACGCCGGGGATCGCGTCGACAGCGAGCCGCTCGCCGAGCGATACCGCCGACTCGATCACCCGCGAGCCGTACGACTCGACGGGTGTCGCGGTGACCACGGGGAACGGCTCGTTCGCGCTGTCCGCGAGGTACGCCTTCTCCACCCGCACCTGTCGAGTGGGAACCGCGAGGCGCACGATGTCGCTCGCCGAACCTGCAGCACGGTCGGCGGCCCTGCGCGCTAGGGCCCACACCTCGGGCGCGAGGACGGGGATCGGCGAGACCACGGAATCCAACTCGCTCAGCACGCCCTTGTACTCCCCGGCCTCCGCGACCTCGATGAGGAAGCCGTCGGCAACCCGGCCCGCCGAACGCAGCGGCACCTTCACCCGCACGCCCGGCACGGCTGCCTCGGCGAGTTCGGGCGGGATCAGGTAATCGAAGAGCCTGTCGAGCTGCGGCAGCGGCGAGTCGACGAGGACGCGCGCGACCTTGGCCGCAGGCAACTGCCTAGAGTCCGACGGCGGAACGCAGGGCCGCAGCGCGGTCCGTACGCTCCCACGTGAAGTCAGGGAGCTCCCGACCGAAGTGGCCGTAGGTCGACGTTGCCGAATAGATGGGGCGAAGCAGATCGAGGTCGCGGATGATCGCCGCCGGCCTCAGATCGAATACCTGGCGGATCGCGTCGATGATGCTCGACTCGTCCACGTGCGCCGTGCCGAAGGTCTCCACGTATAGGCCGACGGGAGCGGCCTTACCGATCGCGTACGCGACCTGCACCTCGAGGCGGTCCGCGAACCCCGCAGCCACGGCGTTCTTGGCAACCCAGCGCATGGCGTACGCGGCCGAACGGTCGACCTTCGAGGGGTCTTTGCCGCTGAAAGCGCCGCCGCCGTGACGCGACGCGCCGCCGTAGGTATCGACGATGATCTTGCGGCCCGTGAGGCCGGCGTCGCCCTGCGGGCCGCCGATCTCGAAGCGGCCGGTCGGGTTGATGAGGATCGTGGCGTCGGCGCTCTCGAGCCCCGCGCTCTCGAGGACCGGCCGGATGACCAGCTCTTCCACCTCGGCGAATAGAGTCACGTTGTCCACAGACGGCGAGTGCTGCGTCGACAGCACGACGGTGTCGACGGTCTTGGGCACGTAGCCCTCGTAGCCGATGGTCACCTGCGTCTTGCCATCGGGACGGAGGTACTCGAGCTGGCCCGTCTTGCGGACCTCTGCGAGCTTCTCCGCGAGCCGATGTGCGAGCCAGATCGGCAGTGGCATGAGCTGGGGAGTCTCGACTGTCGCGAAACCGAACATGATGCCCTGATCCCCCGCGCCCTGGAGGTCGAGGTCTTCCACAGCGCCGCCGCTGCGCGACTCGAGGGCCGCATCTACCCCCTGAGCGATATCCGGCGACTGTGCACCGATCGAGACCTCGACGCCGCACGAGGCGCCGTCGAAGCCCACGAGCGAGGAGTTGTAGCCGATGCCGGTGATGAGATCGCGCACGATGGTCGGGATGTCGACGTAGCCGGAGGTGGTGACCTCACCCGCGACGTGGACGAGGCCCGTGGTGACGAGGGTCTCCACCGCCACTCGGCTCTTCGGGTCTGCCGCAAGGAGCGCATCGAGGATGCTGTCGCTGATCTGGTCGCAGATCTTGTCAGGATGACCCTCGGTGACGGACTCGGAGGTGAACAGACGCAGCGCAGTGCTCAAGACGAAGACTCCATACAGTTGTGACGCGAGACCAGCTCGGAATCGCTCAGATCAGCACATCGAGAATACGGTCGGCGACCGACAGCTTGCTTCCGGTCGCTTCCACCACTGTATCGCCGGCCCTGTCGATCACGACGACCGTGTTGCTCTCTGTGGCGAAACCCTCGGTCCACCCCACCCTGTTGACGACAAGGTAGTCGCAGCCCTTGCGCGCGAGCTTGGCGCGACCGAGTTCGAGGAGGGCCGCGTCATCCTGTTCGGTCTCCGCAGCGAAGCCGAGAACCGTCTGGCCCGCGCGGCGGGGCTCTGACAGCGACTTCAGGATGTCGGGGTTCTTCACGAGGCGGAGGTCGAGAATGTCGCCCTGCTTCTCCTTCTTGATCTTGTCCTGCGCGACGGACTCCGGGCGGTAGTCGGCAACCGCGGCAGCCATGATCACGACGTCTGCGTCCGCCGCAGCGGCCGTCGTGGCCTCGGCGAGTTCGAGGGTCGACCCCACCCGGATGACCGAGACGGAAGCCGGCGCGTTCACCTCCAGGTTCGCGGCGATGAGGGTGACCTCCGCGCCGCGCGCCGCTGCCGCCAGAGCGAGGGCGACGCCCTGCTTGCCGCTGGACCGGTTGCCGATGAACCGCACGGGATCCAGTGGCTCGCGAGTGCCGCCTGCTGTGACGAGGATGCGCCTGCCCGCCAGGTCTTTCGGTGTGAGCACGCCGAGCGCCGCGGCGACGATGTCGTCGGGCTCAGACATCCGACCGGGACCCGAATCGGTACCCGTGAGCTGGCCGGATGCGGGGCCCACCACGGTGACACCGCGCGAGCGCAGAACCCCGATGTTGTGAACGGTGGCAGGGTTTTGCCACATCTCCGTGTGCATGGCCGGGGCGATGACCAGCGGGGCGGTGCTCGCGAGGATCGTGTTGCCGAGCAGGTCGTCGGCGAACCCGCCCGCGAGCTTCGCTATCGAGTTTGCGGTCGCGGGGGCGACGACGATGAGGTCGGCGGCCTGGCCGATCGCCACGTGGCGCACCTCGGCGACGCCCTCGTAGAGGTCGGAATGCACGAGGTTGCGGCTGATCGCTTCGAGAGTGGGGCGACCGACGAACTTGAGCGCGTTCTCCGTGGCGACGACGTGTACGTCATGCCCTGCGAGAACGAGGCCCCGAACGACAGCGACCGCCTTGTACGCGGCGATGCCGCCGGTGATACCGACGACCACGTTCAAGGCGGTCACTTCAGGGTCTCGACGAGCTCGACCAGCGAGGACGCTTAGTCTTCGCTCAGGCGCTTGAGCTCGAGCTTGTCCTCGTTGATCTCGTGGAGTGCGACCGAGAGGGGCTTGTCGTCGATGGTCGAGTCGACGAGCGGGCCGACGTTGTCGAAGAGGCTTCCCTCGTGCAGGTCGGCGTAGTAGTCGTTGATCTGGCGGGCGCGCTTCGACGCGAAGATGACCAGCTGGTACTTCGAGTCGACCTTCGAGAGCAGCTCGTCGATGGGCGGGTCGATGATGCCGGAGTGACGGTCAACCATGGTGGGGCTCCTTGCCGTAAGTGGTCGCGCCGATGGGCGCATCCATCAATTCTACGACCTCGCGGGCCGCTTGGCCGACTTCTCGGTTCACGACCTTCGCGTCGAACTCGTCCTGGGCCGCCAATTCGACCTTGGCGGTGTCCAATCGGCGCTGCTGCTCGTCGGGCTGTTCGGTGCCCCGGCCGATGAGGCGCCGCACCAATTCTTCCCACGACGGCGGCAGCAGGAACACCAGAAGAGCCTCGGGCATGACCTCGCGCACCTGCCGTGCACCCTGAAGGTCGATCTCGAGCATGACCCGGTGGCCCGCGGCGAGGGCCGCGTCGATCGGCGGCCTTGGTGTGCCGTACCGGTACGAGTTGTGCACAACAGCCCACTCCAGCAGCTCCCCCGCGGCGATCTTGCGGTCGAACTCGGCGTCGCTCACGAAGTAGTAGTGCACCCCGTCGATCTCGCCGGGGCGGGGCTTTCGCGTCGTCGCGGACACGCTCAGCATCACGTCGGGGTAGTTCTCGCGGATGTACGCCGATACCGTCCCCTTGCCGACCGCGGTAGGCCCCGCGAGCACGATCAGGCGACTCGGCTCAGCACCCTGCCGGTTCACGAGCCAGTCGCGGAGTTTGCTGCGCTGCCGGATGCCGAGGCCCCCGACGCGCTTCTTGTCCGAGATCTCCAGCTCGTCCATGACGCGGGCCGTGCGCGTCGGGCCGAGGGAGGGCACGCTCCCCAGCAGCTCGGTGACGCGGAGTGTGGCCTCCGCGCTCTCGGGGTCGCTCCATCCGGTCTGTGCGGCGTCGAGTGCCGTGCGCTGCCTGCTCGCGATGTCGTTCTTGATCGCCGCGCGGGCGCGCCGAGCCGCGATGGCCGCGCGGCCGGCTGCTGCGCGATCGACGTCGGCGGGGGGCGCGGGTCGGGGGCTCACGCGACGAGCGCCTTCGTCAGCTCCTCGGTGGAGCGCAGCAGTGCCGATCTCACGTCGGCGGGGCCCGCGCGCAGCACGCTCCGGCCCACGTTGGCTATGACGTTGAACGCCGCGTCGCCGTAGAGCTGCGGCAGGTCGCTGAGAGTCGCACCCTGCTCGCCGAAACCTGGGGCGAGGATGGGGGTCGAGAGCAGCAGATCGCTCGTGATGCCGTAGTCCACGGCGTCGACAGTGGCGCCGATGACTACCCCGATCGAGCCGAGGTGGTCGGTCGAAGGGTTGAGCAGGTCGACCTCGCCGACGATGCTCGCCGCCACGGTCGATCCGGCGAAGTCTCCGCGGTCGCGGTACGCGGTCTGGGTCTCTGCGGACTCGGGGTTCGACGTCGCCGCGAGGATGAACAGGCCCTTGCCATTCGCGTGCGCGAGGTCGATGACCTCCCGCAGTGAGCCGACGCCCTGATAGGCGGAGACGGTCATGGCGTCTGCTTCCAGTGGGGAGCCCGGAGTCAACCATGACTGCCCGTAGGCCTCGACCGTCGAGCCGACATCGCCGCGCTTGGCATCGGCGATGACGAGCAGCCCCGCGCTGCGGGCCTCGGTGAGCACGCGCTCGAGCACCGCGTACCCGGCAGAGCCGTGCCGCTCGAAGAACGCAACCTGCGGCTTCACGATCCCCACGGTGCCCACGGCGGCCTCGATCGTGCGGAGGGAGAACTCGCGCAGCCCGTCGGTCGTGTCCGGTAGCCCCCACTCCGAGAGCAGGAAGGGATGCGCGTCGATACCGAGGCACAGGTGCCCGCGGTCGACGAAGACCTGCTCGAGACGCTCACCGAAACTAGGCACGCGACCCCTCTCTCGACCGGACCAGGCGCTCAGCCCGGTCTCTCGCGTAATCCTGCAGCGACCGAACATCGAATCCGTCGCGGATCGCCTCGAAGGATGCCACAGCCGCGCCCACCTGCGCGATGGTTGTGAACAGGGGCTTGTCCGCGGCCACGGTCGCCGTGCGGATCTCGTAGCCGTCGGCGCGCGCACTGCGGCCGCTCGGGGTGTTGATAACCACGTCGACGAGCCCGTCGTTGATGAGTTCGACGATCGAGGGCTCGCCCTCGACAACCGCTTGGCCCATCGAGTACTTGCGCACCACGCGTGCCTCGATCCCGTTGCGGGCGAGTACCTCTGCCGTGCCCTCCGTCGCGAGGATCGTGAATCCGAGCTGCGAGAGGCGCAGCACCGGCAGCACGATCGCGCGCTTGTCGCGGTCGGCGACCGACACGAACACGGCTCCCGTCGAGGGCAGACCGCCGTACGCGGCCTCCTGGCTCTTCGCGAAGGCCTTGGGGAAGTTGGAGTCGATGCCCATGACCTCTCCCGTTGAGCGCATCTCCGGCCCGAGCACGGAGTCGACGACGTAGCCCTCGACAGTGCGGAAGCGCTTGAACGGCAGCACGGCCTCCTTGACGGAGACCGGGGCATCCATGGGCACCACCGAGCCGTCCTGCTCCGGCAGCAGGCCGTCGGCGACGAGCGACCGGATGTCTCGGCCCACCATGATGAGCGCCGCGGCCTTGGCCAGCGGAATGCCCAGCGCCTTCGAGACGAACGGCACGGTGCGGGATGCTCGCGGGTTCGCCTCGAGCACGTAGAGAATGCCCTGCCCGATGGCGAACTGCACGTTGAGGAGACCGCGCACGCCGATGCCTGCCGCGATGCCGAGGGTCGCCTCGCGCACGCGGTTGATCACGTCGCGGCCGAGGGTGACGGGCGGGAGGGTGCACGCGGAGTCGCCCGAGTGGATCCCGGCCTCCTCGATGTGCTCCATGATGCCGCCGATGTAGAGCTCGGTGCCGTCGTAGAGCGCGTCGATGTCGATCTCGATCGCGTCATCCAAGAATCGGTCGACGAGCAGTGGCGAGCCGGGCGCGATGATGGCCTGGTCCTTCACCCGCTCGAAGTAGTCGGCCATCGACTCCGTGTCGTAGACGATCTCCATGCCGCGGCCGCCGAGCACGTGGCTCGGGCGCACGAGCACGGGGTAGCCGATGTCCTCCGCGATCGTCACCGCCTCCGACTGGTTCGTCGCGGTGCCGTTCTTCGGGCTCAGCAGGCCCGCGTCGTCGAGGATCTTCGAGAACAGCCCGCGCTCCTCGGCGAGATCGATGGCCTCGGGAGTCGTGCCTAAGATCGGCACGCCGGCATCCTTGAGGCCTTGCGCGAGTCCGAGTGCGGTCTGCCCGCCGAGCTGCACGACGACTCCCACGAGTTCGCCAGACACGCTCTCCGCGTGGATGATCTCGAGAACATCCTCGAGGGTCAACGGCTCGAAGTAGAGCCTGTCGCTCGTGTCGTAGTCCGTCGAAACCGTCTCGGGGTTGCAGTTGATCATGATCGTCTCGAACCCGGCGTCGGCCAGCGCGAAGCTCGCGTGCACGCACGAGTAGTCGAACTCGATGCCCTGCCCGATGCGGTTCGGGCCGGATCCCAGGATGACGACCTTGCGACGGTCGCTCGGCGTGACCTCGGTTTCGAGGTCGTAGCTCGAGTAGTGGTACGGCGTGAGCGCGGGGAACTCCCCCGCGCACGTGTCGACGGTCTTGTAGACCGGGCGAACATCCAGCGACCACCGGATGCTCCGCACCTCGGCCTCGGCCAGGCCCTTCAGTTGCCCGATCTGCACGTCGCTGAAGCCGTGGTCCTTCGCGAGGCGCAGGGTGCCCTCGTCGAGATCGCTCGACGCGATCGTGGCCGCAACCTCGTTGATGAGGGCGATCTGGTCGATGAACCACGGGTCGATCTTGGTGGCCTCGAACACCTCGGCGTTCGTCGCGCCCGCCCGCATGGCCTGCTGCACGGTGACGATGCGGCCGTCGGTCGGCACGGACGCGACCGCGAGGAGAGCATCCTTGTCGCCGGGCTCACCGTCCCAGTGGAAGCTGCTGCCGCGCTTCTCGAGAGAGCGGAGTGCCTTCTGCAGTGCGGTCGAGTAGTTGCGGCCGATTGCCATGGCCTCGCCGACGGACTTCATGGTCGTGGTGAGGCGGGTGTCGGCGGCGGGGAACTTCTCGAAGGCGAAGCGCGGGACCTTCACGACGACATAGTCCAGCGTCGGCTCGAAGCTCGCGGGCGTGACCTTGGTGATGTCGTTCTTGATCTCGTCGAGGCGGTACCCGATAGCGAGCTTGGCCGCGATCTTGGCGATGGGGAATCCGGTCGCCTTCGATGCGAGCGCCGACGACCGCGATACGCGCGGGTTCATCTCGATGACGATGACGCGGCCGTTGGCCGGGTCGATGGCGAACTGGATGTTGCAGCCGCCCGTGTCGACGCCGACGCGACGGATGATGTCGATGCCGATGTCGCGGAGGTTCTGGTACTCGCGGTCGGTGAGCGTCAGGGCCGGGGCGACGGTGATCGAGTCGCCCGTGTGCACGCCGACGGGGTCGACGTTCTCGATCGAGCACACGACCACCGTGTTGTCCGAGGTGTCGCGCATGAGCTCGAGCTCGTACTCCTTCCACCCGAGGATCGACTCCTCGAGGAGCACCTCGGTCGTGGGGCTCTGGTGCAGGCCGTCGCCGACCATGCGCACGAGCTCCTCGCGGTCGTACGCGAACCCCGAACCGAGACCGCCCATCGTGAACGACGGACGCACGACGAGGGGGTAGCCGAGATCCTCGGCACCGGCGATCGCCTCGTCGAGGGTGTGCACGATGTGGCTGCGTGCGACGTCGGCACCCGACTCCAGCACAAGCTCCTTGAAGAGCTGGCGGTCCTCGCCCTTGTTGATCGCCTCGAAGTTCGCGCCAATCAGCTCGACGTCGTACTTCTCCAGGATTCCGTGGTGGTGCAGGTCGATAGCGGCGTTGAGCGCGGTCTGGCCGCCGAGAGTCGGCAGGATCGCGTCGGGCTTCTCCTTCGCGATGATGCTCTCGATGACCTCCCACGTGATCGGCTCGATGTACGTAGCATCGGCGAAATCGGGATCGGTCATGATCGTCGCGGGATTCGAGTTGACGAGGATGACGCGCACCCCCTCCTCGCGCAGCACACGACAGGCCTGCGTGCCCGAGTAGTCGAACTCGGCAGCTTGGCCGATGACGATGGGGCCCGATCCGATGACGAGGACCGAGTTGATGTCTGCGCGCTTAGGCACGTGCTTCCTTGCTCTTGATGACCAGATCGCGGAAGCGATCGAACAGGTAGTTGGCGTCGTGCGGTCCCGCCGCGGCCTCCGGGTGGTACTGCACGGAGAACGCCGGGATATCGAGGGCGTTGAGGCCCTCGACGACGTTGTCGTTGAGGTTCACGTGGCTCACCTCGACCCGCCCGAAGCCCGCGGGGCTGTCGCTGACGACGCCGATAGGGGCATCGACGGCGAAACCGTGGTTGTGGCTCGTGATCTCCGTGCGGCCCGTCGACACGTCGACGACCGGCTGGTTGATCCCGCGGTGCCCGAAGGGCAGCTTGTACGTTCCGAAACCCAGGGCGCGGCCGAGCAACTGGTTGCCGAAGCAGATACCGAAGAACGGCAGGTCGGCGCGCAGAATGCCCTGCAGCAGCTCGACGTGGTAATCGGATGCCGCGGGGTCGCCGGGTCCGTTCGAGAAGAACGCGGCGACGGGCTCGAGCGCGAGCACCTCGTCGAGCGTGACGGACTGCGGCAGCACGTGCACGTCGAACCCGCGCGCGGCGAGGTAGTTGAGCGTGGACGTCTTCACACCGAGGTCGAGCACGGCGACGCGCCCGATGCTCTCGACCGTGGCGGGGATGACGTATCCGTCCGTCGTGGAGACCTGCGCCGAGAGGTTCTGCCCGCTCATGCCGTCGGAGGCGCGCACGATCTCGAGCTGCTGCTCGAGCGTGAGTGCGGCATCCGGACCGGAGAAGACGCCGCCGCGCATGGAACCGGCGTCGCGCAGGCGGCGTGTCACCGCGCGCGTGTCGATGCCGCTGATGCCGACCACCCCCTGCTCGACAAGTTGATCGTCGAGCGAGCCGTTGGCGCGGAAGTTGGAGACGATGCGGCTGGGGTCGCGAACGACGTAGCCGGAGACCCACACGCGCGACGACTCGGGGTCTTCGTCGTTCACCCCGGTATTGCCGATGTGCGGCGCGGTCATGACGACGATCTGGCCCGCGTAGCTCGGATCGGTGATGGTCTCCTGGTAGCCCGTCATGCCCGTGGCGAACACCACTTCGCCGAGCGTGCGACCCTCGGCACCGTAGGCGCGGCCGGTGTAGCGCGTGCCGTCCTCGAGCACGAGATAGGCGGCGGTCATGCTGCGGCCTTCGTGGGGAGGAGCTGCTCGAACGCCTTCTCGAAGGCGACGGCGTCATCCAGCCTGAAGTAGCTGTCGACGGATGCCCCACCCAGGTTCCACTGCACAAGCTCCAGCCCGTCGGCCTCCACGACGCGGTCGATGGTCCACGTCGCAGTGCGGCGATCCTGGACGTCGTCGCGCGGGACCCAGAAGTCGTCGTTGCCCGGTCGCTGCACGAGCACACCCGCGCTCGTGACCGTGAGCGAGACGAGGCTGCGGAATCCGAGTCCGTTGACCGCGATCCGGTCGAGCGGGTTGCCCGCGGTCGTTGTCGCCACGTAGCGGCCGTCGAACGTGCCGAGTGCCGCGCCCAGATCCGCGGGCGGGGTCAGCGGCTTGGCGACGTTCTTCTGGCGGCGCTGGCGCGCCCGCCAGCCGAGGAACATGAGGATCAGCAGGACGACGAGGAATGCTATCCAGATCGCCAGCAGTTCGGGTCTGGTCATGAGTGTGCCTCCCTGGCAACGGTGTCGGCGTCCACGAGCTCGCCGTCGAGCACTGTCGCGTACCCGTCGTGCACGGTCGCGATCACCCGCCCCGGCAGCTCGCGGCCTAGGTATGGAGAGTTGAGCCCCTTGCCGCGGAGGTCACTCGTGGCGAACGTCCTCGTGGCACTGGGGTCGTAGAGAGTCACGTTCGCGGGGCTGCCCACGGCGAACGGGGTGTCGTATCCGGCCAGAAGGCCGATCTCGGCGGGAGTGCGCGACATGACGCGCGCGACATCCGCCCAGTCCAGTTCGCCGGATGCCACAACCGAGGCATGCACGACGCTGAGGGCCGACTCGAGGCCGACCATGCCGTTCGCGGCCTCATCCCACGCGCACTCCTTGGACTCGGCGGGATGCGGCGCGTGGTCCGTTGCGACGATGTCGATGGTGCCGTCGGCGAGGGCGGCACGCAGGGCGAGCACGTCCTCGTTGCGGCGCAGCGGCGGATTGACCTTGAAGCGCGAGTCGTAGCTGCGCGCGAGCTCCTCGGTGAGCAGAATGTGGTGCGGCGTGACCTCGGCCGTCACCTGGATGCCGCGGGCCTTCGCCCAGCGGATGACATCGACCGAGCCGGCAGTGGAGACGTGGCAGACGTGAAGCCGTGCGCCGACGTGCTGGGCGAGGAGCACGTCGCGCGCGATGATCGACTCCTCGGCCACCGCGGGCCACCCCGCGAGGCCGAGTTCGTTCGAGAGCGCGCCCTCGTTCATCTGCGCGCCGACCGTGAGCCGCGGCTCCTGCGCGTGCTGGGCGACGACGCCGCCGAAGGTCTTCACGTACTCGAGCGCACGGCGCATGAGCAGGGCGTCGTGTACGCAGTGGCCGTCGTCGGAGAACACGCGAACCTGGGCACGCGACTGCGCCATGGCCCCGATCTCGCTGAGCTTCTCGCCCGCGAGACCCGCGGTGACGGCGCCGATGGGTCGCACGGTCACGTAACCGTGCCGCTCCCCGAGCGACTGCACCTGCTCGACGACGCCCGCGGTGTCTTGCACGGGCAGTGTGTTGGCCATCGCGAAGACCGCGGTGTAGCCGCCGATCGCTGCTGCGCGGGATCCGGTGAGCACCGTCTCGCTCTGCTCGAAGCCGGGCTCGCGCAGGTGGGTGTGCAGGTCGACGAGGCCGGGGAGCGCGAGAAGACCCGCGCCGTCGATCGTCTCGCCTGAGGCTGAGGCCGCGAACATCCCGTTCTCGATGAACAGGTCTGTGTGCGTTCCGTCGGGAAGCTGGACGCCGGTGATTTTCATTCGCTCACTCCTGATGAGAGCAGGTGATACAGCACGGCCATCCTTATCGAGACCCCGTTGGCAACCTGCTCGAGCACTGTCGACTGGGCTGAGTCGGCGGCTCCTGAGGAGATCTCCAGGCCGCGATTCATGGGGCCGGGGTGCATGACCATGCTAGCCGCAGGCAGGCGTGCGGCCCGTTCGTCGTCCAGGCCCCACTGCCGCGAGTACTCGCGCGCGTTGGGGAAGAAGGCCGCGTTCATCCGCTCGGCCTGGATGCGCAGCATCATGACCACGTCAGGGCCCGCGTCGATCGCCTCGTCGAGGTCGTAGCCGACCGTCACGGGCCAGCCTGAGGTACTGACCGGGAGCAGCGTCGCCGGCGCCACGAGCCGCACTGTCGCTCCGAGGGTGTCGAGCAGCCAGATGTTCGAGCGGGCGACTCGGCTGTGCAGGATGTCTCCCACGATGGTCACCGTCACTCCGTCGAGGCCCCGGCCGCGAGCATCCGCACCGTGCAGTCGTCGGCGGATGGTGAACGCGTCGAGGAGGGCCTGGGTGGGATGCTCGTGCGTGCCGTCGCCCGCGTTGACGATGCCCGCGTCGATCCAGCCGCTGTCGGCGAGCACCTTGGGCGCGCCGCTCGCGGAGTGCCGGATCACCACGGCATCGGCACCCATTGCCGCGAGGGTCTGCGCGGTGTCCTTGAGGCTCTCGCCCTTCGAAACGCTCGAGCCCTTCGCGCTGAAGTTGATCACGTCGGCGCTCAGGCGCTTGGCCGCGACCTCGAAGGAAACACGCGTGCGGGTGGAATCCTCGAAGAACAGGTTGACGACGGTCTTGCCGCGCAGCGTCGGGAGCTTCTTGACCTCGCGGTCGGCGACTCCGGCCATATCTTCCGCGATGTCGAGGATCGCGATCGCCTCGTCGCGCGTCACGTCCTTGGTGGAGAGCAGGTGCCTCACAGAATCGTCACCTCCTCGCTGTCGTCGATCTCGCTGAGCCTCACGTTGATGCGCTCGTCAGACGAACTCGGGAGGTTCTTGCCGACGAAATCGGCCCGGATGGGCAGCTCACGGTGGCCGCGGTCGACGAGCACCGCCAGCCGAACGGCGCGGGGCCGCCCCAGGTCGCTCAGCGCGTCGAGGGCCGCCCGGATGGTGCGCCCGGAGTAGAGCACGTCGTCGACGAGTACGACGGTCTTGCCGTCGATGCCACCCGCGGGGATATCGGTGGGGCTCGGTGCGCGCGTGGGGTTCTTGGAGAGGTCGTCGCGGTACATCGTGACGTCGATGGCCCCGACGGGCACACCCTCGAGCAGGTCGCCGAGACGACGCGCCAGCAGCACGCCGCGCGTGGGGATACCCAAGAGAACGAGGCCCTCTGAGCCGCGGTTGGACTCAACGATCTCGTGGGAGATACGAGTCAGCGCACGCGCGATATCAGCCTGCTGCAGCACGGAGCGTGCAGTCATTCTGACCTCCTTCCCCGCCTCTCTGGACGGAACTTAAAGGAAATCTGTTGGGACGACTATACCGGCTTCCCGAGTGGACAAGTCGTTCTGCGTGGCCGAGGCTTGCTGCATGGGTGTTCGGGGGTTCGCGGTCGGTCTCGTGGCGGTGGGGATGGCGATATCCGCTCCCGCCGCCGGCTGGGCGGCGCCGGCCGGGTATACCGGGGTCTTCGCGCAGTGGAGTCTCTCCCCCGCGGCGGCACCCTCGACCTTCGCCGGCACAGCCGCGTTCGCCGCATCGGCGGGGATGCCCGCCACGACTGTCACGACCGACTCCCCCACGCTGCGCACCCCCGCCGGCGAGAGCGCGTTCCTCGGGGCATCCACGGGATTCGGCACCTACTTCGGGTCGAGCCGATCGCAGCCCTACCTCTACCTCTCACCCGTGTCGCTCGCGGTGCCCTCCACGACGACGATCACCTTCGCGTCGGTGCCGCCGCCCGGATGGGGCTTCGCCATCGGCGACATCGATGCCGACTGGATGCGTGTCACCGGGTTCGACTCGACGGGCGTCGCGGTGCCCTCGTCGGCGCTCGGAGCGCAGGACACGGGCGGCACACCACTGCTCAACTACTGCAACAACGTGCCCAGGCCCTCGAGTTGTGTCGGACCCGGACCCTTCACCGATCATCCGAGCTGGCTCGCCTCGGGCGGCGTGGTCAACGGCACCGCGTACCCGCCGGGAACGGTGCTCGGCAACGGCACGGACAGCTACGGCTCGTATGACTGGTTCCTGCCGGATGCCACGGTCGCGAGCATCACGCTGGAGTTCCACCAGATCGCCGGCTCACCGATCTACCAACTGTGGCTCGCCGCACTCGCCCCCGTGTCGTCGATCTCGGGTTCGATCGTCACGCCCGGCACCACCGACCCTGTTCCGGCCGGAACGGGAATCGCCCTGCAGCAGCCGGATGGCACCCCTGTGCTCGACATCGAGGAGCACCCCGTCGTCGCCCCCGTCGACCCGAGCGGCGCGTTCGCACTCGACACGGAGGCGGGCGACTACCAGCTCTCGGTGGTAGCACCAGCGGGATACACGGCACCAGCGCCGATCGCGATCACGGCGGGCGCTGGCGCCGTCAACGTCGGTTCGCTCTCGATGCCGATCGAACCAGCACTGGCGGCCACGGGGCTCGCCACGGGTCCGCAACTTACTCTCGGCCTCGCCCTAGTCGTGCTCGGCCTTGTGCTGTCGGCCGCTGACTCCCGCGCACGAATGCGTCGAGGGCGACACGCGCAGCTGACTATCCCCAGCGCTTGAGCAGGTAGCGCTCGAGCAGCCCTACGAGGGCATCCGTGAGCTTGCCGAGCACGCCGAGCAGGATGATCACGAGGAACAGGCGATCGATGCGCCCGTTCTGCTGCGAGTCGACCAGCAGGTAGCCGAGCCCGAGGGATGCCCCGAGCAGCTCGCCCGCCACGAGGAACAGCCAGGACTGGGCCAGGGCAAGGCGCAGCGAGGAGATCACGGAGGGGACGACTGCCGGCAGCTGCACGAGGCCGAGCAGGCGCGGGCCGGCGAACCCGAAGGCCCGCCCCGCCTCGACGAGCTGCGGATCCACGTGACGCAGGGCCGCGGAGACCGTCGTGAACACCGGGAAGAACGCGCCGATCGCGATGAGGGTAATCTTGGAGTCCTCGTTGATGCCGAGGTAGAGCCCGAGTAGCGGCACCCACGCGAGCGACGGTACGGCGCGAATCGCGCCCAGTGTCGGGCCGAGGAGTGCGCTCGCGAACGTCGAGAGCCCGACTGCCGACGCGGCAACCAGACCGATGACCGACCCGATCGCGAATCCGATGAGCACGCGCTGCGTCGAGATCGCGATGTGCTGGTACAGAAGCCCGCGGTTGTACAGATCGACTCCCGCGAGGAACACCGACGCCGGTGATGGCAGGCGGTAGGCGGGCACCAGCCCCGACGCGGAGATGAGCTGCCAGAGCCCCAGCACCACGAGCGGGATGACGAGCCCGAGCAGGATCCGCACCCAGCGCGGCCAAGTGCGAAGACCCGCGCGCGGGCGCGCCGATACGGCGAGCCCGGAGTATGCCGAGCCCGCCGTACCGGTTGCTGCTATTACTCGATCAGCCAACGAGCGAGGTGTCCACGGCGTCGATGTAGGTCGTGTCGTAGAGCGAGTCGAGCGCGCTGTCGATCTGGTCCTGGCTCGCCACCGATCCGATCGTGACGAAGATCGGGCCGATGACCTTGAGTACGGCGGTCTGGGCCTTGCCGGGCTTCGGGTCGATGTCGAGGTTGGTGCGGTCGATGAGCACAGAGTTCGCGATCGCGATGTCGATACCGGCGACATCCGCCAGGATCTGCGCTGCCTTGTCGGGGTTCGCGATGGCCCACTCGCGGGCCTTCTCGTAGGCGTCGACGACGACCTGCGCGATATCGGGAGACTTCGTGAGGAAGCCCTCTGTCGCGTTGAGGAAGCCGTAGCTGTTGAAGTCGGGGTTGTCGTAGATGATCTTCGACCCGGCGTTGACGACGCTCGCCGACAGGAGCGGGTCGAGACCCGCCCACGCGTCGACGGTCCCGGCCTCGAGGGCGGTCTTGCCGTCGGCGTGCTGGAGCTGGGTGATCGTGACGTCGCTCAGGCTGAGGCCCGCCTCATCCAGCGCCTGAACGAGGAAGAAGTAGGGGTCGGTTCCCGCGTTCGCCGCGATGTTCTTGCCCTTGAGGTCGGCGACGGTCTTGATGTCGGAGTTCGGGCCGACGAGGATGGCTGACCAGTTCGGCTGCGAGTAGACGTCGATCGTCTTGATCGGCGAGCCGTTCGAGCGGGCGAGGAGAGCTGCCGACCCGGCCGTGGAGCCCACGTCGATCGATCCGGCCTTGAGCGCCTCGTTGGCCGCGGCGGAGCCCGCCGACTGCACCCAGTTGACCGTCACCTTGTCGCCGAAGGTGCTCTCGAGCCATCCCTGGTCCTTGATGATGAGGCTCAGGGGGTTGTAGGTGGCGAAGTCGATGTTCAGGACGTCGCTGCTCCAGGTGCCGGGCAGGGTGGATGCGGGCTCAGGGGCGTCGAGAGCCGAGCCCTCGCCCTGGACGCAGCCGGTCAGGGCGATCGCTGCTGCTGTGGCGATCGCGGCGAGGGAGAACAATCTCTTGCGAGTGGTGCTGATGCGGGACATCGGATCCTCAGAATGTGTGTGCTGGGTGATGAGTGGACACGCCGAGTCCATCGAGGAGCTCGGCGCGGAGGTGCGCCAGTGCTGCACTCCCGCGATCACGCGGGCGCTTTCCTGGGACAGTGATGACGGAGCGGACTACCGCGCCGGAATGGGACTCGTAGCCGGGTTCGACACCGAGGAGCACGACGCGGTCGGCGAGGTAGAGGGCCTCGTCCACGTCGTGGGTGACGAGCAGGATCGTCGCGGGCTCGGCCGCGTGGATCTCCAGCAGCAAGTCCTGCATGGTGAGGCGGGTCAGCGCGTCGAGCGCGCCGAACGGCTCGTCGAGCACGAGCACGCCCGGCCCGCGGGCGAGGGCGCGGGCGAGAGATGCCCGCTGTGCCATGCCGCCCGAGATCTGCCGGGGGCGCAGGTGCGCTGCATCGGAGAGCTGCACGAGTTCAAGGAGTTGCTCGACGCGAGCACGGCCCTCGGCACGCGGGGTCGAGCGGGGCAGTCCCACCTCGACATTGCGGGCCACCGAGCGCCACGGCAGCAGCCGCGGCTCCTGGAAAGCGATGGCGGTGCGCTGGTCGACACCGCTCAGCGCAGAGCCGTCGATGGTGACGGTGCCCTCATCGGGCTGGTCGAGACCGCCGACCTGCCTGAGCAGCGTCGACTTGCCACTGCCCGAAGCGCCGATGATCGCGACGATCTCGCCCGCGACGATCTCCAGGTCGACATCACGCAACACGCGGCGCTCACCGAATGTGCGACCCACGCCGTCGAGGCGCACGGGCAGGGCCGGCGTCGTCGAGAGCGCGAGAGTAGTGGCAGACGTCACAGTTGAACGGTATTGGTCATCGCGCTGCTCCTCGAATCGAGTCGTAACGTTGCGTCACGCAGTGGCTAGGCGCGGGAGGCCGCGATGCGTCCGAGGAGTCCGTTCACGAACCCGGCGGAGTCGTCGGTGCTGTGCGTGCGCGCAGACTCGACGGCCTCCGAGATGGCTACCGCGTCGGGAACCTCGTCGTTGAACAGAATCTCCCACAGCCCGATGCGCACGAGAGCGCGGTCGACGGCGGGCATGCGCGCGATGGTCCAGCCCTGCGAATACGTCTCGATCAACTCGTCGATCTCGTCGCCGTGCTCGGTGATACCGATGACGATGTCGCGCGCGTACGGCCACGAGTTCGAACGCTTCGGGTCGGCGTCGTTGCGCGCCTGCTCGGCGGCGAGGGCCTCGTTGATCGATTCCTCGCGCATGTCTGCGCCGTAGAGGATATCGAGGGCGCGCTTACGGGACTTGCTGCGGGCGCCCACTAGTCCGAGACTCGGCCCAGGTAGCTGCCGTCGCGCGTGTCGACCTTGACCTTGGTGCCCTGTTCGAGGAACAGCGGAACCTGGATCTCGTAGCCGGTCTCGACGGTCGCGGGCTTGGTGCCACCCGTCGAGCGGTCGCCCTGAAGACCCGGCTCCGTGTACGTGATCTCCAGGACCACGGATGCCGGCAGCTCGACGTACAGCGGGTCGCCGTTGTGCAGGGCGATCGTGACATCCTGGTTCTCGAGCATGAAGTTCACGGCGTCACCGACGTTGGCCGGGGTCAGCGTGATCTGGTCGTAGTTGCCCTTGTCCATGAAGACGTAGTTCTCGCCGTCCGCGTACAGGTACTGGAAATCTGCGCGATCGACGGTCTCGGTCTCGATCTTGGCGCCAGCGTTGAATGTGCGGTCGACGACCTTGCCGCTCATGACGTTCTTGACCTTGGTGCGCACGAACGCGCCACCCTTGCCCGGCTTGACGTGCTGGAAGTCGATGACCGTCCAGAGCTGGCCGTCCATGTTGAGGACCACGCCGTTCCTGATGTCAGCTGTAGAAGCCATGAGAGATATCCGTTCGTTGAAGTATGCGGGTCGAAACCCAGCGCCCGAGTCTACCTGAGGCGGCGCTTGACCAGTTCAAGCGCGAGAACGTACGAGTCGAACCCGAACCCGGCGATCACTCCGGTGGCGACAGCCGAGATCACGCTCGTGTGCCGAAACTCCTCGCGGGCGTGCGGGTTCGAGATGTGCACCTCGACGAGCAGCAGCCCGGCCTTGGTGACAAGAGCCGCGGCATCCCGAAGCGCATACGAGTAGTGCGTGAACGCAGCGGGGTTCAGGATGACGGGGCTCGCGGTGTCGACAGCCTCGTAGAGCCACGAGATGAGTTCGGCCTCGTCGTTGGTCTGGCGCAGGTCGATGCTGAGCCCGGATGCCTCGGCCTCGAGCGTCACTCGGAGGTCGTCGAGAGTTCCGCTGCCGTAGACGTCGGGTTCGCGGCTGCCGAGCCGCCCGAGGTTGGGTCCGTTGAGGACGAGGACTGTGGTCACGGGTTCGAGTGTATCGGCGGGGCATCCGCTGAAAACGCAGGAGTATCACGCGGAATGTCGCCGCGGTGGACGGTGTGCGGCCCAATCGGGAGGATCTCCTGCGTTTTCGTGCGGGGTTTCGATGCGGCCGTGGGCGGCCCACTCAGCTGGCCTAGGCGCGGGACTCGATCGCCAGCACCGCGCCGAAGGCGACGAGGATGCCGCCGGTGACGCGGTCGATCCAAGCGGAGACCCGCGGCGACGAGAGCCACTTGCGGGCGAAGTGCGCCGCGAGGATGAGCCCGGTGAACCACACGAGCGACTCGACGACGTGCACCCCCGCGAGCAGCAGACCCATGCCCACGGGGTTGACGCCCTCCGGGATGAACTGCGGGATGAGCGCGATGTAGAACACGCCGACCTTGGGATTGAGGAGGTTCGTGAGGGCACCACGCCCGAACGCCGCCTTGAGCGAGCCCACCGGCGCGACGACATCCGTGACGACCGGCTTTCGGTGGAACGACTTCACGATCATCGAGACGCCGAGATAGGCGAGGTACAGTGCGCCGACGATCTTCAGCGCAGTGAACGCCAGTTCGGATGCCGCGAGCAGAGCCGCAGCCCCGACCGCGGCGGCTGCGCCCCAGACGAAGGTGCCGCTCGCGATGCCCAGCGCCGTCGCGTACGCGTGCTTGCGCGTCTGGATCAGTGCCGAGCGCAGGATGAGCGCGCTGTCCGGCCCCGGGATGATCGTGAGCACCCCGGCGAGCAGCGCGAACGACCACAGCGCCGAGGCAACGGTCATACCCCGATCTCCTGGTACGCCGTGAAGAGCGTCGCCTCCTCGGGGCCCGCGAGGACGCGCGGCTTGCCGACCTCGTCGAGAACGATGAAGCGCATCATGCCGGCACGGGCCTTCTTGTCGCGCTGCATGGTGGCCAGCAGCGTGTTCCAGCGGCCGAGCTGGTAGTCGATGGGGAGGGTGAGGGAGGTGAGGATGCTGCGGTGCCTGTCGACTACCGCGTCGGACAGGGTGCCGGCAATGCGTCCGAGTTCCGCGGCGAAGACCATCCCGACGGAGACCGCAGCACCGTGGCGCCAGCGGTAGCGCTCGGCGTGCTCGATCGCGTGGCCAAGGGTGTGGCCGTAATTCAGGATCTCGCGCAGGTTCGATTCCGTGAAGTCCTCGGTGACGACACGCGCCTTGAGGCCGATCGAGAGCTCGACCACGCGCCGGAACTCCTCGGAGGTGGGGTCGGTGACCCGATCGACGTCGGCCTCGATGATGTCCAGAATCTCGGGCTCGCCGATGAACCCGCATTTCACGATCTCGGCGAACCCCGCGAGGATCTCGTTGCGCGGGAGGGTGTCAAGCACGTCCAGGTCGGCGACCACGGCCGCCGGGGCGTAGAACGAGCCCACCAGATTCTTGCCCTCTGAGGTGTTGATACCCGTCTTGCCTCCGACCGCGGCGTCGACCATCCCGGCCACGCTCGTCGGCACCTGGATGAGGCGCACACCGCGCAGCCACGTCGCCGCGACGAAACCCGCGAGGTCGGTAGTCGCTCCCCCGCCGAAGCCGATGACGGCGTCGGTGCGGGTGAAGTCGGTCTGCCCCATGACCTGCCAACAGAAGGCGGCGACCTCGACGCGCTTCGCGTCTTCGGCATCGGGAACCTCTGCGAGGAGCACCTCATACTGGCCGGAGAGCTGCTCGCGCAGCTCGTTCGCCTTGGCCCCCAGGGTCGGTGGGTGCACGAGCAGCACCTTCGCGACGCGCGGGCCGAGCTGCTCCGCGAGGTCGGCGAGGATGCCCCGGCCGACGAGCACGGGGTACGGATCCACCGCACCCACCGGGATGATCGTGGTCTCGGTCATGAATCCTCCAGCCAGTCGGCTATCTGCTGTGCGACGCCCTCGAGGGGGCGGCGGGACGTGTCGATGGTGACCTGCGCGAGGCGGTCGTAGGTGGGCTGGCGCTTCTCGACGAGGGCGATCCACGCGCCGATCCCGTCCTTGACGAGAGGGCGCTTGCCGCCGGCGATGCGGGCCTCGACGGCGTCGGGTGTGACCGTGAGCTGAACAATCCGGTGGTCGGCGAGGAGCGCCTGGGTGTCGGCATCCATCACAGCTCCCCCGCCGAGTGTGACGACGGCGTGCTCCTGCAGCGCCTGCGCGACAACATCGCGTTCGAGCGCGCGGAAGTGCGGCTCACCGTGCTCCTCGAAGATGTCGGCGATGGGGCCGTGCGCCTGCACGATGCGCGTGTCGGTGTCGATGAGGGGCACCTCGAGGAGCTTGGCCAGGCGCTTGCCCGTGCGGGTCTTCCCCGCGCCGGGGGCGCCGATCAGGACGACTACCGCGCGCTCAGTCGGTGCCGCGTCACTCACGGGCGGACGCCGGGGCGGTGGCGAGGGCATCCGGGATCGCCGCGAGGTAGGCGTCGAGGTTGCGCTTGGTCTCGCCGAGCGAGTCACCGCCGAACTTCTCGAGCACCGAGTTGGCGAGCACGAGCGCGACCATGGCCTCGGCGACGACGCCCGCTGCGGGAACTGCGCACACGTCGGAGCGCTGATGGTGCGCCTCTGCCGCGGCACCGGTGGCGATGTCGACCGTGCGCAGCGCGTGCGGGACCGTCGAGATGGGTTTCATGCCCGCGCGCACGCGCAGGAGGGTGCCCGTGGTCATGCCGCCCTCGGTGCCACCCGCGCGATCCGAGAGGCGCGTGATGCCATCCGGGCCGATGACGAGCTCGTCGTGGGCGGCAGAGCCACGACGAGCCGCGGTGGCGAAACCGTCGCCGATTTCGACACCCTTGATCGCCTGGATGCCCATGAGCGCGCCCGCGAGCTGCGAGTCGAGGCGCTTGTCCCAGTGCGTGTACGACCCGAGACCCGGCGGCAGCCCGTACGCGAGAACCTCGACGACGCCACCCAGAGTGTCGCCGTCGTCGTGCGCGCGGTCGACCTCGGCAACCATCTCGGCAGAGGTGGCGGAGTCGAAGCAGCGCAGCGGGTCGGCGTCGAGGTATGCGACGTCGTCGGGGCCGGGGAACGGCGAGTCATCCGGAACCCGGACCGGGCCGATGGAGAGCGTGTGGCTGACGATGCGGATGCCGAGCTCCGACAGGAACGACCGCGCGATCGCACCCAGAGCGACTCGTGCCGCGGTCTCGCGAGCACTCGCGCGCTCCAGCACGTTGCGCGCCTCCGGGAAGTCGTACTTCTGCATGCCGACGAGGTCGGCGTGGCCGGGGCGCGGACGCGTGAGCGCTGCGCCGCGGCCCTTCGGGAACGTCTCGGGATCGACGGGGGTAGCGCTCATGACGTCGACCCAGCGGTGCCACTCGGTGTTGCCGATGCGCAGCGCGATGGGGCTGCCCATCGAGAACCCGAGCCGGATGCCCCCGCTGATGGTGAGCTCGTCCTGCTCGAACTTCATCCGGGCCCCGCGGCCGTAGCCGAGCGAGCGCCTGTGCATGTCGTCCTGAATCGCCTCGGGCGACACGGGAACGCCGGCCGGCAGACCCTCGAGGATCGCTACCAACTCGGGACCGTGCGACTCACCAGCCGTCAACCAACGAAGCATGGCTCAATCCTTCCAGACCGCGGCGCGCATGGCCGCCACGACCGCATCCTCGGTGTCGAGCGCGAGATCGGCGTCGCCGTTGACGAACACGCGCACCTGCCCGATCGCCTGGTTGAGCAGCAGTTCGATTCCGGCGATGACGCGGCCGCCCGCATCCGCCCACTGTGTTGCCAGCACACTCGGCCAGGGGTCGTACGCCACGTCGAAGAGTACGGATGCGGCGCGCACGCTCGCGGAAAACTCCAGCCCGTACTCGCCGCCCGGCAGGGTGCTCACCACCGCGTCGGGCACGCCCTCGGCCACACCCCACGGCACGACGGAGACTGCAACGCCGAGCACCTGCCCGAGCGTCACGAGCGGTTCGGCCCTGGCCGCGCTGCGGGCGGACACCACCACACGTGTGGCGCCGAGCCCCGCGACACCGGCGATGACCGACGCCGCGGTCGCCCCGGCGCCGAGCACGTGGACCACGTCGAGCGCGTCGACGCCCGCCTCGCGGAACGAGCGCTGCACGCCGTACACGTCGGTGTTGAAGCCCCGGATGCCGTCATCCGTGAACAGCACGGTGTTCGCACCGCCCACGAGGTCGACGAGGGGCGCGTGCCAGTCGAGTAGCGGGATGACCTCGCGCTTGAGCGGCATCGTGAGCGAGAGGCCGCGCCACTGCTCGTCGCGCGACGCGATGAAGTCGGCGAGTGTGTCGCCCGTGATCTCCACCGCCTCGTACTGCCAGTCGAGGCCGAGCACGCCGTAGGCGGCACGGTGGATCAGCGGTGACTTCGAGTGCGAGATCGGGGAGCCGAGAACGGCGAGCCTCGACCTACTCACAATAGGTGGCGTTCTCTGCGCTCGCGTCGCACCACTCGTGGAGCTGCTCGACGGCGGCATCGTGCTCATCTACGGTCTCGGAGAACACGGTCTCCCCTGTCGCGAGGTTGATCGGCACGAAGAACAGCCACGGCCCTTCCGTGGGATGAAGCGCCGCGTTGATGGCGTCATCGCCCGGCAGGCCGATGGGCCCCACTGGCAGGCCGGGGTTCGCGTACGTGTTGTAGAGGTTAGAGGCATCCGCGCGCTCCTCGGGCTCTGTCCACACGCTGTCGAGACGGCCGGTGCCGTAGGCCACTGTGGCGTCAGACTCGAGGTTGATGCCCTGATCTAGGCGGTTCTGGAACACCCGCGCGACCTTGCCGAAGTCATCGAGGTTGGAGCCGGCCTCGCGCTGCACCATCGAGGCGAGCCGGATGACATCCCAGCGCTGCTCGGGCGCGACGCCCGCAGCATCCAGGTGCTCCATCATCGTGTCGACCATCTTCTGCAAGATGACCTGCGCGGTCTCGGTGCCGTCGAGCTCGTATGTCGCGGGGAACAGGAATCCCTCGAGCGTCGTCGCCTGGGCGGGCAGACCGTACGACGAAACGTCGGCGGCGGCGGCCTGCACGTCCGCGATCGGGATGCCCGTCGTCGCGGCGATCGTCTCCAGCGCGTTGGGCAGAACTGTGCCCTCGGTGATGAGGAGCCGGTCGGTGACCTTGTTGTCCGTGTTCTGCAGGGCGGCGACCGCCGACTCGGCGCTCATCTCCTTCTGCAGCCGCCAGTTGCCCGGCAGGAAGCTGATGTCGGGATTCTCGACGAGGTAGTCGTAAACGGCGTCGTAGGTCATCGTGACGCCGGCTTCGTGCAGTGTCACCGCCACATCGGAGCCGATGTCGCCCGCCTTGATCGAGACGATGGCCTCTTCGCCGTTGCCCGTTCCTTCGTAGTCAGTCGGAAGCGGGATGCCGAGCAGTGCGCGTACCTGCTCGTTGTAGTTGAACCAGCCGTAGGCGGCGACACCTCCGACGGCACCCAACACAAGAACTATGGGCAGCGTGATCTTGAGCCAGAGCAGGCTGCGCTTTTTCTTCGGGGCGCCAGAGCCGCTGCGACCGCCGGAACCACGGCCCGATCCCCCGTCGCCGGCGCCCGAGGCGCCTCCGCGTCGGGTGTCGTTCTCGCGGGCCTCGCGCCGACTGAGAGGCTGCTCTGCTGCCACCGCCGGATACGCCTGGGTGGGCGGGTACGCAGACTGGGCTGCCTGGACCGGCGGCGTCGCGTCGGGGAACAGGTCCGCGAACGGGTCGTTCGTCGGCACGGAGGGTGCCGCAGCTGCGGGTGCGGGTTCGACCAGGGCGGGGGCATCCGGAGTCGGTGCCGGTTCGTTCGTGCCGAAGAGGGCGGCGAACGGGTCGTCATCGACCGGGGCAGGCTGCGCGGCGGGGTGCTGTGCTGGGGCGGGCTCGCCCGCGGCGGACTTCGGGGAGAAGATGTCGTCCCAGCTTGGCTCGTTCGCCATACTCAAGATCCTTCGTGCGGGTCAACGAGCGTGCCTGGCACCAGATCGGCCGAGCGCTCGAAATCGAGGGCGTGCTGAAGAATTATAACGGCGGCAACCTGATCGACCACCGAACGCGAGTTCTTGGCGGTGCGTCCGGATGCCCGCAGCGCAGAGTTCGCGGACACCGTCGACAGTCGCTCGTCCACCATGCGCACGGGTGCTGGCTGCACGCTCGCGAGCTCTCGGGCGAACATCCGTGCATCGTCGGTGGACGCCGTCTCGCGCCCCGACAGCGCCAACGGCAGCCCCACGACGATCTCGACGACGTCGTACTCGGTGGCGAGCTCCGCTATGCGCGCGAGGTCGCCCTTGCCGCGCTTCACTGTCTCGACGGGTAGCGCGAGCATGCCGTGGAAGTCGCTGCGAGCGACGCCAACGCGGGCTGTACCCACGTCGACGCCCAGGCGCGCTCCCGTCCGCAAGCCGTCAGCCCGCGACTGCCGCGGTGATCGCGTCAAGTGCGGCGGGGATCGCCGCAACATCGGCGCCGCCGCCCTGGGCGAGGTCGTCTTTGCCGCCGCCGCCTCCGCCGAGAATCCCGGCAGCCGTCTTGGCCAGCGCACCGGCCTTGAAACCCGCACCGCGCGAGGCCTCGTTGGTCGCGACGATCACCGCGGGCTTGCCCGCGACATCGGCGGCGAGAGCGACGACCGCCGCGTCGGAGCCGAGCTGCGCGCGAACCTGCGTGACGAGGCCGCGGAGGTCGTCTGCAGAGCCGAGCGAGCCCACATGCTCAGCCACGAGCGTCGCGGAACCGACCCGTCGTGCGTTGGCGAGGAGCGCCGGGATGCGCTGCCCCAGCTGCGCGGACTCGAACTCGGCGATCTTCCGCTCGGCCGACTTGAGGTCTGCCACGAGGGCTGCGATGCGATCCGGAAGCTGCTCGCGCGGAGTCTTGAGCGAACTGGTGAGCTCGGAGACTATCGCACGCTCGGCCGCGAGGTCGCGGAACGCCTCGATACCCACGAGAGACTCGATGCGGCGGTTGGATGAGCCCACCGACGACTCCCCCACGAGGTTGATGAGCCCGACCTCGGAGGAGCGCCCGACGTGCGTTCCGGCGCAGAGCTCGAGCGACCAGGGGCCGCCGATCTCGACGACGCGCACGGTCTCGCCGTACTTCTCGCTGAAGAGCGCCATGGCTCCGAGCTTCTTCGCCTCGTCGAGGGGAAGGATGCGCGTGGTCACCTCGAGGTTGTCGCGCACGGCGTTGTTGGCGACCTCCTCGATCTCCGACTTCGTCGCTGCCGACAGCGCCGAGTTCCACGAGAAGTCGAGGCGCATGTAGCCGGCCTTGTTGTACGAGCCCGACTGGTGCGCCTGCGGGCCGAGGATCTGCCGGAGAGCCGCGTGGATGAGGTGGGTCGCCGAGTGCGCCTGTGTTGCGCCACGGCGCCACTCGGGGTCGACGATGCTCGTCGCGGCGTCGCCCACTCCGACCTCTCCCGAGGTGACCTGCACCTTGTGGCTCACGAGGCCCTTGACCGGGCGCTGCACGTCGAGAACTTCGAGCTCGAAGCCCGCGCCCACGATCGTGCCCGCATCGGCCTCCTGGCCGCCGGACTCGGGGTAGAGGCTCGTCTCCGCGAGAATGACCTCGGCGATCTGGCCGGCCGTCGCCTTCGTCACCGACGCGCCCTCCACGATGAGGCCGAGCACACTCGTCTCGGTGGTCAGGTAGTCGTAGCCCGTGAACACCGTCTCACCCTGCGCGCGGAACGCGCTGTAGACCGAGAGGTCGGCGAGGTGCTGCTTCTTCGACTTCGCGTCGGCCTTCGCGATCGTCTTCTGGTGGTTCATGAGCGTGTCGAACGCGTCACGGTCGACATTGAGACCGGCCTCCTCGGCGATCTCGAGGGTGAGGTCGATCGGGAAGCCGTAGGTGTCGTGCAGGAGGAAGGTGGTATCGCTCGGCAGTTCCTTCGAGCCCGCCTGCTGTGCGCGCGAGACGGCGAGGTCGAGGATGGTCGTGCCGCTCGCGAGGGTACGCAGGAACGTCTCCTCCTCCGCGAGGGCGAGCCGGCTGATCCGGTCGAAGTCCGTCGAGACCTCGGGGTACTGCGCCTTCATCGCGTCGCGCGACGCGGGGAAGAGCTCGGCGAACGTCGGTTCCTCCACGCCCAGGAGCCGCATGGAGCGCACGGTGCGGCGCAGCAGGCGGCGAAGGATGTATCCGCGCCCGTCGTTCGCGGGCGTCACGCCGTCCGACATGAGCATCAGGCTCGAGCGCACGTGATCGGCGATCACGCGCATCCGCACGTCGTCGTCGTGGTTCGCGCCGTACTTGCGCTTCGACAGCTCGGACGCCTTGTCGAGGACCGGGCGCACCTGGTCGATCTCGTACATGTTCTCGACGCCCTGCTTGAGGAACGCCACGCGCTCCATGCCCATGCCGGTGTCGATGTTCTTCTTCGGCAGCTCGCCGAGGATCTCGAAGTTCTTGCCGCTGCCCTCGCCGCGCAGATACTGCATGAAGACGAGGTTCCAGATCTCCACGTAGCGGTCGTCGTCGGTGGCCGGGCCGCCGTCCACCCCGTACGCGGGACCGCGGTCGAAGAAGATCTCGGAGCACGGACCCGCCGGGCCCGGCTGCCCGGTTGACCAGTAGTTGGTGTCCATGTCGAGGCGCTGGATGCGCTCATCCGGAAGCCCTGCGATCTTCTTCCAGTAGGCGACCGCATCGTCGTCGTCTTTGTAGACGGTGACCCACAGATCTTTCGGGTCGAACCCGAGACCGCCGTCGGACTCGTTGCTCGTGAGCAGCTCCCAGGCGTACTCGATCGCCTGCTCCTTGAAGTAGTCGCCGAAGGAGAAGTTGCCGTTCATCTGGAAGAACGTGCCGTGTCGCGGAGTCTTGCCGACCTCCTCGATATCGAGCGTCCGGATGCACTTCTGCACACTCGTCGCCCGCGGGAACGGTGCAGGCACGAGGCCCGTGAGGTAGGGCACGAACGGCACCATGCCCGCCACGGTGAAGAGCAGGGTGGGGTCGTCACTCACGAGCGACGCGGACGGCACGATGGTGTGCCCGCGGTCGCCAAAGAAGTTCAGCCAGCGGTTCTGGATGTCAGCGGTGTACATGTGGTCCTGGGTTTTGACGTGGGTGAGAACAGGACCCGGTGACCGAGCCTGTCGAGATCTAGCGGGAGCGCTTGAGGTCGGCGATCGCGTCCTCGGCCTCGGCGACTGCGGCGCGCAGCTCAGCCTCGCGGGCCTTATATCCGTCGACGACAGCGCTGCCGAATTCGCGCGCCTTGGAGTCGACGTCGTCGAAGAACCGCTGGCCCTCCGGAGTCTTGGAAACCTGGTGTGCCACGATGAAACCTGCGACAACGCCGACGGCGAGCAGAAGAATGCCCTTCATGTGAAGCTCCTATGTGTCGAATCGGAAGAAGAAGACCCTCGCAAGCTTAGTTCTTCGCGGCGCTGGGCTTCCGGCCTTGACGCAGGCCGAGAACTGCTGCACGCACGCCCGCAGAGAAGCCCGCGACCTTGATGAGCGGGCCACCGACCGTCGCCGCGAACAGGGCGATGAGCGACGAGACGTTTCCCGTGGCCTCCTCGACGCTGCTCGTGATCGAGTCCACGCGCGCGAGCTGCTTATTGGCCTCGCTGATGGTTGTCGTGGCCTCTTCGAGCATGGGCGTGACGTTCTCGCTGAGGTCGCGAATCGCGGCGCTCGTCTCGTCGAACACGCGACCGAGCTTGAGCAGCGGGATGGCGAGCAGCCCCACGAGGACGGCGAAAACTCCCGCCGCGATGAGCCCTGCGATGTCTCCACCAGTCATGTAGTCGAGCCTACCGACTCGGGTGGTGGCCGAAAACGCAGGAGAAACTGCGGGAACTGACATCCGGATGCTCGTTCCGGTGCTTCGGGAGAGAATCTCCTGCGTTTTCAGCCGAGCAGCGCAGCGACGACCCGCCCGCCCCTCTCAGCCTCGGCTCTCCCCGCCTCGACCCAGAGAAGGGACTTCCAGAGCGCCCAGCCGCGGGCACGGGCGAGCATCCCGTCGTCCGGCGCGAGGGTATCGAGGAACACTGCGCGCGCCGCGCCGTCGAACATCATCCACGCTGCGGCCACATCGCAGGCTGGGTCACCGAACCCCGAGCAGCCGAAGTCCAGAACGGCAGCGAGCCGCCCCTCGCGGAGAAGCAGGTTGCCGGGCGCCACATCGCCGTGGAACCAGACGGGTGCGGTGGTCATCTCCCCCTGGGCGCTGTCCCAGACGCGAGCGGCTCCGGCCACGTCCGGACCGAGCAGCCGGATGCAGCGGCGCACATCCTCGTCCCACACCGAGACCGGGCCTCCCCGGTGCGCGGAGTGCACGCCGGGCGGTGGACCATCCGGACCGGCGGCCTGCAGCGCGAACAGAAAACCGGCGAGGGCACTGGCGAGCTCCGGGTCCGTCATCACGGCATCGGTGGGAAGCACCTCGCCCTCGAGCCAGCCGTATACCGACCACGGGAACGGGAACAGCCCGCTCGGCACCCCGAGCGCGATCGGCACCGGGACGGGCAGGGGCAGTTGCGGCGCGAGCACCGGCAGCCACCGGTGCTCCTTCTCACCCTGCGGCACGTACCCCTCGTCGCTCGGCAGGCGCACGGAGAGGGCATCCCCGAGCCTGAATGTCCTGTGGTCGTTGCCCTGCGGCACGAACTCGACCGGCAGGCCGGCCCACCACGGGAACTGCTCGGCGAGCAGCGCGCGCACGAGACTGGCTTCGATGACGGGGGTTGCCATGCCAACGAGAATGCCCCGGATCCGGCGGCTCGCGGCATTCCGAGATGCAACCGTTAGCAGCGCCGCCCCAGCCCCGCCGAGCAACCGCGGCTGCGCCCGCACTCAGCCCGCCGAAAACGCAGGAGAAGAGGCCGAAAGACGCTCCGGGATGCCCGTTCCGGCCCATCCGGCAAGAATCTCCTGCATTTTCGGCAGACGCGGGCGGGGAGCCGTCGGGCGCGCAAAAAGGGGCCGCGCCCGAAGGCACGGCCCCTTTCGGGTAACTCGAGTTAGCGAGCTGCGTAGTACTCGACGACGAGCTGAACTTCGCAGGTCACGGGGACCTCGGCGCGCTTCGGACGGCGCACGAGGCGCGTCTGCAGCTTGTCGAGCTCGACCTCGAGGTAGCCCGGGGTCTTAGGCAGAACGTCGACGTGGCCACCGGCGGCGGCGACCTGGAAGATCTCCATGCCCTCGCTGCGAGCCTTGACGTGAACGAGCTGGCCCGGCTTCACGCGGAACGAGGGGCGGTCGACGAGCTGGCCGTCGACGAGGATGTGGCGATGCACGACCATCTGGCGCGACTGGGCCGTGGTGCGGGCGATCGCGGAACGGACGAGGATCGCGTCGAGACGCATCTCGAGCTGCTCGACCAGGTTCTCACCGGTCAGGCCGGCGGCCTTGCGGGCCTCCTCGAACTGGATCTTGAGCTGGGCCTCGCGGATGCCGTACTGGGCGCGCAGGCGCTGCTTCTCGCGGAGGCGGACGGCGTAGTCGCTGTCCTGCTTGCGCTTGGTGCGGCCGTGCTCGCCGGGAGCGTACGGGCGCTTCTCGAGGTACTTGGCAGCCTTCGGGGTGAGGGCGATGCCGAGCGCACGGGAGAGGCGGGTCTTGCTACGGGTACGTGACTTGGTAGACACAGGTTCCTTCCAACAACATGGCCGCGACTCTCGCAGCTCACAGACGTACACTCCGCTGGTCCGTGGATCGGGGGCACGTCGACGCCGCCGGGACCTTGCTTGGGGAGTGTGTTGGCAATGACCAACCTTGCGAGCTTACCAGATGGCGGTGCTTGTTGACCTACCCGGCGGGGGTCCCCCGGATGATCGCCCGCAGCTTCTCCAGTCGCGCCGCGACCTCCCGCTCGTTGCCGTTGTGTGTGGGCTGGTAGTACTCGGTGCCCTTGAGCTCGTCCGGTAGGTACTGCTGCTCGGCGACGCCGAACTCCGCGTCATGCGCGTACTTGTAGCCCTTGCCGTGGCCGAGGCGTTTGGCGCCGGGATAGTGGGCGTCGCGCAGCGGCTTCGGCACGCGGCCGATCTTGCCAGCGCGAACGTCGGCGATCGCCGCATCCAGCGCCAGGTACGCCGCATTGCTCTTGGGGGCGGTCGCGAGGTAGACAACGGCTTCCGCGAGCGGGATGCGCCCCTCGGGCATGCCGATGAGCTGCACGGCATCTGCCGCGGCCATGGCGATCACGAGTGCCTGCGGGTCGGCTATCCCGATGTCCTCGGCGGCGGAGATGATGACACGGCGCGCGATGAAGCGAGGGTCTTCCCCGGCCTCGATCATGCGCGCTAAGTAGTGCAGGGCCGCGTCGACGTCCGAGCCGCGCACCGATTTGATGAACGCGCTGATGACGTCGTAGTGCTCGTCGCCCTGGCGGTCGTAGCGCAGCAGCGCCCGATCGACCGCGGACGAGACGATCTCCACCGTCACCACCGGCTTCTCATCACCCTCATGGGACGCACTAGCGACCAACGCCGAGGCCTCGAGCGCGGTGAGCGCGCGCCGGGCGTCCCCCGACGACAGCCTGATGATCGCCGCGCGCGCCTCAGGGGCCAGCACTACTGCATCCGCGAGCCCCTGCGGAGCACTCACAGCACGGTCGATGAGCTCTCCCAGATCGTCTTCGCTCAGTTGCTCGAGGGTGAGCAGGAGCGACCGGGAGAGCAACGGAGAGATCACCGAGAACGACGGGTTCTCGGTGGTTGCGGCGATGAGGATGACCCATCCGTTCTCCACGCCCGGCAGCAGTGCATCCTGCTGGGCCTTGGAGAACCGGTGTATCTCGTCGAGGAAGAGCACGGTGGTGAGGCCGTAGAGGTCGCGACTGGAGAGCGCCTCATCCATGACCTGGCGTACATCGCGCACGCCGGCGGTGACGGCCGACAGTTCCACGAACTTGCGGCCGGAGCCGTGCGCTATCGCCTTCGCGAGCGTCGTCTTGCCCGTGCCGGGCGGGCCCCACAGGATGATCGAGACCGAGCCCTGCTCCCCCGACTTGTCCGAGGCCAGACTGACGAGCGGCGAGCCGGGCGTAAGCAGGTGCTTCTGCCCGGCGATCTCGTCAAGACGCTGCGGACGCATGCGCACCGCGAGCGGCGTCGCCCCGCTGCGGAGGCCTGGCTGGTCCATGTCGCCATGCTAATCGGAGCGACCGACGCGCCTGACGTATCGTAAAGTTCTCGGTGACCGTCAACTGGAGGAACCGTGGCAGCCAGCAAGAACACCGAGCGCGAAGCGCGTGAGGCCCGCGAACGTCTGCGTCGCTACAACGCCCGGCAGACCGTGCACGCGCACCAGGTGACCCGTCGTCGCCGCGACAACCTGTTCGCCATCGGCGCTGTGGTCGTCGTGGCCGGTCTCGCGACCGTCGCGCAGCTGTTCTACTTCAACGGCGGTCCGGGTACGCCCACGCCCGCGCCCTCCGCATCGGCAAGCGCCGAGGCCGAGACGCCCGTGGGCACCAACGTCGGTGCAGTTCCGGATGCGTCGCTCGCCGAGTCCCGCACCTGGACCGGCGCTATGAGCCTCAACGACGTGCAGCTGGGCATCTCGCTCGATGGCGCGCTCGCGCCCCAGGCCGTGGCATCCTTCGTGCAGTCGGTGCAGGACGGTTACTACGTGGGCACCACGTGCCACCGCCTCGTGGTGAGCGAGTCCGCGAACCTCCTCCAGTGCGGTTCATTCGACGGCACCGGGGCCACCGATCCCAGCTACAGCTTCGGTCCGATCGAGAACGCGCCGGCCGACGGTGTCTACACGACCGCGACCATCGCGATGGCCCGCGCCAGTGGCGACGCCTACAGCAACGGACGCCAGTTCTTCATCGTGCTCTCCGACTCGGCGATTCCCACCGATGCCGCGGGCGGTTACACGGTGTTCGGCACCGTGACGTCGGGCCTCGACCAACTCATCGCGCAGATCACCTCCGCGGGTGTGACGGGCGGGGCGAGCGACGGCGCTCCCGCCATCCCGACGACCATCACGGCGCTCACGATCCAGTAACACCCGCTCGGGCCCCCGGCGCGTTGCCATAAGCTTGTGTCCGCTCGGCAGGGTCGCATCTGTCGGCTCAACACTTCCCGACCGGAACGAACAGCAAAAGGGTGATTCACGTGGCGACAGGCGAGCAGACGAGCACTGGCGATCAGGCTCCGTGGGGCCGCGTCGATGAGACCGGAACCGTCTTCGTGCGCGAGGAGTCGGGCGAGCGCGCTGTAGGCCAGTATCCGGATGGCACGCCCGAAGAGGCACTCGCCTACTTCGAGCGCAAGTTCACCGAGCTCGCCGGGCAGGTCACTCTGTTGGAGCAGCGCATCAAGCGCGGTGCGCCCGCCGCCGATGTCGCCAAGACCATCAAGACGCTCGGATCCGCCATCGAGGGTGCGAACGCGGTGGGCAACCTCGCCGCGCTGAAGACCCGCATCGAGGCCCTCGGCGGCAGCGTCACCGAGCTCACCGAGAAGCAGACCGAGGAGTCGAAGGCCGCCGTCGCAGAGGCTCTCGCCGAGCGCGAGGCGCTCGTGGTGGAGGCCGAGACGCTCGCGGCCCAAGACCCGGCCAAGGCGCAGTGGAAGCAGGTCACTGCCACCATCGACGACATCTTCGCCCGCTGGCAGAAGCACCAGGCCGACGGCCCCCGTCTTCCCAAGAACGAGGCCAACGAGCTGTGGAAGCGGTTCCGTGCCGCCCGCGCGACCATCGATGGCCACCGCAAGGCGTTCTTCGCCGAGCTCGATTCCGTGCACCGCGACGCCAAGTCCGCCAAGCAGGCTCTCGTGGAGAAGGCACAGGCGCTCGTGGGCAAGGGCGCCGACGGCATTCCCGAGTACCGCGCCCTCCTCGACCGTTGGAAGGCCGCAGGCCGCGCGGGCAAGAAGTTCGACGATGCCCTCTGGGCCGCGTTCAAGGACGCGGGAGACGCTCTCTACGCCGCTAAGAGCGAGGTGGACGCGAAGGACAACGTCGAGTTCACCGCCAACTACGAGGCGAAGGACGCGCTGCTCACCGAGGCAGAGCCGATCCTCACCGAGACCGACCGCGTCAAGGCCAAGGAGGCGCTCGCCTCCATCCAGCGCCGCTGGGACAAGATCGGCAAGGTTCCCCGCGACAAGGTCAAGGTCGTCGAAGACCGCCTGCGCCGCATCGAGACCGCCGTGCGCAAGCTCGACGACGACCACTGGCAGAAGAACAACCCGGAGCGCAAGGAGCGCGAGTCGGGCTTCCTCGGCCAGCTCAACGACGCGATCGCGAAGCTCGAGCGCGAACTCGCCGACGCCACGGCGTCGGGTGACAAGCGCAAGATCAAGGAAGCACAGGAAGCCCTCGACGCCCGCAAGGCGTGGCTCACGGCCTTCGGCAAGTAGTTCTCCACCGGTGTGACCGCGGCGGCACCTCGGGGTGCCGTCTCGATGCACGATAGCCGGATGCGCCTACCTCCAGTCCTCTCGATAACCGACCTTCCCGCAGCCGAGCTCTACGCGGCACGCCTCGACGGTGAACTGTTCGCGCTCGACAGGTGCTTTGCCTCCGTGGACGAGATAGAGCAGCCCCGGCATCGCGCTGCGGCCGTGCACTCGGGCCTCTCCGACCGGCTCATCGCCGAACAGCTCTCGGCGGCCTGGGTGTGGGGCGCCCTCGACGCTCCCCCGCCCCATCATCAGTTCTGCGTGGCAATGGGTTCCCGCGTGAGTCACTCCCCCGCGCGCTGGATGACGCTGCGAGAGGTCGTCATCGAGGAGGACGAGATCGCGGTGCTCGGCGGGATGATGGTGACGACCCCGGCGCGCACTGTCGTAGACCTCGTGCGGTCGAGCGCGACGTTCGACGCCGCCGAGATCGCCGCCGTGCGACGCCTTGCTGTACCGCTCGACGAGGCCGCCGCGACGATCGCGCGGCGGCGCAACCTGCCGAACAAGCGCGTAGCTCTGCACCGCCTCGACCTGTGCCGCTGACGGATCGTGCGGCTGACTGCCGGGGGCAGATCTGCCGTCGGCAGCGCGGGAGGTGCGGCGGACATCCGTGGGCTGAGACTCGGTCCATGGCAGACACCAAGACACCACTCTTCACCGACCAGGCCCGACAGCAGCTACTGCTACAGCGGGTGCTGGTGCTCGATGGCGCGCTCGACGACGACAACGGCATCCTGCTCGCGACCCAGCTCCTCACCCTCGCCGCGGAGGACCCGACGGCCGACATCGCGCTGTGGATCCACTCCCCCGGCGGATCGGTCTCGTCGATGCTCGCCATCCGGGATGTGATGCGCATCATCCCCTGCGATGTCGCGACCCTCGCGATCGGCATGGCCGCCAGCGCCGGGCAGTTCCTGCTCTCGTCGGGCACTCACGGCAAGCGGTCGGCCCTGCCGCACGCGCGCATCCTCATGCACCAGGGCTCGGCGGGAATCGGGGGCTCGGCCGTCGAGGTCGAGGTGCAGGCCGATGACCTCCGGCACATGCGCGAGACGGTCATCGGCATCATCTCCGACGACACCGGCCAGCCCGTCGAGCGCATCTTCGACGACTCGCTGCACGACCGGTGGTTCACCGCCGCACAGGCCCGCGACTACGGCTTCATCGACCGCATCGTCGACTCGTTCGACCAGATCATGCCCGCTCGTCGTCGTCCGGTCGGGATCGGGGTCGGGGCATGAGCAGCTACACGATCCCGAGCGTGATCACGCAGAACCCCCGCGGCGACCGGGTCATGGATGTCTACTCGCACCTATTGAGCGAGCGAATCATCTACCTCGGCACCGCCATCGACTCGGGAGTCGCGAACGTGCTCGTCGCCCAGCTGCTGCACCTCGAGTCGCAGGGCGGTGGACAGGAGATCAACCTCTACATCAACAGCGAGGGCGGCGACCTCTCCGCGATGCTCGCGATCTACGACACCATGCAGTTCATCACGTCGCCGGTGGCGACCACGTGCGTGGGCGAGGCCGTGGGTGCAGGGGCAGCGCTGCTGGCGGCGGGTGAGCCGGGTCGGCGGTCGGCGCTGCGGCACTCCCGCATCGTGCTGCACCAGCCCGCCGGCCAGGGTCGCGGAACGATCCCCGACCTCATCCTGCAGGCCGACGAACTGGTGCGGATCAGGGCGGACCTCGAGCAGGTGCTCTCCGAGCACACCGGCCAGACCCCGGAGAAGCTGCGGCACGACACCGACCGCGATCGCATCTTCACCGCGGCCGAGGCCCGCGACTACGGCCTCATCGACGAGGTGCGGGTGCGCGCAACTCAGGCGGCCATGAGCAGCGCACTCGGGCGGTAGTCGCTCGAGGGCAGCTCGTGGAACGTGCGCAGGTCATCCGTGAGCCCGAGGGTGAGGTCGAGCAGGCTGAGCCCGAGTGCCCCCGTGATCGCCGCGACCATCTCGCTCGACGGCTCTTTGAGGCCGCGCTCGATCTCCGACAGGTACTGCGGTGAGATACCGGCCCGCGCGGCGGTCTCGGCGAGCTTCTCGCCGTGCGCCAGCCTGAGCTCACGCAGCTTGCGACCCAGCAGGTGCCGCCACAGCGGCTCGAGATCCGTCATGCGGCAAGTCAAGCAGAGGCGACGGATGACCGCAGCGCCGTTCCGCTCACAGCAGAGCGGGGCTAGCCCGAGTTGACGCGGTACACGTCGTACACCGCGTCGATGCGGCGCACGGCGTTGAGCACGCGGTCGAGGTGCGTCGTGTCGCCCATCTCGAAGACGAAACGGCTGAGCGCCAAGCGCTCGCTCGACGTCGAGACCGTGGCCGAGAGGATGTTGACGTGGTTCTCGCTCAAGACGCGGGTGACGTCGGAGAGCAGTCCTGCGCGGTCGAGGGCCTCAACCTGAATCTGCACGAGGAAGAGCGACTTGGAGCTCGGCGCCCACTCGACGTCGATCATCCGCTCCGGTTCGGTCAGCAGGGAGACAACGTTCTTGCAGTCCGAGCGGTGCACGGAGACGCCGGCGCCGCGGGTCACGAATCCCACGATCTCGTCGCCGGGGACAGGCGTGCAACACTTCGCGAGTTTGACGAGGATGTCGGGGGCACCGCGCACGAGCACGCCAGAGTCGCTGTTCTTGAGCGCCCGGCTGCGACCCTTGGGGGCGAACTCGATCTCCGCGTCCTCGGTGTCTGCTGCCGTGTGCAGCGTGGCGAGGACCTTCTCGATGACCGACTGGGTGGAGACGTGCCCTTCGCCCACCGCGGCGTAGAGGGCGGTGACGTCCTCGTACCGCATCTGCGACGCGACATCCGCGAACGAGTCCTGGCTCATGAGCTTCTGGAGGGGCAGGTTCTGCTTGCGCATCGCGCGAGCGATAGCGTCCTTGCCCTGCTCGATGGCCTCGTCGCGGCGCTCCTTGGTGAACCACGCACGGATCTTGTTGCGGGCGCGGGTGCTCTTGACGAAGTTCAGCCAGTCCTGGCTGGGGGCCGCATCCGGATTCTTCGACGTGAAGACCTCGACGGAGTCGCCGCTGTTGAGCGCGCTCTCGAGCGGAACGAGGCGCCCGTTGACCTTCGCACCCATGGTGCGGTGACCGACCTCGGTGTGCACCGCGTAGGCGAAGTCGACGGGAGTCGCCCCCGCGGTAAGGCCGATGACCTTGCCCTGCGGGGTGAAGACGTAGACCTCCTTGGCGCCGATCTCGAACCGCAGCGAATCGAGGAACTCCCCCGGATCCTCGGTCTCGGCCTGCCAGTCGGTGATGTGCGCCAACCAGGCCATGTCGCCGTCATCGCGGCCCGTGGAACCGTCGTCGCCGTTCTTGCCGTTGATGCGCGCTTTGTACTTCCAGTGCGCCGCAACACCGAACTCGGCCCGCTGGTGCATCTCATGGGTGCGGATCTGGATCTCGACGGGACGCCCCTGCGGACCGATCACTGTCGTGTGCAGCGACTGGTACAGGTTGAACTTCGGGGTGGCGATGTAGTCCTTGAAGCGACCGGGAATCGGGTTCCAGCGCGCGTGGATCGAGCCGAGCACCGCGTAGCAGTCGCGCACCGAGTTCACGAGCACGCGGATGCCCGTGAGGTCGTAGATCTCGTCGAACTCGCGGCCCCGCACGATCATCTTCTGGTAGATCGAGTAGTACTGCTTGGGCCGACCGGCCACCGAACCCTTGATCTTGGCCGACTTCAGGTCGTCGCCCACCGCGTCGATGACCTGCTGCACGAACTCCTCGCGCTGCGGGGTGCGCTGCTTGACGAGACTCTCGATCTCGACGTAGAGCTTCGGGTGGAGCACGGCGAACGAGAGGTCTTCGAGCTCGAGCTTGATCGCCTGGATTCCGAGGCGGTGCGCGAGCGGCGCATAGATCTCGAGGGTCTCCTGCGCTTTGCGCGAGGCCGACGACTGCTCGACGAACCCCCACGTGCGGGCGTTGTGCAGGCGGTCGGCGAGCTTGATCACGAGCACCCGGATGTCTTTCGACATCGCGACGATCATCTTGCGGACGGTTTCGGCCTGCGCGCTATCGCCGTACTTGACCTTGTCGAGCTTGGTGACGCCGTCGACGAGCATCGCGATCTCGTCGCCGAAGTCGCGTCGGAGCATCTCGAGGTTGTAGTCGGTGTCCTCCACGGTGTCGTGCAGGAGAGCCGCGGCGAGGGTCTTGGCACCGATGCCGAGGTCGGCGAGGATCTGCGCGACAGCCACCGGGTGGGTGATGTACGGCTCGCCGCTCTTGCGCTTCTGGCCGGTGTGGGCCTTCTCCGCCGCAGCGTACGCGCGCTCGATGAGTGCTACATCGGCCTTCGGGTGGTGAGTCCGGACGGTCTTGACGAGTCGGTCGACGGCACCCGAGGGCTGAGCGCGGGAGAACAGGCGCGGAAGTAGTGTGCGCAGGGAAGCAGTGCTCTGGGTTGTTTCCGTCATGCGAGCACCTCCTGCGACAAGTCTAGGCTCGGTGCTCTCAGGCGTCCGCGGCGTTCGCGGAGAGCGCTCCGCCGAGCTGTGCCCAGGCCGTCATCCCACCCATCACGTTGACAGCGTCGACGCCTTCGGACCGCAGGAACGACGTCGCCCGCAGGGAGCGTCCACCGCTGTGACAGATGATCAGCACGGGCTGGTCGGTCGGAATCTCGGCCACGCGCGACTGGAGCTCCGAGAGCGGGATGAGGCGGGCATCCGGCGCATGGCCAGCATCCCACTCGTCCTGCTCACGCACGTCGATGAGGATGCTGCCCTCGGCCACGCGGGCGATGGCGTCCTCGGGGGTCACCTCGGGGAGGTCATCGCTGAAGTTCGTCACGCTCAGCGCACCGCCCCGGTCGTGGCGCGAGAGGCGACAGCCGTCTTCTTCTTGTCGGAGTCGCGCACGATCGTCTCATTCTGGCGGAACGTGGCATAGAGCGGCGAGGCGATGAAGATTGTCGAGTACGTGCCCACGAGCACGCCGATGAAGAGCGCGAGCGAGATGTCGCGGAGGGTTCCCGCGCCGAGCACGAACGCTCCGATGAAGAGGATGGAGCCGATGGGCAGCAGGGCCACGACCGAGGTGTTGATCGATCTCACGAGCGTCTGGTTCACCGCGAGGTTCACCGACTCGCCGAACGTGCGCGAGGTGCCCTCGTTCGTGTTCTCACGGATCTTGTCGAAGACCACGACCGTGTCGTACAGCGAATAGCCGAGGATCGTCAGGAACCCGATGACCGCCGCAGGAGTGACCTCGAAGCCGAGGATGCCGTAGACGCCCGCCGTAATGATGAGGTCGTGGAACAGCGCGATGAGCGCGGCAACAGACATCTTCCACGTGCGGAAGTAGAGGGCCATGACGATGGCAGCGAGGAGGATGAACACGAACAGGGCGGTGAGCGCCTGGCGAGTGATGTCAGCTCCCCACGTGGCCCCGATGAACGAGGAGGTGACCTCGTCGGTGCTGACGTCGTAGGCCGTCGCGAGCGCATCGCGGATCTCGTCCGATTCCGTACTCTCCAGCAGGTCGGTCTGCACACGCACCGAGCTGCCGCTGTTGACTATCGAGATCTTGGGCGTGGCGTTCGGGACGACGCTCGTCACGGCCTTGCTCGCGAGCGACTGGTCGATGGATCCATCCGCCTGCGTCGCGGGGTTCGACACCGTGAACTCGGAGCCGCCGCTGAACTCGATGCCGAACACGAACCCGCCGCGCAAGAACGGCACGACGATGGCGGCGATGACCATCACGATGGCGATCGAGAACCAGATCCTGCGGCGCTTGACGAAGTCGAACGAGCGCTTGCCCGTGTAGAGGTCATTGCCGAACTGGGAGAAGCTGGCCATCAGGAATCCTTCCCCTTGGTGCGGGCGGCCTCGGCTTCAGCAGCCTTGCGCTCGGCAATGGTCTGGCGCTTGGCCGCCTCACGGCTGCTCGCCAGCTGCTTGTTGACGGGAACGCCGACCGGTGCGCGGAACTGCGCCCGGCCGCGGTAGACGGCACCCAAGGCCTTGGCGTCAAGGCCGCTGAGCGGATGCCCTTCGCCGAAGAACTTCGTGCGAGCGATGAGCTGCAGGATCGGGTGTGTGAAGAGCGACACGACGATGATGTCGACGACTGTCGTGACACCGAGCGTGAGGGCGAAGCCCCGGACGTTGCCGACCGCGAGCGCGAACAGGATGCCCGCGGCGAGGAAGTTGACTGCGTCGGAGGCAAGGATCGTGCGGATCGCGCGCTTCCACCCGGCCTCGACTGCCGATTCGAGGCCGCGACCGTCGCGCAGTTCGTCACGGATGCGCTCGAAGTACACGATGAACGAGTCGGCGGTGATACCGATCGCCACGATGAGACCCGCGACGCCCGCAAGGGAAAGTCGGAAGCCCATGAACAGCACGAGCAAGTAGGTGACCGCCGCCGCCACGACGAGCGAGGCGATGGTCACGAACCCCAGAGTGCGGTATTGGACGAGCGAGTAGAGCACCACCAGGATGAGGCCGATGAGACCTGCCAGAAGGCCGCTCACGAGCTGGGATGATCCGAGGGTCGCCGAGATCGTGTCGTTGGACTGCACCTCGAAGCTGATCGGCAGCGCGCCGAACTTCAGCTGGTCGGCGAGGGTCTTCGCAGACTCCTGCGTGAACGATCCGGAGATCTGGGGCTTGCCGTCGGTGATGACCGCCTGCGTCGTCGGGGCCGAGATGACCTTGCCGTCGAGCACGATCGCGAACCGGTTCCGGATGGGGTCGGTCGTGATGTAGCTGTAGAGGCGCTGGGTCACCTTGGCGAACTCGTCGGTGCCCTTCGAGTCGAACGTGATGTACACGCCCCACTGGCCCGTGCTGACGCCCTGGCTGTTGCCGATGACGCCGCTCGTGGCATCCGAGATGTTCTCACCGGCGACCTCGACCGGGCCGAGGATGTACTTGTAGCTGCCGTCGGTCTCGCACGTGATGAGCGGCTGGTCGGCGGGCGCGACGTTCGTCTGCGCCTTATCCAGGCTCGCGCAGTCGAATGACTGGTACTCGGCAAGCAGCGCGGGGCTCACCCAGTTGGGGTCGCTTGCGTCGGTGGGCACGGCGGTGGGAGTCGTCGAGAGCGACGGGTCCACCGTGGGCGTCGGGGTGGGAGTTGCCGTCGACGGGTCGATCGGGTTGCCGCTCGCGTCGACGGCGCTCGTGGCTGCGGCCTCCGTATAGATCACGGGCCGGAACTCGAGCTTCGCGGAGGACTCGATGCGGCGCAGGGTCTCGTCGTCCGGTCGACCGGGGATCGACACGACGATGTTCTGGGAACCCTGCGTGTTGATCTCGGCCTCGGACACGCCACTCGCGTCGATGCGCTGGCGGATGATCGAGACGGCCTGGTCGAGCTGGTCCTGGGTGACCTGCTGCCCGCTCTCGAGCTTCGGCGCGAGAATGATCTGCGTGCCGCCCTCGAGGTCGAGCGCGAGCTTGGGAGCCCAGCTTCCGCCATTGAAGAGCACCTGGGCGAGGTTCGCACCCACGAGGACGAGGACGATGACTCCCAGTCCGATAAGCGCGTTCACCGCCTTACGCGCGGAGGTAGATCTTGCCACCTGTGCAACTCAGCTTTCTGTACGGGCCGGCGTGCGAACGCTCGCGGGCACCCGAAAAGGTGCTAGCCGGACTACAGCTGTAGCTGGCTAGCACCCAAGAGTAGTGCTACTCCGCGGTCTTCTTCGTCGTGCGACGGACGGGCTTCTTCGCCTCGGCCGCTGCCTCGTCGACACGCTCGCCGTACTGGGGCTCTGCGGAGTTCTTCGCGGCCTCGCGCTCGGCCTCCTCGCGGTTCGCGATGGCCATGGCCTCCTCGACCGAGCGGGGCTCGCCGTCGATGCCCCCCGCAGCACCCACCGTGGGGTCGACGACCTTGGCGATGGTCTGGCTGTGCACCTTGACGATGACGCCCTTGGCGACCTGGAGCTCTGCCTCCTTGGTGACCTCGTCCATCGAGATGAGCTTGCCGTAGAGGCCGAAGTTGGTCATGACATCGGCACCGGGGACGATCTGCTGGCGCAGCTCCTCCGCCTGAGCCTTGCGCTTGCGGCTGTTGCGGAACATGAAGAAGACGAGCACGGCGAGAATGACGAGCATTCCGATTGTCAACGGGTCGAGGACCATGAGATACCTTCCAAAGGGAGTCTGTAGGCGGGCAAGTCTATGCAGACTGCCTGCGGAGCCACCTCAGGAAAGCTGAAGGGCCACCTCAGAATTATAGGTCATCCCCGAAAAGCCCGACCGCCCCAGAGGCAGACCGTGCCGGGGTGAGCCCAAAGTGCTTCCACGCCTCGCGCGTGGCGACACGGCCGCGCGGCGTGCGTGTGAGCAATCCGATGCGTACGAGGAACGGCTCGACCACCGATTCGATGGTGTCGGATTCCTCGCCGACTGAGACCGCAAGGGTGTTGAGTCCGACCGGCCCACCGTCGAAGCGCGTGAGAACCGTCTGCATCACTGCCCTGTCGAGGCGGTCGAGTCCGAGTTCATCGACGTCGTAGAGCTCGAGGGCCGCGTGCACGGCGTCGATCCCCGCGCGCGTGCCGTGCACGAGCGCGTAGTCCCGCACACGGCGCAGGAGGCGGTTGGCGATACGCGGAGTGCCGCGGCAGCGCCCCGCGATCTCGGCGAGGGCCTCTTTGTCGACGTCGAGGTCAAGGAGGGCTGCGGCGCGCTGCAGCACCTGCTCGAGCTCCTTCTCGTCGTAGAACTCCAGGTGGGCGGTGAAGCCGAACCTGTCGCGCAACGGGTTGGGGAGCATCCCGGACCGCGTCGTCGCGCCCACGAGCGTGAACGGTGCCAGGTCGAGCGGAATGCTCGTGGCGCCAGCGCCCTTGCCCACCATGATGTCGATGCGGAAGTCTTCCATGGCGAGGTAGAGCATCTCCTCGGCGGAGCGCGCCATGCGGTGGATCTCGTCGATGAACAGCACCTCGCCGGGCACGAGTGACGACAGCACGGCAGCGAGGTCGCCCGCGTGCTGGATGGCCGGACCGCTCGACATGCGCAGCGGGCGGTTACCCTCGTGCGCGATGATCATCGCGAGCGTCGTCTTGCCCAGGCCGGGAGGGCCAGCGAGGAGGATGTGGTCGGGGGTGCGGTTCTGCATGGTCGCCGCCTGCAGGAGCAACTGGAGCTGGCCGCGTACCTTCGACTGCCCCACGAACTCGCCGAGCGACTTGGGCCGCAGCGCGCCCTCGAAGGCGAGTTCGGCCTCCGACTCCGGGGTGGAACTGATGATCGAGTCGTTCACGAGTTGCCTCCCGCGGGGCCGAGCCGGGCGAGGGCCAGGCGCAGCATGGTGGGCACGGCATCGCGCTCCGCGTCCGAGGCGTCGGCGAGGGCATCCTCGACGGCCTGCATGGCGACGCGCTCAGGCCAGCCGAGGCCGACGAGCGCGACCGTTACGTTTTCCCCCACCGTCGACGCACGCGTGGGCACGGATGCTCGAACAGAGGCCTGAATGCCGAGCAGTTTCCCGGCCAGCGACAGGACTATCAGTTTCGCGGTCTTGGGGCCGATCCCGCTGACCTTGCGGAAGGCGGAATCGTCTTCTACGGCCACCGCCCGGGCGATCTGCGCTGGGCTCATCGCTGCGAGCACACCCATGGCGCTCTTCGGACCGACGCCCGTGACGCCCCGCAAGAGGTCGAACACCGACAACTCGTCGGCCTCGGAGAAGCCGTAGAGCGAGAGGTCGTCTTCCCGCACGATGAGTGCCGTGCGCACCATGGTCTCCGATCCGACGCGCAGGGAGAGGGCGTGCTGGGGGGTGACCTGTACAGCGAGACCGACTCCCCCGACCTCGATGACCACGGACGTCCCGACGGCCGCGAGCACCGTGCCCCGCACGGACGAGATCATCGCGCTGCCCGTTCGGCTGCGCGCCACGCCTGCTGGGCGGGCGTGAGCGCGCCGCCCGCCACGACGAGGGACGGACCCTTCCACGCGTGGCACAGGGCGATGGCGAGGGCGTCGGCAGCGTCGGCCGGCCGCGGCATCTCGGCGAGGCCCAGAACCTTGGCGACCATGGTTCCCACCTGCTTCTTGTCTGCGGCTCCGTAGCCCGTGATGGCCGCCTTCACCTCACTCGGGGTGTGTAGCCCCACAGCGAGCCCTCGGGATGCAGCGACCTGCAGTGCAACACCGCTCGCCTGGGCGGTACCCATGACCGTGCGGAGGTTGTGCTGGGCGAACATCCGTTCAAGGCCGACAGCTGTCGGTGAGAACCTGTCGAGGGCGTCCTCGATCCCGCGCGCGATCGCGAGGAGGCGCTGCTCGAGAGCAAGATCGGGCGGTGTCGCGATGACCCCGACATACACGAGCGTTGCCGACCGTGTTGCCGAGACATCCACGATGCCGATGCCGCAGCGGGTGAGACCTGGATCGATTCCCAATACCCGCAGCGACATGACCCCTATTCTTCGTCCAACTCCGCCTGAACCTCGGCCGACACGTCGTAATTCGAATATATGTTCTGCACGTCTTCGAGGTCTTCGAGGGCGTCGATGAGACGCATGACCTTGCGAGCGGTCTCGGCGTCGACGTCGACGGTCAGGTTCGGGACGAACTCCGCCTCGGACGAGTCGTAGTCGATACCGGCCTCCTGAAGGGCCTCACGGGCCGCGACGAGGTGCGAGGTATCCGTGATGACCTCAAACCCCATGCCCCGGTCGGTGACCTCTTCGGCGCCGGCGTCGAGAACGGCGAGGAGGATGTCATCCTCGCTGACCGCGTCGGTCTTCGTGATGGAGATGACGCCCTTGCGGGTGAAGTTGTAGGCGACGCTGCCCGGATCGGCGAGGTTGCCGCCGTTGCGCGACATCGCTGTGCGCACCTCGGCCGCCGCGCGGTTCTTGTTGTCGGTGAGACACTCGATGAGGAGCGCTACGCCGCCCGCTCCGTAGCCCTCGTACATGATCGTCAGGTAGTCGACAGACTCGCCCGTGAGCCCGGCACCGCGCTTGATCGCGGAGTCGATGTTGCTGTTGGGAACCGACGTCTTCTTGGCCTTCTGCACGGCATCGACCAGCGTCGGGTTACCCGAGAGATCTGCACCGCCCATCTTGGCTGCGACTTCGATGTTCTTGATGAGCTTGGCGAACGACTTTGCACGGCGCTGATCTTTGATCGCCTTCTGGTGCTTCGTGGTTGCCCATTTGGAGTGGCCTGACATGGTGAACATTCTAGGTAACATCGCCAGCGTGCCGACTCACTGGTTCCGGATCGCCTATTCGCGGAACGCCTTCCTACGCCATCTCACCGCGCTCGGGCTCGCTCTCGACACGCTCACGCCGGAGCAGGGCGTGCTGGCGATGCGCTCGTTCATGGAGCAGTACCGTCCCCAGCACGCCGAGCACGACGAACTCATCGTGCGGGGTCGCACTGTCACCCGGCGGATGCAGCGGCACGAGCATTCTGTCGCCACGCTGACGCTCTCGTTCCGCGACGGCGCACTGCGGCTTGATCAGTCCTGAAGGCGCACGCCGGACGTCTTGAGCTCGAGCTGTGCCAGTGATCGCATGACCTTCTCGTCGCCGCGGCGCCACGCCGCCATGGCATCCGGATCGACCTCCTGCAGTGCCGAGATCTTCTGACTCGCAAGGGCGCGCAGCGCGAGCAGGTCGATCCCCGCGCCCGACTTGACGATGGCGCGAGCGCGGCCCGAGCGGCGGGCGAACCGGATGCGCGGCACGAGCCACAGCACGAGGATCATGATGATCGGCAGCACGGAGATGCCAAGGCCGAGGCCCGTGGCGAGCTGGTTCACGGCTACCTGCTGGCTCTGGCCCGCGGCCTCGAGCGCGCCGCCCGCTCCGCTCGCGCCATCGAAGGGTGCGCGGATCCCGCCGCCGATGAGGGGTATCCCGCCGAGGGTCTGCCCCACCTCGGTCATGGTCTGCTTGAAGCCCGCGCCCGCCTCCTCCATCTGAACACCGAACGCCGCGAGATTCTCCACGAGCTGGTACACGGCGATGCCGAGCCACACCCACGCGGCGATGGCGGCGAGAGCGAGGATGTCGCCGATGATCTGGCGTGTGCGGCGGGGGCCGAAGTCCGAGTAGAGTCCCATCCCCCTACGTTAGATCAGCGTGGATCGTCCCAGCCCGGCTGAAGTGCGGGGACCGAGAGACCGGCCTCGGGCACCCACCGGCTCCAGTCCGCGTCGAACGGCCAGGCACGGGAGTCGATCATCTCGACCGCGTGGAGCCCGGCCCGGCGGATCCGCTCGATCTGCCGCGCGTCGAACCGTCCCGAACTGAGTGCCCACTCGAGCTCGTCCTCGTCCTTGTAGCGCCACCCGTCATCTCCGACGACGACATCGAGTATCCAGTCCTCGGTGTCGAACCCGGACCTGGAGCGCACCCACGGCTCCTCGAGGTTCACGTACCACTGGCTCGACCAGATGCGATCGTGAGACAGCCACCGCCACGTCGACCACTCCTGACCGGGGCGGTGGACGCGGACCACGCCGTCCCCGGTCCAGATGCCCTCGGCGAACCCGGTGTGCGGGGTGCCCGGCTCGAGGTTGCGGCCGCGCGGGCCACCCTTGGGGCGCGTGGAGTGCATCCCCACGGCATTCCCCGGCTCGAACGTGGCCGTGCACTCATCGCTGTCTTCGAGGAGGTACACCGGATGCGCCGACTCCACGTGGGCCTCGTGCATCCAGCGCAGGTTGATTACCTCAGGCACGGGCCACTTTTCGCAGGAAGTACTCGTGGAACCTCGTATCGCCCGTCATTTCGGGATGGAACGAGGTGCCGAGGAGGTTGCCCTGCTCTACCGCGACGACGCGGCCATCCGACAGCGAGGCGAGGGCCGTCGCACGGGGGCCCACGGTCTCGACGACGGGCGCTCTGATGAACACCGCGTGCACGGGCGGCTCGCCGATCGCGGGCACATCGAGGTCTGTCTCGAACGAGTCGAGCTGTGAGCCGAAGGCATTCCTGCGCACCACGAGGTCGAAGCCGCCGAGGGTCTGCTGGCCGTCAATGGCGTCGAGCACGGTGTCGGCGAGCATGATGAGCCCCGCGCACGTGCCGTACACGGGCATCCCGGAGGCAATTGCCGCCGTGAGCGGATCCGCCATGCCGAACATGCGGCTCAGCTTGTCCATGACGCTCGACTCGCCGCCCGGAATCACCAGCCCGCTCACGCGCGCAAGTTCTTCCGGCCGCTTCACCGGGATCGCCTCAGCGCCCAAGCCGTTCAGAACCGCGAGGTGCTCGCGGAAATCGCCCTGGAGGGCGAGGACTCCTACGGTCGGCGTACCGCTACCAGCCACGCTCGGAGAGGCGGTGGGGTGCCGGCAAGTCGGACACGTTGATGCCGACCATCGCCTCGCCCAAGCCGCGGGAGGCCTCGGCGATGATGTTCGCATCTTCGTAGAACGTTGTCGCCTTGACGATCGCCGCGGCGCGCTGAGCGGGGTTGCCCGACTTGAAGATTCCCGAGCCGACGAACACGCCGTCGGCACCGAGCTGCATCATGAGGGCCGCGTCGGCGGGGGTGGCAACGCCACCGGCGGTGAAGAGCACGACGGGAAGCTTGCCGAGCTCGGCGACCTCGCGCACGAGCTCGTAGGGCGCCTGCAGCTCCTTGGCCGCGACATAGAGCTCGTCCTTCGACTTGCCCTTGAGCGCTGCGATCTCACCACGGATGGTGCGGATGTGCTTGGTGGCCTCGGAGACATCGCCCGTGCCTGCCTCACCCTTGGAACGGATCATCGCCGCGCCCTCGGTGATGCGGCGCAGCGCCTCACCGAGGTTCGTGGCACCGCAGACGAAGGGAACTGAGAAGTTCCACTTGTCGATGTGGTTCACGTAGTCGGCGGGGCTCAGAACCTCGGACTCGTCGATGTAGTCAACCTTGAGAGCCTCGAGAACCTGTGCCTCGACGAAGTGGCCGATACGGGCCTTCGCCATGACGGGGATCGAGACGGCGGCGATGATGCCGTCGATGAGGTCGGGGTCGCTCATCCGTGCAACGCCACCCTGGGAACGGATGTCGGCCGGGACACGCTCGAGCGCCATGACGGCCACGGCTCCCGCGTCTTCGGCGATCTTCGCCTGGTCGGCGGTGACGACGTCCATGATGACGCCGCCCTTGAGCATTTCGGCGAGTCCGCGCTTGACGCGGGCGGTGCCCAGTTCTTCAGTCATGTTCCTAGATTCTACTTGGGGTCGGCCGGGGGTCGCTCCGGCCAATGGTCAGGCTGTGGCTTGCGGCCACGCCCCGGAGATCTCCTCGCGCACCTCGCCCAGCAGGCGGGGAACCGCCTTCGTGCCGGCAATGATGGGGAGGAAGTTCGAGTCGGTGGCCCACCGCGGGACCACGTGCTGGTGGAGGTGCTCGGCGATCCCCGCGCCCGCGAGGCGGCCCTGGTTCATGCCGATGTTGAAGCCCTGCGCGCCCGACGTCTCCGTGAGCACGCGCATCGCCACCTGCGTCAGGGTACCCATCTCGGCAATCTCCTCCGCGGTCGCGATGTCATACGTCGCAACATGGCGGTAGGGGCACACGAGGAGGTGTCCGCTGTTGTAGGGGAACAGGTTGAGCAGCACGTAGGCGTGGGTGCCTCTGGCGACGATGAGCGACTGCTCGTCGGTCATCCGGGGCGCCTCGCAGAACGGGCAGCCCTCGTCGGCAGGTGCCTGCCGGTGGTTCGACTCGATGTAGGCGAAGCGGTGCGGAGTCCAGAGGCGCTGGAAGGCGTCGGGTACGGCCGCGAAGCCGGATGCCGGCTCCCCCTCACCGAGCTCGGTGCCGTCGTAGTCACGCATCGGTCAGACCTGCACGCGGTCGGCGATAGCCTTCGTGATCCGGGCAATCGCATCGGGGATCGGCACGCCGTTCTCCTGCGTGCCGTCGCGGAAGCGGAAGCTCACCGAGCCGTTCTTCTGGTCTTCCTCGCCCGCAATGAGCTGGAAGGGAACCTTCATGGTCGTGTGAGTGCGGATCTTCTTCTGCATACGCTCGCTCGAATCGTCGAGTTCTGCGCGCACACCGACTTCCCTGAGCTGGCGGATGACGTCGCCGAGGTAGTCCTCGTAAGCCTCAGCCACGGGGATTCCCACGACCTGCACGGGCGACAGCCACGCCGGGAAGGCGCCGGCGTAGTGCTCGAGCAGGATCGCGAAGAACCGCTCGATGGAGCCGAACAGTGCACGGTGGATCATGATCGGGCGCTGCTTGGTGCCGTCTTTGTCGGTGAACTCGAGGTCGAAGCGCTCGGGCAGGTTGACGTCGACCTGCACGGTCGAGAGCTGCCAGACGCGACCGATAGCGTCCTTCGTCTTGAGGTCGATCTTGGGGCCGTAGAAGGCCGCCTCGCCGGGGACCTCGGTGAGCTTCAGACCGGTGCGCTGGGCGACGTGGCGCAGGGCGTTGGTCGAGTATTCCCAGAACTCGTCGGAGCCGATCCACTTCGACTTCTCGTCGTCCTTCATCGAGAGCTCGAGCTCGAAGTCTTCAAGCCCGAAATCGCGCAGCATCGAGACCACGAAGTCGAGCACCTTGGTGACCTCGTCCTCCAGCTGCTCCGGGGTCACGAAGAGGTGAGAGTCGTCCTGGGTGAAGCCGCGCACGCGGGTGAGGCCGTGCAGAGCGCCACTGAGCTCGTTGCGGTAGACCGTGCCGTTCTCCGCGAGGCGCATCGGCAGGTCGCGGTAACTGCGGCCGCGCTCCTTGTAGATGAGGATGTGCATCGGGCAGTTCATGGGCTTGAGGTAGTAGTCCACCCCTGCCTTGGTGATGGTGCCATCCGCGTCGCGCTCCTCGTCCATGCGGATGGGCGGGAACATCCCCTCCTTGTACGTGACGAGGTGGTTCGAGGTGATGAACAGGTCGGCCTTGGTGATGTGCGGCGTGTACACGTAGGTGTAGCCGCCCTCCTGGTGGCGCTTGCGGGCGTGCTGTTCGATCTCGCCGCGCACGATGCCGCCGCGCGGGTGCCACACCGACAGGCCCGAGCCGATCTCCTCCGGGAAGGAGAACAGGTCGAGCTCCTTGCCGAGCTTGCGGTGGTCGCGTTTTGCTGCCTCCGCCAGGCGTTCCTGGTGGGCCCGCAGCTCGTCTTTGGTGGGCCAGGCGGTTCCGTAAATGCGCTGCAGCTGCTTGTTCTTCTCGCTGCCGCGCCAGTAGGCGGCGGCGTTGCGCACGAGCGACCAGCCGTTGCCGATCATCCGGGTGTTGGGAAGGTGCGGGCCCCGGCAGAGGTCTTTCCAGTAGACCTCGCCGGTCTTGCCGTCGACGTTGTCGTAGATGGTGAGCTCGGCGCCGCCGACCTCCACCGACTCGTTGTCGTCGGTGTGGGAGTCGCCCGAGCCCTTGAGGCCGATGAGTTCGAGCTTGTACGGCTCGTCAGCCAGCTCCGCACGCGCCTCGGCCTCGGTAACGACCCGGCGCTGGAAGCGCTGGCCCTGACGGATGATCCGCTCCATGGCCTTGTCGATGGCCTTGAGGTCTTCCGGCTGGAAGGGCTCTGCCACATCGAAGTCGTAGTAGAACCCGTCGACGATGGGCGGACCGATGCCGAGCTTCGCCTCCGGGTTGATCGACTGCACGGCCTGAGCCATGACGTGCGCCGCCGAGTGCCGCAGGATGTTGAGCCCGTCTTCGGAGTCGATGGTGACCGGCTCGACGGTGTCGCTCTCCGTCGTCGTGGCGGCGAGGTCTTTGAGCTCGCCGTTGACGCGCATGGCGACGACGTTGCGGTCGGTGAACAGTTCGAATCCGGTACTCACCCTGCAACTTTAGTCGTGTGCGGATGGGCGCCCGCGCCGCGGGGTGCTCGTCCCGTGCGCCCAAAATGCAGGAGATTCTGCGCTCCACGGCCCCCGCAGGCTCCCCTGTACTCATTCGGCGGGGATCTCCTGCGTTTTGGGCCTCCGCGGGGCGACGGATGACCGCTCCCGGTGTGCCGTGCGGGTCAGCGCCCCAACTCGGACCCGGTCGCGTAGTACGTGATCTAGAACGGCGCGATCTGCTGCGACCCGATGACCGACAGCAGCTCGAGCTTGTGCGCGCTCTCGCTGCCCGGGATGGCCGTGTAGACGAGCAGAGCGTGCGTGCCCTCCGGGTCGGCGAGCGACTGGCACGTGAGTTCGAGCCCGCCGAGCTCGGGGTGGACGAAGCGCTTCGTGGCTCCCGGACGCAGCCCCACCTCGTGCGTTGCCCACAGCTCACGGAACTCCGCGCTCGACGCGGTGAGCAGGTCGACGAAGCCAGCGGCGCGCGAGTCCGGTCCGCGGCGGCCGACTACCTCCCGCAACCCGGATACCCAGAGGCGCGAGAGGAACGCGTGATCCTCCTCCGCGTACAGCGAGCGGGACTCCGGATCGGCGAACCAGCGGTAGCCGATGCTGCGCGACGGCCCGACGAGCGACGCCGTGTCGCCCGTGAGCGCGACTCCTAGCGGGGTCTGCAGCAGCGTCTCCCCCAGCTCGGTCACGATCTCCGCCGGGGTGTCGCCGAGCCGGTCGAGGATGCGCAGCATCCCGGGGTTCACGTGATCGTTCGCCGCTTCGCGCGTCGGCGCGTGATGGCCAGCGAGGCTGAAGAGGTGGTCACGCTCCTGCGCCGAGAGATGGAGCCCCTGTGCGATCGACGCGATCATCTGCTCAGACGGCTGGGGACCGACCTCGCGCTCGATGCGCGAGTAGTAGTCGGTCGACATGTGGCTGAGGGCTGCCACTTCCTCCCGGCGGAGACCCTCGGTACGGCGCCGGCGTCCACGAGGCAGACCGACGTCTTCCGGCTGCAGCGCTGCACGCCGGTGCCGCAGGAACTCGGCGAGCCCCACGCGATCCATGTCCATAGGTAGTTTCTACTGCACCGGCCCGCGGTTATCAGCGGATCGATGATCCGTGGATAACCTGCCGCATCGAGCGCAAGCTGGGCGCATGCCCTCAACAATCGACATCACAGTTCCCGATCTCACCGGAAAATACGCCGTCGTCACCGGCGCGAGCGACGGAATCGGCCTCTCGATAGCGCGCCGCCTCGCCGCCGCCGGAGCCGAGATCGCCCTTCCCGTGCGCAACCTACAGAAGGGCGAACTGGCCATTGCTGCGATTCGCCAGCAGGTTCCGGATGCCCGGCTCACCCTCCACGAGCTCGACCTGTCGTCTCTCGCCTCCGTCGCCGCGCTCGCTGCTTCGCTCACGAGGCCCATCAACATCCTGATCAACAACGCAGGACTCATGAATCCGCCTGCACGTCAGACCACGGCCGACGGCTTCGAGATCCAGTTCGGCACCAACCACCTCGGGCATTTCGCCCTCGTCGCCCACCTGCTTCCCCTACTGCGCGAGGGCGGTGCGCGCGTCGTGTCGCAGACGAGCATCGCCGCGCAGCGCGGCTCGATCAACTGGGACGACCTCAACTGGGAGCGCTCATACGACGTCGGCCGCGCGTACGCGCAGTCGAAGATCGCGATCGGGATGCTCGGCGTCGAACTGCAGCGGCGCAGTGAGTCCGCTGGCTGGGGAATCACGAGCACGGTGTCGCATCCGGGCGTCGCGCCGACCAGCCTTTTGGCCGCGAGGCCCGAGATCGGCCGCGGCGGCGACACGACAGCGGTGCGGGTGATCCGTGCACTGTCGCGCCGCGGGATCCTGGTCGGCACCGCCGAGAGTGCCGCGTTGCCGGCTGTGCTCGCCGCGACGACGGATGCTCCCGCCGACGCGATGTTCGGACCGGGAGGTCTTGGTGGCTTGGGCGGGGCGCCCAAGGTGCAGGCGCTCTACGGGCCCCTGCGCAGCGCAGCCGATGCCGCGCGGCTGTGGGATGCGAGCGCGCAGCTCACGGGCATCCGGATCGCATAGCGGTCAGAGCGCGCCCAGGGCGAGCGCGGCCTTGCGGATCAGCCAGCCGCCGAGGACGCCGAGTACCGCCACAGCCGCGACCAGAGGAACGGAGAGCACGCCGAGTCCGAGAAGGACGACGCCGACCAGCGCCGCTGCGCCCACCACCGCCCCATACACGAAGCCGTAGACCACCGGACGCCTGCCGCGGGCCGCCTCACCGGCGATCCACGGCGCCAGCAGACTCGCGAGGATGGCGAGCGGCACCACGGCGGTCGCCAGTAGCGCGGCGGCCAACAGTACGCCGAAGTCGTCCCATCCTCGGAACGATGCCTGTCTCATGGCGACGAACAGCAGGAATACAGCGGCGAGGACGAAACCCAGGAGCAGGCTCAGGATGACCGTGATCCCAGCGTGCGCGCGAACCGAGTCATGTGGATCTCGCATAGAACGACTCTAGAGAGCGCTCGTCAACTCGGTGTCGCCGTCGACGACGTTGAGCACGCGGCCGGCCGCCGGATGGCTCGTGGCCACCAGGGTGAGAAAAGCCGCGGTGTTCGCGCGACTCGTGGTTCCCCCGAAACCAGAAATGACCCGGAGCACACTCCGGGTCATTCGATGGTGGGCGGTACTGGGATCGAACCAGCGACCTCTTCCGTGTCAGGGAAGCGCGCTACCGCTGCGCCAACCGCCCAAGGATCTTGCATGGAACCTAGTTGCGAAATCCGAAGGATTTGCAAACAAGCACCGAGGTGACGACCGGATTTGAACCGGTGTACACGGCTTTGCAGGCCGTTGCCTCGCCTCTCGGCCACGCCACCGCGTGCAGGAGGCCGGGGCTACTAAAACATCAGCAGAACTGACACTCCTACTCGAGCGGATGACGAGATTCGAACTCGCGACCCTCACCTTGGCAAGGTGATGCGCTACCACTGCGCCACATCCGCATGCCCGCATTTCTGCGTGCTAGATGACTGTAGCCGATCCGTCCGGCGAGAGCCAATCGTGTGACGGGCGGGTCGCAATCCTGTGGCAAGATTGTCTCTGCGGGCGATTGGCGCAGTTGGTAGCGCGCTTCCTTCACACGGAAGAGGTCATCGGTTCGAGTCCGGTATCGCCCACTGACTCTGTTCTCGGCCTCTGTTCCCAGCGGACTACGCAAGGAGAGATCCACGTGAGACGCTCACGAGAGTTCTTCTCCGGTATGGGGCTCCTGTTCAGGGGCTTCGCCACGTGGCGCACCGCGCCCGGCCGGATGGTTCTGGGCCTCATCCCGGCTGTCATCGTTGCCGCCCTGTTCACCGTTGGCCTCGTCATCCTCGCCCTCAACATCGAGGCGCTCACGATCGCGGCAACCCCGTTCGCCGACCCATGGGACCGCGTGTGGCGCGATCTGGTCCGCGGCGCCATTGCGGTGGCCTTCATCATCGCGGCGCTCTTCCTCGTGTCATCGACATTCACGACACTCACCCTCATCATCGGGCAGCCCTTCTACGAGCTCATCTGGCGCCATGCAGAAGCGCGGCTCGGCGAGCTTCCCGACCGGGCTCCCGGATTCTGGAAGTCCGTGGGCCTCGGCATCGTCGGCGGGCTCCGGATGCTCGTGCCCACGATCCTCATCGGCATCGCGCTCTTCGCCCTCGGGCTCGTCCCCGCAGTCGGGGCGATCCTCGCCGCACTCCTCGGGGCGTTCGTGGGCGGATGGTTCCTCGTCCTCGAGCTCACCGGCCTCGCCTTCGACGCACGTGGACTCACCTTCCGCCAGCGTCGCGCCGCCCTGCGCTCACGTCGCCCGTTGGCGCTGGGTTTCGGCGCGGCCGCTTACCTGCTCTTCCTCGTGCCCCTCGGGGCAATAGTGGTGATGCCCGCCGCAGTGGCGGGCTCCGTGCTGCTCACTCGCCGAGTGCTCGACGAGCCGAACCACGTGGTCACTCCCGCGCTGTAGAGCACCGAGTCGGGTGCGCGACCCGCGAGGCCGGGGAATCCGGCGCGCTCCAACAGGGTGTCGTCGAGGCTCTCGAGCGTCGCCGCCCGCAAGGGCCACGGCTCGTGGTGGTTGCGCAGGTACAGCGTTCGCCCCCGCCTCGTGGTGAAGAGGGCCCAGCGCGCGGTAAGGAAGTCGGCCGTGGCATCCGGCTCGATCGGTTCGCCCGGTCGGGCGACCATGTGCGACTCCCCCGCACCCAGGTGGCGAGTGGCGTGGTACTCGACGCTGCCTTCGGATTCGCGCTGCGACGTGCGCGACCAGAAGTACGGGATCGAGAACGCCGCCCTCGCCGCGAGCACCGCCGCCAGCCGCGAGGCCTCGAGCGACAGGAACACGACTCCCCTGCGTCCCGCCGCGTCAACGCCGTAGAGCCGCACGTTGATCTCGGTGAACGCCCCGAAGTACGGAACCGGCGGACTGCCGAGAAGCGTCGCTCGGTCGAGGTAGAAGGCGATGAGGCCCACCCAGCTGGAGCCGTCGTGCTCGTCCGGGCGGACCCCGACGGGCAGCAGCGGTGCGATGAGCTCGGACTCCACCCGCCAGTGCAGGAAGGTCGCCGTCGACCAGCGTTGGCTCGCGACAGCGCGGCCGTGCAACTCCGGTGCGGTTCGCGTTATCGGTTCGATCACGTCGTCTCGACCTTCCGGAGGGCGCCGACTATCCATCGCAAGGGCAACCACAGCACGATCGAGACGATCGTCGAGTAGCTCGCGACCAGTACGGTTCCCGCGACCTGGTTGATAATGAGGGCTAGCGACCCGGTGAACAGGAACCCCATGCCCGTGGCGAGGAGCCCCAACACCACGATGCCGACCGCCGCGGCGATGAGGTGCGACGCGACGACGAACCACTGTTGGCGACGGCTCGCCCCCACGCGGCGCAACGTGAAGATGCAGGCGGCACCGCCCGCCAGGATGCCCGCCGCCGCGGCCGAGACAGGCGTGAACAGCGGCGCCCCCGCCGTAACGGCCACCAGTCCGCTCACGAGCCCTCCCGCCACGGCATTGAGAGTCGTGGATCGGTGACTCAGCCGCTGCACCACCAACCATCCGACAACGCCGCCGCCGCCCCCCACGAGACCGTTCAGCAGGATGCTCGGCGTCACGTCGTCGATGGCCAGTTCGGCCCCCACGAGCCACGCCAGCCAGCCGACGGACAGGCCGACCATCGCGATCACACCCGTCATGCGTCCGATCGTCGCGGTGCGCAGGCGCGGGCCGCCCAGCAGCAGCACGCCCATGGCGGCGGCCCCCGCCGAGACATTGAGGGCGAGGGATCCGCCGTGGTCGACGGGCGCGATGGCGATGGGCCACGATGCCGCGTAAGGCGCGAAGGTCAGGATCGCCGTGGGGACGAAGACTATGCAGCTCCACGCGAGTGCGAAGACGATCGTCGCGACGACCCCGCCGCCCGCCGCGCGCACAGCGATGGTCGCGAGGTAAGCGGCGACCCCGGCGAGGGCGCCGATGGGCAGGAAGAGGTCGGGCTGGACGTCCGGTGCGAGCCACGGGGCCAGGACCAACCAGGCGAGAGCGCCGGCAGCTGCGCACGCGAGAGAGAGAAGCACAGACCTACGCCACGGGGCGGCGGGGAGCATCCGGGCGTCTACGACAGCGAGGGAGACCAGCACGACGAGGATCGCGGCAACGGATGCGGCCACCACAGTCCAGTTGTTCAACGGGCCCCCTCAGGGAAACAGTAAGGGGTGCCGCTCCCACGGAGCGGCACCCCTCTGCTGTGTGTTCTGCTGTTACGCCTTGGCGTCGGTGAGCACGTAGCCCTCTTCACCGTGAACCACGGTGTCGATGCCGGCGATCTCGTCCTCGTTCTTGATGCGGAAGCCGATCGTCTTCTCGATGATGAAACCGATGATGAAGGCGAGCACGAACGAGTAGACGAGCACGGAGAAGGCCGCGATCGCCTGCACGAGCAGCTGCGAACCGTTGCCACCGTTGACGAGGCCCGTGCCGTTGGCGAAGAAGCCCAAGAACAGGGTTCCGACGAGACCACCGACGAGGTGGACACCCACGACGTCGAGCGAGTCGTCGAAGCCGAGCTTGAACTTCAGGTCGATCGCGAGGGCGCAGATGATACCGGCGAGTGCGCCGAGAACCAGGGCCCAGCCGGGCGTGAGCGAACCACACGCGGGGGTGATCGCAACGAGACCGGCAACGGCACCGGATGCGGCACCGACGGAGGTCGGCTTGCCATCCTTGATCTTCTCGACAACGAGCCAGCCGAGCAGCGCGGCGGCGGGAGCGATGAGCGTGTTGACGAAGGCGATCGCGGCGGTGCCGTCAGCGGCGAGCTCGGAGCCCGCGTTGAAGCCGAACCAGCCGAACCACAGGAGACCGGCGCCGAGGAGCACGAACGGCGGGTTGTGGGGAACGGCGATGCCCTTCGCGAAGCCGACGCGCTTGCCGAGCACGAGCGCCAAGGCAAGCGCAGCAGCACCAGCGTTGATGTGCACAGCGGTACCACCGGCGAAGTCGATGACGCCGACGCCGAAGATGTCCTGCAGGCCGTGGGTGATCCATCCGCCGTAGGAGAACGAGCCGTCCTCCGCGAGACCGAAGTTGAACACCCAGCTCGCGACGGGGAAGTACACGACAGTGGCCCAGATGCCCGCGAAGATCATCCACGAGCCGAACTTGGCGCGGTCAGCGATGGCACCCGAGATCAGGGCGACGGTGATGATCGCGAAGGTCGCCTGGAAGGCCACGAAAGCGAGGGTCGGGTAGCCGGCCACCGGGTCAGCAGCGTCAGCAACAGCAGCGCCGAGGAGGAAGTTGCTGGTGTCGAACATCCAGGGCGAGGGCGCAGTGCCTTCGATGGTGGGGAACGCCACCGCGTAGCCGTAGATGGCCCACAGCACGCCGATGAGGCCGATGGCGCCGAAGCTCATCATCATCATCGAGATAACACTCTTGGCACGCACGAGGCCGCCGTAGAAGAACGCCAAACCGGGGGTCATCAGCAGCACGAGTGCGGCTGCGAGCAGAAGGAAGGCGGTATTGCCCTGATCCATGTGTGAACCTCTCTTTGTTACATGCGAAGGATGCACCGTCGGGTCCCGCACGGAGGGGTCTCACCTCGGGTACGCAGCCCAGTTTGGGGGGAGGAGGTTTCGCCGCTGGTGTCAACGTGTTTCGAGACTGTTACGCGGCAACGATGAATGTAAACATCGTGTTTCATCACTCCACCGATTTGCCGGGAACCCTGCGCCTAGGCTTCAGGCATGGCTCTTCTGCGCTCCGAACGCTTCTCGGCACTACTCCTCCTTGCCGCAGCGGTGGTGGGTCTGACCCTGGCCAACTCCCCCGCGGCGCCGCTCGCCAACGCTGTGGAGGGCTTCTCCTTGGGCCCCCTGACCCTCGGCCACTGGGTGAAAGACGGCCTGCTGGCGATCTTCTTCTTCCTTGCCGCCATCGAACTGCGGCACGAACTGCGGCACGGGGAGCTCGACTCCCCCGCCAAGGCGCTCGTACCTACGGTCGCGGCGGTCGGCGGGGTCATCGTGCCCGCGCTCGTGTATCTCGTACTGGCACCGTCGCTCTCCGACGGCTGGCCCATCCCGACCGCCACCGACATCGCCTTCGCGCTCGGTGTTCTCGCGATCGTGGGCAAGTCGCTGCCGCCCAAGTTCCGCGCGCTGCTGCTCGCCCTCGCCGTTATCGACGACCTCATCGCGATCATCATCATCGCCGCGTTCTTCACGAAAGACCTGCAGCCCATCCCGCTGCTCGTGGCCGTGCCGGTCGTCCTCCTCTTCGGCCTGGCCAGTCACCGGATGCGCGGCCCCCTGCTCCTGCCCGTGCTCGTGCTGCTCGGACTCGCGGCCTGGTACCTGGTGTTCTCGTCGGGCATCCACCCCACCATCGCCGGTGTCGCCCTCGGACTGATCATGGCCGACGCCCCGGCCGCGCGCGCCAAGCACGCCATCGAGCCCTGGTCAAACCTCATCGTCCTTCCCGTCTTCGCCCTCGTCGCTGCCCTCGTGCCGTTCCCCGACGCGAAGCCGAGCGAACTGAGCCCGGCATTCTGGGCGGTCATCGTCGCCCTCCCGATCGGCAAACTGATCGGCATCACCGCGGGCGCGCTCATCGCGCGGGCGAAGCTGCCCCTGCCCGACATCATCGCCCTCGCCGGCCTCGGCGGAATCGGCTTCACGGTCTCGCTACTCATGAACGAGCTCGCGTTCGGCGACGGGAAGGTCGCCGACGAGGTCACCCTCGCCGTGCTGATCGCGTCACTGATCGCCGCGGTGATCGGAGGCGTGCTGACGGCCGTGCGCAGCAGACACTACGCGCGGGCTCAGTCGGCGTAGTTCGTCAGCGCGATGAGCCGCGACACCGCGCGAAGGTACTTCTTGCGATAGCCGCCCGCGAGCATCTCTTCCGGGAAGATCGCGTCGAGCGGCGTGCCCTCGGCCGCGATGCGCACCTGGGCGTCGTACAGGCGGTCGACGAAGGCCACGAAACGCAGGGCATCGGTTTGGTTGAGGAAGGGATGCACGCCCGTGAGCCCGATGGCCGAGAGGCCGTCCACGAGCTTGACGTACTTCGAGGGGTGCACGCTCGCGAGGTGCGACAGCACGTCGTCGAAGGCGTCGAGGGTGGGGATGCCGCCCCATCCGGTGACGTCGGCGCGGGCATCCGGGCTCACCTTCGCGTGCGCCTCGACGTCGCGACGGCGGTAGTCGAGGCCGTCGATGCGCATGATCGTGAAGCGGGCGGCGAGCGAGTCGATCTCACGCAGGAAGTCTTGTGCGGCGAACCGACCCTCGCCGAGCGCGTTGGGCGGCGTGTTCGACGTGGCCGCGATGCGCGTACCGGTGTCGGCGAGAGCTCCGAGCAGGCGTGACATGAGGCGCGTGTCGCCCGGATCGTCGAGCTCGAACTCGTCGATGCAGACGAGGGATGCGCCCGTGAACAGCTCGACGGATGCCGCGTACCCGAGCGCGCCCACGAGGGCCGTGTACTCGATGAAGGTGCCAAAGTATTTGCGACCGGGTGCCGCGTGCCACAGCGCCGCGAGAAGGTGGGTCTTGCCCACGCCGAAGCCGCCGTCGAGGTAGATGCCCGGAAGCCCCTCGGGTGCCTTCTTGCGCCCGAAGATGCTGCTCTTGGCCGAGGTCCAACCAGCGATGAAGTTGCGGATGGCGGCGACCGCTGCACCCTGTGACGGGTAGTCGCGGTCGGGCCGGTACGAGTCGAGAGTCGCGGAGGCGAACTGGCGCGGAGGAACGAGCTGCGCGACCATTTCGGCCCCGGAGAGCTGAGGCGAACGGTCGAGAAGACTGCCGGGAACGGCCCGCGCGTTTGCCGCTGCTTCGGCACTCATGGAATCAGCCTCGTATGTGTCGAAGTCTTACGACGCGGCCAGCGCCTGCGCGTAGCCTTGTCTTCAGGGAGTGTTTCAAGCCTAGCGCCGCTCCCTTCCCACCCAGTTTCCCACCGGAGGTACCACCATGACCGTCGAGGTCGATTCAGCCGCACAGTTCTCCGCCTTCGCCCACCCCGAACGGCTCGTCTCCGGTGAGTGGCTCGAGGCACACCTCGGCACTCCCGGTCTCGTCATCGTCGAATCGGATGAAGACGTGCTGCTGTACGAGACCGGCCACATCCCGACCGCGGTGAAGATCGACTGGCACACGGACCTCAACGACCCCGTCGAGCGCGACTACATCGACGGCGAGGGCTTCGCGAAGCTCCTCGGCTCGAAGGGCATCTCGCGTGACACGACAGTCGTGATCTACGGAGACAAGAACAACTGGTGGGCCGCCTACGCGCTGTGGGTGTTCTCGCTCTTCGGCCACGAAGACGTGCGTCTGCTCGACGGCGGTCGCGCCAAGTGGGAGGCCGACGGCCGCGAGTACACGACGGATGCCGAATCCGCAGTTGCCGTCGACTACCCCGTCGTCGCGCGCGACGACAGCAAGATCCGTGCATACAAGGACCAGGTGCTGAGCCACCTCGGCAACCCCCTCATCGACGTGCGCTCCCCCGAGGAGTTCAGCGGTGAGCGCACCACGGCTCCCGCCTACCCCGAGGAGGGAACCCTGCGCGCCGGCCACATTCCGAGCGCTCGCAACATCCCGTGGGCGAAGGCTGCCGCCGAGGATGGCACCTTCCGACCGCTCGACCAGCTCAACGCCCTCTACCGCGACGAGGCCGGCCTCAAGGACGGCGACGACATCGTCGCCTACTGCCGCATCGGTGAGCGCTCGAGCCACACGTGGTTCGTGCTCACTCACCTGCTGGGCTTCGAGGGCGTGCGCAACTACGACGGCTCGTGGACCGAGTGGGGATCCGCCGTGCGCGTGCCGATCGTCAAGGGTGCAGAGCCGGGCGCCGTGCCCGCCGCTCGCTAAACTCGAGAGGTGACCGACCTTCCCGAACAGCTCGCCGAGATCCGAGACGATTTCCTGGGGCTTGAGGTCAAGGAGCGACTACAGCTCCTCCTCGAGTTCTCGAACGAGCTGCCAGCACTGCCCGAACGGTATGCCGATCATCCGGACCTGTTCGAGCGCGTCGAGGAGTGCCAGTCACCCGTCTTCATCTTCGTGGAGGTGGACGATGCGAACATCGTCCACCTCTTCGCGATGGCACCCAAGGAGGCGCCGACCACCCGCGGGTTCGCCTCGATCCTCGCGCAGGGTCTCGCGGGCCTGACCGCCGACGAGGTTCTCGCGGTCGCCGACGACTTCCCGCAGGGCCTCGGGCTCACCGAGGCCGTGTCTCCGCTGCGCATCCGGGGCATGACCGCGATGCTCGCCCGCATCAAGCGGCAGGTGCGGGAGAAGCTGAGCACGTCAGAAACGCCCGCGTGATCGTTCGGCGCGTGCATCCGGGCCCGGCCGAGAGTCTCGAGCTGGACGCGGAGGGCACGCGCGAGCGCCTGCTCGAGCTCTACGCACCGCCGCGCGTCCCGTGGCTTCGACTCAACCTCGTCACGAGCGTGAGCGGCAGCGCCGCGGGCTCGGACGGCACCTCCGAGACACTCACGAGTGCGGTGGACCGCCGCATCCTCGGGGTCATCCGCGAGCTGTCCGACGTCGTTCTCGTGGGGGCTGAATCGGTTCGCGCCGAGGGTTACCTGCGGCCCAAGCGCGCCCCGCTCGCTGTCGTCACGGGATCCGGCAACCTCGAGGGCCACCGCATCGGCGGCGACGGCCCGCCTATCGTCGTGGTCTGTCCGGCCGCTGCCGTCGATCGCGTTCGGCAGACGCTGCCCGACGCAGACATCCTCACCGTCGAAGGACCCCGGATGCTCCCCGCAGACATCCTCGCGGCCCTGCGGTCGCACGGCTTCCGGTCGATCGTCTGCGAGGGCGGGCCGGGCCTCGCGCGCCAGTTCGTCGTCGCGGGACTCGTCGACGAGGTGTGCCTCACCACGAGCCCGCGCCTCACGGGCGTGACCCTCCCGCTATTCGGAGTCGAGGCGTTCCCCGAAGTGGCGGTGACGCTCGAACAGCTGCTCGTCGACGACGAGAGCTCGCTCTACGCGCGGTGGTTCACAGCTTCCGCAGCCAGCGCGTGATCGCGGCGTTCCAGCGCTCGGAATCGTAGTTCCACAGCTTGGTGTGGCGGGCAGTCGTGAAGCCTTCGAAGGTGACGATGTCGGGCCGCGCGACCGCGAGGGCGCGGGACGCGGTTGACGGCACGAACCCGTCGTCGTCACTGTGCAACAGCAGGATGGGCTTCGTGAGCTCCTGGGCGCGCGTCACGAGGTCGAGGCGCTTGAGGTCGATGGGAGCCGACTGACCCGTGAGCATCGTGCTCCATCGACTACTCAGCAGGTTCAGGATGCCCAGCCGCACCACACGCGGAAGCTTGTAGGCGATCCCCTGGTAGTGCAGGGCGGTGACCCAGTCGACCACCGGCGACTCGAGAACCACGCCCACGACCGTCTCGGCGAGGGGGGATCTCGTGACCGCCTGCAGGACCGTGGCCCCTCCCATCGACCAGCCCATGAGCACGATGCTCGTCGCGCCGTGGTCGAGGGCGTACTGCATGGCGGCCTCGACGTCGTTCCACTCGGTGTCGCCGAGCGAGTACCTGTTATCCGAGGTGCCGGGGGCGTCCCCGTCGTTCCGGTACGAGACCAGGAGGCTGTTGTAGCCTTCCGCGCGGAACACCGGCACGCTGCGCAGGGTCTCCTGGCGTCGGACGGCGCGACCGTGCACCCCGATCATCCATCGCGTCGACGTCTTCTCGGCGGGGATCTTCTCGGCGGGGATGAACCACGCCGGGGCCGCGCCCAACGGCGTCTGAATCTCCACATCGTCGAAGGGAACGGGAAGGTCGGCGGGGCTGAGGTAGAACCATCCGCTGAAGCGACCTCGCACGGCGCCGTCGAGGGATCCGATGCTCACGTCGAGGAGCTGGCGGGTGACGGTGTCCGCGGTGTACGAGAGGATCTCGCCCACGCGTGCGTGGCCGGCATCCCGGTCGAACCAGAAGCTGTAGCGGCCGGGGGTCATGGAGTCGAGGGTTGCGGACAGGGTGATCGTGTCGTCTGTGACGTCGAGGATCAGCACGTCCTCCGCACGCTTCGTGGGCGGCGTGATCACGGTGCGCGCGAACACGACGGCGATCACGCCCGCGGTGATGGCTGCGCCCGCTACGAGCGCGCCGGCACCTATCGCGGTGCCCGTGACGATCCGGCCCGCGACCGAATCATTGTGTCGGCCCTGATCGGCCATGGTTACTCCTGCCCTGCGACGAAGCGGCGTGGCTCTATCGGGAAACTCCCTATCAAGCCTAATCTTCACTCGTGCCCGACACGTCCCTGGGAGCCCCGCTTCCTCACGCATTCGAAGCCGCACTGCGGTCTCTCAAGCGTGCAGCAACGCGCCCCGAGCTCTCCGTCGCGGAGATCCCCGCGCCCGGAACCCTCGCACCGTGGTCATTCGCCCTCGCGGCGGATGTCACCCCCGCACTGCACGGCAGCGACTCCGAACTCGGAACCGGTCGTTTCGTGCTCCTGTACGACCCCGACGAGCCGGATGCCTGGGGAGGCGCGTTCCGCGTCATCTGCTACGCCCAGGCTCCCCTCGAGACGGAGATGGGCGACGATCCGTTCCTGTTGGACGTGGCGTGGTCGTGGCTCGTCGATGCGCTCGACGCCCGCGGTGCCCACTACACGTCGGCGAGTGGCACGGCCACGCGCATCCTCTCCACGGGCTTCGGCGAACTGGAATCCCAGGGCAACGGCGCCCAGATCGAGCTCCGCGCCTCCTGGACTCCAGACGATTCCGACCTCGCCGCGCATGTGGAAGGCTGGGGTGAGCTGTTGTGCATGCTCGCCGGTCTTCCGCCGGCGATAGAAGGAGTGAGCTTGTTGTCTGCCCGCCGAGTGGGACGTGAGTAGCACGGACGAGCCCGCGGCTCCTGTCGAGGCCCCGGTCCAGGCCGAGCACGTCGAGGTCGACGTCATCGACACGCGCGACGGCTACCTCGACGCCGTCGCCGCCATCGCCGCGGGACACGGGCCCATCGCGATCGACGCGGAGCGGGCATCCGGATATCGCTACTCCCAGCGCGCGTACCTCATCCAGATCTTCCGCCGCGGCGCGGGCACCTTCCTCTTCGACCCTCCCGCCATCGGCTCGTTCGCCGAGCTCAATGATGCAATCGCTCAGGAAGAGTGGATCCTGCACGCGGCGAGCCAAGACCTCACATGCCTGCGCGAGGTCGGGCTCGATCCCACCCGGCTGTTCGACACCGAGTTGGCCGCACGTCTTGCCGGCCTCCCCCGCGTCGGGCTCGGAGCGGTGGTCGAAGACCTGTTGGGCATCCACCTCGCCAAGGAGCACTCGGCCGCAGACTGGTCGACTCGCCCGCTGCCGCAGGCGTGGCTCGTCTACGCTGCCCTCGACGTGGAACTGCTCGTCGACCTGCGAGAGGCTCTCGCAGGAGTTCTCGAACGCGACGGCAAGACGGATATCGCTGAGCAGGAGTTCACCTCCGTGCTCGCCCGCGACTTCGTGATCGTGCGCCAGGAGCCGTGGCGGCGCCTGAGCGGTGTGCACGCCATCCGCGGCGGCCGCAACCTGGCCGTAGCCCGTGAACTGTGGCAGGCCCGCGACACCTACGCGCGCGAGATCGACACCGCGCCCGGCCGGCTCGTGCCCGACTCGGCTCTCGTGGCCGCCGCGCGCGTGCTGCCCGAGACCAAGCGCGACCTCGCGGGGCTCAAGGAGTTCACGGGTCGTGCGAGCCGCTCGCAGATCGACCGCTGGTGGAACGCCATCCAGGCGGGAATGGCCAGTGACGACCTCCCCGTGCTGCGTCAGACCGGTGAGACGATGCCGCCGCCGCGCGTGTGGTCGGATCGCAATCCCGAGGCCGACAAGCGCTTGAAGACCGCGCGTGCCGCGGTCACCGAGGTTGCCACCGAGCTGTCGATTCCCGTCGAGAACATGCTGACCCCCGAACTGCTGCGCCGCCTCGCGTGGGCGCCGCCGGCTCCGGCCGACGCGGAGACCATCGCGAGCACGCTCCGCGAGTTCGGCGCACGGGAGTGGCAGGTTGACGCAACGGCACAGGTAATCGCGGATGCCTTTGTGGAGGCCAGCCAAACGGCAGAGGAACCACCCAAGGCCGCTTCGTAGGAAGAATCAAACGATTCCCCCACCGTTTTTCGCCAGCCTAGGCTGAAGAAACACGCAAGACGATAGTGGAGGCATTGTGGCCCTGAACTCAGAAGTCGTATTCGTCGATGGGGTTCGCACCCCGTTCGGTCGAGCCGGCGAAAAGGGAATGTACTGGAACACCCGCGCTGACGACCTTGTCGTCAAGGCGATGATCGGCCTACTCGAGCGCAACCCCAGCATCCCCAAGGACCGCTACGACGATGTCGCCATCGCCGCCACCACGCAGACCGGCGACCAGGGCCTCACACTCGGTCGCACGGCAGCACTCCTCGCGGGCCTGCCCAAGTCGGTGCCCGGCTACGCGATCGACCGGATGTGCGCCGGCGCCATGACGTCGGTCACCACTATCGCGGGCGGAATCGCCTTCGGCGCCTACGACATCGGTATCGCGGGCGGCGTCGAGCACATGGGGCGTCACCCCATGGGATTCGGTGCCGATCCCAACCCCCGCTTCCTTGCGGAGAAGCTCGTGAGCGGTGAAGCCCTCAACATGGGAAACACCGCCGAGCGCATCCACGACCGCTTCCCGCACCTCACGAAGGAGCGCGCAGACCGCTTCGCCCTCGCCAGCCAGCAGAAGGCCTACGCCGCCTACGAGAACGGCAAGCTGCAGCCCGACCTGATTCCCGTCGCCACGCGCAGCGAGGCCGGCTGGGGCATGGCCACGCGCGACGAGGCCCTGCGTCCCGAGACCACGATGGAGGGCCTCGCGGGTCTCAAGACCCCGTTCCGCCCCCACGGCCGCGTGACCGCGGGCAACTCGTCGGGTCTTAACGATGGCGCCACCGCGTCGATCATCGCCTCGGCGTCCGCCGCCAAGGAGTTCGGCCTCACCCCCAAGATGAAGATGGTCTCGTTCGCCTTCGCGGGCGTCGAGCCCGAGATCATGGGCATCGGCCCCGTGCCTTCCACGGAGAAGGCCTTGCGCAAGGCGGGTCTCACGATCGACGACATCGGACTCTTCGAGCTCAACGAAGCGTTCGCCGTGCAGGTTCTCTCGCTGCTCGACCACTTCGGCATCGCCGACGATGACCCCCGCGTCAACCAGTGGGGCGGTGCCATCGCCATGGGTCACCCGCTCGCCTCCTCGGGCGTGCGCCTCATGATCCAGCTCGCGGCACAGTTCGCCGAGCGTCCGGACGTGCGCTACGGCCTCACGGCAATGTGCATCGGCCTCGGCCAGGGCGGCTCGGTCATCTGGGAGAACCCGAACTACAAGGGAGCGAAGTAATGACCACGGCCGCAGATTTCGACAAGCTGTCCTCGCTCGACCCCGACGAGGTCATCACGCACTCGTTCGTGCGCGACATCCCGATCGCGGGCGGCAAGGTTCTGGCCCTCATCACCCTCGACAACGGCAAGGACCACACGCGCCCGAGCACGCTCGGGCCCAAGACGCTCATCGAGTTCGCAGCGACGCTGGATGCCCTCGCCGCACGTGCTGCCGCGAAGGAGATCCACGGCGTCGCCGTGACGGGCAAGCCGTTCATCTTCGCTGCCGGCGCCGATCTCTCGAAGGTCAGCGAAATCCCGGACCGCGAGACCGGCAAGCAGATGGCCCAGCTCGGCCACTGGGCGCTCGGCAAGCTCAGCACCCTGGGTGTTCCGTCGTTCACGTTCATCAACGGGCTCGCGCTCGGTGGCGGCGTCGAGATCCCGCTCAACTCCGACTACCGCACCATCGACAGCTCGGTGCCGACGCTCGCGCTTCCCGAGGTGTTCCTGGGCATCATCCCCGGCTGGGGCGGCGCGTGGCTGCTGCCGAACCTGATCGGTATCGAGAACGCCCTGGAGGTGGTGATCTCCAATTCGCTCAAGAACAACCGGATGTTGCGCGGCCCGCAGGCGTTCGAGCTGGGCATCGCGGACGCGATGTTCGGCCCGGCCAACTTCATCGAGGACTCGATCGGGTGGGCATCCGGTGTCATCAACGGCACGACGAAGGTCAAGCGCCCGCACGAGCCCGGCAAGATCGAACGTGTCGCCAAGTGGGACATCGCCATCGGCATCGCGCAGAAGACGCTCGAGAGCCGCATCGGCACCGTCGCGAAGTCGCCGTACCGCGCCCTCGAGCTGCTCAAGGCCGCGAAGAACACCGACAAGGCGACCGGATTCGCCGCGGAAGACGAGGCCCTGGCCGATCTCATCTCGGGCGACCAGTTCCACGCCTCCATCTACGCCTTCAACCTCGTGCAGAAGCGCGCCAAGCGCCCCGCGGGTGCGCCGGACAAGGCGATCGCCCAGAAGGTCACCAAGGTCGGCGTGATCGGCGCAGGCCTCATGGCCCGCCAGTTCGCGCTGCTGTTCGTGCGCCGACTGCAGGTTCCCGTCGTCATCACCGACCTCGACCAGGGCCGCGTCGACGAGGGTGTCGCGTACATCCACAAGGAGATCCACGCGCTGCTCGCCAAGGGCAGCATCTCCCAGGACGAGTCGAACCGGCTCGAGGCGCTCGTGAGCGGCACGACCAGCAAGGCCGACTTCGCCGACTGCGACTGGGTGATCGAGGCGATCTTCGAGGAGCTCGAGGCCAAGCAGAACGTCTTCGCCGACGTCGAGCAGTACATCTCCCCCGAGGCGATCCTCGCGACGAACACCTCGTCGCTCTCGGTCGAGCAGATCGGCGCGAAGCTCAAGAACCCCGAGCGGGTCGTGGGCTTCCACTTCTTCAACCCCGTCGCGGTCATGCCGCTCATCGAGGTCGTGAAGACACCGAAGACGACGGACGTCGCGCTTTCGACGGCCATGGTTACCGCGCAGAACCTGCGCAAGAATGCCGTCATCACCACCGACACCCCCGGATTCGTCGTCAACCGCATCCTCGCCAAGGTGCTCGGAGAGGCGATGCACGCCGTCGACACCGGTACGCCCTTCGAGGTCGTGGAAGAGTCGACCCGTCCATTCGGCCTGCCCATGACCCCGTTCGAGCTGCTCGAGCTCGTGGGCCTCAAGGTTGGCGCGCACGTGCTCGATACGCACCACGCCGCGTTCCCCGATCGGTTCTTCGAGAGCGCGAACCTGCACAAGCTCGCCGACCTCGGTCACATCTTCGAGCGCGACGGCAAGGGCAAGATCAAGGGCATCGACAAGAAGGCGCTCGAGATCGTCAAGGGTGGCAGCACCCCCATGACGGCCGCCGAGTTGCAGGTGCGTATCGAAGACGGCCTGGCCGACGAGATCCACCGGATGCTCGACACGAACGTCGTCGCCGCAGCCGAGGACATCGACCTCTGCCTCATCCTGGGCGCGGGATATCCGTTCCAGGCGGGAGGCATCACGCCGTACCTCGACCGCGTGGGTGCCTCGGAGCGCGTCTTCAACGACACGTTCCACCACCCCAAGATCGTCGGGGTCAACTAGCCGTGTCTGTGCGCTGAAAACGCAGGAGATCCTTCCCGAACTGCACCGCGGAATCACTGCGGCGAGCGTTGTGAGGGGGATCTCCTGCGTTTTCGTGTGGGGCGAGGGCGGTACGGATGCCTGCGCCGACGTGCGGCGAGAGCATCCGCGTCGGCGATCGCACGTTCGATAGCCGCGAGCACGGTAGGCCACTGCCCGAGCAGCTGGTGATACAGCACCCGGATCGTGCGCCCACCCAGTGCCGCGATCGCTAGGTCACGCTCATGGTCCTTCGCGTTCTGCCCCGGCTCGGCGTGCTGGCCGCCGTCGATCTCGACGAAGAGGTTTTCCCGCAGGCGGAAGTCGAGCCATCCCACCCCAGCGACCTCCACCTGCTGCTCGCACGCGATGCCTGCGTCGCCAAACCACAGGCGCGCGTACGTTTCGCCGTGCGACTCGTCCACCGCGGACACGAGTCGTCGCCATCCTCGCACGCGTGCCGGCGCGCGCTCGAAGACCACGTCAAGCTCCCAACCCCTGAGAGTGCCGGTATGCACAGCTGCGCTGCACGCCGCCACCGCAATGTCTCGGCCCTCGGTGGCTAGCACGGCGACGAGGGCGTCAGCGACGCTCACGCGCCAGGGACTCGCGCCGCCGGTGTCCGTCCAGAAAACAGTGACACCGGGGAATCGCGTCAGACGACTGTGCCGGTCGTGGGGGCTCCGGAGCCTGCTCGCGGTTGGCCGCACGGCAACCTGCAGTGCAGTCGGACGTGGCACCTTGAGCCCGTAGGACTCGAGCGCGGAGAGCGCCGTGAGCCGCCCACCTACCCGAACAGCCCTGATGCCCGGTTCCGGCGCATCCGGCACCGAGTACCACCCCTGCCGCACGCGAAAGATGCGCTTCCGGTCGAGCGAGTGCTTCAGGTGCGCATCCGTGTAGCCCAACGCGAGCAGATCGCGGCGACGGAGGAAGAAGGAGCTGCGGCGGATGACCCGCTCAAGTGGGAGCATCCGGATACGATGCTCGCCCGCCCCAGGCAGCAGGACGCCTCGCGGCAACCCGTGGACAACTAGCCCGCGGGCTCTGCTGCGGCGGACGAGAAGCACCGAAAACGCAGGTGATTCCGCTCGTCAGGGCGACTCTGGAAGGAATTCGCCCGATCACGACGGGATCTCCTGCGTTTTCGGCGGGCAATGGAGGTGAGGCGAAGGCGGGCGCGGCGGGCTAGCCCTGCACTGTGGACATGTCCGCGTAGCGGTCGCCCGCGGGAGCCTCCAATGCATCGAGGGTTTCGAGATGCTCGGCCGTGAGGGTGACGCCATCGGCGCCCGCGTTCTCCTCGAGGTAGCTCACGCGCTTGGTTCCGGGGATCGGGACGATGTCGTCGCCCTGCGCGAGCAGCCACGCGAGCGCGACCTGCCCTGCGGTTGCGCCGAGCTGCGCGGCGACGGCATCCACCTGCTCGACGATCCGGATGTTCGCCTCGAGGTTCTCCCCCTCGAACCGCGGGTTGTTCCGGCGGAAGTCGGCCTCGTCGAATCCGTCGAGGGAGCGGATCGTCCCCGTGAGGAACCCGCGTCCGAGCGGCGAGTACGGCACGAAGCCTATGCCGAGTTCGCGCACGGTCGGCAGGATCGACTCCTCCACATGGCGCGTCCACAGCGAGTACTCGGTCTGCACTGCGGTGACCGGATGCACGGCATGGGCCCGTCGGATGGTCTCAGCCGAGGCCTCCGACAGCCCGTAGCCGAGGATCTTGCCCTCGGCGATAAGCGCCGCGAACTCCCCCACGGTGTCCTCGATGGGAACTGCCGGGTCCATCCGGTGCTGGTAGTACAGGTCGATGTGGTCGGTTCCGAGCCGCGCGAGCGAGCCCTCCACGGAGAGTCGCATGTTCTCGGGGCTACCGTCACGGCCGTAGCTGCCGTCACCGCGGTGCAGGAGCGTGCCCCACTTCGTCGCGATGACCACGTCGTCCCGACGGTCGGCGATCGCGCGGCCCAGCAGCTCCTCGTTGATGTACGGACCGTACATCTCGGCGGTGTCGAGCAGGGTGACGCCAAGGTCGAGAGCGCGGTGGATGGTGCGGATCGACTCCGCGTCGTCCTGGCCTTTGCCCGTGTAGAACGCGCTCATGCCCATGAGGCCGAGTCCGATACGTCCGACGACGGGACCGTCAGTGCCGAGTGTGGTGGTTCTCATTCGCTTACCTTTTCTTCGTAGAGGGCGATCTTGTAGTCGATGGCGGCAAGGCTGCGCGTGACCTCGTCGAGCTGCGCCACCACCGCGATACGGTGACGCTGCAGCAGTTCGAGGCGGTCGGCGGTTGTCGCCTCGCCGCCGCGCACCAGTGAGGCGTACTCGGCCACGACGGCGATGGGCATCCCCGTCGAGCGCAACTTGCTGAGGAACTCGACCCACGTCACGTCACCCTCGCTGTAGCGACGATGGCTGGAGGAGGCGCGATCCACGGGCGTGAGCATGAGTCCGGCGCGTTCGTAGTACCGCAGCGTGTGCGTGGAGAGGCCGGTAGCGTCGGCCACTTCCGAGATCGCGAGGCGGGCATCCGTGATGGTCATAGCCTCAGGCTAGAACTTAGAGCGCGCTCTAAGTCAAACTCGCGTCAGCGGTCGTCGCGCACCGACTCGCTCACGCTGTCGGTCGGCAGTGGCCGCGCGACGGGGATCTTGCTCCCGAGCACCTGCGCCACCACATCGCGAGCGATCATCTGGGGCGTGAGGCCCACCTGCTCCATGATGAAGTCGCGGCTACCGTGCGGCAGGAACTGGTCGGGAAGGCCGAGCTCGGTCACTGCTGTGTCGACGCCCGCAGCACGCAGGTCTTGCCGGATGCGCGTGCCGATGCCCCCGACGCGAACGCCGTCCTCGATGCTGATGACGATGCGGTGCTCGGCCGAGAGCTCGACGACGCTCTTCGGGACGGGGACCACCCAGCGCGGGTCGACAACTGTCGCCCCGATCCCCTGCGCTGCGAGCCGCTCAGCCACCTGCAGGCCGAGCTTGGCCATGGGTCCGACGGTGATGATCAGCACGTCCTTGTGGGGAGCCTCGCGCAGTACGTCCACTCCATCGGCCGTGCGGCGCACGGCGTCGTACTCGGTGCCGACACTGCCCTTGGAGTAGCGCAACACCGTGGGGCCGTCTTCCACGACGACTGCCTCACCGAGTTCCTCGCGCAGCCGTGTGGCGTCGCGCGGGGCAGCGATGCGGATGTTCGGCACCACCTGCAGGATCGCGAGATCCCACATCCCGTGGTGGCTGGGACCGTCGGGCCCCGTGACCCCGGCCCGATCGAGTACGAACGTGACGCCGGCCTTGTGCAACGCGACATCCATGAGGATCTGGTCGAATGCCCGGTTCACGAACGTCGCGTAGAGAGCGACCACCGGATGCATCCCGCCGAAGGCCAGCCCGGCCGCAGAGGTCACGGCGTGCTGCTCGGCGATACCGACGTCGAGCACGCGCTGCGGGAACCGCTCCGCGAACTTGTGGAGCCCGGTGGGGCGCAGCATCGCGGCGGTGATCCCCACGAGGCGCTCATTGTGCTCGGCGAGGTGCAGGATCTCGTCCGCGAAAACGCTCGTCCACGACGGCTTGCTCGCCACCTCGATGGGCTCGCCGGTCTCCGGGTCGATCTGACCGACCGCGTGGAACTGGTCGGCGGTGTCGAGGAGCGCCGGCTGGTAGCCGCGACCCTTCTCGGTGATGGCGTGCACGATGACGGGAGCCCCATAGCGCTTCGCCTGCTCGAGCGCTTCGGTCATGGCCGCGATGTCGTGGCCGTGGATGGGCCCCAGGTACTTGATGTCGAGGTTCGAGTAGAGAGCCTCGTTGTTGGTCAGCCGCGAGAGGAAGCCGTGCGTGCCGCCGCGGATGCCCCGGTAGAGCGCGCGGCCCGGAGCACCGAAGGCGTGGAAGAACCGACGGCTCGTCGAATACAGATTGCGGTACGAGCGGCGCGTGCGTACGTCGTTGAGGAAGTGGGCCATCCCCCCGATAGTCGGCGCGTACGAGCGACCGTTGTCGTTGACGATGATGACGAGGTTGCGGCTGTTGTCGTCGCTGATGTTGTTGAGAGCCTCCCACGTCATGCCGCCCGTGAGTGCGCCATCCCCGACGACCGCGACGACGTGGCGATCGGCATGGCCGGTCATGGTGAAGGCGCGGGAGATGCCATCCGCCCAGCTCAGCGAGCTCGACGCGTGCGAACTCTCGACGATGTCGTGCTCGCTCTCGGAGCGCTGCGGGTAGCCGGCAAGGCCGTCCTCCTCGCGGAGCTTGCTGAAGTCCTGGCGACCCGTCAGCAGCTTGTGGACGTAGCTCTGGTGCCCGGTGTCGAAGACGATCGCGTCGTGCGGCGAATCGAAGACCTTGTGCATGGCGATCGTCAGTTCGACGACGCCGAGGTTCGGACCCAGGTGCCCGCCGGTCTTCGAGACCTCGCGGACGAGGAACTCGCGGATCTCCGCGGCAAGCTCGACGAGCTGGTCGTTGCTGAGTGCATCGAGATCGCGTGGTCCGGTGATCCCCTCGAGCAGCGTCATGCTTCGAGCCTAGCTTCCGCCGCCCGAACATTCGATTCGACGCGTGGCCCTTGCGCGGCATCCGATTCGCCGGTCTGAAAATGCAGGACAAACCGCAAGAAAGCGCCGCCGGATGCTCGATCGCTACGTTTCGGCGAGAATCTCCTGCGTTCTCGGAGAAGCGTTGGGCGGCGGGCACGGGCACGCGAAACGCCCGCCACCCCACGGGGGCGGCGGGCGTTTCGGCGGAGGTGGTTAGGCCTCGACCAACGAGCGCAGCACGTACTGCAGGATGCCGCCGTTGCGGTAGTAGTCGGCCTCGCCGGGGGTGTCGATGCGCAGCACAGCGTCGAACTCGATAGTGGGCTTGCCACTCGTCGAGGTCGCGGTCACGTGCAGCGTCTTCGGCGTGCGGCCCTCGTTGAGCTCCTCGACGCCGGCGATGTCGATGACCTCGGTGCCGTCGAGCCCCAGGGATGCCCAGCTCTCGCCCGCGGGGAACTGCAGCGGGAGCACGCCCATACCGATGAGGTTCGAGCGGTGGATCCGCTCGAAGCTCTCAGTGATGACCGCCTTCACGCCGAGCAGCGACGTGCCCTTGGCTGCCCAGTCGCGCGACGAGCCGGAGCCGTACTCCTTGCCGCCCAGGATGACCAGCGGCGTGCCCGCCGCGGCGTAGTTCTGGGCTGCGTCGTAGATGAACGACTGCGGGGCATCCGGCTGCGTGAAGTCACGCGTGTACCCGCCCTCGACGTTGTCGAGGAGCTGGTTGCGCAGGCGGATGTTGGCGAACGTGCCGCGGATCATGACTTCGTGGTTTCCGCGGCGCGAGCCGTACGAGTTGAAGTCGTTGCGCTCGATCCCGTGCTCCTGCAGGTACTTGCCCGCGGGGCTGTCGGCCTTGATCGAGCCGGCCGGGCTGATGTGGTCGGTGGTCACCGAGTCACCCAACTTGGCGAGCACGCGCGCACCGGTGATGGATGCCACGGGCGTGGTCTCGATGGTCATGCCATCGAAGTACGGGGGCTTCCGGACGTAGGTGGAGTTCGCATCCCACTCGAACACCTCGGAGTCGGGGGTCGGGAGCGAGCGCCAGCGCTCGTCGCCGTCGAAGACCTCGCCGTACTCCTTGGTGAACATCGCGGTGTCGATCGACGAGTCGATCGTGCGCTGAACCTCGGCCGAGTCGGGCCAGATGTCCTTGAGGTAGACCTCGTTGCCGTCGCTGCCGGTGCCGAGCGAGTCCTTCTCGAAGTCGAAGTTCATCGACCCTGCGAGGGCGTACGCGATGACGAGCGGCGGCGACGCGAGGTAGTTCATCTTCACGTCGGGGCTGATGCGACCCTCGAAGTTGCGGTTGCCCGAGAGCACTGCGGTGACGGCCAGGTCGTTCTCGTTGATCGCGGCGGTGACCTCGTCGATGAGCGGGCCCGTGTTGCCGATGCACACCGTGCATCCGTAGCCGACCGTGTAGAAGCCGAGGGCCTCGAGGTCGCCCGTGAGGCCGGCCTTCGCGTAGTAGTCCGTGACGACCTTGGAACCGGGCGCGAGGGTGGTCTTGACCCACGGCTTCGACGTGAGGCCCTTCTTCACGGCGTTGCGCGCGAGCAGGCCCGCGGCGAGCATGACGGAGGGGTTCGACGTGTTGGTGCACGACGTGATCGCGGCGACCGCAACGGCTCCGTGGTCGAGCGTGTACTTGGTGCCATCCTGCAGCGTCACGTTCGTGGGCTTCGAGACGGATGCGGGGGCGTGCGACACGTGGCTGTGCGACAGCTCGTGCGCTGAGTCCGAATCCTGCGGCGTGAAGCCGATCGGGTCGGACGCCGGGAAGCTGCCCTCGACCGCGGCGTCGACCCTGGAGAGGTCCTGGCTGGCGTAGTCGTTCAGGTCGAGCTCGAACTGGCTCTTCGCGTTGCTGAGCTCGACACGGTCCTGCGGGCGCTTCGGGCCGGCGATGGACGGCACTACCGTCGCGAGGTCGAGTTCGAGGTACTCGCTGAAGACGGGCTCGGCTGCCGGGTCGTGCCACAGCTTCTGCAGCTTCGAGTAGGCCTCGACGAGCGCGACCTGCTCCTCGCTGCGGCCGGTCAGGCGCAGGTAGTCGAGCGTGACGTCGTCAATGGGGAACATCGCGGCGGTCGAGCCGAACTCGGGGCTCATATTGCCGATGGTCGCGCGGTTCGCGAGCGGGACCTGCCCGACGCCCTCTCCGTAGAACTCGACGAACTTGCCCACCACACCGTGCTTGCGGAGGATCTGCGTGATCGTGAGCACGACATCCGTCGCGGTGACGCCCGTGGGGATCGAGCCGTTGAGCTTGAAGCCCACGACCTTGGGGATGAGCATGGAGACGGGCTGGCCAAGCATCGCGGCCTCGGCCTCGATGCCGCCGACACCCCAGCCGAGTACGCCGAGACCGTTGACCATCGTGGTGTGGGAGTCGGTGCCGACACACGTGTCGGGGTAGGCACGGAGGGCGCCATCCACGGTACGGGTGAACGTGACGCGGGCCAAGTACTCGATGTTGACCTGGTGGACGATACCCGTGCCCGGCGGGACGACCTTGAAGTCGTCGAACGCGGTCTGGCCCCAGCGCAGGAACTGGTAGCGCTCACCATTGCGCTCGTACTCGATCTCGACGTTGCGTTCGAGGGCGTTCTCGGTGCCGAACAGGTCGGCGATGACGGAGTGGTCGATGACGAGCTCTGCGGGAGCGAGCGGGTTGATCTTGGTCGGGTCGCCGCCCAGCGCACTCATCGCCTCGCGCATGGTGGCGAGGTCGACGATGCACGGCACGCCGGTGAAGTCCTGCATGACGACACGAGCCGGCGTGAACTGGATCTCGGTGTCGGGCTCGGCGGTCGGCACCCACGACCCGAGTGACTCGATCTGCGACTTCGTGACGTTGGCGCCATCCTCGGTACGAAGCAGATTCTCCAGCAGCACCTTGAGGCTGAACGGGAGCTTTTCATGCCCGGGGACCTTGTCCACACGGAACACCTCGTAGTCCGTCGACCCGACGGTGAGGGTGTCTTTCGACCCGAAGCTGTTCACTGCTGACATGTCGTCTCCCTTGCTGACCTACGTGCAATCCTTGCGGCCCGTCCGGCGCGCGGCTAGCAAGGCAAGCCTAAGAAAAGTATCTTGATATCAAGATACTTTACCACTACACCCTGTCGTAGATGAGACCGCGCCGCCGCGCGTTTCGGTAGAACAGCTCGACAGCAACGGCACCGACCACTCCCGCTGCGACTCCGACGAGTAGGGGCGGCTCGAACCGGAGGGGCATGGCGAAGAAGTCACGGCCGATCGGCGCGGTGATGGCGAACACGAAGGCGGCGAGCATGGTGGCGAGCAGCAGCGCGCGCCAGCGATCGAGGGGCCTCGTGAGCACGCACAGGATCCAGAACGCCACGATCCACAGACCGACCGTGGTGATCGCGCGCGCCTGCACCTCATCCGTCATCGTGCGCACGACCGCGTAGGCGCCGATCGTGATCGCCGCGGCGATGAGGCCGGTGGGTGCGGCGTAACGCAGGAGCCTTCCGAGGATGCCCGGATGGTAGATCCGACGATTCGGGGCGAGGGCGAGGAAGAACGACGGGATGCCGATGGTGAGGGTCGAGACGAGGGTGAGCTGTCGCGGCAGGAAGGGGAACTGCCACAGCAGAACGGCGAACACCACGGCGAACACGATGCCGTAGACGGTCTTGGCGAGGAACAGGTTCGCCACCCGCTCCACGTTCGCGATCACCTGCCGGCCGTACGCGAGAACGTTCGGCAGCCGCGAGAACTCGTTGTCGAGGAGCACGAGGCGCGCGACGGCCTTCGAGGCGCTCGTGCCGGAGCCCATGGCGATGCCGAGATCCGCGTCCTTGATGGCCATGGCGTCGTTCACACCATCGCCCGTCATGGCGACCGTGTGGCCGTCTTCTTGGAGAACGCGAACCATCGCACGCTTCTGGTCGGGCGTCACGCGACCGAAGATGCTGTTGGTCGCGAGGGCCGCCCGCAGCGCGTCGTCGTCCGGCAGGGTCGACGCATCCACGGAGGTCTCCCCCACGCCCAGCCCACCCGCCAGCGCCGCGACAGTCGTGGGGTTGTCGCCCGAGATGATGATGCAGCGCACATCCTGCTCGGCGAAGTAGGTGAGCGTGGCCGCTGCGTCGGACCTGATCGTCTCCCCGAACAGCAGGATGGCGACGGGGGTCACCCCGTCCAGTTCGAGATCGTCGGGGCCGGGCAGCGCGTCGACGCGCGCGAGGGCGAGCGTGCGGTGGCCGCGGGCCGCGTGGTCCGCCGCTGCTGCCGCGGCATCCGGATGCCCCGCCAGTACCCGCTCGGGAGCCCCCAGCACCCACGTGCTCACGACCCCTGCGTAGTCGCACTCGAGGCCGCTGAGGGCGCGCTTGCTCGCGAACGGGAGCCGGTGGCCGACAACCGCTCCGACCTCGGGGAACCTCTCGGCGAGCGACTGCGCCGTCGCGTTCGCCTCGTCGACCCGCGCGAACAGCGAGAGGGCGGCGCCCATATGCTCGTCGACGTCGAGCGACTCCGCACGCAGGAACGCCACCTCGCCGCTCGTGAGCGTCCCGGTCTTGTCGAGGCACAGCACGTCGACGCGCGCGAGGATCTCGACCGCGGCGAGTTCCTGGATGAGCACCCGCTGCCGCGCCAACCGGATCGCCGCGACCCCGAACGCGAGGCTGATGAGCAGCACGAGCCCCTCGGGGATCATCCCGACGACACTCGCGACCACGCCGATGAGCGCCTCGCGCCAGCGCCCGTCGACGATCGACTGCACGTCGAATCTGCCGGCGAGGAACTGGCTTCCGACCACGACGAGCACTATCGGCCCGAGCATCCACGAAATGTAGACGAGGATGCGGTTGGTCGCCGACCGCAGCTCCGACCGCGCGAGCGAGTGGCGGCGGATCTGCGCGGTCAGGCGGTTCGCGTAGGAGTGCGCGCCGACCGCGGTCACGACGGCGTGGCCCGTGCCCGTGGCGACGAGCGCCCCCGACAGCACGGCGTCGCCCTCACCCTTCTCGATCGGCTCGGACTCCCCCGTGAGCAGCGACTCGTTGATGGTGAGGTCGACGGCGTCGAGCACGGTTCCGTCGGCGACGACCTGGTCGCCCGCGCGCAGGACGACGGTGTCGCCCAAGACGACATCGCCCGGATGCAGCAGCACGACGTCATCGCCGCGCAGCACGGCGACCACCGGGGAGGCCAGCAGTGCCAGCCTGTCGAGGGCGACCTTGGCCCGCACCTCCTGCACGATGCCGATGAGCGAGTTCACGATGACGATCGCGAAGAACAGCCCGTCGCGGAGATCGCCGAAGAGGGCGATCGCGAGGAAGCAGATGGTCAGGATGCCGTTGAACAGCGTGAAGACGTTGTCCCTGATGATGTGCCAGAGCGGCCGTGAGGTGGTGTTCTTCGTCGCGTTGGTCTCGCCCCGAGCGACCCGGTCGGCTACCTCAGTCTTGCTGAGGCCGCGCATAGACCGTACGCACGAGCAGCCAGGTCACCCAGAGCATCCCCGCGTAGAGCGGCACACCGAGGATCAGTTTCAGGGTGGCGAGTGCCTCGGCGTTGCCCGCGAAGTAGAGCGGGAGCTCGACGCCGAGGCGCAGGGCGAAGAGACCGCACCACAGGATCGTCGCGATGAGGGCCACACGGAACTTGGCGCGATCGCCGCGCCAGGCGCCACCCTCGCTGCGGATGAGGGACACGATCACGCCGATGAGCGGCCAGCGCACGGCGAGGCTCACGAGTAGGGCGAGGAGGAACACGCCGTTGAGGATGAAGCCGAGCACGAAGTTGTCCTCGGCGCGGCCCGTGATGAGGGCGAGGCCCGCGGAGAGCGCGAGGCCGATGACGCCCGCGAGGGCCGAGGTCCACGGCGTGCGGGTCACTGCGCGCACGATGACGAACCCGACGGCGATCACGATCGGAACGACGACCGAGAGGGTCAGGTCTTTGCTGATCGTGTAGATGACGAGGAAGGCGAGACCCGGGAGGATCGACTCGACCAGGCCGCGAACGCCGCCCATGGCCTCGAGCAGGGCACCTGCGCTCGGGGTCTCCCCCGGTTCGACGGCGCCGAAGCCCGACTTGCGCGCCGCTGCCGTGAGGCTCTCGCCCAGGGGCTTGAGGTTCGGATCGTCCCCGGCACCGTTCTCGGTGGTCATCCCTGGTCCGTCGGCGTTCCGGTCGCGGGCATGTGCAGCGGGATGAGGTCGCGCGGAGGCATCGGCGTCGTGCCGCGTACCACCACGATGGAGCGGAAGAGGTCTTCCACCTTGGCTGCCGCATCCGGATTGCTGGCACCCTCGCCCGCGATGACGCCACGGAGGAACCACCTCGGACCGTCGACTCCGATGAAGCGCGCGAGACGGGTCTCTCCGGGCTGACCGGCGGCCACGGGCACCTCGGCGAGAACCTCGGGGCCGAAGTTGCCAACGACGACCTGGGTCGTGCCGCCCTGCTTCTGGATCTGCTCGACGATCTGCTGGCGGATCTCGTGCCAGAGGCCGCTGTTGCGCGGAGCGGCGAAAGGCTGGATCTGGAGGGTAGACCCCGCGTAGTCGAGGCCGACGGCGACGACCCGCTTGCTGCCCTCCTCGACCTCGAGCCGCAGCTGCAGGTCGGGGCGGGGCAGGATCTTCACGCCGCCGAGGTCGACGTAGGGGCGGACCGCGTTGGCCTCGCTCTCGTCGAGCGGGCCGGCCGTGGATCGGTCGGACGGGGCCGACTTGGGCTGCTCGGTGACTGCCCCTTCGATCTCCCGCGGTTCAGGTGCGACGTCGGTCACGGAGTGACTCCTTCTGATGCGCGTGCGATACCCGTCGAGCCGAAGCCCGACTCGCCGCGATGACTGCCCGGCAGCGTCTCCACCGGGATGAACGTTGCCCGCGACACGGGCATGACGATGAGCTGCGCGATGCGATCCCCCACCGCGATGGGGAACGGATGCTCGCCGTCGGTGTTGAGCAGGGTGATCCGTATCTCGCCGCGGTAGCCGGCATCCACGGTCCCTGGACTGTTCACGATGGTGATGCCGTGCTTCGCGGCGAGCCCCGATCTCGGGACCACGAACGCGGCAAACCCGTTCGGCAGGGCGAGGGAGACCCCCGTGCCCACCGTTGCGCGCGCGCCCGGCGCGAGCACGAGAGTTTCGGCTGAATGCAGGTCGGCTCCGGCGTCTCCGGGGTGCGCGTATGCCGGCACCTCACCGGAGGCGATGAGCACCTCGACGTTCTCGACCACGTGATGAGGGTAGTGCAGAACGCTGTACCCGCCGTGAACTCCCGACAACTCGGTGTCTAATGGAGTGGTGATCCACTACCGCGAACGACTCTGGCCCGCACCGTGGCTGTTCATCAGCACGGCGCTCGTCATCCCCGCGAGCCTGCTCGTGTTCCTGCCCATCAACACGACAGTAGGCATCATCGTGGCGATCGTGCTGTACCTGGGATGCGTCGGCCTGCTGCTGCTCGGATCGCCCGTGGTCGAGGTCACCGACAAGCAGTTCGTCGCGGGCAAGGCACGCCTGCCGCTCGAACTCGTCGGCACCGTCGAGGGGTTCTCCAGCGACGAGGCGCGGGCGCAGCGCGGCCAGAACCTCGACGCGCGCGCCTACCTGGTGATTCGCGGATGGGTGGACCCGGTGGTGAAGGTGGGGGTCGACGATGCCGCCGACCCCACTCCCTACTGGCTCGTGTCCACGAGAAACCCGTCAGCCGTGGCCGACGCTCTCGCCACTGCTAGGCAGCACACTCCAGGCAGATAGGCCCGAGCTTGGTGTCGTGATCGATCTGTGAGCGGTGCTTCACGAGGAAGCAGTTCACACACGTGAACTCATCGGCCTGAGGCGGAAGCACGACGACATCGAGGTCGAGGTCGGAGAGGTCGGCGCCAGCGAGTTCGAAACTGCCAGGGTTGTCGGCGTCATCGTTGTCGATTGAGCCAGACGTCTTGTCCGGGACGCGCTCCTTCAGTGCCTCGATCGACTCGGAGTCGTCGTCGGTCTTGCGGGGTGCGTCGTAATCGGTTGCCATGCCCATCCACTTCTGTAAGCGTCATTTTTCATCGTCGGTAACGAAATCGGCGGGCACAGTTTGCATGAATCCATTCGGAATAGCAAACCACTGAACCCCACTCGCGTTCGTGCATTCCGTGCAACTTACGGCACGCCCTGTCTATTCCCCGGATATCGCCGTACGCCGTGTCATTCTTGACCGGAAACTCACGGCTGGAGGGCTTTTCAGCATGCAGGACCTACGAGTAATCGGAGTAGAGAACGGGGCGCTCCTCGTTGTCGCTGACGACGGCACGCGCTTCCGGATCCCGATCGACGAGGTGCTGCAGTCCAAGCTGCGCCAGAGCGTCCCCGATCAGGGCAGCGGCCCCAAGCTGTCACCGCGCGAGATCCAGTCGCACATCCGCTCGGGCATGTCTGCCCAGGATGTCGCCTCGATCACCGGCGCGCCGCTCGAGTACATCCAGCGCTTCGAGGGTCCGGTGGTGGCCGAGCGCGAGTTCGTCGTGACCTCGGCGCTCGACGTGCCGGTCCGCACTGCGGGCGACGACCCCCTGAACCAGCCGCGCACGTTCGGCACGGCCATCCGAGAGCGCCTGCATGAGCTCGGCGCCATCAACGAGCGCTGGGCGAGTTGGAAGGAAGCGACAGGCTGGGTAGTCAAGCTCGCCTTCACCGCCAACCAGATCGACCACGACGCCCGCTGGCAGTTCGATCCGAAGAAGCAGGCCCTCTCGCCCCTCAACACCGAGGCCATCACTCTGTCGCAGCAGGGCGAGGCCGCCGGGTCGCTCATACCCCGGTTGCGCGCCGTCACCGAGCCCGATCCCGACACGAGCCGCTTCGACAGCGGCGCGTTCGCGCTGAGCGACTCGCAGCAGTTCTCCTCCGAGCCCGTGAGCATTGCCCGCCCACGGGCCGAGGAGCGCGAAGCCGCGCACGGCAACCAGACCGCAGACCTGCTGGAGGCGCTCCGCCGCCGCCGGGGCGAGCGCGAGGCTGCCACGTTCGACGACACGGCATCCTTCGACACCTACGGGGCCGACTCGAGGGCGGCCCATCCGTCGACGGGCTCGATCCGCATCGTCGACGTCCCGCTCGACACCACCCCGGAAGAGGAGCCGCGCCAGACTGCCCCGCAGCCGCGCGTGGGCTCGAAGAAGGGCCGCACCGCGATGCCGAGCTGGGATGAGATCGTGTTCGGCGCCCGACCGGACGACGACCTGGCCTAGGAGCGGAACGCTCCGAACCGCAGGAGCGGCACCCGCAGTTCGGCGGGTGACCACGAGCCGTGCTGGCCCACCATCGCCCGACCCGGCGGGTTCTCCAGTCGACCGTCGTAGTAGGCGACGGCCTTGCGCGCGGCGATGATGAGGTCACCTATGCGCGGGAGCACCTCCGGCCGCACCTCGCCTAACCACCCCGCGGCGATCGCCTCCGAGCGTGTCGCGATCCACGCCCGGCCGCCCTCGGCCTCCCGCCAGCGCCCGGCAAGCTGCTCGACATCCGTGCCGGGCTCCACGTGCAGCTGCAGGCAGCGCGGCTCCCCCGCGACGAACCGCACGCCGTCGAGCAGCGGTCCGTCCACGAGGACGTGCGCGTGCTGCGGGATGTCGAGCAGTCCGTGATCGGCGGTGACGAGTAGCCCGTCCCGTGGCCCGAGGCCCGAGATGAGCGTCGCCACGGCCCCATCCGTGGTTTCAAGGGCGCGGATCCACTCCGCCGAGTCGGTACCGTGAGCGTGGGCGGCCTGGTCGAGCTCGGGCACGTAGACGTAGACGAGGTGGCGCCCTGGGGCCTTCAGTTCAGCCGCGGCGGCGCGCATCCGGTCGTCGATGGACGAGGCGGAGACGTAGCGCGCACCCCGCAGCACGGCGCGGGTGAAGCCTGAGTGTCGGTAGCGCTCCGACGCGACGACCACGGGGTCGAAGCCCTCCGCCGCGGCGGTCTCGAAAAGAGTGGGTGCGAGTTGCCAGGTCGCCGGATCGACGCGGTCGTCCCAGCCCGAGAGCTGGTTCACGATCTGGTCGAGCTCGGGATTGAGGACGCTGTAGCCGACGAGGCCGTGCTGCCCCGGCGGAACCCCGGTGGTCAGCGAAGCGAGCGCCGCGACGGTCGTGGTGGGGAATCCGGACTCGATCACGGACTTGGACGTGAGGGCCGCACCGAGCGTCCGCGCGTGGCCCGAGCGCGCCTTGAGCATGTCGGCACCGAGGCCGTCGATGAGCACCACGACGGCGTTGTCGACGGACGGGAGCGCCAGTCGGTTGAGCTCCGATCGAATTGCCCCGAGAGAACTTGCGAGTACATCGGCAAGGCTCAGCGCGTCGGATTTGAGCGCCGGTAGCATGGGGGCAATCTTATGGCTACTCCCGCTGACCCCACCCCGAATGCTCTGTCCGGCGAGCGCATCGAAGACGTCGATGTCTCCTCCGAGATGCAGGGCTCGTTCCTCGAGTATGCGTACTCCGTCATCTACTCGCGTGCCCTTCCCGACGCCCGTGACGGCCTCAAACCGGTGCAGCGCCGCATCCTGTACCAGATGGCCGAGATGGGCCTTCGCCCCGACCGCGGGCACGTGAAGTCCTCGCGTGTCGTGGGCGAGGTGATGGGAAAGCTGCATCCCCACGGCGACGCCTCCATCTACGACGCGCTCGTGCGCCTCACGCAGGACTTCGTGCTGCGCGTTCCGCTCATCGACGGGCACGGCAACTTCGGCTCGCTCGACGACGGCCCCGCGGCCCCCCGCTACACCGAGGCCCGCCTGCACGCCACGGCGCTCGCCCTCACGGAGAACCTCGACGAGGACGTCGTCGACTTCGTGCCCAATTACGACAACCAGTTCATGCAGCCCTCCGTGCTGTCCGCCGCCTTCCCCAACCTGCTCGTCAACGGGGCGTCGGGCATCGCCGTCGGCATGGCCACCAACATGGCGCCGCACAACCTCATCGAAGTGGTGGCCGCGGCCCGCTACCTGCTCGAGAATCCGGATGCCTCGCTCGAGGACCTCATGGCCTTCGTGCCCGGCCCCGACCTCCCGACCGGCGGCACGATCGTCGGGCTCGACGGCATCAAAGACGCCTACGCCACCGGCCGCGGGGCCTTCAAGACCCGTGCCCGCGTCTCCGTCGAGTCGATCACCGCCCGCAAGACGGGTCTCGTCGTCACCGAACTCCCCTATCTCGTCGGCACCGAGCGCGTCATCGAGAAGATCAAAGACGGCGTCAACGCCAAGAAGATCAGCGGCATCTCCGACGTGACAGACCTCACGGATCGCAAGCACGGCATGCGCCTCGTCATCGGCATCAAGACCGGATTCAGCCCGGATGCCGTACTCGAGCAGCTCTACCGACTCACCCCACTGGAAGACAGCTTCTCGATCAACAACGTCGCTCTCGTCGGCGGCGGACCGAAGACTCTCGGCCTCAAGGAGCTGCTGCGCGTCTACCTCGACCACCGGCTCGAGGTTGTCCGTCGCCGCAGCGAGTTCCGCCTCGCGCGCCGCCGCGAGCGGCTGCACCTCGTCGAGGGGCTGCTCATCGCCATCCTCGACATCGACGAGGTCATCCAGGTCATCCGCCAGAGCGACGACGGCGAGCAGGCGCGGGCCCGGCTCATCGACGTCTTCGACCTCAGCGAACTGCAGGCCGAGTACATCCTCGAACTGCGCCTGCGCCGCCTCACCAAATTCAGCCGTATCGAGCTCGAGGCCGAGGCCGACAAGCTGCGCGCCGAAATCGAGTACCTCGAGGGCCTGCTCTCCGAACCCGCCCGCATCGCGCAGCTCGTCTCCGACGAGCTGGAGGAGGTTGCCGAGCGGTTCGGCACTCCCCGCCGCACGCTCCTCACCGAGGCCCGTGGTGCGCCTGTCTCGGCCGCCGCGGCACGCAAGGCCACCCCGATACTCGAGATCGCGGATGCGCCCTGCGCGGTACTGCTCTCCACAACCGGGCGCGCCATTCGCGTCGACCTCGGCGAGGAAGGTCTCGCCTCGGCCCCGCGTCGACGGTCCAAGCACGACGCGATACGGTCCCGCCTCACCACCACGAGCCGCACCGAGATCGGCGCCGTCACGAACCTCGGGCGGCTCATCCGGTTCACAGCAGTCGACCTGCCGAGCGTGCCCGTCAACTCGATCCAGCTCGCGGCCGGCGCCAAGATCACCGAGTACCTCGCCATCGGCGCGAAGGAGCGTGTGCTCGGGTTCGTCTCGCTCGACTCCGACAGGCCCATCGTCGTGGGCACGCGTCAGGGCACCGTCAAGCGCGTTGCCACGGGCAGTTGGCCGGCCAAGCCCGACTTCGAGATCATCTCCCTCAAGCCGGGCGACGAAATTGCAGGAGTTTCTCAAGGAAGCGACGCCGAAGAGCTCGTCTTCATCACTTCAGACGCGCAGCTCCTGCGTTTTGGGGCCGCAGCAGTGCGCCCCCAGGGCGTGAGCGCGGGCGGTATGGCGGGCATCAACCTGTCAGCGAAGGCGACAGTGCTGTTCTTCGGTTCGATCGACCCGTCAGACGAGAACGTCGTCGCCACGGTATCGACCTCGACCACGACCATCGCCGGCGCAGACCCCGGCCGCGCGAAGGTCTCGGCCATCGCCGAGTTCCCGGCAAAGGGCCGCGCCACGGGCGGAGTGCGGGCGCACTCCTTCCTGAAGGGCGAAGACGTGCTCGGCATCGCCTGGGCCGGCAGGTCCCCCGCGCTGGCAGTCGGTACGGATGGTTCGGTCCGCGTGCTGCCGGAGGCCGGAGCCAAGCGCGACGCGTCGGGAACACCGCTCGACGGCGTGGTCGGGTCGATCGGGGAATCCGTCTAGTCGAGCTGCGGGATCGGGCGGACGGCGCTCGTCTTGGCCGGCGTCCCTCCCGAGGGGTTCACGAGTCGCAGGTCTTCCTCGGTCCAGCCCGACAGATCGGACGGGCGAGCGCCCTTCTCGATTGTCACGTCCACCTCGACAACGTTGTCGTTAGTCGGTAGGAACACGCTCCCCCGTTCCACAACCTCCAGGATCCCGGTGCCGTCCGTGAGGTCGAAGGCCGTCGATTCCGACGACACCATGAGTCGCGAGATTGTGCCGACCACGGTCCCGCTGACCTCGGAGTAGGCCGACGCCGCGACAAGCTCGGCGATCGTATGTGAGGCGCCGCGCAGGGGCGCCACACCGTCAGCGAGTCCCAGCGATATCAGCCAGGCTTTAGGCCAGGTAGGCTCGGCGAACCGCGAGATGCGCGCACCCTCGGGTATGTGCCGCGGGTACACGACGGACTCGACAGTACCCGCCCGACGAACCGTGTCGAACGTAGGTTCATCGGGATCCGCCGGAATGAATCCCGCCCGCTCGTGCCACACCAGGACACCGGTCTCGATGGCCGATGCGCAGACCTCGAGCATGTTCGTCATCGAGTCGAAGTACCTGACGATCTCGGTGTCGTCCGGGTGGAAGGCCCAGATGCCAGTCAGGGTCTCGGTACTCGGTACGTCGAGCATCGCGACGCCGACGGCAACGCGAGGGGCGCGAGCGCGGCCTTGAGGCTCCCGATGTCCTCATCGGTAGCCCCCGGCCGAAGGGTCTCTAATGCCTGCGGATGGGCATCAGCCACGGCGGCATCGAACCGGGCAAAGAGAGCATCTATCGACATGGACCCACCCTAGGCGCCACGTCACACATGCGGCACGAACTCCTGCCACGCGACCCGGCGCTCGCCGCGCGGGTCCTGCTCGACACGATCCACGCGGTCGATGATGAGGGTGCGCCGCTTGCGCGCGGTGTACTTCGGCCAGCCGTCTCCCACGGTGCCGTCGTGCGCGAAGCTCAACCAGTGCGCCTGCATCCGTGAACCTGCGCGCTTGAAGGCGGCTCGTCCGCCGAGCACGCCGAGCAGTCGGCCGAATGCTCCGTCCATGCGATCGAACAGGGCGAACAACTCGAGCCCGTGCGTGGCATCGTGCCCGGTGAGGCGAAGCAGCCGCGGCGCGATGTCGAACCGGTAGAAGTGCACCTCGGCGAAGCGCGCGTGCCGCTCCGCAACCTTGACGGTCGGGTACCAGAACGCGAGGTCGCCGCCGAAGTCCGCCGCAGGTCGACGCGCGGGCAGTCCCGGGTACAGCGCCTTGAGCGCCTTTCGCGAGCGCTTCCTGGTCTTCGCGAAGATCGCCCGGATGCGCGGCGGAGTGGTCGCAAGAATGTCGAGCCGTCCGCGAAACAGCGAGCCCTCCCGATCATTGGTCCCGACAATGAGCGGCACGCGTGCGGCGCGCCCGTACTTGAAGGCGTCGAGGGGCCGCTCGGGCAGGAAGCTGCCATCGATCACCGGTGCGAGCACCACGGTGCCGGGCGCGCGGTCGGGCGTGAGCAGCTGCATCCGGGTTGTCGCCCGCACGAGGTCGTCGACGGCGGCACCCGCGAGCAGCGCGCCCGCGTCTTCGCGTGACGTGCTCTCGGTGCTCGAATTGTCGACCGCCGCGCTCAGCAGCTCGACGTACTCCCGTGCCCAGTCCGCGGTCACGTCGGGCGGGTAGATCGCGTTGGAGGGCGGGCTCTGCGCAATCGCCCGCGCGAAGAGCCCGTGGGCGGCTGGCACGGCAAGAAGCGTGGTGACGGCGTTGCCGCCCGCGGATTCGCCGAATAGCGTGACGTTGCCAGCGTCTCCGCCGAACTCCGCGATATTGTCGCGCACCCACTCGAGAGCTGCGACCTGGTCACGCAGTCCGAGGTTGCTCTCGAACCGTCGCGCGCGCGTCGAGAACGTCGAGAAGTCGAGGTAGCCGAGCGCGCCCAGCCGGTAGTTGAAGTTCACGAACACGATGCCGCCTTGGCGCACGAGGCCCTCGCCCTGCTTGCGGATCTCGCGCGACGAACCAACGCTGTACGCGCCGCCGTGCACGAAGACCATGACGGGTAGCGGCCCTTCAGAGCGCTCGGGCGGCGCGATCACGTTGAGGGTCAGGCAGTCCTCCGACATGGGCACGCTCGTGGGCGGACCCGCAAACTGGCCGTTGCGGTCCTGCGGCGCCACGGGCCCGAACTCGGCGGCCGCACGAACGCCTGACCAGAGCACCACTGGCTGCGGGGCTCGGAAGCGCAGGTCACCGATCGGCGGTGCCGCGTACGGGATGCCCCGCCACATCCGCAGACCGCGGCGCATCACACCCTCGAGCTCGCCGCCCGAGACCCGTACACGCATCACGGCGGCAGTCTAGGTACCGCAGGTTAACGCTAGACGTGCGGAATGAACGCGTCCCAAGCCAAGCGCCGCGAGCGGCGCGGGTCGAGCTCGATACGATCCTCGGCGTCGATGATCAGCGTGGCACGGTTCTCGGGCGCGTACGTCGACCAGTCGTCTCCCACGTAGCCGTTGCGTGCGAAGCCGAGCCATCGTGCGCGCATCCGCTTCGCCGCGTTCTTGAAGGCGAGACGGCCGCCCAGCGCACCCGCCGCCCGTGCAATGGGATTGTCGAGCAGGTCGAACACGGCGAACAGCTCGATGCCATGCGTGGCATCGAGCCCCGCCCACTTGAGGGCGCGCGTCGCGATGTCGAAGCGGTAGAAGTGCACGGACGCGTGCGCCGAGTGCGCCTCGGCGAGCCGGATGGACGGGTACCAGAACGAGTAGTCCCCGCCGAACTCGGCAGCCGACCGGCGCGGCGGCAGGGCGCGGTACTCCTCGAAGAGGCGCGCGCGGGCCTGCCGCTCGGTCTTCGCGAACACGGCCCGGATGCGCGGCTTCGTGGTCGCGAGCAGATCGAGCCGTCCGCGGAAGAGTGTGCCCTCGCGTGAGTTCGTGCCGATGATGAGCGGCACCGGGTGCGTGCGACCTGCGACCGCGGCATCCACGGGTCGCTCGGGCAGCACGTCGCCGTCGATCACGGGCGAGAACGCGATCGTGCCGGGCACCGCGTCCGGGGTGCGCTGCCGCATGATCGAGGCGGCTCGCACGAGGAGGGTGGGGGCGGTGTGCAGTAGCAACTCGGGGGCGGGAGTGGTTGCATCCCGCGTGACCTCCCGGAGGATCGCGACGTAGTCCGAACCCCACTCGCGCGTGAGAGCGCTCGGGTACACGGCTTCCGGCGGCGCGCTCTCGGCGATCGCGCGGGCGAAGAGTCCCGCTGCGCTGGGAACCGCCAGGAGCGTGGTCACGGCGTTGCCACCCGCGGACTCGCCGAACACCGTGACGTTGTCGGGATCGCCGCCGAACCCCGCAATGTTCTCGCGCACCCAGGCGAGCGCCGCGACCTGGTCGCGCAGCCCAAGATTGATGTCGAGCGGGCGCTCCGGCGTCGAGAACTCCGAGAAGTCGAGGTAGCCGAGGGCGCCCAGCCGGTAGTTGAAGTTCACGAAGACCACGTCGCCCTCGCGCACGAGGGCCTCGCCCAGGTGCGGGATCTCGCGCGCCGAGCCGGTCGTGTAAGCGCCGCCGTGTATGAAGACCATGACCGGCCGCGCGACCCCGTGCATCCGCGGGGCGATGACGTTGAGTGTCAGGCAGTCCTCGGACATGGGCACCCTAGTGAGACCCGCGACTTGGTGCGAGACGGGGCCGAAGGCCGAGGCATCCCGCACACCCTCCCACGGCTCGACGGGCTGCGGTGCGCGCAACCGACGGTCGCCGGTGGGCGGCGCCGCGTACGGGATGGCGCGCCAGTGATGCAGGTAGGCGAGCTCGATACCGCGGATGGTCCCGCCGGTGACGTCGAGCTCCAGGTCATTGTCCAGAAGAATCGTCACCTGTTAAGGCTACGACTGCGCGCTGCGCGCAGGCTTGGTGCTCGCTGGGAGCGATCAGACGTCGATGCGGTCGCGATCGAGCCCGTTGCCCGCGATGATGAACTCCTTGCGGGGCGCCACATCGTTGCCCATGAGCAGCTCGAACACGGTCGCCGCCATCTCGGCGTCGCCCACGTTCACGCGGCGCAGGGTGCGGAACCGGCGATCCATGGTGGTGGAGGCCAGTTGGTCGGCATCCATCTCGCCGAGACCTTTGTAACGCTGGATCGGGTCCGCGTACTTCTTGCCCGACTTCTTCAGCCCTGCGAGCACGGCCGTGAGCTCCGCCTCCGAGTACGTGTAGATGGTCTCGTTGGGCTTCGAGCCGGGGTTTATCACGATCACGCGGTGCAGCGGCGGCACGGCGGCGTACACCCGGCCGTCGGTGATCATCTCGGGCATGTAGCGGAAGAACAGCGTGAGAAGGAGCGTGCGGATGTGGGCGCCATCGACATCGGCGTCGCTCATGATGATCACCTTGCCGTAGCGGGCAGACGCCAGGTCGAAGCTCCGGCCGGAACCCGCGCCGATCACCTGGATGATCGAGGCGCACTCGAGGTTGGAAAGCATGTCGCTCACCGTGGCCTTCTGCACGTTGAGGATCTTGCCGCGGATGGGCAGCAGCGCCTGGTACTCGCTGTCACGCGCAAGCTTCGCGGTGCCGAGCGCGGAATCGCCCTCCACGATGAAGAGCTCGCTGTTGGCGACATCGCTCGAACGGCAGTCCACGAGCTTCGCCGGCAGCGATGAGCTCTCGAGCGCGTTCTTGCGGCGCTGCGTCTCCTTGTGGGCGCGCGCCGAGATCCTCGACTTCATCTCGGACACGATCTTGTCCAGCACGAGAGCCGACTGCGCCTTGTCGTCGCGCTTTGACGAGGCGAACTTCTCCGCCATCGACTTGGCGATGACCTGCGAGACGATGTTGCGCACCGCGGGGGTGCCGAGAATCTCTTTCGTCTGTCCCTCGAACTGCGGCTCGGGAAGGCGCACGGTGAGCACGGCGGTGAGGCCCGCGAGGATGTCGTCCTTCTCGAGCTTGTCGTTGCCGAGCTTGAGGCGGCGCGAGTTCTTCTCGGCCTCGGCGCGCAGGAACTTGAGCATTCCCTGCTCGAAGCCCGCCTGATGGGTGCCGCCCTTGGGTGTCGAGATGATGTTGACGAAGCTCTTGAACACCGTGTCGTACCCGGTGCCCCAGCGCAGCGCGATGTCCACCTCGCACTCGCGCGTGAGCTCCGTAGGGATCATGTGGCCGTTGTCCTGGAGAACCGGAACCGTCTCGGTGAAGGTGCCGCTGCCGGTCATGCGCCAGGTGGCCGTGAGGGGGGCATCCGTCGCCAGGTGGTCGACGAACTCGCCGATGCCGCCCTCGAAGTGGAAGGTCTCGTGGGTGGGCTCCGCGGGGCGCTCGTCGCTGATGTCGAGGCGCAGGTCGGGCACGAGGAACGCGGTCTGGCGCACCCTGTCGAGAAGTTCCTCGGTCTGGAAGCTCGCACCCTTCGTGAAGATCTGGCGGTCTGCCCAGTACCGGATGCGCGTGCCCGTGACACTCTTGGCGACCTTGCCCACGACCCGGAGTTCGCTATTGGACACGTACGGCGTGAAAGGAGCATCCGGAGTCGGCTCGCCGCCGCGGTCGTCGAACACGCCGGGCTCGCCGCGGTGGAACGACATCGCCCACGTCTTGCCGTCACGGTCGACCTCGACGTCGAGCCGCTCGGAGAGGGCGTTCACCACGGAGGCGCCAACGCCGTGGAGACCACCCGAGGCCGCATACGACCCCGAGCCGAACTTGCCGCCCGCGTGGAGTTTGGTGAAGACGACCTCGACACCCGACAAGCCGGTCTTCGGCTCGATATCGACGGGGATACCCCGAGCGCGGTCGCGCACGGTCACACTCTCGTCCTTGTGGAGCACGACACTGATCTCGTTGCCGTGGCCGCCGAGCGCCTCATCCACGGAGTTGTCGATGACCTCCCAGAGACAGTGCATGAGGCCGCGCGAGTCCGTGGAGCCGATGTACATGCCGGGACGCTTGCGCACGGCCTCGAGCCCCTCGAGAACCGAGAGGTGCCGGGCGGAGTAGTCAGCACTGGACATGGATGCGCTCCTCGGGTAGGTCGGTGGCGATAGCCGTCTTCAACACTACGATCCTTCGCACCCCCGACCCCGGCGTGACACCCGGAATGGATTGCCCCGTACGCGTTCAGCGAAATACCCGGTAAAAGACGCATTCCTGCAACACGTCCGTGCTTACATTGGGACACGGAGTTTTTCACCGCCAGCCCGAATGGAGCCGCACATGTCTCAGATCGCAACCGAGGTCAGCCCCGTCGACGAGCTGGACTACACCCTCTCCGCCCTCGACCGCTGCGATAGCTGCGGCGCACAGGCCTACATCCGTGTCACTCTCAAGACCGGAGACCTGCTGTTCTGCGCCCACCACGGCAACGAGTTCAAGGAGAAGCTGTTCCCGACCGCGCTCAACTGGCACGACGAGTCGGCGCGCCTCCTCGAGGACCGCACAGCCCAGTAATCGCGTCGCGATAGATTTGGAGGGCCGGGTCTGAACACAGACCCGGCCCTCATCTTCGTTAACACAGGAGAGTCGTGAAGCGCATCAGGCACTACCTCTCGCGCCTCGTCACCCTCGACGTGAAGAACATGCGCGCGGTGGCGGCGGCCGTTTCCGCCGAGAGCGGCAAGCCGCGCATCCTGATCATCGTCGACATGGTCTGGTGCTCGATCGTCTACCAGGCCGGGTACCTCGACTACCAGGAGTTCGAGTTCTGGTCGCTCACCGCGCGCGAGCGGCGCACCTGGATCACGAGCGGCAACGCCAACTCGATAGTCGTCAAGTACAACCAGCGTGACTACCGCGAGCAGTTCTGGGACAAGCCCCGGTTCAACGAGCGCTTCCGCGAGTACCTCGGCCGCGACTGGCTCGACGTGCGGCAGTCCACGCCCGCCCAGCTCGAGACCTTCGTGAAGCGCAATCGCGCGGTCATGGCGAAACGCATCGACGGGATGAGCGGCGCCGGCGTCGACAAGCACCTCGCGTCGACCGTCACCGACTACGAGGCCTTCCACGCCGAACTGCTGGAGAAGAAGCAGTACCTCGTCGAGACCTTCCTGACGCAGCATCCGGTCATGGCCTCGCTCTCCCCCACGAGCGTCAACTCGCTGCGCATGATCACCTTCTTCGACGGCACCGATGTGCACGTCATGGAGGCCGTGCTGCGCATGGGCAACGGTGCGGATGTCGACAATTACGGTCGCGGTGGCATGTACACGGTCATCGACGAGAAGACCGGCATCGCGCACTTCGGCGCCTTCGACAAGTACGCCAACACCTTCACCGTGCACCCGATCTCGGGCACCTCGATCGTGGGCTTCCAGGTGCCGCTCTACAGCGAGGTGCTGGCGCTGCTCGACACCGTCTCGCGCGTCGTGCCGCAGATCCCCTATGTGGGGTGGGATGTCGCCATCGGCGAGCACGGGCCCGTGATCATCGAGGGCAACTACAACACGGGCGTGTTCCAGATGAAGCCGAGCCTCACGGGCAACAAGATCGGCCTCCTTCCGAAGTTCCGCGAGGTCATCGACTTCTAGCCCGGCCGAGAACCGCCGAGATGGCCCGCAGAACCCTCTCGCCGCTCTCCACAGTGAGCTCGAGGTTGCGGGCCGGGCCGTCGCCAACGTACACCCACGTCTCCGCATCGCCGTCGATCCGCGAGAGCGCAATCTCGAGCTCGCTCGGTCCGGCCTCGCGGCGGATGCTCGCCCCCACGAACGACGTCTGCCGAACGGTCACCGGCACCGCCACGGAGTGACTGCGGTGCACGCGATCGTCGGGATGATCGCGCTCCTGATGCTCGCTCGCGCACCAGGGTGGGCACTCCCCGACCTGCCAACTGGGTCGACTGCCGTGCACGATGGATTCCTCTCCCTCAGGTCGCGGCACGACAGAACCACTGCATCACGCCCCACCGACACTCACCCTCGCCCCGCAGCGTTGGTATTGGCACGCGGATATTCCCATACATAGATGGCACGCTACCCTCGTCGATGCTCTCAGGCTGGGTTTGTGCACACAGGTGATGGCGTCTCCCCCAGCAAAGAAGAGTTCTCGCGGGCGATGGGAGTCTCTCTGCAGCGCCTTCGCCTTGAGCGCGGGCTCAGCCAGGAACGCGTCGCACACATGGCGGGAATCTCCGCCTACACGTACCAGAAGTTCGAGAAGGGCGAGTCGAAGCCGGGCACACCCATGAACCCCAGGCTCTTCACCCTCATGTCGCTCGCCGAGGTTCTCGGGGTAACGCTGCAAGACCTCGTGCCGGAGAACTGGCCGAACCTCGCCGAGGGCAGTTAGCCTCGCGGTGGGCCGCTAAACCGAGCGGATGATCCCCATCGGGGTGGACTCGCGGTCCTGACCCAGCGGGTTGTCCTTCAGCACGCGCACCATGAGGTCGCTCACCGAGCGCGTCGAGGTCGACCCGAGGATGTTCCCACCGAAGTCGTTGATGTCGACAACGAGCACGGTGATGTCCTTCCCGAGCCGCGCCCTGATGTCGGCAGCGACGCCGTCCGGGCGGTCGGGCCCAAGAACGACCTGTGAGTCGTACGGCGGGATCGTGTTCTTCGTCGGCCCGTCGATGGCGCGGGCCTTGGGCCCGGCGATCCGGTAGAAGTCACCACGGCGTCCGACGGCCTTCGTCACAGCAGCCACGGCAGCAGCGAACAGGATGCGCGGCGTGCCGCACTCCCGCAGCGCCATCTCCATCGTCTCCGGAATGCCGAGACCGATGCCGTGCGAGGTCTTCGTGACGTACTTGGACAGCGTCACCGCGAGCTTGCGCGGCTGAATCTCCTCGAGAGGGAAAGCCCTGCCCTGGGTGATGCCGACGATCTTCTCGGTCACGAACAGCACGTCGCCGTCTCTCACGAGACCGCCAGCGTACTTCTCCACGACGTCGAGAAGCACGTCGTCGCGCATCACCACGTGGGTCTTGATCGGGATGCGCTCGTACGTCACACCGTCAACCGTGACCTCGAGGTTCTTACCCTCGTTCGCCTTGGCAGCCACCGATTTACTCGAGGTAGTCGCGCAGCGACTGCGACCGCGAGGGGTGGCGCAGCTTGGCCATGGTCTTCGACTCGATCTGGCGGATCCGCTCACGCGTGACACCGAAGGTGTCGCCGATCTGGTCGAGGGTCTTGGGCATTCCGTCGCCGAGTCCGAAGCGCATCCGGATGACGCCCGCCTCACGCTCGCTGAGCGAGTCGAGCAGCGACTCCAGCTGCTTCTGCAGCATCGTGAAGCCCACGGCGTCGGCGGGAACCACGGCCTCGGTGTCCTCGATGAGGTCACCGAACTCGCTGTCGCCGTCTTCACCGAGCGGGGTGTGCAGCGAGATCGGCTCGCGGCCGTACTTCTGCACCTCGATGACCTTCTCGGGAGTCATGTCGAGCTCGCGGCTCAGCTCCTCCGGGGTGGGTTCGCGACCCAGGTCCTGGAGCATCTGGCGCTGGACGCGGGCGAGCTTGTTGATGACCTCGACCATGTGCACGGGGATGCGGATGGTGCGGGCCTGGTCGGCCATGGCGCGCGTGATGGCCTGGCGGATCCACCACGTCGCGTAGGTCGAGAACTTGAAGCCCTTCGTGTAGTCGAACTTCTCGACGGCACGGATGAGGCCCAGGTTGCCCTCCTGAATGAGGTCGAGGAACTGCATCCCACGACCGGTGTAGCGCTTGGCGAGGGATACGACGAGACGCAGGTTCGCGCCGAGCAGGTGGCTCTTGGCACGCTGGCCGTCTTTCGCTACCCACTGCAGCTCGCGACCGAGCGCTGAGCGCAGCTCGGCGGGCGTCATGTGGGCGAGCTTGTCCTCCGCGAACAGGCCTGCCTCGATACGCATGGCGAGCTCGACCTCCTCAGCGGCGTTGAGGAGCGCGACCTTGCCGATCTGCTTCAGGTAGTCCTTGACCGGGTCAGCGGTGGCGCCGGTGATCGCGGACGAGTAGACGGGTACCTCGTCCTCGTCGTCGACGAGCGAGAGCACGAGAGCGCCCGTGGGGAGGTCTTCGTCTTTGCCCGTGGACTTCTCGTCGTCGTCATCGTCGTCGGAGTCGGCGTCTTTGGCCTCATCATCGGTGTCGACCTCGACGACGGCAACGACGACTTCGACCTCGTCGTCTTCGTCGATCTCTACGGGCTCGTCGCTCTCGATCTCGTCATCGTCCGACGCCTTGGGCTTGCGACCCGCGGGCGCCTTCCCCGCAGTCTTGGGCGCAGTCTTGGCGGGAGCCTTCGTTGCCGCCTTCACGACCTTCTCGTCGACCTCATCCGTCGCAGCCTTCGCCGCAGCAGCCTTTGTCGTCGTTGACGCGGCCTTGGCGGAAACAGTCTTGGTAGCAGTTGCTGTAGCTGCGGGAGCAGCCTTGGTTCGGGTTGCCATTCGAACACCTTTCATCGTCGGCCGCCCCTCTCGAAACCCATTCGAACGGGTTTCAGGGCAGCACTAAGACCCTTGTCAAGTCCCGTGCGCGAACATCGACCAGCGATGCTGCGAGCAACGGAAGAAGACCGGGTCTCGTACTCAATTATTGCACGTTCACGGTCGGACACTTGACAGGCCCTCCCTGTCGCGTGATAAACGGGCCCGTCCGGTTCACTCAGCCGCGGCGGTGGCGCCAATATCTGACTAGTGCAACCCACAGTGGAGCCACTTCTATTCCTTCTTCCTCGTGCAAACGCGCCCGCGTCCGACGGCGTGCGACAAGCAGGAACACGACTCCGGTACCCACGACCACGTACTGCACGAGGAACGCCACGCGGAAGGCGTCGAGCGAGTACAACTGCGTAGGGAGACCGGTTCCGCCGTGCATCCGGTCGATCAGGTCGAGCACCAGGCCGATGAGCAGCATCATCACGAACGTCGCGAAGAAGCCTCCGACGTTGACGATGCCGCTCGCAGAACCGTACGACCGCTGCGGATTGAAGCTGCGCGCGAAGTCGAAACCGATGAGCGATCCGGGTCCACCGACGGCGATCACCAAGAGGAGCACGACGATGAGCCACAGCGGCGGATGCCCCGGCCAGGCAAGCACGGCAGTCCAGACGATACCCATGGCGATGACGATCCCGAGCACGAAGTTGCTGCGTCGCAGCGGGAACCTCGCACACAGCAGCCCCAGGAGCGGACCGGTCACGAGCACACTCGCCACCGTGATGGTCATGAGGCCAGCCGCAAGGCTCGGGCCGTAGCCGAGAGCCACCGAGAGGAACGGGAACCCCCAGAGCAGCGCGAACACCGTAAGGGACGACTGGGTGACGAAGTGCGACCAGAACCCCAGCTGCGTTCCGGGCCGCGCGAGAGCCGCGCGAAGATGGCCCGCGGACTCCGTCCACGTCTGAACTCCGAACGTGTTCACCTGGCCGCGTGGCCGGTTGGAGACGAGCACGACGAGGGCGACGAGCGCGAGCGCGGACAGGGCGGCGGCGGAGAGGTAGGTGGGAGTCCATCCCCAGACGTGCAGGGCGATTGCCAGCGGGAACGTCGAGAGCAACTGCCCGACCTGCCCGAGCGAGCCGAACAACTGCGACACGAAACTCAGTCGCCGGCCCGAGAACCACGACGCCAGCAACCGGATGCCCGAGATGAAGGTCATCGCATCGCCCGCGCCCACGAGGATGCGGCCGACGATGGCGATGCCGATCGTGTCGGAGAGCGCGAGAGTGGTCTGGCCGACCATCATGAGCGTCGCGCCTGTGGCGAGCAGCACTTTCGGGCCGACTCGGTCGAGTAGCACTCCCACGGGCACCTGAAGCCCCGCGTAGACGATCAGTTGCACGACGGCGAGCGAGGAGAGCGCGGTGGCGGCGATATCGAACCGCTCGGTGGCCTGCACCGCGGCCACTCCCAGCGATGAGCGCTGCATGAAGGCAACGATGTAGGCGAATACGGCAACGCCGTAGATCACCCAGGCGCGCCGCGAATTCATCGTGACAAGCCTACTCAGCGGTGGCCCGTCCGGAGATCAGACCGGTGAGTCCTCGTCGCCGGTGCGGCGGCTCGCGAGGAAGTTCTGCAGCTCCGCGGCGATCTCGTCGGCAGTGGGAAGCTCGCCGTCGACGTCGGTCAGGGGCGAGCGCAGCGGGTTGTCCTGCATGTAGTTGTCGTGGCGCTCCTCGAGCGTGCCCACGAGCTTGGCGAGCTCCTGATTGTTCTCCACCTGACCATCGATCTTCGTCAGGAAGTCACGACCGTCTTCGCGCAACTGGTCGGTCGGGAAGATGAGGCCGGTCGCCGCACTCACGCTCTCGAGCGCCGTGACCGCAGCCGCGGGGTACTCGGTGTCGGCGAGGTAGTGCGGGATGAGCAGCACGAAGCCCGCGAGGGGGTGCCCGATCTCCTGCAGCCGGTACTCGAGCAGGTGCAGCGCGTTCGCGGGAACCTGCGTGCGGGGCTTCCACACCGACATCGCCTCGATGAGTTCTGCGCGGTTGCCGCTCACCGTCACGCCGATGGGCCGCGTGTGCGGCACCGGCATGGGGATGGCGTGCACCCACGTGGTCGTCGCCACGTGGAAGCGCTCGATGAGATCGAGCACTGCCGTCGTGAACCGCTGCCACTGGAAGTCGGGCTCGTAGCCGGTGAGGAGCAGGAACGGCTGCTCGAGTTCGTCCTTCATGAGGTACAGGTTGAGCGCATGAGGCGTGTAGTCGCTCAGGTGATCCTGATCGAAGTAGATGGTGGGCCGGCGGGCGCGGTAGTCGAGCAGCTCGTCGCTGTCGAACTCGGCCACGACCTCGTGCTCCAAGGTATCGAGGAGGTACTCGCTCACCTGGGTGACTGCGCTGCCCGCATCCGCGAACCCGGTGAGTGCTGCGACGAGGTTGAGGCCGCGGGGAACCGCCTCCGCATCAGCAGAAAGTTCGTAGAGGCCGTCCGGGTCGCGCATGTTTCAACACTAATCCCGGCCCTCACGGTGATCCGGGCAAATGCGGTGCCTCACGTAATGCCCACAGCGAACACGTGGATACCATGGCCGGATGACTGTGCCCACGCTCTCCACATCCGCCCGTCCCCTTCTCGAGATCGAGGGTGACATCCTCGTACTGGGCGTGCGCAAGACGGAGGATGGCCCGCGGCTGGCCACCGAGGATCCGGCCCTCCTCGACCTGCAGCTGAGCCTGGAGGCGATCGGCGTCACGGGAGTGCAGGACGAGGTGCGGCGCCTGCCGGGCACCCATGGCGCCACCGAGAGCATCGCCCTCGTGGGGCTCGGCAGCGGCGACGTGACCGTCGACGACCTGCGCTACGCCGCCGGATCCGCCGCCCGCCAGCTCCGCGGAATCACGTCCCTCGTGTTCGGCCTGCCCATCGCCTCCGACACCGAAGTTCTCGCCGTACTCGAGGGCGCGGCGCTCGGCGCCTACGCCTACACCGAGTACCGGGTCGCCTCCCTCGAGGCCACCAAGCTTCCCGCCTCTTCGATCATCGTTGCGACGGATGCGCCCGCCGACGCCCTCATCGAGCGCGCCCTCGCCATCGCGGGCGCCGTGCACACCGTGCGCGACCTCGTCAACGCTCCCCCGAGTGACCTGTACCCGGAGTCGTTCGCGGCGGCGGCAGTATCCCTCGCGGAGGGCGTCAACGTGTCCCTGGAGGTACTCGCCGAGGCCGAACTCGCCGCGGGCGGATACGGCGGGATCCTGGGCGTCGGGCAGGGATCCGCGCGCGGCCCCCGTCTCGTCAAGGTGAGCTACTCCCCCGCGGGCGCGAGCAAGCACATCGCCCTCGTGGGCAAGGGAATCACCTTCGACACCGGCGGCCTCTCGCTCAAGCCGCCGACCTCCATGATCGGCATGAAGTACGACATGACGGGTGCCGCGACGGTTCTCGCCGTCACCCTCGCGGCCGCCAAGCTCGCGCTTCCCGTGTGTCTCACGGCGTGGCTCTGCATCGCGGAGAACATGCCGGGCGGCTCCGCCATGCGACCGGGCGACGTCATCCGGATCCGCGGAGGGAAGACCGTCGAGGTACTCAACACCGACGCCGAGGGCCGACTCGTCATGGCCGACGGCCTGGTGGCGGCGAGCGAGGAGCAGCCGGACGCGATCATCGACGTGGCCACGCTCACGGGTGCGGCCTCGGTCGCCATGGGAACGCGATACGTCGGCACCATGGGCGACACCGAGCTCGCCCAGCGCGTCGTCGCGGCGGGAGGCCGCGTCGGCGAAACGCTCTGGCACATGCCCATCTCGCCCGAACTGCGTCCGCTGCTCGCCTCCGACATCGCGGACATCGCCAACATCAAGCCGGGAAACACCGCAGGCGGGATGATGATCGCCGCCGCCTTCCTGCGCGATTTCGTCGGAACCACGGGCGAGGGGGACGAGAAGCGCACGATTCCGTGGGCCCACCTCGACATCGCCGGTCCCGCGAACAACAGCGGAAACGGCTGGGGATTCGTCGGCAAGGGTCCCACGGGAGTTTCCGTGCGCGCCCTCATCGAGCTGGCCGAGGAATATAGCCGACCGTAGTAAGGTTTTTGAGGCGGGTTTCTCCGCCCCATCCGGTCGCCCACCACACATCCTTGGCGTGCCGGTGCACAGATCCTTACAGAGGAGTTGCTGGGTATTGTCTGAGCACACATTTGACCTTGTCGTTCTCGGTGGCGGAAGTGGTGGGTACGCCGCAGCGCTGCGCGCGAGCCAGCTCGGCATGACCGTCGGCCTTATCGAGAAGGGCAAGATGGGCGGCACGTGCCTGCACGTCGGATGCATCCCGACCAAGGCCCTCCTGCATTCCGCAGAGGTCGCCGATGTCACGCGGGAGTCCGCCAAGTACGGCGTGACCTCCACGTTCGGCGGCATCGACATCGCCGCGGTCACCGCATACCGCCAGGAGGTCGTCTCCAGCAAGCACAAGGGTCTCGTGGGCCTCATCAAGGCTCGCGGCATCACGACCATCGAGGGCGAGGGCAAGCTCGTCTCCCCCACCACCGTGCAGGTCGGCGACGAGACGATCATCGGCAAGAACGTGATCCTCGCGACCGGCTCCTACTCGCGCTCGCTTCCGGGCCTCGAGATCGGCGGCCGGGTCATCACCTCCGAGCAGGCCCTCGATCTCGACTTCGTGCCGAAGAAGGTCGTCGTGCTCGGCGGCGGCGTCATCGGCGTCGAGTTCTCCAGCGTCTGGAAGAGCTGGGGCGCAGAAGTGCAGATCATCGAGGCACTCCCGCACCTCGTCCCCAACGAGGACGAAGCCATCAGCAAGCAGTTCGAGCGTGCGTTCCGCAAGCGCGGCATTGAGTTCAGCCTCGGCGTGCGCTTCCAGTCGGTCACCCAGAACGAGCAGGGTGTCGTCGTAACGCTCGAAGATGGCAAGACCTTCGAGGGCGAACTGCTCCTGGTCGCCGTCGGCCGCGGCCCCGTCACCGCGAACCTCGGCTACGAGGAGGTCGGCATCACGATGGATCGCGGATTCGTCATCACCAACGAGCGCCTCGCCACGAACATCCCCGGCGTCTACGCCGTCGGCGACATCGTTCCCGGCCTGCAGCTCGCGCACCGCGGGTTCCAGCAGGGAATCTTCGTCGCCGAAGAGATCGCCGGCCTGAACCCCATCGTCATCGACGACCTCAACATCCCCAAGGTCACCTACAGCGACCCCGAGGTCGCCTCGGTCGGCCTCTCGGAGGCGAAGGCCATCGAGAAGTTCGGCGCCGAGAACGTCAAGGCCTACGACTTCAACCTCGCGGGCAACGGCAAGAGCCACATCATCGGTACCTCGGGCTCGATCAAGGTCGTGCGCCAGGTGGACGGTCCCGTGCTCGGCGTGCACATGATCGGCGCGCGCGTCGGCGAGCTGATCGGCGAAGCACAGCTCGCGGTGAACTGGGAGGCGTACCCCGAGGACATCGCGCCGCTCATCCATGCGCACCCCACGCAGAACGAGGCGCTCGGCGAAGCATTCCTTGCTCTCGCGGGCAAGCCCCTGCACGCGATCTAACCCCATTACTAAGCTGTTGAACAGAAGCGTTACTAAGGAGCATCACTGATGAGCGAATCCGTCAACCTTCCGGCACTCGGTGAGAGTGTCACCGAGGGTACGGTTACCCGCTGGCTCAAGAAGGTCGGCGACCGTGTGGAAGTCGACGAGCCGCTGCTCGAAGTCTCCACGGACAAGGTCGACACCGAGATCCCCTCGCCCGTCGCAGGCGTGATCGAGGCCATCCTCGTTGCCGAGGATGAGACAGTCGAGGTGGGCACCGCTCTCGTCACCATCGGTGACGGTTCCGGCGCCGCCGAGCAGGCGCCTGCAGCACCCGCCGCCGAGGCACCTGCCGCGGAAGCGCCTGCTGCCGAAACGGCTCCCGCGCCCGCACCTGAGCCCGTGGCCGCACCTGAGCCTGCGCCCGTTGCCGCGCCCGAGCCCGTTGCCGCACCTGCGCCTGCGCCCGCCGCCGAGGTTCCCGCTGCCGAGGCACCGGCCGTATCGGCTCCTGCGCCCGCTGCTGAGGCTCCCGTGGCGGCGCCTGCGGCACCTGTGGCCGCGCCTGCTCCGGCAGCCGCTCCCGCTGCCGTCGCTGTTCCCGACTCTCACGCCGGATACGTCACCCCCCTCGTCCGCAAGCTCGCCAACGAGCGCGGGATCGACCTGGGTGCCGTGTCGGGCACGGGCGTTGGCGGGCGCATCCGCAAGCAGGATGTTCTCAGCGCCACGTCGGCGACCGCTGCTGCGGCCTCAGCGCCTTCGGCCGCTGTCGCTCCCGCCAAGGCCCTCGAGGTCTCGGCGCTGCGCGGCACGAGCGTGCCGATGTCGCGTCTTCGCAAGGTCATCGCCGAGCGCGCCGTCATCTCGATGCAGAGCTCGGCCCAGCTGACCTCCGTCGTCGAGGTGGACGTCACCCTCGTGGCACATTTCCGCGACCAGGTGAAGTCCGACTTCCAGGCCAAGACCGGCAACAAGCTGTCGTTCCTGCCGTTCTTCGCCCTGGCCGCCGCCGAGGCGCTCCAGGCGTACCCGATCATCAACGCGACGATCGAGGGCGACACGATCGTGTACCCGGCGCAGGAGAACATCTCCATTGCTGTGGACACCGAGCGCGGACTGCTGACCCCGGTCATCCGCGACGCTGCCTCCCTCGACCTCGCCGGCTTCGCGGCCCAGATCGCGGACCTCGCCGAGCGCACCCGCGACAACAAGCTGAAGCCCGACGAGCTCGCCGGCGGCACGTTCACCCTCACGAACACCGGTTCGCGTGGCGCCCTCTTCGACACCCCGATCGTGTTCCTGCCGCAGTCGGCGATCCTCGGAACGGGCATCGTTGCGAAGAAGCCGGTAGTCGTGAGTGACGCGGGCGGCGACGCCATCGCGATCCGCTCGATGGTCTACCTCGCACTGAGCTACGACCACCGCATCGTCGATGGTGCAGACGCCGCGCGCTTCCTGGTGGCGGTCAAGGACCGTCTCGAGGGCGGCGACTTCGCCTCCAAGCTGGGTATCTGAACCGCACGAACTACTCCTCCAGGTAGTCCCTGATCCGCCAACCGGCCTCGCCCTTCACCAGAAGGAGCGAGGCCGGTTCGGTTTCCGACCCGAGGGCGACGAGCGCTGAATCTCCGAGCCGCTGGGTGAGGGTCGCCTCCGTCGGCTTCGGAAGCGGGGGCAACTCTGCGCCACCGAGCACCGAGCGCACGAGCGCCCTGTCCGCGTCGAGCGCGGAGGAGTCCGCTTGGTCGATGAGGTCGAAGCACTCGACCGACAGGTCGCGGATGCACCCCTCGCGTGCCTGCAGGAGCACAAGGGCGGCAGCCACCGGGTCGTCACCGGTGACAGGTCCCTCGTCAACGACGGTCGCGGCAGTTGTCGGAGACGCGGACGGCGTGGCGATCGCCCCGCTGGGGGCCGACGGCACGATAGCCACGGCGATCACCAACGCCCCCACACCCACTCCAGCCATGACCCAGGCCCGGCGGCGAACACGTCGCAGGGAACCCAGTGCACGATCGAGGAGACCGCGCCAGTCACGCCGGGGTGACGTCTCCGGCTCGGGGACCACCACCGACGGCTGGGCCGCCACCGCACGAGCGGGAAAGGGCACGTGGGCGACGGGGGCCCGACTGGCGACACCGAGGGGAAGCGGCTCTGCGATGTCGAAGAGCTCATCCGCGAAATCGGTGAGCCAACCGCCGGATGCCGCCTCCGTCCGGGCTCGCCGCGCGAGGTCCGGCGCTCCTGCCCGCTCGAGCACCGTCGTGGCGAGTGCGCCGAATGCCAGCACATCGGCGAGGACAGCAGGCTCCGACTCGAGGCCCGCGGCGGGGAGTCCGGGCGGGAAGAGCACCGCTCGCCCGAAGCACGCGAGCGTAGGTGACCCGGCCACATCGAACAGCACGGCTCCCGCGCCGATAGCCCCGTGTGCGACACCGGCGGCGTGCAGGCGGGCGAGCGTGGTGGCGAGCGGGGCGAGGAGCGTGACCGCCTCCCCCGGTTCGACGTGAGGACGGTCGGCAAGCAGTCGGGCGAGGCTGCCTGCGGCGTGGCGCGTGAGGATGAGAGCGGGTGCTCCCGACTCGGTGGACACCACGTCGAGCACCCCGACGACGTGGTCGCCCCGAGCCCGCGTGAGCGCCTCGATCTCGGCGAAGACGGACTCGTCGCTGACGGACGAGCCGTAGATCTTGATGACGGCGGGCACCGGTGGGGCATCCGGCCGCAGGGGGTGCGCGAGGAACACCTCGGCGCGCGGACCCGCGCCGACGGTGCGCAGGAGACGGTAGCCGCCGAGGGAGTCGATCACGGGACCAGTGTCACGGCGTGCGCGGGGCTCGCGCGCATCCCTTCGCATGAACGGGGAAAGGTGTGCACTCGAGCGCGCTGTGGAGGCTTAGACTCGTCGCGTGGTCGACTTTGTCGTCACGGGGCTAAGCGCCAACTCCGTGCCGTATGTCGAAGCTCTCGAGCTTCAACGCGCAACCCATCGTGCCGTCGTGGACGGGCTTGCGCCCGACACCGTCATGTTCCTCGAGCACCCGTCGGTATACACCGCGGGCAAACGCACCCAGGAACTCGAACGGCCCACCGACGGCACTCCCGTGATCGACGTCGATCGAGGCGGGAAGATCACCTGGCACGGCCCCGGCCAGCTCGTGGGGTATCCGATCATCCGGCTCGCCGAGCCGATCGACGTCGTCGGCTACGTACGGCGACTGGAGGGCATCCTCATCGATGCCCTCGCCCGCCTCGGCGTCGACGGCGACCGTGTCAACGGCCGCTCCGGCGTCTGGATGCGCGGCACAGACAAGATCGCGGCGATCGGCATCCGCGTCTCCCACGGCGTGACGATGCACGGCTTCTCGCTCAACTGCGACAACTCGTTCGAGGCCTACGACAGGATCGTCGCGTGCGGACTCGCCGACGCCGGGGTCACCTCGATCTCGCGCGAACTGGGCCGCACCGTGACCACCGCGCAGGTCGTGCCCGTGGTGCAGGCCGCGTTCATCGACTCGATGGTGGGGATCCGATGAACCCGCATGACACCGGTGAGCGCAAACTCCTGCGCCTCGAAGTGCGCAACGCCTCGACCCCCATCGAGCGCAAGCCCGAGTGGATCAAGACCGTCGCCCGCATGGGCCCCGAATACAAGCAGCTGCAGGAGCTCGTGAAGGGCGAAAGCCTGCACACCGTGTGCCAGGAGGCCGGATGCCCCAACATCTTCGAGTGCTGGGAAGACCGCGAGGCCACCTTCCTGATCGGCGGCAGCCAGTGTACGAGGCGATGCGACTTCTGCCAGATCGACACGGGAAAGCCCGCCGACTACGACACGGATGAACCCCGACGCGTCGCCGAATCGGTGACCAAGATGAACCTCCGGTACGCGACCGTGACGGGTGTTGCGCGCGACGATCTGCCGGATGAGGGCGCCTGGCTGCACGCGGAGACCGTGCGGCAGATCCACTCCCAGAACCCTGGAACCGGCGTCGAGATCCTCGCCACCGACTTCTCCGGCAACCCGGAGCTCTTGGGCATCGTGTTCGACTCGCGCCCCGAAGTGTTCGCGCACAATGTGGAGACCGTGCCCCGCATCTTCAAGCGCATCCGGCCCGCCTTCCGCTACGAGCGTTCGCTCGACGTCATCACGCAAGCCCGTGCGGCCGGCCTCATCACGAAGTCGAACCTCATCCTCGGCATGGGCGAGGAGCCGCACGAGGTGAGCCAGGCGCTGCGCGACCTGCACGATGCGGGAACCGACATCATCACCATCACCCAGTACCTGCGGCCCACGCCGCGTCATCTGCCGGTCGCGCGCTGGGTGAAGCCGCACGAGTTCGTGGAGTTCAGCGAGGAGGCGGAGGAGATCGGATTCCTCGGCGTTCTCGCCGGTCCACTCGTGCGTTCGAGCTACCGGGCCGGGCGACTGTGGGCGCGGTCCATGCTCGCGAAGGGCCGGGATATCCCGGCCGGCCTAGAGCACCTCGCCGAGAATGCGGAGTTCACGCAGGCGGTATCCTAAGGTCATGGCACGCACCACGACCGCTCCTGCAACCACCAAGGCTCCTAAGGAGCCCGGCCGTCTGAAGCAGATGTACCAGGTCTTCAGGATGACGATCCGCTACGACAAGCTCGCGATCTGGTGGCTCATCGGCGGCTTCCTCGCACCTGTTCTCGTCGGTGTCGCGCTCGCGTTCCTGCTGTCGTTTGACCAGATCCTCGGCTTCGTGCTGTACATCGTCGCGGGAGTGCTCGGTGGAGTCTTGGTCTTCCTCATCATCCTCGGCCGCCGTGCCGAGCGTGCCGCCTACTCGCAGATCGAGGGCCAGCCCGGTGCCGTGGGCGCCGTGCTCAAGAGCTCGCTGCGCCGCGGCTGGACCGCGAGCGAGATGCCCGTCGCCGTGAGCCCCAAGACGCAAGACGCGGTCTACCGCGCCGTCGGTCGTGGCGGCGTCGCCCTCATCGGCGAGGGCCCCCGGTCACGCACACAGACCATGCTCGAGAGCGAGCGGAAGAACGTCTCTCGCATCCTCCCGAACGTGCCCGTCACGTTCCTCTACGTCGGGCCGGATGCCGAATCCACGCCGCTGTACAAGCTGCCGACGAAGCTGCGTTCCATCAAGTCAGCGCTGCGCAAGCCCGAGATCCTCGCGGTCTCGAACCGCCTGAACTCGCTCGGCCGCAACGGCCTTCCGATCCCCAAGGGCATGGACCCGATGAGGGCACGCGCGCCGCGACCGCGCTAGTTCGCCGTTAGCGCCGCACCAGCACCGTCGAGATCAGTCGGTCGTGCATCCCGCGCTGGTCGCGGTCCCAGATGACTGCCGGAATCACGAGGCACAGCAGGATCGTACGCACGAACGGACGCCACACGCCCAGGTAGCCACCGGCTATCGGTACGACGCGCATCCCCATGATCAGGTGTCCGACGCTCGCATTGACCGTCAGGATGAAGACCACCTGCGCCACCGCGAAGATGGCGAGAGTCGCGCCAGCGTCGTAGGAGAAGAACGCCACCGAGATGAGGATGGCCGTTCCCCAGTCGATCGCCAGTGCGACGAAACGCCGCCCCGGCCGCGCAACTGAGCGGGGACCCGCCGCGGGAAGCCCGAGCTTCTTGCCCGGCCAGTCTGACGATGATGCCGGGGTCTTTGCCACCCATCGATCCTACCCAGAGCTCGACGCGTAACATGCCGGAAACAATTGCGTGACCGCCGCGAAACTGCGCCACCGTAGCCTCATCAGTGGCCGCGTCTGCAGCCGCTCAGCACCAAGCCCATGGAGTTCCCCCTATGTTCAAAGACTCTTCCGAGGTCCTGAAGTTCATCAAGGACACCGACGTCAAGTTCCTCGACATCCGTTTCACCGACCTTCCGGGCGTGCAGCAGCACTTCAACATCCCGGCTTCCACCGTCGACGAGGAGTTCTTCTCCGTCGGCCAGCTGTTCGACGGTTCGTCGATCCGCGGATTCGCCTCAATCCACGAGTCCGACATGCAGCTCATCCCCGATGTGACCACCGCGTACGTCGACCCGTTCCGCACCGAGCGCACGCTCATCATGGTGTTCGACATCTACAACCCCCGCAACGGCGAGATCTACGGCCGTGACCCGCGCCAGGTCGCCAAGAAGGCGGAGAAGTACCTCGCCTCCACCGGCATCGCCGACACCGCGTTCTTCGCCCCCGAGGCCGAGTTCTACATCTTCGACGACGTGCGCTACTCGGTTCAGCAGAACCAGAGCTTCTACGCCGTCGACTCCGAGGAGGGTGCCTGGAACTCGGGCCGCGTCGAAGAGGGCGGCAACCTCGCCAACAAGACGCCATACAAGGGCGGCTACTTCCCCGTCTCCCCCGTCGACAAGCAGGCCGACCTCCGTGACGACATCAGCCTCAAGCTGATCGACGCCGGCCTCATCCTCGAGCGTGCCCACCACGAGGTCGGCACGGGCGGCCAGGCCGAGATCAACTACCGCTTCGACACGATGGTGCACGCGGCGGACGACATCCTCAAGTTCAAGTACATCGTCAAGAACACGGCGCTCGAGTGGGGCAAGGTCGCGACCTTCATGCCGAAGCCCCTGTTCGGCGACAACGGCTCGGGAATGCACACCCACCAGTCGCTGTGGAACGGCTCCGAGCCGCTCTTCTACGACGAGAAGGGCTACGGCGGCCTGAGCGACATCGCGCGCTGGTACATCGGCGGCCTGCTCAAGCACGCTCCCGCCGTGCTCGCGTTCACGAACCCGACGCTCAACTCCTACCGCCGTCTGGTTCCCGGCTTCGAGGCTCCCGTCAACCTGGTCTACTCGGCCGGCAACCGGTCCGCCTCGATCCGCATCCCGATCACGGGTACGAACCCCAAGGCCAAGCGCATCGAGTTCCGTGCGCCGGATGCCTCGGGCAACCCGTACCTCGCCTTCGCTGCGCAGCTCATGGCGGGCCTCGACGGCATCAAGAACAAGATCGAGCCGCACGAGCCCGTCGACAAGGACCTGTACGAGCTGCCCCCCGAGGAGGCCAAGCTCATCCCCCAGGTTCCCGGCTCGCTCGCCGAGGCTCTCGACGCGCTCGAGGCTGACCACGACTTCCTCACCGAGGGCAACGTGTTCACGCCTGACCTGATCGCGACGTGGATCTCGTACAAGCGCACCGCGGAGATCATCCCGGCAGCGCAGCGTCCGCACCCGTTCGAGTACGAGCTGTACTTCTCGGTGTAATTCGGTTCCACAGCACATCGGGCCGCATCCTTCGGGGTGCGGCCCTTTGCTATTCTCGGGCCATGGCGACCATCCCCGAGAGCGTGCGCGACCTTCTCGACCGAGTCGAGCGGCGTTTGCCCGATCGGCCGCTCGTGGAGAAGCCGATGTTCGGAACCGTGGCGGTCATGCTCGACGGAGAGATGATCGTGGCCGCGCACAAAGACGGGTCGCTTCTCGTGCGGGTGTCGAAGGATGCCGACGCCGAACTGATGGCCCGCCCCGAGTCGAGCAGGCTCCAGATGGGCGGCCGGCCGATGGGCATCGGCTGGATCCGCGTCGATGAGTCGGCCGTGGCCGACGACGAGCAGCTCGACTTCTGGATCCGGCACGCACTCGACCGGCGGGCACGATGACGCCCGACGAGATCGCCACCCTGACGCACCTGCGTCGCGCGCGCGACCTCATGGACCGGGAGTACGCCAAGCCGCTCGACGTTCCGGCCATGGCAGCGCACGCCTACATGTCGCCCGCGCACTTCTCGCGCCAGTTCAAGGCGGCCTACGGCGAGACGCCCTACGGCTACCTCATGACCCGCCGCATCGAGCGCGCCATGGCCCTCCTGCGCGAAGGCGTGAGCGTCACGGACGCGTGCATGACCGTCGGTTGTACGTCGCTGGGATCCTTCAGCTCGCGCTTTACCGAGATCGTCGGCGTGACCCCTACCGTGTACCGATCCCAGCCACACGAGGCGGTGCAAGCGATGCCGACGCACGTCGTGAAGGCGCGCACGAGACCGAGCAGAAATCGAGAAGCCTCCTCGGCCTGACCTCCCTAGGCTTGCCGCATGACCATTGCACTCAAGTACGTGAACGTCACAGTCAACGATGTCGACGAGGCACTCGCTTTCTACACGGAAGGCCTCGGCATGAGCATCCAGATGGATGTCTCCAACGGCGGTTTCCGCTGGGTGACTGTCGGCAGCGCCGAACAGCCGGGCCTCGGTATCGTGCTCTCGGAACCCCACGCGGGTCGCTCGCAGGCGGACGGCGACGCCCTCCAAGCGCTGCTCACCAAGGGCCAACTGCCGAGCATCGTGTTCCTGAGCGACGACGTGGATGCCGCATTCGAGCGCCTGCGTGCGCACGGCGCCGAGGTGCTCCAAGAGCCGATCGCACAGCCGTGGGGACCGAAGGACTGCGCCTTCCGCGACCCGTCGGGCAACCTCGTGCGGATCTCCGCCTAGCGCTTCACCAGCAGCTCGTCGAACGGGTCTTCCGAGAGCACCAGCGGCGAAGCATCCGGGAACCGCTGGCTGGCCCAGTCGTACAACGGCATCGCGCGCGGGTCCCACGTGTAACCGAGCTGTCGCGCCGCCGCAGGAGCAGCGAGCAAGGCGTCCGGATTGCCGAAGAGGCGGCTGCTTGCGGCTTCGAGCGTCTCGGCAGCCTGAGCATTCGCGTGCAGTTCCAGTTGGAGCTCCGACTGGAAGGCCAGCAGCGACGGAATCCCCGCGGTCACCAATTCGGAGACGAGGACCCCGGTGGATCCCTGTGCCCGGTCGAGTAGGCCCGCGGCCGCGTCGGCGCCGATGGCGACGCGTTCGGCCTCGCCGAAGCCGTCGAGCGACGGGGTCTCGGTGATCGAGCAACTGGGCTGGCTCATGTTGAAGCCCGAGTCCCACACCCACGCCCCCAACTTGAGGTCGGAGCGCTTCACGTGCCAACCATCCACCTCGAAGAGCCCGTCAGACCGGTCTGATCCATTGACCGGGTGTACGGAACCTTCAGGGAAGGCTGCGTCGAGCAGCACGAACTCGAAACGATCCCACGTGGCGGTCGGCGAGGTCCGCGCGGCCGAAAGCCAGCCCTCGCGGACTTCGGAGATCGGGATGCCCGCACCGAACTCAGCGGTTGGGCCTGCGCTCACGACCTTCGCGACCTCGACGCTGTCGGCGTAGTACGTCACCTCCAGTTTCGCGGCGGACTTCTCGCCGCAGAACGAAAAGCTCACGGTGCCGTCGGCGTTGAGTCGCCAGGCATAGGGAATTCCCGGTGTGCAGGCCGTCAGTAGACCGATCACCACTGCACACACTGCGGCTAAACCCAGCCCACGACGATGAGATCGACTCATGACTAGAGCGTAGGAGCCGGACGGCCAGCAGTGGTCTCGAAACCGCATCGCTCCTATATCGAATGGGTAACTAGCGCAACGGCGCGACCTCCGGGCCGGTCACCACGACGCGCGCGATGCGCGAGCTGAGCGGGCCGAGGGTGTGCTCTAGGAACTTCCCGATCACCCCTAGAACCGCGCCGCCGGCGGCTGCCACGTGGTGTGCTGGTGCGCGCGCACGAGGTCGGCGACCCACGACGACTCCCGCGCCTTCTCGGGCTGCTTGAGCGCCTGCTCGACGAGGAGTGCGCCCAGTTCGTGGTCCAGTCCCAATCGGGGGTACTCACGCTCCGCTGCCGCGCGCAGGTCATCCGGGATGGCGACACCGAAGAAGTCGGTGCGCACACCGAGGCGCGTGAGCATGGTGACGGGGCCGCGACGTTCCGCGATGCCGGGCGAGGTGTGGAGGGCGATGGCCTGCCAGACCTGGTCGGCCTCCTCGGGCGTGCGACCGTGCGCGAGGACAAGTGATACCGCAGCATCCGCCGCCTCTACCTCGAACCGCTGCGCGCCGTCGTAGGCATCAGCGGAACCCAGATCATGGAGCACGCACGCAACGAAGAGCAGGTCTGCGTCGAACTCGACGTTCAACTTCTCCGCGTGCAGCAGCGCATAGCCGTGCGTGCGGATGCTGTGATTGAGCACCGAGGGGATCTCGTGGGCGGTGGCGAGGTCGAGCGCCGCAACGGCGAGTGGCGAGGAGGTCATCCCTCGATCATGGCCTCACAGGATGGCAGGAAACCGAGGTTGGCAGTTTTTCTGCCAAGAATGGCGATCAGCCGTAGAACCGCTTCTCGAACACCTGGCGGGCCAGGCGCGTGATGCGCAGGTAGTCCTCCTCGAACTGCGCTGCGGAGCCGGGTGGGTACTCGAGCAGACGCGCGACGCCGTCGAGTTGCTGGCGATCCGTCGGCAGCACGTCGGAGGTCTTCGAGGTCCACAGGGTGAGGGCCGAACGCACGCGCGAGGCGAGGGTCCAGGCATCCCGGAGCTTCTTCGCATCGGGGGCGAGCACGAGGTCTTCCCGTTCGGCGGCAGCGAGCGCGCGAAGGGTCGAGGTGGTGCGCAGCCCCTCGACATGGGCGCCGTACTGCAACTGCAGGAGCTGGACGAACCACTCCACGTCGCTGAGCGATCCGCGCCCGAGCTTGAGATGGCGGGACGGATCGGCAGCCTGCGGCAGGCGCTCGGCCTCAACGCGCGCCTTGATGCGCTTGACCTCGCGCACATCCTGCTCGGCGATCTGCTGCGGGAAGCGCACCTCGTCGGCGATCGCGGTGAAGTCGGCGAGCACGCCAACGTCACCCACCACGGGACGCGCGCGCAGCAGCGCCTGCGCCTCCCACGTGAGCGACCAGCGCGCGTAGTACGCGCGGTAGCTCTCGAGCGAGCGCACGATTGCGCCGTTCTTGCCCTCCGGCCGGAGGTTGATGTCAAGGTCGAGCGGGATGCGCAGGTCTTCCGTGAGGCGGCTGAGCCCGTGGACTATCGCCTCCGCGCGCTGCTGCGCCTCCTCATCCGTCGCCCCCGCCGCGCGGTAGACGTACATGACGTCGGTGTCGGAACCGAACCCCAGCTCCGAGCCGCCGTAGCGGCCCATGGCCACGATGCCGAACTCGATGCCGTCACCGTAGCGGTGCACGAGTGAGAGCGCCCCGCTCAGAACTGCCGTCGTGATGTCGGTGAGAGCGAAGCCGATCTCGTCGATGGTCGTGACGCCGAGGATCGCGCCGAGGGCCGTGCGCAGCACCTCCCGACGACGCGCCGTGCGCAGGGCCAGGGCGGCGGATGCCTCATCCCCGTCGTGGCGCGCGAGGGTGGCTGCACTCTCCTCGAGGAGCAGCGGAAGCGGTCGCGGGCGCAGCTCCTCCTCGTTCTCGAGCCAGGCCGCGGCCTCCGGGATGCGCTCGAAGAGGTCCCCCACGAACTTCGAGCCCGACAGCACATGGGTGAGTCGCTGGGCGGCGCCCGACGAGTCGCGGAGCATCCGCAGGAACCAGTACGCCTCGCCGAGGTCGTCGCTCAGCCGCCGGAACGCCAGGAGGCCGTGGTCGGGGTCAGCACCCTCGGCGAACCACTGGAGCATGACGGGCAGCAGGTTCCGCTGGATGGTTGCGCGCCGCGACACCCCACCCGTGAGGGCAGCGATGTGCTTGAGGGCGCCGCGCGGGTCGTGGAAACCGATGGCCGCGAGCCGCGCCTCGGCCTGCTCGTTCGAGAGGGTGAGTCCGCCCTCGGGAAGGGCGGCTACCGCCGAGAGCAGCGGCCGGTAGAACAGCCTCTCGTGGAGCCTGCGCACCGCCTGCTTGGTGCGCTGCCATTGCTCGGTGAGGTCCACCGCGCTCGTGGCGAGACCGCTCGCGCGCGCGAGCACGCGGAGGGCATCCGGATCGGTGGGCATGAGGTGCGTGCGCCGCAGCCGCGAGAGCTGGAGGCGGTGCTCGAGGAGGCGCAGGAACCGGTAGTCGCGCGAGAACTCGGCGGCCTCGACGCGGCCGATGTAGCCCTCTTCCGCAAGAGCCTGCAGAGCGGGCAACGTCGCACGCTGGCGGACCGCAGGGTCGGCCTGACCGTGCACGAGCTGCAGGAGCTGGATCGTGAACTCGACATCGCGCAAGCCGCCGGGGCCGAGCTTGAGCTGAACATCGAGCTCCGAGCTCGGGATGTTGTCGGTTACGCGTTCACGCATGCGCTGCACCGACTCGACGAAACCCTCGCGCGAGGAGCTCGACCACACCTTCGGGGACAGCGCCTCGACGTACTGCTCCCCCAGCTCGAGATCGCCGGCGAGCGGCCGCGCCTTGAGCAGCGCCTGGAACTCCCAGCTCTTGGCCCAGCGGTCGTAGTACGCGATATGGGATTCGAGCGTACGCACGAGCGCGCCGTCTTTACCCTCGGGCCGCAGGTTCGCGTCGACTTCCCACAGACCGGGCTCGGTGGCGAGTTCGTTGATGCATTTCATGGTGAGCATGGCGAGCTTGGTGGCAACGTCCACGCTGCCCTCGGCTACGAAGATGACGTCGACGTCGGAGAGGTAGTTGAGCTCGCGCGCTCCGGCCTTGCCCATGCCGATGATGGCAAGCTTCGTGTCGCCCTCGGGGTCGGGCACCGAGCGGCGCGCGATGTCGAGTGCGGCATCCAGTGCTGCCCCGGCGAGGTCGGCAAGAGCAGCCGCAACACGGTCGACGGCGGCGAGCGGGTCGGCCTGCGCCAGGTCCCACGCGGTGAGCTGCGCGAGGTGGCGCCGGTAGCGCACCCGGAGCGCGACGCACGCCGGGTCGCCCACGAGTCCGTCGACGACCGAGAGCAGGTCGGCCCCGTACTCCGCGGCCGTCGGTGGCACGAGGAGCGCTGAGGTGAGCGATCCCAATTCGTCCGGATGACGCTCGAAGAACTGCCCGAGGCCGCTCGACGCTCCTAGCACCTGGATGACGCGGGCCGAGGCATCCGGAGTCTTCAGTACTGCTGCCACCGCAGCGGGCGCGCTCTCGCGCAGTGAGACGAGCAGCCGAAGGGCCTGGTCGGGATCCGCCGCCGAGGCGAAGTACGGGATCAGCTCGGGCGAATCCAACTCGGACAGGCGCGCACTCGACTCGCCGAGCTCGGCAAAGCCGAGTCTCGCGAGTTCAGTCAGCGTCGTCTGGTTGCGGGACATTCCGTGTGTCGCAGAAGATCAGAGGATCTCGAGGTTGCTCTCCAGCTCGTAGGGAGTGACCTGGGCGCGGTACTCCTTCCACTCGAGTCGCTTGTTGAGCAGCACGTAGTTGAAGACCTGCTCGCCCAGAGTCTCGGCGACGAGTTCGGAGTCTTCCATGATGGAGACCGCGTGGTCGAGGGATGCGGGCAGCTGGTTGTAGCCCAGCGCCCGACGCTCGGCATCCGTGAGTTCCCACACGTTGTCCTCGGCCTCGGGCGGAAGCTCGTAGCCCTCCTCGATGCCCTTGAGGCCGGCGGCGAGCAGGAGCGAGAAGGTGAGGTAGGGGTTGGCCGCCGAGTCGATCGCGCGGTACTCGACGCGAGCGCTCTGGCCCTTGTTGGGCTTGTAGAGCGGAACGCGCACGAGGGCCGAACGGTTGTTGTGGCCCCACGTGACGAAGCTCGGGGCCTCGTCGCCGCCCCAGAGGCGCTTGTACGAGTTGACGAACTGGTTGGTCACCGCCGTGATCTCGGGGGCGTGCTTGAGCAGGCCCGCGACGAACTGGCGGCCGATCTTCGACAGCTGGTAGTGGCCACTCGCGTCGTAGAACGCGTTGCTGTCGCCCTCGAAGAGCGAGAGGTGGGTGTGCATGCCGCTACCGGGCTGGCCGGACATGGGCTTGGGCATGAACGTCGCGTAGACGCCCTGCTCGATGGCCACCTCCTTGATGACCGTGCGGAACGTCATGATGTTGTCGGCAGTCGTCAGGGCATCGGCGTAGCGCAGGTCGATCTCGTTCTGGCCGGGACCAGCCTCGTGGTGGCTGAACTCGACCGAGATACCGAGGTCTTCGAGCATCCGCACGGAGCGGCGGCGGAAGTCGTGCGCCGTGCCGCCGGGCACGTTGTCGAAGAATCCCGCGGAGTCGACGGGCTCGGGCCTGCCGTTCTTGAGCTTCGACGACTTGAGCAGGTAGAACTCGATCTCGGGATGCGTGTAGAACGTGAATCCGCGGTCGGCGGCCTTCGCGAGCGCGCGCTTGAGCACGTTGCGCGGGTCGGACGCGGCGGGCTGGCCGTCGGGCGTCGTGATGTCGCAGAACATGCGCGCGGTCGGGTCAATCTCACCGCGCCACGGCAGGATCTGGAACGTGGTGGGGTCGGGATGCGCGAGCATGTCTGCTTCGTACGCGCGAGTGAATCCCTCGATGGCAGAGCCGTCGAAACCCAGCCCCTCGGCGAACGCGCCCTCGACCTCGGCGGGAGCGATCGCGACGGACTTGAGCGTGCCCACGACGTCGGTGAACCAGAGGCGAATGAACTTGATGCCCCGCTCTTCGATCGTACGAAGAACGAAGTCACGCTGCTTGTCCATCAAGCTCCTTACTCAGCCGCTACGGGTCTCCCCCTAGGTTACCGGTGATTAGACTCACCTCATGAGCGACACCGCCGCCGCAGCGGCAGCACAGGCAAACCTCAAGCGCGTTCGAACCCGGCACTTTCAGAGTGCCAAGGAGAACGGGATCAAGATCACGGGCCTCACGAGCTACGACCAGCTCACGGCCGGAATCTTCGACGAGGCGGGCATCGACTTCCTTCTCGTGGGCGACTCCGCGGGCAACAACGTCTACGGGTATGACACCACGCTCCCGGTCAGCATCGACGACCTCATCCCCCTCACTCGCGCCGTCGCCGGTGCCGTGTCGCGCGCGTTCGTCGTCGCCGACATGCCGTTCGGCTCGTACGAGACGGGTCCGGATGAGGCGCTGCACACGGCATTCCGCTTCATGAAGGAGACGGGCGCCCACGCGGTCAAGCTCGAGGGTGGCGTGCGCAGCGCAGAGCAGATCCGGCGCATCGTGAGCGCGGGAATCCCGCTCATGGCGCACATCGGCTTCACCCCGCAGAGCGAGCACGGGCTCGGCGGCCACGTCATTCAGGGCCGTGGTGAGGGCATCGAGCAGCTACTCGCCGACGCCCACGCCGTGGAGGACGCAGGAGCGTTCGCGGTCGTGCTCGAGATGGTGCCGGCGGATGCCGCGGCGCGCGTCACTCAGGAGCTCAGCATCCCCACCATCGGTGTCGGCGCCGGGCCCCACGTCGACGGCCAGCTCCTCGTGTGGACCGACTGGGCGGGACTCACCAAGGGCCGCATCCCCAAGTTCGTGAAGCAGTACGCGAACCTGCGCCAGTCGCTCACCGACGCCGTCACCGAGTACCGCGGCGACGTCGCGGGCGGCACGTATCCGGGCCCCGAGCACTCCTACGAGGGCTAGTGCGATGAGCGGTCGCGTCGTCGTCGGCATGGCCGGCTGGGTCTATCCCGACTGGCGCGGCACGTTCTACCCGGCAGGGCTCACGCAGAAGAAGGAGCTCGAGTACGCGTCGACGCACGTGACCTCGATCGAGCTCAACGGCTCGTTCTACGCGCTGCAGAAGCCCGCGAGCTGGAAGAGCTGGAGCGCGGCAACTCCCGACGAGTTCGTGTTCTCGGTGAAGGCGCCGCGGTTCATCACGCACATCAGGAAGCTCGACGACGTGCACGAGCCCATCGCCAACTTCTTCGCCTCGGGAATCCTCGCTCTCGGCGAGAAACTCGGCTCGGTGCTGTGGCAGCTGCCGCCATCGCTCGCCTTCGACGCAGAGCACATCGAGCAGTTCCTCGCCCAGCTCCCCCACACGACGACCGCCGCCGTCGAGCTGGCCCAGGAGCGCAGTGCGCGGATGACCGGCAAGGAGTACCTCGAGACCGACGCCGAGCGTCCCGTTCGCCACTCGCTCGAGGTTCGGCACCACAGCTTCGACACCCCGGCGTTCACGGCCCTGCTCGAGAAGTACAGCGTGGCCGCGGTGCTCGGCGAGAACGCGGGCAAGTGGCCCGTGCTCGACGTGACGACAACCGACTTCCGCTACGTGAGGCTTCACGCCGACGAGGTCATGCGCGAGGGGGGCGTCTACGACGATGCTGCGATCGAGGAGTGGGCGCAGCGCATCGAGGGATGGGTCGAGTCGGGCCTGGACGCGTACGTGTACTTCGACAACGACACCAAGGTGCGCGCGCCCATCGACGCCATGAGCCTCATCGAGCGGCTCGAGTACGACCCGGACGACGCGCCCGGAGTCTTCAGCCTCTGAGCGAACCCAGGAACGCCGCGGTCTGCCCGGCGATCTCGCGCGACAGAGTGTGGTGCAGGTAATGGTCGCCCTTTAGGAGAACGGCCCTGCCAATGTCGACGCTCGCGGCCTGCTGCTCGTGGAGCTCCACCCAGCCCTCCAACTCGGTATCCGTCGACTGGACGAAGAGCAGCACGGGCAGGTCGCGGGGGAAGGTCGCGCCGCTCGCCCCAGCGAAGTTCGCGCGAGTGTTCTGCATCTCGTCGAGGAGCGTCGGAGCTGTGCCGTTCCGGGAACTCAGGAGGGTCATCTGCCTCTTCGTCTCCTCGTCGTAGGGAAGGCCCGCATAGGGGTCGCCCGCGAGGGCACTCGCGACACGGATGATCCCGAGATCGCGCAGCGCGCTGAGCGATGCGGTGTCGATGGGCTCGTCGGAGCCCGGCTGGTCGGGGACGCTGCTGTCGATGCCGATGAAGGCGAGGAGTTCATCCGGATAGTCGGCAGCGTAGGTGAGCGCGTAGATGCCCGCGATGGAGTGGCCCATGAGCACGTACCTGTCGATGCCGAGGTGCTGGAGGGCCTCGTGCACCTCGCGCGTGATGTTGGCCGTGGTGCGGGCGACATCGGTCTGGTCACTCAGCCCGGTTCCGAACGGCTCGATCGCGACCACGCGGTAGTTGACCGCAAGTTCGTCGATGAGCGGCCGGAAGTCGAGCGCCGGAGCGGCAGTGCCCAGGCCGGGCAGGAGCACTATCGTCTCGGCACCCTGGCCGCTGATGACGACGTTCATGAGCTTGCCATCGACGGGCACGCGCTGGCCGTAGTCGCCGATCTGCGGGGCCTCGACGCGCGTCGCTACGACATTCACGACCGCCGTTGTCGCGAGGGTGAGAACGGGGAGGGCCACGATGACGCCGACGATGATGAGAGAGACCTTGAGGGGTTTGCGCATGATCACAAGCCCACCAGATTCACTGTCACCACGGCAGTGTCACACCGTCATCAGTCGGTGTGACAACTGTCACGATGTCAGTCGCTGCTGTCGTCTTCCGCAGCCCACTTGCGGGAGCGCTCCGCGATGATCTCGGGAGCCCTCGCGGCCTCCTCCTTCGAGGCGAACGGGCCGTCGCGGTCGGAACCCAGCGACTGCGCTCCCTCCTCGACCTTGCCGGTCTTGTGGTTGTACCACCATTCGGTCATGTGTACCTCCGTCTAGAATCAACACTATGCCTCGGGACGAACAGGGACACCTCGTCCCCGGACGAATCTCGCCGGCGCTTCCCATTCCGACGAGCATCGCTCGACCGGAGTACGTGGGCAAGGCCGGGCCCGCCCCGTTCACCGGTTCTGACGTGTACTCGCCCGACGATATCGAGTTGATCCGGGCATCCGGCCGCATCGCAGCCCAGGCCATCGAGACCGTGGGCGCGGCCATCCGGCCCGGTGTGACTACCAACGAACTCGACGTCATCGCGCACGAGTTCATGATCGCGAACGACGCCTACCCCTCGACGGTCGGCTACCGCGGATTCCCCAAGTCGGTGTGCACGAGCATCAACGAGGTCATCTGCCACGGCATCCCCGACGACACGGTGCTCGTCGACGGCGACATCATCAACCTCGACATCACTGCCTACAAGAACGGCATGCACGGCGACCTCAACAAGACCTTCGTCGTCGGCAATGCCAGCCCGGATGCGCTCGCCCTCGTCGAGCGCACGCAGGAGGCCCTCGCCCGCGGCATCAAAGCTGTGGCCCCCGGTCGCGAGATCAACGTGATCGGCCGCGCCATCGAGTCGTACGCCAAGCGCTTCGGCTACGGAGTGGTGCGCGACTTCACGGGCCACGGCGTCGGCTCCGCGTTCCACACCGGCCTCATCGTGCCGCACTACGACGCGGCACCGAACTTCGACACCGTGATGGAGGTCGGCATGGTCTTCACCATCGAGCCGATGCTCACCCTCGGCTCGATAGCGTGGGACCAGTGGGCCGACGACTGGACGGTCACCACGCGCGACAAGTCACTCTCCGCCCAGTTCGAGCACACCCTCGTGGTGACCGAGCGCGGCGCCGACATCCTCACCCTGCCCTAACAAGGAGAACCACATGGCACAGGCGCTAGGCATCGACATCGGCGGCACCGGCATCAAAGGTGCCCTCGTCGACACCGAGACGGGTGAGCTTCTCACCGACCGGATCAAACTGCCGACGCCCGAGGGCGGCTCGCCCGACGACATCGTGAAGACCGTGGTCAAGCTCATCGCCGAGCTCGGCGGCGTCGAGGACAACGTTCCGCTGGGGGTGTGCTTCCCCGCTGTCGTGCGCAACGGCCGCACGATGTCGGCCGCGAACGTGTCGAAGAAGTGGATAGGCCTCGAGGCGGAGAAGCTGTTCGAGAAGGCGCTCGGGCGCGACATCCACTTCGTCAACGACGCCGACGCCGCGGGCTACGCGGAGGTGCGCTACGGCGCCGCGAAGGGCGTCAAGGGGCTCGTGATCCTCACGACCCTCGGCACGGGCATCGGCAGCGCCCTCATCTACAACGACGTGCTCATCCCCAATTCCGAGCTCGGCCACCTCGAGCTCGACGGCCACGACGCCGAGTCGCGCGCGGCCTACTCGGCCAAGGAGCGCGACAACCTCGACTGGGCGCACTGGACCAAGCGCCTCCAGAAGTACTACGACCACCTCGAGCGCATCTTCTCGCCCGACCTGTTCATCGTGGGCGGCGGCGTCTCCAAGACCGCAGACGACTTCCTGCCGCTGCTCAAGCTCGACACCCCCATCGTGCCGGCGGTGCACCGCAACAACGCGGGCATCCTCGGGGCGGCGGCGCTCGCCTCCAACTAGCCGCGCGTCGCGCCTCGCCGAGAGTGCAGAAGGGCACAGTGCCGAGCGTGAGCACTGTGCCCTTCTGCACTCTCGCGGGCGGCGCGCTCGGGTTGCGTAAGGAGTTCGGCGGCGAGCGTTAGGGAACCGTGAGGACCGGCGTCGAGCGCGCCTGAGCGGCGTTGACTCATCCGTGCCCAGCACCGCGCTGGGGTTCAACGGAAGAGAGTCACTCGTGCTCGACGTGCTATTCGTCGCCGGCATCCTCGCCCTCGTCGGCGTGGTCGCCCTCGTTGCCAAGGGGGTCGAGCGGCTGTGATCGTTCTCGAACTCGTGGCGGCCGTGCTCGCCCTCGCGGCGATCGCCTATCTGGTCGTCGCCCTCGTGAAACCCGAGAAGTTCTGATGGGCTGGCTCTTCGCCGCGCAGCTCGCGACCCTCGTGGCCGCCCTCGTGCTGCTCTACCGCCCGCTCGGCGACTACCTCGCGCGCGTGTACACCTCGACGAAGGACCTGCGCGTGGAGCGCGGCTTCTACCGGATGATCGGGGTCAACTCCGCGGCAGAGCAGAGCTGGCCGGCCTACCTGCGGTCGATCCTCTCGTTCTCCGCGGTCGGGATCCTCGCCGTCTACGCCCTCCAGCGCGTGCAGCAGGTTCTCCCCTACTCTCTGGGCCTGCCACCCACGAGCGAGCACCTCGCCTTCAACACGGCGATCTCGTTCGTGACGAACACCAACTGGCAGTCGTACTCCCCCGACATCACTCTCGGGTACACCGTGCAGCTCGTCGGGCTCGCCGTGCAGAACTTCGTCTCGGCTGCCGTCGGTCTCGCCGTGGCCGTGGCCCTGATCCGCGGGCTCAGCTACCGGCTCTCCGGAACGATCGGCAACTTCTGGGTCGACCTCACGCGCGGAACCCTGCGCGTGCTGCTGCCCCTCTCCGTCGTCGCTGCGGTCGTGCTGATCGCGGGCGGAGTCATCCAGAATTTCAGCGGATTCCAGGATGTCGCCACGATCACGGGAGGCTCGGCGGTGGTGCCCGGTGGGCCCGTCGCATCGCAGGAGGCCATCAAGCTGCTCGGCACCAATGGTGGAGGGTTCTTCAACGCCAACTCCGCGCATCCGTTCGAGAATCCCACGGCCTGGACGTCGATGGTGGAGATCCTGCTCATGCTCGTGATCCCCTTCGCCATGCCCCGGATGTTCGGCCGCATGGTCGGCGACAACCGTCAGGGCTACGCGATCGCCGCGACCATGGGCGTGCTGTTCCTCGTCTCGGCCTCACTCATGACGTGGGCGGAGCTCGCGGGAGGAGGAGCAGCTCTCGAGGGCAAGGAGCAGCGGTTCGGAATCCTCGGGTCGACGCTCTTCAGCACGACCTCGACGATCACCTCGACCGGTGCCGTCAACGCCATGCACGACAGCTATACGCCGCTCGGCGGCGGTATGGCGCTCATCAACATGATGCTCGGCGAGGTCGCGCCCGGCGGCGTCGGGGCCGGCATGTACGGCATCCTGATCGTCGCGATCATCGCGGTGTTCCTCGCGGGCCTCATGGTCGGCCGCACGCCCGAGTACCTCGGCAAGAAGATCGGGGCCCGCGAGATCAAGCTCGCAAGCCTCTACATCCTCACGACGCCGACGCTCGTGCTCGTGGGCACCGCGCTGTCGTTCGCGATCCCCGCCGTCCGCGACGACGTCACGGGAACGTCGATCTGGAACCCCGGCCTGCACGGCTTCACCGAGGTGCTGTACGCCTTCACCTCGGCGGCGAACAACAACGGGTCGGCCTTCGCGGGTCTCACCGCCAACACCCCGTGGCTCAACACCGCCCTTGGCGTGGCCATGATGCTCGGCAGATTCCTGCCGATCGTCTTCGTGCTCGCCCTCGCCGGATCGTTCGCCGCCCAAGACAGGATCCCCGCGACCGCGGGCACCCTCCCCACCCACCGCCCCCAGTTCGTCGGCCTCCTCCTCGGAACGGTCGTCATCGTGTCGGCACTCACGTACTTCCCCGTACTCGCGCTAGGTCCACTAGCAGAAGGACTCCAGTAACCATGAACTCGTTCATCCAGGCGCTCCCCGGAGCGTTCCGCAAGCTCGACCCGCGGCTGATGTGGCGCAATCCCGTCATGCTCATCGTCGAGGTGGGCGCCGCACTGACCACGGTCATCGCCTTCGTCACACCCTCCCTGTTCGCCACCGGCATCGCCGTCTGGCTGTGGCTGACCGTGCTGTTCGCCAACCTCGCCGAGTCGGTAGCTGAGGGCCGCGGTAAGGCTCAGGCCGCGAGCCTGCGCGCGACGCGCACCTCGACCGTCGCGCACCGCGTGGGCAGTTCCGATCCGGATGCGCGCGCCGACGATGTCTCGTCGGCCGACCTCGTGCTGGGCGACTTCGTCGCGGTCTCCGCGGGCGAGGTGATCCCCGGCGATGGCGACATCGTGTGGGGCATCGCCTCGGTCGATGAGTCTGCGATCACGGGAGAGTCTGCCCCGGTCATCCGGGAGCACGGCGGCGACCGCAGCGCGGTCACGGGTGGCACACGCGTGCTCTCCGACAAGATCGTGGTGAAGATCACGTCGAAGCCCGGCGAGACCTTCGTCGACCGGATGATCCGGCTCGTGGAGGGCGCCTCCCGCCAGAAGACCCCCAACGAGATCGCGCTCAACATCCTGCTCGCGAGCCTCTCGATCGTGTTCCTCGTCGTCGTGCTGACCCTCAACCCGATGGCCGCGTACTCGGGCGGCGCCGTGAGTATCACCGTGCTCGTGGCCCTCCTGGTCTGCCTCATCCCGACCACGATCGGCGCGCTCCTCAGCGCCATCGGCATCGCCGGCATGGACCGCCTCGTGCAGCACAACGTGCTCGCGATGTCGGGCCGAGCGGTCGAGGCGGCGGGAGACGTCACGACCCTGCTGCTCGACAAGACCGGAACCATCACGTACGGCAACCGCCGTGCGTCGGAGTTCCTGCCGGTGGCGGGTGTGTCCCGCGACGAGCTGATCGAGGCCGCCTGGCAATCATCGCTCAGCGATCCGACGCCGGAGGGCAACTCCGTCGTGTTCCTGGCCCACGAGTTGCTTCCCGCGAAGACCGCCGGCGCCGTGGCGGGCACCGTCGTGCCGTTCACCGCGCAGACCCGCATGAGCGGCGTCGATCTGCCCGACGGCTCGTTCGTCCGCAAGGGCGCCGGCTCGATGGTCGCGGCCTGGGCGGGCTCGACGCCGAATGACCTGGACGCGATAGTCACCCGCGTCTCCCAGTCGGGTGGAACGCCGCTCGTCGTCGCGACCAAGAGTGCCGCCGGGGTGTCCCGTGTGCTGGGCGTCATCCACCTCAAGGATGTCGTCAAGGACGGCCTGCGCGAGCGCTTCGCCGAATTGCGGGCCATGGGCATCCGGACGGTCATGATCACGGGCGACAACCCGCTGACCGCGGCGGCGATCGCCAAGGAGGCGGGAGTCGACGACTTCCTCGCCGAGGCGACTCCCGAGCAGAAAATGGAGCTCATCAAGCGCGAGCAGGCGGGCGGCAACCTCGTCGCCATGACCGGTGACGGCACGAACGACGCCCCGGCGCTCGCGCAGGCCGATGTCGGCGTCGCGATGAACACGGGCACGTCGGCGGCGAAGGAGGCCGGCAACATGGTCGACCTCGACTCCGACCCGACGAAACTCATCGACATCGTGCGCATCGGCAAGCAGCTGCTCATCACCCGCGGCTCGCTCACGACCTTCTCGATAGCCAACGACGTGGCGAAGTACTTCGCTATCATCCCCGCGATGTTCGCCGCGGTATTCCCAGGGCTCGCCGTGCTCAACATCATGGGGCTGCACTCGCCCGCGTCGGCAATCCTGAGCGCGATTATCTTCAACGCGCTCGTGATCGTCGCGCTCATCCCGCTCGCCCTGCGCGGGGTGAAGTACCGTCCGGTCTCCGCGAGTGCTCTGCTCGGCCGCAACCTGCTCATCTACGGACTCGGCGGCCTCATCGCCCCGTTCATCGGCATCAAGCTCATCGACCTCGTCGTGAGCCTCATCCCCGGCTTCTAAGGAGCTACACACATGTTTCGCCAGACCCTCACCGCCCTTCGCGCGGTCGTCATCCTGACGGTCGTGCTCGGCATCGCCTACCCGCTCGCGGTCTTCGGCATCGGCCAGATGGCACTACCCGCCCAGGCCAACGGCTCCCTCCTGGATGTCGACGGCACCGTCGTCGGCTCCTCGCTCATCGGCCAGTCGTTCACGGATGCCGACGGCGCACCGTTGCCCGAATGGTTCCAGTCGCGGCCCTCCGCGGCCGGTGCCGGGTACGACGGCGGCGCCTCCAGCGGCTCGAACTACGGCCCCGGTAACGCGGACCTGCTCGATGCGATCAACTCGCGCCGACAGACCATCGAAAGCCTCGACAGCACCACGGATGTCCCGTGGGACGCGCTGACCGCCTCCGCATCAGGCCTCGACCCGCACATCAGTCCCGAGTACGCCCTGCTGCAGGTGCCGCGCGTGGCAGAGGCCCGCGGGCTGAACGAGCAGGCCGTGCGCGACCTCGTGGAGTCTATGATTCAGGGGCGCGACCTCGGCTACCTTGGTGAGCCGACGGTCAACGTACTGAGACTCAACATCGCGATCGCGGAAATGGATTAGCTCGTGAGAACCAAGGGGCGGCTCCGGGTGATGCTCGGGGCCGCTCCGGGCGTCGGGAAGACGTTCGCGATGCTCGAGGAGGGCCGGCGCATCGCCGACACGGGCCGCGACGTCGTCATCGCAATAGTCGAGACGCACGGGCGTGCGGCAACCAGTGCCCTCGTCGACGGCCTCGAGGTGATCCCCCGCCGCGAGGTAGACCACAAGGGCGTCGCTCTCGACGAACTCGACCTCGAGGCTGTCCTGGCCCGCAAACCCGACCTCGCCCTCGTCGACGAACTCGCCCACACCAACGCCCCCGGCTCGACCAACGCCAAGCGCTGGGAAGACGTCGAGGCGCTCCTCGACGCGGGCATCGACGTCATCTCGACCGTCAACATCCAGCACATCGAGTCGCTCAACGACGTCGTCAGGCAGATCACGGGCGTGGTGCAGCGCGAGACGATCCCGGATGCGGCGCTCAGGTCCGCCGACCAGATCGAGCTCGTCGACCTCGCACCGCAGGCGCTGCGGGACCGTCTCTCCGACGGCGTCGTGTATCCGGCAGCGCGAGTGGACGCGGCCCTCAGCAACTACTTCCGACTCGGCAACCTCACAGCGCTGCGCGAGCTCGCGCTCCTCTGGCTCGCCGACGAGGTCGACTCGGCGCTGCGCAAGTACCGTGCGGAGCAGGGCATCGCCGCCACCTGGAACGCTCGCGAGCGCGTCGTCGTAGCCCTCACGGGAGGCCGCGAGGGCGAGACGCTGCTGCGGCGCGGGGCGCGGATCGCGTCACGGTCCAGCGGCGGCGAGCTGTTCGCCGTGCACGTGACGCGGTCGGACGGGCTTGCCGAGAGCAATCCGGGGGTGCTGGCCGCGCAGCGCGAGCTCGTGCAGACCCTCGGCGGGAGCTACCACCAAGTGGTCGGGGAGCAGGTCCCGCGCGCGCTCGTGGAGTTCGCACGCTCGGTCGACGCGACACAGCTCGTCATCGGTGTGAGCCGACGGAGTCGGCTTGCCGCGCTGCTGACCGGGGCGGGGACGTCGGCCACGGTCATCCGGGAGGCCGGCGATATCGACGTGCACATCGTGTCGCACGCGCAGGCTGGATCGCGCACACTCCCGACCTTCGGGGGTGCCCTGTCACTGCGCCGACGCCTCATCGGCTTCGCCCTCGCGATCGTGGGGCTGCCGCTGCTCACGTGGGCGCTCGGGGCGATCCGCAGCGAGGACTCGATCACGAGCGACGTGCTCGCCTTCCAGCTCTTCGTCGTGGTGGTCGCCCTCGTGGGAGGTATCTGGCCCGCCGTCGTGAGCGCCGCCGGCGCCGGGGTGCTGCTCGACTACTTCTTCGTCGATCCGCTCTACACGATCACCATCACCGAGCCCCTGCACCTGCTGGCCCTCGTGATCTTCGTGGTCGTGGCGGTGCTCGTGAGCATCGTGGTCGACCAGGCAGCGCGGCGCTCCCGCATGGCCTCGCGCGCCGCAGCAGAGTCCGAGACGCTCGCGAGTATCGCCGGCGGCGTGCTCAGCGGCCAAGACGCTCTCGACGCGCTGGTCTCCCGACTGCGCGAGTCATTCGGCCAGACGAGCGTCATCCTGAGCTCGCGGGGCACGGCGCTCTACACGGCGACGGATGCCGCACTCGCCTCCGACGCCGACCACGAGCAGAACTTCCCCGTGGGCGACCACGCGAGCCTGTACCTCAGGGGCCCGGATCTGGCCGCCTCAGACCGGCGCATCCTCGGGGCGTTCCTCTCCCAGATCGCCGCGGCCCTCGCGCAGCGCGAGCTCGCCACCGAGGCCGAGAGCATGCGGCCCGTCGCCGAGGCCGACCGACTGCGCACGGCGCTCCTCGCGGCCGTGGGCCACGACCTGCGCCGGCCCCTCGCCGCGGCGACGGCTGCGGTGACCTCCCTGCGCTCGGCCGAGGTCACGCTCTCCCCCGCCGACGAGGCCGAGCTGCTCGCGGCGGCGGAGGAATCGCTCGACGCCCTCGCCGACCTCGTCACGAAGCTGCTCGACGCCAGCCGACTTCAGGCCGGGGTACTCGGGGTGAACCTCGAGAGCGTCGCGATCGACGACAGCGTCATGGGCGCGCTCGACGAACTTGCCCTGGCTCCGGGCGATGTGCAGCTCGAGCTCGGCGAGGTGCCGTCGGTCACCGCCGACGGCGTGCTCCTACAGAGGGCGATCGTCAACCTGCTCGCCAACGCACTGCGCTTCTCCCCCGCGGGCACGAGGCCCGTCATCGCGACCAGCAGTTTCGAGAGTCGCGTGCAGGTGCGGGTTATCGATTCCGGACCCGGCATACCGCCCGAGAGGCGCGAGGATGTGTTCGTGGCATTCCAACGACTCGGCGACACCGACAACACCACGGGAGTCGGCCTCGGCCTCGCACTCTCGAAAGGCTTCGTCGAGGCGATGGGCGGCACAATCGAGGCCGAGGACACCCCCGGCGGCGGCCTCACGATGGTCATCGAACTGAGCGCAGCATGAAGATCCTCATCGCCGACGACGACCCGCAGATGCTGCGGGCCCTGCGCATCACCCTGACCGCGCGCGGCTACGACGTCACGACGGCCGCGGACGGCACCGCCGCCCTCGATGCGGCGATCAAGATCCACCCCGACATCGTCGTGATCGACCTCGGGATGCCCGGCCTCACCGGAATCGAGGTGATCGAGGCTCTGCGCGGCTGGACGCAGGTGCCCGTGCTCGTCGTCTCGGGCCGCAGCGAGAGCTGGGACAAGGTCGAGGCGCTCGACGCGGGTGCCGACGACTACGTCACCAAGCCCTTCTCCGCGGATGAGCTGCTAGCACGGATCCGCGCGCTCTCCCGTCGCACGCCGACTGCCGCGAGCGAGCCCGTCGTGATGTTCGGCGAGGTGTCGGTCGACCTCGCGGCCCGCGTCGTGACTCGCGCTGGGGCATCCGTTCGCCTGACGCCGACGGAGTGGCGGCTGCTTGAGGTGCTGCTGCGCAACCGCGGACGCCTCGTCACACGCGAGACGCTCCTGACCGAGGTCTGGGGGCCGCAATACACGACGGACACCGGATATCTCCGCCTCTACCTCTCGCAGCTGCGCAAGAAGCTCGAGCCCGAGCCATCCGCGCCGAAGTACCTCCTCACGGAGGCGGGGATGGGCTATCGCTTCAGCGCCTCCTAGCGCCGGATGACTGCCCCGCGCCCGCCCCTGTCCGGTCGGAGCGGGCCGCTCTTCGCCGCTTGACGAACTCCATAAACGCTGGGGAGCTCCACGCCCACGTAGGGAGACACCCCGGTATAGAGCAGTCCACGTAGGGAGACGCCCACGTATGGAGTTCGTCAAGGCAGCAGACCGCCAAGGCAGCAGACCGTCAGGGCAGCAGACCGTGAGGCGGCGGAGTCAGTAGATGGCGTCGGCCCGGCCCAGGTTTGTCCGGCCGGTTCAGGGGCGTGGCGTCACCGTGACGACTGTCCCGTCGATCAGGGCTCGGAAGCCGCAGGTCTCGGCGAGTTTGACCACCACGGGCGCCTGCTCCTCGCTCACCTCGGTGAGAAGGGCTCCGCCTGGCGCGAGCCATACGGGCGCTTCAACGAGGATGCGGCGCACGAGGTCGAGGCCGTCGGATCCGCCATCCAGCGCGAGCAACGGCTCGAAGTCGCGCGCCTCGTGCGGCAGCAGCGCGATCTCGCCGGTCGGAACGTAGGGCGCCACGACCACGATGAGGTCGAACAGCAGTCCGCGCGGAAGCGGGTCGTATAGGTCGCCCTCGAACACGTTCGGCACGTTCTGGCGGGCCACCGCGACGGCGACGGGATCGAGCTCTGCCGAGTACAGCTCGGCGCCCAAGCGATCGGCGACGGCGGCACCCACGGCACCGCTTCCGCAGCAGAGGTCGAGTACGGTGGCGCCGCCGCGGGCGACCGCGAGGTCGACGAGGTGTTCGGTGCGGGGGCGCGGCACGAAGACTCCGGGGGCGACGATGTACCGGCGGCCGGCGAACTCCGCCCAGCCGAGCACGTGCTCGAGCGGCAGCCCCCCGACGCGCAGTTGAGTCATGCGCTCGAGCTCGGCGGGGTCATCCGTCTCCGCCAGCAGAAGCGCAGCCTCGTCCTCGGCGAAGACGCACCCTGCGGCACGAAGGCGGCCTACGAGGTCAGTCAATACGGGTGCCCTGGTGGAACATCACGCGCCAGCCCTCGATCGAGTCCCGCCAGATCGACGACCGCCGCACACTGCGGTTCTCGATGGTCGAGACGTAGGTGACGAGGACGAGATGCTCGGCTAGGGCGCGAGCATCCATCTCGGAGATCATGACGTGCGGCATGCTCGACGAGCTGCCGAACTCGCTGAGGATCTCGGTGTGGTCCCACAGGCGGCCGCCCTGTCCGACCTCGAGGAACTCGGGATCGATGAGCTTCTGGGCGGCGACACGGTCTGCCCTCACGGCAGGGTCGAGCAGCGCGAGTTCCCCCGCGATCGCTGCCGCCGTGGCATCCGTCACAGTCCCACCTTACGAGTTGCCGAGGAGAACTCGCGCATTGGCCGTGCTATTCGCGCGTCGCGGGGCGACAATCGATGCATGGAGTCGCAACACCTCAGTGTGCACATCCGTCGCTCGGTGGATGCGGTCTACGACTACGCGTCGAACCCCGCGAACCTGCCGGCGTGGGCCGACGGGCTGTCGTCGGGCATCGAGCTGGTCAACGGTGATTGGGTCTCGATCTCACCGATGGGGCAGGTGATCGTCGAGATGATCGAGCCCAACGACCTCGGTGTTCTCGACCACTGGGTGACGACACCCGACGGGGACGCGTTCTACAACCCCATGCGGGTCATCGAGGCCGACGGCGGGTGCGAGGTCGTGTTCACCCTGCGGCGGCAGCCGGGCATGTCGGATGACGCCTTCGAAGCCGACGCGATCGCGATCGTCACCGACCTCGCCACCCTCAAGGGAATCCTCGAGCAGAGCTAGCCGAGCGGGCGGGGAGTGAATGGGCCGGCTGATACGCCGGGTTCTGTTCGGGTGCCGAAGCACCCTGGACGGCCATCTATCTACGACGTACGTTGCCGCACGCCTCTAGCGGTCTACCCGGAAACTGGGCGAGCCACCCGTAGCGCTTCCTGTCTGACCTTGCTCCGGACGAGGTTTACCTAGCCGGTCGTGTCACCACGGCCGCTGGTGGTCTCTTACACCACCGTTTCACCCTTACCTGCGCCTTGCGGCACCGGCGGTCTGCTTTCTGTTGCACTGTTCTCGCGGGTTACCCCGGGTGGGTGTTACCCACCATCCTGCTCTGCGGAGCCCGGACGTTCCTCGGGAGTCTCTCGACCCACGCGGCCGTCTTGCCGACCCATTCGGTCGCTAAGCCTAGCCGTCCTCCGCGATCAGGTCGGCGTTGAGGGCCGCGGCGGCCTCCATCCCCTGCGCTGCCGCGACGATCACCTGCGCCATCGGGTCGGCAACGTTGCCCGCCGCCCAGACTCCCGGTACCTCCGTCACACCCCTGAGGCCCACGGGCACGTGCGTGCCCACCCCGGCCGGATGCTCGCGCGCTACGATCCCGACACCCTCCAGCATCTCGGCCCGCGCGGAGAGCCGCGTGCCCACCGCCAGGGCCTCCACCGCGCGCTCACTGCCGTCGGACAGTCGCACGCCCCGCAGCGCATCCCCCTCCACGATGAGGCCCGTGACAGGCGTCCGCACCACCGTGACTGAGCGCACCCGAACATCCTCGGCCGTGAACAGTGTCACGTCGTCGCTCAACTGCCGGAAGAGCTGCGCCTGGTGAACAGACCCGAGCACGCCGATGGCGCGGTCGCGCACCTCCCAGCCGTGGCAGTACGGGCAGTGGATGACGTCGCGGCCCCAGCGCTCACGGATCCCCTCGATGTCGGGAAGTTCGTCGACGAGACCAGAGGCGAGCAGGATGCGCCGGGCGCGGAGTGTGCCGACGGTCGTCTCGAGTGCGAATCCGGTCTCGGTGCGCGTGGCTGACGTCACGTCGCCCTGCACTATCGAGACGCCGTACTTTTGAGCCTCCGCGCGCCCCACGGCGAGGAGCTCGGCGGGCGGCATCCCGTCTCGGCTCAGGAAATTGTGCACTCCCTCGGCGGGCGCATTGCGCGGCTGCCCCGAGTCGACGACGACGACGTCGCGCCGGAACCTGCCGAGCACCACCGCCGCATTGAGCCCCGCTGCGCCGCCACCGATAACTACTACATCGCGCTGTTCATCCATGTCCCCATGCTCGATCGACATCCCGTGAAACGACAAGCTATGTTGCTGATATGGCAAACGAGCTCGCGGAGGTCGGACAGCGCCTGCGCGCACTCCGGGTGCGTCGTCACACGACACTCGCCGAACTCTCGGTGGTCACGGGAATCTCGGTGAGCACGCTGTCGCGGCTCGAGTCCGGCCACCGCAAACCCACTCTCGAGCTGCTCCTGCCGCTGGCCCGCAGCCACGGTGTTCCGCTCGACGAGCTCGTCGGCGCGCCCGCCACGGGCGATCCGCGTATCCACCTCAAACCGATCGCGCGGTTCGGGCAGACCATCATCCCGCTCTCGCGCGACACCGGCGGTCTGCAGGCGTTCAAGCACGTCATCCCCGCATCGACGGACTCGGGCGAACCGGAGACCAAGGTGCACGAGGGCCACGAGTGGGTCTACGTGATCTCCGGCACGCTGCGGCTCGTGCTCGGCGAGCACGACCTCCTCCTTCCCGCGGGCGAGGCCGCCGAGTTCGACACGACAGTGCCGCACTGGTTCGGCCGTGCGGGCAGCGGCGCCGTCGAGTTCCTGAGCCTGTTCGGCCGTCAGGGCGAACGGATGCACGTGCGCGCCACGACGCGCGCCAGACAGTCCCGGCGCTAGAGCCCGGACTCTGCGGTACGCACGAGGATCGCCTCGCTACTCGCGCACATGATGACGTCGTCGGGAGCAGCCGCGCGGATCGCCTGCATCTCGTTCTCCAGCAGTTTCACGCCCGACGCGAGGGAGACTCCCCCGCGCAGCATCGACGCACCCGTACCGTAGCGCGCACGCTGGCGCTCGTAGAGGGCGAGGAGCTCGGCGGGGATGTTCGCCTCGACACTGGCGCGTCCTGCCGCCGCCGTCGCACGCTCGGCGGCGAGGTCGGTGAGTGCGGCATCCCGCTCGGCCTCGATCTCTGCGGAGCGCTCGCGGAGCGCGTCGAGCGCGGCCGTCGTGTTGTCGGCGAGGGTCTGCTGGCCCTCGAGCTTCTCCATGACGGTCAGCTCGATCTCCTCGAGGTCGCCGAGGCGCTTGCGCAGCGCGGTGAGTTCCTGCTCGAGCGCCGAGACATCCTTGACCGACGAGCTGCCCTGCAGCCGCTCGGCGTCGCGGGCGATGCGGGCTTCGACGACCTCCACGTCGGACTCGATGCGGCGCAGCTCGATCTTCGTGTCTTCGAGGGCGCCGTTCTGCTCGCCGAGGGTGAGCCGCAGTGCGTCGGCATCCTTGGCGAAGCCCGCGAGGGTGGCGAGCTGCGGGAGGCTCTTCGCACGGTGGTCGAGCTGCGCGAGCTTGGTGTCGAACGCCTGCAGGTCGAGCAGGAGTGCCTGGCTTTCAGGGGAGGCTTTCAGGGCCATACGGGGTCAGCTTCTCTCATTGGATGATCGTGAAATCCCACGGATCGGTGCGCAGCTCGCTCACCGTGACCGTGACACCCGGCAGTTCGACACGGAGCTCGTCGGCCGCGGCATCGAGCCACAGCCATTCGCTCGCCCAGTGCGACACGTCGATGAGGGCGGGTCCACGCGAGGCTCGCGCGTTCTCCCGCGCCTCCGACGCCGGGTGGTGACGCAAGTCGCTCGTGATGTAGACATCGGCGGCGAGCACGTCGGGGTGGGACAGGTAGGCGTCGCCCGCGCCGCCGCACAGCGCGACGCTCGACACGGGCTGGTCGAAGTCGCCGGCCACGCGGATACCGCTCGCGGTGTTGGGCAGGATGTCCCCGAGGGCGCGAGCGAGGGTTCCGAGCGTCGTGGCCGCCGGGAGTGTTCCCACCCTGCCGATGCCGCGCGACGGGTTCGCCGCGGGAACGAGGGGACGCACATCCGTGAGTCCGAGCTTGGCCGCGAAGGTCGCGGAGGTGCCCGACTCGACGACGTCGGCGTTCGTGTGGGCGGCGAGCAGAGCGCAATTGCCCCGGATGAGCCGGCTCAGGGCGGCCCCCTTGTACCGGTCGCTCGCGACCGTGGTCACCCCGCGCAAGAGCAGCGGGTGGTGCACGAGCAGCATCCCGGCCGACGCCTCCAGCGCCTCATCGACCGTGTCGAGCACGGCATCGACGGCGAGGAGGATCGACTCGACGGGAGCATCCAGATCGCCCGAGATGAGGCCCACCGAGTCCCAGGCCTCTGCGCCGCTCGCCGGCCAGAGCCGCTCAACGGCAGAGGCAACATCGGCAACGGTGGTGGGCACGGAACTCAGTCTATTCAGGGCGGGCGAGGTCAGACCCGCATGGCCTCCTGCTTGCGGATCGCCGGGATGCCCGCGACGATCGGCAGCAGGAGTCCGAGAACCAGTGCGACGAGCACGCCGACGTCGGTTCCCGCGAGATCGGTGTCAAGGCCGACCCCGATGAGCCCGAAGCCGTAGCCCTGCCACGACAGCCACGTCACCGCCGCGGTCGTGAAGCCGTAGCCGACGGCGCTGAACACGAGAAGACCGAGGAGGTTGACCCAGCGCACATCGGCGTACACGCCGCCGCGCTTCACGAGCGACTGGCTCTCGAAGCGGCGGTTGCGGATCATGGTCTCGGCCGCGAAGATTCCCGCCCAGGCCGCTGTCGGCACCGCGAGGGTCGTGGCGACATCGCGCAGCACCTCGTTGAGCCCGCCCGTGATGCCGAAGCCGAGCAGCAGCGACAAGCCGCCGAGCAGCACGCCCACGATCACGATCGACCACTGACGCTTCACGCGGACGCCCACCGACTGCAGGGCGAAACCGCCCGAGTAGAGCGACAGGATGATGCCCGAAAGCAGGCTCAGCGCCGTGGCCGCGACGAGCGGCACGGGGTACCAGCTCGGCAGCATGAGGGCGAGCGTGTCGAGAGGCGAGAGCAGGAAGCCGCTCGCGATCCCCTTGTCGGAGGCGGCCAGCAGGGCACCGTACGCAATGAGGAGGAATGTCGGAACCGTCGTGCCGAACGTCGCCCACAGCATCGACGATGCGCCGCTCGAGTCCGGCCGCTGGTAGCGCGCGAGGTCCGCCCCGCTGTTGGCCCACACGAGACCCACGAAGCTGAAGACGAGCACCGCGCCCGTGATGGTGAGCAACCAGGGACCGTCGGCGGCCGTGAGTGCGTTCGGGATATCGATGTACTGGTACGTCATCACGATGAGGCCGACGACGAGGATGCCCGAGACGATGCTCAGGATCAGCTGGATGCGCGCGAAGAGCGGGTAGCCCGCGAAGGCCACGAGCACGGCGATCAGGAACGCGGCAGCCAGTGAGATGAGCAGAATCTGCCGCTCCCCCAGCGAGCCGTCGAGCTGGGCGCCCACGAGCACCACGGCGACCGACGACGCGAGCAGCCACAGCAGCACGGCACCCCAGAACACGCGGCTGATGAGAGCCACGATGGCGGGGATGACATTGCCGTAGAGGCCGAAGGTGGCGCGCGAGACGATCATGGTCGGCTGGCCGCTGCGCTTGCCCGCGAGGGTCGTGAGTCCGAGCGGCAGGAACGAGAGGGCCACACCCGCGAGGATCGCCACTATCGACTGGCGCAGGCTCATCCCGACGGCGAACACCGCGGCGCCGAGCCCCACACTCAGGATCGACGAGTTGGCCGCGAACCAGAGCCAGAACAACCGTGCGGCCCGCCCGACCCGGTGGTCGACGGGCGTCGGCTCGATGTCGCTCTCCTCGATGCTGAACACCGGGAGGGCGACGGGTTCGTCGTCGAACAGCACCTGCTCGTCCGCGCGGATGCGCACGGTGGAGATGGGGCCCGAGGGCGGAGAGATCTGCGATCCGACGGCGGCGATGCCCGAGGTGTCGACGGACACCGGACCGAGAATCCCGTCGAAAGCGCGGTCCGTCTCGTCGACATCGTCATCGAGCTCTTCGTCGTAGGCCTGATCGACAACGGTGATCGAACCCGTCTCGGTGGGCACACCCTCACCCGCCGCTACGGGCATGGGCTCGATGAACAAGGCTTCGGGCGCAGGATCGGCCGGCTCGGGGTCGGCGTGCAGCAGGGGCTCCTCGACCTCCGGAGCCTCTGCCAGCAGCGAGTCGAAGCTCAGCGCAGCACCAGTGGAGGCAGCCCTGGACGGGCCGGGCATGGTCCAGTCGAACGCGCGCGAACCGGGTTCGGGGTCGTCATCCTCGTCATCGTCGTCGTCACTCGCGGGAGGCCCGGCCAGCGCAGCCTCGAACGAGTTCGGCACGAGCGGCGTCACGGGCGAAGGCACCAGCGAGGGACCGCCGAACGCGCCAGGCTCGATGAGCGGCGGCGGAGCGTCGGGCAGCGGTTCGACGGTCAGCTCGGGCTGGGGCTCGACCTGCACCTCCTCCACGGCGTCCGTGTCGGGCTCGATCGTGGGCACCACGACGTCGTCCGTGTCGGCGACGGGCTCGGCGGGCGTGTCGACGACCGGATCGACTGCCGGGAGGGTGGGGGGCGCCGGGGCGGCCGAGGGCTCGACGAGGGGCGCGGGGGTCACGACGGGCGGGATGAATCCCACCGGGGCAGTCTGCGGCGTCCAGTCGAACGGGGCCCGCGTGGCGGCCTCGGGGGCGGGCGCCTGCGCGAGGGCCTCCGGTGAGATGAGCGGCGGCGGCGTCGGTGCCGCCTCCTGCTGGTCCCACTCGGGCGGTGGAGCCCACGTTGCGCTGGGGGCGGGAACATCCCACGCGGGGAGCGACGGTGACGGTACGGGCTCGGGCGCTGCCGGGGTCGGGTCCACTACCGGGGCGGGCCCGGTAGGGGCTGTGAAATCCGGGACGGGCCAGTCTGCCACCGGGTTCTCGGGCAGCATGAAGGAGCCCGTGGCGGGTGCGGCGGGGGCATCCGGTAGCACGCCGCTGAACTGCTGGCGGGCGTCATCGACGGCGCCGAGGGCGTCGGGGGTGGAGAGCGACCGCATGCGGTCCTCCCACGCGCGGAACTCGCGCGCTTCCTCTTCCCGGAGCTTCATCTGGTTCTGGAGCTGCTCGATGACGTCGAGGGTTCCGCCGGGCTTCTCGGTGGCATCGGCCACCCAGCGCGAGAGCTCGTCGTCGGCCATCGACTTGCGCACGGGCGGGCCCTCCGCGAGCGGCACGGCCTGGGCCGGGTCGGGCGCCGGGAACGAACTCCACGCGGGCGACGGGGGTTCGGCAGCAGGCGCGACGGCCTCGGCCTCGGGAGCGGGGGCGGGGGTTGTGGGCACCGACGGCGCCACGTCGAGCGGCGGTTGCCACGACACGGGCTGCGCGGGCGCGGCCATGGCCGGTCCCGGAGGGATCACCGTGTCGGGGGTGATCACCGTGATGGGTCCCGAAGCAATGCGGCTGAGGTCGGCGGCGAGGGCATCGGCGAGCGCGTCATCGTCGGTCTCGGACGCCGCCGCGGGCATCACCGGCTGGGGGCTCGTGGGGGGCGTGAATGTCGAGCGACGGGGTCCCGGCTGGGAGTCGCCCACCTCGTCGTCGTGTTCCATGCCGAAATACTACGGCGCGGGCGAGCGAGAGCCCGGAGGCCGGGCCGTGGCGAGCACAGTAACCGACACGAGGATGAGGCCGAGGCCGACCCATCCGATCGCCTCGAGTCGCTCCCCCACGACGAGCACGGCGAGGATCGTGGCCACGAACGGCTCGAGCAACGTGATGGTGGTGGCGGTGCTCGACCTGAGCGTGCGCATCCCGATACCGAACAGGAGGTACGCCACGAACATGGGGCCGAGCGCGAGGTAGCCCGCGATGCCGACCGTCTGCCACGACTGCAGCAACGGCGCGCCGAACACGACGAGCACGGGGGCCAGCGCCACAGCGCCGAGCCCGAACATGCCGCCCATGACACCCCGCGACGACTGCCCCGTCCGGATGCCCCGGCTGGAGCAATACGTGTACAGCGCGTACGCCAGCCCCGCGACGAGGCCCAACAGCACTCCCGGCACGATGGCCGGGGCGCCCGTAGCCTCCCCGCCTGCGGACAGCAGCACGATCCCCACGACCGCCACCCCCGTGCACGCGGCCCACAACGATGACGGCCGGTGCCGCTCGACTATCCACTCGAGCAGGGCGGCGAAGACGGGCCCTGTCCCGAGAGAGACGACGTTCCCGATCGCCACTCCCGCGAGGTTCATCGAGCTGTAGAAGGCGAGCGGGTAGACGAACACCCCGAGAGCCCCGAGCAGCAACCAGCGTCGGCTCGCGGCATCCCGGATCGCCGACAGCGCGGGCCGCAGCGAGACCACGAACAGGAGCACGCCACCGACCGCCATGGTCGAGGCGCCGATGGCCAGCGGGCTCACGTCGGCGGGGAAGAAGCTCGCCGCCGTGCCGGTCGTGCCCCACAGCAGCGACGCGAGGATGAGCGCCCAGGCGCCCGATCCGCGCGCGGGCGTACTCGTGGTCATAAGCCGAGGCTACCGGCCCCTAATGTTGTGCCCATGCGCGCTCGCCCCCTCGCCCTCCTGACCGCCGTCGGACTCGTCGCCGGCCTCGCCGCGTGCAGCTCCGCGCCCGAAGGTCCCGTGCAATTCGCCGCGGACGAGTCGGGCTCGTGGACGATCCTCACCTACTCCATCGCGGACACGAACCTCGAGGAGTACATGATGACCGACCTCGAAGAAATCGGCGATGTGGGAAGCCAGGAGGGCCTCAACCTCGTCGCGCTCGTCGACCGCGCCGCCGACTACACGGACGAGGGCGTGCTCGGTCTCGACGACTGGCAGGGCGCCAAGCTCCTGCAGATCGGCCAGGGCGAGGCGACAGTCCTCAAGGACGAGGGCGACATCAATACAGGCGACCCCGCAGTGCTCGCCGACTTCCTGAGCTACGGCATCGAGAACTATCCGGCAGACCACTACGCGCTCATCCTTTCCGACCACGGCGCATCGTGGCCGGGCGTGGGCGACGACGAATCGTCCGATGGCGACGGCCTGAGCCTCGCCGAGCTCAACGAGGGAATCTCCGACGGCCTCGCCGGTGCGGGCCTCGAGAAGCTCGACCTGCTGGGCTTCGACGCGTGCCTCATGGCCACCTACGAGGTGGCGAGCAGCCTGGCTCCGCTCGCGAACCGGATGGTCGCCTCCCAGGAGCTCGAACCCGGCCACGGCTGGGACTACACGGCATTCGACGAGGTCGCCGACGACGGAAAAGCCACTGTCGACGAGCTCGCGGGAGCCATCATCGACACGTTCAAGGGCCAGTCGGAGGACGAGGGCGACGAGGCGGAGATCACGCTCTCCGAGATCGACCTCACCCAGATGGGCGCGGTGGATGAGGCGCTCAAGGCCTTTACCGACGTGCTCATCGACAACGCCCAGGGCATCGGCCCCGCCGTGGGCCGCACCCTCGCCGACACGCTCGGGTTCGGGTCGAGTCCCGACCCCGACCAGGACACCTTCATGAAGGACCTGTCGATCTTCACCTCGCAGATCGGGGTCGGCCTGCTGTTCGCGGCCGACGCCGCCGACGACCTCACGCGCGCCATCAACGACGCCGTGCTCGACCGCGTCGACGGCCAGGCGACCCAGGGCGCCACCGGGCTCTCGATCTACTTCCCACCGTCGGAGCTCTACTTCGACCAGAGCTACGCGGACCTGCCCAACGTCGGCGGGTGGATCGACTTCCTCACCACGTACTACGGCAAGGGTGCCGAGATCACGCAGGAGCCGATCATCGACCCCCAGGCGCAGATCGCCTTCGGCCCCGACGGCATCACCATCACGGGAACGTTCGACTCCGCCACCGCCGCCAACCTCTCGTCGGCCTACATCCGCTACGGCACCGTGGGCGATGACGGCTCCGTCACCTTCCTGGGCGAGGAAGATGCAGACCTCGGCGACGACGGCACGGCATCCGGAACCTACGACCTCACCCACCTGACGCTGTCCGACGGCTACGACACGATGGACGCCTACCTCTCGCTCTACGGCGACTACGACACGGGCATCTTCACGGCAGATGTGCCCCTCTCGTACTACTCCCCCGATGACGTGTACGGCGGCGACCTGCTGCTCTCGGCGATCATCGACAGCACCACGGGCGAGACGACGAGCACCACCTACTACGTCTACAACGAGAAGACGGGCACCTACGGCGAGTTCGCGCCGAAGCCCGAGTGGATCATCGTTCCGCAGGTGCTCAACGTGCTTCCGGATGGCACCGAGCAGTGGTTGCTCACGAGCGAGGTCGGCCTCTACGCCGACGTCGACGCCCTCGTGTACGACCTGCCGGCGCTGGAGTCGGGCACAACGCTGTACATCGAGCTCGTGGTAGTCGACTTCGGCGGCAACACGGCGAACGTGAGTGCGACGGTCACCGTTCCGTAGCGAGGAGACGGGTGACGGGGTGGGAGTGGGCCCTACCGGGCTCGAACCGATGACATCCACGGTGTAAACGTGGCGCTCTACCAACTGAGCTAAAGGCCCGTCATCCGGCATGCCGGAAAGACGCGTGACCATCGTAGCGTCATACACTTCCCGGTATGGCAGCCCCCGCCCAGCACTTCGAGCACAGATACCCGGTTCTGGTCACGGTTCTGGGTGCCTTCACGCTCTATCTCCTCATCCCTGAGCAGATTTCGCTCTTCCCGCGGTGGGTGGTTCCCGCGGCCGGGGCCGCGGTGCTCATCCCGCTGCTGATCATGAACCCGAGGCGTATCAGTCGGGAGACGACGTGGTCGCGCTGGGTCGGCATCGGGTTCGCCGTCGCGCTCGCCGCCGTGAACCAGGTGTATGTCGTGATCATCGTCATGCGGCTTGTCGACGGTCAGGTGAGCGGCCCGCCCGTGCTGCTGACCGCATTCGCCGTGTGGATCACGAATGTGATCGCCTTCTCGCTCGTCTACTGGGAGCTGGATCAGGGCGGTCCGTTCGCGCGCCGAATCGAGGGCGTGCGCGACGACGCTCCACAGGACTTCAGGTTCCCGCAGCAGGAGGACGGCTCCTCGTGGGACCCGGTGTTCTTCGACTACGCGTACTTCTCGCTCTCGAACATGATGGCGTTCAGCCCCACCGACACGATGCCGATCACACTGCGCGCCAAGGGGCTCATGGCGTACCAGGCGCTCACCGGTTTCGTGCTTCTCGCACTGGTGATTTCGCGCGCTGTCAACATCCTGACGTGATGTTCTCCGAGTCTTAGGCTCGGCACCATGAACCTGAGCGACAAGGCCGCCCGCGCCGAACACCGGTGGCCCGCCGCTATCGCCCTCATCGTGGCGTTGGCGCTCTACGCCACCCTGCCGAGCACGTTCTTCCCGATGCTGCGCATCATCGTCGTCGCCATCGGGGTGGTGCTGCTCGTCCCCCTCTTCGCCGTCAACCCGGTGCGACTCCACAAGCAGACCGGCTGGAGCCGGCCCCTCTCGGTCGGCCAGACCCTGCTGCTGCTCGCGGCGAACCAAGTGGCGCTCGTCCAACTCGTCGTCGCCCTCGTCACCGCCCAGAAGGATGACGGCCCGACTCTGCTCCTCGCTGCCGTGCAGGTGTGGGTCACCAACGTGATCGTGTACGCGCTGCTCTACTGGGAGCTGGATCGGGGCGGTCCCGTTTCGCGCACCCAGGTGGCGCGCAAAGACCTGCCGCGAGCAGATTTCCGCTTTCCCCAGGACGAAGACCACGACGCGATCCTCGAAGTGGCAGCCCGGTCATCCGCGAAGACGAACTGGACAGCCAGTTTCGTCGACTACCTGTACTTCTCCGCGTCGAACTCCATGGCCTTCAGCCCGACTGACACCATGCCGCTCTCGGCGCGCGCGAAGATCCTCATGCTCATGGAGAGCTTCGCGGGCTTCGTCATTCTCGCCCTCGTGATCGCACGGGCGGTTTCCCTGCTGGGATGACCCGCGCAGGCATACACTGCCGCGCATGAGTACACACGGCCCCAAGAACTGGCACACCGAGCACAGCTCCCACCTCACGCGTGGTCAGCGCGCCGCCGACATCATGCGCAACGGAATGGGCAGCTGGCCCTTCGTCGGCGGATTCGTCGCGTTCATGATCGTGTGGGCGATCATCAACTCCACCGCTGCCCGATGGGACCCGTACCCGTTCATCCTGCTGAATCTGTTCCTGAGCATGCTCGCGGGGTTGCAGGGCGCGATCCTGCTCATTGCCGCGAAGCGACAGGATGGGCTCGCCGCAGCGCTCGCCCAACACGACTACGACACCAACATCAAGGCGAAGAAGGATGTCGAACTCCTGCTCGACATCAACCGGCGCCAACTCGTCATGATCGAGGAGTTGCACGAGATCATCTGCCGCCTCGACAAGGACGACGCCCTGAAGAAGGGTCCGGCGAAGAAGGTATAGCGGAGCCTAGACGCGGGCGGCGTGGAGTTCGCGCAGCGCCTGCGTGTACTCCTCGATCGAGCGGGCCTGGCCCGGCTCGGTCACGAAGGTCGCCCGGATGACCCCATCAAGGTCGATCAGGAAGGTTGCACGGTTCGCGAAGCCCTTGTGGTCGAGGAAGACACCGTATTCGCGGGCGACCTCGCCGTGCGGCCAGAAGTCGGCCAGGAGCGTGAAGTCGTAGCCCTCGTTCTCGGCGAACGCGCGCAGCGTGGCCTTGGAGTCGACGGAGATACCCATGAGCTCGACGCCCTCGGCCTTGAACATCGCGATGTTGTCGCGGAGGTCGCACAGCTCGGTGGTGCAGGTGCTCGAGAAGGCGAGCGGGAAGAAGACGAGGGCCACGGGCTTCTTGCCGCGGAAGTCGTGGAGCCTGACGTGCTCACCGAACTGGTTCGGGAGATCGAAGTCTGGTGCTGTCGTGTCTTTCTCAAGAGCCATGAGAGAAGCGGGTCCTTTCGCGCCTGGGTCGATCTCAGGCACACACGAGGGGCAACTATACGCTTGTGCAAGGCAGTGTGGGTCCCACAACTAGGATCGTTAGGCGTAGTAGATCACGGCAGGTCGTAACCCGATCACCGTGACCGCCAAACTCTCAAGAAAGAGGTCAAGGGTGACGGTAAACGACCAGGATCCGTACTCGGTGAATCACATCGACCGGGATTCGGAAGAAACCGCCGAATGGCAGGAATCTCTCGACGGCCTCGTTGCCGCTCACGGCCACGAGCGTGGCCGCGAGATCATGCTCAGCCTCTTGAAGCGGTCGAAGGACCTGCATCTGGGCGTGCCGATGGTTCCCACCACGGACTACCTCAACACGATCGCCCTCGAGGACGAGCCCGAGTTCCCCGGCAACGAGGAGCTCGAGCGTCGCTACCGCGCGTGGATCCGCTGGAATGCCGCGATCACCGTGCACCGCGCACAGCGCCCCGGCATCGGTGTCGGCGGCCACATCTCGACGTACGCGTCATCCGCCGCCCTCTATGAGGTCGGTCACAATCACTTCTTCCGCGGTGCCGACCACTCCGGCGGCGGAGACCAGATCTTCTACCAGGGTCACGCCTCCCCCGGCATGTACGCGCGCGCCTTCCTCGAAGGCCGCGTGAGCGAAGACCAGCTCAAGGGCTTCCGCCAAGAGAAGTCGCAGGCTCCGTACGGCATCTCGAGCTACCCGCATCCGCGTCTCATGCCGGAGTTCTGGCAGTTCCCCACGGTCTCGATGGGCCTCGGCCCGATCAACGCCATCTACCAGGCGCAGTCGAACCGATACCTCACCAACCGCGGCATCAAAGACGCCTCCGACCAGCAGGTCTGGGCCTTCCTCGGCGACGGCGAAATGGACGAGGTCGAGAGCCGCGGCGCGCTGCAGTGGGCGGCGAACGACGGACTCGACAACCTCAACTTCGTGATCAACTGCAACCTGCAGCGCCTCGACGGCCCGGTGCGCGGCAACGGCAAGATCATTCAGGAGCTCGAGAGCTTCTTCCGCGGTGCGGGCTGGAACGTCATCAAGGTCGTGTGGGGTCGCGAGTGGGACGAGCTGCTGCGCAACGACACGGAGGGCGCCCTGCGCGACCTCATGAACCGCACGCCCGACGGCGACTACCAGACCTACAAGGCCGAGAGTGGCGCGTACGTTCGCGAGAACTTCTTCGGCCGCGACCCACGCACCCTCAAGATGGTCGAGCACCTCACCGATGACCAGGTCTGGGGCCTCAAGCGCGGCGGCCACGACTACCGCAAGGTCTACGCGGCGTTCAAGGCTGCGTCAGAGCACAAGGGCCAGCCGACGGTCATCCTCGCGAAGACCGTCAAGGGCTACGGCCTCGGCCCGAGCTTCGAGGGCCGCAACGCGACCCACCAGATGAAGAAGCTCACGCTCGACAACCTCAAGCAGTTCCGCGATGTCATGCACATCCCGATCACGGATGCCGTGCTCGAGGAGAACCCCTACCAGCCGCCGTTCTATCACCCCGGTGAGAACGACGAGGCCATCCAGTACCTGCAGGAGCGCCGCCGCGAGCTCGGCGGATACGTGCCCGAGCGCCGCTCGAAGTACACGCAGATCAGCCTTCCGGATGCCACGGCCTACGAGGTCGTCAAGAAGGGTTCGGGCAAGCAGGAGATCGCGAGCACCATGGCGTTCGCGCGCCTGCTCAAAGACCTACTGCGCGCCAAGGACTTCGGTCACCGCATCGTGCCGATCATCCCGGATGAGGCGCGCACGTTCGGCATGGACGCGTACTTCCCCACCGCGAAGATCTACAACCCCCAGGGCCAGCACTACACCTCCGTCGACCGCGAGCTCCTGCTCGCGTACAAGGAGAGCCCGCAGGGCCAGATCGTGCACGTGGGCATCAACGAGGCCGGCGCCTTCGCCGCGTTCACGGCTGCCGGAACGCAGTACGCCACCAACGGCGAGCCGCTCATCCCTGTCTACGTCTTCTACTCGATGTTCGGGTTCCAGCGCACGGGCGACGCCATGTGGGCGGCGGGCGACCAGATGGCGCGCGGCTTCATCATGGGCGCCACCGCTGGACGCACGACCCTGACCGGTGAGGGACTGCAGCACGCGGACGGCCACTCGCTGCTACTCGCCTCGACGAACCCGGCAGTCGTGTCCTACGACGCCGCGTACGGGTACGAGCTGGGTCTCATCGTCAAGGACGGCCTTGAGCGCATGTACGGCGGCCACCACCCCGACCCGAACGTCATGTACTACCTGACGCTCTACAACGAGCCCATCCAGCAGCCTGCCGAGCCCGAGAACCTCGACACCGAGGGCGTGCTACGCGGGATCTACCACCTGAAGACCGCGCCGGTGCAGGGGCCGCGGGCCCAGCTGCTCGCCTCCGGTGTCGCCGTGCCGTGGGCGCTTGAGGCTCAGGAGCTGCTCGCGAACGACTGGGGCGTCTCGGCTGATGTCTGGTCGGTGACCAGCTGGACCGAGCTGCGCCGCGAGGGTCTCGCCGCCGAGGAGCACAACTTCCTCAACCCCAACGACGAGCCGCGCGTGCCCTACCTCACGCAGAAGCTCTCGGGCGCGGAGGGCCCCTTCGTGGCGGTGACCGACTTCATGCACGCCGTGCCGGACCAGATCCGCCAGTTCGTTCCGGGCGACTACGCCACCCTCGGCGCTGACGACTTCGGTTTCTCCGACACGCGAGCGGCGGCTCGCCGGTTCTTCAAGATCGACGGCCCGTCCGTCGTCGTGAAGACCCTCGAGTCACTCGCCAAGCGCGGGCTCGTCGACCGTTCGCTGCCGGGCCAGGCTATCGAGAAGTACCGCCTGCTCGACGTCACCGCCGGCACCACCGGCTCGGCCGGCGGCGAGAGCTAAGGGCGTTTACGATCGCACCGGTGCAGAAGACCAAGGAGCAGACGCTCGCGTGGCTTCGAACGATCTCGGGTGAGCTGGCAACAGCGACCCTGAAGCGTCTCGAAGACACGCTGCCCTGGTACGGCGACATGCCGCCGGGGCGTCGCTCCGCGGTCGGACTCGTCGCACAGGCGGGCATCACGAGCTTCATCAGCTGGTTCGAAGATCCCAAGTCGACGCCGTGGATCGCCGCGGACGTGTTCGGGGCGGCTCCGCGCGAGCTGCTCCGCTCGGTGTCGCTCACACAGACGCTGCAGCTCATCCGCCTGACCGTCGAGGTCGTCGAGCACCGCATCAAGAACGACGACGACGTGCTGCGGGAGGGCATCCTGCTCTACTCGCGCGAGATCGCCTTCGCGGCAGCCGATGTCTACGCGCGCGCCGCGGAGGCACGCGGCCTGTGGGATGCCCGCCTCGAGGCCCTCGTCGTCGACTCGATCCTCAGCGGCGAGTACGACAACGAGCTGCCCTCGCGCATCGCCGCCCTCGGGTGGAACGGCCACGGCGAGGTCTGCGTCCTCGTGGGGACGGCACCGAAGATGCTCGACGTCGACCAGCTGCGCCGTACGGCCCGCCACCTCGACGCCGACGTGCTCATCGGAGTGCAGGGCAGCCGTCTGGTGCTCGTCATCGGCCGGGCGTCGCCCCGCACCGACGACCCGGATGTCGCCCCACCGATGCCCTTCCTCGAGATCGCGAAGCAGCTCGAGCCGGGCTTCGGGGCGGGCCACCTCGTACTGGGCCATGAGGTCCCCACTCTCGTCGACGCCTCGAAGAGCGCCAAGGCCGCCCTCGCCGGATTCGCCGTGGCCCGCTCGTGGCGCAACGCGCCGCGCCCGACCCTCGCCGACGACCTGCTGCCCGAGCGCGCGTTCGCGGGCGACCCGCTGGCGCGTTCGACCCTCATCAACCGGATCTACCGTCCGTTGCAGGCACACTCCACCGACCTGCTCGCGACGCTGTGGTGCTACCTCGACAACGGTCGCTCGCTGGAGGCCACCGCGCGTGAGCTGTTCGTTCATCCGAATACCGTGCGCTACCGCCTCAAACGGGTCAGTGACGTGATCGGTTGGGACGCGACAGGCGCACGCGAGGCCCTCATCTTGCAGTCGGCGCTCATCGTCGGCTCGATCGCCGACCCCGACTCGGCCAAGCGCCGCTAGGCGTCCGCTCGCACCGCCAAGGAAAATCTCAACTCTCGTGTAGACGACGGGTGTCCTGCCCGCGTTGGTAACTCAGGAGTGCTGCGCGACCCGAGCGCGAAGTGCCGCGGAACCACAGGCGGCACGGCCTGTGCGCGGCCGCGAGTCCTGAGTTGCCACTGTGTCGCCGGGGTTCGAGGGACCTCGGCGGGGTTCGGGCCTCGGCGAACCGGCGCGAACCCGCGAGTTCGTTGAACGCATCGCACAACGATTCGACGGGTTCTTGGGATGTTGCCCCCTGCGCCCGACCCCAAGAGTTGGCACACTAGAGAAGTGATCGTCATCGTCGCGCCCGGACAGGGCTCCCAGACCCCCGGCTTCCTCTCACCCTGGCTCGAACTTCCCGGAGCAGCTGAGCAGCTCGGCGCCATCTCCGACGGCGTCGGAATCGACCTCGCCGCCCACGGAACAGTGAGCGACGCCGACACCATCCGCGACACGAAGGTCGCCCAGCCCCTCATCGTGGCCGCAGGCCTGCTGACGCTCGCCGCCCTCCTCACCGACGGCCGCCGCGAGAAGGTCGGCGGAATCGCCGGGCATTCCGTCGGCGAGGTGACCGCAGCGGCGGGTGCGGGCATCCTGAGTGAAACCGACGCCGTGAGTTTCGTGCGCGAACGCGGACGCGCCATGGCGGATGCGGCGGCCCTCGAGCCCACCGGAATGTCGGCGGTCATCGGCGGCGACGAGCAGGCGCTGCTCGAGCGCCTCGCCGAACTGGGACTCTCCCCCGCCAACTTCAACGGAGGCGGCCAGATCGTGGTCGCCGGAGCGCTTCCCGCCCTGGCCGCCCTCGCCGAGAACCCGGTCGCGGGCACGCGCGTCATCCCGCTGCAGGTCGCCGGTGCGTTCCACACTCGCTACATGCAGCCCGCGGTGGCCGGCCTCGAACTGTTCGCCGCCGGCCTCGAGAAGCACGACCCGACACTTCCGATCTGGACCAACCGCGACGGCTCGCGCATCGAGAGCGGCACGCACTTCGTCGAACTCATGGTCGGGCAGGTCTCCTCCCCCGTACGCTGGGATCTGGCCATGGAGTCGTTCGCCGCCGCCGGAGTCACCGGAATCGTCGAACTCGCTCCCGCGGGTGCCCTCGTGGGACTTGCGAAGCGCGGACTCAAGGGCGTGCCCTCGGTCGCGGTGAAGACCCCGGACGACCTCGCAGCAGCTTTCGACCTCATCGACGGGAAATAAGTGGTTACCCTCAAGCAGTCGCACGGCGTGGAGTTCACGCGCATCTACAGCTACGGCGCGGCGCGCGGCGACCTCGTCGTGCCCAACTCCGAGCTCGTCGAGGCCATCGACTCGAGTGACGAGTGGATCCAGCAGCGCACCGGCATCATCACCCGCACGCGCGCGTCGAAGGGAATCCTCGCTCTCGACCTCGCCACGGATGCCGCACGGGAGGCCATCGCCAAGTCGGGCATCCCCGCCGACCAGATCGACCTCGTCATCGTCGCCACCATCGGCAACGTGCAGCAGACCCCCTCGATGTCGGCGGTGCTCGCCGATCGCGTGGGAGCCAACCCCGCCGCCGCCTACGACTCGAACGCGGCCTGCGCGGGCTTCAGCTACGGCGTCACGCAGGCGGATGCGCTCATCCGCAGCGGCGCCGCGCACTACGCCCTCGTGGTCGGCGCGGAGAAGCTGTCCGACATCGTCGACCCGACGGATCGCTCCATCTCCTTCCTCCTCGGCGACGGCGCTGGCGCTGTCGTCATCGGCCCGAGCGACTTCCCCGGTATCGCAGCACCCGTGTGGGGTTCCGACGGCTCGAAGGCCGACGCCGTGGGCATGGACAACAACCTCGTCGAGTTCCGCGAGGGCACGGCCAAGTGGCCGACCCTGCGCCAGGACGGCCAGACGGTCTTCCGCTGGGCGGTCTGGGAGATGGCCAAGGTCGCTCGCGAGGCACTCGATGTCGCGGGCATCACCGCCGACGACCTGGGCGCCTTCGTTCCCCACCAGGCGAACATGCGCATCATCGACGAACTCGCGAAGCAGCTCAAACTGCCGGAGAGCGTCATCATCGGTCGCGATATCGCGACCACCGGCAACACCAGTGCCGCGTCGATACCGCTCGCGACGCACAGGCTGCTGGACGAGCATCCGGAGCTCAGCGGAAAGCTATGCCTGCAGATCGGTTTCGGCGCGGGCCTCGTGTTCGGCGCGCAGGTTGTAGTGCTGCCCTAAACTGGGCAGCGGTCAAAAACACATCCACAAGGAGATAACACAATGGCATTGTCCACAGAAGAAGTCCTGGCCGGCCTGGCCGAACTCATCAACGACGAGACCGGCATTGCGACGGACACCGTCGAGCTGGACAAGTCGTTCACCGACGACCTGGACATCGACTCGATCTCGATGATGACCATCGTCGTCAACGCCGAAGAGAAGTTCGACGTGAAGATCCCCGACGAAGAGGTCAAGAACCTCAAGACCGTCGGCGACGCCGTGAGCTTCATCACCGGCGCACAGGGCTAGGCAGTACCCCTCGGGTGGCTTGGGCTGCGGGACTCCCCGCGGCCCGGCCATCCCTAGGACAGTGTTCTCTATGAGGAATGTGACATGACCAAAAAGATCGTCGTAACAGGTATTGGCGCGTCGTCCCCCCTGGGCGGCACCGCACCCGAGTCGTGGGATGCGCTGCTGCGCGGTGAGTCGGGTGCACACACCCTCACCCAGGAGTGGGTGGCCGAGCTCGAGCTGCCCGTGACCTTCGCCGCCGAGGCCAAGGTGCGCCCCGAGGAGGTGCTCGAGCGCGTCGAGTCCAAGCGGCTCGACCCGTCGAGCCAGTTCGCCCTCATCTCGGCTCGCGAGGCCTGGGCCGATGCGGGTTCGCCGGATGTCGACCCCATCCGTATCGGCGTGGACTACTCCACCGGCATCGGCGGCCTCTGGACGCTCCTCGACGCGTGGGACACCCTCAAAGCCAAGGGCCCGCGCCGCGTGCTCCCCATGACCATCCCGATGCTCATGCCGAACGCCGCCGCCGCCGCCATCAGCATGTCCATCCCCTCGCGCGCCTACGCCCGCACGGATGTCTCCGCCTGCGCCTCGAGCACCGAGGCCATCGCGAACGCCTACATGCACCTGCAGGAGGGCCTCGCCGATGTCGTCATCGCCGGCGGCACCGAGGCTGTCGTGCATCCGCTGCCGATCGCCGCATTCGCCTCGATGCAGGCGCTCTCGAAGCGCAACGACTCCCCCGCTACCGCGTCGCGGCCCTACGACATCTCGCGCGACGGCTTCGTGCTCGGCGAGGGTGCCGGCACCGTCGTTCTCGAGACCGAGGAGCACGCGCTCGCTCGCGGAGCCCGCATCTATGCGGAGCTCGCGGGTGGATCGGTCACGAGCGACTCGTACCACATCACCGCTCCCGACCCCGAGGGCTCGGCTGCGGCGCGGGCCATGCTCGCGGCGCTCGCGCAGGCTGGCGCATCCATCGAGGATGTCGTGCACATCAACGCGCACGCGACAAGCACACCCGTGGGCGACATCGCCGAATACAACGCGATGCTGCGCGTCTTCGGCGACCACCTGCCCAACATCGCGGTCTCCGCGACGAAGGGCGCCACTGGCCACCTTCTGGGCGGTACCGGCGCTCTCGAGGCCATCTTCACCATCCTCGCGCTGCACCACCGCATCGCTCCGCCGACCATCAACCTCACCGAGCAGGACCCGGCGATCAAGCTCGACGTCGTGACGTCGCCGCGACCGCTGGGCGACGGACCACTGCTCGCCCTGAGCAACTCGTTCGGCTTCGGCGGCCACAACTCGGTCGCGGCCTTCCGGAGCTACGCGGGCTGAGGCCACACCCCACCATTCGGGACTCGATGAGGCTGGAGACGCCATCCGTGGCAGGCGAATCCGTTCGCCACTCCAGCCTCATCGACTCCCGAATGATGCGCGTCAGATCGGTCGACACCCCTCGTGGATGAAGCACTCGCCCCCGAAGCTGAGCATGTCATCCTCAGTGACCAAGCGCTCAAGCTGTTCCATGTCGATCAGTGAAGGGGCAACCTCTTCGAGGAGCTCCTCCAGCTCTCTGTGCAACGTATCCATGTCAACCCACCTGGTGCAGCCACACGACTGCGGAATCCTGGCTCGCGTGGCGGAATGCCTCGAGCTCGTCATCCCACGCCTGGCCGAGCGCCAGGCGAAGCTCACGGTGTAGTTCGATCGCGTTCGCGCCCGCGACATCCATCGCGTACCGGATGCGATCCTCCGGGATCACCGTGTTGCCCACGGTGTCCGTCTGGGCGAAGAAGATGCCGAGGTCGGGCGTGTGCATCCACCGACCCCCGTCGGTGCCGAGCCCGGCATCTTCCGTCACTTCGTAGCGCAGGTGTTCCCACCCACGTAGCGCTGAGGCGAGCTTCGCCCCGGTGCCTCGCGGGCCTTCCCAGTAGAACTCTGTGCGCTGCGAACCCGGCAGCACTGGCTGCTGGTCCCAGTCGAAATTCACTGCACGCTCGAGGGCGCGACCTGCTGCCCATTCGATATGCGGGCACAGCGCGCGTGGAGCGGAGTGCACGAATAGCACCCCGCGAGCGGTGTGTGATGTGCCTTCTACAGCTATGCCTTCTACAGCACTCTGTGCAGTCACGATTTCTCCATTCCGTTGGATGCGACTTCCCCATCGACCCGTGGAACGTGTGACTACTCCGCCATTATTGCGCATACCACCCCCGAATGACAAGGCTGTGATTCGCGTCAGGGAACGCCCCCAGCACCTGCATAGAATCATGGACGGCAGATCGAGGGAGGGCCGCGTGCGCATTGCGATCGTGAGCGACTTCTACCTCGACTACGTCGGAGGGCTTCAAACCTCGATGCGGGAGCAGGTCGCCGCCCTCGAAGCGGCCGGGCACGAGGTGCGCCTGATCTCGATGGCGCGCACCGCCGGCTCCGTCGACGGGCTCCAGCTGCGCCCCGCCTGGACCGTTCCCGGCGTGCTGCTTCCCGTTGCGGGAGCGTCGCCCCGGCTCATCCGGCGCCTCGTGGACTACCTGCGCGCCGAGCGGATCGACGTCGTGCACGTGCAGACCGAATTCGGGCTCGCGCACGCCGCGATCTCCGCTGCACACGAGCTCGGGCTCCCCACTGTGCACACCGTGCACACCTTCTACTGGCAGACCACGGGCCTCGGCCCGGTCATCGCGACTCCCCTCATGCGCTACGGGCTGCAGTACGTGTTCCGGCGCCGCATCCCCCGGCTGCACCTGGCAGGGCGCGCGCCGGACAACCTGCTGCGCAATGTCACCCTCGCCCTCGCGCTTCGCGCAGACACCGTCGTGTCGCCGTCGGCCCACCAGGCCGACGACCTGCGTGCTGCGGGTGTGAGCAACGTCGTGGTGGTGCCGAACCCCATAGCGCGGTCGTCGCGTCCGGCACGTTTGCTGGCTGCCGCCGACGTCGAGCGCCCCCGTTTCCTGTGGGTGGGCCGGTGCGAGGCCGAGAAGCGTCCGCTCGTGTTCGCTGAGGCGGTGCTCTCGGCTCTGGAGCGCACGGGCAACGGCTTCGACGTCGACGTCGTGGGCGACGGCGCGGAACTGGGGGCGCTACGCAAACTCGTGGGGGCGCATCCGGCGATCACCGTGCACGGCGGTCTCGATCACGCTGCGGTCATCGACCTCATGGATGCCTCCTCGGCGGTCGCTCTCACCTCGGACGGCTTCGACAACCAGCCCATGACCATCGCGGAGGCGTCGAGCCGCTACCGGGGCGTCGTCTACTGCGACCCCAAGTTGCGCGAGGGACTCGCCCACTCCGGTCACCTCACGAGCGGGCCGGATGCCTCCGCCATCGCCGAGGCGCTCGTCGAACTGGTGACTACGCCTGCCGCCCTCCTCGCGCTCTCCGCTGGCGCGCGCGAAGACAGTGCGACGTTCTCGGGTTCCGCGTACGTGGAGCGGATCCTCGCTGCCTACGCGACGGTCGTCGGCCGGCCCCGCCGGGGCGGCTCGGCCTCGAGGCCGTAGGGGGTCGCCTCCGCCAGGAGCGCCTCGCAGCGGTCGAGCCACTGCAGCTCGGCCTCCGCGGCAAGGGCCAGCGCGTCGGTGACGAGCCGCTCGGCGAGGGTGGCGTGCTCCCGGCCGAGGTGCTGGGCGAGAGACTCGGTAGCGAGGGCGCGCTGGGCCGCGATGAGGGAGGCGCAGTCCGCTCCGGGGAGCGTGAGGGCGAGGGCGAGCTTCGTGGCCAGCTCGTCGCGGGCCGGCGGCGGCACGGGCTGCTGGAGCCAGGTTCGCGAGACCTCGCGGCCCGCATCCGTGATCGCGTAGTAGACGTGGCCGGCATCGTCGGGCGCGTGCTTGACCACGAGCCCGTCGCGTTCGAGGCGGTCGAGGGTCGCGTACACCTGCCCCACGTTGAGTGGTGTCGGCGCAGCCGTGCGGCGCTCGAACTCGAGCCGGAGTTGGTAGCCGTAGCAGGGGCCGAGCTCGAGGATCGCAAGCAGGCTCTGGCGAATCGACATGCATACACGGTATTCGTTTAATAACGCCGGAGCTATTTCGCCTCGCCGTAGTTGTCGACGGTGGCGACGGTCAGCGGGAAGGTGACGGGGAGGGATCCGAAGAGCAGTCGTCCGGCCTCCGCAGCGGCCTCCGTGATCGCGGTGGCCACGGGCCCCGCGAGCTCCGCGGGCGTGTGCACGACCACCTCGTCGTGCAGGAAGAACACCAGGTGCGGGGCATCCGTGAACCAGCCCTCGTCGAGCTCACGCAGGCGGCGTCGGATGCTCGCCATCCAGCACAGCGCCCACTCCGCAGCCGTGCCCTGCACCACGAAATTGCGGGTGAACCTGCCCCACGCGCGCGAACGCTCTCTCGCGCGGGAGGTGTCTGCCTCGGACCGCGCCTCGTTCCACCCCTCGAACCGCTGTCCCGGCGGCGAGCTGCGGCCGAGGCGGGTGGTGACCCTCTCGCCGCGCTCCCCCGCGCGAGCCGCCTCCTCGACGAGGGCTATTGCTCGCGGATAGGCCTTCGCGAGTCGCGGCATGAGCCTGCCGCTCTCCCCCGTGGTCGCGCCGTACATCGCGCCGAGCATCGCCACCTTCGCCTGGTCGCGCGTGTCAACGGCACCGCTCGCCACGATTCCCGCATACAGGTCGCCCGCGGCGCCGGCCTCCGCCATGCCGCGGTCGGACGCGAGGGCGGCGAGGATGCGCGGCTCCAGCTGGGACGCATCCGCCACGACGAGCTTCCACCCGTCGTCGGCAACCACGGCCCCGCGCACCTGGCGCGGCAGTTGCAGGGCACCGCCGCCGCTCGTGGCCCACCGACCGGTGACGACACCACCCGGAACGTAGTCGGGGCGGAACCTGCCATCGATCACCCACGTGTCGAGCCAGTGCCATCCGTTCGCGCTCAGGAGGCGCGCGAGCTTCTTGTACTCGAGCAGGGGCGCGATGGCGGGGTGCTTGAGCTGCTTGAGCTCCCACGACCGTGTCGAGGTGGCCTGGAGACCCGCAAGCCCGAGGGCTTTTAGCAGGTCAGCCGGGGAATCCGGATTCAGGTCTGGCGATTCGAGCCTCTCCCGCACGACGTCGAGAACCTGCTGCAGTTTCGCGGGTCGTGCGCCCTCGAGCGGGCGCGGCCCGAGGATCGTGTCGAGAATGCGGTCGTGCACGTCGGCGCGCCACGGTAGCCCCGCGAACCGCATCTCGGCGGCGATGAGCGCACCCGCCGACTCCGCGGCGAGGAGCCGCCCGATGCGACCCGGCTCGTCCGCGCTCGCCACCGCCGCGCGCTGCAGCGAGAACTCCGCGAGCGGGTCGGCGACGGCCGGGATCATGGGATCCTCGAGGTCGAAGAGCGCGGCCTCGGGGTCGCGCGGCGCCGCGACGGGAGTTGGGGCATCCCACACCCCCTGCGCGGCAGTGGCGAGCGCCGAACCCGCCGTGAGCACGGACGAGCGCAGGATCGCGTGACACAGCCGCAGGTCGAAGCACCGCTCGACCCTGATGCCCGCCGCCAGCAGCTCCGCGTACCAGACACTTGTGTCGTCCCACACCCAGCGCGGGTGCTGCAACTCCTCCTTGGCGACGAACGCCGCGAGGTCGGCAACGTACTCGATGCCGAGCGCACCGCCGGCGTCGCTCAGCCGCGCCGCCATGATGCGGGAGTCGACGCGCGCGAGAACGATGAACACCGGTCAAGTCTGCCTGCTACCGCCGACCCCGCTGCCCGCATGCCTCCCCCGTGAGCTGGGCCGTCGCCGGAGCGGGCGACAACACCTGCGGTCACGCGAAGGGCGCTGCGGTCTCCATGAGTCGCGACCGGATGAGGAACCGCAGCCCCTCGGGGCCCTCCAGTGAGAATCCGCTCCCCCGGCCCTTCACCACATCGACGGTGAGGAACGTGTGGCTCCAGTACTCGAACTGCTCGCGCGACATCCAGAAGTCGATCGGCTGCGACTCGCCCACGCCGATGTCGAAGACGCCGAGCAGGATGTCGTTGTCGCTCGTCCAGAACTCGCCGGCCGCGAAGCACATGGGCGAGCTGCCATCGCAGCACCCGCCCGACTGGTGGAACATGAGCGGACCGTGCTGCGCCCAGAGTTTCCGCAGCAGGTCGACGCCCTCCGCAGTGAGTGCGACCCTGGGCTGCGTTTCGCCGGGGATGACGACGGACGACTCGATCATGATCTGCTCCTTGTGGGAAGTATCCGGCGGTCGACCCGATCCTGGCAAGGGAGTCGACCGCCGGAATGTTCTGGCTTTAGAAGAAGCCCAGCTTGTTCTCGGAGTACGAGACGAGCAGGTTCTTCGTCTGCTGGTAGTGGTCGAGCGCGAGCGAGTTGTTCTCGCGGCCGATGCCCGAGCTCTTGTACCCGCCGAACGCCGCGCCTGCCGGGTACGCGTGATAGTTGTTCACCCACACGCGGCCGGCCTGGATGTCGCGACCCGCGCGGTACGCGACGTTGCCGTTGCGCGACCAGACACCGGCGCCGAGCCCGTAGAGCGTGTCGTTGGCGATCGCGATGCCATCGTCGTAGTCGTCAAAGCTCGTGACCGCGACGACCGGCCCGAAGATCTCCTCCTGGAAGAGTCGCATCTTGTTGTGGCCCTCGAAGATCGTCGGCTCGACGTAGTAGCCCTCGGTGAGGTCTCCGCCGAGATCTATGCGCGAGCCGCCGAGCGCGAGCTTCGCGCCCTCCTGCTTGCCGATGTCGATGTAGCTGAGAATCTTCTCGAGCTGGTCGTTCGACGCCTGCGCGCCGACCTGCGTGTCGGTGTCGAGCGGGTTGCCCTGGATCGCCTTCTTGGTGCGCTCGATCGCGTCACCGAGGAACGAGTCGTAGATGGGCTTCTGGATGAGCGCCCGCGACGGGCACGTGCACACCTCGCCCTGGTTGAACGCGAAGAGCACGAAGCCCTCCTGCGCCTTGTCGTAGAAGGCATCGTGGTGGTCGGCGACATCCGAGAAGAACAGGTTTGGGCTCTTTCCGCCGAGTTCGAGGGTGGCCGGGATGATGTTCGCCGAGGCGTACTGGAGGATCAGGCGGCCGGTCGTGGTCTCGCCCGTGAAGGCGATCTTGCGGATGCGCGGGCTCGAGGCGAGCGGCTTGCCGGCCTCGGCACCGAAACCGTTGACGATGTTCAGCACTCCGGGCGGCAGGATGTCGCCGATGAGCTCGATCAGCACGAGGATCGACACCGGGGTCTGCTCGGCGGGCTTGAGCACGATCGCGTTGCCCGCGGCAAGCGCCGGAGCGAGCTTCCACACGGCCATGAGGATCGGGAAGTTCCACGGGATGATCTGCCCGACAACGCCGAGCGGCTCTTTGTAGTGGTACGCCGTCATGTCGCCGTCCATCTCGGCGAAGTGGCCCTCCTGCGCCCGGATGACCGCCGCGAAGTACCGGAAATGGTCCGCAGCCAGGGGCAGGTCGGCGTTGAGCGGTTCGCGGATGGGCTTGCCGTTGTCCCACGTTTCCGCGACCGCGAGCAGCTCGAGGTTCGCGTCGATGACGTCGGCGATCTTGTTGAGCACCGCGGCGCGCTCGGTCGTGGACGTCTTGCCCCACGCAGGAGCTGCCTTGTGCGCCGCGTCCAGTGCCGCATCGATGTCTTCGGCGGTACCGCGGGCGACCTCGGCGAAGACCTTGCCGTTGACCGGCGAGATGTCTTCGAAGTACTGGCCCTTCACGGGCTTCACCCATTCACCCCCGATCCAATGCTCGTAGCGGGGCTTGAAGGTGACCTTCGACCCGTCGGTTCCGGGTGCGGCGTAGATCGTCATGGGTGACTCCTGTCGACGTCGTTGTCAGTGGTGTCGTCAGGTTAGGAGCGCGCACGTTGCGCCAACGTTGCAGAAGGTTGCGAACGGGTGGAGGGCGCGGGCTGGGAACCGAGCCCGAGCCGGCCCGCGCGCGTGCTCTCTGTGGCACCTCACACCGCACGCGCCCCGAGACCTCGGCTCTGTGCGGCAATCTTCGCGCTGCCGACGCTGGGTGGCGGGGTGAACCAATACCCCGCGTCGTCGAGCGAGATCTCCCACCCGTTGTTGTGTAAGAGCATGTGGTGATGTCGGCAGAGCAGTACGCCGCGTGCGATATCGGTCTTCCCGCGGTCGCGGGCCCAGAAGTCGATGTGATGTGCTTCGCTCCAACTCGGCGGACGATCGCAGTCGGGAAATATGCAGCCGCCGTCACGCGCCGCCAGGGCGATTCGCTGACGCCAGGTGAAGAGCCTCTCCGACCGGCCGACGTCAAGTGGTCGGCCACTCCCGTCAAACAGCACCGGAATATATCCGCCCGAACACGCGAGGCGTCGAGTGGCGGAGAGCCCCACCCTCGCTGTCTGACCCTCCAGCTGCGCCGAACCAGTACCCGACTGCACGTCGGCCAAGTTCACGTGGAGCCGCACAGTGGGAGCTCCGGTGCCGAAGAGTGACCCGGTGTCGGCCGCGACGGCAACCCGCACCATGTCGACGAGCGCGTCGACAGCGATCTGGTCGGTGCTGCGCTCGTCGCCCAGGATGGCCGCCGCCCTTGCCTGCTGCTGCTCGTCGACGAAACGCGGCCCACCCCTCCGCGGCGACGTGACAGCGTCGACCGCGGCCACGACGAGCGCTGCCGACTCGGGATCGAGCAACCCGATGATCTTGGTCATTCCGTCAGGCTGCGGGATGAGCCGCAGAAAGCGCTTCTCCCGGAGCACGTTCTCCCGGCCCTCGACGCCCTCCAGGTCCAAGTCGTCCCGGATGGACCGTGCGGCAGCCGCCACCCTCTCGGGCGTGGTCTGGCCCGACACCGCCACGAGTCGTGCCGCCGCATCCAGGAGATCGTCGCTGCTCACGGTGCCACCGGGAGCCCCGAGCCCGGCGACGATGCCGTCGGCCGCCGCAAGGGAGAGCTCACCCGCGTCGAGGGCAGAAGCGACCGGCCCCAACCAAGGGGACGCGAGCGCCGAGCCGACGCGAATGAATGCACGGGCCTCGGAACGCGTGACGCCCGACACCTTCTGCACGAGCGCTTCGGGCGTACGTGACCCCGCACGCTGCGCCAAACCCGCGTAGCCCAGAGCAGGATCGGACCGCCGACCCACCTCAGCCGACACCCGCGCGCTCAGCGCATCGAGCTCGCGGCGCGACGCCGCGATAGACGATTGCAGCGACAGGAGCGCAGCATCATCGAGTGTTGAAAGGTGATCCGGCACGATCACAGAGGTGATCGACATGAAAAGAGCATATCAAACATTCGAACATATGTTCGAGTGCTGTGGAGAACTACCGCAACTCACTCTCGATACGCTCCAAGCGGGCCACGACCGCCGCACGCTTGGGCGACTTCGCGGGCAGGAGCGCGAGGCACGCCCGCCACACCTCGACGTCGTAGGCCGCCTCGTCCGTGCGGGCGTACTCGAGCAGCACGTCGACTGACGCGTCGGTCATGAGCGCATCACGCAGCCGCGACGAGACCTCGGCCCTGATCGCCAGGATGCCCGTGGCCGACGACGAGGGCAGCAGCGGGCCCGAGTACCCCGCGAGGGCCACGCGGTGGGCTCCCCTGTCGAGGAACGCGAGCACACGATGTGCGTCGAGGTCGAGGCGACGCGGAAGTCGGTAGGGTCGCGACGAGGGCTCGAGGGTCGGGTCGATCGACGAGACCGCGCGGCGCAGGCGCACCATCTCTGGGCGGAGCGTATCGACAGTGCAGTCGAGCTGGGCGGCGAGCGATTCTGCCGAGAGGCCTGCAGGATGCCACGCGAGGAGCGTGAGTATCTCGGCGTGCCGCGTGCTCAGCTCGACGGACCTGCCTCCCGACTCGAGCTTGCCGCCCTCGGTACCCAGCACCGCGAGCGAGGGCTCGAGCACGGCGTGCTGCACGGTGCGCCGCGGTCGCGCCGCGAGTTCGTCGAGTCGGCGGATGCGCAGCTCAGCCTCCACGGCGGCCACAGCCGCCTCGAGCAACGGCAGCGTGGCGGGCTCGACCGCCGCGTCGGTCCCCGTGATGTCGATGACCCCGAGCATCGCGCCGGAGTTGGGATCGTGCACGGGCACCGCCGTGCAACTCCACGGATGGACTATCCGGTTGAAGTGCTCGGCGCCCTGGATCTGAATGCCGTGGTCGAGGGCGAGTGCGGTACCCGGCGCAGAGGTGCCCACAGCGCGCTCCGACCAGTCCGCGCCCTCGACGAACAGCATGCTCTCAGCCTTGCGGCGAAGGGTACGGTCGCCGTCGATCCACAGCAGCCGGCCATCCTGGTCGCCCACGGCCACGATGAGGCCCGCGTCGAAGGTATGTCGGATGAGCAACCGATGGATCGTCGGCAGCGCGAGGTTCAGCGGGTGCGCGTCGCGGTACGCGCGGAGCTCGTCATCGTCGAGGTCGATCCCCGCGAGGAGATGGTCGGGGTCGAGGGAGAGTTGCCGCGACCGCTCCCACGACTCGGCCACGAGTCGCCGGACGCCGCGGACCGGGATGCCCGCTCCGACGGCCTGGTCGTGGGCTCGTGCGTTGCGGGCGCGCGCCGCGTCATCAGGGGTGATGGTCCACGGGCTGGACACAGGCCCTCCGATCGGCGGTGGTCGAGGTGCTGGAAGTCTAACCCCAGCACCCCGACCCGCCCCTAGGCTGCGACAGGCGACCGGTTCTCCACGAGGTAACGCGTGTACGCGGCGATCGTGAGGAACGTCGGGAAGTCATCCTCCAGAGTCACCGCCCGGAAGATCTCCGCGGCCTCCTCGAACTCGGGGCGGCCCTCGATCACCGCGCTGAGCTCGTGCTCCACCAGTTCCCGCGTGATGAGCGTGCCCTCCGCGGTCACGACGCGCTGGTGCATCCACTGCCAGAGCTGGCTGCGGCTGATCTCGGCGGTCGCGGCATCCTCCATGAGGTTGTCGATCGCGGCGGCGCCCACGCCTCGCAGCCAGCTCTCGAGGTAGCGCACGGCTATCGACACGTTCGCGCGCACGCCGGCGTCGGTGACGCGCCCGTCGATCCGGAGGTCGAGCAGGTCGTCGGCGGTCACGTGCACGTCGGGGCGCTGGCGGTCCAGCTGGTTCGGCCGGTCGCCAAGCACCGCGTCGAATTCGGCGCGGGCCGTCGACACGAGATCCGGATGCGCAACCCAGGTGCCGTCGAATCCGTCGGTCGCCTCCCGGAGTTTGTCGCTCGAGACCGCGTCGAGCGCGCGGGCGGTCACCTCGGGGTCACGGCGATTCGGGATGAACGCGCTCATGCCTCCGATAGCGTGCGCTCCCCGCTTGTGGCAGGTCTTCACGAGCAGCTCGGTGTACGCCCGCATGAACGGCACCGTCATCGTGATCGCCGAGCGGTCGGGCAGCGTGAAGCTCGCCCCGCGCCCTCGGAAGTTCTTGATGATCGAGAAGATGTAGTCCCAGCGGCCGGCGTTGAGCCCCGCGCAGTGCTCGCGCAGTTCGTACAGGATCTCCTCCATCTCGAACGCCGCCGAGATGGTCTCGATCAGCACTGTCGCACGGATCGTGCCGTGGTCGATGCCCAGCGCGTTCTCCGAGAACGTGAAGATGTCGTCCCACAGGCGCGCCTCGAGGTGGTTCTCGAGCTTCGGCAGGTAGAAGTACGGTCCGGATCCGCGAGCGATGAGCTCCGCGGCGTTGTGGAAGAAGTACAGGCCGAAGTCGACGAGGCTCGCGCTCGCGGGGGCGCTCTGCCCCGCGCGATCCGTGTACCGGAGGTGCTTCTCCACGAGGTGCCAGCCGCGCGGGCGGAACACGATGGTGGGGGTGGTCTCCCCCAACCGGTACTCCCTGCCCTCGTCGGAGGTGAAGTCGATCTGGCGGCGGATCGCGTCGAAGAGGTTGATCTGCCCCTCGATGACGTTGCTCCAGGTCGGACTCATGGCGTCCTCGTGATCGGCGAGCCAGACCTTCGCGCCGGAGTTCATGGCATTGATCGTCATCTTCCGGTCGGTGGGGCCGGTGATCTCCACGCGGCGGTCCTCCAGGCCGGGGCCAGCGCCCGCCACGCGCCAGGTCGGCTCGTCGCGAACGACTGCCGTCTCCTGCAGGAAGCGCAGGTCCCGGCCGTTGTCGATGTGGCGGCGGGTCTCCATGCGAGCAGACAGCCTGTCGTGCCTGCGGCCGGCGAACTGGTCGTGCAGGCGCGTGAGGAAGCGGAGCGCATCCTGGGTCAGTATTTCGTCGTAGCGGTCGTCGCCGTCGGCGAGGATCTCGATGCGTGACATGGTCTGTTTCCTTCAGTATCAGTGAGTGAACTGCGCGGTCTCGGTGCTGCCGACGAGGGCGAGTGTCTCGCTGTCGGGGTTAAGCGCCGTGGCGATCCGGTCGAAGTAGCCGGTGCCGACCTCGCGCTGGTGGCGCGTGGCCGTGTAGCCGTCCTGTTCGGACGAGAACTCCGCCTCCTGCAGGTCCACGTACGCGCTCATGTGACGCTGCGAGTAGTCCCTCGCGAGCGTGTACATCGAGTGGTTGAGCGCGTGGAACCCCGCGAGGGTGATGAACTGGAACGCGTACCCCATCGCCGCGAGCTCCCGCTGGAATGAGGCGATCTGGTCGTCGTCGAGGTGGCTCTTCCAGTTGAACGACGGCGAGCAGTTGTACGCGAGCTTCTTACCGGGGAACTCCTTGTGGATGCTCTCCGCGAAGGCTCGCGCAAGCTCCAGGTCGGGCTCGGAGGACTCGACCCACAGCAGGTCGGCGTACGGTGCGTACGCATGCCCGCGAGAGAGGACAGTCTCGATCCCCGGCGTGGTGCGGTAGAAGCCCTCGCTCGTGCGGTCGCCCGTGAGGAAGCGCTTGTCCCGGTCGTCGACATCGTTCGTGATGAGGTCCGCCGCGAGCGAGTCGGTGCGCGCCACGATGATCGTGGAAACGCCCGCGACATCGGCCGCCAGCCGCGCCGCGTTGAGGGTGCGGATGTGCTGGCTCGTCGGCACGAGCACCTTGCCTCCCATGTGACCGCACTTCTTCTCTGAGGCGAGCTGGTCCTCCCAGTGCACGCCCGCGGCGCCGGCCTCGATCATCGAGGTCATGAGTTCGTAGGCGTTGAGCGGCCCGCCGAAACCAGCCTCGGCGTCGGCGACGATGGGGGCGAGCCAGTCCGTCTTCACGCCGCCTTCCGCGTGCTCGATCTGATCGGCTCGCAGCAGCGCGTTGTTGATGCGCCGCACGACCGCCGGAACGCTGTTCGCCGGGTACAGCGACTGGTCGGGGTAGGTCTGGCCCGACAGGTTTGCATCGGCCGCGACCTGCCAACCGCTCAGGTAGATCGCCTTGAGGCCCGCGCGCACCTGCTGCACGGCCTGGTTGCCCGTGAGCGCTCCGAGTGCCGGCACCCATTCTTCCGAGTGGATGAGGCGCCACAGGTTCTCCGCGCCGCGCTTCGCGAGGGTGCGCTCCTCACGCACGCTCCCGCGCAGTGCGACGACATCCTCGGCGCTGTAGTCGCGCTGGATTCCGTTCCACCGCGCATCGGTCTTCCACTCGGCGTCGAGCTGTGCGGCGGTCTGTGTCTGGTCGCCGGTCCTGGTAGTCATATCCATCTCCTTCGGTGGGGGCTGTACTTCGACTCTCACCCCGCCACCATGGTTCTTCTCCGGGAAATGGGGCAGAATAATCCGCATTCTTCTGTTCCTCGGAAGAACAGGGTCGAGGAGGACACCATGAGCGAACCGGATGCCACCGCACGGGCACACGATGAGGACATGCTCGATTCCCTCACCGTCGGCCGCCGCATCCGGCAGCTCCGCACCGACCGCGGGCTCACGCTCGACGACCTCGGCGCGGCCCTCGGGCGCGCGGCCTCACAGATCTCCGTCATCGAGAACGGCAAGCGCGAGCTCAAGCTGAGCGAGCTGCAGAAGCTCGCGCGCATCCTCGAGGTCAGCATGGACGAGCTCCTGAGCCCGGATGCTCCCAGCCGCCGTGCAGCCCTCGAGATCGCGCTCGAGCGTGCCCAACGCGGACCGCTGTACGCCTCGCTCCCCCTGCCCGCCCTTCCCGTGCGGAAGTCGTTGAGCGACGAGGCGATCGAGACGATACTCGGCCTGCACGACGAGCTGCAGCGCCTGCATCGCGAACGAGCCGCGACGCCCGAGGAGGCGCGCCGGGCCAACACCGAACTGCGGGCGAGCATGCGCAAGCGCAACAACTACTTCGCCGAGTTGGAGACGACCGCGAAGGGTCTGCTCGACGCCGTGGGTCACGCCGGCGGGCCGCTCTCACAGCGCGTCGCCTCCGACCTCGCCACGCACCTCGGCTTCTCGCTGCACTACGTGCCCGACTTGCCGGGCTCCACGCGCAGCGTCACCGACCTGCGCAACGGTCGGATCTACCTGCCCGTCGGTCAGGCCGCGGGCGACGACCCGCGGTCGACGCTGCTGCAGGCGCTCGCGAGCCACGTGCTGGGTGTCACCGAGCCGAAGGACTACGCCGACTTCCTGCGCCAGCGTGTGGAGACGAACTACCTCGCCGCCGCGCTCATGGTCCCGGAGCACACGGCGGTCACCTTCTTGCAGGCTGCGAAGGACAAGCGCGAGCTCTCCGTGGAAGACCTGCGCGACGCGTTCGCCGTGAGCTACGAGACCGCAGCCCACCGTTTCACGAACCTCGCAACCCAGCACCTCGGGGTTCCGCTGCACTTCCTCAAGGTGCACGAGAGCGGCACCATCTCGAAGGCCTACGAGAACGACAACGCGCTATTCCCGACGGATGCCCTCGGCGCAGTCGAGGGCCAACTCGTGTGTCGCTACTGGAGCGCCAGGCAGGTGTTCGACGTCGCCGACCGGTTCAGCCCGTACCACCAGTACACGGACAAGCCGGGCGGCACCTACTGGTGCACGTCGCGCATCCAGTCGACGGGTCGGGGCGATTTCTCCGTCAGTGTCGGCACACCGTTCGCGCACGCCAAGTGGTTCCGCGGGCGGGACACCGCCAACCGCCAGACCTCGACGTGCCCGGATGAGTCGTGCTGCCGTCGCCCGCCCGCCGGGCTCGCGGGCCGATGGGCGCAGCACGCGCTGCCGAGTGCGCGCCTCAACAGTTCACTGCTCGCGGCGATGCCCACGGGCATGTATCCGGGCGTCGACTCGACGGAGGTCTACGAGTTTCTCGAGACGCATTCGCCGTAGCCGTTACACCTCGTGCAGCAGCGAGCCATCCTTCTTCAGCACGTTCTTCTCGCCGGCCTCGATGGCGACGGCGAAGCGGTTCTGCTTGGGCGGCATGGGGCAGTTGAAGTTGTAACTGAAGGCGCACGGCGGCAGCACCGAGAGGTTGAAGTCGAGGGTGATAGTGCCGTCGGGGTTGGGTGCAAGAAACAGAAAGCGGCCCACGCTGTAGGTGTCGACGCCGTTGGTGGCGTCCGCATAGACGAGCTGCAGGGCGCGGCCCGACTTGAAGGCCGCGAGGTTGTAGTCCACCCCGTCTTTGCTGAACGTGATCTCGCCGGGGATCACCTGCTCCTTGGTCTTGCCGTTGTCTTTGAGGTGCTCGAAGCCCATGGTCGTGCCTGCGGGGTTCTCGCTGAACGTGGCGGTGATGACCCACTCGGGGTTGTACGGGAACGCGTCGATGCTGCCGAATTCCTCGATGCCCTCCGACTTCGCATCCCACACGCGCAGCGCGTAGTTGCCCTCGTCGCCCGCGATCACGAAACCGCTCACGGTGTCGCTGAACGCGATGACGCTGGGGTTCGCGTCATCCTTGCCGCGTACGAGCACGGTGCCCTCGACGAGCGTGCCATCGACGACTATGTTGTCGTCGGCAGAGGCCGTCACAGTCAGGCCGCCGGATGCCGGAGCCCACGTGCCCGGAACCCCCCAGATCGTCTGCTCGGAGTCGACCCACTGCGTGTTCACGAGGGCGAGGCTGCCCTGCGGCTGGACCACCGATTCCTCACGCCGCGAGCGGAACGTGGCGAGGCGAGCCTCGGGAGTCGGCACAGAAGCGGTGGCGGTGTCGGTGTCGGTCATGGTTCCATCCTTGTCGAGTCTCATCGTGTCAACCAGCGCCGACACGGGGTTATTTCCCTCCCCTAGGCTTGGTGCATGGATCCCATCAGCATCGGAGTCGGCGGCGGCGGAATCGTCGCTCTCATCATCTTCATCGTCACTGTCGTATCGATAGTGAACAACCCGAACCACGGCGGCGTGGGCAAGTTTCTCTGGATCGTCGTGGCCTTCGTGTTCTCGATCCTCGGGTCGATCGTCTGGCTGATCTTCGGCCGCGGGCGCGTTCCGAAGCGCTAGACGACGGTCGCGCCGAGCTAGTCTGATCCTCTACCTGTTCGCCGACCACCGGAGATCGCCATGGGCACCCTGTACTACGCCGACGCGACGCGCGTGGCCATCCCCATCCCCGACCGCGAACTCGCGCACATCAAGTTCGTCATCGTCAACAAGCTTCGCCGCAACGAGGCCTTCACGTTCTCGTGGGACAAGCCGGAAGACGAGGGCGGCGGTCGCTCGAGCATCTGGATCTCCGCGCAGATCCCGCTGGAGTTCGAGTTCGACGATGCGACCCCTCCCGAGATGAACCGCGAGTGGCTCGAGCAGCTCTCGCAGGCAGCGTCGACCGTGAGCGGACTCTCATCGATTCCCGAGCCCGTCAAGGCTTGAGCCGGTTTCACTACCGTGCCAAGGTTGAGTCAGGCGCCCTAGATCAGGACTCCGGCTCGGCTGGTCGTAGGGAACACGGATCCTCCCCGCGACCAGCCCCCGAGTCGCCAGTCGTTCAGCTACTCCCCGACAAAGCCGTCGGGGTCGGTGAACGCCCCGGTGTCGGTCACGAGGGCAATGCGGTGCGAGCCGGATCCCTCCTCCGCCACTCCCGCGTCTTTCGCGAGTGCACGGCGCTTGTAGAGTCCGAGCTTCACCGGGCTGCCCTTCAGGTCGAAGTCGACGTAGGAGCCGAAGCTCTTTCCGACCGTGAAACCCTGGGCCGTGTAGAACTTCTTGCTCGCTCTCACGTCGGTCGCCGCCAGCAGCACCACGACGTCGTCGAACGCCTTCGAGGCCGGTGCGGTGTCTTTCTTGGCGGACGTCGCGACCTTCCAGATCGCGCCATCCGGAGCCTGGACGACGCCACCCACACCCCACAGCGACGCGCTCACGGGCTTCAGCACGGTGGCCCCGGCGGCGACAGCAGCGTCGACGAGCGCGCTCACGTTCGCGGGCTGCGAGGTGAGAAGCGAGATCGTGAAGCCGCGGAAGCCGGACGTGGATGAGTCGGCGGTGCGGAGGGTGAGGCGATCCCCCAGGTCGAACGCGGTGTCGTAGAACTTCTGGGCGGCGGCGAGGTCGTTCACCTCGAGTGTGATGGCGTTGATCGTGGTCATGGTGCGAGCGTACGGCGGGGGTATCCGGGGCCGCTTCTTCGTTCCTGCTCGCTATGGTGAGGGAATCGGAAGGAGCCACCGTGGCCGACAAAACGAAGTCAGAGGGATTCACCGCCGAGGAGCGCGCAGCGATGAAGGAGCGCGCCAAGGAGCTCAAGGCCTCCGCGACGAAGGCGGAGGCTCTCGCAGACCAGCTCGCGAAGATCGAAGAACTGTCGGAGCCCGACCGGTCGATGGCGAAGAAGATCCACGAGATCATCACCGCGGTCGCACCTCAGCTGAGCGCCAAGACCTGGTACGGGATGCCCAACTACAACGATGAGTCGGGCAAGTCGATAGTCTTCTTCCAGCCTGCAGACAAGTTCAAGGCGCGCTACGCGACCCTCGGATTCAATGACACCGCCCAGCTCGACGATGGCGAGGTCTGGCCGGTCGCGTACGCGGTGAAGTCGATCACACCCGCCGACGAGAAGATGATCGCGGCGCTCGTGAAGAAGGCGGCGGGGAGCTAGCTCGAGTCCACTCTCTGATCCATGCCGATGCGCTCTCAGCAGCTCTGCCGTGACGAAAGTGAACTCCAGCCTTGATTCACGAGGCAATCTGAGCTTGGGTGTGATCGTGATTTCTTTTCGCGTTCTGCCCCTGCTGGCACTCGCCGTTGTCTCGGTGTTGATGTCGGGATGCAGTGCCAGCGATGGCTATCCCATCTTTCTTAGACCGGCCGAAACGTCCGACACTCTTCCGACGCAGCTTGCAACAAACGCGGATGAGCAGGATATCGACGTTGCTAGCTCGCGGCTCGCGGCCAGCTTCGAGGATGTGGACTTCTATCTACTCGAAACGAAAACGTCTGGCGGCATCTGCGTTGCCATTGACGCCGCCGACAACAATGACTCGGTGGCGTGCTCAGGAAGGAACGCTCTGCTGGGGACCACCGGGTCTTTCGGATCCATCGAAGTAGCGGACGCACCAATCGGCGAACGCGATGGTTGGACAGTCATCAGCGAGAACATCCGAATCGAGAACTAGGAACCGCAGCGGCCGGCCCGGACAAGGATCGGCTGCGCCCGACGAGCGGTGCGGTACATTCGGCTCCCGCGCGCACCGACCGCGACTAGCGCTGTCCATCAACGAGCGCTAGGCGCATCCAACATCGCCGTGGGCAGAAAGTCCTGGCCGTCAGTCCATGAACGGCGCCCGGCCAGGGACGATACCGAGAAACTGCTGGGCATCCTCGATCGTGCCTTGCCTGCTGGTGGCGTTGATTACGACGTCTGACGTGACCAGAACACTCCGCCCGTACGCTGACGCGTTGAAAACGTCTATTCCCATCGCCTGGCAATAACGTTCCAGCATCTCAGACGTGAACCGATCCTTGATGGTGCGGGCCTTGTACTGATCGACCTCTTCGAAGGCCTGCACGGTGCCTTCCGAGGTGAAGCGTGCTCGCGCTCCGTCCCAGAGCACACCGACTGTGCGTACGCTGTTCAGCCAATCGGTGGCTATCGGGGCGAACAGCTGGAACAGAACACCGCCGTTTCGCACGCCATTGGGGTGCAGAACGGGGTCGGGGTGAGGGTCGTGAGCGGCCGCCATTGCAACAACACCTTGCACCCCGAGCTGCTTCGCCAGATAGCTGATAGGCGGGGACGGATCGGTACCTCGAAAAGCGCAATCGAAGTATGCGGTCCACGCGCCCATGCCAACCAAGAGTGATCGCGGGCGCGCCCCCTGGACTAGCGGCTCAAGCGTTCGCAGTGAACTAGGAAAGGGTTCAACTTCGCGGGCGGACACGGTCGGGTACAGACTCTTGTGCCACGAGACGAAACGATCCACGACAACATCTAGCGGCGCCTCTAAGAACCCCACAGTGCTGGTGGTTGGCGCAAGTCGTTCGTCCAATAGGGTGCGCATGCGCGATTGGTCCTAGTCCTTGAGGATCAGAATGATGAGACCGAGCGGGTCGTTAGCGAAGATTCGATCAGCGTGCCCAGGTCCACGATACGAGGCATGCGTGTCGAACTCCACGTAAGGGCATGAGCACGTTCAGAGCAAGCACAAGAGCAATGCAAAGCATCGGCAAAGCACGAGCGGATGACACAAAACTGATCATGGGGAACTCCGACCTGATCTACGGAGGAACTTTCAACAAACGAATTGGTTGAAGTGACCATATCGGCGCGAAGAGGTTCGGCGCCACAGATTCACGAACTAACCTCGTTTTCCTTCTGGAGATACGGTGCGTCGCACGTCGGCACGACTCTCTGAATTCGTATCTGTAGAGGCCGTCACGCTCCTGCCAACGACAAACCAATCTTTTGCCGAGCGGTCTGCACAGCACTCGTGGCTCTCACCGTCGATCGGTGGATTAATCGAAGCCGCGCTGAGGAGCGCTCGCTCCCCACGCAAAACTCCAGCCGAATGGCTGGAGTCACGGGGGCCAACGTTGAATCGACGTTGGCCCGCTATTTTGGGGTCATCGATTCGAGCAAGACCAACTCGGTAGGGCGGACGGGACTTGAACCCGTGACCGACGGATTATGAGTCCGCTGCTCTAACCAGCTGAGCTACCGCCCCGTGCCCTTAGAGGGCGGTTTCCTACGATACAGGCTGCGGCGCAGGACGCCGCGCGAGGGATAGCGTCGTAGGCATGACCGTTTCACTGTGTGTGCTTCTCTGGGCCCGTCCCGGTGAGCAGGCGGGCCTCGTTGCGTACGAGGACACCGTGCTCGCCCTCATCCCCGCCCATGGCGGTCGGGTCGTGCAGCGTGCCCGCACCGACGGCAGCGGGGAGCAGCCGCTTGAGGTGCAACTGTTCGAGTTCCAGTCGGAGGCCGGGCTCAACGCCTACCTCGCCGACGATCGTCGATTGGCTCTTGCGGAGACACGCGACCGCGTCGTCGAGCGCACCGAGATGATGCGGGTCGAGCTGACCTAGGAGCTACGCCCGCTTCTTCGCCTCGCTCGAGACGGGGATCTCGACGGCCTCACCCCGGTACAGGCTCTCGAAGGTGTCGAGGGTGCGCTGGATGTCGTGCGCCTCGATGAGGCGCAGGCTCTCCTTCTTGAACTCGAGAAGCTCCTCCTCGGGCATCGTCAGGATGCGCGTGAGCTTGTCAGCGAGCTCGTCGACGTTGCCCGGCTGGAAGAGGTAGCCGTTCTCACCGTCGTGCACGAGGTGCGGGAGTGCCATGGCGTCGGCCGCCACGATCGGCAGACCCGTGGCCATGGCCTCCATGGTCGAGATGCTCTGCAGCTCGGCGATCGACGGCATCGCGAAGACTGTCGCGCGGTGGAGGGCGCCGCGCAGGTAGTCCTCTTCGACATAGCCCGTGAACTTGACGTTCGGCGAGACCCCTAGGGATGCCGCGAGGGCCTTGAGCTTGCCCTCCTGGTCGCCGCCGCCGACGATCTCGAGCTTCGCCTTGAGTGACGGGTCGAGCTTGGCGAACGCGCGGATCAGCTTGTCGATCTGCTTCTCCTCGACCAGCCGACCGAGGAACACGATGAGATTGTCGCTGCGCGGGGTCATCACGGGCGTGTAGTTGTGGGCGTCGATGCCACACGAGATCGCGAGCACGTTCTTGATCGTCGTGTTCGCCTCGAGGTAGTCGGCGGCCTTCTGCGTCGGGGTCGTCACGCGCTCGGCACGGCCGAACGAACGGTCGGCCGCGGCCCACGCCTGCTTGACCGCCCACTTGCCGAGGAACGGCGGGATGATGAGCGTGTACTCGAGCAGGTTCTCGGGCATGAAGTGGTTGGTGCCGATGAGTCGAACGCCGCGCTTGAGGCCCTCGAGAGTCATGCCGCGACCGATCACGATGTGTGATTGGAAGTGCGCGACATCCGGCTTCACGCGGTCAAGAATTTTCGCCGAGTTCTGCTTGATGCGCCACGGCAAAGCGAAGCGCAGCCACGGATGCGGGTACCAACGCCACGAGTAGATGCGGTGAACCGTGATCTTCTGGCCCTCATGCACCTCGATCTGCGGACCGAGCTTCTTGTTGCTGTACGAGGGTGCCGCGATGTGCACGTCGTGGCCGCGCTCGGCCAGGCCGGCGCTCAGGCGAGCGATGAACGTGGCAGCGCCGTTGATCTCGGGCCAGAACGTATCGGCACCGATAAGAACGCGGAGACGGGGTTTGCCCTCGTGGGGGGAAACGCGAGCGGCAGAAGTCATAGTGGAGTTCAAAGTACCTTACGGTTGCTGTGCGGCGTCTTCGACCGCGTCGGCGAGAGTCGTATTGGCCAACGACTGCGGGTGGTGGCGCGAGAGCGAGACGACGCCCCAGATTGCCGCTGCAGCCGCGGCCGCGAAGGCAAAGATCGCCCAGAGGGGGGCCGACGAGGCCTCGCCGAGCACGACGATACCGATCGAGACCGCGACGATCGGGTCGATAACGGTGAGCCCGGCGACCACGAGGTCGGGCGGGTTCGACGAGTGCGCGGTCTGCACGAAGTAGGTGCCGAGGAGGGCCGCGGCGGCGAGGCCGATGACGCACAAGATGGTCAGGATGTCTGACGAGTCAATCCCCCGGCCTGCCGTGAGGATCGTCTGCACACGGCCGATGACGACGTTGGCGAGCGTGACCACGAAGCCAAAGAGCACACCGGCAGCGACCACGTAGAAGATCGGGCGGGGCGCGCGGCGCTTGGCGACGATGAAGAGCGTGATGAACACCACGAGCACCACCGACAGGATGATGAGCACCACCGAGAGCTGGGTGGCGGTGATCGGGTGCTTCTTGGTGACGAACGCGGCGATTGTCACGAAGGCCGCCACGCCGATGACGCACACCAGGATCGCCCTGATAGAGACGCGATCGAGGGGGATCTTGCTCACACGGGAGTTCACGACGGCGGTGATCACGAGCGCGATAGCACCGAGCGGCTGCACCACGGTGAGGGGCGCGAGCGTGAGGCTCGTCAGCTGCAACACGATGGCCACACCGAGGAGAAGGGTGCCCAGGACCCAGGACGGCCGGGCCAGCAGCGCCGTCAGCTGACCGAAGCTGAGCCCGGTCTTTCCTTTGCCGCCCGACTTCTCGCCCACGAGCACGACGCCGCGATTCTGGAACTGGGTTCCGAACGCGAGAAGCACGGCCGCGATCACGGCGAGGACGATTCCGAAGCCCGACTCGGTGTTGAGCTGGTCAGCAAAGTCCTGGATGGCGTCTGGCACCCGTCGAATCTACCCGCTCCCGCCCCGTTATTCTGGGTGAATGGCCGTACTCCCCATTCGAATCACCGGCGAGGCGGTGCTCCACGAGGTCGCCGCGGAGGTCACCGAGTTCGACGAAACCCTCCGCCAGCTCGTCGACGACATGTTCGAGACCATGAAGGAAGCCCCCGGAGTCGGCCTCGCCGCACCCCAGGTGGGCGTGGGCCTGCGGCTCTTCGTCTACAACTGGACAGACGACGACGGCGTGCTCTGGCGCGGCGTCGCCATCAACCCGGAGCTCTGGCTCTCCCCCATCCCGGTCGGCGCGGCCGACGAGGACGACGAGTCGGAGGGATGCCTCTCCCTCCCCGGTGAGCGCTTCCCGCTGATCCGCGCCGAGCACGCGATCCTGGGGGCTGTCGACCTCGACCAGAAGCCGTTCGAGATCGTGGCCGACGGATGGCTCGCCCGCATCTTCCAGCACGAGTACGACCACCTCGACGGCACCCTTTACGTCGACCGCCTAGAGCACCAGTACGAGAAGCCCGTCGCCAAGGTCATCAAGAAGAAGGGCTGGGGCGTGCCCGGCAACACCTGGGTACCGGGCGAGGACCACCTGGAGGACTAGCTTCAGGTGTTCCCCCGAGCACAGGTGGCGAAGGTGGCATTGTTGCCGTCGGCCTGGGTCTGTGCGGCGCTGAGAGCCGAGTGCATTGCGCTGAGCGCCTGCAGCTCCGAGTCGCCTCCGTTGACCTCGTTGGTGATCAACGTCTGCATCTGCGGCCGAAGATCGCCGACCGAGCGGATCTGCTGCCCGATCGAGGTCTGCACGTCGTAGAGGCACTGCGGCGGAGTGGTCACGATGTGCATTTCCTTCGCCACGTTGAGAAACTCGTCCGACAGCAGGTGCATGATCGACTGAAACTCGTTGTTGAGGTTGGTGACCTGCGGTGTGACGTCGGCGGCCAGCTGTGCGCGGGCCGCGGTCACGCCGTTCGAGTCGCTGGGAGCAGCTGCGCAGCCCGAGGCGACGGTGAGCAGGGCGACGAGGCCGAGCGTCGACAGGGCGACGCGGGTGGACATGCGGCTCACGGGGTGGCCTCCTTCTCACAGGACGCCAGGGCGTCGTCGTTGCCGTCGACCTGCTTCTGCAGCTCAGCCAGATCGGAGCTCGCTGTCGCGAGCGCGGCCGCGTCGGGCTTCCCGCTCGCCTTCTCCCCGGCGAAAAGCGCGCCCAAGGCGACCTGGTGCTTCTCGATCACCTCGAGAATCTGGTCGATGACCCTGCTCTCGGCGGCGACGCGGCAGTCGGTCGGATCTTCGGTATTGAGATCCACGATCGCGTTGAGCTGGCCGGCCAGGTCGATCTGCGCGGCCTCGACCGCGTCGTTCAGATCGAGCACCTCCGAGCTGAAGCCCGCCAGGTCATCGCCAGAGGCGCTGGCGCTGGGGCTCGGAGCGGGCTGGGCCGCGCATCCGGAGAGAAGAAGGGCGGCGGCCACGGCCGTGACACGGCCGAGGGTGAGCAACGTCACGGTGAGTCCTCCATCAGGGCCGTGTCGGGTACGGCTCGCAGCCAAAATAGCATGTCTCAGGTCCACAGCCGGATGAGCGCGGCAACGACCGCCGCGGCCGCGACGACGACGATGAACGGCGCCCGGAGCGCGAACAGTCCCGCGGCGACGACGAGGGCGGGCACGCGTGCGTCGAGCACGATTCCGGATGCCCCGCCGAGGGTCTGCACCACGATGAGCGCCGCGAGCAGCGCCACGGTCAGCAGGTTCGCGATGCGCGCCGGAGTGGGGCGCTCGACGATCGACGGGGGCACGAGGTATCCGGCGAGCTTCAACGCGAGCACCGCAATCGACGCGAGGATGATGGTCTGCCAGATCGTCACGGTTTCGGCCCCCACCAGTTGGTCAGACCCACGATGATCGCGACGAGGGCGGCAGCGAGCACGGGGATTCCCGCCGGAACGAACGGCAGGAGCACGGCTGCGACGACAGCCGCTCCGATGGCGACGGCCACGGGCTGGAGCTGCCTGAGCCGGGGCCACAGGAGGCCCAGGAAAGCGGCAGCCGCCGCTGCATCCAGACCGTATTGGCTCACGTCGCCCAGCAGGTCACCGATGAGCGCCCCGATGAGGGTCGTGAGGTTCCAGCCTATGTAGATGATCGCGCCGGTCCACCAGAAGCCCGCGCGCTGGCCGACGAGCGTCTTCTGGGCCGTGGCGACGGCCGTCGTCTCGTCGATTGTCCAGTGCGCGGCGAGCACCTTCTTGGGCCAGGGGCCACCGATGAAGGGCGCGACCCGCAAAGCGTAGAGGGCGTTACGGGTGCCGAGCAGGGCACCGCTCGCGATGGCCGCTCCCCCGCCCGCGACACCGCCCGACGCGAGAATTCCGATGACCGCGAACTGCGACCCGCCCGAGAACATCACGAGGCTGAGGAAGCACGTCTGCATGACGTCGAGGCCGGATGCCACGGAGAGGGCGCCGAACGAGACGCCGTATGCGGCAACCGCGATGCCAACGGCGAAGCTCGCACGGATCGCCGCTCGACGCTCGAGTACTGGGTCGGACAACGAATCTCCCTCCGGACCGGCTGGTCCGAAGGGAGACTCTATCGTGCGGCCGACGGTACTCCGCAGGCCAATTCCACTTACTTGGTCGGCGGCGTGAAGGTGTTGTTCGCACGCAGCACTTCGAGGCGCGCGCGGTACTCCTTCTCGTCGATGTCGCCCTGCGCGAAACGCTCGGCGAGGGTCGACTCGGCGCCACGGGCTGCTGCGCCCCACGGGCCGTAGTGACCCATGTGGCCCATGTGGCCGGGTCCCCATCCGCCGCGGCTCCAGCGACGGCGAGCCAGGCTGCCGAGGAGCACGAAGACCGCGATCCAGAACAGCGGGATGAGGATGAAGAAGATCCAGCCGAAGCCGAACCCGGGTCCGCCCAGGTGGGCGGCTACTGCGAGAGCTGTAAACACGGGGTGTCCATTCATTAGGGGCCCTCTCTGGGCCGGTAACTCAAGACTGCCGCGACAGCTCCTGGAGGGAATCTGCCCTGCGGCTACACCTTGCGTACTCCCCCGGATGCAGTGCGGGACTACTCCGTACGCCCGGCGTGAACCAGCCCGGTCTCGTAGGCGATCACGACGAGCTGAACGCGGTCGCGCGCCCCCAGCTTAGACATGATGCGCGAGACGTGCGTCTTCGCCGTGAGCGGGCTGAGGAACAGCGACTTGCCGATCTCCTCGTTGGTGAGCCCCTGGCCGACGAGGGCGAGCACCTCGCGCTCGCGCTCCGTGATGGCGTTGAGCTGCGTCGTGTCGGGGGCCTCGCGCAGCTGGCCGGAGATACGCTCCAGCAGGCGCTTGGTCACGCCGGGGCTCAGCAGCGCGTCGCCACCCGCGACCACGCGCACGGCGCGGATGAGCTCGACCGGCTCGGTGTCCTTCACGAGGAACCCGCTGGCACCGGCGCGGATGGCCCGCCCGACGTACTCATCGAGCTCGAACGTCGTGACGATCACGATGTGGGTGTCTTTCAGCTCGGGCTTCTGCACGATCTGCTCGGTGGCCCAGAGACCGTCTCCGTCGGGCATCCGGATGTCCATCAGAACCACATCGGGTCGGGTGGCCATGACGAGCGACACCGCTTCGGCACCAGAACCGGCCTCACCCACGATCTCGATGTCGGGCTCGGCCTCCAGCAGGCTGCGGAACCCGCCGCGGATGAGCTGCTGGTCGTCGGCGATGGCTACGCGGATCATTCGTGCTCCTTGACGGGGATTCGTGCGGTGACCTGAAGTCCACCGAGGGGCGACGGGCCCGTGGTGAGGGTGCCGCCGAGCAGTTCTGCGCGCTCGCGCATGCCGAGGAGCCCGCGGCCGCCCGTCAGCTCGTCGATCAGGCCCTTGCCGTCGTCGTCAACGACAACGACGTAGTCGTGGGCATCCGCAGCCACCGACACGGTCGCCCTCATCGCCTTCGCGTGCCGCACGACGTTCGTGAGCGACTCCTGCACGATGCGGTAGACCGCCAGCTGCACAGCCTTGGGCGCCTCGGCGACCTCGCTCGACAGCGCCACATCCACCCCCTGCGAGGTGACGGATGCCACAAGGCCCGGCAGTCGCGACAGGTCGGGTTCCGGCACCAGTGGGGCCGAGGGATCCTGTCCCCCTTCAGCCCGCAGCACCCCGAGCACGGAGCGGACCTCGTCGAGCGCGGTCTTGCTCGTCTCCTTGATGCTCGCAAGGGCCTGTGCCGCCTTCTCGGGCTGCTTCTCCATGAGGTGAAGGCCGACGCCCGCCTGCACGTTGATCTGGCTCAGGGAGTGCGCGAGCACGTCGTGCAGCTCGCGCGCGATGCGCACGCGCTCGGCCTGCACCTCGGTCTGCCTGCGCTGCGCGATCGCCGCACGGATCTTCGCGAAATTCTCCTGCCGGTTGAGCAGCGCCTCGCCGATACCGAACGTGATGAGGATGCCGAGGGTCGTCACCGCGATCCGGGCCGGGTGCCAGTTCAGGCCCAGTATGAGGCCCGCAGTGACCGTGCCGATCCACGCTGCGCCGACCGAGATCCACGCCCACATACGCGCGCCGTGCACGATCGACGACACCACGGCGAAGGCGAGCGCCACATAGGGCGGCCCCTGGCTCTGGTCCGCGAGGAAGAAGTCGGCGCACGCGCCCGCCGCGACGAAGGCGACGACCGGGCCGGGGTAGCGACGGCGCAGCAGGAGCGCAAGCGGACCGAGCACAGAGAGCACGACGCTGATCCCGGATGTCGCCTGCGGGGCGTGCACCAGCCAGAAGAGGCTCGCGGGTAGCTGGATGATGAGCGAGAAGATCGCCGGGATCAGCAGGCGTGCGCGCGCCGACATCCGGGGCTGCTGGTGCTGCCGGAGCAGCAGTTCGTCGCGGAAGTCGTCACGCGGCCAGTGCTCGTAGCCGTGCGCCCACCGAGGCGGGTGCGCGCGGCCGTGGAACTTCATGTGTCGATGCTAGTTGCGGCTGCTCGCGCAGGCGTCGGCTCGGGGGCTGCACGCGCGTACTCCGTCCGGAGTACGCGGGGCACTCGTGGGCAACTCAGGACTCGCGCATCCCCGGGCCCCTCATCGGCACCATTTCACGCTGCACCACTGCGCAAGTCCTGAGTTATCGAAGGCAGACCCCGAGTGGTCGGGAAGAGGGGGCCAGGCAACCCGCAGTCTGGGGAAAAAAAATAGGCCCAGACCGTGGAGGGCCTGGGCCTAATCTTTCAGAAAACGAATTCTGTGCTCCCCGACATGGACTCGAACCATGAACCTACGCATTACCTGTTCGGGGACACGACCGCTAACGTCGAAAAACGAAAAGCAGGTCAGAGCAAGTATGGCATAACGACCGATATCGTCAGACATGGTCAATTCACGACCAATCTGCGGAGTAAATGCGGAGTGGTTCAGCAACCCTTATGTTTGTCACAACTGACATGAGCGGAGTTCACATGCCTGACCACCTCGAAATCGCAACCTCAATCGCCGACGCCCTCGATGGCGACACGATGCAGTGGAACGTTCCGAGAGGCATGCGCCTTGAATACCCGTGGTACGGGACCATGCTCGGCGAACTGGTGGGTATCGTCGGAGAGGCCGAGATCAAGTACCTGAGTAGCAAGTTTCAGGATGCAGACGAAGGCGTCATGGGGATCATTGCAATCTTCACATCTGAGGCCCTGATCACCACCACGATCACCAAAGCCGCTGATCGTTCGGTCACCGTTACCACGAACGCGATTAGTCGGTCGCGACTCGAAGCCATCGAGGCGCATGGCGCATTCGACTTGCTCGGCAGCTCGAACAGCGGCCCAAGGTGGCCGGGGCGGTATCAGGTCGCGCTCACTTACGCGAACGCCGACTCGCTAGGTCTCCCGTTGGGCCTTCAGCACTGGGAGCGCTCCGAGAAGTTGGTAGCTTTTCTTCCTGCGCTGCTTTCGGACTTGGCCAAGTAGCGCAGAGTCAGCGCGGGTCGAGGTCGTCGAGCGTCAGCCCCGAGCCGTGGCTGATGACTTCGGGCGCGCCGCTGATCTAATCAGATCATTTGCCGAGCGCCACGGTGACGACCTGTTGCCCGCGCCCCACCCGCTGAACGAGGAAAGGCAATCATGACCGTAGCTGATTGGGTACAGATCGCGTCCGCAATCGTGACCCTCGCCGCCGTGGCCGTCGCGCTCTACATCGCGGCACGGGACCGGAGGCACGCGCTGACGATAGCCGAGGACGACCGCCGCTCGAACGCGAAACAGGCCCGGCTTCTATTTTGAATGGGACGCCGCCAAGCGACTTTCGATACTGGAGGCGCGAGGAGGTCACACGGACAAGACCATTAGCCAGGATATGGGCGCGGAGACGTTGGCTCTCGTAGCGCTGCTGGGACCGCAACGGGTGCCAAGAGCCTGGGCGCGCCGGGTAGGAAAAACGGATGAGGAGCTAGAGGCGTTCATGGAGAATCAGGAGGAACCACAGTTCTTGCGCGATTCGGTGGAAGCAGAGCAAGCCATGACGGCAATTGCTCGCGAGCTTCGCGAACTGGGCTAGCGGGGTCTTCCAACGTGAGCCCGGCGCGTGGGCGCGCTCCACGAGATCCCTCACGCGATCAGCCGCCCCGATAAGGTCGCCCCGTGGTAAATCAGGCAGACGTCATCGCCGCGCAAGTGTTCACGGCGAAAGCTGCGATCCTACGCGGGAGTCCGGCCGACCTCAGAGTCGCGCTTCTTTTGCTCGACAGCACCCTCGAAACGCTCATGGTCAGGCGTATCGAGTACATCGTCGCCATTCACCAATTGGAGGACACTGGGCTGTGGTGGAAGCAGAGCGAAAGCTCGATCGATCTCAACGACCTCGATCAGCGCAGGAATGCGGAGAACGCTACCGATAGCCCCGCTCGTCTTGGGTGGAACATGTCGAAGACGCTACGGCGCGACATCGACCGGGGATTCGGCTCGAAGCTGAAATTCCTTGTGTGGTGGGGAGACCTACCGGAGAGCTATCTGAAGTCCGCGAGCCGCATCCACGACTATCGGAACGAGCTAGCTCACCGTGATTCCATACGCCCCAAGTCACTCACTCTCGCCGTACACCTTGCGGCCTGGTTCTCGGCAGAGTTCCTGCGTCGACTTCCCACGATGAGCGTCGGATTTGGACCGGATGCTTCGGAGACGATTGGGCGAATTTACGCACGAGCTGGACAGTCACACCCTGGCGGCTCGCCCCTAACCTGGCTAGACATGGGGCGCGAGCTCCCGGAGTTCATAGCCGGTCATTTCCTCGACGGACTAGAGCAGGGACTTACAAACGCCTCGCACCTGCTGTCGGAGTTGGTATCAGACCGTGTGACTCGGTTTCGGCGAGATCTGGAATTCATCCGCGAGCACCTTGTGGACGGTGAAAGCCACACCGATCTCGACCTAATCAGGCGCGTTCACGCGCCCGATGACGTGCTCACTCTCGAAGGACTGCGCGCGATCTCAATACCCGTCACGCGGGCAACGTTGGAACACTGGAACGCTTGGCCGAAACTGCTTGCACAGTCCGGCACGCCGCTGGAAGCGTTCGACAGCCTCGCCGACTTTGAACGCGAGTTCGAGCCCGTTGCCAACAAGGTCAGTGATCTCGCGAGCATGATCGACGGCGAGATTCAATTCCAGTACGACCTCTGGCGTGGCAAGTAACAGCACAAAGTCCAGTACAACGACTTGAATACCCGTACGCTCCGTCAGCCGCTATACGCGGAGCGGGCAGCCAAGGGGGCTGGAGGGGCATGCGGGGTTCCTAGTCCGCGTCTATCGGCGATGCTGCGGCGGGTTCCCGGCGGTGGTCCTGCTCACTGAGCCTTAGGACGAGCGCACCGACGATGTGTATAACCAACCACGCGTTCTGGTTGTCAGCGTCAGCCGCATCGTGGTGAGCATCACCGTTGTTTGAGCGTTCTGCCTCAACCCAGTCGATGAAGGACGCGATGCCGCTCGTCAGACGGATGTCCCATCCCGCGAGAACGCCACTGCTAACGGCACGCGCCACCTGCTTCTTCAACGTGGCACCGTCGGCTCCCCGCGCTCGCAGCATTTCCTGGAGTGCGGTAGATGCGTCCGTGATGGCGTCACCCGGATCGTTTCGAGAAAGCTCCGTCAAGCTCTTCTCGTACGCGCGTTGCACAGCACCCCACTTTGGGTCGCTACCCAAGAAACGAGTAGTCGGCTCGACAATCTCAGCGAAGAGATCCTGATGGCTTCGCGGCACCAGAGCACCACCAATAAATATCCAGTTGATTCTGTAGTTCAAAAAAGCATCGTTGACGCGTTTCCGAAATATGTCAGGGAAGAACCGATAGACCCCGTCGCCGCCGTTCCAGACTTCGGAGCGAAAGGCGACGCCGTTCAGCTCGTCCGCCAGCGCGTCCAAAGCCAGGCTGATAGAGGCGATGCAGTCGAGAGCGTCCACATCGCGCGCGTAGCGGCCTTGCGCGAGTGTCTCTTCGGTGTTCCATAGATTCGAATCCCCAGACCGATGCTCGCGCCGTATCTTCCAAACGAGATCGTCGACCATCCCAATGTCCGTGCCGCTCTCGGTGAAAGCGATATAGATCTTTGCTGCAACGACCGCCGGGATTACGTCAGTCCACTCCACTCCGAATTGTGACTCGCGTTCGCTGAGTTCTTGGAGGCGTATTCGCTCAGACGGCAGCGGGTGCGAGATGTCGGGCATGCCTCGAATCCTAGATCGCGCGGGGATCGTGAGGTCGCACTTGTCGAACTGCACTCGCCGGTCCAATAGATTCTGCGGCCTGTCGTACTGGTGGCCCAGCCGGTCCGCGTTGTGCTTGTCCTTGCCCACATGGCGTCTCCGTGGTTGGCGCGCCGGGGCTCAGTCGTAACAGCGCGCTGAACCCCGGCAGTCAGGTCGTCAGCTAGGCGACCGTGATCTTCTGGAACGCGGCGGGGCGGGTGAACGCGAACCCGGCGCGGAGCGTGGCGCGCACGAGCGTCAGGTCGTTGCGGAACCCGGCGTCAGCGCTCGTCGCCAGCTCGGGGTCGCCCGAGAGCACGAGCACGCTCGCCCGCTTGGGAATGCCCCAGATCGTCCCAGCCGAGACAGCCGGGGATGCGTACACCGGGATGCCCGAGACAACGAGTGAGACGAGATCGCCCGTGATGTGCGCCGTCTCGCTGGTAGGGGCCGGCTGGAGCAGAGCCCGGTTAGACGTGGTCGATTCCTTCGCGGTCGCGAGCGCGAGGAGGGTGTCGGGGTCGGTCACGAATGCGGTGATGACCTCGCCGAGCTTTGCAGCCTCGATACGCGCCTCCTCGAACACGTCGAGTGTGCTCAGATCGGAAGCGAGCGCGTTGAACCCGACCAGCCCTCCGAGCCCCTTGGGCGCGGGAGCGGAGAGGTTGCCGAAGTAGGCAACGTCGAGCTTGGTCGCGATATCGCGCACGAGCGAGTCGAGCGCCATGGTGGCGGCGTTGCGGTTGCTCGACGCGATCGTCTCGTTCGAGAGGGCGGTGATCCCGGCGAGCTTGGACGGGACGACTGAGATCGTCTGGAACACGGGATCGTCAGCGCCGATCTCGGCACCCTCGCTCACCCAGCCGCTCTGGGCGTCTTCGACGATGATCGGCACTTCGACGCGTTGCGTGGCGCTCTGGATGGGGGTGGAGACGCGGGCGGCGATCGACGCCTGGGCGAGAGGTCGAATCAGCTCGGTCTGGAGGAGCTGGATCAGTCCGGCAGTGCCGGAAGTGGTGGTGAAAACAGACACGGTGAAACCCCTTGGGGTCGGAGCCGTCGTGACAAGTCAGAGTCAGAGGGCGGGCGCACTCGGTTCGAGGTCGCTCGCGTGCGATGACGCGTGCTGAATACCTCGTGGCGAGAGGAGTGAACTCGCCGCCCAAGACGGGCAACCTCCTGCCGTCCCTCGAAGGACGTACCGGGAGCTTTAAGGCGCTCCTACCCGTCTAACCCGAGATTTACGGCTCTCGTATCCGTTGCCGACGATCCCGGCTCGTCGTGGGCCGACCCCCTAGGGGCCGGGGAGTTTTGCGGCCTCCCCGTACGCCGTCTTCACTTATGGAGTGGATGAACTTTGCACAGTGCGTCCACTCTCGATTGTACTGGTCTTTGTTCTTCTCGGCTACTCCCGCGCGTCGGAGATAACGAGGTACGCCGTCGAAACGTCGAACGACTGGGTGGGGGCGACGGTCAGCTCACCATCGTCGGTCAGCGTCGGGGTGGACGGGAACACGATGTGTCCACGCCCCGAGCGCAGCAGGTCCAGGAGAGCCGCGCGCTCCCCCGCGTTGGGCTCGCTTGCCAGCTCGCGAGCCGGGAGCGGGTGGCCGACAGCGGCGACGAATGAATCACGATCCTTGGTCATGATGGTTCCTTTCAGAGAGTGGTGCTGGATGATGCGGCGCGATCTGCGCCATAGGGATCAAAGGGTGCAGGCATGGAAGACGTGGCACCCTTTGCATCCTTTGCGTCACCTTTGGAGAGATCGAGCGTCCAGGTCCACGCGCCCTGGTAGCCGACCTCGGCCTTCTCTGTGACCTTGCGGCTGGCGCGCTTGATGCTCGCGGGCGTCAGCCCGTCACGGCCAGCGTCGCGGAGCACCTCCCGCGCGAGCGCCGATCCACCCCTGTCCGCGAGGTAGGCGATCAGCCAGCGCTCCGACTCGTTCCGGTCGTCTGCGTCCTCGTCGTCTACGCGGTTGAAGATGTCGCCCGCGTTGAGGTCCGTATCACCCAGGTACTCGACACAGGCGACCGAGCTCGCGTCGCCGTCATCCGTGGTCACGGTCGTCGAGTGCAGGCGGAACGCGAATGAGTTGCCGCGCTCCTGGGAGTAATTCGACTTGTCGAGCGTGACGATGCGCTCGCCCGTCTCCTCGTCCGTGGCGAAGACGAGCATGGATCGCGCAACGTCACGGAACGCGTGCGAGCCCGAGACGAGGTCGGAGAGGTTGCCGCCGCCCTTGCGGAGATGCATGATCGCAATAACTGCGATATCCAGCTCCTGCGCGAGAGCGCTCAGGGGGTTGAGCGCCGAGCGCACGTCAGCGAGCTTGTTGGGATCGCCCGACATGGTCGACGTGAGGGGGTCGAGAATGCGCCTCCAACGGTTCATCGACCGTGTCGCGACCGATCACGGCCCGAGTGTCGCCCTCATGACGCGCAAGGTGCTGTCGGGGATGTTCGGCCTCGCCGTTCGCTCGGGCGCTGCGGATCACAATCCGGTCAGGGAGATCGAGGGCATCGCGCGCAACCACGGCGGCGGGGCGCGTGCCCTGACGAGTCACGAGCTGCGCCGATTCCTCGCGACCGTCCAGAAGGACGCCTGGGCGATCGAGCACGACCTGCCCGCGCTCATCATGTTCATGGCCGCGACCGGGTGCCGGATCGGTGAGGCGTGCGCTGTGCGCTGGGAGGACGTGGACTTGGAGACGGGCACTGTGACGATCTCGGGCACCGTGAGCCGGGTCAACGGACAGGGGCTGTCGCGCAAGCCGAAGACGAAAACGGCGGCGGGTGCGCGCACTCTCGCGCTCGCTGCGCCCCTCGTCGGAATGCTCGTCGAGCGTCGGGTGCAGCACCCCGCCGTCGAGTCGGGGATCGTATTCCCCTCCCCCACGGGCAAGCTGCGCGACCCGTCGAACACTCAACACGACCTCGCGAAGATGCGCGACCGTCTCGGGTTTCCCGACGTGCGCTGGCACTCCTTCCGGAAGAGCGTGGCGACGGCGCTCAAGGATGCGGGGGTCGACCCGCGCGACCGCGCCGACTACCTCGGGCACGCCAACGTCGACCTGACGCTCGACGTGTACACGGCGCGGGGCGGCGGCTCGGGGAAGGTCGCTGACGTGCTCTCGGAGGTACTGTCCGTCGACTAGTTCGTAATGCTCTGCAGCGCACCGAAAAGCAGGAATCCCGCGACCACGATAAGGAACATCCCACCAAGGATGATGATGCGAGAAACCCAGAACTCAGCGTCCTCGGACATCGTCGGGAAGAGCCTCTTCACGACCCCCAGAATGCGCTTCCGGAAGATGAGAGTCACGATGCCGATCGCGATATTCGGAACTGTCGCGATGATCCCGCTGACCCAAACAGGAATGAACTCGGCGAGCGGGAGGGGAAGCACTCGCCAAGTATGGCGGAACCAGCGCTAGCGCCAGTTACTGCGGGACCAATGTGCGGAGTAAGTGCGGGTTTTGGTACCGAAAACAAACCAGGCCAGAAGGTAAATACCTTCTGGCCTGGACTTTTGCTCCCCGACATGGACTCGAACCATGAACCTACGCATTAACAGTGCGTTGCTCTGCCAATTGAGCTATCGAGGATTGCGTTTCAGCTTGCCTACTTTAGCAAAGGTTCGGCCAGCACCAAATCACCTCACCGCTGCGCGAGCAGATAGTTGGGCGACGGCACCGCCGTGGGCTCCGCAATCAGCGACGGAACACCGTCGGCACCCAACCGGAAGCTGGCCACCGAGTTGGAGAGCTCGTGGGCAACGTGCAGCACGTTGCCATCGACGGCGTGATGGCGCGGCCAGTCTCCCTCGCTCGCTACCCAGCCGAGCGGTTCGATCACCGTGCCATCGTCGCTCGATCGCAGTATCGACAGGCGGTTGCTGCCGCGCAGGCCCGTGTAGACGTAGCTGCCCCACACGCTGATCGCGGAGTCGGCGTCGCCCTCCATCGCGCCCGGCACCACGACCGATGACACGATCTCGAGTGCCGAGCCCGTCCACCGCAGCACGAACAGCTCGTGGCTGAGCTCACTCAACACGTACATCAGCCCCGACGGGTGGCGCACGATGTCGCGAGGCCCGCTGCCGGCAGGCAGGCTGACGGATGCCCCCGCCGAGAGCCCCCGCCCGTGCACGAGGACCCGGTCGGAGCCGAGATCGACACTCAACAGCGTCGTCTCGTCGAGCGCGAGCACGGCGTGCGCGTGCGGACCGTTCTGGCGCTCGTGCGGGCCGGAGCCGCTACCCGCAGCGCTCTCGAGCAACGACGTCACAGCGCCCCTGCCATCGACGCCGACGAGGCCGACCGAGCCGTCGAAGTAGTTGGCGACGGCGATTGCCCCCTCGAAGAACTCGAGGCTGCACGGCCAGGTTCCGCCCGACGGGGACGACCCGTCACGTTCGAGGAGGTGTTCCCCCGCTCGGCGGAACGAGTCGACCCTCCCGGCGCCCTCGGCCACAGCGTAGACGTGGTCTCCGCGCTGCGTCAGGTACGACGGGGAGGCCGTCTCGACGGCGGTTCCCACGAGTTCTAGGGTGCCGACATCCGTCGACCGCATGGCCATGATGCCGGGGATCGTGCCCTTCATGTCGTCGCCGTAACCGCCGACCCACCAGTTCGTCATCAGTACCCGGCTACCGGGTCCACCCGACCCACCATGGCACCATCGCCGTGCAGGGCCGCGACATTGGCCCGGATGCGCTCCGCCAGCAGCGGCACGGTCATCTCGGGTGTGTCAGCCGAGTGCGAGGTGATGACGACCCGTGGCGCGGTCCACAGCGGATGCCCGTCCGGAAGCGGCTCGGGTGACGTCACGTCGAGGCCCGCACCCGCGAGATGTCCAGACTCCAGCGATGCCACGAGGGCGTCCTGGTCGATGAGCCGCCCGCGCGCGATGTTGACGAGCGCGGCGGAGGGCTTCATGAGCGCGAGCTCGGCGGCGCCGATGAGGTTGGTCGTCTCACTCGTCGCGGCTGCCGCGAGGATGACGACGTCTGCATCCGGCAGCAACTCGTGCAGCTGCGCGACGGGCACGGTACGCGAGGCGCCCGGCAGCGGGTCGCTGCCCCGTCGCACGATGGTCACGTCGACTTCCCACGGCGCCAGCAGCCGCATGATCTCGACGGCGATACCGCCGGCCCCGACGATGACGACACGCCTGCCGTACAGCGAGATCCCTGTCTTGGGGTGGGCCCAGCTGGTGCCGCGCGACTTCTCGGGAAGCCCCCGCAGCACCGCGAGCGTGAGGCCGACGGCGTGCTCGGCGACGGGCTCGGCGAACGAACCCTTCGCACTGGTCCACACGGGCAACTCGGCCTCGCCCTGCGCTTCGAACACGGAGGCGAAGTTCTCGATACCGGCCAGCGGCAGCTGCACCCAGCCGATCGCCGGATGCTCCGCCAGCACCTGTGACAGCGCAGCGATGTCGAGCGTCACCCACACCAGTCCGCGAGTCTCGGCGGACAGGGGCTCGACGGTTCCCCCGCCAGCCACCACGGCCGCGACGAACGCGTCGTCAGCTGTCGGCAGGATGGCGACGGGGCCGGCCTCCGGGCGCGCGCCAACCAGGGGAACGGGAGCGAGAGGGTCTCTGTGCTCACCGGGAAGTCGTACTGTCACGTGCTCGCTTTCGGCGTTCGGGGGCGTGGGGCAGTCTCAGGCCTGGTCGACAAGCTGACCCCTCCGGTTCAGGTGATCGAGTGAGCGTGCGAGGTCGCGAACGTACGGATGGCGGGGGTCGGAGAGCACCTCCTCGAGGTTGCCGATGCCCACGATGACCCCGCGGTGCATGATCGCAACAGTGTTGCTCACCCGGCGTACCTCGCTGAGGTCGGCGGTCACGACGAGCGCCGAGAAACCGCGCTCGCGCTGCAGCGAGACGATGATGTCGAGGATCGCCGCGCGAACCGTGACGTCGATGCCCGCCGTGGGGTCGTCGGCGACGAGCACCTTCGGCTCGAGGATCATGGCGCGAGCGATCGCGACGCGCTGCCGCTGGCCCTTGCTGAGCTCGTGCGGGTACTTGTTCATCGTCGAGAGCGGCAGGCGCACCGCATCGATGAGCGTGGCTACCGCTTCGCCGGCCTCGTCCTGGTCGAAGTGCCTGTCGCGCGAGAAGATCGGCTCTGCCACGTTCTCGCCGATGGTCAGCCGCGGCTCGAGGAGGTCGCCCGCCTCCTGCGGGAGGTATCCGACGTACAGGCTCAGCCTGTCGCGCTTGCGACCGGAGATGCCTCGCAACTGCGTGCCGAGCACCTCAAGGCTGCCGCCCGCGATCTTCGGGGAATCGGCGTGGGCGGTATCGGCCTGCAGCGCGACGGCCTTCGCGAGGCTGCTCTTGCCCGAGCCCGTCTCCCCCACGACGGCGAGCACCTCGCCCGGAGCGATGTCGAACGAGAGCCCGTTGACCGCGATCGACCGCGTCTGGGGATTGCTCGACGGATACAGCAGCGACAGGTCGCGCGCGCGAACCGCGATGCCGTCGCTCACTCTGCGGCCTTCAGCGCACGAAGCTGCTCGCGACGCACAGCCTGCTCAGCGGGGTCCGGAACGGGCAGCGAGGCCAGTAGGCGCTGGGTGTACGGATGCTGCGGCGATCCCAGCACCTCCTCACCGGTGCCCTCCTCCACGAGCTTGCCGTGGAACAGCACGGCAATGCGGTCGGAGAGCATGTCGACGACGGCGAGGTCGTGGCTGATGAAGAGGGCGGCGAAGCCGAACTCCTTCTGCAGCTCGGCGAAGAGCTCGAGCACACGTGCCTGCACCGACACGTCGAGCGCACTCGTCGGCTCGTCGGCGATGAGCAGGCTCGGCTCGAGGGCGAGCGACCGAGCGAGACTCGCGCGCTGGCGCTGCCCGCCGCTGAGCTCGTGCGGGAAACGATCGCCGAACGCGCGCGGCAGCTGCACGGCCTCGAGCAACTCGTTGACACGGGAGCGGGCGGATGCGGCATCCCGCGCCTTGCCGTGCACGATGAGCGGCTCCGCCACGCACTCGGCGATGGTCAGCAGCGGGTTGAAACTCGACGCCGGGTCTTGGAAGACGAAGCCGATGTCGCTGCGGACGGGCTTGAACTCCTTCTCCTTGATGCCGAGCATCTCGTGCCCGAGCACCTGCAGCGAACCGCCGGTCACCTTCGTCAGGCCGCCGATGGCACGCCCGATGGTGGTCTTGCCCGAGCCGCTCTCGCCCACGAGGCCGAGAACCTCCCCGGGCGAGATGGTGAAGCTCACGCCGTCGACGGCGCGGAATCCGCCGCGCCCGAGGCGTCCCGAGTACTCGATGACGAGGTTATCCGCGACGACCACGGGGGCGCCGAGCGGCCTGCCGTCGCGTGCAGCGGTGCGGGCCCGCGCGCGGGCTCCCCCCGTGCCGATGCGCGGCACGGCGGCGAGCAGCTTCTGGGTGTACGGATGCTCCGGCGAGGAGAACAGCTTCTCGACCGACGCCTCCTCGACGAGCTTGCCCTCGAACATGACGGCGACCCGGTCGGCGAGGTCGGCGACGATCCCCATGTTGTGGGTGATGAGGATGATCGCGGTGCCGAACTCGTCGCGGCAGCGGCGCAGCAGATCGAGGATCTCGGCCTGCACCGTCACGTCGAGGGCCGTGGTGGGCTCGTCAGCGATGATCAGCTCGGGCTCGAGCACGAGGGCCATGGCGATGACGACACGCTGCTTCTGGCCACCCGAGAACTGATGCGGGTAGTAGTCGACGCGCTTCTCCGGCTCGGGAATCCCGACGCGCGTGAGCATGTCGATGGCTTTCTCCCGCGCCTCCTTCTTGGAGATGCCCCGGTGGGCGCGCAGGCCCTCCATGATCTGCCAGCCCACGGTGAACACCGGGTTGAGAGCCAGCGAGGGCTCCTGGAAGACCATGGCGGCATCGGTGCCGCGGATCGAGCGCAGCTTCTCGCCCGTGAGCCCCACGACCTCGCGATCGTTGAGGATGATCGCGCCCGTGGTCACGGCCGTCTCGGGCAGGAGGCCGATGATCGACTTCGCGGTAACGGTCTTACCGCTGCCGCTCTCGCCGACGATGGCCAGCACCTCGCCGGAGTCGACGGACAGGCTCACCCCGTCGACGGCGACCACTGAGCCGCCATCCGTCGCGAACGTGATGTCGAGGTTGCTGATATCGACTACGCGGGTCACTTGACCGCCCCCTGTGCTTGGTCGCTGCCGTCGAGGATGGCCGAGCTCTGGGCCATCGGCGCCGGAACCGCACTCGCCCGGCGACGCGTGCGCAGGCGCGGGTCGGCGAGGTCGTTGAGGCTCTCGCCCACGAGCGTGATACCGAGCACCACGAGCACGATGGCAAGGCCGGGGAACACGGATGTCCACCAGATGCCGCTCGTGACGTCGGAGATCGACCGGTTGAGGTCGTAGCCCCACTCCGCGGCGGCGGTGGGCTCGATACCGAACCCGAGGAAGCCGAGGCCCGCGAGGGTCAGGATCGCCTCGGAGCTGTTGAGCGTGAAGATGAGCGGGAGCGTGCGGGTGGCGTTGCGCAGCACATGGCGGAACATGATCCGGCCGGTGCTCGACCCGATCACCTTCGCCGACTCGATGTACGCCTCCGATTTGATGCGCACCGTCTCGGCGCGGATCACGCGGAAGTACTGCGGGATATAGACCACGGTGATGGATGCCGCCGCAGCGAACACACCGCCCCACAGGCTCGACTGCCCGCCGCTCACCGCGATCGCGATGACGATAGCCAGCAGCAGGGTCGGGAACGCGAAGACGGCATCGGCGATGACGACGAGCACGCGGTCGAGCCAGCCTCCGATGTACCCGGAGACGAGCCCGAGCAGCACTCCGGCGAAGATCGACAGGATGACCGCCACGACGATGACGGCGAGCGCGGTCTGGCTGCCCCAGATCACGCGCGAGAGCACGTCGTAGCCGCCGACCGTGGTGCCGAGGATGTGCTCGCCGCCCGGAGCCTGCTGGGCACCGAACGCAACGCCGTCCGCGTCCTTGAGCTGGGCGTATCCGTACGGCGCCAGCAGCGGTGCGAAGAGGGCGGTGATCAGGAAGATGGCCACGATCACGAGGCCCGTGATGAGCATGCCGCGCTGCAGGCCGACGCTCTGGCGTAGTTGGTGCACGACGGGCAGACGCTGCCACAGGCTCACGCGCGTGCGAGGTTCGGTCGTCGTCATGATCAGTACCTCACCCTCGGGTCGATGATCGCGGCAAGCACGTCGACGATGAAGTTGCTCAGCGCCACGATCACCGCCAGTAGCGCCACGATGCCCTGCACGGCGACGAAGTCGCGCGCGGCCAAGTATTCGGCGAGTTTGAAGCCGAGGCCCTTCCACTCGAACGTCGTTTCGGTGAGAACCGCACCACCGAGCAGCATGGCGATCTGCAGGCCGATCACGGTGATGATCGGCACGAGAGCGGGCTTGTAGGCGTGGCGGCGGACGAGGCGGTATTCGCTCACGCCGCGCGAGCGGGCAGCATCCACGTAGTCCATCGAGAGGGTGCCGATGACGTTGGTGCGCACGAGCCGCAGGAAGACACCCGCAGTGAGAAGGCCGAGCGCGAGGCCCGGCAGCACGGCGTGCTGGAGCACGTCGCTGATCGCCGCGGGGCTGCCGAGCTGGATCGCGTCGATCAGGTAGATACCGGTGCGGCGGTCGCCGAGCTTCGACATGTTGAGCTCGGTGCGGGTGCTCGCGCGGCCGGCCACGGGCAAGACCTTGAGCCACACCGAGAAGACGAGCTTGAGGAGCAGACCGGCGAAGAACACGGGGGTGGCGTAGCAGAGGATCGCGAAGACGCGCAGTACGGCATCCGGCCACTTGTCACGCAGGTAGGCCGCCAGCATTCCCAGCGGGATACCCACGATGAAGGCCACGATGAGCGCGTAGAACGCGAGCTCGAGCGTCGCGCCACCGTAAGTCAGCAGCAGCTCGGTGACGGGACGGCCATCACTGATGGCGGTGCCGAAGTTGCCGGTGAAGACCTGGCCGATGTACTCGAAGTACTGCACGAGGATGGGCCGGTCGTAGCCCGCGGAGTGGATGCGCTCGGCGAGCTGGTCCGGGGTGAGCCGACCGCCGAGGGCCGCAGTGATCGGGTCGCCGATCGACCGCATCAGCACGAACACCATGGTGACGAGGATGAAGATCGTCGGGAAGATGAGCAGGAAGCGAACGATGATGAATCGCAGCAGTCCACCCCCGTTTCCGCGGGGTCGGCGCGCTACGGGAGCGAGCGCTGCTGGAGCGGTTGTCGTCATCGGTACCTATTCGTGGTGAAGAAAGGGGCGACCCGCACTGGTGCGGGTCGCCCCTGATTGCGCTAGAGAAGACTCTAGCCGCGAGTTGTTAGCCCTTGACGAGGCTTCCGTAGCGGAACTTGAACGAGCCGTCGAGAACGGCGCCGGTCACATCCTTGCCGGTGACGGCGATCTGCGAACCCTGCAGCAGCGGCACGGTCGACAGGTCGGCAGCAACCTTGGCCTGGATCTCCTCGATCGCGGCCTTGCGCTCCGTGGCGTCCGTGATCGTCTTCTCGGCAACGATGAGGTCGTTGACCTCGGGGTTGTCGTAGTGGTTGGCCAGGAAGTTCTTCGTGGTGAAGAACGGCTGCAGGTAGTTGTCAGCGTCAGAGAAGTCCGGGAACCAACCGAGCTGGTACGCCGGGTAGAGGTCGGCCGTGCGGTCCTTCGAGTAGGTGACCCACTCGGTGGACTGCAGGTTGACCGTGAACAGGCCGGTTGCCTCGAGCTGGCTCTTCACGAGCGCGTACTCGTCACCCGACGACTCACCGTAGTGGTCCGGGTTGTACTGCAGGTTGAGCGCGACCGGGGTCGCGACGCCTGCATCGGCGAGAGCCTTGGCAGCCTTGTCGGCGTCCGGGCCACCGTTGCCGTCCCCGTACAGGTCCTTGAGAACCGTGGTGGCACCCGTAAGGCCGTCCGGAACGTAGGAGTACAGCGGGGTGTAGGTGCCCTTGTAAACCTGGTCGGAGATCTCCTGGCGGTCGACGAGGTCGGCCACTGCCGTACGAACGGCAAGAGCCTTGGCCGCGTCGGCCTCGGCGGTCGTCGCGCCGAAGGGCTGCGTGTTGAAGTTGAACACGATGTAGCGGATCTCTCCACCGGGGCCCTGGACGACCTTCACGGCGTCGTTGCCCTGCAGGTCGGCGACGTCAGTCGCCGACAGGCTGCGGTGCGCGACGTCGATGTTGCCTTCCTGGACGTCGAGCTTGAGGTTCGACGCGTCGGTGTAGTACTTCAGGTCGATGTTCTTGGTCTTCGCCGCTCCCAAGACACCCTGGTAGTCGGGGTTCGCTTCGAACGACACCAGGTTGTTGAAGTCGTAGCTCTTGATGACGTATTGGCCGGCGAACGCATTGCCGTCGACGATCGTCTTGTCAGGAGTGACGGAATCGGCCGAGAACACGTCCTCGTCAACGATCGGGGCGGCCGGGCTCGACAGGATCTGCGGGAACGTCTGGTCGTTACCGTCGATCAGGTGGAACACGACTGTGGTGTCATCCACGGCCTCGACGCTCTCGATGTTGCTGAGCAGCGACGAGGGGCCGTTCTCATCAGCGATCTTGACCTGGCGGTCGAAGGAGAACTTCACGTCGGAGGAGGTGAGGGCGTTGCCGTTGGCGAACTTCAGGCCGTCCTTGAGGACGACCGTGTACTCGGTCGGCGTCGTGAACTCGGCGGATGCCGCGATGTCGGGGACGACGTCGGAGGAACCCTGCTCGGAGTTGAGGAGGAACGGGTACACCTGGTTCATGACGGCGAACGAGCCGTTGTCGTACGAGCCGGCCGGGTCGATGAAGGTGACCTTGTCGGTGGTACCGACGATGAGCGAGTCGCTGCCGCCTGTGTCGCCGGAGTCGCCCGCGGCGCAGCCGGTGAGCGCCAGTGCGAACACTGCGGTTCCGGCGAACACGCCGAGTAGGCGCTTCTTGTTGGATGCGGATGTCATATCCGTCTACCTCTTCCTATTAGTGGCAAGGAACGCGACGGCGCGCCAAAAAGGAACCCCGTGCGTTGCTGTGAGAACAGTCCTAACACACATAGACAGGTCGTCCGCAGTCGTGACGAAGATGTTTACACGAAAGCAACTATTCGTCGCCGAATGGCGTTATTCGTCGCGCAGCGCGCGTCTCTCGGTCTCGATCCGCACCAGATCGCGCTGAACGGCGGTGTAGCGCTCGGCGTCGGCCGTGGCATCCAGACGCTGCATGGCGCCCATGAGCTCGACTTTCTCCCGCAACAGGTCGCGGTCGATGAAGTCGGTGACGATGCTTCGGCAATAGACCTGCATGCGGTCTTCGCGCGTGGGGATCGGCGCGACCGTCAGCTCGTTGACGAGCTTGCCGAAGCGCTGCGGAACCTCGGCGGTCACCCTCGCCGCCCAGTCCGGGCTCTGTGCCATCGCGATGCTCACGGCAACGGCATCACGCACGACGCCCAGGTCTGCATCAGAGAAGCCGATGCGCACGGCCTTCGCCATGAGCCGCTCGCCGACGTAGTCGGGGTGCTGCAGGATCGCCATGAGAACGTCGCGCTCCGTGCGTGTGGTGGTATCGGTGCGCAGGCGCGTAATCGAGGGCTCGTCCTCCCCCGAACCCGTCGCGGCCTCTGCCGCGGGCTGCTCGGCGGGTCTCGTCGAACTCGACCCGCTCGACGAACTGTGCGCGCCCGACGCGCGCACCGCCCGCTGCACCTCGGTCGGGTCCATCCCGAGCCAGCCCGCGAGGTTGCGCACGTAGCCGATGCTGAGCGACTGGTCACGGATGCCCGCCACGACGGGCGCCGCCGCCCGAAGCGCCGCGACCCGCCCCTCGACCGTCTCGAGGTCGTGCGCGGCCAGTTGCCGACGGATCATGAACTCGAACATGGGCTTGCGGCCCTTGATGAGGCGCTGCACTGCGCCATCGCCCTGCTTGAGGCGCAGGTCGCACGGGTCGAGACCGTCGGGCGCCACAGCCACGAACGTCTGGGCCGCGAAGCGCTGCTCCTCGGCGAACGCGCGACTCGCGGCCTTCTGGCCCGCCTCATCCGGATCGAAGGTGAAGATGACCTCGCCCGTGCCCGTGGTGTCGGCGTTGTCGACATCGCCGATGACGCGGCGGACGATCTTGATGTGGTCGACGCCGAACGCGGTTCCACACGTCGCGACGGCGGTGGTGATGCCCGCGAGGTGGCAGGCCATGACGTCCGTGTAGCCCTCGACCACGACGACCTGGCGCCCGCGAGCGATGTCGCGCTTGGCGAGGTCGAGCCCGTAGAGCACCTGGCTCTTGTGGTACACCGGGGTCTCCGGGGTGTTGAGGTACTTCGGGCCGTTGTCGTCGTCGAGGAGCTTCCGTGCGCCGAAGCCGAGAGTGGCGCCCGTGACATCCCGGATCGGCCACACCAGCCGGCCCCGGAACCTGTCGTACACGTCTCCCCGGTCGCCCCTGCCGAGAAGCCCGGCGGTGACCAGCTCTTCCTCCGTGAACCCGGATGCCTTGAGGTGGTTGCGCAGCGCACTGCCGCGCGGGGCGAAGCCCACGCCGAAACGCTGTGCGGCCGAAGGGTCGAACCCGCGGGACCCGAGGAAGGCGCGCGCGGGTTCCGCCTCCGGCGTCTCCAACTGCGACACGTAGAACGCGGCAGCGGCCTCGTTCGCGGCGAGGATGCGCGCGCGGTTGCCGTGGTCGGTGGCAGCTCCCCCGTCTTCGTAGTGCAGCTCGTAGCCGATGCGCGCGGCCATGCGCTCGACGGCCTCGGAGAAGCTCACGTGGTCCATCTTCTGCAGGAACGTGAATACGTCTCCGCCCTCGCCGCAACCGAAGCAGTGGTAGAAGCCGACCTGCGGGCGCACGTGGAAGCTGGGGCTGCGCTCCTCGTGGAAGGGGCACAGGCCCTTCATCGAGCCGACACCGGCGTTCTTCAGGCTCACGTAGTCGCCGACGATGTCGGCGAGGTTGGTGCGCGACCGGACCTCATCGATATCGCTTCGTCGGATCAGGCCAGCCACGCTGTGATTCTACGTTCAGCGGGCGTCACGCATTCCCGCTCGGACCGTTGCCGTGGGCAACTCAGGACTTCGCGTGCTGCGAACGGCGGCGCGCCGCGGATCACGGCAGTTCAGCGCGCCGAGTCCTGAGTTGCCGAAAGGGCGGCAGGAGAGCGGCTTCTTGTGACTCGGTGTCACGCCAGCTCGGTGTCGCGTCAGCTCAGCGGATGAGGCGCTTGTGCCACGACATCGCTGACTGGTCGGTGAGCGACGCCACCTGGTCGACCACGGCCCGTTTGCGCTGCTCATCGGATGAGGCTGCGCTCCAGTCTGCGGCGAACCCGATGTCGAGGTTCGCGGGTCCGGACCACAGCAGCACGTCGGCAAGTTCGCTCAGGATGTCGCGCTGGTGCGCGTAGATCGGCCGGCGCGCGTTCGTCGACATCACGAACGCCGCGACGATGCCTTTGAGCACCGCGATCTCGGCCTGAATCTCGACCGGGACCACGATGTCGGCGCCAAAGCGCGCGAGAGACGACTGCGGGAACGCCTCGCGCGTGGCCTGCACAGCCCCCGCGGCGAACCTCCCGATCAACTGGCTCGTGAGGTTCTTGAGGCGTCCGAGGGCTTCGCGCGAACCATCCCACCGGTCGAGCCAGAAGTCGAGGCCGTCGAGTCTGTCGAAAGCGGCCATGAGGTCATCGTGAGTCACCTCGCCGCCGATCCAGGCGAACATCGAGTTGACGAGGTCGTCGTGGTCGACGCGCGCGCCGAGGGCCGTGACATCGATGTAGCCGTTGACTATCGCGTCTTCGAAGTCGTGCACGGAGTAGCCGATGTCATCGGAGAGGTCCATGACTTGCGCCTCGATGCAGCGCTGCCGGTCGGGCGCACCCTGGCGCAGCCACTCGAACGCCGGGGTGTCATCGTCGAAGAATCCGTACTTGCTGCGGCCGCTCGGATCCGGGATGCCCTGTGCACTCGGCCACGGGTACTTGCAACTGGCGTCGAGGGATGCGCGCGTGAGGTTGAGACCGTAGGTCGCACCGTCGGGGCCGAACACCTTCGGTTCGATGCGGGTGAGCACGCGCAGCGTCTGGGCGTTGCCCTCGAAGCCGCCGATGTCGTCGGCCCAGTCGTTGAGGGCGCGCTCTCCGTTGTGGCCGAAGGGCGGGTGCCCGAGGTCGTGCGCGAGGCACGCCGTGTCGACGACATCCGGGTCGAGCCCCAGGCTGTCGGCGAGCTCACGGCCGACCTGCGCCACCTCGAGGGAGTGCGTGAGGCGGTTGCGCGAAAAATCGGAACCGGACGTGGGGCTCAGCACCTGCGTCTTGGCCGCGAGCCTCCTGAGTGCGCTGGAGTGCAACACCCTGGCGCGGTCGCGGGCGAAGTCGCTGCGGCGGCTCGAGTGCTCCTCCGGAAACCACCGCTCGGCGTCGAACTCGGTGTAGCCCGTGCTATCCGCCACTGGTGCTCAGCTCTGCCTCGTTCAGTTCGCTGCGGTGCGTCTCCTGCAGGTCGCGGCTGTCGAGCCAGCCCTGTGGCAGTGACGGGCTCTTGGGGGTGCCCGCGCGCCCGCGCTGGCCCTCGGCGTCTGCGCCCGGATACGGCTGGCTCCAGTCCAGCTGAGCGAGCAGCTCGTCAAGCTGGGCGAGGTCGTGCACGGTCGCGAGCGAGGCGCGCAGCTCACCGCCCACGGCGTAGCCCTTGAAGTACCAGGCAACGTGCTTGCGGATGTCGCGGCACGCCCGGTCTTCCTCCTCGAAGAACTCGGTGAGCAGCTCCGCGTGCCGCTTGAACGCCTGGGCGACCTCGCCGAGCGTCGGCATCGCCTTGATCGTCTCCCCCCGGAACGCCGCGGCCAGGTCACCGAAGAGCCACGGGCGGCCGAGGCATCCGCGGCCCACCACCACGCCGTCGCAGCCCGTTTCGGCGACCATGCGCAGCGCGTCCTCCGCGCTCCAGATGTCGCCGTTGCCGAGAATCGGCGTGCCCGTGATGGTCTCCTTGAGCTTCGCGATCGCAGCCCAGTCGGCGGTGCCGGAGTAGAACTCAGCGGCCGTGCGAGCGTGCAGGGCGATACTCGCGACGCCCGCGCCCTCCGCGGCCTTCGCCGCCTCGAGGTACGTGAGGTGGTCGGAGTCGATACCTTTGCGCATCTTCACCGTCAGGGGGACGGCCCCCGCGGCCTTCACTGCTCCCTCGACGATGTCGCGGAACAGGTCGCGCTTCCACGGGAGAGCCGCTCCTCCACCCTTGCGGGTGACCTTGGGGACGGGGCATCCGAAGTTCAAATCGATGTGGTCCGCGCGGTCTTCGGCGACCAGCATTGTGACCGCCTCGGCGACCGTCTTGGGGTCGACTCCGTAGAGCTGGATCGATCGCGTCGTCTCCGACTCGTGGTGCCGGATGAGCCGCATACTCTCGGGCGTGCGCTCCACGAGGGCGCGGCTCGTGATCATCTCGGACACGTACAGGCCCGCCCCGTACTCGCGGCAGAGGCGCCGGAACGCGGTGTTGGTGATCCCCGCCATCGGCGCGAGCACGACGGGAACGTCGAGCGCGAGCGGCCCGATGTTCAAGGTCGGGGCCGGAGCGGAGAGAATGGTCACGTGGCAATTCTCCCATCCTCCGGCCGCGAGCGCGTTCTCGCGGATGCTGCGGCGCGCGAGATCTCCGTCGACATCGTCGAGCGCCCCGCCGCAGACTCGCTCGAGCATGCGGCGGAACTGCTCGGCCTCTCCCCCTCCGCGATCGTGAAGAGCCTCGTGGTGAAGCGCCACGACGGCACGTTCCTCTTCGCGCTCGTGCCCGGTGACCGCCAGATCTCGTGGGCGAAACTGCGCGCCGTGGTCGGCGTCAACAAGCTGCAGCTGCCCTCCCAGGACGTGGCCCTCGAGGCCACGGGCTACGAGCGCGGCACGATCACCCCGTTCGGTTCCACGACCGCTTGGCCGGTGTTCGCCGACTCCCGGCTCGCCGGTCAGAGGATCGCCATGGGCGCAGGCGAGCACGGCTTCAGCGCGTGGGTCGAGGCCGACGACCTCGTGCGCGGATTCGAGGCCACCCTCGCGGATATCAGCGACTGATGGCACTCGACGACAACCCGTGGGTGTTCCGGTATGAGGGCAAGTGGTGGGTGAGCGAGACGCCGCGTGAGCGTGCGCTCGCGCAGCTCGTAGCCCAGCGCGCTTGGGACGGTCAGAACGCCAAGCTCCAGCGCTGGTGGGTTGCGATCGTGATCGGTGCCGCCGTCGGCGTCGTGGGCACTCTAGCCCTGGGCAACGCGACGGGACTGGCTCCCGCGCTCTACCTCATCCTTCTGCCCCTCGGCTTCGGCCTGGGCGCCGTGCTCGGCGCCCTCGTCAACAAGCGGGTGAACCCGGCAGCTGCACACGAATCACTACCGCCACGGCCGACCACTCCGTTCCTCGTGAAGGTGCCGCCGCGCGTCGCCTCCAAGGCACCAGCGGACTCGTCCGCTCGCGACCTCATCGAGTGGTCGCAGCGCGGGTATGTGACCTAGACGGCGCCTGTTGCGCTAGACGGCTTCTGTTGCGCTAGACGGCGTCTTCGTCGAGTTTGCGGTTGATGACCGCCTGCTGGTGATGCTCGGGGATGGCACAGAAGTCCCCCTCGCACGCCGCGGCATTCGGATCACCGAGCTGTTCGAGCGTGACGATCGGCAACGGCAGTGTTGGGGCATCCATCAGACGGCTTCTCTTTCGTTCTGAACCTGTGCCAGCACGTTAGCGAAGGTTGACGCATCCTGCGCGCCGGACACCCCGTACTTGCCGTCGATGACGAAGAACGGGACGCCCTGGATGCCGTACTCCTGTGCCAGCGCCACATCGGCCTTCACGTCCGCGAGGAACTTATGCGACTCGAGCGCTTCGGTGACCTCATCCCGGTCGTAGCCGAGCTCAGCGGCGATGTCGACGAGGTCGGGGATGCGGCCGACATGCTCGCCGTTGACGAAGTACGCCTTCAGTAGGCGCTCCTTCATCTCGATCTGGCGACCCTTGCTCTTGGCGAAGTGGATGAGCTCGTGCGAGATCACCGTGTTGGTCTGGTGCACGTGGTCGTAGTCGTAGTTCAGGCCGACGGACTTCGCGATGCCGGTGACGCGCTCGAGCATCTCCTCGACCTGGGCCATCGGAAGGCCCTTGCGCTGAGCGAGATAGTCGGCCGGGCTGCCGTCGAAGTCGACGGGGGTATCCGGTGCGAGTTCGAAGGAGTGGTACTCGATCTCCACGGGACCGCCGAACTCGGCCGCGCCCGCCTCGAACTTGCGCTTGCCGATGTAGCACCAGGGGCACTGCACGTCTGACCAGATGTCTACCTTGATTGCATCGCTCACCTCAACCCCAACGCGTCCGCTCACCGAGTATTCCCCGCCGTCGATGCGAGCACGGCGCCACCGCGCCTGCGCACTTGCAGTACGACGCCCACGGCCACGAGTCCCAGAGCGATGACTGCCGCATTCTGGGAGGCGTCACCCGTAGCGGCAAGACGCGGCGGGGTAACTGTGACGTGGTGTGTCTCCTCCGGCAGGCCGAAAGGCGACCGGTAGACGAAGCCCTCCGGAAGGGCAGCAACCCCTATCGCGTCCTGCCGCGTCGACTCGATGCTCCACACCCACGTGTAGTAGCCGGGTCCTACTGCAGTCGTCGATCCGCTCGACGAGTACTCCCCCAGACCGTCGAGGGACAGGGTCTCCGTAGCCGCTACTGGTGCATCCGGAGGTGCCGCCTCGGACTGCACCGGCGGCTTATCGAAGGGCCCGTAGAGCACCCCGTCGGCCACGAGCACCACGGGGGTGCCGTCGGCTCGCACCCGCCACGGTCTCGATCCCTCCGCGAGGCTCACGGTAACGCGATCGACGAGCGCCTCCCCGATAACCGGAGAGGCGGATGAGACCGCCGTCGTCAGTACGGGCGCGAAGTCCAGGGGCAGCGCATCCGTTGCAGCGATGGCCTCGAACTCGATGGATCCGGGCGTGCTCCCGCGAATCGTTCGCTGCTGGTCGGCGGTGAAGTACAGGACCACCTCGGGTGAGGCCGGTGCCGGAGCCGAGAAACTCGCGCTCGCCGAGACAGCATGCTCGCGTGCCTCATCCAGCGGAATCCCGCGAATCGGAATGTTCTCATCGGACGAGACCGCGAAGTTCGACTCGCCGGTGTCGGCTCGCACCGCGCCGGTGAGTTCGACGGTCCCCGTCGCCGAAGCCGGTGAGGCAGTCACCGCCAGCGAACCTGTAGTCGCGTCGGTCATGTCTAGATGCAGTGTGGCTTCACCCGTGGGCTCGGCGTTGGCCTGGGCATCCGCCCAGATGCTGTCGTAGACGCTCGTCACCTCAGCATTGCTGTTGAGGTACCACGCTCCTGCGGCGTAGCCAGCGCCGAGGTCGCGGGCCCAGCCGCTCGTGTAGGCGTTGACGAAGGCGGCCACCGCGGCGGCCTGCACCGGGTCATCCGTCTGTCCGTATGCCAGTAGGACGAAGTTCAGCTTCGTGAGATCACTCGCGGAGAGGGCCGAGCCCCATGTCGTCGCAAGGACATCAACAGTCGAGGGGCCAGAGGTAGCGCCCGAGGGCCACGGCAGCGGAGAGTCGATGCAGTACACGCGGAAACCGTCGGGTGCCAAGTAGTTTCCGAGATAGCCGCCATAGGGCGTGAGATCGGGAATGCCGGCGTTCTGGGTCGCGGAATGAGCAGACACGGCCGGAGCCGCTAGGGCGAGGCCGCACGCTAGGGCCAAGGTGCAGAGGAGGGTCGCAAGGATTCGCAGTGGAAGGAGCATCCCCCGAGTGTCGGGATACGGCGCCCACCGCTAGGCCCCGAGCGACAGTTCGGTGCGCTGAGGACGTGCGTTGACGCTGTGGAGGAGCCGATCGATCGCCTTCTCAATCACCTCCCACTCGTGGAACACCATCTGCGCGGGCGCGCGGATGGGGAGGTAGCCCGCCTGGGCGATGGACAGGTCCTTGCGACGGTCTCGCTCGAAAGAATCGCGGTGGAACTCCTCTCCATCGGTCTCGAACCCGACGATGCCGTCGACGAGCAGATCGATGCGCTCGCGCCCCAATGGCACCTGACTGACCACGGAATGACCCGCCATCCTCAAATGCGTGCGGCTCAGCGATTCGGGCAGGCTCTCACAATCGGCATCTACCCAACCCGCTATCCAGCGGAGGTGCCGCGGAAGCCGCAGCACGATGAGTTCGAAGTCGATCCTGTCGAGTCGACCCGTGTGCAGCGCCCAGTCCAGGGCCGCGACGGCGGTGGGAAGGTCCTCGTCCAGGACGACCCGCACCACTGCGTCCGCAAGGCTCACCGTCGTCGAGGTTCCGCGGTCGGAGTGCTCCTTCAGGTCCCAATGCAACCGGACTCGCCTTCCCGTCGGACGCAATCGCGCCGCGTTGTCGCGAACGGAGACGTGCAGCGTGGGAGCCCGGAGCACCCAGCCTCCCCACTCCGCGATCGCCGAGAGGCCGGTGAGACGGCCGCCGATACGCACGGCTCGGGACGCAGGACTCTGCGGATCGCGGGTCGTGTACCAACCGCGCCGCAACCTCACCACGTCACCCGCGCGTACGGCGCGAGTGAGGTCGATGTCCCGAGCGCCTGCCGCGGCGAGCTGGGACTTGTGGGCATAGCCGTCTCGAGACTCCACCAGCGATCGCACGTCTGCCATCCGGCAACTGTGAGCCAAGCCGCGGCGGGCAACCGAGCCGCCCCGAGAAGCTGTGGGGCGCTGCGCTGCCGTCGGGGGTGGGGAGGCCTCGGCAACTCAGGAGGAGGGCTTGGGTCAAGCGATAGACCCGGCCCGCGCGCGGCGGTTCGGCGCCCAACTCCTGAGTTGCCGCGGCGAGGGGCGGCGCGGGGCGGCGCGGGCGCGTGAGGGATGCCGCGGGTGGGCCCGCTCGGGTCGCGACCGCGTCACACGTCGGCAACTCAGGACTGCGGGCGCATCGGGCGTCGTGGCAGGGTCTATTTCGCGGCCTCAGGGAAGAAAGTCCTGAGTTGCCAAGAGAGGGAGTGCCGGGCGGGGGCGCCACGCAGTGCGGGCGCCATGCAGCGCGGGCACCACACAGCGGAGGCGCAGCGCGGGCGCCGCGCTGCTAGGCGCCGATCAGCTGCGCCGCGAGGTAGGCGCGCAAACCCTCTAGCGGGATGCGCTCCTGGGCCATGGTGTCGCGCTCGCGCACGGTCACCGCCTTGTCGTCCAGCGAGTCGAAGTCGATCGTCACGCAGAACGGCGTGCCGATCTCGTCCTGGCGGCGGTAGCGCCGGCCGATCGCTCCGGCGTCGTCGAAGTCGACGTTCCACAGCTTGCGCAGGTCGGCAGCGACCTCCTTGGCCAGCGGCGAGAGCTGCTCGTTGCGCGAGAGCGGCAGCACGGCAACCTTGACCGGCGCGAGACGGCGGTCGAGGCGCAGCACCGTGCGCTTGTCGACACCGCCCTTGGCGTTGGGGGCTTCATCTTCGGCGTAGGCATCAAGCAGGAAGGCCATGAGCGCGCGCGTGAGGCCGAACGCGGGTTCGATCACGTACGGGATCCAGCGCTCGTCTTTGGTCTGGTCGAAGTACGACAGGTCAGTGCCCGACGCCTCGGAGTGAGTGCGCAGGTCGTAGTCGGTGCGGTTGGCCACACCCATGAGCTCGCCCCACTCGCTGCCCTGGAAGCGGAAGCGGTACTCGATGTCGACAGTGCGCTTCGAGTAGTGCGACAGCTTCTCCTGCGGGTGCTCGTAGAAGCGCAGGTTCTCCGGGTTGATGCCGAGATCGACGTACCAGCGCATGGCCTCGTCCATCCAGTACTGCTGCCACTCCTCGTCCGTTCCGGGCTCGACGAAGAACTCCATCTCCATCTGCTCGAACTCGCGCGTGCGGAAGATGAAGTTGCCGGGAGTGATCTCGTTGCGGAACGACTTGCCGACCTGTCCGATACCGAACGGGGGCTTCATCCGGGCAGCGCCCATGACGTTGGCGAAGTTGACGAAGATGCCCTGCGCGGTCTCGGGGCGCAGGTAGTGCAGCCCCTCCTCGTTGTCGACGGGGCCGAGGAAGGTCTTCAGGAGGCCCGAGAAATTCTGCGGTTCGGTCCAGGAGCCGGGCTGGCCGGTGTCCGGGTCCTTGATATCGGCAAGGCCGTTGACCGGCGGATGACCGTGCTTCTCCTCGTACGCCTCGAGGAGGTGGTCGGCCCGGTAGCGCTTGTGCGTGTGCAGCGATTCGACGAGCGGGTCGGAGAACACCTCGACGTGGCCGGACACCTCCCACACGCGCTTGGGGAGGATGACCGCGGAGTCGATGCCGACGACGTCATCGCGACCCTGCACGATGGTCTGCCACCACTGCTTCTTGATGTTTTCCTTGAGCGCGGTGCCGAGTGGCCCGTAGTCCCAGGCGGAGCGCGACCCCCCGTAGATCTCTCCCGACTGGAAGACGAACCCCCGGCGCTTGGCGAGGTTGATGACGGCGTCGAGATTGCTGGGGGTTGCCACGATGTGCTCCAAGAGTCAGCCGAGCTGGATGCCCGGTCGGCGAAGACTCAAGCCTAGTCGGCGACGGCGGCCGAGAGGGCGTGGGCCCGCTCGACGATGCGCACGACCTCGAGGGCGTCGCGCGGGTCGACGGGCGAGGGCGCGCCATCCCGGATGCTCGCCGCAACGCCCGCGTAGAAGGCCGGGTAGTCGCCAGCCTCCGTGGGGACCGGCGTCAGCTCGTCGCCCGTGCCGATCGTGCCCCACTCGGACGAGGGCGTGACACCGTAGCCGTCGGATCCGGGCCAGCGCTGCTCCTTGAGGAACGGCTCCTGGTTGTCCAATCCGTAGACCTTGTACGCCGACTCCGAGCCGAGCACGCGGAAGCGCGGACCACTCTGGCCCGCCGCGCGGCTCATGGTGAGGTGCGAGTGCACGCCACTCGCGTGCAGGAGGGAGATGAACGCGTCGTCGTCCGACACGCTGCCCTCGCGCACGGTGAGCAGTTCAGCGTGCTCGACTGTCGCGGGGCCGAACAGGTGCAGCGCCTGATCGATGAGGTGGCTGCCGAGGTCATAGGTGATGCCGGCGCCCTGGTCGACTGTCGTGGTGTCCTGCCAGCGCACGCGGTTGGGTCCGCCCCAGCGCTCGAACGTCGACTCGAAGCGGTGGATGTCTCCCAGCTGGCCCGACGCGATGAGCTTCTTGATCGTGAGGAAGTCGCCGTCCCAACGGCGGTTCTGGAACACGGCGAGGAGCTTGCCGGTCTCCTCGGCCTTGGCGATGAGCTTCTTCGCGTCGATCACTGTGGGAACGAAGGGCTTGTCGATGACGATTCCCGCGCCGGCCTCGAGGGCCGCGAGACCCTGCTCAAGGTGCGTGTGTGCCGGTGACGCGAGGACGACCAGGTCGAGGCCTGCGGCACGCGCGAGGAGGGCATCCGGGGAGTCGACGATCTCGGCGCCGGGGTGCTGGGAGCGAGCCTCGGCGGCGCGCTCGGGATTGCCGGTGGCGATCAGGTCGAGGCGGAACGCGGGGTTCGTGGCGATGAAGGGGGCGTGGAAGACGCGACCGGAGAGGCCGAAGCCGATGATCCCGGTGCGGATGGGCTGCGTGGTGGGCATCCGGATAGCCTAGCGAGCCAGCGAGCGCACCCTCTCGTAGGCAGCGGCGATCTGGAGCGCCACCTCGTGCAGCTCTTCGGCGGTCACGTTCGCGTCGAGACTGAAGCGCACGGCGGTCTGGGCCACGTCGGGCGCTATGCCGAGCGCGAGCAGCACGTGCGACGGCTCGTCTGAGCCCACGGCGCACGCCGAGCCCGCCGAGCACACGATGCCGCGCGCCCCCAGCTCCAGCAGGATCGACTCGCCGCTCGTGCCGGGGAAGCAGAACGACGCGTTGCCGGGTAGCCGGCTTTCGGTCGGGCCCGTGAGAATCGCGGCGGGGACGAGCGCCAGCACCTCGGCGATGAAGGTGTCGCGCAGCGCAGCAACGGACTCGGCAGATGCCCCCGCCAATCCCACGGCGGCGGCAAGACCGACGGCCCCCGCGACGTTCTCGGTACCCGATCGGCGGCCCCGCTCCTGACCGCCGCCGTGGAGCACGGCCTCGAGCGGGATCCGGCCGCGCACCCATAGCGCGCCGATGCCCTTGGGAGCACCGAGCTTGTGGCCAGAGAACGAGAGCGCGTCGACGCCGAGGCGCGAGACGTCGAGGTCGAGCCATCCGGCCGCCTGCACGGCATCGGTGTGCACGGGGATGCCGTGCGCGTGGGCGAGTTCGGTGATCCGCGCGAGGGGCTGCACCGAGCCGACCTCGTTGTTGGCGAGCATGATCGAGACGAGAGTGGTGTCGGGGCGCAGCGCGGCCTCGAACGCCGCGAGGTCGAGCATCCCCTCGCCGTCGACACCGACGACAGTCACCTCGAAGCCGTGGTGCCGCGCGAGGTAGTCGCACGATTCGAGAACCGCCTCGTGCTCGATAGCCGACGTGACGACGTGCTTTCCGCGCGGGCTCGCGAGAGCAATTCCCTTGATCGCGAGGTTGTCCGACTCCGTACCGCCCGAGGTGAAGATGACCTCTGACTCCCGGCAGCCGAGCCACGCGGCGACCGCCGCCCGCGCGGACTGCAGGGCCGACGCCGCGCTCTCCCCCAGCTCGTGGTGGCTCGACGGGTTGCCGAATTCGCCGGTCAGGTACGGCCACATCGCCTCGAGCACCTCGCGGCGCACGGCGGTCGTGGCCGCGGAGTCGAGGTAGATCATCCGCGGATCTCGACGTCCAGCCCCAGGTCGATGGCGCTCGCGCTGTGGGTGAGCGCTCCCACCGAGATCACATCGACACCCGTCGCGGCGATGGCGGCGATCGTGCCGAGGTTCACTCCCCCGCTCGCTTCGACCACGGCTCGCCCGGCGACGAGGGCGACGCCAGCCACGAGCTCGTCGGTGCTGAAGTTGTCGAGCATGATGATGTCGACACCCGCCGACACCACCTCCTCCACCTGGTCGAGACGATCGACCTCGACCTCGAGGCGCGTCGTGTGCCCGAGCTGTGCGCGCGCGGCACGGATGGCGTCGCCGAGCGACACGCCCTGAGCCGCGAGCACAGCGAGGTGGTTGTCTTTGGCGAGCACGGCGTCCGAGAGGGAGAAGCGGTGGTTGTGGCCACCCCCGTCACGAACGGCCTGCCGCTCGAGGATGCGCAGGCCGGGTGTGGTCTTGCGAGTGTCTGTGACGCGGGCATCCGTGCCCTCGATGGCGGCAACGAACCGCGACGTGAGGGTCGCGATACCGCTCATCCGCTGGGAGAGGTTGAGCGCGATCCGCTCAGCCCGCAGCACCGCGCGGGCCGGGCCCTCGACCTTGGCGAGCACCGACCCCGGTTCGAACCGGTCGCCGTCGGCGGCCTGGAGTTGCACGGTCACCGTCGGGTCGACGAGGGCGAACACCCGCGCGAACACCCCGATGCCGCTGAGCACTCCGGGCTCGCGCGGCGAGAGCACGGCGGTAGCGGTCGCCGCGGAAGGCACGAAGACCTCGGAGGTGATGTCGCCCCAGGGCGCGTCTTCCGCGAGCGCACGCAGGATGATGTCGTCGATGGCCTGGCTCACAGCGCCACCCTCTCGTGAACGGGCTGGAACACCTCGAGCGAGAACGCGAACGCCTCACTCGTCTCGGGGAAGTCCGTGCGGTCGTGGGCTCCCCGCGACTCCTCGCGCCGGATCGCCGACTCGACTACGATGCGGGCCAGGTCGAGCAGGTTGCGGTTCTCCCCCGCCTCCGCGGTGTCGCCATCCGCGGTCCACTGCGCGAGCTCGGATGCCGCCTGCCGGAGCCCCTCGAGCGAGCGCTCCAGTCCGACGAGGCTCCACATGAGCCGTTGCAGTTGCTCGCGCTCCACGGACTTCTCGCCCGCGGGAACCGCGGCCACCTCGGCGAGCACCGTGGGCCGGCCGGCATCGGGAGCCGCAGCATCCGTGCCGAGCGCGTCGGCGCAGCGCCACGCGAACACGAGCGACTCGAGCAGCGAGTTCGAGGCCAGGCGGTTGGCTCCGTGCACGCCCGTGCAGGCGGCCTCACCGACCGCGTAGAGCCCCGGTATCGAGGTGCGGCCCTCGATGTCGGTGCGGATGCCCCCCATCCAGTAGTGCGCGGCAGGAGTCACGGGCACGGGCTGCACAGCCCAGTCGTAGCCGTTCTGCTCGCACACGCGAGTGATACCGGGGAAGCGCTCGGCGAGGAACTCGCGCCCGAGCGCCGTCGCGTCGAGCAAGACCGGGCGGCCGCCCTGCCGGGCCATGGCCGCGGCGATGCCGCGGGCGACCACGTCACGCGGGGCGAGCTCGCCGTCGGGATGCACGTCGAACATGAACCGGCGACCATCGTCATCGAGGAGCACGGCGCCCTCGCCGCGCACGGCTTCCGAGACGAGTGGGTTGCCGGGTACCGCGAGCGAGGTGGGGTGGAACTGGTAGAACTCGACATCGGCGAGCACAGCTCCTGCGCGCCAGGCGGCGGCGACGCCGTCCCCCGTCGTGACCGTGGGGTTGGTGGTGTGGCTGTAGAGCTGGCCGGCTCCGCCGCTGGCGAGAACGACTAGATCGGCTCCGATGGTGCGCGGGGAACCATCCGGGCCGATCGCCTCGATGCCGGCGACCCTGCCGTCGGCGATGACGAGGTCGCGCATGAAGGTGTGCTCGTGCACCTCCACGGCGAGCGTGCGCACCGCGCGCAGAAGCGCCACCTCGATGGCGAGGCCCGTCGCGTCACCGCCCGCATGGATCACCCGGCGGGCCGAATGGGCGGCCTCGTGGCCGCGCGCCAGTTCGCCATTGATCCTGTCGAACTCGACGCCCAGAGCGATGAGGTCGCGCACACGCACGGGGCCCTCCGCGCACAGCACCTCGACGGCGACGGGGTCGCACAGTCCGGCGCCCGCGCGCAGCGTGTCTGCCACGTGGCTCTCGACGCTGTCATCCGGGAAGAGCGCCGCGGCGATACCGCCCTGCGCGTACTTGGTGTTGCTCTCGGCGAGCTCGTCCTTGGTGACGAGGATGACCTCGTGCTCGCGGCTCGCGCGGTACGCGGTGATGAGGCCCGCGATGCCGGTGCCGACGACGACCACCCTCACGGCTTCGCCGCCAGCATCCGTTCGAGTGCGACCCGCGCGGGCACCGCCACCTCGTCGCTCACCGTGATCTGGTTGAGCACCTCACCGCGCACGAGTGCCTCGAGCACCCACGCGAGGTAGCCGGGGTGGATGCGGTACATGGTCGAGCACGGGCACACCACGGGGTCGAGGCAGAAGATGCGGTGCTGCGGGTACTCCGCGGCGAGCCGGTTCACCATGTTGATCTCGGTGCCGATCGCGAACGTCGTGGGTTCCGTTGCGGCCGCCACGGCCTTGCGGATGTAATCCGTGGAGCCCGCCTCATCCGCCGCATCGACAACGGCCATGGGGCATTCCGGATGCACGATCACACGCACTCCGGGGTAGTCGAGTCGCGCCTGCTCGACCTGGGCGACGGTGAAGCGCTTGTGCACGCTGCAGAAGCCGTGCCACAGGATGACGCGGGCGTCCTCGATGCCCTGCACGTCGTTGCCGCCGAGGGGCTTGTTCGGATTCCACATCGGCATGAGATCGAGCGGCACGCCCATGGCCTTGGCGGTGTTGCGGCCGAGGTGCTGGTCGGGGAAGAACAGCACGCGCTGCCCGCGCTCGAACGCCCACTCGAGCACGGTCGCGGCGTTCGAGCTCGTGCACACGATGCCGCCGTTGCGGCCGCAGAATCCCTTGAGGGCCGCAGACGAGTTCATGTAGGTGACGGGGATGATCGGCACGCGGCCGTCCGCGTCGGGCTCGGTGCCGTAGATCGCGGTCAACTGCTCCCAGCACTCCTCGACGGAGTCGATGTCTGCCATGTCGGCCATCGAGCATCCGGCGGCCAGATTCGGCAGGATCACCGACTGGCCAGGGCGCGCGAGGATATCGGCAGTCTCAGCCATGAAGTGCACGCCGCAGAAGACGATGGCCTCGGCGTCGGGGACGGTCTGCGCGGCGTTGGCGAGCTGAAACGAGTCGCCCAGGAAGTCGGCGTGCTGAACGATCTCGTCGCGCTGGTAGAAGTGGCCGAGCACGACGACGCGGTCTCCGAGGGTCTGCTTCGCCGCTCGGATGCGCTCATGCAACTCATCGTTGTCCGCGAGCTGGTACTCCCGCGGTAGCTGGCCCTGGCGCGGCGAGCCGGTGGGGATCACATCGCCCATCGACGCGCCCGGACCGTAGCTCGGCACCCCCAGATCGAAGGTCCAGGGTCCGTCGGCGAGGTCGGGCGAGCACGTCTCCCCCGGAGCGGTGCGGATGATGCTGTCAACTGACGACACGGGTACTCCCTGTTTTCTTGTGGCCCTGCGTTTGTTCATGGCTTCTCAGCGGGCCGTTGTCGACGAGCTCGATGGTGTGGTCGTAGCGGAAGAGGCGCGGCGGCCGATGCCTGCCGCCCTCGACCCTGGCCTCGGTGGGCACGAGCGTGCCCTCCACCTGGCGGCGGAAGTTGGCGGGGTCAAGCGGCCGACGAAGCACCGCCTCGTGCACCTCGCGCAGCTCGGTGAGCGTGAACGTCTCACCGAGGAACGCGCGAGCGATGCGGCTGTACTCGACCTTGGTGCGCAACCGCCAAAGGGCGTAGTCCACGATGACGTTGTGGTCGAAGGCCAGCTGCGGCAGGTCGTCGGCGGCGAACCACCGTACGTTCTCGCCCTCGAGCGCCTGCTGCGCCTCCTCGGCGCGCACGAGCGCCCAGTACACGACCGAGACGACGCGCTCGGGCGAGCGATCCACGTCACCGAACGCGTACAGCTGTTCGAGGTATGTCGGGTCGAGAGCCGTGGTTTCGAGGAGGTTGCGGGCTGCCGCATCCGCGAGGCTCTCACTCTGGCCGACCCAGCCACCCGGAAGCGCCCAGAGCCCGTCGAACGGGTCGGCGATGCGGCGGACCAGCGGGATCCACGGGGCGCTCAAGCCTGTCTCGGGGTGCGGGCGGAGGGCGAAGATCACCGTCGACACCGCGAGGGCGATGCCCTGCTTTTCGCGATCCATGGTTGCCCGATCAGTAAGAGTCAGTGTGACTTGAACTGATGATAGCACTTAGGGTCAGGACGACCAAAACCCGTCCCTTTGTGCCTCCCGCTCACGCTCGCGCCCGCCCCCTTTCGGCAATTCAGGACTTCGGCGCCGTGGGAGCGCTCTATTGGCCTTGTCGGCCATCTTGGGGGCCGCGAGTCCTGAATTACCGAGAGGCCGGGCTGGCTAGGATCGACGGATGCCCTCCGCCCCACCCCACCGCATCCTGGTGGCCGGCATCATCCGCTGGGGGTTCAGAACGCGCGACACGGTGCGGAAGTCGATGCCAGCCGTCATCGAGGCGAATCCGCATCTGGCCGTGGTCCGCCTGCGCAACCAGGCCGAGACCGACACGTGGATCGCGGGGCTGGGCTAGGCGCTCGGTACGTCCACGGCGCCGCCGAAGCGGCGGTTGCGCGACGCGTAGATCGAGACCGCCTCCCACAGCTGCTCGCGGGTGAAGTCGGGCCACAGCGTGTCGAGGAACACCATCTCGGCGTACGCGCTCTGCCACGGCATGAAGTTGCTCATGCGCTGCTCCCCCGAGCTGCGCAGGAACAGGTCGACGTCCGGCAGATCCGGAATGTACAGGTGCTTCTGGATGGTCTTCTCCGAGATGCCGGAGGGCTTCAGCCGCCCAGCCGCGACCTCGGCGGCGATCTCGCGCACGGCGTCGGTGAGCTCGTTGCGGCCGCCGTAGTTGACGCACATCGTGAGGGTGAGCACGCTGTTGTCGGCGGTGAGCCGCTCCGCGAACTGCAGCTCCTTGATGACGGATGCCCACAGCCGAGGCGTGCGCCCCGCCCAACGCACGCGCACCCCCCACTCGTTGAGCTGGTCGCGGCGCCGGTGCAGAACATCCCGGTTGAAGCCCATGAGGAACCGGACCTCATCCGGCGACCTGTTCCAGTTCTCGGTGGAGAAGGCGTACACGCTCAGGTGCTTCACGCCGATCTGGATCGCGCCTGCCACGACATCGAGCAACGAGGCTTCGCCCGCCTTGTGGCCCTCGACGCGCGTGAGGCCCTTGGCGTTGGCCCAGCGACCGTTGCCGTCCATCACGATGGCGATGTGCTCGGGCACCGCCTTGCGCGGCAGCGACGGCGGGTAGAGGCCTGTCCAGTCGAGGGGCTTGAAATCGACCGCGTCTTTGTGGGTTTTCGGTTTCATGCGCTGCGGTCCACGTGCTCCAGGGAGCGCAGCGTGCGCTCGAGGTGGAACTGCGTGTAGGCCGCAACGACTCCGCTCGCCTGGCTGCGCGCGCGTTCCTCCGCGGCTTCGGCGACCTCCCAGCGACCCTCGAGCAGTGCGCCGAGCAACGAGAGGGTGTCGAGATCGAGGCGCGGGGATCCGGGCGGGGCCACCTCGTCGGCAACCACACCGCCGAGCTGCGGCACGAACACCGTGTGCGGACCGGGGGCGCCCGTCACGGCGCAGTCGACGAAGCTGGGCGCCCAGCCCGCGATCGACAGGGCACGCAGCAAGTATGAATCGAGGGTGAGCGACGGATGGTGCTCCCGGCGCGAGAGCGACCGCAGCGCGCCCACCAGCAGGAGGTACTGCTGCAGCGACCCGTCGTCGTCGGTGACCTTGTCGGCCGTCTCGACCATGACGCTGCCCGCGGTGTAGCTCGCGTAGTCGTCGGCGATCTCGGCGCCGTACGAGCCCAGCGATTCGGCCTGCTGGATGATGTCGAGACTGCGCCCCACGTAGCACTGCACGTCAGCGACCATCATGGGTTCGAGCCGGGCCCCGAAGCGCGATGCGGTACGGCGCACACCCTTCGCCACGGCGCGGATCTTGCCGTGCTGGCGCGAGAGCATGGTCACGATCCGGTCGGCTTCACCCAGTTTGTGGGTGCGCAGCACAACTGCTTCGTCACGATAGGTCGGCACCCCTCAAGTATCCCCTCCTCCACCGTCGCCGCCGGGTTGCCGAACCGCACGATCCGCCATGAATCGGCCCCCGGACGGGTGTGGAGAGGTGCCGAATCCGCCCCCAGTTGACGGGTGAAAACGCCGTTTTGACCCGTTGGGGGGATACTCCCGCGCTCGCATGCCTCCGTACGGTGGCGGAGCGGCACGAGCCATGGGGGTACGGCGCCGCACAGGGTACGGGGGTACCAGCAGTGTTGAGAGTCAGGGTGTGGGGCACGGTGATCGCCACGATCGCCGTCCTCGCCCTGCCCTTCGTCGGAGGTGGCGGACCCGGCCTCGACACCCCCGTGCAGGCGGCCTCAGCCGTTCAGGCACCGGCCTGTCCCGGCGCCCTGAGCGGCCTCGCGACCGATCCCGTGGGCAACACCGTCTCGCCGCTCGGAGTCGGCGGAACCCGCCAGGACGACCTCGTGCTCTTCGCCACGGCCTTCAACGCGATCCGCGTGCAGAACTGCCTGGAGCCCATCCCGTTCGCGAACTTCACCTGGTCGCAGTGCATGGAGGAGCGCCTGTTCTGGATGGCGGAAGACCCGAGCACCGATCCGCTGAGCGCGTGGGGCCACTTCGGGTCCGTCCGCAGCGACGGCAAGCCGAGCGTCGGCTGCGACGGGAACCTCGCCGGCGGGGCAGACAACACCGGCGCGACCGTCGCCATCAAGTGGTGGAACTCCGAGGCACACCGGCTCTCGCTGTACCGCCCCGCGTCATCCATCGCCGGCGCGTGCATAGCCTTCGCGATGACCCACGGCGGTGTGCCGGATGAGGCACCGAACTTCACCCGCGCTGCGGCGCGCTGGTACGACTGCTAGCTGCACAATAGGAGTCGTGAACTCCCCCGTCGACACGTTCGAGCAGCATCGCGGCCGGATGTTCGGCATCGCCTATCGGATGCTCGGCTCGGCGACTGAGGCGGAAGACATAGTTCAGGACGCCTGGCTGCGGTGGCAGTCCGCAGATCGTGCGGACGTGGAACAGCCCGCCGCGTTCCTCGCCACAGTCGTCACCCGGCTCTCCCTCACGGCACTCGACTCGGCGCGTGCACGCCGTGAGGTCTACGTCGGCCCGTGGCTTCCCGAGCCGGTCTCCACCGTCGACGATCCGACGCTCGGGGCGGAGCGCGCCGAGGCGATGTCGCTTGCCGTGCTGCTCCTGCTGGAACGGCTCACTCCCGCCGAGCGTGCGGCGTACATCCTGCATGAGGCGTTCGGATACCCCTACGCGCAGATCGCCGAGGTGTTGGAGACCTCCGAGACCAATGCCCGGCAGCTCGGAAGTCGCGCCCGCGCGCATCTCGATCGCGATCGCAGAACCGCGGCGACCACCGCCGAGCGCGACCGGCTGCTGCTCGCCTTCGTCGCCGCCGCGCAGTCGGGCGATCTCGAGGCGCTCGAGGCCGTGCTCGCGGAAGACGTGTCCGCGATCTCCGACGGCGGTGGCGCCATCTCGGCCGCGCGCCGGCCGGTGCACGGCCGCGAGAAGGTCGCGGCGTTCATCCTCGGCATCGTGGAGAAGTTCTCCGGCGACGCACAGCCCGTCGCCATCACCGCCAACGGCGAGCCCGGATTCCTGGTCTCACGCAAAGACGGCCACACGGCGTTCATCACGCTCGACGTGGGCGCCGGTGGCATCCGGAATATCCTCATGGTCATGAACCCCGCGAAGCTCGGTGCCGTCGCATGACACCCTCCTTCGTCATTCCGCTCTGGGCAGACCTCCTCGCCATTGGGATCGGCTCGGTGCAGGGTGCGCTGTTCGCGGCGCAGTTCCGGGACCGTCGGCTCGACCTGCTGGGCGTGGCGATCATCGGCATCGCCACGGGCTTTGGCGGCGGAATCCTGCGCGACGTGCTGCTGGCCCAGGTTCCCGCGGCGCTCACGAGCAACTGGTACCTCGTGGTCGCGACGGGCGCCGCGCTCGTGGGAATGCTGCTGGAGCGGCTGATCTCTCGGCTCGGGCCGCTCGTCACCGTTCTCGACGCGCTCACCATCGGGCTCTTCGGCGCGATCGGAACCACGAAGGCGCTGTCCGCGGGGCTGCCCGAGGTGCCCGCGGTGTTCGTCGGGGTGCTCTCGGCGGTGGGCGGCTCGATCCTGCGCGACCTGCTCCTTAACCGGCCGATCGCGCTCATGCACGTAGGGTCGCTCTACGCTGTCGCGGCGGTCGTCGGATGCACGAGCCTCACGATCATGCTCGACCTGGGCGTCGAGGTGTTCGTGGCGGCCAGCATCTGTGTTGCGCTGACGTTCGGCGTGCGCATCCTCGCCGTCGCATTCAACTGGAGCCTGCCGGAGCAGCGGGCGATCGAGAAGATGCCGAGGATACGACGCAAGTAAATAATGTTTGACATAGTGTCTGGTTTCCCATACATTCGTGATGTCAAAGATTCTTTACTTGAGGAGATCGCATGTCGTACGAGGAGAAAAGCTCCTGGATCATGGGCGTGCTCGCCGTAGTGTCGCTCACGGTGTACGTGGCCATCACGCTCGTCGAGGCGACGACGGTGCCGCTCACCCAGACCAACTACGTCCCGACCATGTTCTGGACGATCATCGGCTCGATCGTCATCTCGATAGTGCTGCACATCGGCCTGGGCATGTTCAGCCGAGACCGTAAGAAGGACCAGCGCGACCGCGAGTTCTACAACTTCGGCGAACGGGTGGGCAACGGCTTCCTCGTGGCGGGTGCCCTCGCCGCCCTGATCATGGCGTGGTTCGAGTTCGACTGGTTCTGGATCGCCAACGCGCTCTTCCTGGGCTTCAGCCTGTCGGGCGTGCTGTCGTCGATCGCGAAACTCGTCGCCTACCGCCGCGGAATCGTCGGCGCATGGTGAAGCCCACCAGCGTCACCAACTCGATCCGCGCCCTGCGGTTCGCCCACGGTGAGCTCACCCAGGCCGAACTCGCCGACCGGATCGGGGTGACCAGGCAGACCGTCATCGCCATCGAGCAGGGGCGCTACTCCCCCTCGCTCGAGCTCGCATTCCAGATCGCGCAGGTGTTCGGGGTTCCCCTCGACACCGTGTTCCAGTACCCGACGGGAGACCCAGCATGAAAGCAGTAGTCCGCTACGCCTACGGTGACGAGCACGTTCTCGACATCGCCGACCTGCCCGACCCCGTGCCCGTCAAGGACGAGGTGCTCGTGCGCGTGCACGCCGCCGGCGTCGACCGCGGCGCGTGGCACATCATGACCGGACGACCGCACCTCGCGCGACTCGCTTTCGGACTGCGCACACCACGAGACCCGAAACTGGGGATGGATGCCGCGGGCACGGTCGAGGCGGTCGGCCCCGAGGTCACGCGGTTCCAGCCGGGCGACGAGGTGTTCGGCGTCGTCAAGGGATCATTCGCCGAACGGGCTCTCACCGACGAGAAGCACCTCATGCCCAAACCCGCCGGCCTCTCCTTCGAGCAGGCTGCGGCCGCTCCGACCTCGGGCGTGACCGCCCTCGACGCGTTGCGGGGGCGCGGCGGACGAGTGCTCGTGCTGGGCGCCGGCGGCGGGGTCGGGCACCTCGCGGTGCAGGTCGCCGTTGCCGCGGGGGCCGACGTGACCGCGGCTACGAGCGCACCCGAGTTCGTGGCATCCCTCGGTGCACACACCGTCATCGACTACCGCACCGAGCCGCTCGTCGGGGAGTACGACGTCATCCTCGACATCGGCGGTAGGCGGCCCGTGCGGGAGCTGCGCGCGCTGCTCGCCCCACGAGGAACCGTGATGTTCGTCGGCGCGGAGGGCGGCGGCTCGTTCTCGGGCGGCATGCAGCGGCAGCTCGTGTTCGCACCGTTCTCCGGCCAGAAGTTCGTCACGTTCCTCGCGCTCAACTCGCCGTCGAACCTCGCCGAGCTCTCGGGCATGCTCGAGTCGGGAACACTCGTGCCGCACGTGGAGCGCGCCTACCCCCTCGCTCAGGCCGCGGAGGCGCTGCGGCACCTCACCTCGGGCGTGCGAGGCAAGCTCGTGCTCGTGCCCTAGCGCCGCTTCGGTAACTCAGGACTCGGCGTCTGCGACGCGCTTGTGGCGCGCGCATCCGGGGGCGGGAGCGCCTTGTGTCCTGAGTTGCCACGACGAGAGCGTCAGACTAGGCGCCCTCGCGGGCGCCCAGTCCTGAGTTGTCGACGCTAGGCGCTGACGAGCGAGCGGTCGTCGGCCTCCGTGCGCACAGCACGGTTGACCGCCGAGACGACGGCCTTGAGGGACGCCGTGGAGATATCGGCGTCGATGCCGACGCCCCAGAGGCGCTTGCCGTTGACGTTGAGCTCGACGTAGGCGGCAGCGAGGGCATCGCCGCTCGCGGAGAGGGCGTGCTCGACGTAGTCGTAGAGCTTCACCTCGATGCCCTGCTCGGCCATGATGGCGAGGAATGCGGCGATCGGACCGTTTCCGGTCGCCGTCGCCGCCGTCACCTCCTCGCCGACCCTGAGCGAGACGTCGAGCGTCGTCGAACCTGCCATGTCGCTCGCCGTGCGAGTGGAGTGCAGCTCGAAGCGGCCCCACTTGTCTGAGGGAGTGTGGGCCGGCAGGTACTCGTCATGGAAGATCTCCCAGATCTGGTCGCTCGTGACCTCGCCACCCTCGGCGTCGGTCTTGTGCTGCACCACGGCACTGAACTCGATCTGCAGCTTGCGCGGCAGGTCGAGAGCGTGGTCGGCTTTGAGCAGATACGCGACGCCGCCCTTGCCCGACTGCGAGTTGACCCGCACGACTGCTTCGTAGCCGCGACCCAGGTCTTTCGGGTCGACGGGCAGGTACGGCACGGCCCAGAGCAGATCGTCGACCGAGACACCCTTGGCCTTCGCCTCGGCCTCCATGGCCTCGAAGCCCTTCTTGATGGCGTCCTGATGCGAGCCGCTGAACGCCGTGTAGACGAGGTCGCCAGCCCACGGGCTGCGCTCGGGCACCGGCAGCTGGTTGCAGTACTCGGCGGTGCGCTTCACCTCGTCGAGGTCGCTGAAGTCGATCTGCGGATCGATGCCCTGCGTGAACAGGTTGATGCCCAGCGCGACGAGGTCGACGTTGCCGGTGCGCTCGCCATTGCCGAACAGGCAGCCCTCGATACGGTCCGCGCCTGCCATGTATCCGAGCTCTGCTGCGGCGACGGCCGTGCCGCGGTCGTTGTGCGGGTGCAGCGACAGGATGACGTTCTCGCGCGGGACCAGGCGGCGCGAAATCCACTCGATCGAGTCAGCGTAGACGTTGGGGGTGGCCATCTCGACGGTCGCGGGCAGGTTGATGATGACCTTGCGCTCGGGCGTGGGCTCGAAGACCTCGATGACCTGGTTGCACACGTCGAGGGCGAACTCTAGCTCGGTGCCCGTATAGCTCTCGGGCGAGTACTCGTAGAAGATCTCGGTGCCCTCGGCGATGTGCTCAGCGGCCTTGCAGAGCCGAGCGCCGTTGAGGGCGATATCGATGATGCCCTGCTTGTCGGTGCGAAACACCACGTCGCGCTGCAGGATGCTGGTCGAGTTGTACAGGTGCACGATGGCCTGCTTGGCACCCTTGATGGACTCGTAGGTGCGGTTGATGAGCTCTTCGCGCGCCTGCGTGAGCACCTGGATGCGCACGTCATCCGGGATGAGGTTCTCCTCGATGAGCGACCGGACGAAGTCGAAGTCGGTCTGGCTCGCCGAGGGGAAACCGACCTCGATGTCTTTGTAGCCCATCTTCACGAGCAGGTCGAACATGATGCGCTTGCGCTCGGGGCTCATCGGGTCGATGAGGGCCTGGTTGCCGTCGCGCAGGTCGACCGCGCACCACCGCGGGGCCTCGGTGATGCGCCGGGTGGGCCAAGTGCGATCGGGCAGATCGACGGAGATGATCTCGTGGTACGGGCGGTACTTGTGAATCGGCATTGCAGAAGCCGACTGCGTGTTCTTCATGGTCCTTGCTCTTTCGTCTCAGTTAGTTAGTCAGCCCATGACAAACTCCGCGACGAGGGAGGCCTTGAAGTTAGGACTCGTCGCGGCAGCTAAGGAGAAGCAGACCGAACAGCACAACTTCAGGGTAGCACTCGTGCTCAGCGCAGGCTGCGCACGAGTGCCGCGGATTCCCGCAGGGTGAGCTCGGGTAGGTAGCAGCGCGAGATCGCCACGGCGATGGAGGGAAGGGCGAGGGCGTCGGAGTACGCGAGATGCAGCGGCTTGAGGGTGGGCTGGAACTTCTGCTTGAACTTGAGCAGCGAGCGGAAGCCGTACACCGGCTCGAGCGATGCGCCGATTGTCGAGAGCACACGGTCGAGTGGCGACGGCTTGTCCTCGCTCGGCGCGACAGCGAGCGGGGCGCCCGAGAGGCTCAGGAACTCGAGCTCCTCCGCCTGCGCGCGGAACGCGGCGTCGGCGATCACGAACTCCATGACGCCGTTCATCCCATCGGCCCGTCGGCGCATGAAGTCGAGGGTGCGACCGATGAGCCTGCCGTCGCGGTAGGCGGGCATCCAGCTCGTGACGGCCTGCACGGTTCCCGCGGTGTCGACGGCGACACCCAGCTGCACGTCGGGGTCACGGAGTTCGTCGAGGCCGCCGAGGGTGAACCCGAGCTCCGGCAGCTTCTTCTCGACAACCCACAGCTCGGAGATCTCGGCAATCTGGTTGGTCGTGCGCGGCGAAAGCGACTGCCAGTTGCCCCACACGACGCTCACTCCCTCGCGTGCCGCCCGGTTGACCGACGACCGGATGTCCTGCCGCTTCTTGCCCGTGAGGTCCCAGCCCTCGGGGTCGATGATCGTCTCCTCCGCGATGACGGTCGTGGACCATCCGAGCTCCGCGAGCACCTCGGCCCACTCGTCGTGGATGCTGTAGAACACTACGGTCCACGCGTTGGAGTCGCAGAACCTCGCGAACTCGGCGAGGGTCTCGCGGTGGTCATCCGACCGGCCCACGGGCTCCCCCACGGTCACCGCGCACCCGTTGACCACACGGTAGGCGATGGCCGTGCGGCCGGTGGCGTCGAACCAGTAATCGTTGCCGGCCCACGTGCCGGGGAACGACATCGACCCACCGTCCGCACGGGCGAGTCGCCGGAAGGCGAGCGCACTCTCGGAGTTGGCGGCGGCCGACCGTGCCCGGCCGAGCACCATGACGAGGGCCACGAGAACGACGATCCAGAACAGCGGCCCGACGCCGTGGTACAGCAGTCGCGTGTCGAACGACGTGGGTACGAAGTCGCGTCGCTCGGCGTCGAGGAACGACACGGGGATGAACCGCTCTGGCAGATCGGCGAGAAGGTCCAGCGGCCCCACGACGGGCCTGAAGTGCGCGGCCAGCAGGGTGCCCAGAAGCACGTAGCCGCCCGTCACCACGACAGCCGCAACGGACACCGTGATCGCGAACCGGCGCCGCGCACGGGGTGTGACCCGTCCGGGGAAACGCCGCCGCTGGCTGAGCAGCAGTACCGCGAAGGCGATCGGGAGCGCGACGTTGGCGACGATCCAGAGCGTGAACTCCGGGGTCTGGCTGAGGCGCGCGGTGAGGCGCGAGGCGGCCCCGAGGGCGGGCACCACCCCGAAGTAGAAGGCGGCGAGCACGCCGTCGGCCGCCGCGACGAAGGCGATGACGTACACGGCCGCCCGGCGGCCACGCACCAGTCCGTACGCGCCGATGAGCACGATGACGAGCGGGATGAGGGCGAGCACGAGGGCGGAGATTCCCAGCGCCGGATGCGACACCAGCTGGTTTCGGCAGTCCGCGAGCGGCCCGGCAACGCTGCACGCCTGATGCCCGGAACCCGGAAGGTCGTCCGCGAGGAAGAGGCCGAGCGGCGAGAGCAGGCCGAATCGTCCGCGGGCCGTGAGTGTCACAAGCGGACCGAGCGCGAAGACCACCGAGACCACGGCGAGCAGCACGCGCGTCTCGTGGTGCGAGCTCGTCCAGCGCTCGAGTGTGACCCGCTGCCGCGCGAAGAGCGCACCGAGGCCTAGACCCACGAGCACTGCGATGAGCCTGTACAGATCGGCGGGGTCTCCGGAGTACAGCAGGAACACGACGACGAGCGAGACGACGACGAACCGGATGCGCCGCCGCCACAGCACGGTCGCGAACGCGCTACCCGCAGCGACGGCTCCGAGGATGGGGGTGAGCGGATCCAGCACCATGGACGACCGCACGGCGTGCGCCCAGTACTCCCCCGCGAGCGCGCCGAGCCACACCGCCCCGACCCCGACGACCTGACCCACGACGCCCGTGACGACGAAGGCGACCACGGTGCGCCACGTTCCCATGAGCCGTTCGGCCGCCGCGACGCCCACGGCCGCCGCGAGGATGGCCAGGACCACGTGCGGGCTTCGGGCAACGATCGCCACGATCACGAGTACCGCGACGAGCACGAGGGTGAACGGGATGCGCCTCACGAAGCTCATCGGGTCAGCCCCATGTGCGCGAGTATCGGCGGGAATCCGTGCGTGATCGCATACTGCACTGTGTACCAGTCGTGGGCGGTTCCGGGCGAGCTCAACACTGTCGAGTGCATCCCGGCTGCGCTGGCGGCTGCCGCGACCGTCGCGATCCATGGGCTGTACTTCGTGTCGAGAGCCCCCGCGGCGAATACCGCGACGGTGTCGCTGTACGGCGCGTGTGCGGCGATCAGGGCGAGGGGCTTGGCTGCGTCGTACGCGGAGGCGCTGCCGGCGAATCCGGCCGCGATGGTCGCCTCCTCGCTGCCGACCTTGGGCTCGAGCTCGCCCGACACGTCGAAGATCGAGCCGAACAGATCCGGATGCCCAGCCCCCAGTTGGATGGCGCACGTGCCGCCCTGCGAGAACCCGCCGATGGCCCACGTCGAGGGCGTGGTCTCGACGTGCAGGTGCGCCCGGATCCACGCGGGGACGTCGACGGTGAGGTACGTCGCCGAGTTGCCGATCGCGGAATCGACGCACATGGGATTGACGCTCGGCGCACTCAGCTGGTCTGGCACGACGACGATGGGGGCCAGGCCGTGGTTCTGTGCGGCGAACGCGTCCATGAGCTTGTCGACGTGCCCGGAGATGAAGACGTGCTCGGGACTCCCCGGCTGCCCCGAGAGCATCACGAGCACGGGCAGCGCCGGCGGGTTGGCCGTGAGGGCAGCGGGGGGCAGGTAGACGAGGCCCTCGCGCGCGGCGAAGTGCGAGACCGTGGCGGGGATGGTCACGGCGCCGACGAGTCCCTTCGCCGGAAGGTCTGCCGGTGCCTGCCAGGTGGAGGCATCCGTCGTCCCCGTCGCGGCCTTCTGCGCCGCGAGCACGTCGGCGGGCAGGTCGGCGATCGAGGCGAGGCCGAGCGCGCTCGCCAGCGTCGGGTACTGGCCGAAATCGGCGTTGACGCCGACAGCGCCCACGAGGGCGAACAGGAGCGCGGCGGCGACCGCGCCGACCCGGCGCCGGGCGCGCGTCCGGATCAGGCTCGCGATCGCCAGCGCGATGCCGGCGAATCCGACAGCGACCCAGGCGCGCGACACGGTGGAGAGGGTGACGTCGAAGGCGTTGGCGACGTCCCCGATCAGCCAGCACGCGAGAAGGCCCACCGACGCCCCCAGGACGAGGGAGCCGACAACGACGACGAGCCAGCGCACACAGGCGCCGCGAGGAAGGGGACGGACGATGAGGGCCAGCGCGGCGACGGCCGCGAGCACCTCGAGCACCACGGGCAGCGGGCCGCCGATCACGCGAATCCCGGCAAGGAAGGGCCCCACCGCGCCTCCTTCGGTTCAGACGGTCCTCAGTATCCGCCCGCTGTCGTCGTTCACACCCGATGCACCACAAGAACACGGAAATCACACAGCAGGCTTGCAGGGTAACGGCTCCCTTCGACCACCCCAGACCTTGAGAACTAGGGTGACTGGCTCTCTTGGGGCACAGCGCCACAGCAGGACACTGGGGTGCGGTTCGGAGTCAGGTGCACTCCGCCGCAGGAGGAAACCCTTGTTCACAGCACAGAAGGATGCACGCCTGCGCGCCCGCGCGTCGGGCGCACTGGTTCTGGCCGTCGCGGCCGCGACGCTCAGTTCGTGCGCCGCCGCCGGGCCCAGTCCGGTCGGTTTCGAGGACGTGCAGTCCGCGACCATCCAGGTCCAAGCTCAGGGCACGTTCATCGACCCCGGAACCACTCAGCCCTCCGAGACCGCCGGTCGCGGCTCCGGATTCCTGATCGACCCGAGCGGCATCGCCCTGACCAACAACCATGTGGTGGTCGGCGCGGGGACGCTCAAAGTCTGGCTCGGCGGCGACACCGACCGGCAGTACAACGCGACGGTCCTCGGTGCCTCGGAGTGCCTCGACCTCGCGGTGGTGCAGCTCGACAAGGGCACCTACCCGTTCCTGGGCTGGTACCAGGGCGAGATCAAGACCGCCCTGGATGTCTACTCGGCGGGCTTCCCGCTCGGCGACCCCAACTTCACCCTCACTCGGGGCATCGTCTCCAAGGCGGATGTCCCCCAGGACGACTCCTGGGCGTCGCTCGACCACGTCATCGAGCACGACGCGCGCATCCGCGGCGGGAACTCCGGCGGGCCGCTCGTCGCGGACAACGGACGCGTCGTCGGGGTGAACTACGCGGGAGACGACGAGCTCGACTACAACTACGCCATCCACCGGGACGAGGCGCTAGCCGTGATCGACGACCTGAAGGCGGGCAAGCCCGTGCTGTCGCTCGGCATCAACGCGCAGGCGATGGCCCCCGAGGAGGACGGCACCCCGAACGGCATCTGGGTATCGTCCCTGCAGGCGGGCGGCCCCGCGGACAAGGCCGGCATCGAGCCGGGCGACGTGCTGATCTCGCTCGCGGGCATCACCCTCGGGGCCGGGGGAACGTTGGAGGACTACTGCCAGGTGATCCGCACCCAGGGGGTGGACGCGACCATCGACGTGACCGTGTACCGGCCCTCGACCGACCAACTGCTCGACGGCCAGCTCAACGGCAGCGAACTCGAGGTCACCGCCACCAACGTGCTCGGCGGCGACCAGGAGGAGGTCGGGTCGTTCGTGACAGTGACCGACGACAGCGGCGCGGTGTCGGTCTCCGTGCCGAACACCTGGTCGGATGTCGATGGCGCGGGCTTCACTGACAACGAGGGCCACTCGTGGGTCTCGGTGACCGCGACCCCGGACAGCGCGAGCTACAGCACCAGCTGGGGAACTCCGGGCGTGAGCGTCGCGGCGACGGCGGCAAGCTCCATGACCGTGGATGCCGCGCTCGGCCTGCTCTCGAGCGGGCTCGAGGCCGAGTGCACCCCGCTCGACGTCGGGGAGGAGTACGACGACGGGCTGTACACCGGCAAGTACAACAGCTGGACAGACTGCGGAGGTACCGGCGGCGCCGACTACTACGTGCTGACCACCACCGACAGCTCGGGCAGCTACCTCGTCGCCGTGGTGCTGCAGCTCGTCTCCGATTTCGACAAGTCGACGGTGCTGCAGAACGTGGTCGGCTCGTTCCAGGTGTCCAGCTAGGACTACCGGCTCTCGGCCAGCCCTGTGGCGCGAGAGAGCGGGGCGGGCCGTTTCCCGCGGCTCGCCCCGTCTCTATCCGCTCAATCCCTGTCGTGGAACGCTTCCGCAAGCTCCTGCCGAGAGCCGACGCCCAGCTTGCGGAAGATCCTGGCCAGGTGGAATTCGACGGTCTTGGGTGTCACGAACAGCTCACGGGCCACCTCGCGGTTGCTGAGCCCCGTGACGGCGCGCAGCGCCACCCGGAGTTCGGCGGCCGTAAGGGACTGCTTCCTGCGCTCCATCGCGCTGGGGATGGGCTCACGCCCTATCGACTTGAGGGCCACCCGTGCGCGGCGCTCGAGCGACTCGATCCCCTGCTCGACCGCGCAGGCGAGCGCGAGCAGGAGGTGGCCCTGCGCGGCATCGAGCTCCCCCGCCGCGATCTC